>NZ_JBGDUO010000006.1:0-276578 GCF_046552235.1 Salmonella sp. SAL00670
CCGGGGTGGAAGAAGTGCAGGTTCTCCCGCGCCGTCAGGCGGGTTTTGATCCCCGGCTGGTGCCCTATCCACAGCAGGCTGCGATGGAAGCTGTCGCGCACGCGGCGCAGGGGCTCGCCCTGCCAGTACACCTCGCCGCCGTCCGGGCGCGCCAGCCCGGTCAGCAGGCGCAGCAGGGTGGTTTTTCCGGCGCCGTTGCCGCCGGTGACCTGCACCCACTCCCCGGCCTCCACGGTGAACGACAGCCCGCGAAACAGCGTCCTCTCGTCCCGCTCGCAGTACAGATCTCTGGCTTCAAGCATTCCCACTCATCAACGTCCTGTCAGAAACCTGGTTTAACATCACGCATATCCGGCAGTTTATGCGCGATCCCTTTGTGGCAATCGATACAGGTCTGTCCATCTTTTACCGCCTGATCGTGCATTTTCGCCGCGACGCCTTTTTGCGCGGTCAGATCCATAAAGTCGAAATTGTGGCAGTTACGGCATTCCTGCGAGTTGTTGTCTTTCATGCGCCGCCACTCATTTTGTGCCATTGTCAGGCGATGAGCTTCAAATTTCTGCGGTGTATCTATCAGCCCAAATACCTTCGCATACAGCTCTTTACTGGCTTTGATCTTACGGATCATCTTCGGCCCCCACTCATGCGGCACATGGCAGTCAGGACAGGTGGCACGAACGCCGCTACGGTTGTTGTAATGGACGGTTTCCATATACTCCTCATACACCGTGTTGCGCATTTCATGGCAGCTAATACAAAACTCTTCGGTGTTAGCCTTTTCCATCCCGGTATTGAAGCCGCCCCAGAAGATGATGCCGCCGATAAAACCGATTAACAGCAGCGTCCCCAACGCCAGGCGGCTGGGGCTGCGCCACCATCGCCAGACGCGCTTTATCCAGCAGGGTTTACGGTTAGAATTTTCCATAATGACCTCTTATTTCCCGTAACCTTGCGAGGGGGTAAAGGTATTGTCGATAATCGGCGCGGTATCAGACTGCGGTACGTGGCACTGCAGGCAGAAATAACGACGCGGCGCGACGTTGCCCGACACTTTACCGTCACTGTCCATAAAGTGCGTCGGGCTGATACGCGGCGCGCCCGTCGTACGATAACTTTCCACGCCGTGGCATTGCAGACAGCGGTTGGTATTGGTCGTCACCTGGTAGCCCTCGACGCTGTGCGGGATCATCGGCGGCTGGTTGACGTAATTTAGCGGCATACGCTCCTGCTCTTTCGGCATACGAATCGCCCCTTCCTGCGTCCCGGATACTTCCGGCGACTGGCTCAGATCCACTCCGTTTGCCGCCCAAACCGCACCACTTACCACCAGGGCAAGCGTGGCCATCCATTGACACAGCGCTTTCATCAGGTCATGGCTTTTCATTGTTTCGCTCCCGAACTCCATCGCATTTACACTTCATCCTTCGAGCTGCCTCTTTGTTGGCTGCGCTCGAAAATCCCAGTCACATCGTTATCTATGCTCCCGGGGATTTCCTCGCTTACCGCCGCGATGCATCCCGAATGATGTTGCGTATCGTTATTGTAAAAACATCCTCAGAACAGACATCCACGCAGCGACCGCAGGTCATGCAGTCGCGGTGAGTGACCTGCGCCGGGCTTTGCTCATCCAGCACCGGCGCACGTAGCACATGCGGTTCCGGGCAAACATGAAAACAATCCATACAGCGATTACATTTCTCACGTTTTTTGGCCGTCACGGTCACTACGCCTTTACTGCCCAACACGCCATACAGCGCGCCCATCGGGCAAATATGCCCGCACCAACCGTGCTCAACGACTAATAAATCAAATAAAAACAAAGCAATAATCAGCAACGCGCCGCTACTAAATCCCATAATCAGACTACGACCTAACAGCGACACGGGATTAATCCATTCCCACAGCAGCGTGCCGGTCAACGCCGAACCGATTAACACCACCACCAGAAGGACGTACCGTATATGGCGTGGAATCGTCGCAGACTGGTTCAGGTCAAATTTCCTGCGCATCCAGTTAGCCAAATCGGTAACGGGGTTTAGCGGGCAAACCCAACTGCAAAATAGTCGCTTTCCCGCCAGCGCATACAGCACAGCGATAATCACTGCTCCCGTCAGCGCCACGGTAGCGGGAAGATGTCCACTGGCGAGACTTTCCAGGGTAATCAGCGGATCGGTCAACGGGAGGGTATCGAACAGCAAACTACTGCTGTAGTTGCCATGCAAAACCCAAAAGCCCAGCCACGGGCCGCTGAGAAACATCCCCAGCACCATAAACTGGCTGATACGGCGTAACACCAGCCAGCGGTGGCTACGCCACCAGCCTTTTTTCGCCCGCGCTTCTCGCCCGGCATCGCGTTTACGATTTGCCATCTTTCCCCTCCAGCCAGCCGAAGCGGTAATGGTGTCCTAACTCCCCTTTCGCCAATGACAACGGCAACACTTTTATCGCTGGTTGCTCCAGTACGCAGACTTTTTCGCATTTGCCGCAGCCGGTACAGGCGTCGCTGTGTACGGTGGGCAGAAAGCGCGCATGTTTGCCGGTGCGCATGTTGCGATCCAGCTCCAGCGTGATGGCCTCATCGATTTTCGGGCATTCGCGGTAACAAACGTCGCAGCGCAGCCCCTGAAAGTTGAGGCAGTTTTCCTGATCCAGCAGCACCGCCAGCCCCATGCGCGAGTCATCAATGGAGGCGATATCTTTATTCAGCGCCCCGCTGGGGCAGACTTTGGCGCACGGAATGTCTTCACACATTTCGCAGGGGATGTCGCGAGCGACGAAATAGGGCGTACCTGCCGATAGCCCGGAGGCCAGCGTCGCCAGTTTTAGCGTGTCGTATGGACACGCCTGAACGCACTGCCCGCAGCGCACACAGGCGCTGGCGAAGACATTTTCATTCAGCGCGCCAGGCGGACGCAGCCGCACGCCCGTTGCGCGCGCGGTTTGCTGTTGCAAGCCCAGCGCCACGCCAACCGCCGCCAGCCCGCCCACAGTGCGCACAACATCACGCAGAAAGCGGCGGCGGCCATTTTGGGGTTTCGCTGTACGGGACATAACGCGTTACACCTTCGCCAGCTTAACGGCGCACTTCTTGAAGTCCGTCTCTTTAGAGAGCGGGTCCGTCGCATCCAGCGTCAGGTTGTTCACTAGCTGAGCGGCATCGAAGAACGGCATATACACCAGTCCCTGCGGCGGACGGTTACGTCCACGTGTTTCGACAATCGAAATCACTTCGCCGCGGCGGGACGACACTTTAACCTTATCCCCACGACGCAGATCGCGCGCTTTCGCATCCAGCGGGTGAATAAAGACCACCGCTTCCGGGAAGGCGCGATGCAATTCAGGCACGCGGCGCGTCATACTGCCGGTATGCCAGTGTTCCAGCACGCGACCGGTGGAAAGCCACAGATCGTACTCGTTGTCCGGCGACTCCGCCGCGGGTTCAAATGGCAGCGCGAAGATCACCGCTTTGCCATCCGGTTTACCGTAGAATTTGTACCCTTCCCCCGCTTTTACATACGGGTCGTTGCCTTCGCTGTAACGCCATTGCGTCTCTTTGCCTTCGACGACTGGCCAGCGCAGACCGCGCGCGTTGTGGTAATCGTCGAACGGCGCCAGATCGTGACCGTGACCACGTCCAAACCAGGCGTATTCTTCAAATAGCCCTTTTTGCAGATAGAAGCCCAGCTCACGAGACTCATCGTTTAACTGATCTTCTTTCAGCTCGCTCAGCGGGAATTTGCTGACCGCAGGCGTGGCGAACAGAACGTCATACAGCGTTTTGCCGCGCAGCTCCGGCTTCTGGGCCAACAACGCCTCCGGCCAGACCTCCTCGGTTTTAAAACGACGGGAGAACTGCACCAGTTGCCAGAGGTCGGATTTGGCTTCGCCCGGCGCTTTAATTTGCTGACGCCAGAACTGCGTGCGGCGTTCGGCGTTGCCGTAAGCGCCTTCTTTCTCAACCCACATGGCGGTCGGCAGGATCAGATCCGCAGACAGCGCGCTTACCGTCGGGTAAGGATCGGAGACAATGATAAAGTTACGCGGATCGCGCCAGCCCGGCATCCGATCTTCATTGATGTTCGGCCCGGCCTGCATATTGTTATTACACATTACCCAGTAGACGTTCAGCTTGCCGTCTTTCAACGCGCGATCCTGCGCCACCGCGTGTAAACCCACTTTTGCCGGAATAGTGCCAGCGGGGATCTGCCAGTGTTTTTCGCAGATATCACGGTGTTTTTCGTTCGTCACGACCATGTCTGCGGGCAGACGGTGTGAGAAGGTTCCCACTTCACGCGCCGTACCGCAGGCGGAAGGCTGGCCGGTCAGCGAGAAAGGACCGCAGCCAGGCTGGGAGATTTTTCCGGTCAGCAGATGGAGGTTGTAAACCAGGTTATTCGCCCACACGCCGCGGGTATGCTGGTTAAAACCCATCGTCCAGTAAGAGATCACGCGCTTATTCGGATCGGCGTAGAGCTGTGCCAACTGTTCCAGTTGATCTTTCGGCACGCCGGTCATTTCAGCAGTCTTGTCCAACGTATATTCCGCCACGAAGGCTTTATACTCGTCGAAGCTCATCGGCTCGGAAGCGTCGGAGCCCGGATTCTTCGCCGCTTTTTCCAGCGGGTGCGTCGGGCGTAAGCCGTAGCCGATATCCGTCGCCCCTTTACGCAGATTCACATGCTTTGTGAAGAAATCCTGATTTACCGCGTTGTTCTGAATAATGTAATTCGCGATATAGTTAAGGATCACCAGATCGCTTTGCGGGGTAAAGACAATACCGTTGTCCGCCAGCTCAAAGCTACGGTGCTGGAAGGTGGAGAGGACAGCGACTTTCACATTCGGGTCGGACAAACGGCGGTTAGTGATGCGCGACCATAAAATCGGGTGCATCTCCGCCATGTTGGAACCCCACAGCACAAACGCATCGGCCTGCTCAATATCGTCGTAGCAGCCCATCGGTTCATCCATGCCAAAGGTACGCATAAAGCCCACCACCGCCGAGGCCATGCAGTGACGCGCGTTCGGGTCAATGTTGTTAGAGCGGAAACCAGCCTTGAACAGTTTCGCGGCGGCATAGCCTTCCCAGATGGTCCATTGACCCGACCCAAACATGCCGATCGCTTCTGGCCCTTTCTCTTTCAGGGAGGTTTTAAACTTCTCCTCCATCACATCGAAGGCCTGTTCCCAGCTCACCGGAGTAAACTCGCCGTCTTTGTGATAGCTGCCGTCTTTCATGCGAAGCATCGGCTGCGTCAGACGATCTTTACCGTACATGATTTTGGGCAGGAAGTAGCCTTTAATGCAGTTCAGACCACGGTTGACCGGCGCGTCGGGGTCGCCCTGGCAGGCGACCACACGGCCCTGCTGCGTTCCCACCAACACACCGCACCCCGTTCCGCAAAAACGGCACGGCGCTTTATCCCATTTGATGGCTTCCTGCTGCCCGACAACGGCGCGGGCGACGCCCGGCACGCTCAGACCGGCAGCCGCCGCAGCGGCCGCAACGGCGTTAGCTTTCATAAAGCTACGACGACTGAGTTTCATGGTGTTTCCTCACCTTGCTCATCCTGCTGGTGATAAACCAGCGACACCGCCAGTACGCCCTCGACATTGCGTACTGACTCAATTGTTTGCATCAGCGTTTCACTCTGATCTGCTTCCGCCACCACGATCAGCTGCCCGCTTTCAACGTCGCTTAACGCGACTTCGCAACCCGGCAACGTGTTCAACTGTGTGCCAATGGCGGCGATATTCTGACTTTTGGCCTGCACGACCAGGCTACAGACCTGCCAGTTAGTGCGCATGGTGGTTCTCCGCTTTGATGGCTGACACGGGACAGATAGCCACACACGCCCCGCATCCGTTACAAGCCTGCGAGTCAAGCTGCGGCTGGTAAATACCGGATAACGTGGGGCGAAAGGTAATGGCCATAGGTTCACAACTGTCCTGGCAACGATGGCATTCAACCGATTGCCTGGCGAGGCAGTTTTCCGTGAGTGTAAAAATTAAATCCCAGGCCCTGGTGTGGCGCGGAAGAAAGAGAGATTCGGGACAGGCCTGCGCACAGGCATAACAAAAGCTGCACTCGCCCCGTTTGAAATCTACGCTCGGATATCCCCCCGCCCCTCGCTGCAGGATGTCGGCCTCACACGCCTGGATACAGGCGTCGCAACGCAGACAATGTGCGAGAAAATAGGTCGTTTCTCTGGCCCACGGCGGAAGAATCCCATTGCTGGCGTTGCGCCAACTGCCGGTCAACATGCTTCGACGGGATAAATCAACCATGATATCGCCCTTCCATAACGACACGCTTCCATAGGGAGTGAATGCCAATAAAAACCGTACAATTTATGAGTAGTTATTTTTGTAAATAAGATATTTCAGGATGTGTAAGAGATGCATACCCCGATAGAGGTAAATGCTGTTGCCGGATCAAAAGAGTGCCGGGTAAAGACCCGTAAACGTGCTTTTTCTCACATTTCAATGAGTTGTATAGATATTTATATAGCGAAAACCACTAATAGCTGATAATTTCATTTACATTATCAATATCAGAATATTCCACTATATAAAAAGATGCTATTTTATTAATAATCTTGAAAATATGAGTAAATACAGATTAATAGATAAAGTGAATATGTTAATCTGTCTCCCATGCATACCGAAAACAGCAGAAAGGAAATACTGTGAACAATCAAATGAAGATGTTTGTCCCTGCCGTCGTCTTCGCCGCCCTCGCCAGCGCCTCTGCCTGGGCTAACAATAGCGATACCGCCCAGCCGCTGGAGAAAATCGCCCCCTATCCGCAGGCGGAAAAAGGAATGAAGCGGCAAGTGATAACCCTTACCCCTCAGCAGGATGAATCTACCCTCAAAGTGGAACTGTTGATTGGTCAAACGCTGAATGTGGATTGTAACCAGCATCGCCTCGGCGGCACGCTGGAAACAAAAACGCTGGAAGGCTGGGGCTATGACTATTATGTCTTTGATAACGTCACCTCTCCGGTATCAACCATGATGGCCTGCCCTGAAGGTAAGAAAGAGCAAAAATTCGTCACCGCCTGGCTGGGTGAAGACGGGATGCTGCGCTACAACAGCAAGCTGCCGATCGTGGTGTATACCCCAGCGAATGTGGACGTGAAATACCGCATCTGGAAAGCGGACGCTAACGTACAGAACGCCGTCGCGCGATAATGTTACGCTGCCCGGTCACACTTACCGGGCATCTGAACACGCCGACTCACGCAGCGCTCCGGGGTTCTTTTTAAAACACGTCTGGAGCCCCGCTCGTCCACCGCAAAAAATACCCCGATGCCTGGTGGCGACGCGTGGCATCTTATCAGGCCTACCCGCGTGCGGACGTAGGGCTGCCATCAGGCGGTTCATCCGGCCATTACGCAGTACGCGCAACCGCATCACGCGAGGCGGCGTCACGTTCGTCGCCGGTGAGTTCGGTTAGCTGTCCGTTACGCATTTCAAGCAGACGATCGGCGTGAATAAAATAGTGATCATCATGGCTGATGGCGAAAATGGTTTTGCCCATTTCCTGCATTAACGGCAACAGTACCTGATAAAACTCCCGGCGGAAATGCGGG
Organism: Salmonella sp. SAL00670; assembly: GCF_046552235.1. Lineage (NCBI taxonomy): Bacteria > Pseudomonadati > Pseudomonadota > Gammaproteobacteria > Enterobacterales > Enterobacteriaceae > Salmonella > Salmonella sp. SAL00670. The sequence continues at coordinate 7,595 of NZ_JBGDUO010000006.1, forward strand.
TCCTGATCGGCGGCCCACTCATCCAGCAAAATAATATCGCGCTCTTCCGCCAGCGCCAGCAGCAGCGCAATGCGCTTTTTTTGCCCTTTCGACAGTTTAAGATTCAAAATGCGCCCGTCGTTTAGCTCCAGCTTGTGCGTCATTTTCAGGTGCTCAAGCCACTTTTCGACCAGAGCGGGATTGGCGGGTTTCCCCTGCGGCCCCAGCAGGCGGTCGAATAACCACACATCGGTGAACACCGCAGAAAACAGTTTGCGATAATCTTCCGGCTGCCCGGCGGCAATAGGTTGACCATCAAGTAAAATCGTTCCCGATTGCGGCTGGTATAATCCGGTCAATAACATGGCCAGCGTCGATTTCCCGCTACCGTTGCCGCCAATTAAAAACAGCAGTTCGCCGCGGTGAATCGTCAGGTTGATGGGCCCCACGGAAAACGCGTTATCCTGATAGTGGAAAACCACGTTGCGCAGCTCCAGCGTCTTCCAGTCGGGAAAGGCTTTCGGCTGCGGAAAATCAGGCTTATACGGGGCGAGCGCGAATTTATTCAGTTTATTAAACGCCACCTGGGCGGTCAGTAGCGTTGGCAACGCCCCCACCGCAGACAGCAGCGGCGTGCGCAGGAACAGCAACGTCAGTGAATAAGTCGCCGCGACGTTGGTATCCGCCCAGCCGAGACTATTCGCCATCCAGAAGACCAGGCCTATCGCCCCCAGCATCATGATATTCGACCAGTTGACGGCGCTCAGGTGAAAAGTATCGGCACGGATAATGTGATGACGGTACTCTTTGGCGTCCGGGATATAGCATTGCTGAAAAATCTGCTCCGCACGCTCGCGGTTTAGCGTCAGCTCTTTGCGTCCTTCCAACACCGTCTGATAGTCGTTGTACAGCTTATCTTCGGTCTCGCGCAGGGTCGCCATATGCTGGTAAACCCGCGCCACCAGCACAAATCCGCCCCAGATAGTGGCCGCCATCCAGATAGCCGTAACCAGCAGCATTTTTGTCGATAGCATCGCCAGATACGCCGCCGAGCCGACGGTGAGGATAATGCCCTGCACCAGCTCAGGCAGACGCACAAAGGCGATAGTAATATTGCGAATATCGCTGGTCAGACCGGCCAGTAAAGAGGCGCTGCCCAGTTGCTCAATGCGTTCAACGTGCGTATCCAGAATGCGTTTGATAAATTCGCTGCGCAGGCGGTAAACGAAATGGTGTCCCAGAGTGGTGAGCGCCAGTTGGGAACCTAATGTGACGACCATTAGCAACAGGAGCAGGCCGAGAAATTCCGGCAGCACCATGACGTTGGTGTCCACCGTTTCAATCAGGCGCTGATTGATAAACGCGATCAGGCCAATCCCCAGCGCCGCGCTGGCGAGGCTCAGCGCCATCACGCTAATAAATGGCCAGCGGTACTGCCGCCAGACAAGAATAAGAAGTTCCATGCTTACAACCCGGACCGATAATAACAGCCCGCAGTTTAACTAACTCCACCTGCACAGCAATAATAATTCTTATTTTTATTCTTTTTCAGCTGCCTGACGGAAGGTGAGATTGTAACGAAATTCACCGGTCATGGGATGAAAGCCCGCTTTAAGCGGCTGGATACCATGATAAAACAGCCGGGACTCGCCGCCCCAGACCACGATATCGCCATGCTCCAGTAAGATCCGCTGGATCGGGTCGCTGCGACGCAGACCGCCAAACTGAAAAACCGCCGGCACCCCCAACGAAACTGAGATAATAGGCGCGCGCAGATCCGGCTCGTCTTTATCCTGATGCAGCGACAGTTTTGCGCCGGGCGCGTAGCGATTGATCAGGCAGGCGTCCGGTTGGAAGCTCGCATACCCTGCCGCGATTGCCGCCTGACGACATACGCTGGCAAACGATAACGGCAGCGCAGGCCAGGGTTTATCGGTCAACGGATCGCGCACGGCATAACAATAACCGTGACGATCGGTGGTCCACCCTAACGCGCCGCAGTTGGTCATCGCCACCGACATGGTGTAGCCGCCCGGCGTCATCATCTGACGAAACGGTGACTGACTGGCGACAAACCCGATATCGTCTAATAGCGACTGCGCCGCGCGAAACGCAAAGCGGCGCAACACCACCGCGCCAGGCGCCAGGGGCTCTTGCCAGGGCGCTTCATCAGCAAACAGATCCAGCATTGCTACTCCTCTTTTTGTGCTTCTCGCTTTAATAGCTGCGCTTTTCGACGCACGCCCCAACGATAACCGGAGAGCGCGCCATCGCGACGCACGACCCGATGACACGGGATCACCATCGCCAGTTTATTCGCGCCGCACGCGCTGGCGACCGCGCGTACTGCCGTGGGTTTGCCGATAGTCGCGGCAAGCTGTTGATAGCTTACGGTTTCGCCGCAGGGAATCGCGCATAACGCCTGCCAGACCTGCTGTTGAAACGCGGTTCCCTGGATATCCAGCGGCAACGAGAGCAGCACATCGCGTGTGTTGATAGCCGCGACAACCTGCCGCACCCGTTGCTGAAAAAGCGCGTCAGCAGGTTCGTGGCGGGCCGCCGGGAACAGGGTGTGTAATTCAGCCAGTAGCGCGTCGTCGCTATCACCGGGGAGAATCGCGCAAATCCCCCGCTCGCTCTCCGCCACCAGGCACCGTCCGTAAACCCAGTCCGTCAGCGCATAGCGAACGGAGACATTATCGCCGCCTTTGCGAAACTGTTTTGCCGTCATGCCCAGCGTCTGGTCGGCATGACGGTAGTAGCTACTGCTATCCGGGAAGCCGGCGCGATAAATAGCCGCCGTGATCGGCTCTCCTTTCGCCAACGCCTCACGCAGCCGCCGGGCGCGCCACGCCTGCTGCCACCCTTTCGGCGTCATACCGGTGCTCGCTTTAAACAAACGGTGCAGATGAAACGGGCTCATCGCCACCGCCTGCGCCAGAGACGCCAGCGTTACCGGCGTCTCCTGCTCAAGTAAACGGCAGGCGCAGGCAATCTTATCCAACCGCCGTTGCTGCGCGCGCGCATTATCCGGCTGACAGCGCTTGCAGGGGCGAAAACCGGCGTCCAGCGCCTGCTGCGCGTTGGCAAAAAAGCGAACATTTTTACGTAACGCCCGCTTCGAGCGACAAGAAGGGCGGCAAAAAACGCCGGTGGTTCGCACCGCAAAAACGAAACGCCCATCCGCGCTGGCATCGCGCGCCTGCACCCGCAGCCAGCATTCATCATCGGTAAGTAACGCTTTTTTCATCATAGACTCCTTCATTAAGCATAGTGCTTGCTTACATGCAGTGTGTCCGTAAATCCGCCCACAAAAACCCGTAATCTTGCGTTTTAATTCTTATCGCTCACCAGGAACGTTTTGAACTGCGGCGACATCCAGGTTTTAAAGCCTTCACCTTCTTTCATGATCATAAAGACCGCCAGCCCTTCCCGCCGCACGACCTCTTGCGCCTTTTGCGTACCAAGCACCATCAGGCCGGTGTCCCAGCCGTCCGCTTCCAGCGCCGTTGGCGCGATGACCGTAACCGATACCAGGTTGTGTTCAATGGGGCGCCCCGTTTGCGGATCGATAACGTGCGATACGCGCTTGCCATCCAGCTCATAATAGTTACGGTAGCTGCCGGAGGTGCTGATGCCATGCCCGTTGATATCCACAATCGCCTGCACCGCGTTTTCCCGGTCGGTCGGCTTCTGAATCGCGACGCGCCACGGCAGCCCTTGCGCATTCATCCCGCGACTGCTTAATGCGCCGCCCACCGAGACCAGATAACGCGCAATGCCCTCCTGCTCCATCAGACGCGCCAGGTGATCCGCCGCATAGCCCTCCCCGACCGTGGAGAGATCAACATAAAGATCCGGCAGATCTTTTTGCAAAAACTGATGTCCAGCCCTGTCGATAACCTGCAAATGTTGCAGGCCTGTTTTCGCTTTTGCCGCATCGATTTGTGCTGGTGTTGGGATATGCAGCGGCTGCCGATCCGGCCCAAACCCCCACAGATTGACCAGCGGGCCCACGGTGATATCCATCGCGCCGTCCGTCTTCGCGCCAATACGCAGCGCCGAGGTCACGATATCCGCCATGGCTTCGCTGACCGGCCAGGGCGCAAGACTGCGTGAATGGTTAAAACGCATCAACGCGGAGTCATTTTTATAGGTAGAAAGCAACCAATCATCAGCATCAAGCTGAGTCTGGATTTTAGTCTGTAACTCTGCGGCGCGTTTCGCATCGATACCAACCACGCTCACCCGCCAGAGGGTCCCCATCGTTTTACCTTCCAGCACCTGAGCGGCAGGTGACGCTGTTGTCGTTTCGGGAGCCTCATCGCAGCCCATAAGTAAAAAAGCCGCCGCCAGACACACGGCCCGGCAAAAAGTCATTTTCATCGCTGTTTATCCTCATTCGAATGGACGCAAGCGTATATCAAAACGTCGTATTTGTACGCCGGAATAAGGCATGAAAAAAGGGCCCGCAGGCCCTTTAGCAACATCTTTTGCTGATTAGAACTGGTAAACCAGACCCAGCGCTACGATGTCGTCGGTGTTGATGCCCGCATCGCGGGTAAAGTCGTTTTTATCCAGCAGGTTGATTTTGTAATCAACATAGGTGGACATGTTTTTGTTGAAGTAGTAAGTCGCGCCGACATCAACGTATTTTACGATGTCCTGGTCGCCATAGCTGGCGCCGTAGCCGTTGCTGATGTCCTTACCTTTAGACTGCAGGTAAGCCACAGACGGACGCAGACCAAAGTCGAACTGGTACTGAGCAACCACTTCAAAGTTCTGCGCTTTGTTGGCAAAACCGTAAGAGGTGGACGGGTTGCTACCGTTAGAGGTACCAAAACGGGTTGCATTATAGGTCTGAGAATACTGCGCTGCCAGATAGATGTTGTTCGCATCGTATTTCAGGCCACCGGTGTAAACCGTGGCGCGATCGCCGTTACCATACAGGCGAGCGTTAGCGGTGTTGTTCTGATCGGCAGTACGTTTAGACGTGGTGATAGCGCCACCGACAGAGAAGCCTTCGCCGATTGCATAAGTCAGCGATCCGCCGTAACCGTCACCGTTCTGGTTCAGCAGGCTGCGACCGTTGGTGTTTTCACCGCTCACGCTGCCGTTTTTGCCCTGATACTGCAACGCGAAGTCCAGACCATCCACCAGGCCGAAGAAGTCGGTGTTACGGTAGGTGGCATAGCCGTTACCACGCTGCTGCATAAAGTTGTCAGCGCCGTAGGTGTCGCCGCCGAACTCCGGCAGAACGTCGGTCCAGGAGGTCACATCATAGGTTACGCCGTAGTTACGACCATAATCGAAGGAACCTGCGTCAGCGAATTTCAGACCCGCAAACGCCACACGCGTCCAGGAGTCGTTGCTGCCTTCAGTCTGGTTGCCCTGAATCTGATATTCCCACTGGCCATAACCGGTCAGCTGATCGTTAACCTGCGTTTCGCCTTTGAAGCCGATACGCATGTAGGTCTGGTCGCCGTCGCTGCCTTTGTCGTCAGAGAAGTAGTGCAGGCCATCAACTTTACCAAACAGGTCTAATTTGTTGCCGTCTTTATTATAAATTTCAGCCGCATTCGCTGCGCCCGCCACCAGCAGAGCTGGTACCAGGAGGGACAGTACTTTAACTTTCATGTTATTAACCCTCTGTTATATGCCTTTATTGCTTTTTTATGCCACTGCTTACTGGTTAACCCTCATTAACCAGTCGGCAAGTCCATTCTCCGCAAAAATACAGAATAATCCAACACGAATATGATACTAAAACTTTTAAGATGTTACAGTTATCTACATAGATGTTTCAAAATATGAATTTTACGGAACTTTTTTAAAGCAAAAATCAAGTAAAAATAAGCACAAATAGACAAAATATATTCACGAGACTTTTAAAATCAATGGGTTAAATTGATGAAATTCATAGCACTGAATGATAAAACAGAATCTTCATTCGCAACTAAAATAGTGACCGCTATCATCATTAACTTTATTTATTACCGTCATTCACTTCTGAATGTCTGTTTACCCCTATTTCAACCGGATGCTTCGCATTCGGTTTTTTTTACCCTTTTTCAGGCACACCTGGCTGATTTATGCTACCTGCCTAAAACTATCACGGTTATTCACTACACTCCCCTGCTCGACCGTTCGTAAGACATTAGCAAATAATTTCTTGATATTTAGTGCTAAACATTTATAAGTAGTCTTTATATTTGTACCGTTCTGCGAAGGTTGTACGCTTTTCCCGTCCCGCCGACGGAGCGCGTGTTAAGTTGCCCGGCATGACGTAAGAGTCTGGAAATTCATTCATTACCCTTTATACTGCCCTTCACCTTCAGCGTTGCTTTTACAGGTCGTAAACATAAATGAGTCAGTCTGACACAACGGTCTCTACCCGATTCTCCCTTCTACCGGGAAGCATTACCCGTTTCTTCTTATTGCTGATCATTGTGCTGCTGGTAACGATGGGCGTTATGGTACAGAGCGCCGTCAACGCCTGGTTGAAAGACAAAAGCTATCAAATTGTCGATATCACCCACGCTATTCATAAACGCGTGGATACCTGGCGGTATGTTACCTGGCAAATTTATGACAACATCGCCGCGACCACTACGCCATCGACAGGTGAAGGACTTCAGGAAACGCGTCTGAAGCAGGATGTGTATTATCTTGAAAAGCCGCGACGTAAAACTGAAGCGCTGATTTTCGGTTCCCATGACAGCGCCACGCTGGAAATGACGCAGCGTATGTCAACCTATCTGGATACGCTGTGGGGCGCGGAAAACGTGCCATGGTCAATGTATTACCTCAACGGACAGGATAACAGCCTGATTCTTATCTCTACCCTACCGTTGAAAGATCTCTCTTCCGGCTTTAAAGAGTCCACTATTGGCAATATCGTCGATTCCCGCCGGGCAGAGATGTTGCAGCAGGCGAATGCGCTGGATGAGCGCGAAAGTTTCTCCTCATTGCGAAAACTGGCCTGGCAAAACGGTCACTATTTTACGCTGCGCACGACCTTCAATCAGCCAGGACATCTGGCGACCGTGGTGGCGTTTGATCTGCCCATTAATGATTTAATCCCGCCGGGAATGCCGCTGGACAGTTTTCGGATAGAGCCTGACGCAACCCAGGCGACGGGGCGAAGCAGTGAAAAGGAAGCGCCTGATAGCGTCACGATTAGCTTTAACGGTTCAAAAATTGAGATCTCCTCAGCGCTTAACTCTACCGGAATGCGCCTGATCTGGCAGGTACCGTTCGGTACGCTTTTGCTTGATACGCTGCAAAATATTTTGCTGCCTTTACTGCTGAACATCGGGCTGCTGGCGTTGGCGTTATTTGGCTACGCCACGTTCCGTCATCAGCCGGGACGGTCGACGGAATCGACATCCGGCAACGCGGCGAATAATGAGCTTCGCGTCTTACGCGCCATTAATGAAGAGATCGTTTCTCTGCTGCCGCTGGGTCTGCTGGTCTACGATCAGGAAGGCAACCGCACCGTGATCAGCAATAAAATCGCCGATCACCTGTTGCCGCATCTTAACCTGCAAAATATTACCAGCATGGCGGAACAGCATCAGGGCGTGATTCAGGCGACAATTAATAACGAACTGTATGAGATCCGTCTGTTTCGCAGCCAGATCGCTCCCCGCACGCAGATCTTTATTATTCGCGATCAGGACCGGGAAGTGCTGGTGAATAAGAAGCTTAAACAGGCGCAGCGTTTGTATGAGAAGAATCAGCAGGGCCGCGCCGCCTTTATGCAAAATATCAGCAACACGCTTAAAGAGCCCGTACGCCAACTGGCGGTTAACGCCGCGGCAGTCACCACGCCGGAAAGCCTGAAACTGGCGGATCAGGCGGATGTATTGGTACGTATGATCGATGAAATCCAACTGGCGAATATGCTGGAAAATGACGCATGGAAAAGCGAAGCAACGCTGTTCTCCCTGCAGGATCTTATTGACGAAGTCGTGCCGGAAGTGCTGCCCGCCATTAAGCGTAAAGGGCTGCAACTGCTGATTAATAACCATCTTAGCGGCAACGATGAACGCTGGGGCGATCGCGACGCCCTGCGTCGGATTTTGCTGCTGTTGATTCAGTATGCCGTCACAACGACCGCTATGGGTAAAATTACGCTTGAAGTCGAGCAGGATGAATCTATCGCGGAGCGTCTGACTTTCCGTATTCTGGATACGGGCGAAGGCGTAACGTTAAACGAGATTGATAATCTGCATTTCCCGTATATGAATGAAACGCAGGGCGATCGTTACGGCAAAGCGAATCCGCTCACCTTCTGGCTGTGCAATCAACTGGCGCGCAAACTGGGCGGTCATCTCAACATTAAAGCGCGAGAAACGCTGGGCACGCGCTATACCGTTCATGTCAAAATGCTTCCTCACGATCAGCATACTCAGGTCGAAGAGCGCCTGCTGGACGACGTGAGCGTGATGGTTGATGTGACGTCCAACGAGGTTCGCGCGATTGTGCTGCGTCAGTTAGAAAACTGGGGCGCCACCTGCATCACGCCGGATGAAAGGCAGATAAGTCAAGAATATGATCTCTTTTTAACGGATAATCCGTCTAATCTTACTGCCTCGGGCTTGCTTTTAAGCGATGATGAGTCAGGCGTGCGGAAAATTGGCCCGGGTCAGTTGCGCGTCAACTTTAATATGAGCAATGCTATGCAGGAAGCTGTACTACAACTTATCGAAGAGCAGCTGGCGCAGGAAGAGATTCCCGCCTCCCCGCTCGGCGGAGATGAAAATGCCGAGCTTCATGCCAGCGGCTATTATGCGCTATTTGTAGACACAGTACCGGATGATGTTAAGAGGTTGTATACTGAGGCGGCAACCAGCGATTTCGCTGCGCTGGCCCAAACGGCCCACCGCCTGAAAGGGGTGTTTGCCATGCTTAATCTGGTACCCGGCAAGCAGTTATGTGAAACGCTGGAACATCTGATTCGTGAGAAAGATGCTCCAGGTATAGAAAAATATATCAGCGACATTGACGCCTACGTCAAAAGCTTGCTGTAGCAAGGTAGCCCAATACATGAACAATATGAACGTAATTATTGCCGATGACCACCCGATTGTACTGTTCGGTATTCGCAAATCACTTGAACAAATCGAGTGGGTGAATGTTGTCGGCGAATTTGAAGATTCCACAGCATTGATCAACAACCTGCCGAAATTAGATGCGCATGTGTTGATCACTGACCTCTCCATGCCGGGAGATAAATACGGCGATGGGATCACCTTGATCAAGTACATCAAGCGTCATTTTCCGAGCCTGTCTATTATCGTTCTGACCATGAACAACAACCCGGCGATCCTGAGCGCCGTGTTGGATCTTGATATTGAAGGGATCGTACTCAAACAGGGTGCGCCAACCGATCTGCCTAAGGCGCTGGCCGCGCTGCAAAAAGGCAAAAAATTCACCCCAGAAAGCGTTTCTCGTCTGCTGGAGAAAATCAGCGCAGGCGGTTACGGCGATAAGCGTCTGTCGCCAAAAGAGAGCGAAGTATTACGCCTGTTCGCCGAGGGTTTCCTGGTCACCGAAATCGCCAAGAAGCTCAACCGCAGCATTAAGACCATCAGCAGCCAGAAGAAATCGGCGATGATGAAACTGGGCGTAGAGAATGATATCGCGCTGCTCAACTATCTCTCTTCCGTCACCCTGAGTCCGACAGACAAAGAATAAATCGCTTTTATGTTACCCAGCCTGATGGCGCTACGCTTATCAGGCCTACCAGTCGACTCATCTTTTACAGGCCGGACAGGCGACGCCGCCATCCGGCATTTTTTATGCCCGCGTTTTACGTACCCGCTCGGCATACACCGCCAGCGTCTGTTTCAACACATCCAGCGTCACAGGCTTCGACAAACAGCTGTCCATACCGGACTCCAGGCAACGTTGTTTCTCTTCCGCCAGCGCGTTCGCCGTCACGCCGACGACAGGCAGCGTCAGCCCAAGCTGACGGATACGCTGCGTCAGGCGATAGCCGTCCATGTTCGGCATGTTCACATCGCTCAGAACAATATCGATAGCATTTTTACTCAGCACATTCAGAGCGTCTACGCCATCATTGGCTGTCTTACACTGATACCCCAGCGATCCCAATTGATCGGCCAGCAAGCGGCGATTGATCGGATGATCGTCAACGACCAGAATCATCATGTCGTCATTTGAATCTGCAGTTTTATCCGTCGTCGGCAATGCGCTGGAAAGCGCTTCACTATCCAGCTCAATACTATAGATACGCGCCAACAGCGCGGGCAACTCATGCACCGACGCCACACTATGCACCCACTCGCCCGGCGCTCTTTCCAACGGAATCCCGATATGACGGCGGCAAAAGACGACCGCCGCCCTCCCCTGCCAGGTATGCTCCAGCGCGTCATCGACAATCAAAATATCGTCCGCGGCGGGTTCTTGCCCTTCATAACGCTGCGTATGAACGCCGCTACGCGCCAGACTGGTCTCAATAAACTGGCACAAAGAAGTATTGCGCACCGCCAGCCAACAGCAGGTTCCGGCGAGTCCTTCCACGCTCTTTTTCACAGGGTATTGCGCGCCATAAAGCGGGATGCGCAGCGTAAACTGGCTCCCCATGCCCGGCTCCGAATCGACGGAAATATCGCCGTCCATCATGCTGATCAATTTTTCGCAAATCGCCAGCCCCAGACCGGTCCCCTGAAAGTTACGCTGTACGCCGGTTCCCACCTGGAAGAAGGGATCGAACAGGCGAACCACCTCTTTTGCCGGAATACCGACGCCGGTATCCCGCACGCGAATGCTGAGATAATCCCCATCACAGCGCACATGCAGCACGATGCAGCCAATATCGGTAAACTTAATGGCGTTGCTCAACAGGTTTGAAATAACCTGCTGTAAACGCATCGGGTCACCGTTCAGCGATACCGGCACGTCAGGCTCAATAAAACAATACAGGCCGAGCTGCTTACGCACCACCAGCGGCAGATAATTGGCGGTGATATGGTTCATCACCTCTCGCGGTGAAAATTCGCGCGGCTCAATCTTTAGCTGTTCCGACTCAATTTTCGAGAAGTCGAGAATGTCGCTGATAATTTTCAGCAACAGACTGGAGGAGTTATTCATCGCCGTGACCAGACGTTCCACGCCTTTTGGCAGCTCTTTGGTTTGCAGCAGATCGAGATTGCCAATGATACCGTACAGCGGTGTGCGCAATTCATGGCTGACCGTTGCAAGGAACATGGATTTAGACTGGCTTGCCTGCTCCGCCGCCTGCGCCATCTCTTGCAGCGACTCTTCCATTTTGACGCGCGTACTCACATCTACCAACACGCAAATCGCGACGTTTTCATTACGATAGCGGGAATGGACGAAGCTAATTTGCAAATTGGTATTATTGCTGGTCAATACATCAACAAAGTTGACCTGCTGGCCGCAAATGATTTGCGTCAGGCGCTGTCTGTCTTCATGCGTGAGCATGTTCAGGTAGGTGTGCGCCAGTTCGTTACTCAGAATATTGACACCATCAATAGTGCGCAGAATACAGATCCCCACCGGCGCGGAGGCAACGATTTTACGGTTGAACTGTTCATGCTCTTCTAGACGCTGGGCATCGCTCTCCGCCGGAATGAAAATTCGCCGCTCATACATCCGCGCAAGCGTAAACAGCCCTGCGCCCACCAGCACGTTCAGCAGGATAGCATTCAGGATAAGAATACGAATACGCTCCAGGACTAAATCTACAGGCACAGAATAGACAATACTGAGCGAGGATGGCGGCAGGCTTTTTTTGAGTACCAGTTCGCGAAAACCTGGCGTATAACCAAACCAGGAGCGCTCCTGCATCCAGCGCGGCTCCGCTTTAATATTGCCGTCAGGACCGGTCAACGAAATCAGCGAATGGCCGTTCTCATCAATAATAGTGACGCCCATCGGCAAACTGCCGGGCGTGAAAAAATTTTCCATACGGATGGACTGCTCAACGCCCAGCAGCGCCTGCAGACGATTGGCCAGATACACCGGCGTCAGCGCATAAAAGTAGCCCACGCCCTGACGCGCGCCCTGGCTTATCCAGAAAAGGTTATTCCCACTTTCTTCCTGCGGCGCGTTGCGGTATTTCATAATCCGCTCATGTAACGCTTTTAACGCATCATCGCGCTCCACGGGCATTTCACGCAGGCCGAAATTCGCCATACAGAGGTTATCGCTGCCAATCAGGAAAACGCGGTTAAGATCATACGCCGCTGAAAAGTTGTCGCGCCAGTAACGCATAAACCAGGCCAGCGACTCCAGCGAACCGCGCCAGGCGGAGCCCATCGCCGCACAGTCTGAGTCGGCGAATAGCGGTTCAAAGTCCGGCACCACCATTTTGTCATCACGCGCACGCGACGACATGACGCCGTTTTCCGCCGTTAAACGGTTCTCGGCGATATATTTGAGCTCTTTCATCACGTCCGACGTGCGCTGGATAAAACGCTGCGCCTGATCGGAGCTAAGGTTGAACTCCTGACGAATTTCAGATTCCCGCTGGTGCAGGGCATTGACGATGTAAAACACCGAAACAAAGGCGATTAAGAGCCAAATGAGTAACGCTAACGCTCTGAATAAGTAGCGCGAGACTTTCAGCGTAGTTCGAAAGGAAGCAAGGTATTTCAAAGGGGCGAAGCTCCGCCTCAGGATGTAAATAGAGTGTGACTAAGGTAGCGGTAAATGACGTAGCCCGCAACGGCAAAGAAAAAGGGCCGGATATCCGGCCCTCGCACAGCAATAACATTACTCGTCAGCGTCATCCGCAACGTCGTCATCGCTTTCCGCTTCCGGGGCGATATCCTCATCCCCTTCCGCCACGCTGCCGTCGATAGCGTCGAGTTCTTCGTCATCTACCGGTTCAGCAACGCGTTGCAGACCCACCACGTTTTCGTCTTCCGCCGTGCGGATAAGGATAACGCCCTGGGTATTACGTCCCACTACGCTGATCTCAGACACTCGGGTACGCACCAGAGTACCGGCATCCGTGATCATCATGATCTGGTCGCAATCGTCTACCTGTACCGCACCGACAACGGAACCGTTGCGCTCGGTCACTTTGATAGAGATAACGCCCTGCGTCGCACGAGACTTGGTCGGGTACTCGTCCGCTGCGGTACGCTTCCCGTAGCCGTTTTGCGTTACGGTCAGAATAGCGCCTTCGCCGCGTGGGATGATCAGAGAGACGACTTTATCGTCTCCCGCCAGCTTAATACCGCGCACACCGGTCGCGGTACGCCCCATCGCACGGACGGCGTCTTCTTTGAAGCGCACCACTTTACCCGCGGCCGAGAACAGCATGACTTCGTCAGAACCAGAAGTCAGGTCAACGCCAATCAGCTCGTCGCCGTCGTTGAGGTTCACCGCGATAATACCGGCGGAACGCGGACGGCTGAATTCGGTCAGCGCCGTTTTCTTCACGGTACCGCTGGCGGTCGCCATAAAGACGTTGACGCCTTCTTCGTATTCACGAACCGGCAGAATCGCGGTGATACGTTCGTTGGCTTCCAGCGGCAGCAGGTTAACGATCGGACGACCGCGCGCGCCACGGCTGGCTTCCGGCAACTGATAGACCTTCATCCAGTACAGACGGCCCCGGCTGGAGAAGCAGAGGATGGTGTCATGGGTGTTGGCCACCAGCAGACGGTCGATAAAGTCTTCTTCTTTAATACGCGCGGCAGATTTGCCTTTACCGCCACGACGCTGTGCTTCGTAATCGGTTAACGGCTGATATTTCACATAGCCCTGATGAGACAAGGTTACGACAACATCTTCCTGGCTAATCAGATCTTCGATATTAATATCGGCGCTGTTGGCGGTGATTTCGGTACGACGCTCATCGCCGAACTGATCGCGAATTAACTCCATCTCTTCGCGGATCACTTCCATCAGGCGATCGGCGCTGCCCAGAATGTGCAGCAGTTCAGCAATCTGCTCCAGCAACTCTTTGTATTCGTCGAGCAGTTTTTCATGCTCCAGGCCGGTCAGTTTCTGCAAACGCAGATCCAGAATCGCCTGCGCCTGCTGTTCAGTCAGGTAGTACTGACCGTCACGCACGCCAAATTCTGGCTCCAGCCATTCCGGACGCGCGGCGTCGTCACCGGCGCGCTCCAGCATCGCAGCAACGTTGCCCAGATCCCACGGACGCGAAATCAGCGCCGCTTTCGCTTCCGCCGGCGTTGGCGCACGGCGAATCAGTTCGATAATCGGATCGATGTTGGCCAGCGCAATCGCCAGAGCTTCAAGGATATGCGCGCGGTCACGGGCTTTACGCAGTTCAAAAATAGTCCGACGCGTCACCACTTCACGGCGGTGGCGCACGAACGCTGAAATAATATCTTTCAGGTTCATGATCTTCGGCTGGCCATGATGCAGCGCCACCATGTTAATACCGAAGGAAACCTGTAGCTGGGTCTGGGAGTAGAGATTATTAAGCACCACCTCACCCACCGCATCGCGTTTCACTTCAATCACGATGCGCATCCCGTCTTTATCGGATTCGTCACGCAGCGCGCTGATGCCTTCCACGCGTTTATCTTTCACCAGCTCGGCGATTTTCTCGATCAGGCGCGCTTTGTTCACCTGATAGGGAATTTCATGGACGATGATGGTTTCACGGCCCGTTTTCGCGTCAGCTTCAACTTCCGCGCGGGCGCGAATGTACACTTTGCCACGACCGGTACGGTAGGCTTCTTCGATACCACGACGACCGTTGATGATCGCGGCGGTCGGGAAGTCCGGCCCCGGAATATGTTCCATCAGCCCTTCAATGCTGATGTCTTCGTTGTCGATATACGCCAGGCAGCCGTTAATCACTTCCGTCAGGTTGTGCGGCGGGATATTCGTCGCCATACCTACTGCGATACCGGAAGAACCGTTCACCAGCAGATTCGGAATTTTGGTCGGCATGACGTCCGGAATTTTTTCCGTACCGTCATAGTTATCCACGAAATCCACCGTCTCTTTTTCGAGATCGGCCATCAGTTCGTGGGCGATTTTCGCCAGACGGATCTCCGTATAACGCATTGCCGCCGCGGAGTCGCCGTCAATAGAACCGAAGTTACCCTGACCATCCACCAGCATGTAACGCAGCGAGAATGGCTGCGCCATACGAACGATGGTGTCATACACTGCGGAATCGCCGTGGGGATGGTATTTACCGATTACGTCACCAACGACACGGGCAGATTTTTTATAGGCTTTGTTCCAGTCATTGCCCAATACGTTCATGGCGTAAAGTACGCGACGGTGTACCGGCTTCAGGCCATCTCGGACATCCGGCAGCGCACGGCCAACAATGACCGACATCGCATAATCCAGATAGGAGCTCTTCAGCTCCTCCTCAATGTTGACCGGTGTAATTTCTCTCGCAAGGTCGCTCATCTAACCGCTATCCCTCTACTGTATCCCGGATTCAAAGGTCGCAAATTATAACACATTCGCCCACGTACTGGTAAACGGAATGCAGCCAGACAATGCTTTATTCGGGTGCCGCATGCTCTCTTCATTTATAAGCGTGGTCTCGGCGTTTATTGGCGATCGGCTTCAGAGGCGACACAGGGGAGATCGGGGCCTGGCCAGGAAGAGGTTAGAAAATCAATACCTCCCGTGTATACCCGTCATACTTCAAGTTTCATGTGCGTTAGCGGCGAGTTACTCGGCCCATCCCTGGGCCTCGCCCCGTCGCGGTTAGCGCAAGCGCTGTTCAAGACGGTTAACCATTTTATCCTGCAACTCGAATTATTTAGGGGATATGCCGGGAGGCATAAACCATAATCAGTATCACCAGATGCTATTTAATCACATAGGCCAGATATTCTTTCACTACCTCATCGTTTAATTCCTGACCCAATCCGGGCTGTTCCGGCGCGACATAATAGCCATTTTCCGGCTGATAATCGTGGGTACAAAGTTCCCGAATAGATGCTTTCATCGCATTGGTATGATGCTCATGAATAATAAAGTTGGGAATTGCTGTTTCCATATGCAGCGCGGCTACCGTGGAAACAGGACCGCCGCAAACATGCACCTGTACAGTGGTGTCATAAATATTAGCATAGTCACAGATTTTCTTTCCTTCGGTAATTCCGCCGCAGAGACACAAATCAGGTTGCGCTACGGCAATAGACTGCTTCTCCAGTAATTCCCTGTATCCCCATCTTGTGTAGGAACGCTCGCCAGTGGCGATTGGAATCGTTGTTGAACGGGAAACTTTCTGCATATTATCAGAATTTAATGGATGAATCGGTTCTTCATAAAGAAAGATACGATACTTTTCTATCGCCTTCGCAAATTGAATAGCTGAGTTTGTACCGAGAAGAGAATGGATTTCCACGATAATATCAGCATCATCTCCCATTGCTTCACGCATAGCGGCAATTCGCGCTTCCCCCATTTTTAATTGATCGGCCAGTAACAATCCTGAATAGTTACGATTTTTATTCTGAAAAACACAGTCATCGCCATTACGATCGATTTCGAGTGGATCCACTTTAATCGCATCATATCCATCGTCAAGAGCCGCACGCGCCGCCTCAGCATATTCCTCAGGTGTCACTAATATCTGGCGTTTATCCCCCCAACCAAATTGTAACTGACTAGCATAGGTTCTTAATTTTTCATTAGTTTTCCCGCCAAGGAGCTGATAAACAGGTACACCTAAATATTTACCTTTGATATCCCAAAGAGCAATATCAATAGCGCTCATTCCGGCATAAAAAACGTTTCCGCCCCCCATCCCCCAAAAAGTCTTTCTGAAAAAGAACTCCCAAATTTTTTCGATATTTAATGGATCTTCACCCACAACCAATGGCGCCAGATCTCTGATGATCCCTACGCCAGCTTTAGCGCCTGCGCCATAGGCCAGTCCTACTTCGCCAATACCACTTAATCCTGAGTCGGTATTCACCCGGATAAGTACTGGATTATAGGATGACATCGTTTGATCTCTTTTTTTTAATTCACAGTCAAAAACTTCAATAGATGTAATTTTCATAATTTCTCCATTTATCAGGTTCGTGATACAACATTTGTTTGTTGGCTTTTTTCTTTTTTCACATCAATTTTCATTAACGCCAAAACGGCTACCGCAGCGAAGCAAAGTATTGCCTCTACAATAAATATTCCTGTCGCACCATAATGAGTAGAAAAAAATCCCAGTGACTTATTAATCAGGAATCCGCCAAGACTTGAACATGAGTTAATAAACGCAATGCTGATAGCCAACCCTGACGGCGACAATAATGCAGAAGGCAGCGCCCAGTAAGGTCCGTAATAGCTGAGGATCCCAACACCATAGAACGTTAGCCCCAGCATTCTCAGCGACATTGAGGGGACAAGAGCAATCATCAGAAAACCACAGCCTGCCAGAAACATGGGTAATGCAGCATGCCATTTTCGTTCATTCTTTTTATCGGAATGCCAGCCCCACCAGGGCATGCTGAACATAGCGAAAATAAACGGAATACTCATGATTAAACCAACGTCAGTATCCGTAAAATCAGCTGAAAATCCCTTCACCAACCCCGGCAACCAGTAGTTTGCCGCCAGAGCAGCCGCCTGAATCAACATGTAGGCGAAAGAAAGCTGAAGCAAAACTGGATTTTTGATTACGGAAAGAAAGGATGAGTTGGTATTTTTATTTAATGCAGCTGCGGTTTCATTGTCAGTACGTAATTTATTAACTAAGGCCGATATCTGCTGTGGCGTAAGCCATTTAGCCTTTTCTGGACTGTCAGGCAGTAAATAAAATGTCAGGATGCCAAGGAATACGGTAGGGATACCTTCAATAGCAAAAAGCCAGCGCCAGCCTTCATAATCCGGGGTATTCAAATGCTCGATGATCCAACCAGACATCGGCGCAGCCAATACCGATGCAACAGCAATAGATAACATGAAGAAACTATTGACTTTTCCGCGTTCACGAGCCGGGAACCAGCATGCAAGATAATAAACCATGCCCGGGAAAAAGCCAGCTTCAAATACCCCCAAAAAAATGCGAGCCAGCAAAATATGTTGAGTATCTTTAGCAAAAAAAATCAGCCCTGTTACCGCTCCCCAGCCGATAATAATGGAACTAATCCATTTTCTTGCACCAAGCTTTTGCAAGCCAATGCTACTCGGAATTTGAAAGATTAAATATGATATGAAGAATATAGAAGAAATATTAGCGAAATCCTCAGGCGTAATACCGAGAGATTCATTCATGCGTAATGCAGCAAACCCAATATTGACACGATCCATATAGTTAAAAAAGTAAAGAATAAAGGCCAAAGGAATGATTTTCCTTTTTACAATACGAATTGCATCGTATAAATTTTCTTGTGGACTACTCATTTTGCATCACCTTTTATGATTCAATGAATAAGGGTATTGACCGGAATCGATGTTACGTAAAAAACAATACAATTCAAAAGCTAATGTGTCATATCTGATATATCAGCAAGCAAACTTAATGAAATATACAATAACAACAATAAAGTATGTAAATTTTCTTATATCTGATATATTAGATCCGTTAATTTTGAATAAATTAATTACAATGGAGCCGGGTTTAACCATGGAGGAGAAGAAAATGAAAAATAGATTAAAGCGTGACTTTAGTCACATATCAATTGAAATACCCAAATCCATCACCCAGGTGATTAAAGAGAAAATAAGGGAGATGATTATCCATGGCGATTTCGATCTTGGGCAAGCGATCAGTGAAAATGAACTATCAAATATTCTGATGGTAAGTAAAACACCAATTCGTGAAGCTTTTATTTGGCTGAGCTATAATGAAAACTTAGTCAACATCATTCCCCGCAGTGGGACATTTGTTTTTTCTGTCACCGACGAGGATATCAATGATCTCATCAAAATGAGGGTTATCCTTGAACAGGGCGCAATTCGTGAAGCGATGGAGAAAAATGCTAACAATGTCATAGTCGAATTAAGCAATATTTTATCGAAGTCAGCAAAAATTAATGCAGAGCGAGATACGCAAGCTTACCTCAAACTGGATCATGATTTTCATTATGTTTTTGTGAAATATGCCGATAATAAATACATTTCACAAGCACACCTGTTGATCTCAGCACGTTTATTGGCAATTCGCTACAGACTGGATTTTACCGCTGAATATATCACCAGCTCTAACCGTGGACATGCCACTATTTTGGATATGTTAAAAAACAACAACGTCGAGGGCGTCTGTAATTTTATCACGCACCACATCGGTAGCGGTTTTACAGAACGCGCAAGAAAACTTCTTGCGCTGAAAGCGTAATAAAGACGGCAGTAGATATAACGCAGCGACTTTGCACCTGCTATACTGCCCCGATAGATCAATAGCGGAATCTCATGTACTCATGAACACTGAAAAACCGTCGGTAGCTCACAACGTTGACCATAATGAAATCGCCAAATTCGAAGCCGTCGCGTCGCGCTGGTGGGATCTGGAGGGCGAATTCAAGCCATTGCATCGTATCAACCCCCTACGCCTTGGCTACATTACTGAGCGCTCAGGCGGCCTGTTTGGTAAAAAGGTGCTCGACGTCGGCTGCGGCGGCGGTATTCTGGCGGAGAGCATGGCGCGCGAAGGCGCAACCGTCACCGGGCTGGATATGGGCTTTGAGCCTTTGCAGGTCGCCAAACTGCATGCGCTGGAAAGCGGCATCGAGGTAGAGTACGTGCAGGAGACGGTTGAGGAACATGCGGCAAAACACGCCCAGCAATACGACGTCGTCACCTGTATGGAAATGCTGGAGCACGTTCCCGATCCGCAATCGGTCGTCCACGCCTGCGCCCAACTGGTTAAACCCGGCGGCGAGGTGTTCTTCTCAACGTTGAACCGCAATGGGAAATCCTGGCTGATGGCGGTCGTCGGCGCTGAGTATATTCTGCGCATGGTGCCAAAAGGCACGCACGACGTGAAGAAATTCATTAAGCCTGCTGAACTGTTAAGCTGGGTAGATGAAACCGTCCTGAAAGAGCAACATATCACCGGGCTGCACTACAACCCGATAACCAATACTTTCAAACTCGGTCCCGGAGTAGACGTTAACTACATGTTGCATACCCGCGCTAAAAAAGCCTGACATCAAAGAATTTTCCTATAAGGGTTGCGTTAGATCATCGGGCGCAACCTTTCTCTTCGATGAAGAAATCAGCATTCGATCAAATTTTGATTTTTTTTTATGAATTGTTGACATCCTCTCCAGGCCTTATCAGACGCGCATTTAGCGATTCTTACTCTTTTACAACCGCAATTTAACGCCAAAATCAACTCTTGTACTCAAAAGAATCCCTACTAGAATACTCACCATATAGCGTTTCACTTATCGATTACCCCCTATATATAGTATTTATCCACAGAGTTAGTCACAACGTGGCGTTGTGGATAAGCGGGGGGATATTTTTCTTTCACGGACAGGTAAACAGGTAGAAAACCACATGAATCAGAGTCTGCTGGTGACAAAGCGTGACGGCCGTACTGAGCGCATCAATCTCGACAAAATTCATCGCGTGCTTGATTGGGCGGCAGAAGGACTGAATAACGTATCGGTTTCTCAGGTCGAGCTACGCTCGCATATTCAGTTTTATGATGGGATTAAGACCTCCGATATCCATGAAACTATCATTAAGGCCGCCGCAGACCTGATCTCTCGCGATGCGCCGGATTATCAATACCTGGCTGCGCGTCTGGCGATTTTCCACCTGCGTAAGAAAGCCTTCGGCCAGTTTGAGCCGCCCGCACTTTACCACCATGTGGTAAAAATGGTTGAGCTTGGCAAATACGACAATCATCTGCTGGAAGACTACACGGAAGAAGAGTTCAAGCAGATGGATTCGTTTATCGTTCACGATCGCGATATGACCTTCTCCTACGCTGCCGTTAAGCAGCTGGAAGGCAAATACCTGGTCCAGAACCGCGTGACCGGCGAAATCTATGAAAGCGCACAGTTCCTCTACATTCTGGTAGCGGCATGCCTGTTCTCTAACTACCCGCGTGAAACCCGTCTGAGCTACGTGAAGCGCTTCTACGATGCGGTTTCCACCTTCAAAATTTCGCTGCCGACGCCGATTATGTCCGGCGTGCGTACCCCAACCCGTCAGTTCAGCTCCTGCGTACTAATCGAGTGCGGCGACAGCCTGGACTCCATCAACGCCACCTCCAGCGCGATTGTGAAATACGTTTCCCAGCGCGCCGGTATCGGCATCAACGCAGGACGCATTCGTGCGCTGGGTAGCCCGATTCGCGGCGGTGAAGCCTTCCACACCGGCTGCATCCCGTTCTACAAGCACTTCCAGACGGCGGTGAAATCCTGTTCGCAGGGCGGCGTGCGCGGCGGCGCGGCAACCCTCTTCTACCCAATGTGGCATCTGGAAGTGGAAAGCCTGCTGGTGCTGAAAAACAACCGCGGCGTGGAAGGTAACCGCGTACGTCACATGGACTACGGCGTACAGATCAACAAACTGATGTATACCCGCCTGCTGAAGGGCGGCGACATTACGCTGTTCAGTCCGTCCGATGTACCCGGGCTATACGATGCGTTCTTCGCCGACCAGGACGAATTCGAACGCCTGTACGTGAAATATGAAAACGACGACAGCATCCGCAAACAGCGTGTGAAAGCGGTCGAACTGTTCTCGCTGATGATGCAGGAACGCGCCTCTACCGGTCGTATCTATATCCAGAACGTTGACCACTGCAATACTCACAGTCCGTTCGATCCGGTTGTCGCCCCGGTACGCCAGTCTAACCTGTGTCTGGAGATTGCCCTGCCGACCAAACCGCTGAACGATGTCAACGATGAAAACGGCGAAATTGCGTTGTGTACGCTGTCTGCATTCAACCTGGGCGCCATTAAAACTCTGGACGAGCTGGAAGAACTGGCTATTCTGGCAGTACGCGCTTTGGATGCTCTGCTCGATTATCAGGATTACCCGATTCCGGCTGCCAAACGCGGCGCAATGGGTCGTCGTACGCTGGGCATTGGCGTGATTAACTTCGCCTACTGGCTGGCGAAAAACGGTAAGCGTTATTCCGACGGCAGCGCCAATAATCTGACGCATAAAACCTTCGAAGCCATTCAGTACTATCTGCTTAAAGCGTCCAACGAACTGGCGAAAGAGCAAGGCGCCTGCCCATGGTTCAACGAAACCACCTATGCAAAAGGCATTTTGCCGATCGACACCTACAAAAAAGATCTGGATGCGATCGTCAACGAACCGCTGCACTACGACTGGGAACAGCTGCGTGAGTCGATCAAAACCCACGGTCTGCGTAACTCCACGCTATCGGCGCTAATGCCGTCGGAAACGTCATCCCAGATCTCCAACGCCACCAACGGTATCGAACCACCGCGCGGCTACGTCAGCATCAAGGCCTCGAAAGACGGTATTTTGCGTCAGGTCGTGCCGGATTATGAGCATCTGAAAGACGCTTACGAACTGTTGTGGGAGATGCCGAACAACGACGGTTATCTGCAACTGGTGGGTATCATGCAGAAGTTTATCGATCAGTCGATTTCCGCCAATACCAACTACGATCCGTCACGTTTCCCGTCAGGAAAAGTGCCGATGCAGCAACTGCTGAAAGATTTGCTCACCGCGTATAAGTTTGGCGTGAAAACTCTGTACTATCAAAATACCCGCGACGGCGCGGAAGATGCGCAGGACGATTTGGCGCCTTCTATTCAGGACGATGGCTGCGAAAGCGGCGCTTGTAAGATCTGATGAATAGTGCCGGGTAGCGCTATGCTTACCCGGCCTACGATTGTACGGTTTGTAGGCCGGATAAGGCGCTTGCGCCGCCATCCGGCGCTCATCCCATAAAGGATTCACTTCAATGGCATACACCACTTTTTCACAGACGAAAAACGATCAGCTCAAGGAACCCATGTTCTTTGGCCAGCCGGTCAACGTTGCACGCTATGACCAGCAGAAATATGACATCTTCGAAAAACTGATCGAAAAACAGCTCTCTTTCTTCTGGCGTCCGGAAGAGGTCGACGTCTCCCGCGATCGTATCGATTATCAGGCGTTGCCGGAGCACGAAAAACATATCTTCATCAGCAACCTCAAATACCAGACGCTGCTGGATTCCATTCAGGGACGTAGCCCGAACGTCGCCCTGCTGCCGCTCATTTCCATCCCGGAGCTGGAGACGTGGGTAGAGACCTGGGCGTTTTCTGAGACGATTCACTCACGATCCTACACCCACATTATTCGTAACATCGTCAACGATCCGGCTGTCGTTTTTGACGATATCGTGACCAATGAGCAAATTCAGAAGCGCGCCGAAGGTATCTCCGCCTACTACGACGAACTTATTGAGATGACCAGTTACTGGCACCTGCTCGGTGAAGGCACCCATACCGTTAATGGCAAAACGGTTGTCGTGAATCTGCGTGAGCTGAAGAAAAAACTGTATCTGTGCCTGATGAGCGTGAACGCGCTGGAAGCCATCCGCTTCTACGTCAGCTTCGCCTGCTCTTTCGCATTTGCCGAGCGTGAACTGATGGAAGGCAACGCCAAAATTATCCGTCTGATCGCCCGTGACGAAGCTCTGCATCTGACCGGCACGCAACATATGCTGAACCTGTTGCGTAGCGGCGTGGACGACCCGGAGATGGCGGAAATCGCCGAAGAGTGTAAACAGGAATGTTATGACCTGTTCGTGCAGGCGGCGCAGCAGGAAAAAGAGTGGGCAGACTATCTGTTCCGCGACGGTTCGATGATCGGCCTGAATAAAGATATCCTGTGTCAATACGTTGAATATATTACTAATATTCGTATGCAGGCGGTAGGACTAGATCTGCCGTTCCAGACCCGCTCCAACCCAATCCCGTGGATCAATACCTGGCTGGTGTCCGATAACGTTCAGGTCGCTCCACAGGAAGTAGAAGTTAGCTCTTATCTGGTCGGACAAATCGATTCGGAAGTCGATACCGACGATCTGAGTAATTTCCAGCTCTGATGGGACGCGTCACGCTGCGTATCACTGGCACACAGCTGCTGTGCCAGGATGAACACCCTTCTCTGCTGGCCGCGCTGGAATCGCATAACGTTGAGGTGGAGTATCAGTGCCGCGAAGGTTATTGCGGCTCCTGTCGTACCCGGCTGGTTGCCGGTCAGGTTGACTGGATTACGGAACCTTTAGCGTTTATCCAGCCGGGAGAGATTTTGCCCTGCTGCTGCAGGGCAAAAGGCGATATCGAAATCGAGATGTAACTCAGTGCAACTCGCTGGTGGAAACCAAAGGCATCACGCCACGTTTTTTCATCTGCACGGCATACAGTGCGCCAGCGAGTACCACCAGCACCGCGCCAGCGACATAAATCATACGATAGCCAACCGACTCAACCATCATTCCCATGATAAAGGCGCCAATCGCCATTCCGGCGTCCATCGCGTTAAAGAACAGTGAATTCGCCACGCCGATTTTATGCGGTTCAACCGAGCTGATAATTTGCGTCTGGAAAACCGGCGTGACCGAACCGTAGCCGATACCGATGAGACCGCCGGAAATAATCATTATGATGCTGCCATTGGTGTAGCCCAGCGCCACCAGACCGATGGTAAAAGCCAACAGGCATGGGAAAACAACATATTTCGGCCCTTTTTTATCACAAATATTCCCGGTGAAGGTACGGCATATCATCAGGAAAATCGCGTAGCACAGCAGGAAATTACTGGCCGCCGCCATTAAATCCAGCTCACGCGCATACAGCGCCAGGAAAGCCGATACGCCGGCATAGGAGAAAGTCATAAAAAAGGTGACCAGCGCAAAAGGCAAGGCGGCGCGGTCAAACATCGCGGCAAAACCCAGATTCGGTTTCGAACCATCGGCATGACGAATTACCGGAGGGACCGTCACAATCAGGGAAAGTACAATCCCTAACGCCGCTACAGCGGAACAAAGCCAGAATGCGGCAGTGAACGCGTTCCAGCGGGCCATATTCAAACCGATCCACGGTCCGACGACCATCGCCAGGCCCATCGCTAAAGAGAAAAAGCTGATGCCCTCTCCACGTCGGGAGGCCGGAATTAACCGCGCTGAAATAGTTCCTTTTACCGTGGTAATAACACCAAACGTAATCCCATGAAGTACGCGGATAAAGAGCAGCGACTCGATAGAATGGCAAACCGGATACAGCGCGGTAATCACCAAAAAAGCCAGAGAAGAGAGCACCAGAATCTTTTTATTCGAATATTTTCCCACCCACTGTCCGGCAAACGGCCGAATAACAATTGCCGCGGCCAGGAAACATGTCACTAGCAATCCTGCCTTATCTGCAGAAGCATGCAGGCGGTCAGCGATATAAATGGGTAATAAGGTTAGCAGTACATAAAAAACAAAAAAGATAATAAAACTTACTATGGTGATAGCCCAAAAATCCTTCGTCCATAATTTTTCTTTCATTCTTAACGACCCGCTCAGATGGCGCACGCAGGCAACGCTCAGCTCAACTGAACACCTATCAGGTGCGTCAAAATGTGATGTATTCGATAGAATCACAGTATAAACAAGTGCACTCTATTAGAAAAATTAATCGTTTTAATTATATTGATTAGGTTTTACTAATGACACTAACCCAAATCCACGCCCTGCTTGCCGTACTGGAGTACGGCGGATTTACCGAAGCCAGCAAACGGCTATACATGACGCAATCCGCCGTCAGCCAGGCCATCTCCGCGCTTGAGGAGGAGCTCGGCGTTGACATATTGATTCGTGAGCGTCGTAAAGAGATTGAGCTTACCGCCGCCGGTAGCCGCATCGTCAGGCACTTACGCGCGATCCAGCGCGACGTCAACGCGGTAAAAGAGATTGCCGAACAAGAAAAAAAGAACCCGGCCCGTACGCTACGGATTGGCTGTTTTCCCAGCGCCTGCGCCTGCATTTTACCCGGCGTCATTCGCTATTTTGAAAGCCATCATCCAAATGTAAAAATTATCCCTTATGAAGAGAACAGTACGGCTATTATTGATTCGCTGCAGGACGGAAGTATTGATGCCGGTTTCGTTCCTTTTCCGGTCAACGGTATGTATTGCGTCCCCATTTACCGGGATAAATTCACCGTAGTGGTGCCTGAAAATCATCCCCTGGCGGCCAATAGTACGGTAACGGTCGAAGAACTGATGGACGAACCACTTATTGTCAGTAAAGGTCGTTATGAATTAAGCATTATGGCGTTGTTTAAAGAAAAGGGTATTGAGCCGATATTTAAATATGAATTTAACCATCCCGATACTGCGCTGAATTTTATTCGCCAGGGATTAGGTATCGCCTTATTGCCAGAATTAACCTTAAAAGCCACGACAGGAAAATTATGCTCCGTGGCGCTGGAACCCACCTTTTATCGACAAATTTCCCTGTTAGCAAAAGAACCGCCGGTAGAAGGAAGTCCGTTATTTTTATTACAAAAATGTATGGAAACACTGACCGATGAGGGGTTGCTATAAAACAACCCCGCCTATGGCATTGCGTTTACCAGACTTACGCTGGCAAACGTTGCGCCAGGCCGGATGAGGCGTTTATGCC
Source organism: Salmonella sp. SAL00670 (assembly GCF_046552235.1). Taxonomy (NCBI): domain Bacteria; kingdom Pseudomonadati; phylum Pseudomonadota; class Gammaproteobacteria; order Enterobacterales; family Enterobacteriaceae; genus Salmonella; species Salmonella sp. SAL00670. The sequence goes on from NZ_JBGDUO010000006.1 coordinate 34,125, forward strand.
CTCATCCGGCGCGTCACTTCGACTATGGCAAACCTTTAGTCATTTTTTTGCAGGAACATAACCGCCTTATCCGGGAAGTCAGTGAACAGCCCGTCGACGCCCGCCTTGTTATACAGGATGTCGTACAACTGATTGACGTCTGTGGCATAGTCCGGCAATTGATCGGCACGCACAGTGTAAGGATGCACTACCATCTTATTCTGATGCGCGTCTTGCACCATTCCAGTCAGCTTGATATTCCCTTTCGTTGAGCCTTCCGCGACCAGCATATGGTAATCCGGACCAATACCGTCCGCATATTCCGCCACCTGCTTCATAGCGCCCGGCTTAAACATCCAGTCGTAGTTGTAATTTACCCAACGACCGTCCGGCTGTTTCTGCTGTGTTTCATTCCAGTCGGTATACGCAATAAGTTGAACCAGATTGAGATCCATCCCCATTTTGGGTTCCAGTTCATTCTTAATACGTTTCAGCTCAGCGACATCAAAACACTGCAAATAGACATTGTCCTGCTTGCCGGTGTAACCATACTTCTTCAGCACTTCCAGCGTTTTCGCGGCAATATCTTTCCCTTCCTGATGATGGAACCACGGCGCTTTAATTTCCGGATAAATACCGATATTTTTACCGGTAGAGTGATTTAATCCCTGAACGAATTCAATTTCCTCTTCAAAGGTATGAATGCGGAAATCAGATTTTCCCATCGGGAAACGGCCCGGATAAGTTTGTACTTTTTTGCCGTTTTCAATATCAAACCCTTCGGTAAACTTCAGGGATTTAATTTCATCCAGCGTAAAATCGATAGCGTAATAGCGCCCATCTTTACGCGCCCGGTCCGGAAAACGGTCAGCGACGTCAGTCACCCGGTCAAGGTAGTGGTCATGGAGGACGACCAGATGGTCGTCCTTTGTCATCACTAAATCCTGTTCCAGATAATCTGCCCCTTGCGCATACGCCATCGCTTTCGCCGGTAGCGTATGCTCCGGCAGATAACCGCTGGCGCCACGGTGGGCGATAACGACTTTTTCAGCCGCCACGGCGCCGCTTCCGATGGTCATTCCTGCCAACATTAACGCCACGCTAAGGTTTTTCAGTGTGGTTTTCATGTTATTAGCCTCCGTTGCGTTTTAACTGCAGCTCATCATGATGGCGTTTTTCACCAATCATCACGACCACCAGCAGGATTACCGCCAGAATGCTGCCGCCAATCATCACCATAAAGCCGCCATCCCAACCGAAGAAGTCAACGGTATAACCCACAATGGCGCTTGCAGCGACAGAACCGCCCAGGTAACCAAACAGACCGGTAAAGCCCGCCGCCGTACCCGCCGCTTTTTTCGGCGCCAGTTCCAGCGCGTGCAGACCGATCAACATTACCGGGCCGTAGATCAGGAAGCCGATGATAATCATACAAGCCATATCAACGTTCGGGTTCCCTGCCGGGTTCATCCAGTAAACGATGGTCGCGATAGTCACCAGGGTCATAAAGAACACGCCGGTCGCGCCACGGTTGCCGCGGAAGACTTTATCCGACATCCAGCCACACAGCAGCGTGCCCGGAATACCCGCGTATTCATACAGGAAGTAGGCCCAGGAGGATTTATCCAGTGCGAAATGCTTCACTTCTTTCAGGTAGGTCGGCGACCAGTCGAGAATACCGTAGCGCAGCAGATAAACAAACACGTTGGCGATAGCGATGTACCACAACAGTTTGTTTGGCAGTACGTACTGCATGAAGATCTGCTTCGCAGTCAGCTCTTCTTCCGCTTTTTCGTTGTAGTCGTCCGGATAGTCGTTTTTATACTCTTCGATAGGCGGCAGACCGCAGGATTGCGGCGTATCGCGCATCATTGCGAAAGCGAACAGCGCCACCACAATCGCGCCAAAGGCTGGCATATAGAGCGCCGCTTTCCAGTCGTTAAACCAAGCCATCCCCAGCAGGAACAGCAGTGGCGGGATCCCGCCGCCGACGTTATGCGCGCAGTTCCAGACCGACACAATGCCGCCGCGTTCTTTCTGCGACCACCAGTGAACCATCGTACGACCGCACGGCGGCCACCCCATCCCCTGGAACCAGCCGCAAAGGAACAACAGTACAAACATCACGGCGATGCTGGATGTCGCCCACGGCACAAAGCCCATAAACAACATGACTGCTGCGGCCAGAATCAACCCTGCCGGCAGAAAAACGCGCGGATTCGAGCGATCGGACACCGAACCCATTATAAATTTCGAAAAACCATAAGCGATGGAAATCCCGGACAGCGCAAAGCCCAGATCGCCGCGTGAAAAACCCTGTTCTACCAGGTAGGGCATCGCGAGGGCAAAGTTCTTGCGCACCAGATAATACGCGGCATAGCCAAAGAATATCCCCAGGAAAATCTGCCAGCGTAATCGGCGATAGGTCGGATCAATCTCCGCCGCTGGCAAGCGCGCTTTATGCGGCGCTGGTTTAAAAATACTCAACATATTGTAGCCTCCGTGGCCCATATTTTATTTAGAGGTAAACACCGCAGTTCGTTCAAACAACCCCGCTGCTCCCAGTGTGGCCGCGATGTTAAGTAAAGATACGTCACGTTAATGTGAATTACAGCACATATTGTTACAGATTTATGACTAATGTTCAGAAAGGCGCACGAAATCACGTTTCATTTTCGAATAGTGAGCGATTATGCGCGAAATCAAACATTCCATATGATTTGTATGGCTAAATGATAAAAAACGAACTGTGAGGAAAAACAATGAAAACTCGCGACTCGCAAACAAGTGACGTGATTATCATTGGCGGTGGAGCAACAGGCGCAGGGATCGCCCGCGACTGCGCGCTGCGAGGTTTACGTGTCATTCTGGTGGAGCGGCATGATATAGCGACCGGCGCGACCGGGCGTAACCACGGGCTGCTGCACAGCGGCGCTCGTTATGCGGTTACCGACGCGGAATCCGCGCGCGAGTGCATTAGTGAAAACCAGATTTTAAAACGGATCGCCCGCCATTGCGTCGAACCGACGGATGGTCTGTTTATTACGTTGCCGGAAGATGATCTTGCGTTTCAGGCCACCTTTATTCGCGCCTGTGAAGCGGCAGGCATTCGCGCTGAAGCCATCGATCCGCAGCAGGCTCGCATCATCGAACCTTCCGTTAACCCTGCGCTCATCGGTGCGGTAAAAGTGCCGGATGGCACCGTGGACCCTTTCCGCCTTACCGCCGCCAATATGCTGGATGCCAGAGAACATGGCGCAATCGTGTTAACGGCGCATGAAGTGACCGGGCTCATTCGTGAAGGCGCAACGGTCTGCGGCGTCCATGTGCGCAACCATCTCACTGGCGAAACCCAGACGCTTCACGCGCCGGTGGTGGTCAATGCGGCAGGTATCTGGGGGCAACGGATCGCCGAATACGCCGACCTGAGTATTCGCATGTTCCCGGCGAAAGGCTCGCTGTTGATCATGGACCATCGGATCAACCAGCATGTCATTAACCGCTGCCGGAAACCATCGGATGCCGACATTCTGGTACCTGGCGATACGATTTCACTGATCGGCACCACCTCTACCCATATTGATTACAATGAGATAGACAGCAACCGCGTCACCGCAGATGAAGTCGATATCCTGCTGCGTGAAGGGGAAAAACTGGCCCCTGTCATGGCGAAGACGCGTATTCTGCGCGCGTATTCCGGCGTCCGCCCGCTGGTGGCCAGCGATGACGATCCCAGCGGTCGTAACGTCAGCCGCGGTATTGTGTTGTTCGACCACGCCGAACGCGACGGGCTTGAAGGCTTCATTACCATTACCGGCGGGAAGCTAATGACTTACCGCCTGATGGCGGAATGGGCGACCGACGCCGTGTGCCGCAAGTTGGGCAATACTCGCCCCTGCATCACGGCGGATACGCCGTTGCCTGGCTCAAAAGAGTCTACGGAACATACGCTGAAACGCATTATCTCGCTTCCCGCGCCGCTACGCGGATCGGCGGTTTATCGGCATGGCGATCGCACGCCGGGGTGGCTGAGTGAAGGCCGCCAACACCGTAGCCTGGTCTGTGAATGCGAGGCCGTCACGGCGGGGGAAGTGCAGTATGCCGTCGAAAACTTAACCGTGAACAGCCTGCTGGATCTGCGCCGTCGCACCCGCGTAGGGATGGGCACTTGCCAGGGCGAGCTATGCGCCTGCCGCGCGGCCGGGCTATTGCAGCGTTTTAATGTGACGACCGCGGCGCAATCTATTACGCAACTCTCTGAATTTCTGAATGAGCGCTGGAAAGGCGTACAACCTGTCGCCTGGGGAGACGCGCTGCGCGAAAGCGAATTCACGCGCTGGGTTTATCAGGGATTATGCGGTCTGGAGAAGGAGCACCAGGATGAAATTTGATACGGTTATTATGGGCGGCGGTCTCGCCGGTTTGCTATGCGGACTGCAACTCCAGCAGCATGGATTACGCTGCGCCATCGTCACCCGCGGACAAAGCGCGCTGCATTTTTCCTCCGGCTCGCTGGATCTACTCAGCGCCCTGCCCGACGGCCAACCGGTGACTGACATTACCGCCGGGCTTGATGCGCTGTGCCGCCAGGCGCCTGAACATCCTTATTCGCGTTTAGGCGCGCAAAAAGTCCTTACGCTGGCGCAACAGGCGCAAACGCTACTTAACGCCAGCGGCGCGCAGTTATACGGTGACGTACAGCAGGCGCACCAGCGTGTCACGCCGCTTGGCACATTGCGTTCAACCTGGCTTAGCTCGCCGGAAGTACCGGTCTGGCCGTTATCCGCACAGCGAATTTGCGTCGTCGGCGTTAGCGGATTACTGGATTTCCAGGCGCACCTTGCGGCAGCGTCGCTGCGCCAACGCGACCTCAACGTGGAAACCGCAGAAATCGACCTTCCGGAACTGGACGTACTGCGTGATAACCCGACGGAATTTCGCGCGGTCAATATTGCGCGTCTGCTTGATAACGAAGAAAAATGGCCACTGCTGTACGACGCGCTGTCGCCAATAGCGACAAACTGCGACATGATCATCATGCCCGCCTGTTTCGGGCTGGCGAACGATACGCTGTGGCGCTGGCTTAACGAACGTCTGCCCTGCGCGCTCACGCTGCTGCCGACGCTGCCGCCATCGGTGCTCGGTATTCGTCTGCACAATCAGCTCCAGCGCCAGTTTGTCCGTCAGGGCGGCATCTGGATGCCGGGCGATGAAGTGAAGAAAGTCACCTGCCGTCGCGGTACCGTGAGCGAAATATGGACCCGCAACCATGCCGATATCCCACTGCGCCCGCGTTTTGCCGTACTTGCCAGCGGTAGCTTCTTTAGTAGCGGTCTGGTTGCCGAGCGCGAAGGGATCCGCGAACCTATTTTAGGGCTCGACGTACAGCAAACGGCCACCCGCGCCGAATGGTATCAACAACATTTCTTCGACCCACAGCCCTGGCAGCAGTTTGGCGTCGTGACGGATGACGCCTTCCGCCCCTCCCTTGCGGGCAACACGGTAGAAAATCTGTATGCAATAGGTTCTGTGCTGGCGGGATTCGATCCTATAGCTGAGGGATGCGGCGGCGGTGTCTGCGCAGTCAGCGCCCTCCAGGCCGCGCACCATATCGCTGAGCGTGCAGGAGAACAGCAATGAGCGACACACGTTTTGAAAGTTGTATTAAATGTACGGTGTGCACCACCGCGTGCCCGGTCAGCCGCGTTAATCCTGGCTACCCTGGCCCTAAACAGGCCGGACCGGATGGCGAGCGCCTGCGTCTGAAAGACGGCGCACTGTATGATGAGGCGCTGAAATATTGCATTAACTGCAAACGGTGTGAGGTCGCCTGTCCGTCGGACGTGAAGATTGGCGATATCATCCAGCGCGCCCGCGCGAAATACGATACGACGCGCCCGTCATTGCGTAATTTTATTCTCAGCCATACCGATCTGATGGGCAGCGTTTCAACGCCGTTCGCGCCGGTGGTCAATACCGCCACCGCATTAAAGCCAGTGCGCCAGTTGCTTGATTACGCGCTCAAAATCGATCATCGCCGCACCTTACCAAAATACTCTTTCGGCACCTTCCGCCGCTGGTATCGTAGCGTGGCGGCGCAGCAGGCTAAATACAAAGATCAGGTCGCCTTTTTCCATGGCTGTTTTGTGAATTACAACCATCCGCAGCTCGGAAAAGATCTGATTAAGGTGCTGAACGCAATGGGTACTGGCGTACAGTTACTGAGTAAAGAGAAGTGTTGCGGCGTACCGCTGATCGCTAACGGTTTTACGGATAAAGCTCGCAAACAGGCTATCAGCAATGTGGAGTCGCTACGCGAGGCGATTGCCGTCAAAGGTATTCCGGTCATCGCCACGTCATCCACCTGTACGTTTGCGTTGCGCGATGAATATCCTGAAGTGCTGGACGTGGACAACGCCGGGCTGCGCGAACATATCGAGCTGGCCACCCGCTGGCTATGGCGCAAACTGGATGCCGGGAAAACGCTGCCGCTTAATCCTTTACCGCTGAAAGTGGTCTACCATACGCCGTGTCATATGGAAAAAATGGGCTGGACGCTTTACACGCTTGAACTGTTGCGGCAAATTCCGGGGCTTGAATTGACGGTACTTGATTCACAGTGCTGCGGCATTGCCGGTACGTATGGATTTAAAAAGGAAAACTATCCGACATCACAGTCCATCGGCGCGCCACTGTTCCGCCAGATTGAAGAGAGCGGCGCCGACATTATCGTCACCGATTGTGAAACCTGTAAGTGGCAAATTGAGATGTCTACAAGCAAACGCTGCGAACACCCCATTACGCTACTGGCCCAGGCGCTCGGCTAAGTAAATAGCGCCGGAGCCCCTCCGGCGCTATTACCCTACTCACCAGGGACGATTTTCCATCAGACATATACCCTTCATACTTCAAGTTGCTTATGTGTTGGCTACGGATTATTTTGGGTATAAACGCGGATGTCTCTTTGCAATAACCTGCCCTATTTGGTTAACCATGACCGCTAACCCACGGTGGCATGACAGATAACGACGTTACTGTTTATAGAGCAATATCTCTTGTATCGCCGCGTTACCAGCCTCCTTTAAAGAGGGGGATAACTGAATATCTCCAATAATAATTGAGTGTTATGTGAATAATAATAAAATCAGGTCTATGCCTGATTTAATATATCTCCCACTAACAATAATATTTTTACAAATAATTATACATGACATCATATTCGTTACTTTCACCTACCAGGAAACAGAGCAAAATGAATATATGTGTAAATTCACTTTACCGATTGAGCACACCGCAATTTCACAGTTTATATTCAGAAGATGTGAGCGATGAGGCGCTTGCGTTGTTGATTGGCGAAGTAGAGAACGGTAATCAGAATTGTATTGATCTGTTATGCAATCTTGCGTTACGCAACGATGACCTGGGACATAAAGTTGAGAAATTACTTTTTGATCTCTTTAGCGGAAAAAGATCGGGATCACCAGATATAGACAAAAAAATCAATCAGGCTTGCCTTGTATTACATCAAATCGCCAATAACGATATAACAAAAAATAATACTGAGTGGAAAAAGCTACATGCCCCTTCCAGATTACTTTATATGGCCGGTTCAGCGACAACCGACCTTTCTAAAAAAATAGGAATAGCACATAAAATTATGGGCGACCAGTTCGCTCAGACAGATCAAGAACAGGTAGGAGTTGAAAATCTTTGGTGTAGTGCGCGAATGTTGTCGTCAGATGAGCTGGCAGCTGCAACGCAAGGTCTGGTTCAAGAATCACCTTTTCTCTCGGTAAACTATCCTATTGGGCTGATTCATCCTACCACCAAAGAAAATATATTAAGCACTCAGCTACTTGAAAAGATTGCTCAATCAGGATTATCTCACAATGAAGTCTTCCTGGTAAATACAGGAGATCACTGGCTTCTCTGTTTATTTTATAAACTTGCAGAAAAAATAAAATGCCTTATATTTAATACTTATTATGATTTAAATGAAAATACTAAGCAAGAGATTATAGAAGCAGCAAAAATTGCAGGCATATCAGAAAGCGATGAGGTTAATTTTATTGAAATGAATTTACAGAACAATGTACCCAACGGCTGTGGTCTATTTTGTTACCATACAATTCAACTCTTATCGAATGCCGGACAAAACGATCCTGTTACCACACTACGAGAATTTGCGGAAAAATTCTTAACGCTTTCAGTAGAAGAACAAGCACTATTTAACACCCAAACCCGGCGGCAAATATATGAATACAGTCTCCAGTAATGGTGAGTACTTAGAGCCTATCCCATTAGGCTCTTATCCTGAAATGATGCTCTGCGAAGAATTTATAAGTATATAAGGGTGGGAAGGCCAGGCCTTCCCACTAAAAGTTCTATGCCGTCAATGATTCAACCACGTCTATCCAGCCATGCTCGCTGGTAATGTCCTCGCCATTAAGCCAACGGCGCAGCATATTTAGCGCCATCACCGCACAAACCTCCTGACGTATTGCCAGACTATACCGATAGGCGCTAAAACGCATGCGTAAGGCATACGTGCCATCCGGCATTTTTCTCAATAACTACGTTTTGCCGTGCTTACTGACTGAACAGATTTAAACATCGCCAACCTGCTGTCCAGCGCCTCGGTGTAGAGCATCGTATCTACCCCGACCGCGACAAAATTCGCGCCCCACGCCAGACATTTCTGCGCCATTGCCGGATCGACCGCCAAAAAACCCGCCGCTTTTCCGGCGGCGCGAATACGATAAATACACGATTCAATGATTCGCTGCACTTCCGGGTGTCCGGCATTATCGGGGTAACCCAATGAAGCAGAGAGATCTGCCGGACCGATAAAGACGCCATCAATGCCTTCAACCTCCAGAATCGCGTCAAGGTTTTCCAGCGCCACTTTGCTTTCAACCTGCACCAACAGGCAGAGCGACTCATTGGCCTGTGCCATATAGTTGTCGATTCTCCCCCAGCGAGCCGCACGCGCCACGCTCGCGCCAACGCCTCGTTGCCCCAACGGCGGGTATCGGGTAGCGGAAACGACCTGGCGCGCCTGTTCTGCGGTGTCAACCATCGGGATCAGTAGCGTTTGCGCCCCGATGTCCAGTACCTGTTTAATGAGCGCTTTACTTCCCTCGATCGGGCGAATCACCGGCTGGCTGGCGTATGGGGCGATGGCCTGTAACTGATGATACAAGTCCTGCACCGTATTAGGCGCGTGCTCGCCATCTATTAACAACCAGTCATAACCCGACGTCGCCGCAATCTCCGCCATATAAGAGGTGGTTGAACTGAGCCACAAACCAATTTGCGTATCCCCTTTACGTAATCCTTCTTTAAAAGGATTTGATAACAATGCGTTCATAGCGATCCTTACAACGTAGATAAGATTAATGATGCGCAGCGCCAGATTGCGCCACCGGACGATTAACGCTCAGCGTGAAGATAATTAATGAGCCAATGATGGCGACTCCGGCCAGCGTCAGCAGGCCCGCCGCATCGCTGGCAAACAACGTTTCCGCTTTTACGCGCAGAATTGGGGCAATAAAACCGCCCACAGCGCCAAACAGATTAACGAAACCAATTCCTGCCGCCAGAGCCGTACCGGAAAGTAGCTGCGTTGGCATGGTCCAGAATACGGGCTGAACGGCAATAAATCCTACTGCTGCAACACAGAGCGCCAGAATAGCGAGCACCGGAGAAACCAGACCTGACAGGCCAATGCCAATGCCCGCAGCCAGTAGCGTCACTGCCGCAACGTTACGGCGATCGCCGGTACGGTCGGAGTAGCGAGGAATAAGCCATGTGCCAAGCAAAGCCGCCACCCAGGGAACCGCTGTTACCACCGAAGCGGTAAAGCCCACTTTAGTGCCCAATAGCGCGGCAACCTGGGTCGGCAGGAAAAAGATGAGTCCGTATACCGCCACCTGAATCGTCAGATAAATAATAGCCAGTTGCCAGACGCGTCCATTACGCAGCGCATCCGCAAGCCTTGACGTGACCTTTTTCTCTTCTTCGCTCGCCAGTTGCCTGATAAGCGCGTTCTTTTCTTCCAGGCTAAGAAAACGCGCCTGCTGCGGAGTGTCATCAAGCCAGAAAAAGGTGAATATCCCTGCGCCAATCGCCAGTAGGCCTTCGATAACGAACATCCAGAACCATCCCGGGTGCCCCATAAAACCATGCATCTCCAGCAGAGCGCCGGAGAGCGGCGAACCCAACGTTAACGCCAGCGGCGCGCCCATATAAAATAGCCCCATAATGCTGGCACGGTTACGCTGCGGGAACCATTGTGAAGTTAGATAGATCATGCCGGGGAAAAATCCAGCCTCCGCCGCGCCCAATAGCGTGCGGATTATCAGAAATTTTGCTTCACTATCCGCCCAGGCCATCGCAGCAGAGAGAAAGCCCCACAGCAGGGTAGTCGTGCCGATCCAGGTTCTTGCGCCAAATTTGCGCATCAGCAGGTTAGCCGGTACGCCAAGGAAAGCGTAAACCACAAAGAAAATACCGGCCCCTAGCGCGTAGGCTTCATTACTTAGCCCGGTATCTATCTGATAGGTCTCTTTGGCAAAACCAATATTTGAACGATCCAGAAACGCCAGTACATACAGCGCCAACATAAAAGGAATTAAACGTGCGCGGTTTTTCTTCACTACGCCGTCAAGTAAAGTGATGCTCATAGCAATATCCTCAACAGGATGAGGGCGTTGCCGTACAAAGGCAACGCACGAGTTATTAGTGGCTATAAGGGCGTTTCAAGTGACAGTCACGGTTAAGCTCGACGCCGAAGCCCGGCTTATCCAACACTGATTTATGGATGCGTCCATTCACCGGCACCGGCTCATCCAGGAGAATCGGGTCAAATTGCGGACGCAGAGTGGAGCAGTCCGGGCTGGTCATCAGGAACTCGCTGAAAGGGGTATTAGTGAAAGTAATAACTGCATGGTGCGAATAGACAGACGAACCGTGCGGCACCACCAGTTGCCCGCGCGATTTGGCAAGCGCGGCGATCTCAACCAGCGTGGTTAATCCGCCGCACCAGCCAACATCCGGCTGCATAATATCAATGCCGGTTTCTGCCAGAGTGCGGAAGGATTGCAGCGTACCATGGTGTTCGCCGCTGGTAACCATCATCCCTGCAGGCGCGTTGCGTTTTAATTCGCGATAGCCTTCATACTGCTGCGGCGGCAGACACTCTTCAATCCATTTGAGATTAAATGGCGCACAGGCGTGAGCCAGTTTAGTCGCATAGTTCACATCCTGACTCATCCAGCAGTCGAGCATCAGCCAGAAATCCGGCCCGCACTTTTCACGCATATCCGCCACCATCGCGGCATCTTTACGGATCCCCGCATCACCATCGTGCGGTCCCCAGTGAGTCGGCATTTTACCGCCGATAAAGCCCATTTCTTTAGCCAGATCCGGGCGTGCGCCGGTGGCGTAAAACTGAATTTCATCGCGCACCGCTCCGCCCAGCAATTTATAAACCGGCAGCCCAACCACCTTGCCAAACAAATCCCACAACGCCAGATCCACACAGGAAATCGTGTTCATCACCAGACCGCCGGAACCGGAGTAGTACATGGTCGCGCCGAGCATCTGATCGTGAATAAGTTTGATATCGCTTACGCATTTGCCTTCAATAAACCGGTTAAGATGTTTTTCTACGATAAAACAGCCCATCTCCCCTGCTGTCGAAACGGCGAACCCCGTCTGCCCATTTTCCGCCTCTACTTCGACAATCAGCGTCCCTAACACGTTGATCCCAAAAGACTGACGAGACTGCTCATAGTCGCGATATTTGCTCATGGGAGTGGCGATATGGTCATCAATCCAGTGATTTCCTCCCTGGTCGTGATAATCCCCGCCGCCAGCCCCTTTCTCTGCGGTAGCGCCCCCAATAAACCAGGCTCGAACGTGTTTAATTTTAGGAAGAGTCATAATATTCTCCATTTTAAGATGCGAGTGAGTCGAAGGGACTTTTCCATCCCAACAGGCGTGAAATATCTTTGGCACAGGCAATAGCTTTACCGGCCAAATAATCTAGATTCTCTTCGTTGATTTGCAGGCGCGTGCCGACCACTGAAATTGCCGCGGTCAGTTCGTTTCTGGCATTAAATACCGGTGCGGCAACGCAGCGGACATCCGGATAATCCTCCCCGTTATCAAAGCTCCATCCTCGCTGGCGAATGCGTTCCAGCTCATCATTCAATTGTTGCGGCTCGGTGATGGTGGTCAGCGTGGCTCGCTCCCATACCATTTTTTCAATAATGGCTTTGCGTACGGCGGCCGGCTGCCATGCCAGCAGGCATTTGCCGATGCCGGAACGATAAAGAGAGAGGCTTTTCCCCTCATGCGAGCGCACGCTGATAGTGGATGAGGATTCCACTTTCAGTATGTAATACGCATTTTCGTGGTCGATGATCCCCAAGTGACACAGCAGCCCGGTTTCATCCATCAGTTGTGTTAGACGAGGACGCGCCAGCTCCCGCAGATCCATCTTGCTGAGCGCATGACCCGACAATTCAACGAGCTTAGTCCACAGGCAGTAGTTCTCCTGATGATCGAGGCTAATAAATCGCTGACGTTTTAATTCATTCAACAGCAGGTACGCGGTGCTTTTTGGAATACGCAACGTTTCAATAATGATTGCCGCGCTGCATGGGCCAATACGCGCGATCAAATTGAGGATGTCGATTGCGCGAGTAAGAGCCGGGACTTTACTTGATTCCAACATATTGGACTCCAGTCTGAGACACTGGAATCAGTGTGAAAGGTCAGCAGGGAAAAAATTGTGAAGCGCGTCAAAGCTTATCCGCCTTCCAACGGAGTGGAAGGGTTAACCATATAAATGTGAATTAACGCACGTATTACTTTGTATTCAGTACAATTGGCTGGACAAAAAAGCAGATGATATTGCCGGATAATGGCATAGCGGCCTTATCCGGCTCACGATGTCGTTCCCATCGCAGATAAGAGAAAGGGATTATGATGTCAATGATTCAACCACGTCTATCCAGCCATGCTCGCTGATAATGTCCTCGCCATTAAGCCAGCGGCGCAGCATATTTAGCGCCATCATCGCGCAGACCTCCTGACGTATTGCCAGACTATACCGATTGGCGCTAAAACGCACGCGTAAGGCATACGTGCCATCCGGCGTCGCCAGCGCGAAATTAAGATGTTCGTTTTCCAGCCCCGACACGGCCAGCGCCAGACCGGCATAATGATTGCTGCGTCGTTCTGTCGTCCAGTGCGCCGTTTGCGCCAGCGTCTCTTCCTGAGAAGGAACGACTTCGCTGGCAAGAACAGGCGCCCCGGCGCGGGAAAGCTGTAGTGCCAGTAAGCCGCTGGTGTATTGCTCGCTCAACGTCAGACTCAACTGCCTTTCCTGCAGGCGGCGGGCTATTTGCGCCGGCAGATTTTCCGTACCTTCAAAAATCAGACTCTGCCCGGCAACCCGTTTGACCTCTGGCCATAACGCCAGCATCGCCTCCCGTTGCGTCGCCGGGCCGGTCAATTTCAGTTCAATGATCGGCATTGATGAGCGATACCCCATCGTCACGCCGGGCGGCAACGGCAGTGAATCGAGACGCTGCGCGAGGTCACTTTCTGAACGTCCAAAAGTCGTTAACCGCAGGCAAAGCGGCGGCTCCGGCAGCGAAAAACGCGCGCGTAACCGCGGTAAGATTTCCTTCTCCACCATAACCTTAAATTCCGACGGTACGCCGGGGGTGAAAAACATCAGGCAGCGGTTGAGCTGTAGCGCAAATCCACAGGCAGTGCCGACCGGATTATTAATAAACTCCGCGCTGGCAGGCAGTTCCGCCTGTTTACGGTTGCTCGGCGCCATCACGCGACCACGCTGCTGAAAGTAACGTTCCATTTCGGTCAGCCACGCCTGGTGCAGTACTAATCCTTCGCCTTTTGCCGTTGCCGCGGCGAGCGCGCTTAAATCATCGCTGGTCGGCCCTAACCCGCCATTAACAATCAAAACATCAGCATGTTGACTGCGTTCACGCAAGATAGCGACCAGACTGTCCAGATTATCGCCTACCGTATTTCGCCGTGATAACGGAACGCCCTGATGAAAGAAAAAATCAGCCAGCCAGGCGGCATTGGTGTCAACGATTTGTCCGTGCAACACCTCATCCCCGGTGGATAGCATTTCCACATTTAGCATTGTGTTCTCCTGCTCTTATGATGAAAACACTATAACGCAAAGAGGAATAGGACGTGGAAAGAAGAATGACGGGAAAAGGAGGAATATGGCGCGACGATTGCCGCGCCGTTAGCATCAAAAGCTGGCGTTTACGCCAACATAAGGGCCGTCAGCAATCGCATTATCGCGGTTGCCGTCTTTACCCGCCAGGTTCAGGTAACGATAACCGGCTTCAATGCTCAGCGGGCGCATAATGGTGAAACGCGCGCCTGCATTCGCTTCTTCATAACTGTCGATACCGCTGGACAGCGAATCTGGTGAATAATAATACTCGCCAAACAGACGGAAGCTGTTGCCGATTTTCCATTGTAGCCCACCGCCGACAGCCGCCGCATAGCCTTCATCGCTGTCTTTCGGATTGGTATAAATACCTTTACCGCCTACCGTCGCCAGCAGCGGTCCCACCGGAATGTTCAGCCCCAGACCCACGCCCGCAGCATCGCCATCATCATCGTTGTGCATCCAGTTGCCGCTTAGCGCCAGTCCCGTCGATTCCGTACCAAAACCCACGCCAATGTTGGTGTAATCTTCGCCCGCCTGGCCGCTAATACTGATGGCCTGCGCCGATGCAGAAACGAACAGCATTCCGGCAAAACCTAATAATATGCTTTTTTTCATTTTTACCCTTTCCAGCAAGCACATAAAGAAAAACTCCCCAAAACGGCAGAATTGTACTGCCAGACGCTGAGGAATCAATGCACTAAGAAACCATTCCAAAAACATATTGTAACGAAATACTACTTTCGCCATGACGCATCATTGCGCCATCACATGGCGACGCCTGCATCAACAAAATTAACAAAAAACGCAGTCTGCGTTATCGCTTCCATTTTTCACAAAGAATTTCGCAGAATGATTTGTTAAGCTGATGGCCTGGTGGTTTAAGGAAGCGACTTATGCGTCAACGAACTATAGTTTGCCCATTAATTCAAAATGATGGCTGTTATCTGCTGTGCAAAATGGCCGACAACCGCGGCGTCTTTCCCGGTCAGTGGGCGCTGTCGGGCGGCGGGGTCGAGCCAGGCGAACGCATTGAAGAGGCGCTGCGTCGGGAGATTCGGGAGGAACTCGGCGAACAACTGATTCTGAGCGATATTACGCCGTGGACCTTCCGCGACGATATCCGCGTTAAAACCTACGCTGATGGCAGACAAGAAGAGATTTATATGATTTATCTCATCTTCGACTGTGTTTCCGCTAACCGCGATATATGTATTAACGACGAATTTCAGGACTACGCCTGGGTCAAGCCAGAAGAACTGGCGCTGTATGATTTGAATGTAGCGACACGCCACACATTAGCATTGAAAGGGTTATTATAATGACGACAGCCGCTTCAGGCTGTCTTTACGCTTTTAACATGCGGCTAGCCGGGAACAAATTCACCATCTAAAAAGAGTTTTCCGTTTTCCGCATGCATAACGAGCGCATTAAGATAGTCCGGATCAAACTTTACGCCGCGCTTATTTTTTGCAATATACGTCAAACAATGATTATGGGTAAAAATGACTATATTTTTATTCTGCGACTTTTTCAGTAACGTATTGATTGAAGCATAAATACCGCTGCCGCAATCCATCATTTTTTTATCCACCGTAAGCGACCTGCCCGCAGAAAACCAGGTTGCCGACTGGATGGTGCGCACCGTATTACTGGAATAGAGATTGTAATTTTGTATATCGGCACTGAAGGCTTTACCCAGCGCTCTGGCATCTTGCGCACCGTTGACCGTAATCCCCGTGCTGTCTGACAGGCAGGTATTATCGGAACGATCGCACCGCTCGGCATGGCGGAATAACACGACTACCGGATGCTGCTTCGCCAGCGCCGCCAGCGCTTTACCGTTAATCTGCGGTAGACCGTTACCACTCCAGGCATGTTGTGAGGTCAACCCGGCGATAATAACCAACGCCCCCGCCAGAGTCGCGAGATAGCGTTTGTTTTTAATAAAGCGTAGGGTAAATGCCAGCACATTAACCTCTCAGGCAGACAGTGCAGCTAACTTAATAGCAATACGATTAAAATGAAATTCCGCAACGGAAGACCAGGCCAGAAACATAAAAACAGCTTTTGGCATGCATAAAATGCCTTAAACTTTCGGCGAAAGCAAAGCATAATTCCGTTAAAAATTATCTTTTTACTTCACCTTAATTTCTTAATGTTAATTTAATATTCATCCAGTAGGGTTCAGCTAAATGCGTTAAAAAATAAGCCCTTTTCTATTGCCGAAATATTTGAAAAGCGGCTTTCAATGGCTGAAGGAAAAATGATGTCGGACTTTTTGCCTTTCTCCCGTCCGGCGATGGGCGCGGAAGAGCTTGCTGCCGTTAAGACCGTACTGGACTCAGGTTGGATAACAACCGGCCCGAAAAATCAGGAACTGGAAGCGGCGTTTTGTCGGCTAACTGGCAATCAATATGCCGTTGCCGTCAGTTCAGCCACTGCCGGTATGCACATCGCGTTGATGGCGCTGGGCATTGGTGAAGGCGACGAGGTCATTACACCGTCAATGACGTGGGTTTCTACGCTAAATATGATCGTTTTACTCGGCGCGAACCCCGTCATGGTCGATGTCGATCGCGATACGCTGATGGTCACGCCTGAACATATCGAAGCCGCGATTACGCCACAAACCAAAGCAATTATCCCCGTCCACTACGCTGGCGCGCCCGCCGATCTGGACGCTATTTACGCTCTTGGCGAGCGTTATGGCATTCCAGTGATTGAAGACGCGGCGCACGCGACAGGAACCAGCTACAAAGGTCGCCACATTGGCGCCCGGGGCACCGCGATTTTCTCCTTCCACGCCATTAAGAACATTACCTGCGCTGAAGGCGGTATCGTCGTCACGGATAACCCGCAATTCGCCGATAAACTGCGCAGTCTCAAGTTTCACGGGCTTGGCGTTGATGCCTGGGATCGACAGAGCGGGGGACGCGCGCCACAAGCGGAAGTCCTGGCGCCGGGCTACAAATATAATTTGCCCGACCTCAACGCCGCTATCGCGCTTGCTCAGTTACAGAAACTGGATGCGCTTAACGCTCGCCGCGCCGCCATCGCAGCGCAGTACCACCAGGCAATGGCAGACCTGCCTTTTCAGCCTCTGAGCCTTCCGTCGTGGGAACATATTCACGCCTGGCATTTATTCATTATCCGGGTCGATGAAGCCCGCTGCGGTATTACCCGGGATGCTCTGATGGCATCGCTGAAAACGAAAGGCATCGGCACAGGGCTGCATTTCCGCGCCGCGCATACGCAAAAATATTATCGCGAACGTTTCCCAACGCTCACGCTGCCTGACACCGAGTGGAACAGCGAGCGGATCTGCTCACTGCCGCTCTTCCCGGACATGACCGAGAGTGACTTTGATCGAGTCATTACCGCCCTTCATCAGATAGCAGGACAATAAGCATGTTTGACGCCGCCCCCATAAAAAAAGTCTCGGTGGTTATTCCTGTCTATAACGAACAGGAAAGCCTGCCGGAATTGATAAGACGCACCACCACCGCCTGCGAGAGCCTGGGCAAAGCGTGGGAGATTTTATTGATAGATGATGGTAGCAGCGATAGCTCGGCGGAGCTGATGGTTAAGGCGTCCCAGGAGGCCGATAGCCATATCATCTCTATTTTACTCAACCGTAACTACGGTCAACATGCAGCGATTATGGCGGGGTTTAGCCATGTAAGCGGCGATCTTATCATTACGCTGGATGCCGATCTGCAAAACCCGCCGGAAGAGATCCCGCGCCTGGTGGCGAAAGCCGATGAAGGGTTCGATGTGGTAGGCACCGTGCGCCAGAACCGACAGGACAGCCTGTTTCGCAAATCGGCGTCAAAAATCATTAATCTGCTGATCCAGCGCACAACGGGCAAAGCGATGGGCGATTACGGCTGCATGTTACGCGCCTATCGCCGCCCTATTATCGATACCATGTTGCGCTGCCATGAACGCAGCACCTTTATCCCTATTCTGGCCAACATTTTCGCTCGTCGGGCTACCGAGATCCCGGTGCATCACGCTGAACGTGAATTTGGCGACTCTAAATACAGTTTTATGCGTCTCATTAACCTGATGTATGACCTGGTGACCTGCCTGACGACGACGCCGCTGCGCCTGTTGAGCCTGCTGGGCAGCGTTATCGCCATCGGCGGGTTTAGCCTGTCGGTATTGCTTATTGTACTTCGCCTGGCGCTGGGGCCGCAGTGGGCGGCGGAAGGCGTATTTATGCTCTTTGCCGTCCTGTTTACCTTCATCGGTGCGCAATTCATCGGTATGGGGCTGCTGGGCGAATACATTGGTCGCATTTATAACGATGTCCGCGCCCGCCCCCGCTATTTTGTTCAACAAGTTATCTACCCGGAAAGCACGTCGTTTACTGAGGAAAGTCACCAATGAAAGCCGTTATTTTTGCCTATCACGATATGGGATGTCAGGGCGTGCAGGCCGTACTGGATGCAGGATATGAGATTGCCGCGATTTTCACTCATGCCGACAATCCTGCGGAAAACACCTTTTTTGGCTCCGTCTCCCGGCTGGCGGCAGGATTAGGGATTCCAGTTTATGCGCCGGATAACGTAAACCATCCTATCTGGGTCGACCGCATCGCTGAGCTTGCGCCGGATATTATTTTTTCGTTCTATTACCGCAACCTGTTAAGCGAAGAAATTCTGCACCTCGCCCCGGCTGGCGCGTTCAATCTGCACGGTTCTCTATTGCCTGCCTATCGTGGCCGTGCGCCGCTAAACTGGGTTCTGGTTAACGGCGAAAGCGAAACGGGCGTAACGCTGCATCGTATGGTCAAACGTGCCGACGCCGGAGAGATTGTCGCCAGTCAACGCGTTGCTATTGCGCAGGACGATGTTGCGCTTACCCTGCATCATAAGCTATGTCAGGCCGCGCGCCAGTTGCTTAATAGCATCCTGCCCACCATGAAATGCGGCGATATACCTTCTGTTCCCCAGCGTGAGTCTGACGCTACATATTATGGTCGCCGCAGGCCGGAAGATGGCCTTATCGACTGGCACAAACCGGTTTCCACGGTGCATAACCTGGTGCGGGCGGTAGCCGCCCCCTGGCCCGGCGCGTTCAGCTATAACGGCTCGCAAAAATTCACTATCTGGTCTTCCCGAATTTGTCCGGATGCGCAGGGCGCGCTTCCCGGCTCGGTAATTTCGGTCTCTCCGCTGCGGGTCGCCTGCGCCGATGGCGCGCTGGAGATTATTACCGGCCAGGCCGGAGACGGTATTACTGTACAGGGCTCGCAGCTTGCACAGACGCTTGGTCTGGTGGCGGGCGCGCGTTTGAATCGTCCACCAGCGACCAGCGGTAAACGTCGCATTCGCGTTCTCATCCTCGGCGTCAACGGTTTTATCGGCAATCATTTGACCGAACGGTTACTGAATGAAGAGAATTACGAGGTCTACGGTATGGATATCGGCAGCAACGCCATTAGCCGATTCCTGCTCCACCCTCGCTTTCATTTCGTGGAGGGAGATATCAGCATCCACTCAGAATGGATCGAATATCATGTCAAAAAATGCGATGTCGTACTGCCGCTGGTAGCAATTGCTACCCCGATTGAATACACCCGCAACCCGCTGCGCGTCTTTGAACTTGATTTTGAAGAAAACCTGCGGATTATCCGTTATTGCGTAAAATACCGTAAACGCGTGGTTTTTCCGTCTACCTCTGAAGTGTACGGCATGTGTACGGACGCCTCTTTTGACGAGGACAAATCGAATCTGATCGTCGGGCCGGTGAATAAGCCGCGCTGGATTTACTCCGTTTCCAAACAGCTTCTCGACCGGGTGATTTGGGCTTATGGCGAAAAAGAGGGATTGCGCTTCACGCTTTTCCGTCCCTTTAACTGGATGGGGCCGCGGCTGGATAGCCTGAACGCGGCGCGTATCGGCAGTTCACGCGCGATAACGCAGTTGATTCTGAACCTGGTAGAAGGGACGCCGATCAAGCTTATCGACGGCGGTCAGCAGAAGCGCTGTTTTACCGATATTCGCGATGGGATCGAAGCATTATTCCGCATTATTGTGAATGAGGGCGATCGGTGCGATGGCAAAATCATTAATATCGGCAACCCTGACAACGAAGCCAGTATTCAGGAACTGGCGACGCTGTTGCTCGACAGTTTTGATAAGCATCCGCTGCGCTGCCATTTCCCACCATTTGCCGGTTTCCAGGTCGTCGAAAGCCGTAGTTATTACGGCAAGGGTTATCAGGATGTCGCACACCGGAAACCCAGTATCGACAATGCCAGGCGCTGTCTGGGCTGGGAACCGTCTATTGCGATGCGTGATACGGTTGAAGAAACGCTGGACTTCTTCCTGCGCAGCGTAGATGTCGCGGAACGCGCATCATGACGAAAGTCGGTTTACGCATTGATGTTGATACCTTGCGAGGAACACGTGAAGGTGTTCCCCGGCTGCTGGCGACATTGCATCGCCACGGCGTTCAGGCCAGCTTTTTCTTCAGCGTCGGGCCGGACAATATGGGACGTCATCTTTGGCGTCTGATAAGACCGCGATTTTTATGGAAAATGCTACGTTCAAACGCCGCCTCGCTCTACGGTTGGGATATCCTGCTGGCCGGAACCGCCTGGCCGGGAAAAAATATCGGCAACGCTAATGCCGGGATCATTCGTGAAACGGCAACATACCATGAGACGGGACTACATGCCTGGGATCACCATGCGTGGCAGACTCACAGCGGCCACTGGAGTATCCGCCAGCTTGAAGAAGATATTGCGCGCGGCATAACGGCGCTTGAGGCCATTATCGGAAAACCCGTCACCTGCTCAGCCGCGGCCGGCTGGCGAGCGGATGGGCGCGTTGTTCGTGCGAAGGAGCCGTTCAACCTGCGGTATAACAGCGATTGCCGTGGAACCACCTTATTCCGTCCGCTACTGATGCCGGGCCAGACAGGGACGCCGCAAATCCCGGTCACCTTACCCACGTGGGATGAGGTTATCGGCCCCGCCGTTCAGGCGCAGTCGTTCAATACCTGGATTATTTCCCGTATGTTGCAGGACAAAGGCACGCCGGTATATACCATCCATGCGGAAGTCGAAGGTATTGTCCATCAGCCGCTGTTTGAAGATTTGCTCGTTCGTGCACGCGATGCGGGGATCACCTTTTGTCCTCTGGGCGAACTGCTGCCGGCATCGCCTGAGTCTCTGCCGTTGGGGCAAATTGTACGTGGACACATCCCTGGCCGTGAAGGTTGGCTGGGGTGTCAACAGGCAGCGAGCGCCTCATGATGAAATCGATACGCTATTATCTGGCTTTCGCCGCGTTTATCGCGCTCTACTATGTTATTCCTGTCAACAGCCGCCTGCTCTGGCAGCCGGATGAAACGCGCTATGCCGAAATAAGTCGGGAGATGCTGGTGTCTGGCGACTGGATCGTGCCGCATTTTCTGGGATTACGTTATTTTGAAAAACCGATAGCCGGTTACTGGATAAACAGTCTGGGTCAGTGGCTTTTTGGCGCTACCAATTTTGGCGTGCGGGCTGGCGCTATTTTAACGACATTGCTGGCCGCAGCGCTGGTGGCGTGGCTGACGTTCCGCTTATGGCGGGATAAACGTACCGCGTTGCTCGCCTCCGTGATCTTTCTCTCCCTCTTTGCCGTTTACAGTATCGGGACGTATGCGGTACTCGACCCGATGATCGCGCTTTGGCTTACGGCCGGGATGTGTTGTTTCTGGCAGGGGATGCAGGCCACGACCCGAACGGGCAAGATTGGGATGTTTTTGCTACTGGGCGCAACCTGCGGTCTGGGTGTATTAACTAAAGGGTTCCTCGCCCTGGCCGTACCGGTGGTGAGCGTGCTGCCGTGGGTTATTGTTCAGAAACGCTGGAAGGACTTTTTGCTATACGGCTGGCTGGCGGTCTTGAGCTGCTTTGTGGTTGTCCTTCCCTGGGCGATCGCCATTGCGCGACGCGAAGCCGATTTCTGGCATTACTTTTTCTGGGTGGAGCATATCCAGAGATTCGCCATGAGCGATGCCCAGCATAAAGCCCCTTTCTGGTACTATCTGCCGGTGCTGCTCGCGGGAAGTTTACCGTGGCTGGGGTTACTGCCTGGCGCGCTTAAACTGGGCTGGCACGAGCGAAACGGCGCATTCTATTTGCTCGGATGGACGATCATGCCGCTTCTCTTTTTCAGCATTGCGAAAGGGAAACTGCCCACCTATGTTCTTTCCTGTTTCGCACCGATAGCGATACTCATGGCGCGCTTCGTCCTGCATAACGTAAAAGAAGGCGTCGCCGCGCTACGTGTCAACGGCGGGATCAACCTGGTGTTCGGGATAATCGGGATCGTCGCGGCGTTTGTCGTCTCCTCATGGGGCCCGCTGAAATCGCCGGTGTGGACGCATATCGAAACCTATAAAGTGTTTTGCGTCTGGGGCGTCTTTACTGTTTGGGCGTTTGTGGGCTGGTATAGCCTCTGTCATAGCCCAAAATACCTATTACCCGCGTTTTGTCCGCTGGGACTGGCGCTGCTGTTCGGCTTTTCCGTCCCCGACAGGGTGATGGAGTCCAAACAGCCACAGTTTTTTGTCGAAATGACCCAGGCGCCTTTGGCATCAAGCCGCTATATTCTTGCCGACAGCGTGGGCGTCGCCGCCGGGCTGGCCTGGAGTCTGAAACGAGACGATATTATGCTCTACGGACACGCGGGCGAACTCCGGTATGGTCTTAGCTATCCTGATGTACAGAATAAATTCGTTAAAGCCGACGATTTTAACGCCTGGCTCAACCAGCATCGTCAGGAGGGCATTATTACGCTAGTACTTTCAATAGACAAAGACGAAGACATCAGCGCTCTTTCCCTTCCCCCTGCGGACAATGTTGATTATCAGGGGCGTCTGGTGTTAATTCAGTATCGGCCTAAATGATCGGCGTCATTCTGGTGCTTGCCAGTCTGCTCAGCGTTGGCGGTCAGCTCTGCCAGAAGCAAGCGACACGGCCATTGACGGCGGGCGGACGCCGCCGTCACCTGATGCTGTGGCTGGGCCTGGCGCTGATATGCATGGGCGCAGCGATGGTGCTGTGGCTGCTGGTGCTACAAACCCTGCCGGTGGGAATTGCTTACCCGATGTTGAGTCTGAATTTTGTCTGGGTCACGCTGGCGGCATGGAAAATCTGGCATGAACAGGTTCCGCCCCGCCACTGGTTGGGCGTCGCATTGATTATCAGCGGCATTATCATTCTGGGGAGTGCGGCATAATGGGCGTAATGTGGGGACTGATAAGCGTTGCGATTGCCTCCCTCGCCCAGTTGAGTTTAGGATTCGCCATGATGCGACTGCCATCGATAGCGCATCCACTGGCGTTTATTTCCGGGCTGGGCGCATTTAATGCCGCGACCCTGGCGCTATTCGCCGGTTTGGCGGGGTATCTGGTTTCCGTCTTCTGCTGGCAGAAAACATTACACACGCTCGCGCTCAGCAAAGCCTATGCGCTGCTGAGTCTCAGTTATGTGCTTGTCTGGGTAGCCTCAATGTTGTTACCCGGTTTGCAAGGCGCTTTCAGCCTAAAAGCGATGCTCGGCGTATTGTGCATTATGGCGGGGGTAATGCTGATTTTTCTGCCCGCCAGATCATGATGGCTTGCGCGTCAACCGCTGCCATTCGTCGCAGGAATAACAGCGTGCATCAACGATTTTTAAGGTCTGGTGTTTTTCCCGATTAATACAATACTGCGCATCCTGTAAAGGCGACAGGATATCGCCGGGACTCAGTAATATCATGGAATTCGCCTCGGCGATCATTTTTAGCGAACCGCCGCTATCGCACAGCACCAGAACATGGCACGCCCTCTTTTTGACATAATGCGATTTCTTAACCAACCATTCCATAGCGCCCCCGTTTCACGCTGATTGTTCATAACACGTTACACATCAACGGATAAACAAAACGGCAATAGCGATGGAATGGTTGTATATTAACCTAACATTAATTTTTACAGTTCTCACACACCCACTGCTGGAGCGCACGGCGAGATATTTTAATCCCTCCGTTTTTCAGTTCTGACGGCATCGTCAACCAGCGAACCGGCTGTTGAAAACGCGCCAGCTTATCACGAACCCATTCAGCGAGGTTCACGTCTCCGGCCTGCGATGCATACTCCACAACCGCAACGGGACGATGACCAAACTCTTTATCTTCTACCGGCACGACGAAGGCTTGTTGCACCAGCGGATGCGCATTAATAACGCGTTCGACTTCCTCCGGCTGAATGCCTTCGCCGCCGCTAAAGAACAGGTTGTCCAGCCGCCCGGCGATGGTTAGCCTGCCGTGGTTCAGCTCGCCGCGATCGCGCGTGGCAAACCAGCCTTCGTCATTAACCAGCGGGATCAGTTTGCCATCACGCCAGTAACCTTCCGCCATACTGGCGGCGCGCAGCCAGACTTCATTATCGACGATTCTGATCTCTCTGCCGGGAAGCGGCGCGCCCACATCATCCGAACCATCGGCCTCTTTGGCGCATACCGTAGACGCGAACTCCGTGAGCCCATACCCGCACCAGCAGCGAATCCCTTGTTTGCTGGCCTGGTCGGTGAGTTCAACCGGAATCACCGCGCCGCCGAGCAAAACGGCTTTCAGCGTCACCGCAGCCCGATTCGCCAGCAGCCGCCATAGCTGCGTCGGCACCAGCGAAGCATGAGTACACCCTGCCAGCATCTGCTCCAGCGGTTGCTTATCGCGTACCGTCATGCGCGCCCCGGCGAAGAGCCAACGCCACATAATACCCTGCCCGGATACATGAAACAGCGGCAGCGATAGCAGCCAGTCATCCTGCGGGCCAAACGGCATTAGCGAAAGCACCCCCTGCGCGCTGGCAAGATGCGCCTGGCACGTATGTACAGCCGCTTTTGGCAATCCTGTGGAACCCGATGTCAGCGTCATGGAAACCAGACGCTGCGGTTGCCAGGCCACAGCATACGCCGCTGTACTCTTTTGTATCTGCAACGCGGTTAATCCAGAAAACGCATTTTCGCCTTCCAGTGTCAGCGCAAAACGCAGCGTTAACTTCGGCACCAGCGCCTCCAGCAATGTCTGGGGCAACTGCGGGTTGACGGGCAGAACCCGCGCGCCGCACTGCATCAGCGCAAGCCATGCCAACAGAGTGCGCGGCTGATTCCCGGCGCGCAGCAGGACACCATCGCCCTCGCGTACGCCCTGCGCGGCAAACCCGCCCGCCAGCGCATCAATACGCTCACAGAGGGCGCGCCAGCTTAGCACTTCATCGTTCAGGCGCAGAGCGGGCGCCTGACTGCGAACCTGACGCCAGTGGCGCCACGGCCAGTCCGTGAATGTCATAACAGTCGTTCCAGCTCCTCACGCTTCAGACAAGGCAACGCGCTACCGGGCCAGGGGCGAATCTGTTGCGCCTGCATCAGATGCAAGGTATCCAGTCCAGGCAGCGTTCCCGGCGTCAACCAGGCGGCAATCCGCGCCAGTTGCGTCAGGCCGAGGCTGGACTCGATCGAAGAGCTGATGACCGCCGTCAGTCCCAACGCATGGGCGGCAGCGACTTGCTCACGCACTTTATCAAGCGATCCGGTCAGCGTAGGTTTGATAACCACAGCCCTGACGCCCTCTTCGGCTTCAAAGGTGAAATCCGCTTCGCGCAGACTTTCGTCCCAGGCAATCGCGATGCCGGTTTCACGGGCAAAGGCGCGGGAATCATCCCGCGTCTTACATGGTTCTTCGAGAAAGGCGATACGAGCGCGGTAGTCTGGATTAACATACTTTGCGAACTGTTGGGCTTTTAGCGGCGTCCAGGCGCGATTCGCATCCAGACGCAGATGCAGATCCGGGATCGCCTCCAGCAGCAAATTAACCACCATGCCGTCGCGTACCGCTTCATAAAGACCCACTTTGACCTTAGCGATTTTCTCGCCGGGCATATCGGCAAGCCGCAGCACCAAATCGTCAGGATCGCCAGTGCATAACGGCGCAGCGCGATAGTCCGCCGCCTCCGGCAATATGCCTGTCAGTTCCGCCAGCGCGCAGCTTGCGCCAAACGCGACCGAAGGCATCTCCGGTAATCCCTCGTTCCCCTGAAGCCAGTCGTTCACCCACGTCAGGAGCGCCGTCTGCGCCTCTTCCCACGTTTCCTGACTGAAGCCCGGCAGCGGAGAGATCTCTCCCCATCCCTCACGCTCGCCGTCACGCAGACAAACATACAGCCCGTCGCGAGTTTTTAACCGCCTGTCGCGCAGAACCACCCCCGCGTCCATGGGGATCTGCCAGCGGTATACCTGCGCGCTACGCATTATGGGTTCCGTTTGAATTTGCTGAAGTCAGGCTGACGCTTCTGGTTAAAGGCGTTACGGCCTTCCTGCCCTTCTTCGGTCATGTAGAACAGCATGGTA
The DNA here is from genome assembly GCF_046552235.1 of Salmonella sp. SAL00670. Lineage (NCBI taxonomy): Bacteria > Pseudomonadati > Pseudomonadota > Gammaproteobacteria > Enterobacterales > Enterobacteriaceae > Salmonella > Salmonella sp. SAL00670. The sequence goes on from NZ_JBGDUO010000006.1 coordinate 60,728, forward strand.
GCGTTGCCCGCCAGCTCCTGCAGCCCGGCCTGACCGTCACAATCGGCATTCAGCGCCGCTTTCAGGCAACGCAGCGCCATCGGACTGTTTTGCAACATTTCGCGGCACCAGCGCACGGTCTCTTTTTCCAGATCCGCCAGCGGAACGACGGTGTTAACCAGCCCCATGTCCAGCGCCTGTTGCGCATCGTACTGGCGGCACAGGAACCAGATTTCACGCGCTTTCTTCTGACCAACGATACGCGCCATATACGAAGCGCCCCAGCCGCCGTCAAAGGAGCCGACTTTCGGACCGGTCTGGCCGAAGATGGCGTTTTCCGCCGCGATGGTCAGGTCGCACATCATGTGCAGCACATGACCACCGCCGATGGAGTAACCCGCGACCATCGCGACAACCGGTTTTGGACAGGTGCGAATCTGGCGCTGGAAGTCCAGCACGTTCAGGTGATGCACGCCGGAGTCATCCTGATAACCGCCGTAATCGCCGCGCACCTTCTGGTCGCCGCCCGCGCAAAACGCTTTATCGCCTTCGCCGGTCAGAATAATCACGCCCACGTTGTCGTCGTAACGGGCATCCGCCAGCGCCTGAATCATCTCTTTGACGGTCAACGGACGAAATGCATTGCACACCTGCGGACGATTAATGGTGATTTTTGCAATACCGTCGGTGGATTTTTCATAACGAATGTCGGTGTAACCCTCCGAGCAGTCGTGCCATTCTACCGGTGCGTAAAGCATTGTTTCATCAGGATAGATCATAGTGTGTCCTTTAGTCAGAGACGCAGAATCTGAGCCAGACTGTCTACCACGCCAGCGGGGTTTTCCCGATGCGCGTTGTGTCCGGCGTTACGAATAACATGGCATGTCGCCGCCACTTCCTGCGCCAGGGCGCGGAATTTGCTGTCGCGTTCGCCACATAAATAATAAAACGGAAATGCCAGCGCGTTGAGCGCCTCGCGTAAATCCGGCTGGGCGGCAAGCGATGTCGCCTCCAGCATCGCAGCCAGCGTTTCGCCGTTATTCTGGCTACGCAGCGCCGTTAGCGCCTGTCTTTGCTGCGCCGTCAGCGAGGCGAACACCGGCTGCTGATACCAGTCGTGAAAAACCTCAGTCAATGGTTCATGACGAAAACGCTCTGCCCAGCGCCCGTCGGACAATCGTCTTTCAGCGCGCGCCTGTTCATTTTGCAGCCCCGGATGACCGCCTTCAACCACCAGGCCGCACAGGCCTGGTATTCCCTGGCAGGCTGCCATCATCGCCACCCGGCCGCCAAGGGAGTATCCCACCAACCAAAACTTTAGTATGTTGTAACTAATTAACGTAGCGCGCAGTAATCTGATGACATCGGCAAAGCCGCCGACCGGAATAGCCGCAGATCCGCCATGTCCCGGTAAGTCAATATAAAGCCGCGAACAGCCGTGAAACTGTTCGCCAACCGGCTGCCATTCACGGCAATCGCCAGAAAAACCGTGCAGGAAAACCAGCGAGGGCGTCCCAGGCTGTCCGGGCATGTGCTGCGCGTGCAACATCATAGATGGCTTACCTGAGCCAAAAGTTGCTGCAACGTCTGCGCGCCGTCCGTATCGTTTACCACCAGCTCAATCACCGTTGTCGCCGGGGTTCGCCACGCGCCAGCCAGCGCAGACTCCAGTTCTTCCCAGTTTTCCGGGCGATGATAGCGCAGGTTAAACATGGCGGCCGCATGGTCAAAATGGACGTTTTGCGGCATCAAATAAAAGCGCTCACGTTTGCTTTGCGGCGTCGGCAGCAGGGAGAAGATTTGCCCGCCGTTATTGTTGACCACAATCAACACAAACGGCGCGGATACCTGACGTAGTAACGCCAGCGCGTTAAGATCGTACAGCGCGGATAAATCGCCGACGATAGCCAGCGTCGATTTAGCGCTGGCGCGCTGCACGCCCGCCGCCGTGGAAAGCAGGCCGTCAATGCCGCTCGCCCCGCGATTGCTGTATACCGGATAGCCAGCCGGCAACTGTGACAGCGCGTCGATCAGACGCACCACCAGACTATTGCCCACGAACAATTGCCCCTGCTCCGGCAGATAGTCGCGGATACGGTGCGCCAGCTGCGCTTCGCCAAAGGTGTCTCGCTGGGCGACCACCCGTTGCCACGCCAGTTCCGCCAGACGCGGGATCTCTACACACCACGGTTTACGTTTTTCCGCCGGATGCAGTTCCAGCCAGTCGGCGATTTTCGCTACCAGTCTGCGTCCACGATGGTGCGCCGGGTCCAGACGACCTTCAATATTGTCGATTACCCAGTACTCTTCCGGCTCGCAGGTTGCCTGCCATTGCAGTAAGCGTTTTCCGGTAAGGCTACTGCCAAGCTGGACGACAATTTGCGCCTGCTGCAGTTCGGTCACCGCTTTGGCGTTGCCGAGCCACAGGTCGGCGCACGGCAGCGGCTGCCCGGTTTGCGACAATACGTCGCCAATTAATGGCCATCCCAGAGTTTGCGCCCACTGCGCCACTTTTTTGCCTTCTTCCGCGCTCATACGCCCGGCGACGACAACGCCGCGTTTTTGTCGCCAGAAGAACCAGTCGCGCTGTTTGTCGCTTTCCAGTCGACGCGCTTCGCGCAGCCAGGGTTTTTCATCCTGCCACCAGTCGCCGAGACGCTGCTGCCAGACCAGACCGGTGTCATTCATATCGCCATACAGCGGTTCGGCAAAAGGACAGTTAATGTGCAGCGCGCCCGCATGAAGCATGGCGAGCGCATTGTCGATGGTCGACACCAGCCAGCGCGCCGGAATATCCTGCGTGGGACGCGGCAACGACAAAGTTTGGGAGGGGTGCGAGGCAAACATCCCCGCCTGACGGATCGCCTGGTTGGCGCCGCAGTCAATCAGCTCCGGCGGGCGATCGGCGGTAAGTAAAATGAGCTTCTCGCCCGTCAGCCCCGCCTCAATCAACGCCGGATAGAGGTTCGCCACGGCGGTACCTGAAGTGACAATAACGGCAACCGGCTGTTGGCTGACTTTCGCCAGCCCTAACGCCAGATGACCAAGCCCACGCTCATCAAAGTGCGTATGGTGAATAAAAGCAGGATTCTCTGCCGCCGCCAACGTGAGCGGCGTGGAACGGGAACCAGGGGCGATACAAACATGCCTGACGCCATGACGGGTTAAGGCTTCCAGGATGACCGCCGCCCAGCGCCGGTTAAATGCACTTACTGACATGAGTTTGTCCGGTATCAATCATTGGGACTAAGTATAAAGAGCTGCAAAAATGGATTATTGATATGGGTCGGGAATATGTGACTCATTACGCATCCATCTGCAATAAGGTACGTAACCCGGCCGCTTTATTATCTATTTCCTGCCATTCCTGTTCCGGATCGGAGCCGCGGACGATTCCCGCGCCGGCATACAATCGCACCACATTGGCCGTCACTTTGGCTGAACGTAACGTCACGCAAAACTCACTTTGCCGCGTGGAGAGATAGCCTGCCGACCCGGCATACCATTCACGTTCGAACGGCTCATGTTGTTCTATAAAACAACGCGCGGGTTCACGAGGGATCCCGGCGACCGCTGCGGTAGGCTGTAACTGGTGCAGGCAGAGCGTGTCGTCCGCCTGATTAAGCGCCGTCCAGATACAGCGGCGCAAATGCTGTACCTTGCGCAGTCTGAGCACCTGCGGCGGCAGCACATCCAGCGAGTGGGTGCAGTTTTGCAGTCGCTGGCAGATGTCTTCGACAACCAGCATATTTTCTCGCTGGTTTTTATCGTCTTTCATTAACCATTCGCCAAGCTGCCAGGCTTTATGGTTATCCGGATGGTTCGCCACCGTCCCGGCCAGCGCTTCGGTACGCAGCGCCGTTTCACGCCGCCGCCAGAGCCGCTCCGGCGATGATCCCAGAAAGGCGGTATCGGCGGAAAAGGCCATAAAAAAGTGGTAGCAGTTGAGATTTAAACGACGACTGGACGCCATCATCGCGGCGGCATTGACCGGACGGGAGAATTGTAAGTCGGTGGCCCGCGCCAGCACAACTTTATCAAACGCCTCTTGCGCAATGGTGTGGGTGGCCTGCTGAATCAGCTTCACCCAACCGTCTTTGTCCGGCCAGTGTTGTTCGCTCGTGAGCGAAAGGCGTAGCGCCGGAACAGGCTTAATGCCGACCAGAGAAGCGAGAAACGCTTTCGCCTGGCGCGCATCATCGCGTAGCGAAACGTCACTGTGCAGATGTAAGCGTAAGGTCGCCGTACCACCGCTACGTCGCCACTCCAGCCGCGGCAGCAATAAGTAGCCCTCTTTCGGCTCGAACGCATTCAGCCCCCAAATACGCAGGTCAGGCTGCGCGTGCTGACGTAAAAACCGTTGCGCCAGATCGAGCGATGAAAATACGGTGATGGCCCCGAGAACGGCAGCTTCTTCGTCGCCATTGCGCTGTTGCCAGTAGAATTGCGGAAAGGATGACTGGCTGGCCAGCCAGCTCAATGCATCGAAGGCATCGTTTAAAGGGAAAGGCGCATCGAAAACGCAAAGCCCTGGCGTCGCCGGTATCTCTTGCGATAGCTGACGCGTCAGATTTTCCAGCGCAGTAGTAATAGAATGCACGCGGACCCTCCCTGTTAAAAACCCCACATTATACGGGGTACTGCCCTAAAAAAGCAGTACCTCATTTAGGGAGGGTTGCAATTCTGTTCAGTGGGGGGATTTAGCGCCGCGCCAGCAGCAGTCCAAGTACCAGTCCTACCGCCGCGCCTACGCCAATACCCTGCCAGGGTTTTTCATGAACGTAGTCATCCGCTTTATAAACGGCCTGCTTTGCCCGGTAATAATAGCTATCCGACGCATGGCTTACGCGGTTTTTCACCTCTTCCAGCGCTTGTTCCGCGCGGGCTTTCAGCTCAATGTATTTTTGATCGGCGGGATCGCCTGAGGAACGTAAAACCTCTTCCAGCGTTTCGCTGAGCAAAGTCAGATCATCATCAACACGTGATTCACCAAATTGATATGACATTCTCATTCTCCGTTGTGTTAACACCTGCTCCTAACTATAGTCAACGGTTTCGGTTTATGCCTGATGAACCTCCCGCGCCATTCCCCGGTGCGGAATGCCGTCTTCGTCATAAACATCGGTGACGGGAATAAAACCAAACCGCGCATAAAAAGGTTGCAGATGCGCCTGCGCCCCCAGATATAGCGGCTTATCCGGCCAGTGCCGCCCACAAGATTCCAGCGTTTTCGCCATTAATTGCTGGCCCAGTTTCGCCCCTCGCCAGGCATCGCTGACGATCACCCGGCCAATGACAACCGGGTCTGATTCGTTATCGCTTTTCAGAATCCTCGCATACGCCACCAGTTCATCCTGATGCCAGCCCAGAATATGCCGATTGTCGCCGACTAAATCATCGCCATCCACATCCAGGTAAGGACAGCGCTGTTCTACCACAAAGACCGCGCAGCGCAATTTGAGTAACGCGTAAAGTTGAGGAACGGTAAGTTCGCTATGGTGGAGATCCTGCCAGTCAATCATGATGCGCTCCTGTGTTGTGGTAATCTTGGGTTAAACGATAACCAAACGTGTATGGACAAGATGGAATTAATTTTTTTAGGTACGTCCGCAGGCGTTCCCACGCGCTCACGCAATGTAACGGCAATTTTATTACATCTGCAACATCCAACGCAGCCGGGAGTATGGCTTTTTGATTGCGGCGAAGGGACACAGCATCAAATGCTTAATACCGCGTTTCATCCCGGTAAGCTTGAGCGCATTTTTATCAGCCATCTTCACGGCGATCATTTGTTTGGCCTGCCGGGTCTGCTATGCAGCCGGTCGATGGCGGGGAACCCCCATCCGCTAACCGTATACGGACCTCAAGGCGTGCGTGAGTTTATTGCAACCACACTGCGTCTTAGCGGTTCATGGACCGATTTTCCGTTGCAAATTGAAGAAATTAGCGCAGGTGATATTCTTGACGACGGTCTGCGTAAAGTGACCGCGTTCAGGCTGGAGCATCCACTGGAGTGCTACGGATATCGCGTTGTTGAACATGACAAGCCTGGCGCGCTGAATGCCAGGGCGTTAAAAGCCGCAGGCGTTACGCCCGGCCCGCTGTTTCAAGCGTTGAAGGCAGGAAAAACCGTCACGCTTGCCGATGGAAGGCAGATCAATGGCGCCGACTACCTTGCTCCCGCCGTGGCCGGGAAATCAGTGGCGATTTTCGGCGATACCGCGCCCTGCGAGGCCGCCCTCGCGCTGGCGCAAGGCGTGGATGTGATGGTCCATGAAACCACGCTGGATGCGTCAATGGAGGAGAAAGCCAACGCTCGCGGACACAGCTCCACCCGTCAAACCGCGACGCTGGCGCGGGAAGCTGCCGTTGGTCGGCTGATCATGACCCATATTAGCTCACGCTATGACGATAAAGGCTGTCAGCGCTTACTGGCGGAATGCCGCGCTATTTTCCCGGCGACGGAGCTGGCTTACGATTTTTCTGTTTTCCCGGTTTAGCGCTCCATTTTTTGTCCTCATTGCCGATAACACTAAAAAAGGCAGGCTTTCATAATGAGGTTAGGATGGACAATTTTCAGAAAGATATTGATGACAGGGCCAATTTAACCCTGTCCAACCGTTTTGAACTGCTGTTATTCCGTCTTGGTACATCGCTGCATGAACAGAAGTCAGAGCTGTTCGGTATCAATGTATTTAAGCTGCGCGAAATCGTACCGATGCCCGCCTTTACGCGCCCGGCAGGCATGAAAGCGCCGCTATTGGGCATGGTCAATATTCGGGATCAGGTCATTCCGGTGATTGATTTGCCAGCGGTAGCGGGCTGCAAGCCGGAAACCGGGCTGAATATTTTGCTGATCACCGAATATGCGCGCAGCGTACAGGCATTTGCCGTCGAGTCGGTGGAAAATATTATGCGTCTTGACTGGCAACAGGTGCATACCGCCGAGAAAGCCGTCAACGGTCGCTACATCACCAGTATTGCCTGCCTGGATGATAACAAAGAAACCAACAACCTGGCGCTGGTGCTCGACGTTGAGCAGATCCTTTATGATATTGTCCCCTCCAGCCACGATCTGCGCGCCACCAATCTGAAGACCAATAAATTTTATATTACCCCTGGCGCGGTAGCCATTGTGGCGGAAGACTCCAAAGTCGCCCGCGCGATGCTGGAAAAAGGGCTGAACGCGATGGAAATTCCGCATCAGATGCATGTGACCGGCAAGGATGCATGGGAGAGAATCCAGCAACTGGCGCAGGAAGCGGAGGCCGAAGGTAAGCCAATTAGCGAGAAAATCGCGCTAGTCCTGACAGACCTTGAGATGCCGGAGATGGATGGCTTTACGCTAACGCGTAAAATTAAAACCGATGAACGGCTGAAAAAGATCCCGGTTGTTATTCACTCTTCCCTTTCCGGCAGCGCCAACGAAGATCATGTGCGTAAGGTGAAAGCCGACGGCTACGTGGCCAAGTTTGAGATTAACGAACTCTCTTCAGTGATACAGGAAGTGATGGAACGCGCGGCGCAAAATATCAGCGGCCCGCTGGTAAGCCGGCAGTTGCTAAGTTAAATTCCGGTCGCTGAGACCTTACAGGCCGGATGGCGGTGCAAGCGCCTTATCCGGTCTACCGTCCTGAGTCATTTTAAAGAATGACATCAGGTAATAAAAAACCCGCTTCGTGAAGCGGGTTTTTCGTTTTTACTTATTGCTTACATCAACGGCGTCGCTAACTGCACAAGGCTAATCAGCGGCTGCGGCCAGACGCCCAGTACCAACACCAGCAACGCGGAGATCAGCACCACGATACCGCCTGCGCTGTACTGCCAGTTTGTCGGCGCGTCGCGTCCCGGTTGCTGCGGCGCGTGCAGGTAGAGACTCACCGCAACGCGCAGGTAGTAGTACAAACCAATCGCGGAACCCACTACCACGGCGGCGACCAGCCACCACAGGCTGGCCTGAACGCCGACCGCCAGCACGTAGAATTTGCCGATAAAGCCCAGCGTCATCGGGATACCTGCCAGCGACAGCATCATCACCGTCATCACCGCGGCAAGAACCGGGCGGTGCCAGAATAGACCACGGTAAGAGTACAGAGAATCCGCATCCGGGCCGCGGAACGGGCTGGACATCAGGCTGACCACGCCAAACGCGCCGAGGCTGCTGAACAGATAACCGGCCAGGTAAACGCCTACCGCTTCCATCGACATCTCGCCGCTCTGCAGGGCAATCAGCGCCACCAGCAGATAGCCGAGGTGAGAAATAGAAGAGTAACCGAGCAGACGTTTGATGTTGGTCTGGCTCAGCGCCATCAGGTTACCGAAGATGATAGAGGCAAAGGCGATAATGCCCAGCACCACGCGTACCGCTTCGCTGTCGCCTACCGGCGCATAGAGGAACAGACGCATTACCACGCCGAAGATAGCGATTTTGCTCGCCGTCGCCAGGAAGGTGGAAACCGGCGCAGGCGCGCCCTGGTATACGTCTGGCGTCCACAGGTGGAACGGCACCAGAGAGAGTTTAAAGCCCAGACCGACAATCATCAGGCCAAAGCCCGCCAGCAGCAACGGCTCGTGCAGCATACCATCGCCGAGGCTCTTACCGAGCGCTTCGAAAGACAGGTTGCCGGACTGCGCATAGACCAGCGCCATCCCGAACAGCAGGAAAGACGAGGCGGCGGCGGAGAGGATGGTGTATTTGATACTGGCTTCCAGCGAGCGTTTCTGGCGGAAAGCATAACCAATCAGGCCGAACAGCGGCAGTGAGATTAGTTCAATACCAAGGAACAGCGCCGCCAGATGGTTAGCGTTCGCCAGCAGAATTCCGCCCAGGCTGGCGATTAACACCAGCAGGTAGAACTCTTCCTGGTTATCGTTATAGCCTTCCAGCCACGGGTAGGCAAAGGTACAGGTGGCGAGGCTCGCCAGCAGCACCAGCCCGGTGTAGAGCATCGCAAAGCCGTCAACGCGCATCAGCGGCGTGACGTCCATTGCCCCGGCCTGGCCGACAAACCAAAGCGAAACCAGAGCAGCGTTAAGCCCAATGACCGACAGCGTGGCATTGAGGAAGTGATTGCGTCGCCACGCAATGGAGAGCATCACAACCACCACCGTCAAGCCGACGATCAGCAGCGGTAGCAGCGCAATCAGGTGTTGTGGAGTTATTGTCATGGCGATTTACGGCCTTGTAGTAGTAACGGAATTAACAAACCACTGCTGGATGTTGCTCATCGCAGAATGCGAGGTATCCAGAATCGGCTGCGGATAGAAGCCAAGCAGTACCAGAAGCACCACCAGCAACAGAATGATAAACAGCTCGCGCAGCGACATCCCTGGCAGTTCCTGGCTGGCAATCTGGCTCTTCGCTTTACCGAAGTAAGCGCGATGCAGCATCGCCAGCGAGTATACAGAGGCGAATACCAGCCCAAAGGTGGAGATCACGGTAATCATCGGCACCACCTGGTAGCTGCCGAACAGAATCATAAATTCGCCGACAAAGTTACCGGTGCCCGGCATCCCGAGCGTCGCCACCGCAAAGAACATGGACAGCGCAGGCAACCATTTCATTTTGCCCCACAGGCCGCCCATCATACGCATGTCACGCGTATGCAGACGTTCGTACAACTGGCCACACAGAATGAACAGACCCGCCGCGGACAAACCGTGCGCAATCATCTGAATCACCGCGCCCTGGTACGCCAGCTGACTGCCGGTGTAGATAGCGATCAGCACGAAGCCCATGTGGGAAACGGAGGTATAGGCAATCAGCCGTTTGATGTCGTATTGGGTAAAGGCCATCCACGCGCCGTAGAAAATGCCGATAACGCCCAGCCACATGGCGATAGGCGCAAACTCCGCCGACGCGTTCGGGAACAATGGCAGGGAGAAACGCAGCAGACCGTAAGCGGCGGTTTTCAGCAAGATACCGGCCAGGTCGACGGAACCGGCGGTCGGCGCCTGGGAGTGCGCATCCGGCAGCCAGCCATGCAGCGGCACCACCGGCATTTTCACCGCGAAGGCGATGAAGAAGCCCAGCATCAGCAGATATTCCACACCGTGGGACATCGGCGTATTCAGCAGCTCTTCATAGTTGAAGGTCCAGACGCCGGTCGCGTTGTAGTGCACAAAGACCAGCGCCAGGATGGCAATCAACATCACCAGACCACTCGCCTGGGTGTAGATGAAGAACTTGGTCGCCGCCGTGATACGCGTTTTCCCGTCAGAGGCTTTGTGGCCCCACAGCGCTATCAGGAAGTACATCGGCACCAGCATCATTTCCCAGAAGAAGAAAAACAGGAACATGTCGATGGCCAGGAACACGCCGATAACGCCGCCTAAGATCCACATCAGGTTCAGGTGGAAGAAGCCCTGATATTTTTCGATTTCTCGCCAGGAGCAAAGCACCGCCAGAACGCCGAGCAGGCCGGTCAGCACCACCATTAGCAGCGACAGTCCGTCGAGCGCCAGATGGATAGAGATGCCAAAACGCGGGATCCACGGCAGGACAAATTCAGATTGCCACTGCGGAATACCGGCGGATTGCGTCAGTGAGTAGCCGCCCTGCAACCACAATTGCAGACCGAGCGCCAGCGTCAGCCCCATGGTAATCAGCGCTATCCAGCGCGGCACCTTCACGCCAAAGCGTTCGGTCTGCCAGCACAGAAAGCCGCCGATAAAGGGAATCAATATTAGCCAGGGTAGTAACATGGCGATTTTTATTCCTTTTTAAGGCCTCTGACAGAGGCCTGATTTTCAACGAATTTGGATAAAATTCACTTTACGATCAACGCAGTACCATCAACAGCGCCAGCACCACAACCGCGCCGATGCTCATGGATGCCACATACCAGCGCAAATAACCGTTCTCGCTCAGTACCAGGCCTTTGCCTGCAAAACGGGAAAGGATAGCCGGAATGTTCATCAACGCATTAAGCGGGTCGCGCTTCAGCAGCCAGGCGATACCGAGGAATGGCTTGACGAATACTTTGTCGTACAACCAGTCAAAGCCCCAGGCGTTATACCACCAGGTCCCCAGCAGACGGCCCGGCGCGCTGTTGGCGATCGACGTCACCAGCGTGCGTTTACCCAGCCACAGCCATGCGGCAATCAGGATGCCGGCAATCGCCACTACGCCAGAGGTAATTTCCAGGGTCAACACACGACCATGCGCCAGTTCAGTTGTCTGCGGCAGTACCCCCTGCAATGGCGGCACAATCAGCGCGCCAACAAAGGTAGACAGAATCATCAGGACAATCAGCGGCAGATGGTGGGTAATCCCCTTCCCTGCATGAGCATGAATTTGTTCTTTACCGTGGAATACGATGAAAATCATCCGGAAGGTGTACAGGGAGGTCATGAACGCGCCGACCAGACCTGCCACCATCAGATTGATATGGCCGTTCGCCATCGCCCCGGCCAGGATCTCATCCTTACTGAAGAAGCCCGCAGTGACCAGCGGCAGCGCCGACAGCGCCGCGCCGCCCACCAGGAAGCAGGCATACACCAGCGGAATGGACTTACGCAGACCGCCCATCTTAAAGATGTTCTGTTCGTGATGGCAGGCCAGAATTACCGAGCCGGAGGCCAGGAACAGTAGCGCTTTAAAGAAGGCGTGCGTCATCAGGTGGAAAATCGCCGCATCCCACGCCTGTACGCCCAGCGCCAGGAACATGTAGCCAATCTGGCTCATGGTGGAATAGGCCAGCACGCGTTTGATGTCGGTCTGCACCAGCGCGGCGAAACCTGCCATTACCAGCGTAATCGCCCCGATAATGCCCACCAGATGCAGAATTTCCGGGGTCATCAGGAACAGACCATGGGTACGAGCGATCAGGTAGACACCGGCGGTCACCATGGTGGCGGCGTGGATCAGCGCGGAGACCGGCGTCGGACCGGCCATCGCGTCGGCAAGCCAGGTCTGCAACGGTAGCTGCGCAGATTTACCGACCGCGCCGCCCAGCAGCATCAGCGTCGCCCACATCAGCATGTTGTTGCCGTCAGCAAAGTGCGCTGGCGCCAGCTCGACCATTTCGCGGAAGTTCAGCGTGCCCAGTTCGTTGTAGAGGATGAACAGCGCGAAGGCGAGGAATACGTCACCGACACGGGTCACCACGAAGGCTTTCATTGCCGCCGCGCCATTCTTCGGATCGCTGTAATAGAAGCCGATCAACAGATAAGAGCACAGGCCCACGCCTTCCCAGCCGAGGTACATCAACAGCAGGTTATCGGACAGCACCAGAACAACCATGCTGGCGATAAACAGGTTGGTATAAGCGAAGAAGCGGGAGTAGCCCTCTTCCCCACGCATGTACCAGGAAGCGAACATGTGGATCAGGAAGCCGACGCCGGTGACCACAGAGAGCATGGTCAGCGACAGGCCGTCCAGCACCAGGTTAAAACCGATGTTGAAGTTACCGACCGACATCCACGTCCACAGCGGCTGGCTGAACGCCTGTTTGCCGTTGGCGAAGAAATCCATCCCGACAAACGCTGTCACCAACGCCGCCAGACCAACGGAGCCCACGCCAATGGTCGCGGAGAGATTTTCCGACCAGCGTCCGCGAGAGAACGCCAGCAGTACAAAGCCAATCAATGGCAGAATAATGGTTAAGGCAAGCATGTTCATCCACGCATCTCACTTACTGAATCGATGTTCAGGTTCTGGCGACGGCGATGGAGTTGCAGCAACAGCGCAAGTCCAATACTCGCTTCCGCAGCCGCAAGGCTGATGGCGAGAATGTACATCACCTGACCATCGGTCTGGCCCCAGTAGCTCCCGGCGACCACAAAGGCCAGCGCGGAGGCGTTAATCATGATTTCCAGCCCGATCAGCATAAACAGCAGATTGCGGCGGATAACCAGACCGGTTAAACCCAGGACGAATAAAATCGCAGCGAGGATCAGTCCGTGTGTTAAGGGGATCATGCGCGCTCCTCCGTTTTTCTTTTCGCGCGGTCATCGGCGCGGTTGCTTAGCACTTCGCCCGCACGCTCTTCACGACCGACGTGGAACGCCACCACCAGGCCTGCCAGCAGCAGCATAGACGCCAGTTCGACCGCCAGAACATAAGGCCCGAACAGCGTAATGCCCACCGCTTTCGCGCTAATCGGCGTGCCGTCGATGCCCTGGTCGTTAACGCCCAGAATGGCGTACACAATGACCGCCAGCATAATGGCCGACAAAACCGCCGGACCAATCCACACCTGCGGCTTCAGCCACTGGCGTTCCTGTTCGATTTCGCTGCCGCCGAGGTTGAGCATCATCACCACGAACACAAACAGCACCATGATGGCGCCTGCGTAGACGATAATTTCCAGCGCACCGGCAAAATAAGCGCCCAGCGAAAAGAACACCCCGGAAATCGCCAGTAGCGATATCACCAGATACAACAGCGCGTGTACCGGATTGGTATGGGTGATCACTCGCAGGGTCGCGAGGATGGCTATCAGGCCACAGATATAAAAAGCGAATTCCATTGCCCTCTCCTTACGGTAACAGGCTCTTGACGTCGATAGGCTTGGCTTCGTTCTCTGCTTCGCCTTTATCTTTGCCGTCGATTGCCATACCCGCCATCCGGTAGAAGTTATATTCCGGGTATTTGCCCGGACCGGAAATCAGCAGATCCTCTTTTTCGTACACCAGATCCTGACGTTTGTATTCGCCCAGTTCGAAGTCCGGGGTCAACTGAATCGCCGTGGTCGGGCACGCTTCTTCGCACAGGCCGCAGAAGATGCAGCGTGAGAAGTTAATGCGGAAAAATTCCGGATACCAGCGGCCATCTTTGGTCTCCGCTTTTTGCAGAGAGATACAGCCTACCGGACAGGCTACCGCACACAGGTTACAGGCAACGCAGCGCTCTTCGCCGTCCGGGTCGCGCGTGAGCACGATACGGCCACGGTAACGGGGCGGTAAATAGACCGGCTCTTCCGGATACATCCGCGTTTCGCGTTTGGCGAACGCATGCAGGCCGATCATCCAGATACTGCGTACCTGAGTGCCGAAACCTACTAATAATTCTTTTAAGGTCATGGTCTTTGTGTCCCTTATTGCGCCTGCCACAGAATGACAGCCGCCGTTACCAGCAAGTTGATGAGCGTCAGCGGCAGGCAAACTTTCCAGCCGAAGGACATTACCTGGTCATAACGCGGACGCGGTAACGACGCACGAATCAAAATGAACATCATCATGAAGAACGCGGTTTTCAGCGCGAACCAGACGAATGGCGGTAAGAACGGGCCATGCCAGCCACCGAAGAACAGCGTTACCATCAGCGCGGAAACGGTGACGATACCGATGTACTCCCCCACGAAGAACAGACCGAATTTCATCCCGGAATATTCGATGTGGTAACCGTCCGCCAGTTCCTGCTCGGCTTCCGGCTGGTCAAACGGGTGACGGTGACAGACCGCTACGCCCGCGATGGCGAAAGTAACAAACCCAAAGAATTGCGGAATCACGTTCCACAGATGCGCCTGGTTATTGACGATATCGGTCATATTAAATGAACCGGCCTGCGCCACCACGCCCATCAGGGAAAGACCAAGAAACACTTCATAGCTCACCGTCTGGGCAGACGCGCGCATCGCGCCCAGCAGCGAGTATTTGTTGTTGCTCGACCAACCGGCGAACAGCACCGCGTAAACCGCCAGACCGGCCATCATCAGGAAGAACAAAATCCCGATGTTTAAATCGGCCACCACCCAATTAGGGCTAACCGGCACAATGGCGAAGGAGAGCAGCAGCGAAGTAAACGCGATCATCGGCGCCAGGGTAAAGATGACGCGATCCGAGAATTTCGGGATCCAGTCTTCTTTAAAGAACATCTTGATCATATCCGCGACCAGCTGGAGCGAGCCGCCCCAGCCAACGCGGTTTGGTCCATAACGGTTCTGGAACAGACCCAGCAGACGACGTTCGCCAAAGCTCATGAAGGCCCCGCAGGTGACGACCACCAGCAGAATCACCACCGCTTTGAGAATGCTCAGCAGGATCTCAATCAGATCCGGTGTAATCCAACTCATTGTTGCGCCTCCCGCAGATCCTCAAGACGCGCGCCAGCCAGAACCGGCGCGATGCCAGGCATACCCATCGGCAGCCCTACCTGCCCTGCCGCTAACCCTTCAGAGATTTCAACCGACAGCGTCACCGTATTGCCATCGTAGCTAAAGGAGACGCGCGTCCCGGCATTGACGCCCAACTTCGCGGCATCCGCCGGGTTAAGTTTGATATACGGCTGCGGCATACGGCTCTGGAAGACCGGAGAACGCTGAGACAATTCGTCGCTGCCAAACAGGTGGTAATACGGCGCAATACGCCACTGACCGTCCTGCGCCTGGAAGCTTGCCGGCACGGTAGTGAAATAATCCAGACCGCCCTCAGTCGCTTCAATCAAACGCACGCCCGGATCGCCGTGACGCAGTTTGCCGCCCACTTCATCCTGGAATTTGTTCCACGCCTGCGGGGAGTTCCAGCCCGGCGCCCAGGCGAACGGAATTTCAGATCGCGGGGCAGTCGGTTGGTTATTCCCTTCCATCGAGAAGGCGAACATGGTGTCTTTATCCTGCGGCTGACGTGGTTCATGCACGCTGATATTGGCGCGCATCGCCGTACGACCGCTGTAACGATGCGGTTCGCGCGCCAGCTTCTGCCCACGAATGCGGAAGGTCGCATCCGGCGCGGCGTCTTTAATGCCGGCAAATTGCGGCATGGCGGCAATGACCGCGTCGATCACGTGGTCAAGCTGAGTCCAGTCCACTTCGCGGTTTTCGACGGTGCTGTGCAGCGAATGCAGCCAGCGCCAGCTTTCCAGCATAATCGTCTTGTTATCGTAGTAGGCCGGATCATAAACCTGGAAGAAGCGCTGCGCGCGGCCTTCGTTGTTGATGACCGTACCATCGCTTTCGGCGAAGCTTGCCGCGGAAAGCACCAGATGCGCGTTTTCCATAATCGCCGTGCGCTGATGGTCAACCACCATCACCAGCGGCGCTTTGGCGAGCGCAGCGTTCACGCGCGTAGCGCTTGCATGACGGTGGAGATCGTTTTCCAGCACCACCACGGCGTCCGCGCTGCCGGTTTCCAGCTCGCCCAACGCATCATCAAGCGAACCGCCGCCCATCATACCCAGCCCCATGCTGTTCACGGAGCGGGCAATCATAGTAATACCGACGTCGGCGCCACGGCCTTTCAGCGCTTTCGCCACGTTGGCGGCCGCCTGAATCACCTCACTGCTACCGGCGTTAGTGCCGGAGATAATCAGCGGTTTTTTCGCGCCGGCCAACGCCTGCACAATGACATCAATTTTGTTTTGTAAGTCGCTGTCGATACCGTCAACCGCAGGCGCCGTATTGTCCAGCGCATGGGCAATCGCAAAGCCCAGGCGCGCCTGATCTTCCACCGGCGCGCGATAGGTCCAGGCGGCGATATCATCCAGACGGGTGTCATCCACGTTGGTCACGAACAGCGGATGTTTGGCACGCTGGCCGATGTTAAGGATGGCCGCAATCTGCCAGTCGGCCACTTTCTGCGCCGCCGCCATTTCACGCGCTTTACCTTTCACCGCCTGGCGTACCGCCAGCGCAACGCGCGCGCCGGTCTGGGTAACGTCTTCGCCCAATACCAGTACCGCGTCATAAGATTCGATCTCCCGCAGCGCCGGGGTGTAAATGCCGCCTTCACGCAGCACTTTCAGCGCCAGTTGCAGACGTTCCTGCTCGCCGCGCGCGATACCTGTGTAGAAGTTTTCCGCACCAACCAGCTCACGCAGCGCAAAGTTGCTCTCAATGCTGGCGCGTGGCGAACCGATACCGATCACTTTCTTCGACTGGCGCAGAATATCCGCCGCGCCCTGCATCGCCTGCTCGGCGTTGAGAGTAATAAAGTCATCGCCGCGGCGCTGAACCGGCTGACGCGGACGGTCTTTCAGGTTCACATAGCCATAGCCGAAACGACCGCGGTCGCAGAGGAAGTAGTGGTTAACGGTACCGTTGTAACGGTTTTCGATACGGCGTAATTCGCCATAGCGCTCGCCCGGGCTGATGTTACAGCCGATGGAACACTGCTGGCAGATGCTCGGCGCAAACTGCATGTCCCATTTACGGTTGTAACGCTCGGAGTGCGTTTTATCGGTGAAGACGCCGGTCGGGCAAATCTCGACCAGGTTACCGGAGAATTCGCTTTCCAGCGTACCGTCTTCCGGACGCCCGAAGTAGACGTTGTCATGCGCGCCATAGACGCCCAGATCGGTGCCGTCGGCATAATCTTTGTAGTAACGCACACAACGGTAGCAGGCGATGCAGCGGTTCATTTCGTGCGAGATGAACGGCCCCAGATCCTGGTTGCGGTGGGTACGTTTGGTGAAACGGTAGCGGCGGAAACTATGCCCCGTCATCACGGTCATATCCTGAAGATGGCAGTTACCGCCCTCTTCACAGACCGGACAGTCGTGCGGGTGGTTAGTCATCAGCCACTCCACCACGCTTTCACGGAACTGTTTCGCTTCTTCGTCGTCAATAGAGATAAAGGTACCGTCGGTGGCTGGCGTCATACAGGACATCACCAGGCGACCACGCGTATCTTCCGCGTTTTGGTATTGCTTCACCGCACACTGGCGGCAAGCACCGACGCTTCCCAGCGCCGGGTGCCAGCAAAAATACGGAATATCAAGGCCGAGGGACAGACATGCCTGTAGCAGGTTGTCCGCGCCGTTGACCTCGTATTCTTTGCCGTCTACATGAATCGTAGCCATTAGCATGCTTCCAAATTAAAAATCGTTAACTCACCAGCGCTCTTTGAGCAGGTTCGGCTGAATACCATTGATTAAATGGGTATTGCTGAACGGCTGCTTGATGCCAGCTTCGAATTCTTCGCGGAAATACTTAATTGCGCTTTGCAGTGGCTCAACCGCGCCCGGCGCATGCGCGCAGAAGGTTTTACCCGGTCCGAGGAAACGACACAGTTGCTCAAGTGTCTCGATATCCCCCGGCTGGCCTTCGCCACGCTCCAGCGCGCGCAGAATTT
Organism: Salmonella sp. SAL00670; assembly: GCF_046552235.1. Taxonomy (NCBI): domain Bacteria; kingdom Pseudomonadati; phylum Pseudomonadota; class Gammaproteobacteria; order Enterobacterales; family Enterobacteriaceae; genus Salmonella; species Salmonella sp. SAL00670. The sequence continues at coordinate 78,719 of NZ_JBGDUO010000006.1, forward strand.
TCACGCTCCACGGCAGCCCGTCGCGGCATGGCGTACACCAGCCGCAGGATTCGCGGGCAAAGAACTCTTCCAGGTTACGCACCAGCGATACCATGCCGATTTCGTGGTCTACCGCCATCGCCAGCGCAGTGCCCAAACGGCTGCCTGCTTTACCGATACTTTCGAACTCCATCGGCAGGTCAAGATGCGCCTCGGTCAGGAAGTCGGTTCCCGCCCCGCCCGGTTGCCAGGCTTTGAATTTCAGGCCATCGCGCATACCGCCCGCGTAGTCTTCAAGGATCTCGCGCGCGGTGGTGCCGAACGGTAATTCCCACAGGCCCGGATTCTTCACGCGGCCCGAGAAGCCCATCAGCTTGGTACCCGCATCTTTGCTTTTCGAGATGTTCTGGTACCACTCCACGCCGTTGGCGAGGATTGCCGGGACGTTACACAACGTTTCGACGTTATTCACACAGGTCGGCTTGCCCCATACGCCGGAGGTCGCCGGGAAGGGCGGCTTGGAGCGCGGGTTCGCGCGGCGGCCTTCGAGGGAGTTAATCAGCGCCGTTTCTTCACCACAGATGTAACGCCCTGCCCCGGTGTGGACAAACAGTTCAAAGTCGAACCCGGTGCCCATGATATTTTTGCCAAGCAGCCCGGCCTCGGTTGCTTCAGCAATCGCACGGCGCAGATGTACAGCCGCTTCGATATATTCGCCGCGCAGGAAGATGTAACCACGATACGCTTTCAGCGCGAACGCGGAGATCAGCATGCCTTCCACCAGCAGGTGCGGCAGTTGTTCCATCAGCAGACGGTCTTTATAGGTGCCCGGTTCCATTTCATCGGCGTTACACAGCAGGTAACGGATGTTCATGGATTCATCTTTCGGCATCAGGCTCCACTTCAGACCGGTGGAAAAGCCCGCGCCGCCGCGCCCTTTCAGACCGGCGTCTTTTACCTGGCTGACGATTTCATCCGGAGACAGGCCGGTCAGCGCCTTACGCGCGCCTTCGTAGCCGTTTTTGCTACGATATTCATCCAGCCAGACCGGCTGTTTGTCATCGCGCAGACGCCAGGTCAGCGGATGGGTTTCGGGAGTACGGATAACGTTTTTCATTTATACCGCTCCAGTAGTTCAGGAATGGCTTCCGGGGTCAGATGGCTGTGAGTATCCTCATCAATCATCATGTTCGGCCCTTTATCGCAATTCCCCAGGCAGCAGGTCGGCAGCAGCGTAAAGCGACCATCAAAGGTCGTCTGCCCCGGTTTGATGTTGAGATTTTTTTCCAGCGCGGCCTGAATCCCCTGATAGCCGGTGATATGGCACACCACGCTGTCGCAGTAGCGAATCACGTGGCGACCGACCGGCTGACGGAAGATCTGGCTGTAGAATGTGGCGACGCCTTCGACGTCGCTCGCCGGAATACCCAACACATCGGCAATAGCGTAGATCGCGCCGTCCGGCACCCAGCCACGCTGCTTCTGAACGATTTTCAGCGCTTCAATGGACGCCGCACGCGGGTCTTCGTAGTGGTGCTTCTCGTGCTCTATCGCTTCACGCTCTGCCGCACTCAGCTCAAAAGCCTCGGTTTGTGGTTGTTGATTCTCGTGCATAATTAGCGGTCCACATCTGACATAACAAAATCGATACTACCCAGATAGACAATCAGGTCGGAGACCAGGCTACCGCGGATCGCCGAGGGAATCTGCTGCAGGTGCGCAAAGCTCGGCGTGCGCACGCGGGTACGGTAGCTCATAGTGCTGCCGTCGCTGGTCAGGTAGTAACTGTTAATCCCCTTCGTCGCTTCCACCATCTGGAAGGACTCCTGCGCCGGCATCACCGGGCCCCAGGAGACCTGCAGGAAGTGGGTGATCAGGGTTTCGATATGTTGCAGCGTGCGCTCTTTCGGCGGCGGCGTGGTCAGCGGGTGATCCGCTTTGAACGGCCCTTCCGGCATGTTATCGAGGCACTGCTGAAGAATGCGCAGACTCTGGCGCAGCTCTTCCACTTTCAGCATCACGCGGGTATAGCAGTCGGAAACGCCGCCGCCCACCGGCACTTCAAAGTCAAAGTTTTCGTAGCCAGAGTATGGACGCCATTTACGTACGTCGAAGTCGATCCCGGTCGCGCGCAGCCCTGCGCCGGTGGTGCCCCACTCCAGCGCCTCTTTCGCGCCGTAAGCGGCAACGCCCTGCGAACGCCCTTTCAGAATAGTGTTACGCAGCGCGGCTTTCTCGTAAGAATCCAGACGCTTCGGCATCCACTCAAGGAACTCTCGCAGCAGGCGATCCCAACCGCGCGGCAAGTCGTGCGCGACGCCGCCGATACGGAACCAGGCCGGGTGCATACGGAAACCGGTAATGGCTTCCACCAGGTCATAAATTTTCTGCCGGTCGGTAAAGGCAAAGAAGACCGGCGTCATCGCGCCGACGTCCTGAATAAAGGTCGAGATGTACAGCAGATGACTGTTAATGCGGAACAGTTCGGAGAGCATCACGCGGATGACGTTCACACGATCCGGGACGGTGATCCCTGCCAACTTTTCTACCGCCAGCACGTACGGCATTTCATTGACGCAACCACCGAGGTATTCGATACGGTCGGTATAGGGAATGTAGCTATGCCAGGACTGGCGCTCGCCCATTTTTTCGGCGCCGCGGTGGTGATAGCCGATATCCGGCACGCAGTCGACGATTTCTTCACCGTCAAGTTGCAGGATAATACGAAACGCACCGTGCGCAGACGGGTGGTTCGGGCCGAGGTTGAGGAACATAAAGTCCTCGTTGTCAGTCCCGCGCTTCATCCCCCAGTCTTCCGGCTTAAAGGTCAGCGCTTCCATTTCCAGATCCTGCTTGGCTTTGGTCAGCTCAAACGGGTCGAATTCGGTCGCGCGCGCCGGATAATCTTTACGCAGCGGATGGCCTTCCCAGGTTTGCGGCATCATGATGCGCGTCAGGTGCGGGTGGCCTTCGATATCAATACCAAACATCTCCCAGGTCTCACGCTCGTACCAGTTGGCGTTAGGGAAAAGTTTAGTGAAGGTCGGCACGCGCAGGTCGTTTTCAGACAACGCCACCTTGAGCATGATATCGCGATTACGCTCAATGGAAATCAGGTGGTAGAAAACGGAAAAATCCGCGGCGGGTAACCCGTCACGGTGCGTACGCAGGCGTTCATCCATGCCGTGTAAGTCAAACAGCATGACGTAAGGTTTCGGCAGTTTCTTTAAGAAATCGCCAACCTCCAGTAGTTGTTCACGCTTGACCCAAACAACGGGGATACCGGTGCGGGTCGCCTGAACGGTAAAGGCATCCGGCCCAAAACGGTTGCGCAGTTCGCCGATAACCGGATCATCAAGATGATCGCGGGTACTCCATGCAGCGTCTTGCGCGGTTAAGTCGGTCATATTGTTCACCATTGCAAATGGTCCGTGGTGGTCGGCAGTGCTTCGCGCTATTAAAATAGTGGTTAGCGAAGTGAAGTGCTGCTGCCGACAGGCGCAAATTAAATCTCGTCCGGGGTACGCAGGTTCGTGACGGCAATACGCTCGCCGCGTTTACGTTCGCGTTCTGGCTGCATATTGGCGCGATACACGCCCTGATCGCCCACCACCCATGAGAGCGGACGGCGCTCTTTGCCAATCGATTCTTGCAGCAGCATCAACGCCTGCATATACGCTTCCGGACGCGGCGGACAGCCAGGGATATACACATCCACCGGGATGAACTTATCAACGCCCTGCACTACCGAATAAATATCGTACATACCGCCGGAGTTGGCGCAGGCGCCCATAGAAATGACCCATTTTGGCTCCAGCATTTGGTCATACAGACGCTGAATAACCGGGGCCATTTTGGTAAAGCAGGTACCGGCCACCACCATCAGGTCAGCCTGACGTGGCGACGCACGCAGCACTTCCGCGCCGAAACGGGCAACGTCATGCACTGCGGTAAAAGAGGTCACCATCTCTACATAGCAGCAAGAAAGGCCGAAGTTGTAGGGCCAAATTGAGTTTTTACGGCCCCAGTTAACCATGTCATGCAGTTTGCCCATGAACACGTTTTTGTTAACTTCCTGCTCCAGGGGGTCGGTTACGATCTCCTGTTTTTGCAGGGGGTAACGGTCATTCTCACCGTTAGGATCTATGCGGGTGAGCGTATAATCCATCTTAATGCCTCGCGGTTAGCGTTGACGATTAGCGATACTGTTCGTTTCCGGGTTCATACGCTCGCGGCGTGAACGCGCGGGCGTCCAGTCCAACGCGCCAATACGCGCCAGATAAACCAGACCAGCCAGTAACACAAAAATAAAAATTGCAGCTTCCACAAAGCCAACCCAGCCGCTTTCGCGGATAGAAGTCGACCATGCGAACAGATACAGCGCTTCAACGTCGAAGATAACGAAGAACATGGCTACCAGGTAAAACTTGGCAGACAGGCGTAAGCGGGCGGTGCCGACCGAGTCGATACCTGATTCAAACGGAACGTTCTTGTGCCTCGCGCGTGCGCGACCGCCCAAAAACCAACCGCCTACCAGCATCAGGCAGCACAGGCCAATGGCAACGATAAGAAAGATAGCGAATGCCCAGTGATGAGCGATGACTTCAGTGGATGTTGACATACTCATTGCTTACTCATCAAAAGTAGCGCCAGTTTCTCTGCTCTTTACGGCAGATGGACGCCACATCGATTCATGGGGAGGAATAAAAAAAACCCTACAATTACTGTAGAAAATGATAAAAACAGCTAATTGATGTGGTTTTTTACTCCTTTCTATAACCTTTTGTCAACTTTAACAAAAGTTCCTTCACATTAATTTACATCAATTCATCACCATTAACATTAAGTGCCATCCTGGAGAAAATGACTCTTCGGCCAGGGGGGATTTTATGTTGTTGAATCGTGTCCGTTGTGAAGCAAAAGAAATAACACACACCTATTTTGACAGGAATTTGTGAAGATGCCTCCCCCTAAATGGGAGTATTTTCTTGATCTGTGACACGCTTTTGTTAATTCACCCCCTAAAACAGCAACAATTTCTCTAGTTTTTTAACATGCAAATTCATAAAATGGACGTTCTGGTTATTTTTTACCCACATTGAACTGCGAATCGCTACTGGCTGATTTACCGCAACTTTTACAATTTGTGCGGTTAAGCGCGTACAGATGGGCACAAAAAAAGAGCCACTGAGCGTTTTTTCATCGCCAGCGGCTCTTTTTTACATTTACGACTTAGCGCCTTTTGCCTGCGAGCTACTCAAAACCCCCTTCCACCATCAGCGGATCATCTCCACCCTCTGCAGAAAACTGGTTGTAATGCCATGGGTTTTGATAGCTTTCCATCGCATGGAAAATCACCATCGCCAGCTCGTTCTGGCTATTGGGATCGCGGCACAACAGATATTCCGTATCCGGCAAAGGCGGTAATCCGTCTGCGGCGCCCAGCACGCGAAGGTCGGGACTCATCATTTCGACAGGTCGAGCCGTTACGCCAAGACCGGCTTTAACGGCCGCGCGTACCGCCGGTAATGTAGACGCCACATAGGCCAGCCGCCAGGGAATACCCGCTGCATTTAGCGTCTCCAGCACCATATCGCGGAATGGACTGGGATCGTCCAGCAGGACTAGTGGTACGGGCTCTCCCCTTTGCAAAACATACTCAGCCGCACAATACCAATGGGTGGGCGAGGTCCGCAAATTCAGACAGTCCAGCGAATGAGGTTGGTTAGTCGTCACCACCAAATCTACTTCCTGCGATTTAACCATGTCCACCATATAGGCGTTGCGTTTTACCCGTACATCAAGCGCGAGTTTCGGATAAACCGAGCTGATTCGGCTAAGCAAAAAAGGCAGGATAGTATCAGCTGATTCATCAGAAGCGCCGATTGTTAACACTCCCTGAAGATTACTGAACATTAATGATGAACACGCCTCATCATTAAAACGCAGGATTTTTCTGGCGTACCCCAGAAGCTGGATACCGTGTTCGGTCAAAAGTTTGTTACGGCCATGGCGGGCGAACAATTCCTTTCCCACGAGTTGCTCAAGACGCTGCATTTGCTGACTGACCGCAGACTGAGTACGACATACCGCCGCCGCCGCCGCGGCGAAGGTGTTCAGATCGGCAACGGCCACGAACGTTCTCAGCAGATCGAGATCGAGGTTAATTATCGGACGATTTGCATTTATCATAATTTTTCACTTACTGGCGGGTCATATCGGGCTGACCTGGTTAATGCTGTGCATTCAGAAACAAGCAATTCCATTTGTAATGTGCATCCTTCGCAGTACCGCCTGGTTACCCAGGTAAATGTTAGAATGTAATTGAAAATACGACCAAAACACTTCTCTTACTTACTGATATAATACCAAATGCAACTGATCGGGATATATCAAAGAGAATGTGTCATACCTTTAGGCGTCTACAGATTTCTGCTAATGATGGACGTGTAAATCTTGTAACAGCGTCAAATAGTTTACCGAGACGCACAGATACAAAAACAATATATTGAACAATAGGTTATGTATAAAATCGCGTCATGAAAATTAGCAGACAACGCAGACTACGCCCCCGTTTCGGATCATTATCTTAACCTAAAACCGCTATATTTATAAGTATTATTACGAATAATCTTAACCTTGGATATGTTATACTAATCGGACCAGAAAGATATTATTACGACTTTAGTAAATGCTTTTTAAATATTAAATAATAATTAATTAAGATTTCTACCATTCATTAATTATACTTAACAATAGTTTCACACCCCCCGCCGCCGGAAAGGTCTAACCTTCTCATTTTACCTTTAATACTCAGTATTTCCGAAATAGCCAGCGCGACACTAATGATGAATGCTTATCTCTCATAAAACAGATAATTTCTGACAACATAAAAAACCACATTACGCGCAATCACATAGAATAAAACACTATACATACAAACAAAAATAGAAAATGCATCTAACCAAATGATTTTATGAAGTTTTAAACAGCACGAAAGCGCGTTAAAAATAAACAAAATCTTCTTCTGTTCACTCTTCAAAACTCACCGTCGTGGGAGTACATTGTTTCGTGCTGACTTCCACGGCAGGGAGTGGCAATAACAGCTAAAAGGTCAAGATTCATGTCCCCCATTGAAAAATCCAGCAAACTCGAAAATGTCTGTTATGACATTCGTGGCCCCGTTCTGAAAGAAGCGAAACGCCTTGAGGAAGAAGGTAATAAAGTTCTTAAACTGAATATCGGCAACCCCGCCCCCTTCGGATTCGAAGCGCCGGACGAAATTCTGGTCGATGTCATTCGTAATTTGCCGACGGCGCAAGGATATTGCGACTCGAAAGGGCTTTATTCTGCCCGTAAAGCGATTATGCAGCATTATCAGGCCCGTGGAATGCGCGATGTAACCGTGGAAGATATCTATATCGGTAACGGCGTTTCCGAGCTGATCGTTCAGGCGATGCAGGCGTTGCTTAACAGTGGCGATGAAATGCTGGTTCCCGCGCCCGATTATCCGTTATGGACAGCGGCGGTATCGCTCTCCAGCGGCAAGGCGGTACATTATCTTTGCGATGAATCTTCCGACTGGTTCCCGGACCTTGACGATATCCGCGCCAAAATCACCCCACGTACGCGTGGTATTGTCATTATTAATCCAAACAACCCTACTGGCGCCGTCTATTCTAAAGAATTGTTGATGGAAATTGTCAACATTGCGCGCGAGCATAATCTCATCATCTTCGCCGATGAAATTTATGACAAGATTCTCTATGACGATGCCGAGCATCACTCTATCGCCGCACTGGCACCTGATCTGCTGACCATCACCTTTAATGGGTTGTCTAAAACCTATCGCGTCGCCGGCTTCCGCCAGGGCTGGATGGTGCTGAACGGGCCGAAAAAACATGCGAAGGGCTATATTGAAGGGCTGGAGATGTTAGCCTCAATGCGCCTGTGCGCCAACGTCCCGGCGCAACATGCTATTCAGACCGCGCTCGGCGGCTATCAAAGCATTAGCGAATTTATTCTGCCGGGCGGTCGACTGTATGAACAGCGTAACCGAGCCTGGGAGTTGATTAACGATATTCCCGGCGTTTCCTGCGTAAAACCGCGCGGCGCGTTGTACATGTTCCCCAGGATCGACGCTAAACGTTTTAATATTCACGACGACCAGAAGATGGTGCTGGACTTCCTGCTACAGGAAAAGGTGCTGCTGGTGCAAGGTACCGCCTTTAACTGGCCGTGGCCGGATCACTTCCGCATTGTGACGCTACCGCGTGAAGATGACCTGGAGATGGCCATCAACCGTTTTGGGCGTTTCCTCTCAGGTTACCATCAATAATCTTAAATTCAGGCTACTTCGGTAGCCTGAATTGCATCTTCATCACCCTCCCCGCACAATGAAGTCTGCCGCAGTGAAAACAAAAGGTAATCTATGAAGCAGAGCCATTTTTTCGCCCATCTCTCCCGCATGAAGTTGATTAACCGCTGGCCGCTGATGCGTAACGTGCGTACGGAAAACGTCTCCGAACATAGTCTGCAGGTGGCGATGGTCGCCCACGCGTTGGCGGCGATAAAAAACCGTAAATTTGGCGGCCAGCTCAATGCTGAACGCATCGCGCTTCTGGCGATGTATCATGATGCCTCGGAAGTACTGACCGGCGATCTGCCAACGCCGGTAAAATATTTTAATTCCCAGATAGCCCAGGAATATAAAGCGATCGAAAAAATCGCCCAGCAAAAGCTGGTTGATATGGCACCGGATGAATTACGCGATATTTTCGCACCACTTATTGATGAGAATGCCTGGAGCGAAGAAGAACAGGCAATCGTAAAACAGGCCGATGCGCTTTGCGCCTACCTGAAATGCCTGGAGGAGCTCTCAGCAGGAAACAATGAGTTTGGACTGGCAAAAACGCGGCTGGAAAAAACGCTGGAATTACGTCGCAGCCAGGAGATGGACTATTTTATGGCGGTGTTCGTACCAAGTTTCCATCTCTCTCTTGACGAGATAAGCCAGGATTCACCGCTTTAAACGGTTGTGCCGGATGGCGACGTCAACGTCTTATCCGGCCTGGACGTAGCGTGATACCCGTAGGCCTGATAAGCGTAGCGCCATCAGGCCTTTTCCTGTCTGGGGTTAAAACGGAAACAACATCGGAATCATCACAATACAAACCGCCATCACAATAAGCGTGAACGGCACGCCAAGCTTCACAAAATCGCTAAAGCTATAGTTTCCCGGCCCCAGAACCAGAGTATTCACCGGCGATGAAACCGGCGTCATAAAGGCGGCGGATGCCGCCATCGCCACCGCCATCGCAAACGGATAGGGCGACACCCCCATCGATTTCGCCGCCGCCAGCGCAATCGGCGCCATCAGCACCGCCGTTGCCGTGTTAGAAATGAACAGTCCTATGACGGCGCACAGCACGAACAGGCATCCCAGCATCATATACGGCCCATAGCCGCCGCCGATATCCATTAATCCTTGCACGACCAGAGAGACGCCGCCGGTTTTTTGCAACGCCAGCGCAAACGGCATCATACCCACAATCAAGATAATACTCGGCCAGTGGATCGCTTTATACGCGCTTTCAGCATCAATACAGCGAAATTTCCCCATCAGCAGGCAGGCGATAATCGCCGCGATCGGGTTGGGAATTTCATCGGTCAACATCAGCGCCACCATCAGTACCAGGCAGAAAATGGCGTGCGGCGCCTGGCTGTGCGCAGGAGAGGCTTCGCTGACCTCGACCGGCATATTCAGCACCACAAAGTCGCGGCCTTTTTGCCCCAGCAGGCTGATTAACTTCCAGTTCCCCACAACCAGAATGATATCGCCCATCAATAACGGTTCATCGGCCAGCGATCCTTCCAGCGCGACGCCGTCGCGTTTCAGGCCGACCACATTCAGCCCGTAACGTGTACGGAAGGCGATTTCACGCACCGACTTGCCTATCAGTTCAGACTCCGGAATAAGCGAAATTTCCGCCATGCCAACATCCAACGCCTGATCGGAAAAATATTCTCCACGCAATACCATCGGTTCCAGCAGTTGCTCGGCGCAGAACTCTCTGAGGTCAACCTCCGCCGCCGACATATCAATCAGCAGAACGTCGCGAGCGCGAAACTCCGATACGCCGTTCACATTGACGATAACCCGCCGAAAGCGCCGCCAGCGTTCAACGCCGATGACATTGGCGCCGTAACGTTCGCGCAGTTTAAGGTCGTCCAGCCGCTGTCCCACCATCGGCGAACCGGGGCGAATCGCCAGACGCCGAGCGCGCCCCGTCAGACGGTACTCGCGGATAAGATCGCGGAAAGTGCGACGCTTACCGGCCTGTTGTCCGGGCGCATCGCCTTTTAGCATGAAGCGCATCACCAGCATATAAACAATGCCGAGCGCCAACACCACTATCCCCAGCGGCGTCACGCTAAAAAAGTTGAACCCGTGCAGGCCTTCACGCAGCAGTTCACTGTTAACCACCAGGTTCGGCGGCGTCGCCACCAGCGTCATCATTCCGCTGATAAGCCCGGCAAAACTCAGCGGCATCATCAGGCGCGAAGGCGAGGTCTGCATATGCATAGAAACGCTAAGAACAACGGGGATAAAAATCGCCACCACGCCGGTTGAACTCATGAAAGCGCCAAGTCCGGCGACGGTGATCATCAGTAAAACCAGCATTTTGATTTCACTGCTGCCCGCCATTTTAACCAGCCAGGTACCGACCACCGTCGCAACGCCGGTGCGCACGAGGCCGTCGCCAATAATAAATAAGGCGGCGATAAGAATGACATTCGGATCGCTAAAGCCGGAGAAGGCTTCCGGAAGGGTCAAGGTACCGCTAAGGACAAAAGCAACAATGACGAATAAAGCCACCGCATCCATACGTACTTTGCCCGTCGCAAACAACACGACGGCAATCGCCAGTAAAGAGAGAACCCAAATCAATTCACCGTTCACAACATATCCTTGTCAGATGAGAAGATAACGCGATTCTGCCATAAATATGCCCCGCCAAAGCGGGGCGATATCATGATCAGGTCTTTCTTAACACCACCACATCGCCGTTTGGTTGTTTAGCGACCGATAATTGCGTCAGACTATCCAACGCAAAATCAACATCCGCCAGACGCGGCGTGTCGGCCGGCGCATTGACCGCAATGACGTGGCAGCCCGCAGCCAGTCCGGACAGCACGCCAGCCGGGGCATCTTCTACTACGACGCACTCCTGAGGGGCCAGGCCAAGCAGTTGTGCGCCCAGCAAATACGCATCCGGCTCCGGTTTGCCGCGTTTGACTCGTTCGGCGGTGACAAACACCTCTGGCGCTGGAAGGCCCGCGACCTGATGGCGCGCACGCGCGACCGGCATTGAACCGGAGGTGACGATAGCCCACGGAATGCCCGCTTTATTCAGGTGATTGAGTAAATCGACTGCCCCCGGCAACGCGGTGATCCCTGCGGTTTCAGTGGCTTCTATTTGCTCCAGGCGCGTAAACTCAGCGGCAATTTCCGCCTCCGATTTACCCGCCATAAAATGCCGCAACGAGGTGATCGCCTGTTTGCCATGAATAAAGCCCAGCACCTCATCATGAGCAAGGTTAAAACGATCGGCCCAGCTACACCACGCGCGTTCGACGGCAGGTAATGAGTCAACCAACGTTCCATCCAGATCAAACAGAAAACCTTTACACTGCACGCGAGCCTCCTCAGGCATTAATGATTTGATTGATTTCATTCGCGCTCAGGTGGTACTGACGCGGGCAGGCATGCCAGACATTCAACATCCGCTGGTATTTTTCCCACATCGGCGTCTGGGCATTAAAGCCGTGTGTCCCGGCGTCAAAGTGAGTGTAGCGTCCTTCTATATTCACCATAAAACGGACATAGCCGAGGTAGCGCGCTTCCGTCGCGGCGTCAAACCCCAGGAAGGTGACGCGACGTTCGTCGATAGCTTGCGTATCTTTGAGGTTGGTCCAGGAGACGTGCAGCGCATGGTACATCTCCATAATATCGATGATGGTACGACAGGTCTCTTCCGTCAGCTCGCCAAACTCGCGATCCAGCTCGCGCATCTGCAGGCCGTAGCCGCGTTCAATAATTGTTTGTAAGCGACGGTAACGCTCGGCGTTGGTGGGATCGAGCATCGTCATCATTTTGTACTGGTTAGACAAAATCAGACGTTGCGCGTTGGTCATTTCCATTTTGAACTCCTGTATCACGCTATGGCGATGAAAAAAAGAAGGCATTGGTATGCCTTCTTTTATATGCGTAATCCGGGGTCAATTACAAATCATCCAGGAAAGTTTTATCCAGTTGTTTGAAGGCGCGCTTAAGCGTGTCAGCTAATGCCTGGTAATCCGGCTTTCCTTCTACCGGCGCCAGCGCTTGTCCAGCCTCCTGCAATTTACCGCGAACTTCGTAAAACCAGTTGAGGATTGAAGGCGGCAATGGCGTCACGGAACGTTTCCCTAACCACCATAATCCCTGCATGGGCAAGCTCAGGGCGAACAGAGCGGTCGCCACGGCCGGGCCTAACTGACCGCCCAGCGCTATCTGCCAGCATAACGTAAAGACGGCGACAGGCGGCATAAATCGTATGGCATAGCGCGTCATACGAATGACGCGGTTTTCGACGAAAACGGGCGCCAGCCGCTTTTCCATCGGCCACGTCTTCGCGTAGTGCTGCCCCCGGCGAAATAAGCTAAAAAAATTTACGGAGCGATTATCCGGTGTCGACATGGCCTACCTCAACTTCACATATAAAATTTAAAAAATTTGTGCAAAACAACAACTGCGAGGGACAACGTTCAAAACATTTTGTCTTCGATACCCACTATCAGGTATCCTGTGTCGGCCTGTCAAAGGCCGGTAGTTTAAAATCATTGAGTCGTCAATATTACACATAGTATGCCATTGGCTGAAAAATACGCAAAATGGCATAGACTCAAAGGTATTTCTTCCATCATGCCCAAAAAAACTCCTGCGCATGATGTTAATCATAAATGTCAGGGCTATCATGCGCTACGCTCTATGGCTCACTGACGTTTTTTTAGCCACGTATCATAAATAGGTACTTCCATGTCGAGTAAGTTAGTACTGGTTCTGAACTGCGGTAGTTCTTCACTGAAATTTGCAATTATTGATGCAGTTAATGGTGATGAATACCTTTCTGGTTTAGCCGAATGTTTCCATCTGCCAGAAGCACGCATCAAATGGAAAATGGACGGCAGTAAACAAGAAGCGGCTTTAGGTGCAGGCGCCGCTCACAGTGAAGCGCTGAACTTTATCGTTAACACTATTCTGGCACAAAAACCAGAACTGTCTGCGCAGTTAACTGCAATTGGTCACCGTATCGTACACGGCGGCGAGAAGTATACCAGCTCCGTAGTCATTGATGAGTCCGTCATTCAGGGCATCAAAGATTCCGCCTCTTTCGCACCGCTGCATAACCCGGCTCACCTGATTGGTATCGCCGAAGCGCTGAAATCTTTCCCGCAGCTGAAAGATAAAAACGTTGCAGTATTCGACACCGCCTTCCATCAGACCATGCCGGAAGAATCTTACCTGTATGCCCTGCCGTACAGCCTGTATAAAGAACACGGCGTTCGTCGCTATGGCGCACACGGCACCAGCCACTTCTATGTAACTCAGGAAGCGGCAAAAATGCTGAACAAGCCGGTAGAAGAACTGAACATTATCACCTGCCACCTGGGCAACGGCGGTTCTGTTTCCGCTATCCGTAACGGTAAATGCGTGGATACCTCTATGGGTCTGACCCCGCTGGAAGGCCTGGTCATGGGTACCCGTTCCGGCGATATCGACCCTGCGATTATCTTCCACCTGCACGACACTCTGGGCATGAGCGTGGATCAGATCAACAAAATGCTGACCAAAGAGTCCGGTCTGCTGGGTCTGACTGAAGTGACCAGCGACTGCCGTTATGTTGAAGACAACTACGCCACCAAAGAAGACGCAAAACGTGCGATGGACGTTTACTGCCACCGCCTGGCGAAGTACATCGGTTCTTACACCGCTCTGATGGACGGTCGTCTGGATGCAGTCGTGTTCACCGGCGGTATCGGTGAAAACGCCGCGATGGTTCGCGAACTGTCTCTGGGTAAACTGGGCGTACTGGGCTTTGAAGTCGACCACGAACGTAACCTGGCGGCCCGCTTCGGCAAATCTGGTTTCATCAACAAAGAAGGTACCCGTCCGGCGGTGGTGATCCCAACCAACGAAGAACTGGTTATCGCGCAGGACGCGAGCCGTCTGACTGCCTGATTTCACACCGCCAGCCTCGCTGGCGGTGCTGTTTTGTAACCCGTCCCCAAAAGACGGTAACGAAAGAGGATAAACCGTGTCCCGTATTATTATGCTGATCCCTACCGGAACCAGCGTCGGCCTGACCAGCGTCAGCCTCGGCGTCATCCGTGCTATGGAACGCAAAGGCGTTCGTCTGAGCGTCTTTAAGCCTATCGCCCAGCCTCGCGCTGGCGGCGATGCGCCTGACCAGACCACCACTATCGTTCGCGCGAACTCTACCCTGCCGGCGGCTGAACCGCTGAAGATGAGCCACGTTGAATCTCTGCTCTCCAGCAACCAGAAAGACGTGCTGATGGAAGAGATCATCGCGAACTACCATGCGAATACCAAAGACGCGGAAGTGGTGCTGGTTGAAGGTCTGGTTCCGACCCGTAAACATCAGTTCGCTCAGTCTCTGAACTATGAAATCGCGAAAACGCTGAATGCGGAAATCGTTTTTGTCATGTCTCAGGGTACCGACACGCCAGAACAGTTAAACGAGCGTATCGAACTGACGCGCAGCAGCTTCGGCGGCGCGAAAAACACCAACATCACCGGCGTTATCATCAACAAACTGAATGCGCCGGTTGATGAACAAGGCCGTACTCGCCCGGATCTGTCGGAGATCTTTGACGACTCTTCCAAAGCGCAGGTGATCAAAATCGATCCTGCTAAACTGCAGGAATCCAGCCCGCTGCCGGTTCTGGGCGCGGTGCCGTGGAGCTTCGACCTGATTGCGACCCGCGCTATCGATATGGCGCGTCACCTGAACGCCACCATCATTAACGAAGGCGATATCAAAACCCGCCGCGTTAAATCCGTCACGTTCTGCGCGCGCAGTATTCCGCATATGCTGGAACATTTCCGCGCAGGCTCGTTGTTAGTGACCTCCGCTGACCGTCCGGACGTACTGGTCGCAGCTTGCCTGGCCGCGATGAACGGCGTAGAAATCGGCGCCCTGCTGCTGACCGGCGGCTATGAAATGGACGCGCGCATTTCTAAACTGTGCGAACGCGCATTCGCCACCGGTCTGCCGGTCTTTATGGTGAACACCAACACCTGGCAGACTTCGCTGAGCCTGCAAAGCTTCAATCTGGAAGTCCCGGTTGATGACCATGAGCGCATCGAGAAAGTTCAGGAATACGTCGCGAACTACGTTAACGCTGAGTGGATCGAGTCGCTGACCGCCACTTCCGAGCGTAGCCGTCGTCTCTCTCCGCCGGCGTTCCGCTACCAACTGACCGAGCTGGCGCGTAAAGCCGGTAAACGCGTGGTGCTGCCGGAAGGCGACGAACCGCGTACCGTCAAAGCGGCGGCAATCTGCGCTGAACGCGGCATCGCCACTTGCGTACTGCTGGGCAACCCGGATGAAATCAACCGCGTCGCGGCATCTCAGGGCGTTGAGCTGGGCGCAGGTATTGAAATCGTCGATCCGGAAGTGGTGCGTGAAAGCTATGTCGCTCGCCTGGTTGAGCTGCGTAAGAGCAAAGGCATGACCGAACCGGTTGCCCGCGAACAGCTGGAAGACAACGTGGTGCTCGGCACGCTGATGCTGGAGCAAGACGAAGTCGACGGCCTGGTTTCCGGCGCGGTTCATACCACCGCCAACACCATCCGTCCGCCGCTGCAGCTTATTAAAACGGCGCCGGGTAGCTCCCTGGTCTCTTCTGTGTTCTTTATGCTACTGCCGGAGCAGGTTTACGTTTACGGCGACTGCGCAATCAACCCAGACCCGACTGCAGAGCAGCTGGCAGAAATCGCGATTCAGTCTGCGGATTCCGCCATTGCCTTCGGCATCGAACCGCGTGTGGCAATGCTCTCCTACTCCACCGGCACCTCTGGCGCGGGCAGCGACGTAGAGAAAGTACGTGAAGCGACGCGTCTGGCGCAGGAAAAACGTCCTGACCTGATGATCGACGGTCCGTTGCAGTACGACGCCGCGGTCATGGCTGACGTAGCGAAATCCAAAGCGCCGAACTCACCGGTTGCGGGTCGCGCTACCGTGTTCATTTTCCCGGATCTGAACACCGGTAACACCACCTACAAAGCGGTACAGCGTTCTGCCGACCTGATCTCCATCGGGCCGATGCTGCAGGGTATGCGCAAGCCGGTGAACGACCTGTCCCGTGGCGCGCTGGTTGACGATATCGTCTATACCATCGCCCTGACGGCAATCCAGGCTTCTCAACAGCAGCAGTAACAGTAAAAGCTAATGCCGGATGGCGGCGTGAACGCCTTGTCCGGCCTACAGGTGAGATACCGTTGTAGGCCGGACAAGACGCGTTAGCATCGCCATCCGGCATTCTGCTATTTACCCTGCAAAGCGGAATTTTTTGCTTAACTGCGCTGCATCAATGAATAACTATTCCCTTCTTCTCATACTTAGCCTCTTTGCTTTGCAACAGGGATAGTCTGTCATGTCTGTCGTTACAGAATCAAAAACAGCCAGAAAATGGGCAATGCCCGATACGCTGGTCATCATCTTTTTTGTCGCCATTTTAACCAGTATCGCCACCTGGGTCGTACCCGTTGGGATGTTTGATAGCCAGGAAGTGCAGTATCAGGTCGATGGTCAGACAAAAACCCGCAAAGTCGTCGACCCGCACTCTTTTCGCATTGTGACCAATGAGGCCGGGGAAGCGCAGTATCATCGCGTACAATTTTTCACTACCGGCGATGAAAGACCAGGGCTGATGAATTTTCCGTTTGAAGGGTTAACATCCGGATCGAAATTCGGCACTGCCGTCGGCATCATTATGTTTATGTTGGTGATTGGCGGCGCATTCGGCATCGTGATGCGTACCGGCACCGTGGATAACGGCATTCTCGCGCTTATTCGCCACACGCGGGGCAACGAAGTCCTGTTTATTCCGGTGCTATTTGTCCTCTTTTCGTTAGGGGGCGCCGTATTTGGCATGGGCGAAGAGGCGGTCGCCTTTGCAATTATCATAGCCCCGCTGATGGTCAGGCTGGGCTATGACAGCATTACCACCGTCCTGGTGACCTATATCGCCACCCAAATTGGCTTTGCCAGTTCGTGGATGAACCCTTTCTGCGTAGTCGTCGCCCAGGGGATTGCCGGCGTGCCGGTACTTTCCGGCTCCGGGCTGCGTATTGTGGTCTGGATTGTCGCCACGCTGATTGGGCTGGTTTTTACACTGGTCTACGCCTCACGCGTGAAAAAGAATCCTCTGCTTTCCCGCGTCCACGAATCCGATCGCTATTTCCGCGAACAGCAGGATGAAGTCGTCCAGCGCCCTTTCACCTTCGGTGACTGGCTGGTACTGCTGGTCCTGACCGGCGTAATGATTTGGGTCGTCTGGGGCGTGATTGTCCACGCCTGGTTTATTCCGGAGATCGCCAGCCAGTTTTTCACCATGGGCGTGGTGATCGGCCTCATCGGCGTTATCTTCCGCCTCAACGGTATGACGGTCAACGTGATGGCGTCCTCATTCACCGAAGGGGCGAGGATGATGATCGCACCCGCCTTGCTGGTGGGTTTTGCCAAAGGCATTCTGCTGCTGGTCGGCAACGGCGAAGCCGGGGAACCCAGCGTGCTCAATACGCTGCTTAACAGTATCGCGCATGGCATCAGCGGGCTTAATAATGCTATCGCCGCCTGGTTTATGCTGCTCTTCCAGGCGGTATTTAATTTCTTTGTCACGTCCGGTTCGGGTCAGGCGGCGTTAACCATGCCATTACTGGCGCCGCTCGGCGATCTGGTCGGCGTTAACCGTCAGGTGACTGTTCTGGCCTTCCAGTTTGGCGATGGCTTCAGCCATATCATCTATCCGACATCGGCCTCGCTGATGGCCACGCTGGGCGTGTGCCGGGTCGATTTTCGCAACTGGCTGAAAGTGGGGGCGTCGCTGCTGGGACTACTGTTTATTATGTCCAGCGTGGTCGTCATTGGCGCGCAGATGATGGGATATCATTGATCCAAAATGCCGGATGAGCATCAGCGCCATCCGGCAATATCTCCATGATTAAAGCAGTGATTTCGCGGCTTCTACAATCGCTTCGGCAGTGAGTCCGTACTCTTGTTGTAAGAAATCCTGCGTTCCTACCTGCCCATAACGCTCTTTGACGCCAACACGGCGCATCGGCACCGGACAGTTTTCCACCAGCACTTCCGCCACCGCTGACCCCAGTCCATTATGGATGCTGTGGTTTTCACACGTGACGATACGCCGCGTTTTTTCCGCGTAGTTTTTCACCAACATGCGATCGATAGGCTTTAAGGTGAACATATCAATGACCGCGGCGCTCACACCTTCCTGCTCCAGTTGGCGCGCCGCCTCCAGCGCCTCCGCCACCATAATGCCGTTGGCGATAAGCGTAATATCATCGCCCTCGCGCAGTACGTTGCCCTTGCCAATGGTAAAGGTAGAGCCTGGCGCATAGATACTCCGCGCCTGCTTACGGATGGTACGCAGCCAGTAAAAACCGTCCAGGTCCATTAGCTGGCGTAAAATATCCGCGAACATCACCGCATCCGTCACCTCCAGTACTACGGAGTGCGCCAGCCCGCGAACAATCCCCATATCTTCAAAAGACATATGGGTGCCGCCGTTATGGCACGCTGTCACTCCGGCATCGGAGGCGATCACTTTGACGTTGTTACGCTGATAATCCAGCGCCATGAAGAGCTGATCAAAACAGCGACGGCTGGCAAAAGCGGTAAAGGTATGCACAAACGGTTTACGACCGGTCAGCGCCAGCCCCGCCGCCGTGCCAATCACATTCGCCTCCATAATACCGCAGTTAATGACATGCTGCGGGTAGTCACGCGCCACGCTGTCCATCGCCATTGAGCTCATTAAATCAGCCTCAAGCGCAATAATTGGGCTTCCGGCCTCAATCTGCCCGGCGATAAAACCGGCGTAAACTTTGCGCATTTCGATATCGTCTTTAAGCCCTGCGGGCGCAAGCTTAATCATGCATGACCTCCAGTTGATGAATGGCCTCATTGAGCGTCTGCTTCATGCCATCCGTCAGGCGTAAGTGGTGAGAATTCGTTAACTGCTCCAGGCATGGCACCCCCTGCCCTTTAATGCTGTCAAGGATCACAACCCGTGGCTGGGCATCGGCGGGCGGCACAGGCTGAACCACCGCCAGTAGTCCGGCGATATCATCGCCTTTGACGGTGACGACATCGAAACCAAACGCACGGAATTTCCCTTCCAGATCGAATGGATTGATAATCTCCTCCAGCTCGCCGTCAAGCTGCTGTTTATTCCAGTCAATGAAAACGGTCAGATTATTCAGGCGGTGGTGGGCAATAAACTGAAACGCCTCCCAGCACTGCCCTTCATTCAGCTCCCCATCGCCGACAATGCAAAATACCCGGTTGGGTCGCCGCGCCAGTTTATGCGACAGCGCCATTCCGCCCGCAATAGAGATGCCCTGTCCCAGTGAGCCGGTCGTGGCGTCCACGCCGCGCGTTTTTAGCCGATCCGGATGGCTGGGAAGACGGGTGCCGTTCTGGTTAAGCGTATTCAGCTCTTCGCGCGGGAAATAGCCTTTAATCGCCAGGGTACTGTACAACGCGGGGCCCGCATGGCCTTTCGACAGCACGAAGTAATCGCGCTCCGGCCAGTCCGGGTCGGCAGGGTCGATTTTCATCACCGCGCCGTACAGAACCGCCAGAGTTTCCACTACCGACATGCTGCCGCCATAGTGACCAAAGCCAAGATGGTTTAAGGATTTGAGCGTGGCGACGCGAATATCGCGCGCCAGTTGGGTGATTTCGGTTACGTTCATTCTTTCGCTCCGCTATTTTCCTGCACTTCGGCAGTCGCTTTTTTGTTTTTGGCCAACACGTTGTACGCCACCAGTAGCGCGAATAGCGCCACCACCAGCCCCGTGATAGCCATCGGCGACAGATAACGCGCCAGGTTGCCCAGCAAAATACCGATTACGCCAAAGTCAGCATCCGAGAACGTGGTATTGGCGAAGCCGATCGCGCCGAGAACCGGCAGTAACAGCACTGGCAGGAAAGTGATTAATAGACCATTAGCAAATGCGCCGATCATCGCCCCGCGGCGACCGCCGGTGGCATTGCCAAAGACGCCTGCGGTCGCGCCGGTAAAGAAGTGCGGCACAACGCCTGGCAGGATTAACACAAGCTTCATCTGTCCAAGCAGGAACAGCCCCACCAGCCCACCGAGAAAACTGAACAGGAAGCCAATCAGTACCGCGTTAGGGGCATAGGGATACACCACCGGGCAGTCCAGCGCCGGACGCGCGTTTGGCACCAGTTTTTCTGAAAAGCCGGTAAAGGCCGGAACAATTTCCGCCAGAATCAGACGGACGCCTTGCAGAATGATGAACACGCCGGCGGCGAAGGTGATTGCCATGATGATGGCGTACACCAGATAGTTTTGCCCGCCGCTAAACGTCGCTTCGACATACTCACGCCCTGCGCTGACTGCCATAATCAGATAGATAATCATCATGGTCAGCGAAATCGAGATAGAACTGTCGCGTAAAAAACTGAGGTTTTTCGGCAGGTTCATCTCTTCCGTGGAGCGGGAGCCTTTACCACACAGGCTGCCAATCCAGCCGGAAAGCACATATCCCAGGGTACCGAAGTGACCAAACGCAATGTCATCGGTACCGGTAATCCGCCTCATATAACGTTGGGCCAACGCCGGGAAGAAGGCCATCACCAGCCCCAGGATCAGCGATCCGGTGAAGACCAGCCCTACGCCCTCAAACCCCGCCACGGTCAGGATTACGCCAATCATACAGGCCATGTAAAAGGTGTGATGCCCGGTCAAAAAGATATATTTAAGACGCGTAAAGCGCGCCACGACAATATTGGCCACCATACCAAATGCCATAATTAACGCCGTGGACGCGCCATATTTTTCCAGCGCGATTGAGACTATCGCTTCATTATTAGGAATAATGCCCTGAATATTAAAAGCGTGTTCAAACATACCCCCTAGCGGATTTAATGAACCCACCAGTACGGTTGCGCCACCGCCAAGCACAATAAAACCTAAAATGGTTTTAATCGTGCCTTTTACCACATCGGAAAACGCTTTTTTCTGCGCCACCAGACCAATCAGCGCAATTAACCCTACAAGCACCGAGGGCACTTTTAAAATATCAACAACAAAATTCAGCGTTTCAAGGATAAACATATCCACCTCGCCAGCAATAATTATTGTTTAGCGAACCATGCGCGCAGCTGCGTTTCCAGTTCGTTGATGTCGATGATGTTATTGATCACCACCAGTTGGCTTTCCGGTACGCTGGCGCTGGCCGCGATATCTTTGGCCATTACAAAAAGATCGGCAGCCCCGGGCGTGGCCGATGAAAGATCGGAGTGTTCCACTTCAGCGTCAATATTGAGTTTCTTTAATACTTTTTTAATGTTCATTTCTACCATAAAACTACTACCCAGGCCGGAACCGCAAATTGCCATGATTTTCATTATTGTCACCTTTTAAAAGTAGAGTTGGTCTGCATCACGCACGGGCGTAATGTTATTTACCGCAAGAAAATGGAATAAAATCAGAAACGGTCAATAATCGTTTTAATGTCCTCCAGGTTTTTTGCCTGATGTAATTTTTCCATATCTACATCACTGGAAAATAATTCCGCCAGCGCCGATATCATTTCGATATGACTGTGCTTATCAGGCGCCGCCAGCATAATAATGATGTCAACCGGATCAAATTCGTCTGCGCCAAATGAAACGCCGCGCTGTAGTTTCAGTAACGATAAACCTAACCCTTTCGCCCCCTCTTCCGGCCTCGCATGCGGCATCGCTAACCCTGGCGCTAATACATAATACGGCCCAAGCTTTTGGTGCTGCTGAACAATCGCCGTAAGGTATTCCGGTGCGATAACACCTGCGTCCAGCAGGGGTTTGCCGCAAATTTCCAGCGCCTGCGGCCACGTTTCCACGCTCTCCTGTAGCGTGATGGTTGCGTCAGATAACCAGGTTCCCAGCATGTTATTCGCCCCCACGGTGTATGAAATTATGAACAAACTTTATTCAAGCCATTCGATATTAGCTGCGATCGTTATCACAAAGATAGCGCTACCAGCGACTATTACTCAGAATTGTGATAGCGCTATCAAATTAAAATCATGGTGTGAAATCACAGCAAAAAAGCGGATTTAAGGCGTATACTGCCAGTCATGCGAAGCAAAGAACGACAATAAAAAAGCATCTCAACATGTTGTAATGACGCAGGAATTTGTATGTCGATACCCCGTAAACGGCGCAGTACCGGTAAAGTGACTATCGCCGATGTAGCCCAACTTGCCGGTGTAGGCACGATGACCGTATCACGAGCCTTACGCACGCCGGAACAGGTCTCTGATAAACTCCGGGAAAAAATCGAAGCGGCAGTGCATGAGCTGGGCTATATGCCTAATCTCGCCGCCAGCGCGCTGGCGTCTGCCTCCTCGCACACCATCGCGATGGTCGTACCGAACCTTGCGGAAGCGGGGTGTTCTGAAATGTTCGCCGGGCTGCAACAAATTTTACAGCCCGCAGGCTACCAGATTATGCTGGCGGAATCGCAGCATCGCGTGGAACAAGAGGAGAAGCTGCTCGAAACGCTGCTGGCCTCCAACATTGCCGCGGCGATTCTGCTTAGCGTCGAACATAGCACTACCGTGCGCCAGTGGCTGAAAAATGCCTCTATCCCGGTGATGGAGATGGGCGCGATTCGCAGCGATCCTATTGATATGAATATCGGTATTGATAACGTTGCGGCAATGTATGAGCTGACGGAAATGCTGATTCAGCGCGGTTATCAGAATATCGGGCTACTATGCGCCAATCAGGAGCAGTGGATTTTTCAGCAACATCTGCACGGCTGGTACAAAGCGATGCTTCGCCACCATATGTCGCCAAACCGGGTGATTAATGCCGCCTTGCCACCCAATTTTTCTACCGGCGCGTCGCAACTGCCGGAGTTTTTACTGGCGTGGCCGGAGCTGGACGCGCTGGTATGCGTATCGGATGAGCTGGCCTGCGGCGCGTTATACGAGTGCCAACGACGGCGGATCAAAGTTCCGGACGATTTAGCGGTGGTCGGGTTTGGCGATAGCGATGTCAGCCGGGTCTGCCAGCCGCCGTTAACCACCATGGCCGTACCGCACCGTAAGATTGGCAGTGAAGCCGGACGGGCGCTGTTGGAAAGGTTAAATCAGGGAAACTGGAGCGATCGGAAATCCATCGCCTCCAGTTTATGTATGCGGGAAAGCTGCTAAAACGCTTATTCCGTCTCTTCCGGTTTCTCCTGGAGCGCGGCTTCGTTTTTGGCGTTGCGGGTCATCCACAGCGCCAGCGCTTTGAGCGAATCTGGCGTAAACTCATCACAGCGCGCGGTGATCTCCTCCGGAGTCAGCCAACACACTTCGCTGACTTCATCTTCCTGAAGCGCGAAAGGCCCGTGGGAAACGCAGCTAAACAGCGCGCCCCAAACCCGGCAATGTTGGTCTTCAAAGTAAAACAGACCGTGTTCGGCAAACGGCACGCCTGCAATACCCAACTCTTCTTCCGCTTCGCGGCGGGCAGATTCCAGTAGCTGCTCATCAGCCTGGACCACGCCGCCTGCGGTAGCATCTAACATACCGGGCAAAAAATCTTTTGTTTCGGTACGACGCTGCACCAGAATTTTACCCATACCATCATGAACGACGATATACGTCGCACGATGCCGTAAGCGTTGCGCACGCATCTGTTCCCGGCTGGACTGTGCAATGACTTCATTGTCTTCATTCACAATATCCACCCATTCCGTACTTGCCAAACGACGCTGTTCCACCATCAGGAAACCTTCTTATTTCTGGCGCTCTTACGGCGCATTTACGTTTGTGAGGTAAATTACGAGTTAATTGCAACCTGCGCAATGATACTTTGATCATTGAGTGCGATTACGCTCAACACATTATCATCCAGAATACCGTAGCTTGCCGCATACCCGCCTTTCGGGATGCTCACTGACCCAGGATTAAAGTGATACAGTCCTTCCTGCTGTTGCGCCACCGGCAGATGCGTATGACCATAGACCAACACATCGCCAGTATGCAGAGCGGGCAGATTCGTCGGCCCGAAGAGGTGCCCATGCGTTAAAAATAGCCGCCTCTCTTGCGTCAATATTTGCTGCCACGGCGCAGTGATCGGGAAATGCAGCAGCATCTGATCCACTTCGCTATCGCAGTTGCCGCGCACGGCAATGATTTGCGTCGCCACCGCGTTCAGGCGTTCGGCTACCTGGGCGGGCGCATAGCCTTCAGGCAGCGCATTTCGCGGCCCGTGGTTAAGGACATCGCCTAATATCACCAGCCAACGCGCGCCGCTTTGCGCGAACCGCTCAAGCACGCGTTCCGTGGCGGGTAAAGAACCATGAATGTCCGATGCGAACATCAGTTTCATCGCTCACTCCTCGTTGTGAAAAACGGCGTTATGATACTGGAATATGAATAGATTTTCAGCCTGAACGCTTCGAGGAAAGCGCAATAAAACGCTGTACGGAAGCACGCTGCCACTGGAATGTCGCATATGCCGCCAGCGACGCCGGCACGTCATCGCCATGCAGCGCCAGACGATTGATCATCAATGCCAGATCGGTATCGGCAATGCACCATTCACCAAATAAATTTTGCGTCCCCTGCCCCAATAGCGCTTCAGCCGTCGCAAACAGTTTTGCCGCGCTGGCTTTTCCAGCCTCGCTTAGCGGCGCTTTTTTCGCCCCGGCAAACACTACGTCGGTAGGCCGTTCTTCGCGAAGCGGCAGTAAATCGCTGCGTAGCCACGCCTGAATCTGTCGCGCGCGGGCGCGTTTTTGTAAATCGTGCGGGTAGATACGCTCCCACTGCGGCGGCGCGAAACGCTCCTCCAGGTATTCCGCAATAGCGGACGACTCGCTCAACTCAAAATTGTCGGCCTCAAGCACCGGTACGCGCTGCGTCAGCGCATATCCTCGCCAGCCAGGTTGCAGATGTTCTCCCTGGTCCAGATCGCGAGTTTTCAGAGTAAAGGAAAGCCCTTTTTCTTGTAATGCCACCCAGGCGGACAAGACGTAGGGAGAGAAAAAGTTCGCATCCGACCACAGCACAATAACAGGCTTACTCATAATGTCCTCTTGAGGGCGTATTAGGTTTCTTCCCAAAATATAGCGTCTTTCGCCTGCTGTCACCTGATGAAAACTCACACACATCAGGAGGCTTTCTATACTTAATTCAGCCCAGACTCTTTACGCACATGCAGGAGCCAAAATGATTGACCTTTACTACGCCCCCACGCCCAACGGGCATAAAATAGCGCTGTTTCTGGAAGAGGCGGAGCTGGCGTATCGTTTGCTAAAAGTAGATATCAGCAAGGGCAATCAGTTTCGCCCTGATTTTTTGGCTATCTCTCCCAATAATAAAATTCCTGCCATCGTCGATCACGCCCCGGCAGACGGCGGTCAACCGCTTAGTCTTTTTGAATCCGGCGAAATTCTTCTCTACCTGGCGGAAAAAAGCGGCAAACTGCTTAGCGGGGAGCTGCGTGAACGCCATACCACGCTGCAATGGCTGTTCTGGCAGGTCGGCGGGTTAGGGCCGATGCTGGGCCAGAATCATCACTTTAACCACTTTGCGCCGCAGGCCATCCCCTATGCAATTGAACGCTATCAGGTTGAAACGCAACGCTTATACAACGTCCTGAATAAACGCCTGGAAACCTCCCCGTGGCTGGGCGGCGACCACTACAGTATTGCGGATATCGCCAGTTGGCCGTGGGTTAACGCACATCAGCGTCAGCGAATCGATCTTGATAGCTACCCGGCGGTGTATAACTGGTTTGAACGCATTCGCACGCGTCCTGCGACAGCGCGCGCACTGTTACAAGCGCAACTGCACTGTAACAGTACGAAAGCGTAACGAGGTAGCATACATCATGTATGATGTAGAGGTGTATACACGGAAAAAACCTGCGTCCGGCACCCTTATTCGTATTAAAAACCTGACATTAGGGAAGAGGAAATCCTCCCTACTCTGGAGGTCATATGCAGATTCTGATTACCGGCGGTACGGGCCTGATAGGGCGTCATCTCATTCCCCGGCTGTTAACACTGGGGCACCAGGTGACGGTCGTTACGCGCAATCCCGATAACGCGCGTCAGATTCTCGATTCCAGAGTGACATTATGGAAAGGGCTGGCGGAACGTGAGCACCTCAATGAGATTGATGCCATCATCAATCTGGCGGGCGAACCGATTGCCGACAAGCGCTGGACGTCACAACAAAAAGAACGGTTGTGCCAAAGCCGCTGGGCTATCACGCAAAAGTTGGTGGATTTAATTCATGCCAGCGCTACGCCGCCCTCGGTGTTGATATCCGGCTCCGCCACGGGCTATTACGGCGATCTGGGCGACGTTGTCGTCACTGAAGATGAGCCGCCGCACAACGAATTTACGCATAAACTTTGCGCCCGCTGGGAACAGATTGCCTGTCGTGCGCAGAGCGACCAGACCCGCGTCTGCCTGCTGCGTACCGGCGTTGTCCTGGCGCCGCAAGGCGGGATTCTGGGGAAAATGGTTCCGCCGTTTCGCCTCGGACTCGGCGGTCCGGTGGGTAATGGTCGACAATATCTGGCCTGGATTCACATTGACGATATGGTCAACGGCATTCTGTGGCTGCTGGATAACGATCTTCGCGGTCCCTTCAATATGGTCTCGCCGTATCCCGTCCATAATGAGCATTTTGCTCATGCGCTGGGTCGCGCGCTGCGCCGCCCGGCGATTATTCGCATTCCGGCGACGGCAATTCGCTTATTGATGGGAGAGTCGTCAGTGCTGGTATTGGGCGGACAGCGGGCGCTGCCAAAACGGCTTGAAGCCGCCGGATTCGCATTTCGCTGGTATGATTTAGAAGAGGCGCTGGCGGATGTGATTCGCTAGTTCCTAAAGCGCCGTATCCTGCCCGGTAAGCGATGCGCCGCCGGGCTTCTTTTATTTCAGCGAGCCTTTCAGGAATTGCTGTAAACGCGGGCTTTGCGGATTGCCGAACACCTGCTCCGGATCGCCCTCTTCTTCAATTTTCCCCTGATGCAGAAAAATAACGTGCGAAGAGACATGGCGAGCGAAGCCCATTTCATGCGTGACCACCACCATCGTTTTGCCTTCTTCCGCCAGTTGTTGCATGATGCGCAACACTTCGCCGACCAGTTCAGGATCGAGCGCCGATGTGGGTTCATCGAACAGTAAAACGTCAGGTTCCATCGCCAGCGCGCGCGCAATAGAAACGCGCTGCTGTTGGCCGCCGGAGAGATGGACGGGATATTTGCCCTGAGCGCGCTCATCAATCCCCACCTTCGCCAGATATTTCAACGCCCGCTCGCGCGCGTCGTGCTTGCTTAATCCCAGTACCTGAATCGGCGCTTCCATCACATTTTCCAGCACCGTCATGTGGCTCCAGAGGTTAAAGTGCTGAAACACCATCGTCAGGCGGGTACGCAACAAGCGTAGCTGATTTTTATCCGCCACTTTGAGCTGCCCGTCTTTGTCGCGCACCAGATTAATGTTCTGACCGTTCACGATAATCGCGCCTTCGCTCGGTTTTTCGAGGAAGTTAATGCAGCGCAAAAAAGTGCTTTTACCGGAGCCGGACGAGCCGATGATGCTAATCACATCTCCGGCGCGGGCCTGCAGCGATACCCCTTTCAGCACTTCATGACCGCCGTAGCGTTTGTGCAAATCGATAACGTGTAATTTATTTTCTGACATTATGTTACTCGAATTATTTAGAGGACACGTGCTGCAACCAGCGTCTTTCCGCCCGACGGAACAGGCTTATCAGGACATACGAAATGAGTAAATACAACACGGCGGCAATGCCAAACGCGGTAAACGGCTGGTAAGTCGCTGAGTTAATATCGCGGGCGATTTTCAACAAATCCGGCACCGTCGCGGTAAACGCCAGCGCCGTAGAGTGCAGCATTAAAATCACTTCGTTGCTGTAGGCAGGCAAGGCGATGCGTAATGCCGACGGCAAAATAATGCAGCGATACATTTTAAATGACGAGAAGCCATAGGCCCGTGCCGCTTCAATTTCACCGTGCGGTACCGAACGAATCGCCCCCGCGAAAATTTCCGTGGTGTACGCGCAGGTATTCAGCGTCAGCGCCAGTACGGTACAGTTCAGTCCGCTGCGGAAAAACGCGTTAAGAAGATCGGTGCCTTTGACTATCTCCAGCGTATACATCCCCGAATAGAACACCAGTAGCTGTACGTACAGCGGCGTGCCGCGAAAAATATACGTAAACAGCCAGATGGGAAAACGGATGAATTTATTACTGGAAACGCGACCTACCGCCAGAATCACCGCCAGAAGACCGCCCATCACCACCGATGAAATTAACAGCCACAGCGTAATCGCCACGCCGGTAAAACGATAGCCATCCGTCCACAGCAGGGATTTCCAGTACTCCTGAATGATCTCAATCACAAATCGGCCCTCTTCACGCCCACGGAATAGCGACGCTCAAGTAAGAGCAGCACACCATTGGAAACGGTGGTAAATACCAGGTAGATAAGTCCACAGACCACGGCAAAATAGAAAGGCTCCCAGGTACTTTTACCGGCAAGCTGCGTGGCTTTGACGACATCTTCCAGGCCCAGCAGCGACACCAGCGCCGTCGCTTTGAGTATCACCTGCCAGTTATTGCCGATCCCCGGCAGGGCGTAACGCATCATCGCCGGGAACATAATCCGCCGGAAGGTTTGCCCGTGGGTAAAACCAAAGGCCGTCGCCGCCTCGATATGGCCTTTCGGCACCGCCATAAACGCGCCGCGAAAGGTTTCGGTAAAATAGGCGCCGTAGATGAAACCAAGGGTGATAATACCGGCCACCATCGGATCAATATCTATCTGGTCGATACCCAGCGAATCGGTCACCACGTTAAGCGCGATTTGCAATCCGTAAAATATCAGCAGCATTAAGACCAGATCCGGCACCCCGCGAATCAGGGTGGTGTATCCTTCAAAAATAAGCCCCGTTACCCGGTTTTGCGAAAGCTTCGCCCCCGCGCCGACAAGACCGATAAGCACGGCCAGCACCACGGAACTGAGCGCCAGTTCCAGCGTGACGATCGCGCCCTGTAAAATTACGCCTGAAAACCCGTACAACATGCAGCCTGTCCTGTTGTGTGTGGTGAAGTAAGAAGCCTCTTTTGCATTTTTGCCTCACATCACGCCGGATGGCGGCTATGCCTTGTCAGGCCTACGATGCTCCGTAGGCCTGACATGCACAGCGCCATCAGGCAATGCAGACAGTCAACATTCTTTGGGCTTTATCTGCACCGACGGTGATTAACCGCCATAAACATCAAAATCAAAGTACTTTTTCGCCAGCTTTTCGTAAGTACCGTCAGCACGCATTTCAGCAAAGGCTTTGTTCAGCGCTTCGCGCAGCTCGTTATCCTCTTTGCGCAGCCCCATACCGGTTCCTACGCCGAATAACTTCTCATCTTTCACCGCCGGGCCGCCGAATTTATAGTCTTTTCCGACGGGCTGTTTAAGGAAACCTTCGCTGGCCGCGACCTCGTCCTGGAACGCTGCATCAATACGACCAGCCGTCAGATCGGAATAAATGTTGTCCTGCCCCTGGTAAGAGACGATCTCAATCCCTTTCGGCGCCCAGTGCTCATTGCCGAAGGTCTCCTGCGTCGTCCCCTGTAGCACGCCGACGCGCTTGCCTTTCAGCGACGCGATGGTCGGCTGAATATCAGAGTTCTTCGCCACCACCAGACGGGAATCAGCGGCGTAAAGCTTGTCGGTAAACGCGATTTCCTGCTGGCGCTTTTCAGTGATGGACAGCGAGGACATGATGGCATCAATTTTCTTCGCTTTTAAAGACGGAATCAGCGCATCCAGCGGGTTTTCCACGAACGTACACTGTGTGTTGATACGTTTGCACAGTTCTTTGGCCAGATCGATATCAAAGCCGACCAATTCACCTTGTGCATTTTTGGATTCAAACGGTGCGTATGTAGGATCGGTACCGATACGAATCTTTTGTGGAATAGCGGCAAATGCTGCGGTAGCGCTGGAAAATGCCAGCACCAGAGAAAGGGATAACGCCAGTTTTTTCATAACTATCCTCAACAGACTGTCTTTCCAGGAGATCTTTACAGATCCGATGCGACTATCGTGCCATTAATCAGGCCGACAAGGCAAAGCATTCTACCTTGTCAGCCGGTTTATTTTGCATAAAAATCGATTAAGTATGCATTTATGCGCCTGTTCCGCAACGGCTTATGCACCAAAAAGGTGCAAAACATCTATTTTGCACCGTGATAGTTCCCCAGCGCGGCGCGTTATCCCCTTCCCTCAATCGCCGTAGACATTAAAATCGAAGTACTTTTTGGCCATTTTGTCGTAAGTTCCGTCCTGGCGCAGTTCGGTCAGCGCTTTATCAAACGCGGCTTTTAGCTCGGTATCATCTTTACGCAGCCCAACCCCCGTCCCGTCGCCAAAATATTTTTTATCCTTCACGGAAGGACCGGCAAACGCATACTCTTTGCCCGCTGGCTGCTTCAGGAAACCTTCGCTGGCGGCGACTTCATCCTGTAATGCGGCATCCAGACGACCGGCGGTTAAATCGGAATAGATAAGATCCTGGTTGGCATAAGCCACCACATCCACACCTTTAGTGCGCCAGTTATCATTGGCGTAAGCCTCTTGCGTGGACCCTTGCAGCACGCCGACATGCTTGCCTTTCAGCGATTCCAGCGTCGGCTGAATGGGAGACCCTTTTGCCGCAATCAGGCGTGAATCCGCCGCGTAAAGTTTGTCGGAAAACGCGATTTCTTGCTGGCGTTTATCGGTGATAGAGAGCGATGAAATAATGGCATCAATTTTTTTCGCTTTTAGTGAGGGAATAAGCGCATCAAAGTCGCTGGCGACCCAGGTACATTTCACCTGCATACGCTTACACATTTCATTACCGAGATCGATATCAAAGCCAATAAACTCGCCTTTGGCATCTTTTGATGAGAAAGGCGCGTAGGTGGTATCTGTTCCAATACGAACCGTTTGCGGGAGCGCGGCGTAACTGGCCGCCGTCGCGCCCAGACCTATCAGCAAAGACAAAGCGAGAACGGTCTTCTTCATACATACCCCTCAAGTGGCGTCATTTTCTTATGTTTTACGTGGTGTTGTGTGTTTGCAGACTTTTTCATGCAGGTCTTATGCCATTTTCACGTCAGCAAAACGATTCGACGTTAAATTTGTTAATAAAACGTTGCAATATTGTCCTGATGTTGAAGATAGCAGGTATGACGGTTGAACCGCAGCGTTTCGGCGGCTTTTAACGAATTAAATGTTGAGGATATGATCGCGGTTACAAAATTGCCCTGAAACAGGGCAACAGGGACAATAATGCACGCTAAACAGACAACGCTATGCGCCCTGCCAGCGAACAAAAAGATCGTGCGGAAGGGGGATATCAAACTGATCCAGCACTCGGTTAACCGTTTGATTTATAACATCATCTAACGTCTGAGGAAGATGATAAAAAGCCGGAACCGGCGGCATAATCACCGCGCCTATCTCAGCGGCCTGGGTCATTAAACGCAAATGCCCGATATGCAGCGGCGTTTCGCGCACACACAGCACCAGAGGTCGCCGCTCTTTTAATATCACATCCGCCGCGCGGGTAAGCAGTCCGTCAGTATAACTGTGGACAATCCCCGACAGCGTTTTAATCGAACAGGGCAAGATAACCATTCCCGCCGTCGGGTAAGAGCCCGAGGAAATGCTGGCGGCAATGTCGCGCGCATCGTGCGTCACATCGGCCAGCGCCTGCACCTCGCGCAGCGAAAAATGGGTCTCCAGCGCCAGCGTTTGCCGGGCCGCCTGGCTCATCACCAGATGCGTTTCCACGCTATCGACATCGCGCAAAATTTGTAATAAGCGCACGCCATAAATCGCTCCGCTGGCGCCGCTAATTCCTACAATGAGTCGTTTCATGTTCTCTTACCGTTTACGAGCGCCGTTCATCCCACTGTGTTACGTAATCGGCTCAAAGTGGGTCTGAAGAGATACCATGACAAAAGAATCCCTATCATAAAAGCCAGCTCAACCAACATTATCACTACCCCCTGCTCACTAAACCAGGTGCCGACCATAATGGCAAAATTGGTGATAATGACAAATCGGGCCGTCCAGGGGAAAAGCGGCGATCGATAGCGTAGCAAATCGCTGGCGTACGTTCCATTACGCACCGATTGTCGGAAGCGATACTGGCACCATCCGATGGTTATCCATGCCAGGCAACCCACCTGCCCGGTACTGGCGATCAGATATAAATAAAATTGCTGTGCGGGAATATAGCGGGTCAGCAACGACACTAACGCCAACAAGGCCGTGATTAAAATAGCATACACCGGCACGCCGCCGCCGTTCGTTTTACCAAAGCAGGCTGGCGCAAAGCGATCGCCCGCCATAGACCACAGCATACGCGAACTGGCGTAAATGGCCGAGTTAGCGGCAGAAACCGCGGCGGAAAAGATCACCAGCGTCATCAGCGTATCCGCCCCCGGAATGCCCGCGTGGGAGAATACCCATACAAAGGGACTTTGTCCATTTGGCGTCAGTTCATGCGGATAGACCAGCGCCAGCACCGCAATCGCCAGGCCGTAAAACAAAATGATTCTGAGACCGATCCCCAAGATCACTTTCGGTAAAATAATGTGCGGCGATTCGGTCTCCCCTGCCGCATTTCCTACCAGTTCCACCCCCTGGAAGGAGTAAATCACGATCGTCATACAGACCACAATTTGCTCCCAACCGTGGGGAAACCACATTCCGTCTGTTTTTAACGTCGGGTGCCAGTCACTATGGCCCATTAGCGAGTAGATCATGACCCCGCCCGCGCAGATAAACAGCACGATCGCGAAAACCTTAATGGCCGAAAGCCAGTATTCGCATTCGCCAAAAATTTTTGCGGAGGTGAGATTGATGGCCGTCAGGATGAGCAGAATCGCCAGGCAGAACATATATACCGGAACCGCGGGGAAAAACTGGTGAGCAATAAACCCTGCGGCAGTGAGGTCGGCCGCCAGGGAAAAGACCCAGCTAAACCAGTAAAGCCAGCCAATGGTATAGCTCCAGCAAGGTGACGGCATAAACATCAGCGCGTAATGTTGAAATGAACCGGAGTGAGGAAAAGCGCATGATAATTCGCCAAGACACATCATCGTCGCCAGCATAATGGTTCCGGCAAACAGATAGGCCAGTAAGGTTCCCGCCGGCCCGACGCTGCTTAACGGTTCGGCAATGCCGATAAATAAGCCGGTGCCAATCGTGCCGCCCAGCGACATCATCAGCAGGTGCCGCTTCTTCAGGTTACGCCGCAGACCGCCTTCAGGCTCTGCTGGCGGAGATTGTTGCAGGGTATCCATCGTTACTCCCTGTCTTTCGTGAGGTCAAAGATGCCGCCGCGACATAGCCGCGGCGGTTATGCGTTAACGCGTAAACCTCCAGGCGACGCCTTTGGTCTGGCAGGCCATTAACAGGCCCGTATAATCCAGCTCAAAGCGAACCACATCGCCTACTTTTAGCGACTGACGACAATCTTCAATATCCACCAGCGTATGATCGCTGGTTTGTCCTAAGATAGTGATAGCGTCGTCGCATGGCACACAGTTATCCGACGGCACATCCTGGCGACCAAACGCCAGCAATGCGCGTCGGCGTATGCCACGATCGACAAAGGTTTTACTTTGCAAAAAGGCATCGACGCCCAGCTCCCCGACCGGGACGGTCGGTTTACTGTTCAGTTCGATGATTTCCGCTTCCAGGATATACATATCGGAACAGGCTTTATCGACCGGTTTTGCGGAGTGGTGAAATTCATTCAGGTATTTCATGTCCACATATTCAATGCCGAATTCATGCAGTCCGCCGATGCGCAGATGATTCAGCCCCTGCGGCCAGATACCTTTATCCAGCAGGTGATAGCTGGTGCAGTTTCCCGCAGAAAGCCGCCGGATAGGAATACCGCTGTCGGCTTCCAGCCGGGCGGCCAGCGCCAGAAAATCCTCGCCATTTTTTACCGTTGGCAACACGGTGCCGTAACAATTAAAGTTGGTGCCCAGTCCATATAATTCCAGACCGGGCAGACCAGTAATCAGAGTCACGGTCTCAAGAATGCGTTGATATTCACCAAACCAGATACCCTCGCGTAAATCGCCCATATCCACCATCAGTAATACCTGATGCGTTTTCCCCTGGCGTTGGGCTTCTTGCGATAATGCCCGTAATACCACCGGCTCGCTATTTAAACTAATATCCGCGTAGCGCACCACATCTTCGATTTCACTCAGACACGGGCTGCGTAACAGGCAGGTCGTACATCCTGTCTCGCGTATTTTTTTCAAATTATAGGTTCGTGATTCAGCGATAACGGTAATTCCGCCGTTGAACACCGCCTGCGCGGTTTCCACGCAGCCGTCAAAAACTTTATTGACAGCCATCACGTCAATACCGCTACTTGCCAGCAGAGCTTTTTCCGTGCGGGCGTTTTCTTCCAGCTTGCGTAGATTTATTTCCAGAACTGGCATATACATTTTATTTTCCTCCCGCCATGCTTAAACGGGCATTACGTTTCTGCGCCCGATGGTAAATGTACTCCGCGACGACAACCGCCAGCACGGCTCCGCCAATAATTTTCCCGGCGTACTGGAAATATCCGCCCATATCAATTTGAGAAGGCGGAATAAATAACAGCGCAACGGCAAAGGCGATAGAAAGAAAGCCCAGCGCGGGTAAAATAGCCGGTAAAACCTTGCCCGGAATTTTAAAACTTCTTGGCGTATCTGGCTGAGTCTTACGTAAACGCCAGAACGCCGGGAACATCACCAGATAAGGAATAAAATAGGTGATGGTCGTTAGCGCTGTTAACATCCAGTAAGCCGCCGCAACGCTTGGCGAAATAAAAGTCGAAAAACACAGGACCGTGACAATAATCGCCTGTACAGTCAAGGCAAAGGCGGGCGTTTTCCACACCGGATGTAATTTGCCGATTCGGTCCCCCAGCAGATTATCTTCACGCGAGGCTTCCTGGAGCATATAAATCGGCCCCACCAGCCAGGAGTTAATCTGCCCGAGAGCGCCAAAAAACATACAGATGGCCATAACAGGAATTAACCACGGCATATGCAGCGTATCCGCAGCAGCATGCATAGCCTGCATGACGCCTGCCACGATGTCGGTTTTCCCGGCGGGTAAAAGCGTATTTAGCGCCCAGGTGCCAACCATATAGATTCCAACGATAACGGCGGCAGAGACGGCCATCGCTCGCGGAAAATCACGCTGTGGATTACGGGTACGCCCGGCAATCATCGGGGCGACCTCCAGTCCGGCAAACGCAAACATCATGCTGGATAAGAAAACGATCGTATCCCAGTGCCCGAGATCCGGAATCCAGTTTTTCGCTGTAGTGTAGTCCGTCTGCATCTGGTGTCCGGTACATAGCCATACCACCGCCAGTAAAATGAGGATGGC
The DNA here is from genome assembly GCF_046552235.1 of Salmonella sp. SAL00670. Taxonomy (NCBI): domain Bacteria; kingdom Pseudomonadati; phylum Pseudomonadota; class Gammaproteobacteria; order Enterobacterales; family Enterobacteriaceae; genus Salmonella; species Salmonella sp. SAL00670. The sequence continues at coordinate 114,527 of NZ_JBGDUO010000006.1, forward strand.
GGAGGGAATAAATACGCCGCACCAGGCGCTGATGCTATTAATAATTTTTGTCCATTCCATCCCGCGGATATTCATCAGCGTTAATAGCCAGAAAATTACCGCGGAACCAATACCGATAAATGCTTTATTTTCCGCCAGGCCGCCGCCGATCATATAGCCCAACGCGGTAAAGCCGAATTGCAGCATTAATGGGAAAAACAGTACGCAGGAAAAGAGAAAACAAACCACGACAATCCATGCAATACGTTTACCAAATGCCTCTTTAATCCAGACAAATATCCCGCCATCTTTCGGCCAGCCGGTTGACAGCTCGCCGCATACCATCGCTAAAGGAAAAAACAAGCAGAATGCGGCTATCACCCATAACAACATGGCCGATGCCCCGTAAGGCGCCACGTTAGGGATTTGCCGCAAACTCAGAATAGCGATGACATTCATAAAGACAATGTCTTTGATGCCAAGTAAGCCAGAATTCGTGTTACTCATGGCCATCTCCTGTTATGCATTCAGGCATCACTGCCCTCTTCTTATCATCTGACGACGGGCTTCAGCATGAAACTGAAGCCCAAAACAGTATTAATAAATGTCGTACTTGACCATATCTTCGTAACTGTCTTCCCGACGAATCAGACGCGTCTCACCATTTTTATCGATCATCACCACGCCCGTGCGCGGACGGTTGTTATAAACGGTTTGACTTTCAATGGTGTATGCCCCGGCATCAAGAAACGCGACAATATCGCCAACATGAGTCTCCTTCGGCAGTAAAAACTCTTCGCCTTTCACTCCCATGTGGAAATAATCTCCGCCATCACACAGCGGCCCGGCTAATTTTATCCAGGCGTCGTGCGCTGCCGTCATGCGAGAGGCGTTATAGACATAAAAGAACCAGTCAAAATGCTGGCTGTCAGAGAGTACGCTGTAACCAGCGTCGACAAATTTCCATTCAACGTGGCATTCCACATTGCCGTTAAGATCGTAATTTGTTTTACGTTTTTCGCAGGAGACTTCCGTCAGTAAAACCGCCGCCGACCCGGTCACTTTACGTCCCGGTTCAATACATATTTCCACATCGGTACGCCATTTATGCACTTCGCGAATGACCGCATCGGCAAAATCCTGGGCGGTAATACCGGCATACATATTATCTTTTAACGGGTCGCCATTCTCATCGTCATATTTATAGGGAACCGGAATTCCGCCGCCCACGTTGATCAAATCAAATTTAATACCGAGCACCTCTTCCAGGCGACGGGATTCATCCACCAGCACTTTAGTCGCTTTTGCGAAAGGCTCTGACTCCGGCACCTGATCGCCCACATGCATATGCAAGCCGCGCAAATGCACATAAGGCATCGCCAGAATGCGGCGGCAGGTTTCTTCCGCCTGTTCCAGGTCGAGACCTGACTTCGCATGGAAAGCGGTAACCAGTTCCGCATGCGTCGCCGAGGGAACATTCGGCTCTACACGGACGCAAACATTGGCGACTTTCTTCAGCTTGCGAGAGATGGCATCAATATGTTCCAGCTCATACAGGCTATCAACATTAATAAGATACAGATCGTTGGCGATGGCATATTCCAGATCGGCAGGCTTTTTCACCACGCCGTTGAAGACGATCTGATCGCCGCGAAAGCCTATCTCCAGACACTTGCGAACCTCATATTGTGAGTTTGCCTCCGCGCAAATTCCGGCGTCACGAATGGCTTTCAATACCCCCATGACCGAGCAGGTTTTTGACGCAAAGAAGGTTTTGGTATTTTTATGCGCCGCAAATGCCTGCTGGATTTCATGAATGTTACGAATAATCTCCGGCTCAGAAAACACATAGAACGGCGTGGGGTACTGGCGCGCCAGAGCGTCCAGATCGACCCCTTCAAAACACAAATGACCGTCTTTGTGCTGGAAACGGCGATCGCCGTTGATTACCTGCTCACGTAGCTGGTTGTAATTCTGCATAATCGAGTCAGTCATAACGCCCTCTGCTTAATGTTTATGGTAAAAATCCGCATTCTTTACAGGGATAAAGCAAAAGGCATGCCACTATTTTTTATCATCATAATCAATTACTTATAAAAATAAGCTTTTTCTCATTTTCGTCATTGAGTTTGTTATTCATCACAACGACGAAAATTCGTCACTTTTATAATGGCAACATGAACAATAGATATGAGGAATGCATGTATGGCATCCACCAATCAGGAACTGGCCTCGGCGCTCAGGATGTTTTCCCGCTTTTTCGATTTGATTCATCAGCCGTTGGCCGTCATTAATGAGCGTGGTGAATACGTTTACTACAATCAGGAAAGCGCGGATCTGGACGGCTACAGCATTGAACGGGCAATGGGAAAACATATGCTGGATGTCTATCCGGGCATGAAAGAGACGCAAAGTACGATGCTTTCATCGTTAAAAAAAGGCGTGGAATACATTGGCCATTATCAAATTTATTACAATGCGCGAGGCCAGGCCGTTGACTATCAGCACACCACCGCACCGCTCTATGCAAGCGATGGCGGCATGGTCGGCGTTATCGAAATCGGCAGGAATATGTCCGGCGTCAGGCGGCTCCAGGAGCAGGTGGTAGAACTGAACCAACTGCTGTATGCCGATCGCCATGAGAAGCACCATGCCATTATTACCGAAAACCCGGAAATGCTCAGTAATATCGCCAAAGCCAAACGGCTGGCCGCCAGTGATATTCCGGTGACGATTGTCGGGGAGACGGGTACGGGTAAGGAGCTATTTTCCCGCCTGATACATCAATGCAGCAAGCGGGCGAATAAGCCATTTATCGCCCTGAACTGCGGCGCTCTACCGCCTACGCTTATCGAAAGTACGCTTTTCGGCACCGTGCGCGGCGCCTATACCGGCGCGGAAAATAGCCAGGGCTATCTGGAGTTGGCAAACGGGGGAACGCTCTTTCTTGATGAGCTGAACGCCATGCCGATAGAAATGCAAAGTAAGCTGCTGCGATTCTTGCAGGATAAAACCTTCTGGCGGCTCGGCGGACAACAGCAACTCCACTCTGATGTCAGGATCGTTGCCGCCATGAACGAAGCGCCCGTCAAATTAATTCAACAAGAACGCCTGCGGGCGGATCTTTTTTATCGGTTGAGCGTCGGAATGTTGACGTTACCGCCGCTGCGCGCCCGCCCGGAAGATATTCCCTTACTGGCAAATTATTTTATTGATAAATACCGTAATGATGTGCCGCAGGACATTCACGGACTAAGCGAGACGGCGCGTGCTGATCTGCTCAATCACGCCTGGCCGGGTAATGTCAGGATGCTGGAAAACGCGATTGTACGCAGCATGATCATGCAGGAAAAAGACGGGCTGCTGAAACACATCATTTTTGAACAGGACGAGTTAAATTTAGGCGTACCGGAAACCGCGCCGGAAAATCCCCTTCCCTCGTCACCCGATCCGCAGTATGAAGGGTCGCTGGAGGCACGGGTTGCCAACTACGAAAGGCATTTAATAGAAACCGCGCTGGATACGCATCAGGGGAATATTGCCGCCGCGGCCCGTAGCCTTAACGTATCCCGCACCACGTTACAGTACAAAGTACAAAAATACGCTATTCGCTTCGGCGTGGTGCGTAATTGACATCGGCCAGCGGCATCGCGCCGCTGGCAAAGCCATTAGCCTTCGTTATGCATTTCCAGGTTTTCCATTTCGTTCTGGAACAGCACCGCTTTGGCGTCGTCATTACGTAATGAATCCAGGAAGTCGAGGTATTGCTGGTCTACGTCTTTGGTGACATATACCCCGTTAAATACCGAACATTCAAACTGCTGGATATCCGGGTTTTCCGCGCGTACGGCTTCGATCAGATCGTTCAGATCCTGGAAGATAAGCCCGTCTGCGCCGATAATCTGCCGAATCTCATCCACCTCGCGACCATGCGCGATCAGCTCATTGGCGGTCGGCATATCAATGCCATAGACGTTGGGGAAACGAATTTCCGGCGCGGCGGACGCCAGATAAACCTTCTTCGCGCCGGCTTCCCGGGCCATCTCGATGATCTGCTCTGATGTGGTGCCACGCACGATGGAATCATCCACCAGCAGGACGTTCTTATCGCGGAATTCCGCGCGATTAGCATTGAGCTTACGGCGCACGGATTTACGGCGTAGCTGTTGGCCCGGCATGATAAAGGTACGTCCCACGTAACGATTTTTGACAAATCCCTGGCGGTACGGCTTGCCGAGAATACGGGCAATTTCCAGTGCGATATCGCAGGAGGTTTCCGGGATAGGGATCACGACGTCGATGTCCAGATCTTCCCATTCACGAGCGATTTTTTCGCCAAGTTTGGTGCCCATATTCACACGAGCGCTGTAGACGGAGATTTTGTCGATAAAGGAGTCCGGGCGAGCAAAATAAACGTACTCGAACAGGCAGGGATTACTGACCGGGTTATCCGCGCACTGGCGCGTGAACAGTTGCCCCTTTTCGGTAATATAGATAGCTTCGCCCGGCGCGACATCGCGCAGAAACTCAAAGCCCAGCGTATCCAGCGCCACGCTTTCAGAAGCGACCATATACTCCGTACGACCATCGCCAACGTCACGCTTGCCCAGCACTAACGGGCGAATGCCGTGCGGATCGCGAAAAGCCACCATGCCGTGGCCGATAATCATCGCCACGCAGGCATAGGCGCCGCGGATTTGACGGTTAGTCGCGGCAATCGCGGCAAAAATATTGTCGGCTTCCAGCGGATAGTGACGGAAGTTGTCGAGCTCGCTGGCGAAAATATTGAGCAGGATTTCGGAATCGGAGGTGGTGTTGATATGACGGCGCTTTTCTTCAAACAGCTTTTTACGTAGCTCGTGCGCATTAGTCAGGTTGCCATTATGGGCCAACGTGATGCCATACGGCGAGTTAACGTAAAAAGGTTGCGCTTCCGAAGCGCTGGAGCTGCCTGCGGTAGGGTAGCGTACATGGCCGATCCCCATGTTGCCCTGCAAACGCTGCATGTGGCGAGCTTCAAAAATATCGTTCACCAGCCCGTTTGCCTTACGCAAGCGGAAGCAGTTATTCGCATCAATGGTGATGATACCGGCAGCATCCTGACCACGATGCTGGAGCACTGTTAACGCGTCATAAATCGACTGGTTGACCGGCATAACACCGGCGATACCGACAATACCGCACATACGTCATTTTCCTCGTTAAGCCACATCTCAGAACCTGTTACGTCCTGGGCAAGAAACTCGACGAGCTTTGCAGATAGTCAAAGAACCATCTGATGATGAAGCTGAACTGCGGGATGAGCTGCGATTTGCTCCAGTCTTCGCTTTTCGACAAGCCGGTAAAGGTATCAAGGAAGAACAGAATGGCGGCGACAATCAGCGCGCCTCGCAGTGCGCCGAAACAGATCCCCAACACCCGGTCAGTTCCCGACAGGCCGGTCTTTTCTACTAGCTGACCTATCACAAAATTCACGATAGCGCCGACGATAAGCGTCGCGATAAACAGTACCGCGATAGCAATCCCATTACGAACCAGTTCGTCTTCAAAGCCCGTAAACCAGACAGACAGGTAAGTGTAGTAGTGACTGGCGACAAAGAAAGCACAACCCCACGTCACCAGCGATAACGCTTCACGAACAAAGCCGCGGATCAGGCTAACCAGACAGGAAAAAGCAATCACCGCGATAATGGCGTAATCAATCCAGACCATAGATGTCCCACGATTTTACGCCCTGTCGTCCTGTTCGGGGCGCATTCTAACAGAAAAAGAAAACGTTTGCGTAGGGATTTCCTTCCCACGCGTAAATAAAAATGGCGCTGAAAAAATATTCAACGCCATCACACTTTTTATCTCTTCGGGCACGACCAGAAGAGCTGCCATCGGCCTGATAAGCGCAGGATACCAGGTTTATTCCTTCTGCCGGATGGCGGCGTAAACGCCTTATCCAGCCTACAGGACTTCGGCTATTACCAGATGAACACCGTAGGCCTTAACGCTGCGCAGTCGGGCAAAACGCGCCTTAGTTCGGGCTATATCCCATCACCACGCCGCTTAACCCGGAAATCTGCTTGAGCTCGCCAAGCGATCCTTTCATCTTATCTTTCGACGCATCCGGCCCGACGAGAATACGGGTTATTTTACCCTGTACCGGCGTTGAGGGGGAAGTATAAACCCGGAACCCGGCGGAACGAAGCTTGCCGACTATCTCGTTGACTTTATCCGCATTTTTCAGCGCGCCCAACTGTACGACATAGGCTTTGCCGGTCGGCGCAGGTTTATCGTCGGTAGCCTGTTGCGGCGCGGGCGTCGGCGTGGAAGCGGCGACAACCGGCTGTTGCGGTTTAGGCTGCGGCTTCGGCTTTTCAACCGGCTTCGGTTTAGGCGTCTCCACCGGTATCGGATCAAGCTCGACATTGTTAGACGCCATGCGCGACGGGTCCAGAGATGGCGCTGCCGCATCTCCCGCCCGCACCTCTTCAGCCGCCCCTTCCGGCGGCTGTGTCGGCAGCGCCTGCGTTGCGGCAGGCATCATATCCGGCTCATCGCGGTCGCCAGGCTTCGGTACCAGTGGAATCGCAGCAAATTCATCCTGATAATGCTTTTTCTGTCCGTCCAACAGACCGGGAAGCACAATAACCCCCAGCGCGACTAACACAATCGTGCCGACTAAACGATTCTGAAACTTACTCGCCACCGATTCTCCCCGCGTCTATCACTTCCATAACATGTGCGACGGTGTGGAACGATCCGCACACCAGCACGGTATCTTCTGGCTGCGCCGCGTCGATAGCGGCCTGCCATGCCTGCGCGACGCTATCATAGACATTCCCTTTCCCCAGATGTTCCAGAAGTTGTTCCGCCGTCGCGCCGCGCGGCCCCTCTAACGGAGCACAATACCAGTCGTCAACCACGCTTTTCAACCAGGCTAACGTGCCAGCGATATCTTTATCATGCAGCATACCAATCACCGCAAGCACGCGCCCGCGTTTCGGCAACATTTTCAGACGACCCGTCAGGTATTCCGCCGCGTGGGGATTATGGGCGACATCAAAGATAACGCGCGGCGACTCACTCACGATTTGAAAACGTCCCGGCAAGGTAGCCTGCGCAATACCGTCACGAATCGCCTGCTCGTCAATGTTCAACCTGCTGGCGCGCAGCGCGGCCAGAGCGGTGGCGGCATTCGGTTGAGGAACCTGCGGCAACGGCAGTCCGGCAAGCGTGCCGTCACCATCGGTAAACGCCCACTGGGTCGCTGTCACCTCATAACGCCAGTCAACGCCGCGACGCCGCAACAGCGCGCCGGTCTCCTGCGCGACATCCGCGATGGTTGCCGGCATTTCCGGTTCGCCGACGATAGCGGGTTTCTCCGCACGAAAAATCCCGGCCTTCTCGCGGCCGATACTTTCGCGATCCGGCCCCAGCCAGTCAGTATGGTCAAGCGCGATGCTGGTAATTACCGCTACATCGGCATCCACAATGTTCGTGGCGTCCAGGCGCCCGCCCAACCCGACCTCCAGAATCACCACGTCAAGGTTAGCCTGTTTAAACAGCCACAATGCCGACAACGTACCATATTCAAAATAGGTCAATGAAATATCGCCGCGCGCCGCTTCTATTTCCGCAAAGGACGCGGTATGCGCGGATTCCGCTAATTCTTTCCCCTGCACGCGCACGCGCTCGGTGTAACGTACCAGATGAGGCGAACTATAGACGCCCACACGGTATCCCGCCGCGATTAACACCGACTCCAGCGTTCGACAGGTCGTACCTTTACCGTTGGTTCCCGCAACGGTAAAAACGAACGGCGCAGGCTTGAGGATGTCCAGACGCGCTGCCACCTGGCTTACGCGCTCAAGGCCTAAATCGATACTCTTGCTGTGCAGGTTTTCCAGATAAGAAAGCCACGAGGCCAGGGGCGACGCAGCTTGAGGTATAGATTTGTTTTTCATTGATTCCGCTGCTTCTTTACGGTGAAAAGCAAAAGGGCAGAGCCTGCGGCCCTGCCCTTTTCAGTTATCAGGCCTCAGACTCCTGATCCGGCGCCGGAGGCACCACCACGCCTTCACGCGGGGCGTCCGGGTTCGGCGCGGGCAGATTCATCAGCTTCGCCAGAATGCTCGCCAGCTTCAGGCGCATTTCCGGGCGGCGAACTATCATATCAATAGCGCCTTTTTCGATCAGGAACTCACTGCGCTGGAATCCCGGCGGCAGTTTTTCGCGAACGGTCTGTTCGATAACGCGCGGGCCGGCGAAGCCAATCAGAGCTTTTGGCTCGGCGATGTTGAGATCGCCCAGCATCGCAAAACTGGCGGAAACGCCGCCCATTGTCGGATCGGTCAATACCGAAATGTAGGGCAGACCACGTTCCTGCATTTTAGCCAGCGCCGCCGAGGTTTTCGCCATCTGCATCAGCGACATCAGCGCTTCTTGCATACGCGCGCCGCCGGAAGCAGAGAAACACACTAACGGACAGTTGTCTTCCAGCGCCTGTTCAACGGCACGAACGAAGCGTGCGCCAACGACAGACCCCATTGAGCCGCCCATGAACGCGAATTCAAACGCGGCGGCGACAACCGGCATACCGTGAAGCGTCCCTTTCATGACCACCAGCGCGTCTTTCTCGCCGGTTTCTTTCTGCGCGGACGCCAGTCTGTCTTTATATTTTTTGGAGTCGCGGAACTTGAGCACGTCTTTTGGCTCCAGCTCGCTACCCAACTCCACAAGGGAACCTTCATCTAACAGGCTATGCAGGCGATTGCGCGCCGACATGCGCATATGATGGTCACACTTAGGACAGACCTCAAGATTACGTTCCAGCTCAGCGCGGTATAAAACCTGACCGCAGCTATCACACTTGGTCCACACCCCTTCAGGAATGCTAGCCTTGCGGGTGGGAGTAATGTTGCTTTTAATTCGTTCAATCCAGCTCATTGGTGACCTTTCTGCCTGAACCTTAGTCAGCTTTATTATAAGGGGCGCATAATGCCATTTTTGCCCCCAACAGACCATGAATGTTGCACATTAAAACATAACAGCCCGAAACTTTGGATAAAAAAGTGGTCGAACCGCTGAGTTACTTTCTATTTTGCGGCACGCGACGCAGCGCGCTTATGCCGGACAATCTCAATGACGCCAGGTAATATCGAAACCACGATAATCCCCACAATCAGCAGCTTAAGGTTATCCTGAATCAACGGTATCGTACCGAAGAAATAACCGGCGTAGGTAAAGAGCAGCACCCATAGCAGCGCGCCGATGACGTTATAGGCGGCAAAATGCCGATAGGACATGTGCCCCATCCCTGCCACAAACGGCGCAAAAGTTCTGACGATCGGCACGAAGCGAGCGAGAATGATAGTTTTACCGCCGTGTTTTTCATAAAACTGGTGGGTTTTATCCAGATAACTGCGGCGGAAAATTTTCGAATTCGGATTACTGAACAGTTTTTCGCCGAACAGTCGACCAATCGTGTAATTTACCGCATCGCCGACAATTGCGGCGATCAGCATTAACGCCACCATGACATGCACATTGAGATCGTTGGTTTCCAGCGAAGCCAGCGCCCCGGCGACAAACAGCAGCGAGTCGCCCGGCAGGAACGGCGTGACGACCAGGCCGGTTTCACAAAACAGAATCAAAAACAAAATAGCGTACACCCAGACGCCGTACTCCGCGACCAGCTCCGCCAGATGCACATCGATGTGCAGAATAAAATCAATAATAAAGTAGATCAGGTCCATATTTGTCTTTGCCTTTCTACCCGACACGTTTCGGGTGTACGATTCGGATTAGTCCGCCAGAAATAGCGGGCCCATTGGCGGTTTTGGAAGGTCAAACCGGTCAGGGTAATCCACCGCAACCAAATATAGCCCCTCCGCCTTCGCCGTTGCCGCCGCCAGCGTTCTGTCCCTGGCCGCTAACAGCTCTGCGATCCAGCTCTCCGGCTGGTTGTGAGCGCCTACTTCCAGCAGGCTGCCGACAATATTCCTGACCATATGATGAACAAAGGCATTCGCTTTGATATCGACCACCACATAAGGGCCGTGGCGGGTAACGTTGATGTGCATCACATTACGCCACGGCGTGCGCGACTGGCACTGCACCGCGCGAAACGAGGTAAAATCATTTTCGCCAAGCAGACACTGCGCCGCGCGATGCATCCGCTCTGCATCCAGCGGCTCATAGTAATGCGTCACGCCTTTTGCTAATACCGCAGGACGCAGTCGATGATTGTAGATGATATAGCGATAACGGCGAGCCGTAGCGCTAAATCGCGCGTGAAAATCATCCGGTACAGTTTTCACCCAGCGCACGGCAATGTCACCAGGCAAATTCGCATTTACCCCCAGCGTCCATGCCGCATCTTTGCGCAATGCGGTCGTTTCGAAATGGACAACCTGCCCGGTGCCGTGAACGCCGGCATCGGTACGCCCGGCGCAGAACACGTTAATAGGTTCATTTGCCACCTGCGAGAGCGCTTTTTCCAGCTTTTCCTGCACGCTGCGCACTTCATTCTGACGCTGCCAGCCATAATACTTGCTGCCGTCGTACTCAATACCCAGCGCAATTTTATAGACCGGCGATGATTGCTGTCCGGACATCAGTACAGATACTCCTGCACCAGCTTCTCCGCAATTTTAACGGCCATCAGCGCGCCGCCGAAACGCACGTTGTCCGCCACTGACCAGAACTGAATTTGTTCCGGCATACCGTAATCATTATGCACACAGCCAATAGAAAGCTGTGGATTGCCGGAAGCGTCGCCCACCTGCGTCGGGTAATCCGTCTCTTCTGACAGTACGATATCTTCACCGCGGGAAAATGCCTCGCGCGCCTCTTCCGCCGCCAGCGGACGGAGCGCTTCAAAGCTCACCATCTGCGCATGGCCATAGAACACCGGCGACTGCACGACACTGGCGGAGATCATCACGCCATCGTCCTGCAAAATTTTACGCACTTCATCGACGATACGACGTTCCTGGCGCACGCTGCCTTCACGATCCGGCAGCAGCGGCAGCATATTGAACGCTAACTGGCGGCCAAAGAAATCATCTTCATCAATCGGTATGCCGTTAAGCAGCTTCGCACTCTGTCCGGCCAGCGCATCGACCGCTTTTTTCCCCTGTGCGGACGCTGATAACATACTGGTGACGGCGATGCGCGACAGTCCCCCCTGATCGATTAACGGCTTGAGCGCCGCCAGCAGTTGACTGGTCAGACTATCGGCGACCGCAATCACGTTACGGTTACGGTAATCCGCCAGTACATACGGGTTAACTTCCGGCACGACCAGCGGCACATCAGGCTCCAGCGCGAACAGACCGCTGGAATCTATCACCAGGCAACCTGCATTGGTCGCGTCGTCTATCCAGGCAGCCGATGCCTCTGCGCCGGCAACGAAAAACGCCAACTGCGCCTGCGTCCAGTCAAAGTCCGCCGCATCCTGGACAATGACCGACTTGCCACCAAAACGGAGGTGCTCGCCCGCGCTTTCATGACGCGCCAACGCATAAATTTCACCGACCGGGAACTGGCGTTCAGCCAGTGTTTCAAGCAGGGCTTCGCCTACGGCGCCCGTTGCGCCCAGAATGGCAATGTTCCAGCCTTCAGACATGGTGATTTACTCCAGAAATACATAAGCGTCCCTGTCGCATTATTCGACAGGGAGCATTAAGAAGACATTAATGTGCCGGGTGATGAACAGCGTTAAAACCTAGCTTACACAGCAAGGCGGCTGCCGTTTCGTCGTCACACATCACGTATAAAGACGACCATTCACGGCGCTCAAGATAATTTTTACGCAATTTATCAAATTCACCCGGAATTCCAGCGACTTTACGCAGCGGCGCATCGTCGCGGCGCACATCATACACCAAATGCGCCAGTCTTTTCAGCGTCGGTTGATCCAGCGGGCCGTGAAGCGTAATACGACCAAACTCAGGCGCAGGCAGTAATGTCTCCAGCGCGACACGATGCTCGCGGCCGATAAACGCGCTATACGCCTCAAAGACCTGGGTGGTGCCGCGCGCTTTGCCTTCCAGCGTATAGCCGGCAATATGCGACGTGCCGATATCCACGGCTTCCAGTAGCGCGACGTTAAGATCCGGTTCGCCCTCCCACACATCAAGCACCACGCTCAGCGGCTGCCCGGCATTAAGTCGCGCCAGCAACGCGGCGTTATCCACCACCGGACCGCGGCAGGCGTTAATGAGAATGGCGCCGGGTTTCAGTCGACGGATCAGCGTCTCATCGGCCAGATGCAGCGTTTTGTACGGTCCGTCTTTATAGAGCGGCGTATGGAAAGTCAGGACATCCGCTTCCTGCACCAGCTCATCCAGCGTACGAAAATCACCCTCGTCCCCGCGTGCGGCGCGTGGCGGATCGCACAGCAACGTACGGATACCCAACGCTTCAAGCCTGGTCTGTAGCCGGCTTCCAACGTTACCCACGCCGACAATCCCTATAGTGCGATCGCGTAACGAAAAGCCGTCACGTTCGGCCAGCATCAACAGCGCGGAAAACACATACTCCACCACGGCGATAGCATTACAGCCGGGCGCGGCTGAAAAACCGATGCCCGCCTGCTTCAGCCATGCCTCATCCACATGATCGGTGCCTGCCGTAGCAGTACCAACGAAGTTAATCGGCGTGCCGCTCAGCAGCGATTCATTCACTTTCGTGACCGAACGCACCATTAACGCATCGGCATGGTTCAATTCTTCAACGGGGATCGGGCGACCCGGCACTGCCTTTACCTCACCCAGGCGGCTAAATAATTCGCGGGCGTAAGGCATATTTTCATCAACGAGAATTTTCACGACTGTCGTACCTGTTTGAGAACGAGAGTTAACCGGACAAGTGTGCCATAATCTGGCCGCCAGGCATATATTGCTCAGATTTATGGTTAAAGGATAATTAATTATGCATCCCATCTCCGGCGCCCCCGCACAGCCTCCAGGCGAAGGGCGTAATCCTCTTTCCGCTGCGAGCGAGCAGCCGCTTTCCATGCAACAGCGTACGGTACTGGAAAGGCTGATCACGCGCCTGATTTCACTGACCCAGCAGCAAAGCGCGGAAGTATGGGCCGGAATGAAACACGATCTGGGGATAAAAAATGACGCGCCGCTACTGTCGCGCCACTTCCCCGCCGCTGAACAGAATCTTACCCAGCGTCTGGGCGTAGCGCAGCAAAATCATGCCAATCGTCAGGTGCTTTCACAGCTAACAGAGCTGCTTGGCGTCGGGAATAATCGTCAGGCCGTCAGCGATTTTATCCGTCAGCAATACGGTCAAACCGCGCTTAGCCAGCTTACGCCCGATCAACTCAAAAACGTGCTGACGCTTCTGCAACAAGGGCAGCTTTCCATTCCGCAGCCGCAGCAACGTCCGGCAACGGATCGGCCATTATTGCCTGCTGAACATAATACGTTGAATCAGTTGGTGACGAAGCTGGCGGCCGCGACCGGCGAGTCAAACAAACTTATCTGGCAATCAATGCTGGAACTCTCCGGCGTGAAAAGCGGCGAGCTCATTCCGGCAAAACAGTTTACCCATCTGGCGACATGGCTACAGGCGCGGCAGACGCTGTCACTACAACACGCGCCTACGCTACATACGCTGCAGGCTGCGTTAAAACAACCGCTGGAACCGGACGAACTCACAGCGATCAAAGAGTATGCCCAACACACTTATCAAATTCAGCCGCAAACGGTGCTGACCACCGCCCAGGTGCAGGATTTACTTAACCATATTTTCCTGCGTCGCGTAGAGCGGGAGGCGGATGAGCTCGAACCGCTCTCTATTCAACCCATCTACCGCCCGTTTGCGCCGATGATTGAAACCGTGAAAAATCTGTCTGCGCGACCAGGCCTGTTGTTTATCGCGCTAATAATTGTACTGGCGCTTTTCTGGCTGGTTTCTTAACCGCGCCGGAACGATAATATCGTCACCAGGATGCCAACCACCGCGGAGATCGCTCCCGCGAGGAATACGGAAGGATAGCCGCATGACGTGGCCAGCATGCCCGCCAGCGGGCCGGTAACGCCGTAGGAGATATCCTGAAACGCGGCGTAGCCGCCGAGCGCCGTACCGCGTACCTGTGCAGGTACGCGTTTCACAACCTCCACGCCCAGCGCCGGGAAAATCAGTGAACACCCTGCCCCGGTGAGCGCCGCGCCTACCAGCGCTATCCAGGCCGTCGGCGCCAGCCACAAGAGCAGCAACCCTGCCGTCTCAACCAGCAATGAGACAACGGCGACCTTCACGCCGCCAAAGCGGTCCGGCATCCAACCGAACAATATGCGCATCAGTACAAACGCACCGCCAAACGCGGTCAGGGTGAATCCCGCCATCGTCCAGCCATTGCTGACAAAATAAAGTGAAATAAACGTACCGATGACGGCAAAGCCCACGCCCTGCAATGCCAGGCCCAGGCCCGGTTTCCAGATAAGCCCGACCACGCTCCACAGTGAAGGTCGCTCCCCCGTATACGCAGGCACTTTACGCACGGTGCCGTTGAATGCCCAGGCAAGCAGCGGTAAAACCATCGTCGTCCCCGCCAGCGCCGCGAAGCCAAAGTGGCTATGGATCAGCAAGCCCAACGGCGCACCGGCCGCCAGCGCGCCGTAAATCGCCATCCCGTTCCACGACATCACCTTACCGGAACGCGTTGGGCCAACCAGCCCCAGTCCCCAGGTCAGGGTTCCGGTCAGCAGCTGGCTTTCGCCAAATCCGAGGATCAAACGCCCGACAATAAGCAGCGCGAATTTTACCGGCGCGGAAACCGGCAACAGCGCGGCCAGGAGCCAGGCGGCGCCCGCCAGCCCGCAGGCAAGCATCCCCTGTAACGCCGATCGTTTAGCGCCATATTGATCCGCCAGCCGTCCGGCATAGCCGCGCGTCAGTACCGTCGCAAAAAACTGAATGCCCACGGCGATCCCAACCATCGTATTGCTATAGCCCAGTTCGTGATGAACAAAAAGCGGGATGACGGGTAACGGCAGGCCGACCGTCATATAGGTCAGGAAAACCGCAAAGGCGATGCGGAACAGCGAAAAATTCGCAGACGGGGTCGTTGTTTTTTGGCTAACTGCTGTCATGCATTACTCCAGAATGCAGAGTAAGGCGGGGAAAGGCCACGCCCCCCTCTACCTGAACGTCAGGATTAAGGTGCGTTGGATAACGTTAAACGCTTACGCATTATCGGAAGGATAATGTAGAGAGTGAAGTCTGCCTGTGAGACGCGAAACTTGTCAACCTTGAAATTGCAGCCAGGGTATCAACGTGGCGGCGTGTCATCAAACAGAAAGGGAAAGACCGCTTTCATTCCTCTCACCTTAAACCGTCCGGTCACCTGCTTGCGCTGTTCTGGCGTCAGTAACCTGAACATCATCTCCCAGATATCTTCAGGCTCCGCTTCCTGTAAGGAAATGGGTTCTGGCGTCGGTTCCTCTCCGCTGTCGTCAAGATAACGATGAACATAAAGAGGGAAAACAGATATATGAAACTCCTCAGCCTTTGATTTAACACGCTTACGCCTGACCCCCGCTTTCCCTTCGCTGTACTTATACAAACGTTCGCGAACCGCAGGCTCGCTTCCCGGAAACCCCGGTAAGCCAAGACATTCCTTAACCGTGAACCATTCCTTTGCCATCGGTTTCTTTCCTTTCCCCTGATGAAATAAAAATATTTCTTCTTTTTCGCGAAATTTCGCTTTCTTTCTGGCACTATTCTTAGCGTGAAAAAGAAAGTAACTTTCTTTTTCACGCGCTAATTTTTACCTTAAAAATATCGGTGCCGATAACACATCTTCTTAGGATTACAGAATGGAACCAAAAAGCCAAGACTGGCATCGTGCAGATATTAAAAGTGCACTTGAAAAAAGAGGTATTACGCTCAGAGATCTTTCTCGTCAGGCTGGTTTATCACCTGATTCACTGCGCAATGTCTTTACCCGTTCCTGGCCGAGAGCTGAACGGATTATTGCGGACGCGCTGGGCATCACGCCGCAAGAGATCTGGCCGTCGCGCTATGATGATATGCAAATAAAAAATGATGCCGATACCGCAGAATAATAGTTAATGTTGAATAAATTAGCCCTAACTTATCAATCTCAACAATTAATAAATATTTAAACTTATTATATTGAAAATAGTAATAGCACGATCTGTCATGCTTCCCGAATCAAATACTGTTAAAGCATTACGTCATTGCTATTACGTATTTTATTAACAGGAATCATTATGAGTTGGGATAAAAGAGTGGCGGTTAATTATGCCAAAACGCATGCAGGTTCTCATTCTCAAGGCCGGTGTGCGGAATTTACCCGAAAGGCAATTCAGGCGGGCGGTATCACGCTGGGGCATACGTATCATGCGAAAGATTATGGCCCAATGTTAAGAAGCGCCGGATTCACCGCTATTGGCACCTATGAAATGCCGCGCGAGGGTGACGTCATCATTATTCAACCTTACGCTGGCGGAAACCCGAGCGGTCACATGGCGATATACGATGGCGCAGAGTGGTATTCGGATTTTAAACAACGCGATATGTGGGCCGGCCCGGGCTACCGGGCAGCCAGGCCCTCATATACCATCTACAGGAAGAATTAATGAAAACGTTCTCCCTTGTCGCGCTTATCCTGTTGCTTTGTAGTTGCTCTGCGCCTCATCACGACAGTACGCAGGCCGTGAAGCAGTTCTATACCTCATGGATGACGACGTTCACGAACGATGTGAATACCCCTGACGACACCACCGCCTTAATGCAACGTTACGTTGCTAAAGAGGTTATTCATCGCCTGGCGCTAATACAGTCCCTTTATGAACAGGAGATTGTGGGGGCAGATTATTTTATGTATGCGCAGGACTATGCGCCAGAGTGGATTCCACAGTTACGGGTTGGGAAGGCACACCCTTTCCTCGGCGGAGAAAAAGTGGATGTTCTGTTGGGCACAGAGTCAACGCCCATCCACCTGGAAGTTTATACCCGTTGGGAAGAGGGACGCTGGAAAATTTACCGCGTTCGGGATGCTGACAGGGGTTATGAACAGCCGATTTATGACGCAGGCGCCATCACCCAGGCTGAGGCCTGGTCAGCGAAAGTCGCGCCGGAATATAAGAAGCATTAAAAAAGGGAACCGCCATCGGTCTCTTGTTCGTACCGGAGAGGTTAAAGCGCCTCTTGCATCAGGCGCTTATTCCGTCGCTGAAAACAGTAAGCCGAAAATAAC
The DNA here is from genome assembly GCF_046552235.1 of Salmonella sp. SAL00670. NCBI lineage: Bacteria > Pseudomonadati > Pseudomonadota > Gammaproteobacteria > Enterobacterales > Enterobacteriaceae > Salmonella > Salmonella sp. SAL00670. The sequence goes on from NZ_JBGDUO010000006.1 coordinate 131,742, forward strand.
CCAGGCATTATTTAAAATATGAAGTATTATCGGTATCATTAACCCTCGACTTCTCATTCGAACAACGCATAATATCGATGAAAAAACAAACAGATAAACAAAAGTCACCGCAAAGAGATATTGTGTATGCATAATAGCAAAAGCGAGTGAGGTAATAATAATACCGGAAACTCTTGAGTACCGACCCCAACCGATACTGCTGTTTAATAAAAACCCTCTGAATATAATTTCCTCCGCCACAGGAGCCAGAAAGCACATCGCCAGCGTGTTAAGAAATTTATGAAGAAAAAATTGCCTTGATAACTCGGCCATCCAGGGTTCCGGGCCACTAAAAGCATTGTAGAGAACGGTAAGGCACACCAGGGCCAGCGCCGGAACAAAACACTCCACGAATGATAAGCGACCCAATGATAAAAACGGGTAATACTTTGAATAAATACTCCAGGCGGCAATCGCATAGACAAAAACAATACTATATATAAAAGGCGCAGCCAGACCTCCCAAATAAAGCCAGGCATAGGAAGGCGAAAATGAGGCAAAAACAAAAATGCCGAACAAACCAAATAAAACAGCCACACAACTCAAACTATGCCTAATTTTATCTAATGTATTAGTTGGCATTTATAGAATATCCATATAATTTGTTGTTCCCTGAATGAAAAAACAGGTCGCATTAGCGACCTGTTTCATTATTGATACTACAACGTAATAGTCAGGCTTACAACTTACGCATCACCAGCGTGGCGTTGGTGCCGCCAAAACCGAAGCTGTTAGACATTACAGTAGTCAGTTCACGCTCGGTCGTTTCGGTCACGATGTCCAGACCCGCAGCCTGCTCATCCAGCTCTTCGATGTTGATGCTCGGCGCGATAAAACCGTGCTCCAGCATCAGCAGAGAGTAGATAGCTTCCTGCACGCCTGCGGCACCCAGCGAGTGGCCGGTCATCGCTTTGGTTGCAGAAATTGCCGGGCTGTTATCGCCAAACACTTCACGGATTGCACCGAGTTCTTTCACGTCGCCTACCGGAGTAGAGGTACCGTGAGAGTTCAGGTAGTCGATCGGCGTGTCTACGCCGTGCATCGCCATCTGCATGCAACGTACTGCGCCTTCACCAGACGGAGCAACCATGTCTGCGCCATCGGATGTTGCGCCGTAACCGACGATTTCCGCATAGATATGCGCGCCGCGCGCCAGAGCGTGTTCCAGCTCTTCGACAACAACCATACCGCCACCGCCCGCGATGACAAACCCATCACGGTGCGCATCATAGGTACGGGACGCTTTTTCAGGCGTATCGTTATATTTGGTGGACAGTGCGCCCATCGCATCGAACTCACAGGCCATTTCCCAGCACAGCTCTTCGCCGCCGCCAGCAAAAACGATGTCCTGTTTGCCCAGTTGGATCTGTTCAACCGCATTACCGATACAGTGTGCGGAGGTCGCGCAAGCGGAGCTAATGGAGTAGTTCACGCCATAAATTTTAAACGGCGTAGCGAGGCAGGCGGAAACGCCGGATGCCATTGCTTTCGTCACCACATACGGGCCCACGGCTTTCAGACCACGCGGGCTACGCATGGCGTCTGCGCCAAAGACCTGGAATTTCGGGGAGCCGCCGCCGGAACCTGCAATCAGGCCGACACGCGGGTTATTCTGATAGACTTCCGGCGCCAGACCGGCGTCGGCCACTGCCTGCTCCATAGACAGATAAGCATAGATGGAGGCGTCGCTCATAAAGCGCACGACTTTGCGGTCAATGAGGCCAGTGGTATCCAGTTTTACGTTGCCCCATACCTGGCTACGCATGCCGGCGTCCTTCAGCTCCTGAGAGAAAGTGATCCCTGAACGTCCTTCACGCAGAGATGCCAGGACTTCCTGCTGGTTATTACCGATGCTGGAAACGATGCCCAGGCCAGTAATCACTGCACGTTTCATTCAATACCTCTGTAATTCGCACTATTTTTAAGTTTCGATTGGCACAATAGCGTACACTTGTACGCCGAACAAGTCCGATCAGCCATTTAGTACGGAAATTTGCGCCATCAGGCACACATCGTTAAGATCGCGATACCGCCCGTCAGACGAGTAACTTACGTGAAACAATACGCCATACAACCCGCCACACTCGAATTTAACGCTGAGGGTACACCTGTTTCCCGAGATTTTGATGATGTCTATTTTTCTAATGACAATGGACTCGAAGAGACACGCTACGTTTTTCTTGGCGGCAATCGTCTTACGGAGCGATTTCCCGTACATTCACATCCATTATTTATAGTCGCGGAAAGCGGTTTTGGCACCGGACTCAACTTCCTGACGCTGTGGCAGGCGTTTGACAGCTTTCGTTCTGCGCACCCACAGGCGACGCTGCAAAGGTTACATTTCATCAGTTTTGAGAAATTCCCGTTAACGCGCGACGATCTGGCGCTGGCGCACCAACACTGGCCGGAGCTCGCGCCCTGGGCAGAGCAGCTGCAGGCGCAATGGCCGCTGCCGCTCCCGGGGTGCCACCGACTATTGCTGGATCGGAGCCGGGTGACGCTGGATTTGTGGTTTGGCGATATTAATGAGCTGACCGACCAACTGGACGCCACGCTGAATCAAACAGTCGACGCCTGGTTCCTCGACGGTTTTGCCCCGGCTAAAAATCCGGATATGTGGACGCCAAACCTGTTTAACGCGATGGCGCGGCTGGCGCGGCCCGGCGCAACGCTGGCGACGTTTACCTCGGCGGGCTTCGTTCGTCGGGGATTACAGGAAGCCGGTTTTACCATGCAAAAACGCAAAGGCTTCGGGCGTAAACGCGAGATGCTTTGTGGAGTGATGGAACAACACCTCATGCCGACCCTTTCCGCGCCCTGGTTTTACCGCAGTGGAAGCGAAAAACGTGAAACGGCGATCATTGGCGGCGGCATTGCCAGCGCGCTGTTATCACTGGCGTTACTGCGTCGCGGCTGGCAGGTGACGCTCTATTGCGCAGATGATCAGCCCGCCCAGGGCGCTTCCGGTAATCGACAGGGCGCGCTTTATCCGCTCCTTAGCAAACATGACGCCGCCATTAATCGCTTTTTCCCGACCGCATTCACCTTTGCCCGTCGCCTGTATGATGCCCTGCCCGTCTCTTTTGATCATGACTGGTGCGGCGTAACGCAGCTCGGATGGGATGAGAAAAGCCAGCAGAAAATTGCCCAGATGCTGTCCCTGGCGCTGCCCGCCGGACTGGCCTCGGCGCTCAATGCCGAAGAGGCGGAACAGGCGGTTGGCGTGACGACACGCTGCGGAGGAATTACCTATCCGGCAGGCGGCTGGCTGTGCCCGGAACAATTAACTCGCGCAGTCATCGCACTGGCGACCGAACAGGGTTTACAAACGCGCTTTCGCCATACGCTCACGTCGCTCGTTGCGCAGGAGTCGCGCTGGCAACTGCGCTTTACGTCAGGTGAAACCGCCAGCCATGAGACCGTCGTTCTGGCGAACGGCCATCAGATTAACCGTTTTGATCAGACCCAGCCGCTGCCGGTGTATGCCGTCGGGGGGCAGGTCAGTCATATTCCCACCACCCCCGCTCTCTCGGCGTTGCGTCAGGTGTTATGCTACGACGGCTATCTGACGCCGCAAAATCCGCATAATCAGCAGCACTGTATTGGCGCCAGCTATCACCGGGGTGACGAAAGCACCGTCTGGCGCGAAGAAGATCAGCGTCAGAACCGACAGCGTCTGCTTGACTGTTTTCCGGATGCGAAATGGGCCACAGAGGTTGACGTCAGCGGCAACAGCGCCCGTTGCGGCGTGCGTTGCGCCACCCGCGACCATCTGCCGATGGTGGGCAATGTCCCGGATTACCACGCCACGCTGACGCATTACGCCGATTTAGCCGATAATAAAACGTCGGCGGCGCCTGCGCCTGTGTATCCGGGTTTATTTATGCTCGGCGCGCTGGGATCGCGCGGTTTGTGCTCAGCGCCATTATGCGCAGAAATTCTGGCGGCGCAGATGAGTAACGAGCCGATTCCACTGGATGCCGGTACGCTGGCGGCGTTAAATCCAAATCGGTTATGGGTGAGAAAGTTATTGAAGGGAAAAGCGGTGAAGTAATGGGTCAGTCAATAGCGGAAGGCGGCAAGCGTCGCCTTCCGGCCCACGGCGTTATTGTTTTGCCTTGTCGAACAAATTGTCCCACATCGCTTTGACTAACGCCTGATCGCGCGGCGACAGTTCACCGGCGCCGATCGCTTTTTCCAGACTTTGGCTAACGTTGGCATAGACCGCCTCGACGGAGTGGTCATCACCGCTCTCCAGCTCGGCAATGGCTAACGTCAGGTGGCCACGCAGGTATCCACTGGCAAAAAGCTCATCGTCGCTGGCGTGTTCTACCATATCGTCAATTAATGCCAGAATGCGTGATTCAAACTCCGCGATCATCTTCTTTCCTCATTGTAAACGTGGCGCTGGCTTTAAATAAGCGCTTCCGGCCACGGGAACTGTTCCGCCTTAAGTTCGGGCGTGTGATAGTAATTCTGTAGCGCTTTGATGAAGCGGGCCGGACGTTCAGGAATGCCCTGCTCCAGATACGCCATTACCTGCGCATGAACCCGGCGCTGAAACGCCACGCGATCCGGCTCAATATCGCCTTCCAGATTGTCGCAACTGACGTTAAAGGGATACCCCGCCGCCACGCAAAACAACCAGTCGAAAGCCTGTGGCTTCACCTCAACGTCTTCAAATTGACTTTGGGTCTGCGCGTCGCGTCCGTCCGGGCAGTACCAGTAACCAAAGTCAACCAGTTCGCGGCGCGCCTTACCGGCGATACACCAGTGAGAAATCTCATGCAGCGCGCTGGCGTAAAACCCATGCGCAAAGACGATGCGGTGGTACGGTACCTGCGCGTCAGCAGGAAGATAGATCGGTTCGTCGTCGCCTTTAATCAGACGGGTATTAAATTCTTCGGCAAAGCAGCCGTTAAAAATCTCAATTAACTGTTCGTAATGGTGCGTACTGTTCATTAATTCATCCCCAACCAGTGGAGGATCTCCTGTCCGTGGCTATCATAAAGTAACCTGGCGCTCATTACCGCCGAGACAATAACGATCATCGGTCTGATAAGTTTTTGGCCTTTGCTCAACACCAGACGCGACCCCATTCGCGCCCCTAAAAACTGACCAACCAGCATCACGAAGCCCGTCGCCCAGATCACTTTGCCGCCGATGATAAATAACAGCAGGCCGCCAACGTTGGAAGTAGCGTTAAGCACTTTGGCATGTGCCGTGGATTTCGCCAGGTTATAGCCACATAAGGTGACAAACGCCAGAGCGTAAAACGACCCGGCGGCAGGCCCGAAAAAGCCGTCGTAAAACCCGACGCATCCCCCGGCTATCAGCGCGAACGGTAATCCATACAGGCGGCGCTGGCGATCTTCCTCGCCCAGCTTCGGCATCAATAAAAAATAGAGGCCGATGAAAATCACCAGGATAGGCAAGATCTGGCGCAAAATATCCGCCTGCACGTGCTGCACCAGCAGCGCGCCGCTCATCGAGCCAATGAACGTCATCAGAATATTGAGCTTTTGCTCGGCCAGGTTTACCACTTTACGGCGAATAAAATAGAGCGAAGACGAGAGGGAGCCGCCGCACGCCTGTAATTTATTGGTCGCCAGCGCGTTTGCCGGCGACATCCCGGCGGCCATCAGCGCAGGGATAGTGAGCAGCCCTCCGCCCCCGGCGATAGAATCGATAAATCCTGCCAGTACGGCGACAAAAAACAGCACCACCAGCAGCAGCGGGGAGACCATAAACAGATCATAAAAATTGTCCATCAGAGTACATGCTCATCCAGTAGCGCCTGGCAGGAAGGCGGCAGCGGCGGCGGTGTCTTCTTCTCAGGCTTTGTGGTGCCAGGTTTTGGCGGTTCGAACCAGCTTTGCAGTTCAGCGCCGCATCCATCGCCCGGCGGGGGTAAAGGTTGATCTTCGCACTCCAGGCTGTCGGCAGGGCAGCGTAAACGCACGTGCATATGCGCGCGATGCTGGAACCAGGGGCGTACTTTACGTAGCCAGTCACGATCGTTTCCGGCATCGAGGCAAAGCTGTTGTTTAATAGCCGGATTGACGAAAATACGGGTGACGTCATTGTCTTGTGCTGCCAGTTTGATCAGACTGGCGATATCCGACGACCAGCGCGACGGCACGACGTGTTTACCGTCGCGGGACACCAGATCTAACGCCTGCGGGCGCAATAGCTGCGCCTGGCTCCAGCGCGTTTTCGGCAACTGCAAGAAAATATCCACATCAAGCCCGGTCTGATGACTGGCGTGTCCGCCATTAAAGCGGCCTCCGGCAGGCATCCCCATGTCGCCTATCAGGACGGTTCCGAGCCCCCGTTGCTGCGCCTGATGACTCAACCGCTGGATAAACATGACCAAGTCCGGGTGGCCGAAATAACGGCGCTGATCGGTGCGCATCACCTGATAATTATCGGACTGTACCGGCAACGTGTCGGCGCCAATGATGCATCCGTTGGCAAAGCTACCAATAGACTGGGCGGCGCCGGGGACAGGATGAGTTATTTTCTGCCACGGCGTCGCCGCCAGGCTGGCGCTACTGACAAACCATGCCAGCAGCGCAATCGCGGTTTTTTTCATTTCTTACCAGCGTGGAATCTCTGTCTTTACATCCGCATTCTGTGCCCGATGGCGCAGCAGGTGATCCATCAGCACGATCGCCAGCATGGCTTCTGCGATCGGCACTGCGCGAATCCCCACACACGGATCGTGGCGCCCTTTGGTGATCATTTCGACTTCTTCACCTGCCCGGTTGATCGTACGTCCCGGCACGGTAATGCTGGAGGTAGGTTTCAGCGCCATATGCGCCACAATGTGTTGCCCGCTACTGATGCCACCGAGGATGCCGCCAGCGTGGTTGCTCTGAAAACCCTGCGCCGTGATTTCATCGCGATTCTGGCTGCCGCGCAGCGCCACCACGTTAAATCCTTCGCCGATCTCCACGCCTTTCACCGCATTAATGCTCATCAGCGCATGGGCGATGTCCGCATCCAGTCGGTCAAATACCGGTTCGCCAAGCCCTGCCGGCACGCCGCTCGCCATCACCGTCACTTTCGCGCCGATGGAGTCACCCTCTTTTTTCAGCGCGCGCATCAGTTCGTCCAGCGCGTCAAGTTTGTCCGCATCGGGACAAAAGAACGGATTAAGCTCAACCTGACGCCAGTCTTTAATCTCCAGCGGAATGTCGCCCATCTGGGTCAGGCAGCCGCGGATTTCGATGCCGAACTTTTCCGCCAGGTATTTCTTGGCGATCGCCCCTGCCGCTACGCGCATCGCGGTTTCACGCGCGGAAGAACGTCCACCGCCACGGTAATCGCGCAGGCCGTATTTCTGCTCATAGGTGTAATCCGCGTGTCCCGGACGAAAAACATCTTTAATCGCGCTGTAGTCCTGCGAGCGCTGATCGGTGTTTTCAATCAGTAGGCCAATGCTGGTGCCGGTCGTCACGCCATCAAACACGCCGGAGAGAATTTTTACCTGGTCCGGTTCGCGGCGCTGGGTAGTATAGCGCGAGGTGCCGGGGCGGCGTCTGTCGAGATCGTGTTGCAGATCGGCCTCCGTCAACGGGATGCCGGGCGGCACGCCATCGACGATACACCCAAGCGCCAGCCCGTGTGATTCGCCGAAAGTGGTTACGCGAAAGAGTTGTCCAATTGTGTTTCCTGCCATCACGGCTCCGTTATCGTTGTTGTCGTTTGCGTGTTTTAATCTTTATAAATATTGAAATGTTCACGGGCCGCGAGCAACTGCGCTTTGGTCAACATAAAGACGCCATCGCCGCCGTTGTCAAACTCCAGCCAGGTGAACGGCACATCCGGATACTGCTCCATCAGATGTACCATGCTGTTTCCGACTTCACAAATCAGAACGCCGTCATCGGACAGATAATCCGGGGCATTCCCCAGGATACGACGGGTCAATTTGAGGCCGTCAGTGCCGGACGCCAGCCCCAGCTCAGGTTCGTGGCGATATTCGTTCGGCAGATCGGACATATCCTCTGCATCGACATAAGGCGGGTTAGTGACAATCAGATCGTACTGAACTTTCGGCAGATCGCGGAACAGATCGGAACGGATTGGCGTCACGTGATGGATAAGACCGTGTTCTTCAATGTTATGCTCGGCGACAGCCAGCGCATCCGGCGAAATATCGACCGCATCAACCTCTGCGTCCGGGAAAGCATAAGCACAGGCGATGGCGATGCAGCCGCTACCGGTACACATATCCAGAATATATTTCGGCTGTTGGCTAATAAGGCCGGCGAAGTGGTTATTAATCAGCTCGCCAATCGGCGAACGCGGCACCAGCACGCGCTCATCGACATAAAATTCGTGGCCGCAGAACCAGGCTTTATTGGTCAGGTAGGCGACCGGGATACGCTCGTTAATGCGACGAATCACTCGCTCGACAATGCGGTGTTTTTCGCTGGACGTCAGCCGCGCGGTCCGCATATCTTCCGGAATATCCAGCGGCAGATAAAGAGACGGCAACACCAGTTGCACCGCTTCATCCCACGGGTTATCGGTACCGTGTCCATACCAGATATTCGCCGCGCTAAAGCGGCTTACCGCCCAGCGCAACATGTCCTGAATGGTATGCAGTTCACTTACTGCTTCATCGACGAAAATTTTATCCACGTATTCCTCCAGGGCATGCTCGCATTAAATTCGGCGGCTAGTTTGCCACGAAGACAGGGATAAATCAGCATTGACGCGGCGGGAGAATACGAAAAATCCGTTTTGACCGTTCGGATATCCTCCGGGTCGGGTAAACTAAGGCAAAAGATCAGACGAGACCCACGAATGAAAAAGAAAACATCGCTCAGCGAGGAGGACCAGGCGCTGTTCCGTCAGCTGATGGTCGGCACCCGAAAGATTAAACAGGATACTATCGTCCATCGGCCACTGCGCAAGAAAATCACGGAAGTCCCTACCCGAAGGTTAATTCAGGAACAGGCGGACGCCAGCCACTATTTTTCCGATGAGTTCCAGCCGCTGCTCAATACGGAAGGGCCGGTAAAGTATGTCCGTGAAGATGTCAGCCATTTCGAGCTAAAAAAAATGCGCCGCGGCGACTATTCGCCAGAACTGTTTCTGGATTTACACGGCTTAACGCAGCTTCAGGCCAAGCAGGAACTGGGAGCGCTGATTGCCGCCTGCCGTCGGGAACATATTTTTTGCGCCTGCGTCATGCATGGACACGGTAAACATATTCTGAAACAGCAAACGCCGTTATGGCTGGCGCAGCATCCGCATGTGATGGCCTTTCATCAGGCGCCGAAAGAGTACGGCGGCGACGCCGCGCTGCTGGTGTTGATTGAAGTGGAAGAGTGGCAACCGCCCGAATTACCCTGATGCAGAATTGCCGGATGGCGGCGCAAGCGCCTTATCCAGCCTACGAACAGCCAACGCTGTCGTAGGCCTGATAAGCGAAGCGCCATCAAGCAGCAAAGATTAAATCGCTTTCGCCATTTTCAGATTGCAGGGACTCATTTGCCAGTTGAATGTCCCCTTGCCGCTTTCATCAAGCGTAACGTTGGCAATTGCGGACGTCGTGAACATCGGCGGCGTTTCGCCCGGACAAAGCTCAGATACCAGGTATCCGACCAGAGGTAAGTGAGAAATCACCAGCACCGATCCGATCTCTTCATTGGCCAGCGCCTGGAGGTAGGCGCTGACCAGACCGACATCGCCACAGGGCGTTAGCTCCGGCAGGACATCCACCTGAGCCGGCAGATTCATACAATCGCCGACCACATCTAACGTCTGTTCGGCCCGAAGAAACGGACTCACCAGAACACGTTCGATATCCACTTTTTGACCTTTCAGCCAGTTCGCCATCAGGCGAGACTCGTCACACCCACAAGGGGTCAAGGGACGAACCGAATCACTGGCGGCATCGAGGGCTGCGTCGCCGTGACGCATGATAAAAACTTGCATATTGCACCGCTTTTGTTAACCAGTTTCACCAACACGCTTACCACATGCCCCTATTGGCTGCGGCAAAAATGCGGTGGCCGGCATTGTGCCTTATCCATTCACTGAATGAAACGCTGTTTTTTACCTCAATGGCGTAAGTATAGTCAATCCTTGATTATTATTTCGCCACTAAGGAGGCATTCAGTGCGGATTCATATTCTCTTTGACCTCAATTTCCCTGGTCAGTTTCCCCATTCGTCCAGAAATGCTCCCTGCGCTCCGCCATGCGCACTAATTGTTCACAAGGCGCGTAACGAGGACCGTAAAGTGCGGCCAGGCGCTGTAATGTCGCCACCATTTCACCCGGCCCGAGAGCATCCATATAGCGGAACGGGCCACCGAGAAACGGCGGAAAACCGATACCAAACACGGCGCCGATATCGCCATCGCGCGCGCTGCGAATCACTTTTTCGTCGAAACAGCGCGCCGCTTCGTTAAGCATTAACATGACACAGCGCTCTGCCACCTGCTGCGCAGACAATCGACTCTGCCCTTGCACGCCAATAAGCTTATAAATAGCAGGGTCAACCTGTTTTTTGCTTTTACGCCCTTTTTCGCCATAAAGATAGAAACCGCGACCATTTTTTCTACCTTTGCGATCGTCATTCAAAATTGAAGCGACAACATTTGCAGGCGCGCTAAAACGTTCTCCATACGCCGCCTCAAGCACAGGAATAATTTTAGTGCCCGTGTCGATTCCTACCTCATCCAAAAGTTGGATTGGCCCCACCGGAAAACCAAATTTTACCAGGGCGGCGTCAATATGTTCGACGCGTTCGCCTTCAGTCAGCATCCGAATCGCCTCATTGATATATGGCGCAAGAATTCGGTTAACATAAAACCCGGCTTTATCACTGACGACTATCGGGGTTTTACCCTGTTTTTTCGCCAGCTTAACGGTCGTGGCGATGGTCTGCGCGGAAGTAGACGCATGAGGAATAACCTCAACCAGCGGCATTTTTTCGACCGGGCTAAAAAAGTGCAATCCAATCACCTGTTCCGGTCTGGCCGCATTCGCCGCAATATCGCCAATCGGCAGGGAAGAAGTATTGGAGGCAAAAATGGTGTGAGTAGCGCAATTTTGCTCCACTTCCGCCACCATCTGTTGTTTTAACGGCAGATCTTCAAACACCGCTTCAATGACCAGATCACGATGACTGAAACCACGGTAATCGGTCGAACCTGATATCAACGCCAACTGTTTATCGCGTTCGCTGGCTTTGATATGGCGGCGGCGTACTTTTGTTTCAAGCAGATCCCAGCTGTATTTCAGAGCATGATTGATCCCCTGAGTATTTATATCCTTAATTCGTACTGGCAAACCGCCTTTACAGGCCGTAACCCAGGCGATACCGCCGCCCATTAACCCGCCGCCTAAGATGCCCACGCTGTTCAGCGGGCCGGGCGGCGCATCGCTACCGGGATCTTTTTTCACCTCGGTACTGGCAAAGAAAACAGCGCGCAGCGCCTGCGATTGAGGCGTCATCGCCAGCTCGCCGAAAGCGCGCGCTTCCGCGTCATAGCCGCTACTGCTGCCCTGCGCCAGTCCGGTTTCAATCACATCAATGATCCGCTCCGTCGCCGGATAATTACCCTGCGTTTTTTGCGCTGTCTTTTTACGCACCAGGCGAAATAACAGCGCGCGCCCCAGCGGCCCAGCCAGGATACGTTCACGGACCGATAATGTCCGCTGCGCCAGGCGTTCTTTTTTAGCCAGCTCGACAGCCGCTTCCAGTAAAATAGTTTGCGGCACCACATCATCAACCAGCCCGGCTTTAAGCGCCTGTCTGGCGCGAAGCTGTTTACCTGTCAGGATCATATCCAGCGCGGTACTGACCCCCACCAGCCGTGGAAGTCGCTGCGTTCCGCCCGATCCCGGTAAAAGCCCTAACTGTACCTCCGGCAGTCCAAGAACGGTTTTAACGTCATCGGTACAGATGCGCCGATGGCAGGCCAGCGCCATTTCAAGGCCGCCCCCCAGACAGGCGCCATGAATGGCGGCGATAACCGGAACAGGCAATGCCTGGATCTCCGCCATCAGTTGCTGTCCCTGACGCGCCAGCGTTTCCGCTTCCTGCGCGTTTTGGCAGTGACCTATCATGTTGATATCAGCGCCAGCAATAAAGTTATCTGCTTTGGCTGAGATAAAAACAACGCCCTGCAACGCTTTGTTTTCCCGGATTTGCTTCAGGATGGCGCGTACCTGCGCGGCAAACTCCGCTTTCAGGGTGTTCACCTTTTCTCCAGGGACATCAATAGCGACAACCGCGACATTATCCAGACGCACGTTAAGCATAAAAGCTGATGTGGTAGTCATTATTCCGCCTCCAGAACCATCGCCGCGCCAAGACCGCCAGCCGCGCAGGCCGTGACCAGGCCAAAACCTCCGCCCCGACGCCGTAATTCATGCAACGTTTGGGTTATCATCCGCGCGCCCGTTGCGGCAAAAGGATGCCCGTAGGCGATTGAGCCGCCGAGCACGTTGAATTTAGCGTCATCCACCTCCCCTGTCGCCTGCGCACGACCAAGCACCTCACGGGCAAATCGTTCGCTGCCCAGCAGTTGTAAGTTCGCCAGAGTCTGGGCGGCAAACGCTTCATGCATGTCAAAAAGCGTCAGATCGGCCATCGTCAACCCGGCCCGCTCCAGCGCCAGCGGCGTTGACCAGGCCGGCCCCAATAGCATGTCCTGCCAGACATCAATAGCGGTAAAGGCGTAGCTGCGCAGATAACCAAGCGGGTGCAGCCCCAGCTCTTTAGCGCGGGATTCGGTCATCAGAATAACGGCGGCAGCGCCGTCGGTCAGCGGTGTACTATTGGCGGCGGTCACAGAGCCATGTTTTCGGTCAAAAGCGGGACGCAGTTTGGCGTAGTCCGCCAGCGTGGAGGTGCCGCGAATGTTGTTGTCTTCTGCAAAGGGGTTTTTATACGGCGGCACATAGGTCGTCATCACTTCTTCCGCCAGTTTGCCCTCCGCCCATGCCTGCGCGGCGCGCTGATGTGAACGATGCGCCAGCGCGTCCTGCTGTTCACGCGTAATACCATACGTTTTCGCCATCTGTTCGGCGGTATCGCCCATGCGCAGACCGGTGGAATACTCAGCAACGGCGGGAGGAACGGGCAGCAGGTCGCGTAAGCGCAGACGAGAAAAAAGCGTCAGCCGCTGGCGGGTCGTCCGGGCTTTATTGACATCAACCAGTACCCGCGCCAGGGCTTTACTCACGCCTATTGGCAGTACCGACGACGAATCTGCGCCGCCAGCGATACCCGCGCGTATCGTGCCGGCCATCAGGCTTTCCGCCACATTCGCTACCGCCTGAAAACTGGTGGCGCAGGCGCGGCTTACGCTATAGGCATCGGTATGAACATTCATTCCCGTACCCAGCACAATTTCGCGCGCAATATTGGGGGCTTCCGGCATTTGTACTACCTGACCAAAAACCAGTTGCTCAATGGCATCGGCTGGAATTTCACTGCGCGCCAGCAGCTCGCCTACCACCATCTTGCCGAGATCAACAGCGGGAATACCATGAAATGCAGTGGCCTGACGAGCGAAGGGGGTTCGTAACCCACTGACAATAGCAATGCGATCGCCCTGACGGGTGACCAACGGTAAAGCCTGACGCATAGTACTCCCCTGTAAAAAAATAAATTAGTGGTCTGACCTGATCACAGTCTTAACCAATTTTTTACATTTAGCCAAGCAGAGAGAAAAGAAAGTGGGAGCTAAGGCACAGTGAAGGGAAACGACAAAAAAAGAAAACGCCTCCGCCAGATGATGACGGAGGCGTCGTGAATGAACGGATTAACGCAGGCCGAGCTGGAAGATCAGCGTTTCTGCTTCGCAGGCGAAAACAAAATCAATATCCAGACGAACGCCTTCGGATTCCTCGGTAAAGGTTGGCGTAATTTGGCAAGGTTCAGACTCCACGCTACGCGCTTTTTCGGTTAACGCCGCCAGCGTCTCTTCAGCCTCTGCGCGGGTAGCGAATACGCGGCTGTATGACGCGGTGCAATCGGAGTTGTCCATGATGGTTCCAACGTCCATACAGCAGCAAACCGGGGTTTCATCAGCACTGCATTTACTCATTGTAGATTTCCTCTGTATTTGCACCCAGGGTGCCAGATAAACGATGGGGATATTTTACGCTCCCGGCATTCGCCTCTCCAGTCGTTAATGGTGGGAAACGCGTTAAGTGACCGAAATCACACTTAAAAATGATCTAAAACAAAAATCGCGCGATCGGGTGACCGTTAAGCCCGCCGATTTTGCCAGCCAGATCTCGTTTCTAAGATCACAATTGAAAAAACTTATAAACATACTTGCAACATTCTAGCTGGTCAGACCTATACTCTCGCCACTGGTCTGATTTCTAAGTCGTACCGCAGACCCTACACTTCGCGCTCCTGTTACAGCATGTAACATAGTTTGTATAAAAATAATCAATGAGGTTATGGTCATGAGCCAGAAAACCCTGTTTACAAAGTCTGCTCTCGCAGTCGCAGTGGCAATCATCTCCACCCAGGCCTGGTCTGCAGGCTTTCAGTTAAACGAATTTTCTTCCTCTGGCCTTGGCCGGGCCTATTCGGGTGAAGGCGCAATCGCAGATGATGCGGGTAACGTTAGCCGCAACCCGGCGTTAATTACCATGTTTGACCGCCCGACGTTTTCAGCGGGCGCGGTTTATATTGATCCTGATGTTAATATTAGCGGGACATCGCCATCTCGTCGGACGTTAGATGCGGATAACATCGCGCCGACGGCCTGGGTGCCGAACGTCCATTTTGTCGCCCCGATTAACGACCAGTTTGGCTGGGGGGCTTCTATTACCTCTAACTATGGTCTGGCGACAGAGTTTAACGACACATACGCCGGCGGCTCGGTTGGCGGTACGACCGATCTTGAAACCATGAACCTGAATTTAAGCGGCGCTTATCGCTTAAATGAGGCCTGGAGCTTCGGCCTCGGCTTTGATGCGGTATACGCGCGTGCAAAAATCGAACGTTTTGCGGGCGATTTAGGTCAGTTGGTCGCGGCACAGAATCCGGCGCTGGCGCCGGTCGCGGGTCAGATTCCCAGCGACACCAAGATTGCCCACCTGAACGGTAATCAGTGGGGCTTTGGCTGGAATGCCGGTATCCTTTATGAACTGGATAAAAATAACCGCTACGCGCTGACCTACCGCTCGGAAGTCAAAATTGACTTTAAAGGCAACTACAGTAGCGATCTTCCCATCGCTATAAACCGATTTAACCTGCCTATCCCAACGGCAACCGGCGGCGCGACGCAGTCAGGCTACCTGACGCTGAATCTGCCGGAAATGTGGGAAGTGTCCGGTTATAACCGTGTGGCGCCACAGTGGGCCATCCACTATAGCCTGGCCTATACCAGCTGGAGCCAGTTCCAGGAATTGAAGGCAAAATCGACCGCCGGCGATACGCTCTTTGAGAAGCATGAAGGCTTTAAAGACGCTTATCGCATTGCGTTGGGTACCACCTATTACTACGATGACAACTGGACGTTCCGTACCGGTATCGCCTTCGATGACAGCCCGGTACCAGCGCAAAACCGTTCTATCTCTATTCCGGACCAGGACCGTTTCTGGCTGAGCGCCGGTACGACTTACGCCTTTAACAAAGATGCGTCTGTCGACGTTGGCGTCTCTTATATGCATGGTCAGAGCGTGAAAATTAATGAAGGCCCTTATCAGTTTGAATCTGAAGGGAAAGCCTGGCTGTTCGGTACTAACTTTAACTACGCGTTCTAATCTCTTTCTGAAACGGATCAAAAAGGTGAGCATTGCGCTCACCTTTTTATTTACTGCCGTTTATTCCGAGTCGATCTCTTTGAGTTCGTCCTGAATCGCCTGCGCGTTCGGGTTTTCCTGCGGCTTGAGTTTTCCGCCATTGGCGATAAAGTCATGACGCTGGAAGTACGCCTCGCGCACCATAATATAAGGATCGGAAGACTGGCGCAGCAAACCATCGGAGTCCAGCAACTGCGCGCGGGTTTCTATCCCTTCGATAGTCCATTTTCCTATGGACATTGGCCAGGTCAACCACGAGAGCACCGGATACAAGGTATCCGCCATATCCCCGCCATCTTCACGCAGCGTGAAGCTGCCGTAGAACGGAAGTTGCATATAAGGCCCATACCCCACGCCATAATGGCCCAGCGTACTGCCAAAGCGATGCGGTTCAACGCGCTGCAGCTTAGGATTCGCCATTCCCGCGACGTCAATAAAGCCGCCCATCCCTAATAAGGTGTTCAGGAAGAAACGGGTGAAATGCACCATACCCTGATAAGGATCGCCCTGCAGGAAATAGTTCACCATGATCGCCGGTTCTTCGAGGTTGCCGGTGAAATTACTTAAACCGTTACGCGCAGGCTGTGGAACATAATCACGCCAGGCGACCGCGACCGGCCGAACAACATACGGGTCCAGCACATTAAAGTTGAAGTTGTACATGGTGCGGTTAAACCCTTCAAATGGGTCTGAACGCCCCTGCTGTTCTGTACCGGAACTCGCACACCCGACCAGCAGTGTGGTTCCCAGCGCCAGCGCCGACAGGCGAAGCTTCATAGATGTCTCCCTGTGAATTATGGCTATCGCTGATTGCCATCCATGACGGAACGCTACCGTATCCGCCTGTTTAGGTGTGAGCGATTTTAACAGCACGTCAAACGATGTCTATATGCGCGATCTCATTGCTCTGAGCATAGCCTGGTAACGCAACAACGTGACGGCCCTATTCTAACGAAACAGATAAAAACGAGCGTGATTATTTTTATTTTTTCGGAGAATGCCCCGGCCTGGGTAAATGAAAAACCGCTACGCTTTATTAATATGTGTTAATCAGCAAGGATCATCATGGATAGCCTTAACGACGATAAAATTAACCGGCACAGCAGTGACCTGGAAGTTGAAAGCGAAGAAAAACAAAGCGGTAAAGAGATTGAAGTAGATGAAGATCGTCTTCCTTCCCGCGCCATGGCGATTCATGAACATATTCGCCAGGATGGTGAAAAAGAGATGGAACGCGATGCGATGGCTTTGCTCTGGTCAGCCATTGCCGCAGGACTTTCTATGGGGGCATCACTCCTGGCGAAAGGGATTTTCCACGTGCAGCTTGAAGGCGTTCCCGGCGGCTTTTTACTGGAAAATCTCGGCTATACCTTTGGTTTTATCATTGTCATCATGGCCCGCCAGCAATTATTTACTGAAAATACCGTTACCGCCGTATTGCCGGTAATGCAAAATCCCACTCTGAGTAACGTTGGCCTGCTGATGCGCTTGTGGGGCGTAGTCTTATTGGGCAACCTTATTGGCACCGGGGTTGCGGCGTGGGCATTTGAATATATGCCTATATTTGATGAAGAGACCCGCGACGCCTTTGTCAAAATTGGTATGGAGGTCATGAAAAATAGCCCAACGGAGATGTTTGCCAACGCGATTATCTCTGGCTGGATCATCGCCACAATGGTATGGATGTTTCCTGCAGCAGGCGGGGCAAAGATTGTGGTCATTATTTTGATGACCTGGCTTATCGCGCTGGGCGATACCACCCATATTGTCGTCGGTTCCGTTGAAATTTTGTATTTGGTTTTCAACGGCACGCTGCCCTGGAGCGACTTTCTCTGGCCCTTCGCCCTTCCCACACTTGCCGGAAATATCTGCGGCGGCACTTTTATTTTCGCATTGATGAGCCACGCGCAGATCCGCAACGATATGAGCAATAAGCGTAAGGAAGAAGCGAGGCTACGCGGCGAGCGCCTGGAACGGGAGCGGAAAAAAGCGGAAAAACAGCGCTGAGTGGCGACGGTTTAACCAGTCAGGCGGCGCTACACTTACTCCGGCGAATAAAAAACGCTATACTGGCGCCGCGTTGTCCCCTTAGTTAAATGGATATAACGAGCCCCTCCTAAGGGCTAGTTGCAGGTTCGATTCCTGCAGGGGACACCATTGATACCCAGGACATTCTCTTCTTGCTGCATAACCTTTCGAGCGGTTCCCCTTTCATGTTGCTTTTATTGCCCCTATGCAATATCACCGGACATGCCATACGTTCAGCAAAAAGTCGTCATCGGCCGGTTATGACCGATGACATCCCGATGTGGTCTAGAAGCGGTACTGCAACCCCGCGGTAACCGTATAGTTATTATTAGCTATACCTGCGGCATCGCCACCAAAATACGCCGTATCACCACTGGTTTTATCTATGATTTGCGTACCGCCCTTACCTTCTTCATATTTACTGTAAGCGAACTCAGCAAAGATTTTTGCATTACTGGTAATATAATATCCGGCGTCAATAGAAGCGCCATAATATCGTGAATTTTCCGTTTTTTCACGGAAGGTAAGTTTGCGCATGTAGTGTTCGTCATTATCATGCGCATTTACCCAGTCGCTGTATTTAAACAGTACATTACACTCAAAGTCATTAATACGATAATCACCCGCCAGCCCGATATAGGGCATTTCGAAACGCTGGCTATAACCTATGCCGCGCACGCCATGAGGAAAGTTACCAATATACCGACCATTATCATAAATATAAGACCCGCCTCTTGCCGTCCAGCTAAAACGGGTTTCCTGATAGCCCGCTGTCACGCCCGCCTTGTAGTTATCGCCCTGCAATAACCAACCTTTCACATTCAAATCGTATTCATTAGCATAGTTGGCGCTGGTGTCCGGATGAATTGAACGATCGGTCCAGCCAGGCTGCTCACTGCTCATCCAGTCATGGTCAACCATATGACCCGATCCCGACGCCAAAGACGTCCAGCCGCGGGCGTCCAGCGTCATGAACGAATAGGGTTCCCATGATAAATCCCCCTGCAACGTGGCGACATTTTTTATTTTCCAGTCCAGTTGACTCAGCTTCCGCCCGGTGTCGGTATCATAAACCAGCTCCCTGGATTTACCATTTAACACACCCACGGAAAGGGATGTCGTGACGCTATCAGGAGAGACGTCCGGAATAAATAAGGCAGACTCCGCATAAACCGACTCAGAAAATACGGCGATCATCATTACTGCAATAGCATGTTTTTTCATTTCTCTTGTCCTCATATTCAGATGTAATCTGGAGAGGTGATGAAGTTTTCATCTTGTCAAATCGTCGGACAAGAGTACATTTATTACGCCAGAGAACTTGACGCATTTTTATCTTATATTGAAGTTAAGAAATAGAATTTGATGCTCAGGTGAATAATAAGCAATCTATAATCATGATGGAATGATTTACCATTACGGTGATGCGACGTTATCTGGCTAACGACATCGTTGCTGATGTTGTCAGCCAGATTGAAAGTAACTGTAATATCAGAATTTATAATGCTCTTTACTTAGACCATATTTTTTCATGCGCAGATAAAGTTTTTTACGGGGAATTTGCAGGTACTCCGCCACTTCATTAATTCGTCCCTGATGAATATTTAATGCTTCGGTAATAATTTGTCGCTCATACTCTTCAACGCGCCGGTCAAGCGGGGTCGGCTCCTGCAGAAGCAACTGCGGGTTGACCGTTTCCGCCAGCGGCAGCACGCCAACAGCAAAAAGCTCTGCCGCATTAGCCAATTCGCGCACATTGCTTGGCCAGGCGCGTCGCATTATTCCTTTCAGTAATTCCCCCGCTATTTCCGGCACTGGATGATTGAGCCGCAGGCAGGCTTTTCGAAGATAATGGCGAAATAACGGTTCGATATCATCCGGTCGCTGAGAAAGAGACTGGCAGGCGATTTGGGTCATGGCGAAACAGTAGTAAAGCTCGGCCGCAATCTGGTTAGCTGCCGCCTGCTCCACCAGCGAAGCGCTACCAACGCCCACCAAACGAAAAGGCCGATGCTCCAGGCTTTGTAAACGCGCCAGATGGTGCTGCTGTTCGCGTGTCAGATATTCGGGATGACTCAACACCAGCGTACCTCCTTGCGCCTGGTCGATGAATGTCTCCAACTGCCCGGCATTCTCCGGCGTGAGTTCATAGCGTACAAACGGCCCTTTCGCGTTACGCCCCAGTTGATGGAGATAACGGGCGCCAGTCATACGTCCTGTGCCATGCTCACCGTAAAACCATACGGCAATGTCCGTTTCCGCCAGTTGTTGTAACCGTTGTCGAAACTGATTCATCCACTCGCTGCGCCCAATCAGTTCAACCTGTAACGTCTGCTGGCAATATTGCCGCCGTGCAATGACCGACCGGCGCTGGCGTAGCGCGTCTTCAATTAATATCAACAGTTTGCCCGGATCGACGGGTTTTTGCAGAAAATCCCAGGCGCCCTTTTTCACCGCATCAACCGCCATCGGTACATCGCCATGTCCGGTAATCAATAAGATTGGCAGTTGATCGTCATCCTGATGAAACAGCGTCATAAGATCGATACCGGAACACCCCGGCATACACACATCGCTCAAAACGATCCCCTCCCAATCCGCTTTTACCCACTCTTTGGCCTCGAAAGGATGGGTAAAGCCACGCACGCGGTAGCCTGCCTGCTCAAGCATTTGGGTATAGGCGTCAAGTACATCAACGTCATCATCAATCAGCAAAATAGAACATTCATCATTCAACATCATCGACATCCGTTACCGAGAATTGCAGCACCACGCAAGCGTTACGCGTCAGCGTCGACGCCAGACGCAGGTCGCCCTTCATTTGTGCCATCAGCGACACGCTAATCGACAGCCCAATACCCAACCCGACAGCTTTACTGGTGGTAAACGGCTTGAGTAAAGAGGGCAACAGCGCCACAGGCCAGCCAGGGCCGTTATCTGCAATATAAACCTCCAGCACCTCTCCCTGCGTCTGCCACGTCACCGCGATCGCCGCATCATGCGAACAGGCGTCAAGCGCATTCGCCAGCACATTCACCAGAACCTGCTGAATACGCACTTCATCGCCGCTAACCCATACGGTGTCGGTTGGCAGTGAAAGCGCTCCCTGCCGGGATTGGTGGCGCATGGCCAATAACTCCCATGCCGCCACGAAGGTTTGGCGCAGATCAACGGGATACAATGGCGTTTCCAGCTCCGCCCGGCGGGTAAACTGCCGCAGCGAACGGATAATGGCGTCAATCCGGTTAATGAGCCCTTCCGCTTTGGTGAGCGTATTTCTCGCCTGTCCGCTCTGACCTTGTTCAATCGCGCGTCCCGCCGTAAATAAATACATTGAAAGCGCATTCAGCGGCTGGTTAATTTCATGCGCCAGCGTGGTCATGGTCTGGCCGACTACCGCCAGTTTCGCCGTCTGAATCAACTCATCCTGCATGGCGCGCAGGTCGGCTTCTATCTCTTTGCGCTCGGCGACCTCTTGTTCAAGCTGCCTGCGTTGCATATTGAGCTGGCCCAGCGTATGACGTAGCAAACGGGCTATCCGTCCTAGCTCATCGCGCCCGTAAACCGGGATAGTCGAGTCGGTTCTCCCCAGCCCTATCTGTACCACAGCCTGATTAAGCGCGGTAAAACGCTTTACCAGCCGGGAACGGATAAAATAGTGGTTGAGTCCCCAGGCCAGCAACAACGCCAGGAGCGTCGCCACTAAAATAAGCCCGCCGCTAACGCGAACAATCTGTTCCAGGCGTTGATTGAACGTCTGCATTTGCTGGTGACTACTACCTAACTGCGCCTCAAGCAGCGTGCGAAAGCGCCCTAGCGTAGCCTCTCTGGCGCGGCTGGCGTCCAGTAAGGCTTTTTGCGCCGCAACATAATCGCGCATGGTATCGGGCATCTTATTTTTTACCATCCCGATTTCCAATAGTTCGTCGATGGTTTGCCGCAGCGTGATCGTACTGGGCCAGTCATCGAGCGCACGAATATTCTCATCCGCCGTTTTTTTTAGGTTTTCCAGATAGCGAATATGGGTCTCCACCAGCATCCCGTCATTATTGCCGGACTTGAGCTCATTCAATCTGTCGCGCAGGTCGTCAACAATTTGATTTTCAATTCGCGCCAGGGTATATACCTGCTGCTGCTCGTTCTGCACCTCGCGCGAACGTTGCAAATACTGCGCTGCATCGCCCTGATTCGCCTCAATTTGATCGAGCAGCGTCCCCTGCTGCCAGGTAAAATCCTGTACCAGCGAATTTAGCTCCGTGGTGAAATCATCATGGAGCCAGTCAATGCGAGCGGAAAGCTCGCTGACTTTCTCCCGCACCAAAAACATGTTGTAGAGGGCGTTGTCCAGTTCCGCCAGCAAGGTCCGGCTATCCTGTAAAATGACGGCCAGTTGCCGGCGCTCAGCAAGCTGAAGCCCCTGGCTGAGACGCTCAATCTTATCCAGATGCTGAATAATCTGCGTACGTAACTGCAAACGTACCGTCGTGTTCGGCGCCAACAAAAATTCATTGAGTTGATCCACGGCCAGATTCAGGTTCCCCTCAATTAAAAAAGCGGAGTGAATGCGAGGAAAATATTCATCAAGCGAATAGCGAACCTGCGAACTTTGCTCATGCCAGGAATAAAGGCTGACCATACTGACAATCAGCGTCAGTAATGCGCCCGTTAAAAATGCGCCCCGTAAACTGTTGCTGATACTGAGCTGACGAAGCCGTTGCAATAATCTCCCCTTCATTTCAGCTCTTCCAGTTTGTGAATCGCCAGCCGCTGATTGTTCAGAAACCAGATCTGCCACTCCATCATTTTTTGTTCGGCAAAGCTTTTATTATCAAACTGCGCCAGCCAGGTTTCATCCTCGCTGCTTGCCGCATCCACCGGGACGCTGGTCAATAAAGCTCTGATTTCAGGTAAGGGGCGTTTAAGCCGCGTTTCTGCGCTGTGCAACGCTCGCCATGCATCTTTAAGCTGCGCAAGTCGAAAACTGATCGCGGTATCAAACATGCGCTGTACCAGTTGCTGGCGCTTCAGGATCAGGCGATAGTTCAACGGCGGCTGGGCCATCAAACGCTGTTGTTGCGCGGCGCGAGGATTATCGGCGCTAAGCGGTGCGACGGGATACTTACCGGTATTCGCGTCAGCCAGTATCCTTTGCCCTTTCGGACTTAATAAGTAATGAATAAAAGCACGCGCTTCGTCTGCATGACGGCTGTTTTTCAACACCGCGACGTAAGTGGGCGACACCGCAGAATATGGGAAATAGGTAAAAGCAAGATTAGGATCGTTAAGTAGCAAATTAGCATAGTTATCAATGACCGGCCCGGCAACGCCAAGCCCGCTTTTAATTTTATCCGCTACGCCGAAACTGCGAGAGGAAATCGTGACCAGATTACCCGAGATTGCCAGCAGCGTCGCCCACCCTGCCGTCCAGCCTTTTTGCTGCAACAGCGACTCCACCATCAAATGATTGGTGTCTGAGCGTGACGGACTGCTCATTAATAGAGCGCCCTGGTAACTGGGCAGGCCCATATCCTGCCAGTCGGCAGGCGGCGGAAGATGGCGCGCAGCGAGCGCTGAACGATTGATCAATAGCCCAAATCCGGATACCGCTACCGCCACTGAAGTTGAGCGGATAGAACGCGGCACCAGCTTCTGGCTGGCGGCAGGCGCGCTATCCAATAGCGCCAGCTTTTGGTGTTCCTGAAGGTGTTGCAACAGCATGGGGGATGACGTCAGGATCAGATCGACATTTTCCGCATTCGCCGTATCAAGTAATTGCTCTAAAGAACCGCTGGTACGGTTGAGCGTACGAATCATGACGGAACCCGGCTCCGTCTGCCAGCGCTGGATAATCCAGGCGGTCGCGCTGGGTGAAAAGGTCGTTGCCATCACCAGCTCGCGGCTGTACGCCTGGCAAGAACCGAACATTGCCGCCAGCCATAGCGTAAAAGCGCCCACTCTGGCGAAACGACTACAGCATGAGAAAAGTCGATTTGTGATCCCGTTCATAAATATCGATATCACATAAAGAAAATATTGAGACAAAACTTACCCTTTTATTTCTGTTGGCATCCAGAACAACGTTATTTGAATAATAACGGGTCCGTCGCCCGAAAACATCAATAAAGCGTATCAGATCACTGGCAGCAAATTTGTTAATATCCGCACATGCTAACGATAAAACGGCCATGGCAATAATTAAAGTTTCACCACACCCTTCAGGATGGGTCAAAAATAACCTTTAAATTCACCCAATTGAGTCAATTTTGACACATTTCTTCGACTTGAATTTTATTGTCACTCCTTTCACTCTACCGACAAAACCTCCTGATGTTCATCTCACTATAAAATACAGGTGACTCCATGTTAACAATATTAAAAACAGGGCAATCGGCGCATAAAGTCCCACCGGAAAAAGTCCAGGCTACGTATGGTCGATATCGTATACAGGCATTGTTAAGCGTATTTCTGGGATATCTCGCTTACTATATAGTCAGAAACAATTTCACATTATCGACGCCTTATTTAAAAGAGCAATTGGATCTCAGCGCTACGCAAATCGGCCTGCTGAGTAGCTGTATGCTTATTGCTTACGGAATCAGTAAAGGCGTAATGAGCAGTCTGGCGGATAAAGCCAGCCCAAAAGTCTTCATGGCGTGCGGTCTGGTACTCTGCGCGATTGTTAACGTTGGGCTGGGATTCAGTAGCGCATTCTGGATATTTGCCGCTCTGGTGGTCTTCAATGGCCTTTTTCAGGGCATGGGCGTCGGCCCCTCGTTTATTACTATTGCAAACTGGTTCCCTCGTCGGGAGCGCGGACGCGTAGGCGCCTTCTGGAATATCTCGCATAACGTTGGCGGCGGGATCGTCGCGCCTATCGTCGGTGCGGCTTTTGCGATATTGGGCAACGAACACTGGCAAAGCGCCAGTTATATCGTTCCGGCCTGCGTCGCCGTCATTTTTGCCTTAATTGTTCTGGTCTTGGGAAAAGGTTCGCCACGCGAAGAAGGTCTTCCCTCACTGGAACAGATGATGCCGGAAGAAAAAGTCGTACTGAAAACGAAGAATACGGCAAAAGCGCCGGAAAATATGAGCGCATGGCAAATCTTCTGTACTTATGTGCTGCGCAATAAAAATGCCTGGTATATTTCGCTGGTCGATGTCTTCGTCTATATGGTGCGGTTTGGCATGATTAGCTGGTTGCCTATCTATCTGTTGACAGTAAAACACTTTTCAAAAGAACAGATGAGCGTCGCGTTTCTCTTTTTCGAGTGGGCGGCGATTCCCTCCACGCTACTGGCAGGCTGGCTGTCAGATAAACTGTTTAAGGGCCGCAGAATGCCGTTAGCCATGATTTGCATGGCGCTGATTTTTGTCTGTCTGATCGGATACTGGAAAAGTGAATCTTTGCTGATGGTAACGATTTTCGCCGCCATTGTAGGTTGTCTGATTTACGTCCCACAGTTCCTCGCGTCCGTACAGACAATGGAGATAGTCCCCAGCTTTGCCGTAGGTTCCGCCGTCGGATTACGTGGGTTCATGAGCTATATTTTCGGCGCCTCGTTGGGCACCAGCCTGTTTGGCGTCATGGTGGATAAACTGGGCTGGTACGGCGGATTTTATCTTCTGATGGGCGGCATCGTGTGCTGCATTCTATTCTGTTACCTCTCCCATCGCGGCGCGCTGGAACTGGAACGCCAGCGCCAGAATGCGTTACATAATCAGGACTCACTGCAGCTTGCGGACGCGCAATAAACGATTAGCCTTCCCGGGGAACAGAAGCGCCGACATTGTCGGCGCTATCTATTCGCTGACATCGTGTATACCAAAAATAATTCGAGTTGCTTAAAAGCGGCAAGGGAGTGAGTCCCCGGGAGCATAGATAACGATGTGACTGGGGTGAGCGACGTCCCGTCAGGGCGAGGCCCATGAATGGGCCGAGTAATCCATAGCCAACACATCAGCAACTTGAAGTATGAAGGGTATGTACTGACTAACGCTTACCGTATCCCACCATAAAGCGAATAATTAACCCACATGCCGGTGCGAGAAAAAGCAATAATCCGCTAACGATGTCATCGCCATCCTGCAGCCATACATTGAGTAAATAAATCAGCGCGGCAAGGATAACCATTCCCGTAAAAGAAGAAACCGCAGAAAAAGCCCCCATCACCTGACCGATATAGCCACTCACGGCAAGTATACTTATTGCAAGAAATGTCCATAAATAGATCATCTATAATACTTCCTGTCTATGGCAAGGCTTCCATATAGCCTTACGGTCCCTCTCACTTCTCCTTTAAGATAAACCTTATCAGCCCGTCATTTCCATAACATTTATCTCACATTTTATTTTTTTAATCATTTTTCAATGACCTTCGTCTGAAATAAAATTATCACTGTAAAAACAATGCATTAAAAATAATGATTAGCTTATTTTTGCTACGGGAGAAATATTTACGCTTCTTGATAAAGAATTTCTGGGCGCGAGTAAATAACTGGTGGTACATTAGCCTGCCTGGCGTTCATGCCCTCGTGGTTTAGTACTGACTTAGTTTTACACTCCTTACGGGAACCATTGTCGTACATGATGGCCTAACTATACGTAAATCATTCAAGTTACCCTGATGAGCTTACTCAAGTAAGTGCTTCGGATAAGCGAACGCAACTTGAAGGATGATGCGTATTTCAGAGTGTACCGCTGCGGATAATGACTCTTCTGCGATACATTATTTTCGTATCTACAGAAGGTATTTTATGTTTCCTCAAAGCAAATTTTCACGCGCGTTTTTGCACCCGCGCTACTGGCTGACGTGGTTTGGCGTTGGCGTCCTCTGGTTACTGGTGCAGCTTCCCTACCCGGTTTTGCGTTTTCTGGGCACCCGCACCGGTAAACTGGCGCGCCCCTTCCTGAAGCGACGTGAGTCAATCGCCCAGAAAAATATTGAACTCTGTTTTCCGACCCTCTCCCGGGAAGAAAGGGAAAAACTGATCGCCGAGAATTTCCACTCTCTTGGCATGGCGCTGCTTGAAACGGGCATGGCCTGGTTCTGGCCTGATAACCGGGTTCGCAAATGGTTTGATGTGGACGGGCTGGACAACCTTACCCGTGCGCAGGCGCAAAATCGCGGCGTAATGGTCGTTGGCGTGCATTTTATGTCGCTGGAATTGGGAGGCCGGGTAATGGGTCTCTGCCAGCCGATGATGGCGACCTATCGTCCGCATAACAATCCGCTCATGGAGTGGGTGCAGACGCGCGGTCGTATGCGCTCAAATAAAGCGATGATCGGCAGAAACAATCTGCGCGGCATTGTGGGCGCGCTAAAAAAAGGGGAAGCCGTTTGGTTTGCTCCCGACCAGGACTACGGCCCTAAAGGCAGCTCCTTTGCGCCATTTTTCGCGGTTGAAAACGTCGCCACCACCAACGGCACCTATGTACTGTCCAGGCTGTCCGGCGCCGCCATGTTGACCGTTACAATGGTCAGGAAAACCGATAACTCGGGTTATCGTCTGTATATTACCCCTGAAATGGAAGGTTACCCGGCAGATGAAAATCAAGCCGCTGCCTATATGAATAAAATTATTGAGAAAGAGATCATGCGCGCCCCGGAGCAATATCTCTGGATCCATCGCCGTTTCAAAACTCGCCCGTTGGGGGAAGCGTCACTCTACATCTGAAAAAGGCCGCAAGGCCTTTTATTATGGCATTTCGCATTGCCATAATATTCATATCGTAAATTACTCATTCCTGCTTTTAGCGATAAGTCTCCTGTTTACAGGCGATTTTTTACTGTGTCGGCGGCGTCGCTCAATAGCGATTCATCACTGTCAGAAATTAAACTGTCGCCGATTCCCGACACTTGTAAGTTGCTAAAAGTAAATAAGAAAATGCCTCTTGTTTCACCTCATTTTTAGGCGTACATTAGCGCCGTCTGGAGCGATGACGCGCAGAATTCTGAGGTGATGCAGGCGGTCGAAACACGAATAATTCTCAATTTCGTATTGTCCGGCATCAACTCTCTATAATCAGGTAAGTGTAAGTTCATTTAGGCGTACGACAGGTACGCGGAGAGATGAAACGTGAAATATTTCTTTATGGGCATTTCATTTATGGTCATCGTTTGGGCCGGTACTTTCGCCCTGATGATTTAAAAGTACAATGCAAAGAAAAACAGGAGCCATGGGGCTCCTGTTTGCTTTTCTACTCCGTGCTCGCCTCAATGGGTTTTGGATGTGACGGCAGCACGCCATCGGCGCGGAACATCGCTTTAATCCCTCTGACGGCCTGGCGAATGCGGTCGCGATTCTCTATTAATGCAAAGCGTACATGGGTGTCGCCATAGTCACCAAAGCCTATCCCTGGAGAAACACAAACCTTCGCCTCATTCAGCAGCTTCTTGGCAAACTCAAGTGACCCCATCGCCGCATATTGCTCCGGGATTTTCGCCCAGACGTACATTGAGGCTTTCGGCATTTCAACCATCCAGCCCGCCTCATGCAGTCCCTTCACCAGCACATCGCGACGACGTTTATACTGCTCGGCAATATCGCGCACGCACTGCTGATCGCCTTCCAGAGCGGCGATAGCCGCCACCTGAAGCGGGGTAAAAGTACCATAATCGTGATAACTTTTAATGCGCGCCAGCGCGCTGACCAGGGTTTTATTGCCCACCATAAACCCAATACGCCAGCCCGCCATATTATAGCTTTTCGACAATGTGAAAAATTCGACCGCCACGTCGCGTGCGCCGGGCACCTGCATAATGGATGGCGCTTTCCAGCCGTCGTACACGATATCGGCATACGCCAGATCGTGCACTACCAGCACATCATAACGTTTAGCCAGAGCGACCACTTTTTCAAAAAATTCCAGTTCGACGCACTGGGCCGTAGGGTTAGATGGAAAACCCAAAATCATCATTTTCGGTTTCGGATAACTTTCGCGAATAGCGCGCTCCAGCTCGTTGAAGAAATCCACCCCCTCGACCAATGGAACCGAACGCACCTGCGCCCCGGCGATAACGGCGCCATAGATATGAATCGGGTAACTGGGGTTCGGCACCAGAACCGTATCGCCATGATCCAGCGTCGCCAGCATTAAATGCGCCAGTCCCTCTTTGGAACCGATGGTCACAATCGCTTCGGTTTCCGGATCGATATCGACATCATAACGTTCCTGATACCAGTGAGAAATCGCGCGGCGTAAACGCGGTATGCCGCGAGACGTGGAATAACCGTGCGTATCCGGACGCTGCGCGACGGTGCAAAGTTTTTCGACAATGTGGGGAGGGGTTGCGCCATCAGGATTACCCATACTGAAATCAATAATATCTTCACCGCGCCGACGCGCAGCCATTTTGAGTTCAGCGGTGATGTTAAAAACATAGGGCGGAAGGCGATCGATACGCGTAAAGCGACGTTCAGGGCGGAAGTCAGCCATAATATCCTCAGATTAACGTTAGCGCCCGGACCGTCCGAGCGACGCTGCCACGATGGTGGCTCCTTTAGAAAATAGCCTGAAAATTTTCTTCCTGTCGAGAGGCTAATGAAAATATTTTTAGCGACAAAAAAGAGGAACAAGCGTAAAAACTTACTTTTTAAGCGTGTCAGTTATAGCATCAAACAAATCATATTATTAACAAATTGATATCATTGAATTTACGTAACGTGACGCAGCCGACGATAATTTCCTGTCAATAAACCTTATCTCAAATAATCCCCTTTTGATTTTGTGGTTTTTCCTCTTTAATCAAAAGCCTTACTAACGATAATGGTATTCGATCATGTCATATTGCGGTGTTTTTCAGGGATATTTCCCCGAAAATGAGGATCCTTTCCGGCAAGCTGCCGCGATGAAACCGTAAATAAGGCAGCGAACCGGATACGTATAGTAAAATAAATCCCTGTTTTCGCCTGACTAACCGCCATGACGTGATGACTCAACGCGCTGGTGTTTGACCTTTCGCTCAGCAAGAGTAAAGTGAAATAATTCAGACAGTTGAAGCATTCATGCACAGGAAAGGCAATGAAAAAAACCGCGTGAGGCACGCGGTTTGAGACTGACAAGAGAATGTTTAATTGCCTGATAACGCTGCGCTTATCAGGCCTACAGATGACACACTTTTGTAGGCCGGATAAGGCGTTTATGCCACCATCTGGCTTATAGAATATGACCTAATGTCTGGCGCAGATGCGCGCCGGAACCTAACAAGCCAGGATTATCATGGACAATCAGATAGACCGGAATACCGTGTACATAATCTTTAAAGCGGCCTTTATCTTCAAAGCCACCACGGAAGCCGGACGCTTTAAAAAATTCCAGGAAGCGCGGGACAATACCGCCAGCGATATAAACGCCGCCAAATGTCCCCATGGTTAACGCCAGATCGCCGCCAAATCGCCCCATGATGACGCAAAAGAGCGACAACGCGCGGCGACAATCGATACAGCTATCCGCCAGGGCGCGTTCGGTAATATCTTTCGGGCGCAGATTTTCCGGCAGACGGTTGTCGGACTTAACAATCGCCCGGTAAAGATTCACCAGCCCCGGGCCAGACAGCACGCGCTCGGCGGAAACGTGGCCAATTTCGGCGCGCAATATTTCCAGAATCATAGCTTCTTCTTCGCTATTAGGCGCAAAATCGACATGCCCGCCTTCGCCCGGAAGGCTAATCCAACGCTTATCCACATGCACCAGATGCGCCACGCCCAAGCCGGTTCCCGCGCCGTACACCGCAATAGGTTTGCCGTCTACCGGTTCGCCGCCGCCGAACTGAATTAAATGCTCTTTTTTCAGCATCGGGATCGCCATCGACACGGCGGTGAAATCGTTGATGATTTCCAGATGACTAAAGCCGAGATTTTTTTTCATTTCCGCAATAGAAAAAGCCCAGGTATGGTTAGTCATCGCCACCCAGTCGCCGGTAATCGGGCAGGCTATGGCGATACAACCATCTTCCACGCTGACGCTATGCTCATCGAGATAAACGCGCACCACGGCCTCAAGACTGGGATAATCCAGGCCGGAATACGTTTTGGCCTGCGAGATTTCTCCACTGGCGATATCACACAGGGCAAGACGCGCATTCGTGCCGCCTACATCTCCTACTAAAGCATACTTTGTCATTCTTCTACTGCTCCGCTAAAGTCAAAATAAGTCTTTGTCACACTGTAAATTCATGGGGGCATAACAACAACGGCCATCAGGCTGACTGCCTATAAATATAGATCTTCATCACAGAATTACTTTCTTGTTTCAGCACCAATTGCAGCAATGCCGTCGGGCAGGCTGTGCAAAATAGGTATACGACCCCGTGTAAGGAAGAGATTATGTTCCACCCGCGTGCCCGAACGATGCTGCTGCTGTCGCTCCCCGCGCTGATTATTGGCGTAGCGTCAAGCCTGGTTTTAATCGCTGCGATGAAAGTCGCGTCGGTTTTTCAGCAATTTCTTTGGCAACGACTGCCCACCAGCATCGGCATCGCTTATGATTCGCCGTTCTGGATAGTGGGTATGCTCACGCTAACCGGGATCGTGGTGGGTTTGATTATCCGTTACAGTCCTGGACACGCTGGCCCCGATCCGGCCATCGAACCGTTAATCAGTATGCCGGTCTCGCCATCTGCGCTGCCCGGGCTGCTTCTCGCCTTAATCATCGGCCTTGCTGGTGGGGTAAGTTTGGGGCCAGAGCATCCGATAATGACAATAAATATCGCGCTGGCGGCGGCTTTCGGCTCCCGCCTGTTTCCGCGTATCACGGCGTTAGACTGGACGATTCTGGCCTCAGCGGGCACCATCGGCGCGCTGTTCGGCACGCCCGTCGCCGCAGCGCTGATTTTTTCGCAAACACTTAGCGGCTCTAACGATATTCCCATGTGGGATCGCCTGTTTGCGCCGTTAATGGCGGCAGCGGCGGGGTCACTCACCACCAGCCTGTTCTTTCATCCGCATTTTTCGTTACCCATCGCCCATTACACGCAGATGCGGCTGGTGGACATTGCCAGCGGAGCGATCGTCGCGGCGATCGCCATTGCCGCCGGGATGGTCGCCGTCTGGTGCCTTCCGCGTCTGCACGAGTTGCTGCACCGCCTGAAAAATCCGGTCCTGATTCTCGGCATTGGCGGTTTTATACTGGGCATCCTGGGCGTCATTGGCGGGCCGCTTACCCTGTTTAAAGGACTGGACGAAATGCAACAAATGGCGTTTAGCCAGACGTTGGGCGCGGGAGATTATTTTACCTTAGCCGTCGTCAAACTCGCCGCGCTGGTCATCGCGGCGGCGAGCGGCTTTCGCGGCGGGCGCATTTTTCCGGCTGTGTTTATCGGCGCGGCGCTGGGGCTCATGCTCCATGCCCATGTTGAGGCCGTACCCGCGGCGATTACCGTCTCCTGCGCGATTCTTGGCTTAGTGCTGGTAGTGACGCGCGACGGCTGGCTCAGTCTGTTTATGGCGGCAGTCGTCGTACCGGATACCAATCTGCTGCCGCTGCTCTGCATTGTGATGCTCCCCGCCTGGCTATTGCTGGCGGGAAAACCGTTGCTGGCCGCCAACCGTCACGAACCCTAATCCGGCGCAGCGGGGGCCATTATCCCCCGTTGCGGGCTTCCAGCGCCCGGGTCACGGTACGCAGTAATTCCGGCAGATCGGCTTTTGGCAACATCACTTCAATAAATGACAGACGTTGTGGGCGCGCCAGACGTTCGAGGACCTCTGCCAGTTGGATAGCCTGCGTCACCCGCCAGCACTCCGCCTGTTGCGCCGCGTTTAGCGCCGGTGGTATCTGCGTCCAGTTCCAGCTCGCGATGTCGTTGTACCGCTGGGCCGCGCCGTGAATGGCGCGCTCTACGGTATAGCCGTCATTGTTGAGCAGCAGGATGACCGGCGCCTGCCCGTCGCGTAACATCGAGCCCATCTCCTGAATCGTGAGCTGCGCCGCGCCATCGCCAATAATCAGAATCACCCGCCGATCGGGGCAGGCGGTTTGCGCGCCAAACGCGGCGGGCAAGGAATAGCCGATAGATCCCCACAGCGGCTGTACCACAACTTCCGCGCCGTCAGGAAGCGACAGCGCGGCAGCGCCAAAAGCTGAAGTCCCCTGGTCGACAAGGATAATATCTCCGGGTTTGAGATACTGCTGTAAGGTTTGCCAGAAGCTTTCCTGGGTCAGTTCTCCCTTATCAATCCGCACTGGCTGTCCGGCGGAACGCGTCGGCGGCGGCGCAAAAGCGCATTCCAGGCACAGTTCGCGCAGCGTAGACACCGCCTGCGCCATCGGGAGGTTGAACCAGGTTTCGCCGATGCGCGACGCGTAAGGCTGAATCTCCAGCGTGCGTTCCGCCGGTAATTGTTGGGTGAATCCGGCCGTAAGGGTATCGACAAAACGGGTGCCGACGCAGATAACCCTATCGGCGTCCTCTATGGCCTGACGCACTTCTTTGCTGCTGGCGCCTGCGCTATAGGTGCCAACGAAGTTCGGGTGCTGTTCATCAAAAAGCCCCTTCCCCATCAGTAGTGTGGCATGAGCGATGGGCGTTTCCGCCATCCAGCGTTGCAACAGTGGTCGTAAACCAAAACGCCCGGCAAGAAAGTCGGCCAATAGCGCAATGCGCCGACTGTTCATCAGGCACTGACGGGCGTGGTAACGAAAAGCCGTCTCCACGCCGCTTTGCGCTTCATGCACGGGCAACGCCAGCGCCTGCGTAGGCGGGATGGCCGTTTTTTTCGCCACATCGGCGGGCAACATGATGTATCCTGGCCTGCGTGCGGCAAGCATTTCACCCAACACGCGGTCAATCTCGAAACAGGCGTTCTGTTCATCTAATATTGCGCTGGCAGCGGATATCGCCTGGCTCATGCGATAAAAATGACGAAAATCGCCGTCACCGAGGGTGTGGTGCATCAATTCGCCTCGCTGCTGCGCAGCGCTACAGGGCGCGCCGACGATATGCAAGACCGGGACATATTCCGCGTAACTGCCCGCGATACCGTTAATAGCGCTAAGTTCTCCCACGCCAAAGGTAGTGAGTAGCGCTCCAGCGCCCGACATGCGCGCATAGCCGTCCGCGGCATAAGCGGCGTTCAGCTCATTGGCGCATCCCACCCAACGCAGGGTCGGGTGGTCAATCACATGGTCAAGAAACTGCAAGTTATAATCGCCCGGTACGCCAAAAAGATGGCCAATGCCGCATCCTGCCAGTCTGTCCAGCAAATAGTCGGCCACGGTATAGGGGTTTTGCATGACAGCTTTCCTTCTGACGTTGACATTATGTTGAGTATTAAGGAATGCCGATGGCTGTCCAGCACGGCGGGGATGAAAGCCTGGAAAACAATGTTTACAGCGGCAAACAGTAAAAGCCGGATACCGCCTGGCGAGTGTAACCGTATACACTATTTATTCACGCCACAGGGGGAAAGGTCATGATTTATCAGCCCGATGAGAATCGTTATCACACAATGGAGTATCGTCGCTGCGGGCGCAGCGGCGTCAAACTTCCCGCCATTTCGCTGGGGTTATGGCACAACTTCGGCGATGCGACACGGGTAGAAAATAGCCGGGCGCTGCTGCAACGCGCGTTCGATCTGGGCATTACCCACTTTGATCTCGCCAATAATTATGGGCCGCCGCCGGGCTCCGCAGAATGCAATTTTGGCCGCATTCTGCAGGAAGATTTTTTACCGTGGCGCGATGAGTTAATCATCTCCACCAAAGCGGGCTACACCATGTGGGATGGCCCTTATGGCGACTGGGGTTCACGGAAATACCTTATCGCCAGCCTCGATCAAAGCCTGAAACGTATGGGGCTGGAGTATGTCGATATCTTTTATCACCATCGTCCCGATCCCGAAACGCCGCTTAAAGAGACGATGAAAGCGTTAGATCACCTTGTGCGCCAGGGCAAAGCGTTGTACGTGGGGATCTCTAACTATCCTGCCGATCTGGCCAGACAAGCTATCGATATTCTGGAGGATCTCGGCACGCCTTGCCTGATTCATCAGCCTAAATATTCGCTTTTTGAGCGTTGGGTAGAGGACGGGCTGCTGGCGCTGTTGCAGGAAAAAGGCGTCGGCAGTATTGCCTTCTCGCCGCTGGCGGGCGGGCAGCTCACTGACCGTTATCTGAATGGCATTCCGGAAGATTCCCGCGCGGCGAGCGGAAGCCGTTTCCTTAAACCAGAACAGATTACCGCCGACAAACTGGAAAAAGTTCGCCGGTTGAATGAACTGGCCGCGCGACGGGGCCAAAAATTGTCTCAGATGGCGCTCGCCTGGGTGCTGCGTAACGATAACGTTACCTCGGTACTGATTGGCGCCAGCAAACCGTCGCAAATCGAAGACGCCGTAGGAATGCTGGCCAATCGCCGTTTTTCGGCGGCGGAATGTGCAGAAATTGACGCTATTCTGGAGGGCCGGTTTTAGCAAAAAATGCTCTCCTTCATGATTTAAGAGTTAAGGCGATGAAACAAATCTTTACTGCTTTGTAATATTGCATTAACAGGCCGGCGACGGCTCGATCGTGAAGGAGAGAAAGTATGTTCAGGTCACTGATTCTGGCGGCAGCCTTGCTGGCTTTTACACCGCTTGCCGCGAATGCGGGCGAAATCACCCTGTTGCCCTCAATAAAATTACAGATTGGCGATCGCGATGATTACGGTAACTACTGGGACGGTGGTCGCTGGCGCGACCGGGATTACTGGCACAACCATTATGAATGGCGTAAAAATCGCTGGTGGCGCCATGACAACGGCTATCATCGCGGCTGGGATAAGCGTAAAGCGTATGAACGCGGTTATCGGGAAGGCTGGCGCGATCGCGACGATCATCGCGGGCGAGGCCGGGGTCACAAACATCATCACTAAGCCTCCTGCTGAATAACAGCCCGATGACGCCCACGCATCGGGCCTGCTATCTTTCTGTCTTTATGACAATCCCATTACCGTTCCAACCAGCAACCAGATATTCAGGGCGACGACCAGCACGACAATTATCCAGCCAATCTGTTTTACTCGCCGCGTGTTCACCAGCTCGCCCATTAGCGTAGCGTTACTGGTGAAAATCAGGAGCGGCACCAGCGCCAGCGCAATACCAAAACTCAGCAGCACCTGGCTCATCACCAGAATTCGGGTAGGGTCCAGCCCCATCAAAATCACAATAAATGAGGGCAGCATGGTAATGGTGCGCCGTACCCACAGCGGAATGTGAAAACGGACAAACCCTTGCATCACCACCTGCCCCGCCAGAGTCCCTACCACGGTGGAGGAAAGCCCTGCCGCTACCAGACTAAGACCAAACACCGTTGCCGCCGCATGGCTTAGTAACGGTTCCAGCGTCAGGTATGCCTGATCGAGGTCGGCGATGCCAGTGTGGCCGCTAAAATGAAACGCCGCCGCGGCGGTCGCCATCATTGCCAGATTGACAAAACCGGCAATCGTCATGGCAATAGCGACATCCCATTTCGTTGCTGAGTACCGTTGTTGCCGCGTTCCGCCGTGCAGATGCTGTGTTAATGACGAGTGCAGATAAATCACGTGCGGCATAATCGTCGCGCCAAGCACGCCGGCGGCTAAGAATACGGCTTCCGGGTTCGGTAGCGCCGGGATAACCATTCCTTTGCCGAGCTGCGCCATATCAGGCTGAGAGAAAAACAGTTCCACAATGTAAGCGGCGGCGACAAAAAGCAGTAAACCGCCGATGACTTTTTCAAGCGGTTTTTGACCGCGGCGTTGTAACATTAAAATCAGAAACGTCGCGATACCGGTCAATACCGCGCCCTGTAATAAAGAGACGCCCAGGATCAGCTTAAAACCTATTGCTGCGCCGATAAATTCAGCTAAATCGGTGGCCATCGCGATGATTTCCGCCTGTACCCAGTAAAACCAGACTACCGGGCGCGGATAATGGTCGCGAATTTGCTCCGCCAGGTTCTTGCCCGTGGCGATTCCGAGTTTTGCCGAGAGGATTTGAATCAGCATCGCCATCAGGTTCGCCCAGACCACCACCCAGAGTAGCTGGTAGCCAAAGCTGGCGCCGGCCTGAATATTGGTCGCGAAGTTACCGGGATCGATATAACCAATCGCGGCAATGAACGCAGGTCCCATTAATGCGAGCCTTAGCTTGCGCGCCGCCCGTCCGCTGCTATTCTCTACGCGATTGTCAGTCATCTTTTGCCTCAAAAACATAGCCTTTGCTATGTTTCATGCTATGTTTATTGATAATGATTATCAAGTGCATTTCAATGGGTACGGGTGATTACTTTGATAGTGTGAAACGATAGACCGATACGATGACGACCTGTATCAGAACAGTTTGGCTTAACATTACAAGATTAGCACACTGATATAACTTTTCATTTTCATATTCAGTACAGTAAAAGTGTATTACAGATCACTAATTTTGAATCTCGTCACAGGTCCTTATTATAGTGTGTGTTGGATCTCGTTTTCTTTACGGCTGTTGCATAGAATGTGCACGAAAATTAAACCTGCCTCATATTTGGAGCAAATATGGACCGCGTCCTTCATTTTGTCCTGGCGCTTGCCGTTGTTGCGGTACTCGCACTGCTGGTTAGCAGCGACCGTAAAAAAATTCGCATTCGTTACGTCATTCAGTTACTTGTTATCGAAGTATTACTGGCCTGGTTCTTCCTGAACTCGGATGTTGGCCTTGGCTTCGTAAAAGGTTTCTCCGAGATGTTTGAAAAACTGCTCGGATTTGCCAACGAAGGGACAAACTTCGTCTTTGGCAGTATGAACGATCAAGGTTTGGCGTTCTTCTTCCTGAAAGTATTGTGCCCGATCGTCTTTATTTCCGCGTTGATCGGTATTCTTCAGCATATCCGCGTTCTGCCAGTGGTCATCCGCGCTATTGGTTTTCTGTTGTCCAAAGTAAACGGTATGGGCAAACTGGAGTCTTTTAACGCCGTCAGCTCGCTGATCCTCGGCCAGTCTGAGAACTTTATCGCTTATAAAGATATCCTCGGCAAAATGTCCCGTAACCGCATGTACACCATGGCGGCGACCGCAATGTCTACCGTTTCCATGTCTATCGTGGGCGCGTATATGACCATGCTGGACCCTAAATATGTGGTCGCAGCGCTGGTTCTGAACATGTTCAGCACCTTTATCGTTCTGTCGCTGATCAACCCCTATGTCGTTGATGCCAGCGAAGAAAATATTCAGATGTCGAACCTGCATGAAGGCCAAAGTTTCTTCGAAATGCTGGGCGAGTACATTCTGGCAGGTTTTAAAGTGGCGATTATCGTCGCGGCGATGCTGATCGGTTTCATCGCGCTGATCGCGGCGCTGAACGCGCTGTTCGCAACGGTTACCGGTTGGTTCGGCTACAGCATCTCCTTCCAGGGCATTCTGGGTTACATCTTCTACCCGGTCGCATGGGTAATGGGCGTACCGTCCAGTGAAGCGCTGCAGGTAGGAAGTATCATGGCGACCAAACTGGTTTCCAACGAATTCGTGGCGATGATGGATCTGCAGAAAATCGCCTCTACCCTCTCTCCACGCGCTGAAGGCATTATCTCCGTCTTCCTGGTGTCCTTCGCGAACTTCTCTTCCATCGGTATTATTGCGGGCGCGATTAAAGGCCTGAACGAAGAGCAAGGCAACGTGGTTTCCCGTTTTGGTCTGAAACTGGTTTACGGTTCTACGCTGGTGAGCGTACTGTCCGCCTCTATCGCGGCGCTGGTACTGTAAGTCTGGGTTTAATGTAGAAACCGGGGAGCTATCCCCGGTTTTTTTATGCCGCTTATTTGCCTAACGGGCGCGGGCGGCCAATCAGATATCCCTGCAAACTGTGTACGCCAAGCTGCAATAGCAGATCGCGCTGCGCAGGCGTTTCAACAAACTCAGCCACGACGCTCAACGATTTCGCTTTCGCTAAATCAGTGATGGATTTCACAATCATCGCATCCAGGGAGTCCGTCAGAATATCTTTTACGAAACAACCGTCGATTTTAATGATGTCCGCCTTGAGGCGTTTTAGCCGTTCATAGTTTGCATAACCGGTGCCGAAATCATCAATGGCGATTTTTAGACCAAACTTACGCAGCTGGTTGATATTGTGCATACTGATTTCGGAATGAGAGAAGGCCTGTTCTTCAGTAATTTCGATGATGACCGAAGCAGGCGGGACGCCATAGCGTTTAAAAAGCTGCATAATGCGCGACGCCGTCTCTTTTTGCAGCAGCGTCAGCGGCATCAAATTAACCGAAAAACGCGCCCCCTGCTCCGCCGAAGGATGCGCGGACAACCATTGCAGGAGCGCTTCCATCACCTGCATATCAAACCGTACGCTCAGGTTAAACTGGGCGATAAGCGGAATGAACTGATTCGGCATCATGATACCGTCGTCGCACCGAAGCCGCGTCAGAATCTCGTCATACCCTTTTCCCTGCGCGTCGCGAATGGGTTGCGCATACAAAACCAGCGCGCCACGCTCCAGCGCCTGACGGATTTTCTGCAACCGTAGCACCCGTTCCGTCGTCTGCCCGGAAGCGGCTTCAATACTCTGGGTCAGTGCAAGCACCCGACGATGCGAACAGGATTGCTCCGCCAGCCAGCTTAACTGCCCCAACAGCGGTTGCAAGGTTTCCTGGCGACCATCGAATGTTCCCCACGATGCGCCGTATTCCATGTCCAGACCGGTATTGTTCCAGTAAATTTTGCGGTTATTAAGCACATTAAGCATATATTGCAGGCGGGCTTCCGTCTCCGGTCCCGTCAATACCAGCAATAATTCACTGCCCGGCAGATGGAAAATTTTCTCCTTTTCCAGCAGCAGCGGCTGCAATACGCGAAACACCTCGCGTTCGCAATGCACGCGCATCTGCATACCGTAATGACGGCTCAGAAATTCCAGGTTTTCCATGCGTAGATAACACACGCTTTGCCCGGCATCCTGTAAAAGAAACTGCTCCAGCGCGCGCAGGTTAGGCAGTTGCGTCAACGGATCGGTCAATGCCTGCGAGTGCCATTGTCGATTCAACCATTCGCTGCGTTGATTAATCCGCGCCATGTACAACAAACAAATACTAAAAGAAATGAGAACTGAAAGGATAAATGCCAGCGAATATTCTGAGCCCACGCCCTGCAGAAAATTGCGGTTATAGCTAAGCAGGAATAGCGCAGTGAGAGCCCAACTAAAATTCAACAGCGGATAGCTGATTTTCCCCACGCCGATGGTAAATCCAATGAACAGGACTGGCACCAGATAGCCAGCAATATACTTTGTCTCGAAAGGCGTACACAGCACCGCTAATAGCGTCGCCAGAGTGGCAAACCAGAGAAGCGTAAACAGGCGTTTTTCTTTGGCGAGATAAGGAGCGATATCCCTCCGCCAGAAAATACGAATATAGTGCGGGCTGACTATCATCCGCAGCGGATAATAGAAAAAGAGGGTAAAAATAAGCGCGGCAGAAATCAGACTCAATAAATCAACAATCGAGAAAATAGCGGTGCCGGTGCCAAAGAAGGTAGAGATGGTCACCGGGAAAGCCAGGTAGTGCCCCGCCAGATGCATACTGATTTTTATGCCAAACGGCGTCATTAACCCTAACCAGAAAACGCGTA
Source organism: Salmonella sp. SAL00670 (assembly GCF_046552235.1). Taxonomy (NCBI): domain Bacteria; kingdom Pseudomonadati; phylum Pseudomonadota; class Gammaproteobacteria; order Enterobacterales; family Enterobacteriaceae; genus Salmonella; species Salmonella sp. SAL00670. Next base: position 172,182 of record NZ_JBGDUO010000006.1, read on the forward strand.
GCCAGATGCCTTGGTTGGGTATTCCGTAGCGCCAGCGCGCGCCCAGCTGCCAGCGTACGATAGCGCAAACCAGCAACACGGGAAACGTCTGGCAAAATAGCAGCACCATCGCCTGTGGCAGAGGTAAATGAAAATTCCATTCATTAGTCAACATCATTCCGCTTACCATCGGCGCGACGCCACGGCGGCCAAATAAGAACAGCACGGAAAACATGACGCAGAGCGGTAGCCAGGCCAGAAAGATATAGCTGGAATCAATTGTGGCGCGGGGAGAAATGAGACGAGATAGCAGAATAGCCGGAACGGTCAGGCAGAAGGCCAGTAAGAATATTTTTATATTTTTTAATACGTTACACTTATCCGGCATTGCTTTAATGCTCACATCATTATATAAGGCGCATGAATAATAAGTATATTCGCATTATGAAGCAATCTAACAAAAGCTCATATTGACCGCAAAAGCAGCGGCAAACAAACGCACCTGAAGAGCAGCTCAGACGCCATAAATTTTGTGACAAAAAGCAAAAACCCCCGCTTTTCAGCGAGGGTTTGAATGTTGGTGGAGCTAAGCGGGATCGAACCGCTGACCTCTTGCATGCCATGCAAGCGCTCTCCCAGCTGAGCTATAGCCCCACTACGTAAAGCTTGTCGAGTTGACGGGCGGCATCATATGAATTCCCTCGGCATGTGTCAACGGCAAAATGAACTTGCCGAATTCAATCGCTGAAAAAGCATTCAAATAAAGGACATTGCGGCACAACTCGCATTCAGTAGTTAAACACGTCACGGTTTCGACTAAAATGGTGCTATAAAATGAACCACTAATTAACCCCACGACTATTCAGGGAATCGTTATGTTCAAGGAACGGATGACGCCAGAAGAACTCGCTAATCTCACCGGTTACAGCCGACAAACCATCAATAAATGGGTACGGAAAGAAGGCTGGGCAACATCGCCCAAACCTGGCGTCCAGGGCGGTAAAGCCCGTCTGGTTCATGTAAACGAACAGGTTCGTGAATATATCCGCAGCGCTGAACGTTCAGTTGACCATCACGCAGACACATTCACGCCTGCCAGCAACGCATCGCTTGAAGCGCTGCTCATGACGCTCGCCAAAGAGATGACCTCATCCGAGCAGAAACAGTTTACCTCTCTCCTCGTGCGTGAAGGGATTACCGGTTTGTTACAACGCTTAGGGATACGCGATAGCAAATAATATGAAAAGATTACGCAGTAAAATGACCACTGAAGAGCTGGCTGAATGCCTCGGCGTGGCCAGACAAACCGTCAATCGCTGGATCAGAGAACAACACTGGAAAACCGAAAAATTTCCCGGCGTCAAAGGCGGACGCGCAAGACTCATCCATATTGATGCCAGCGTGCGGGAGTTTATTCTCAATATTCCGGCTTTTCGCAAACTGCCTGCGTTTTATCAGGCGGAAGAGGCTTTCGCAGAATATGCGAACGCGGCGCACAGTCACGCTTATCGACAAATTATTGATGCCGTTGAAAATATGTCTGCTCAGGAACAGGAAAAACTGGCGCTGTTTTTATCGCGGGAAGGTATTCGCGGATTTCTGACGCGTTTAGGTATCAATGAGGCGGACTAACAAAGAATAAACGGCAGGCGTCTGCCCTGCCGTTTATTCTGTTTCAGCTGGCGTTACTGCTGACTTTCACGCTCGGCGATAAAGCCCAGCGCTTTGTTGATACGCTCAATGCTGCGGGTTTTACCAATCGCATGTACGGTGACATCCAGCGCAGGCGACTGCCCGGCACCGGTCACAGCCACACGCAGCGGCATCCCTACTTTACCCATCCCCACTTCCAGCTCATCCGCCGTTGCCTGAATCGCGTGGTGGACGTTTTCTGCTGACCAGTCCGTAATCGCCGACAGCTTGTCGCGCACCACTTCCAGCGGCTGACGCGCCACCGGGCGGAGGTGTTTTTTCGCCGCATCGGCGTCAAACTCACTGAAGTCTTCATAGAAGTAGCGGCAGCTCTGCGCCATCTCTTTCAGAGTTTTGCAGCGCTCACCCAGCAACTTCACCAGTTCAGCAAGCTGCGGGCCGTTACGGGTGTCGATATTTTCCTGCTCGATATGCCACTGCAAATGCGTCGCCACATATTCCGGCGCCAGCGTATTGATATAGTGGTGGTTCAGCCACAGCAGTTTATCGGTGTTGAACGCGCTCGCAGACTTGCTCACCGCACCGAGGGAGAACAGCTTGATCATCTCTTCGCGGGTGAAGATTTCCTGATCGCCGCTGGACCAGCCCAGACGCACCAGATAGTTCAGCAACGCTTCCGGCAGATAACCGTCATCGCGATACTGCATCACGCTCACCGCACCGTGGCGTTTAGACAGCTTTTTACCGTCGTCGCCGTTAATCATCGACACATGCGCGTACATCGGCACCGGCGCGTTTAACGCTTTCAGAATGTTAATCTGGCGCGGAGTATTGTTGATATGGTCTTCGCCACGAATCACATGGGTAATTTCCATATCCCAGTCGTCCACCACCACACAGAAGTTGTAGGTTGGGGAACCGTCGGTACGACGAATGATCAGATCGTCCAGCTCCTGATTGCTGAATTCGATCGGCCCACGGATCTGATCATCAAAAATAACGGAACCGTCCTGCGGGTTGGCAAAGCGCACCACGCATGGCTCATCGTCGGCATGATGTTCGTGACTGTGACGGCAACGCCCGTCATAACGCGGCTTCTCGCCTTTCGCCATCTGATCTTCACGCAGTTGCTCCAGACGCTCTTTAGAGCAGTAGCATTTATAGGCTGTTCCCGCCTCCAGCATCTCGTCAATCACCGCGTTATAGCGATCAAAACGTTTGGTCTGGAAATATGGGCCTTCGTCCCATTCCAGGTTCAGCCAGTTCATACCATCCATGATGGCTTCAATGGCTTCCGGCGTGGAACGCTCAAGATCGGTGTCTTCAATACGCAGCACGAACTCACCGCCGTGGTGACGTGCGAAAAGCCAGGAATAAAGAGCAGTACGCGCGCCGCCGACGTGCAGATAACCTGTCGGGCTAGGCGCGAAGCGAGTTTTGATTTTCATGAAATGGCCTTACGTTTATAAAGATGCCGACAACCGGCAAATCCTGGAAAGATGAATAGCCTTGTATTCTATCACTGTGGCTTGATTCCTCAATGTTGATCCGGTCAGAACGCTGCGCTTTGCTATTTCCGTATAGAAATCATGCAGTGCGGGGTAATTCACGATCGTTTTGTTTAATTTTACGACGAACAAACAAAAACTTTAGAAAATGCGTTGACTCATTTTCAACTCTCCCTATAATGCGACTCCACACAGCGGGGGTGATTAGCTCAGCTGGGAGAGCACCTCCCTTACAAGGAGGGGGTCGGCGGTTCGATCCCGTCATCACCCACCAACTACTTTATGTAGTCTCCGCCGTGTAGATAAGAAATTGAGAAGTGGGTGATTAGCTCAGCTGGGAGAGCACCTCCCTTACAAGGAGGGGGTCGGCGGTTCGATCCCGTCATCACCCACCACTTTCTCACCAGCTAAATTTCTTATTGTGTGAAGTACCGAAGTGGGTGATTAGCTCAGCTGGGAGAGCACCTCCCTTACAAGGAGGGGGTCGGCGGTTCGATCCCGTCATCACCCACCACTTCGGGTCGTTAGCTCAGTTGGTAGAGCAGTTGACTTTTAATCAATTGGTCGCAGGTTCGAATCCTGCACGACCCACCAATGTAAAAAAGCGCCCTAAAGGCGCTTTTTTGCTATCTGCGATATGGAAGATTCGAACCTGCAGCAGGTTCGGGTCTTGCCTGATGCGCTGCGCTTATCAGGCCTACAGACGACACCGCACGCGTAGGCCGGATAAGACGTTAATCGCCATCCGGCACAGACGACACCGCACACGTAGGCCGGATAAGACGTTAGTCGCCATCCGGCACAGACGACACCGCACACGTAGGCCGGATAAGACGTTAATCGCCATCCGGCACAGACATCATACCGTCAACGCCGCCACCAGTTTCTCCAGTGCTGGCGTTGCCTGCTGCTGGTCATACACAATATACAAATCCGCCGGAATACGTTCCTCTAACGGACGGAACACCACACCCGGCCAGCTCATTTGCGCATAGCCATCAGCCATCAACGTAATCCCGATCCCCATACTGATCATCGCCAACACCGTTTGCGGCTCAACCACTTCCCGAATAATCATTGGCGAGAAACCCGCCTGTTGGCATACACGTTGTAAAAATCCCCAATCAGAATGTACGGAAGGCAACGTAACAAAATATTCATTGCGCAACGCCGACAGCGGCACAGAATCTCTGGATGCCAGATCGTGATCTTCCGGAACTGCAACCATGAATGCAGATTCATGCAAACGTATGCTGGTAAAACCGACTGCTGGTTCGATAGCCATACGCCAGATCCCTGCATCAAGTTCCCGACGCTCTAACAACGCCATTTGCATACCTGGAGACTTTTCGCGAAAAAGTACTTCAACATTGGGATTTGCTTTCAAAAAGTGACGCATCGCAGGACGCATTCTTCCCCACAGCGCCGTACCAACCACACCCAGTTCAATGCGCCCCGCTTCACCGCGACCAATCTGCTCCACTCGCGCCAGCGCCTGATTTGCATTGGCTAACAAGCGACGAGACTCTTCCATCAAAACTTTCCCGGCATGGGTTAATGCAACGCTGCGGGAATGACGGATAAACAGCAATGTACCCAGTTGCTGTTCAAGTTCTTTGATATGGATACTCAAGGGAGGTTGTGACATATTTAACCGGGCAGCAGCCCGGCCAAAATGCAATTCTTCTGCAACAGCGAGGAAATAACGTAATAGCTTTAGATCAATACGATGGGCTCGTTCCATCACTATCGCACTCCAGCAATAAAGGATAACGTCTGGAATTTACCATATTACCTAGTAAAAAATAGATTTAACGACAAGATACCCAATATACATAAATACAATAGATAATACCCCGGGTAAAACATTTGGTGCGGGAATAGGTATACGGCATAAAGTAAAAAATGCGCCAATACCAAATCCAATACCGGAGGAGAGAATAATTTCTTTCATACTGTGTCCTTGTTCATAAAAATGGACTGGCGAACATCCTCTCGCCAGTCAAATAAAATTAATGTGCTAATGATTTGGTCGACAGTTTTTCTGGATGGTGCTGATATTTAAAGAACAATGCAAAAATAACGGCCAATGCCAGAGCGTAGGCGGCAAAAACCAGCCAAATGGTTTGCCAATCTTTTACACCATCAATAGAAAAATAATCCACGGCCATACCGCTTAAAAGAGACCCAATCCACGCCCCCACGCCGTTAACCATGGTCATAAATAGCCCCTGCGCGCTGGCGCGAATACTTGAGTCCACCTCCTGCTCTACAAATACTGACCCTGAGATGTTGAAGAAATCAAATGCGCAGCCATAAACAATCATCGACAGCAGCAGTAGCACAAAGCCAAACGGGGATGGATCGCCAAAGGCAAAGAAGCCGAAACGCAGCGTCCACGCCAGCATACTCATCAGCATTACCGTTTTAATACCAAAGCGTTTAAGGAAGAACGGAATGGTGAGGATAAAGCCCACTTCCGCCATCTGCGAAACTGAAAGCAAGATAGAGGGATACTTCACCACAAAGCTGTCGGCAAACTCAGGATTACGGGCAAAATCATGCAGGAACGGATTACCGAAGACATTGGTAATTTGCAGCACCGCCCCCAACATCATCGCAAACAAAAAGAAGATTGCCATGCGTGGATTTTTAAACAGAACAAAAGCATCCAGTCCGAGCTTACTGGCAAGCGTGGTGTTCGCCTTCTTCTCGGCTACCGGAATTTTCGGTAACGTCAGCGCATACAGGGCCAGCAATAACGATGCGCCAGAAGCGATGTATAATTGCGCACTGCTCAGTTCCAGCCCCATCAGGCTCACCGTCCACATCGCAACAATAAAACCTATTGTGCCGAAAACGCGCACAGGCGGAAATGACGTTACCGGATCCTGACCTGCTTTCGCCAGACAGGAGTACGAAACGCTATTGGATAATGCAATCGTTGGCATATACGCCATCGCATTAACCAACATCACCCAGAACATCGTCTGGGGATCGGTAACGGTGGTGGCGTACAATAACGCCCCCGCGCAAACCAGATGGCAAAGCATGTAGGCTCGCTCAGCGCGCAGCCATTTATCAGCAATGATCCCCATAATGCCCGGCATGATAATCGCTGCCAGTCCTTTTGAGCTGTAGACCATACCGACATTCGCGCCGGTAAAATCCAGAGTGTTGATCATGTAAGAGCCCAGGGTAACCAGCCAGCTCCCCCAGATAAAATATTGCAAGAACGACATGACTTTTAAGCGGGACGTAATACCCATTTTTTATTCCTTGCCGTGAGATAAAGCCCCAATACGGGGCCGTAGTCATTGTGTTTAGGCCAGCTTACGTAAAAAGCCGCAAATCAGATTTATAAAGTTCTGCCGGGAAAGTTCAGCCGCCGCCAGCGTTTGCGCATGGGAGAGTTTTACATCGCCCAGCCCTTCCGCCAGATTGGTGATCGCTGAGACGGCAACAACTTTGAGGCCACAATGACGTGCGCTAATCACCTCAGGGACAACGGACATTCCGACCACATCGCCGCCAATAATCTGCATCATGCGGATTTCTGCCGCCGTTTCGAAGTTCGGACCCGGATAAGAAACAAATACGCCTTCAGTGAGGGTGAATCCCTCCTCTGCCGCAACGGACTGAAGCATGGCGCGATAATCTGCGTCATAAGCATTAGCCAGCGAGAAGAAGCGATCGCCATAACGATCATCGTTTGGCCCCACCATCGGCGTACCGGGCATCGTATTAATGTGATCGCTAAGCGCAACCAGGCTACCCGGCCCCACTTCCGGACGCAGAGATCCTGCCGCATTGGTGCAGAACAACACTTCACAGCCCAGTAATTTCAACGTGCGAATGGCATCGGTCATCACCGCCATTCCACGCCCTTCATAAAAATGTCCGCGGCCTTTCATACAGGCCACCGGAACACCCGCCAGATGGCCGAGCACCAGTTCACCAGCATGGCCGTGTACGGTGCTGACGGGAAATCCCGGCAATTTCTCGTAAGAAATGGCTACCGCATCTTCGATTTGATCCGCCAGAGCACCCAACCCGGAGCCTAAAATAAACGCGACGCGCGGGGTAAATGCCGGTTTATGTGCATGAATAATATCAATACAATACTCAGGATTATGAGAAAAAAGAGCGTGAGGCATAAGTTTCCTTGTTCTATCGGATTTAATTTGACTCCTTTTTATAACGACCATCGCCCCTTGCTGACCAATACACTTTTCACGTGTCATCAATAGCCATTTAATATCGATAGATTTAGATCGCTTCTGTATTAATACAGAGGGAAAACAGTATTGGTTTTTGCTTGCACTTCATATTAACAATATGCCGCTTTCATATTTATAAATTGCCTCTTTTTAATTAACCCATTAATAATTATCGGCATAGGGAAATATGCTATGAAAAAAATTCTTACTCTGACGCTTTCTTCTTTACTCATTATTCCCGCACTCACCCATGCGGAATTTAAAGGCGGGTTCGCCGATATCGGCCTCCATTACCTCGACTGGACATCAGACACCACGGAAAAAACCAGTAAAAAATCCCATAAAGATGATTTTGGGTACCTGGAACTGGAAGGCGGAGCGAATTTTAGCTGGGGAGAAATGTACGGGTTCTTCGACTGGGAAAATTTTTACAATGGCCGCCACGCTAAACCAGGCAGCGAACAGCGTTACACCTTTAAAAATACCAACCGTATTTATCTGGGCGATACAGGATTAAACCTCTATCTCCATGCCTACGGGACGTACGGTTCACCTCATCGCGCTAATTTCCATGATGACATGTTTCTCTATGGTTTAGGCTATAACTTCACAGGTAACGGTTACTGGTTTAAACCCTTCTTTGCCAAACGTTATACCGATCAGACCTACTACACAGGCGATAATGGTTATGTATTAGGTTGGGTGGCCGGCTATAGCTTCTCGTTGGGTAGTGAGAAATTCAGCGTAACGAACTGGAATGAGTATGAGTTTGACCGCGATGCGTCCTACGCTGCGGGCAATGGCGGGAAAGATGGCATTAATGGCGCAGTAGCGCTGTGGTGGAATGCGACTCCTCACCTGACCGCAGGAGTACAATATCGTTACGCTGATAATAAGTTAGGAGAATCCTTCCTGCAGGATGGCATTATTTATTCCATCAAATACCTGTTTTAACACACTGCCCTGTCAAAAATGGCAGGGCAAGACCGCACCTCACACACGGACAGATAGATATTTATAGCTGATACAGCGGATCTTTCACCCTCGCGGCGGTTAATTCGCTGGCCTGAGTACGCACCACGTCCCACAACGCCTGCGCCGCCGTGGAGAGCGATCGGTTTTTTCGCCGCGCCAGCATGAGCTGCCTTTCAACTACGGGCGTCAGCCGTTTAACCTGTAAGTGGCTGCCCTGCGGGAGCGGTAACGCCAGCGCGGGCAGCACGCTGATGCCGATTCCCGCTTCCACCATTGGAAACAGCGTGGCCGGGTGACCAATCTCCTGCACGATATCCGCCTCAATAGCAAAATGGGCCAGCGCCGCATCAATCAGCGGTCGACTGCCGGAAGCATAATCCTGTAAGACCAGCGAGGCCTGTTTAAGATCCTGCCAGCTCACCCATTCCTGATGCGCCAGCGGATGATCCTGGCGACACAACAGTAAAAAAGGCTCTGATAAGATGGCTTCACACTGTAAATCCACCGCTGCGCCGGGATCGATAACGATGCCAAAATCCACTTCACCCTGGCGGATGCTCTCCAGCACCCACTGCTGCGGACGATCGTGCAATACAAAATCAATAGCGGGATAAAGTGAATTACTTTGGGCAATGCATTGCGGAATAAGATGCGCAGAAATGGTTTGGCTCGCGGCAACGCGCACGGTGCCGGTTAATTGTGTCCCTACTCTGCCTGCATCGCGCAGTATGCTGTTCAGTTCATCAAGCACCCGCTCCAGACGCGTCGCCAGTTGTTGCCCCGCCTCGGTCAGCACCACCTCACGCGTAGTGCGATCCAACAGTCTGACGCCGGTTTGCCGCTCCAGCTCTTTTACGCTATGACTGACCGCAGACTGGCTCAGTCCAATCCTGTCCCCTGCCCGACTGAAACTTTTGGCCTGGGCGACGGTAATAAAAATACGCAGTTGACGCAGTGAATAGTTCATCGACTAGATTCATATATAGATGCAATAAATCAATTTTATTTCTCAAAGCGAAAAACGCAAAATAGCTGCACCGACTTTCAGGAGTTTTTATGAAACTTTTTCGTATCCTTGACCCTTTCACGCTGACACTTATCACCGTGGTACTACTGGCCTCTTTTTTCCCGGCGGAAGGCAGCTTTGTGCCTGTCGTTGAAGGCATTACGACAGCGGCCATCGCTCTGCTGTTTTTTATGCATGGCGCGAAGCTTTCGCGTGAAGCGATCATCGCTGGCGGCAGCCACTGGCGGTTGCATCTGTGGGTCATGTGTAGCACTTTTGTGCTCTTTCCTGTCCTCGGCGTACTGTTTGCCTGGTGGGCGCCTGTCAATGTCGACCCTATGCTCTACAGCGGCTTTCTGTATCTGTGTATTTTGCCCGCCACCGTGCAGTCGGCGATTGCATTTACTTCACTCGCGGGCGGTAACGTCGCGGCCGCGGTGTGCTCAGCGTCTGCGTCCAGCCTGCTGGGCATTTTCCTGTCGCCGCTGCTGGTCGGTCTGGTAATGAATATTCATGGCGCGCAGGGCAGTCTGGAAGAGGTGGGCAAAATTATGCTGCAACTGCTGCTGCCTTTTGTGCTGGGACACCTGTCTCGCCCGTGGATCGGCAATTGGGTCGCGCGCAACAAAAAGTGGATCGCGAAAACGGATCAGACCTCTATTCTGCTGGTGGTCTACTCGGCGTTCAGCGAAGCGGTGGTCAACGGCATCTGGCACAAAGTCGGCTGGGGGTCGCTGCTGTTTATCGTTGTGGTCAGCCTCGTACTGCTGGCGATCGTCATCGCCATTAACGTCTTTGTCGCCCGTAAATGCGGCTTCAATAAAGCCGACGAAATCACTATTGTTTTCTGCGGTTCGAAAAAAAGCCTGGCCAACGGGATCCCGATGGCCAATATTCTGTTTCCAACGTCAGTGCTGGGTATGATGGTATTACCGCTGATGATCTTCCACCAGATCCAACTGATGGTCTGCGCAGGGCTGGCACGGCGCTACAAACGCCAGACCGAGAAGTTACAGGCGCAGCAGGAAAGCCGCGCCGCGAAAGCTTAAAGCGGGCGTTTAAGGGGCTGCACCAGTTGCGTCAGCCCCTCGGTTTTAATCAGCAGCGTGATTTGCATCAACTCCCCCAGTTTACCCGCCGGAAACTGATCTTTACGGGCAAACCACAGCAAATACTCTTCCGGAAGGTCGATCAATCGACGTCCCTGATATTTGCCGAACGGCATCACGGTGTTGGCGATTTCAACCAACTGCTCTTTTTCCATCTCAGGCACCCAGTAAGCGGATCATTTCCGCTTCATCAATGACATTGATGCCCAGTTCCTGCGCTTTGGCCAGTTTCGAACCCGCCGCTTCACCGGCAATCACCAGATCGGTTTTCTTCGATACGCTGCCTGCCACTTTCGCGCCCAGCGCCACTAAACGCGCTTTAGCGTCATCGCGAGACATCTGGCTCAGGCTACCGGTTAGTACCACGGTTTTACCGGCAAACGGGCTATCAATCTCTTGCACATTAATGACTACCGGCGCGGGCCAGTGAACCCCTTCCGCCAGTAGCTGCCCAATCACGTCACGATTGCTCTCTTCGGCAAAAAAGTTAAAGACGTGCGTAGCGACCACAATCCCCACGTCGGGTACTTTCTGCAACTCGTCAATGGTGGCAGCCTGCAGCGCCTCCAGCGTGCCGAAGTACGCCGCCAGCCCCGCCGCCGTCGCTTCACCCACTTCACGGATGCCCAGCGCATAGAGAAAACGCGCAAAAGTCGTCGCTTTGGCTTTTTCCAGCGCGTTAACAACATTTTGCGCGGACTTTGGCCCCATTCGGTCCAGGCCGGTCAGTTTACCCGCCGTCAGACGGAACAGATCCGCTGGCGTATGGACATACTCCCTTTCCACCAGTTGGTCGATGATCTTATCGCCCATCCCGTCTACATCCATCGCCCGGCGCGACACAAAATGTTTCAACGACTCTTTACGCTGCGCGCCGCAAATCAGCCCGCCGGTACAACGGGTAACGGCTTCGCCTTCAACGCGCTCTACGTCCGATCCGCACACCGGACAGTGCGTTGGAAACACAATCGGACGCGTCTCTTCAGGGCGTTCGGACAGAACCACGTTGACCACCTGAGGGATCACATCGCCTGCCCGACGGATAACCACCTTATCGCCAATGCGCAAGCCAAGTCGCTCAATTTCATCGGCATTATGCAACGTGGCATTGCTGACCAGCACACCAGCCACCTGAACCGGTTCCAGACGCGCCACCGGCGTAATCGCCCCAGTGCGCCCGACCTGAAACTCAACATCGCGCACAAAAGTCATCTGCTCCTGAGCAGGAAATTTAAACGCCACCGCCCAGCGCGGCGCGCGGGCCACAAAGCCCAGCTGTTCCTGCAAAGCCAGCGAGTTGACCTTAATCACCACGCCGTCGATATCAAAACCGAGCGTGGGGCGATCTTTTTCGACGTTGCGATAAAAATCCAGTACCGCCTGGGGAGAATCGCACAGCGTCACGCGATCGCTGACCGGTAACCCCCACGCTTTAAATTGCAGCAAACGTCCCAGATGCGTATCCGGCAACTCGCCGCCTTCCAGAATACCGACGCCGTAGCAAAAAAATGTTAGCGGTCGCTTCGCCGTAATACGCGGATCGAGCTGACGCAGCGAGCCCGCCGCCGCGTTACGCGGGTTAGCAAACACTTTGCCGCCAGTGCGGCGCGCGTCTTCATTGATCTTTTCAAACCCGGCCTGCGGTAAAAATACCTCTCCGCGAACTTCAAGACGCGCCGGAATGTTATCGCCGTGCAGCTTTAACGGAATGGCGCGAATCGTGCGCACGTTTGAAGTGATATCTTCACCGGTGGTGCCGTCGCCACGCGTCGCAGCGCTCACCAGCACGCCGTTTTCATACAGAATGCTGACCGCCAGGCCATCCAGCTTTAGCTCGCAGCACCAGATGACATTTTCCGTGCTTTTTAGACGATCCTGCACTCGCTTGTTAAACGCCAGGAAGCTTTCTTCATCAAATACGTTATCGAGCGACAGCATCGGTACTTCATGGCGAATCTGGTTGAATGCCGTCAGCGGCGCCGCGCCAACGCGCTGCGTGGGCGAATCCGGCGTGATAAGGTCCGGACGTTGCGCCTCCAGCTCTCGCAGTTCCCGCATCAGGCGGTCATATTCGGCGTCGGGAATCTCTGGCGCATCCATCACATGATACAGATATTCATGATGGCGAAGCGTGGTTCGCAGTTCTGTCAGTTGTTGTTCGATTGGTTCCATATCACACCATCAATGATAAAAAACCCCCGACAGGCGGGGGTTACGTTAAAAATGTCACACCTGCGTTAACCTCAGGCGTTAGCGTCCATCACCTCGCGGATGCGGTCCTGATATTCGCGCAGTTTCTGCGGCGTCATCATCCGACGCTGGTCATCCAGCACGACGCCACCGACCTCATCAGCGATATGCTGCGCGGATTGCAGCATCAGCTTGAAATTCTGCAGCGCATCGCCGTAAGACGGTACCTGCATAAAGATAGTGACGCCAGGCGTAGTGAAGTCCGTCATTTCAGGATCGAACGTTCCCGGATTGACCATATTCGCGAGACTGAACAAGGCCGGGCCGCTGCCGTCCGGGCTCAAATGACGATGGAAAATATTCATATCGCCAAATTTAAAGCCTGACTGCTGAATACTGTTCAGTAACACTTCACCATTAAGCTCGCTGCCATGATGGGCCGCGACGTTCATAATGATGACCGCCTCTTTACGCTGCGGTTTTTCCACAACCGGCGCTTCTTCCACTACCGGTTCCGCCTCAACCACAGGTTCCGCAGGCTGGAAGGTTTGCGCTGATGGCGGCGGCGCGGGCTGCGCAACAGGCTGCGGCGCTTGCGACGGCGGTGCAGGCTGCTGTTGCGGCGGCTGTACCGGCGGCGCAGATGGCTGAACCTGCTGAGGCTGCGGCGCAGGTTGGACCGGTTGCTGAACCGGCTGTTGCATCGGCGCTTGCGGCTGCGGCGGCGCCGCTGGACGCGGTTGCGCAGACGCATAAGGCGGCTGGTACTGGTGTTGCGGCGACTGACGAGGGGCATCATGCTCCTGCGACTGGCCGGGGGCATGATTTACGCGGTGAACACGAACTTCACCCACGCCTTCGTCTTCTTCGACATCGTCGTCATACGAGTCGTCGTCGCGTTTCGATTTCATGCGTTTTAGTGGACGATCGCGGAACATAGAAGATCGTTCTTTACGGCTGGTCCAGAAACCATGTACCAGTAAAGCGATTATGGCGATCGCGCCAACAATGATTAATATCAGACGCAAATCCTGCATCATTATATTCTCTGTTGTTCTAACACCTTGCCACCACGGCAAACATTTACTCACTAAGAGTATTTGCCGATTACGTCAAGTGCAAGTGTACTGTTGGCTTTCGCAGCATAAAGATGAAGGAAAATGTGCTTTTTGCTGTTTTTTCGAACATTTCCGAACTATCCACCGTCTGATAACCGGGTAAGATATCCCACGTTTACCCAGGGCTTTAAGAAAAAGGAGTATGTCCTGAATATGGTTTCATCATCCACAACCGTACCACGTAGCGGCGTCTATTATTTCTCGCAAGGATGGAAGTTAGTCACCCTACCGGGAATCCGCCGCTTTGTTATTTTACCTCTGCTGGTCAACATTGTGCTGATGGGCGGCGCATTTTGGTGGCTGTTTACCCAGCTTGACGCCTGGATACCTTCGTTGATGAGTCATGTGCCGGACTGGCTGCAATGGCTGAGCTATCTGCTGTGGCCGATTGCAGTTATCTCTGTTCTGTTGGTCTTTGGCTATTTTTTCTCTACCCTCGCCAACTGGATCGCCGCGCCGTTTAACGGCCTTTTAGCCGAACAGCTTGAGGCGCGGTTAACCGGCGCCACGCCGCCAGATACCGGCATACTCGGCATCATGAAAGATGTACCGCGCATTATGAAACGTGAATGGCAAAAGCTGGCGTGGTATCTGCCGCGTGCTATTGTGCTGCTGGTTCTCTATTTTATTCCTGGCATTGGCCAAACCATCGCGCCGGTGCTGTGGTTTTTGTTCAGCGCCTGGATGCTGGCGATCCAGTATTGCGACTACCCGTTCGATAACCACAAAGTGCCGTTTAAAACGATGCGCGCCGCGTTGCGCACGCAGAAGGTGGCGAATATGCAATTTGGCGCGCTCACCAGCCTCTTTACGATGATTCCGGTGCTTAACCTTTTCATTATGCCTGTCGCCGTCTGTGGCGCGACGGCAATGTGGGTTGATTGCTGGCGTGCTAAGCACGCGTTATGGAAATAACGTAAAAATGTATAAATAAGAGATGGCTTATGCTGTCTCTTATTCCATACTGATAACCATTATTTCCCATCAGCATATAGATATGCGAAATCCTTACTTCCCCATATCTGGCTGGAAGGTATGCTGGGAAGGTATCCCAATTTCATACAGTTAAGGACAGGCCATGAGTAAGATTTATGAAGATAACTCGCTGACTATCGGTCATACGCCGCTGGTTCGACTGAACCGTATCGGTAATGGACGCATTCTGGCGAAGGTGGAGTCGCGCAACCCGAGCTTCAGCGTCAAGTGCCGTATCGGCGCCAATATGATTTGGGATGCCGAAAAGCGTGGCGTACTGAAACCTGGCGTGGAACTGGTCGAGCCGACCAGCGGCAACACCGGTATTGCGCTGGCGTATGTCGCCGCCGCGCGCGGTTACAAACTCACCCTGACCATGCCGGAAACCATGAGCATTGAACGCCGCAAGCTACTCAAAGCATTAGGCGCGAATCTGGTGCTGACCGAAGGGGCGAAAGGGATGAAAGGCGCTATTCAGAAAGCCGAAGAAATTGTCGCCAGCGATCCGCAAAAATATCTCCTGCTCCAGCAGTTCAGCAACCCTGCCAACCCGGAAATCCATGAAAAAACCACCGGCCCGGAAATCTGGGAAGACACCGATGGTCAGGTGGATGTGTTTATCTCCGGCGTCGGCACTGGCGGTACGTTAACCGGCGTCACGCGTTATATCAAAGGGACGAAGGGTAAAACCGATCTTATCACCGTTGCGGTAGAACCCACTGACTCCCCGGTTATTGCCCAGGCGCTGGCTGGTGAAGAAATCAAACCAGGCCCGCATAAAATTCAGGGCATCGGCGCAGGCTTCATCCCGGGCAACCTGGATCTGAAACTGATTGATAAAGTGGTTGGCATCACCAATGAAGAAGCCATTTCTACCGCGCGCCGTCTGATGGAAGAGGAAGGTATTCTGGCAGGAATTTCTTCCGGCGCCGCGGTTGCTGCAGCGCTTAAGCTGCAGGAAGATGAAAGCTTTACCAATAAGAATATTGTGGTTATCCTACCTTCATCAGGTGAGCGTTATCTGAGCACCGCGTTGTTCGCCGATCTCTTTACTGAGAAAGAACTGCAACAGTGATGCCAGCATGTTAAAAACGCGTAAAAAAGCACCTTTTTGGGTGCTTTTTTGTGGCCTGCTTCAAACTTTCACCTCACCTGGCATTGATTCACCCTGCCGGAACTGGTATTTAACCAGACTAATTATTTTGATGCGCGAAATTAATCGTTACAGGAAAAGCGTTAGCTGAATCGATTTTATGATTTGGTTCAACTCTTCCTTTCGCGGCATAATGTTTAATGACGAGCGAAACGTCAGCGGCCATAAGTTGCCAGCAACGGATTGCGTAGAACACCTTTTGTGTCGCGTCCCGTTTACGCCGGCGCTAACAATACAGGCTAAAGTTGAGCCGCCAGGCTAGACTTTAGTTCCACAACACTAAACCTATAAGTTGGGGAAATACAATGTTCCAGCAAGAAGTTACCATTACCGCTCCGAACGGTCTGCACACCCGCCCTGCTGCTCAGTTTGTTAAAGAAGCAAAAGGCTTCACTTCTGAGATTACTGTGACTTCCAACGGCAAAAGCGCCAGCGCGAAAAGCCTGTTTAAACTGCAGACTCTGGGCCTGACTCAAGGCACCGTCGTCACCATCTCCGCAGAAGGTGAAGATGAGCAGAAAGCGGTTGAACATCTGGTCAAACTGATGGCGGAACTCGAGTAAGTTTTTTTCCGGGTTCTTTTAAAAATCAGTCACAAGTAAGGTAGGGTTATGATTTCAGGCATTTTAGCATCCCCGGGTATCGCTTTCGGCAAAGCACTGCTGCTGAAAGAAGACGAAATCGTCATTGACCGGAAAAAAATTTCTGCCGACAAGGTTGATCAGGAAGTTGAACGTTTTCTGAGCGGTCGTGCCAAGGCATCTGCGCAACTGGAAGCGATCAAGACAAAAGCTGGTGAAACGTTCGGTGAAGAAAAAGAAGCCATCTTTGAAGGGCATATTATGCTGCTCGAAGATGAGGAGCTGGAGCAGGAAATCATAGCCCTGATTAAAGATAAGCACATGACGGCTGACGCAGCCGCACATGAAGTTATCGAAGGTCAGGCCACTGCCCTGGAAGAACTGGATGACGAATACCTGAAAGAGCGTGCGGCTGACGTACGTGATATTGGTAAGCGCCTGCTGCGCAACATCCTGGGTCTGGCCATTATCGATCTGAGCGCGATTCAGGAAGAAGTTATCCTGGTTGCCGCTGACCTGACGCCGTCAGAAACTGCACAGCTGAACCTGCAGAAAGTGCTGGGCTTCATCACCGACGCGGGCGGACGCACGTCTCATACCTCCATCATGGCGCGTTCTCTGGAACTGCCGGCGATCGTAGGTACCGGTAGCGTCACCGCTCAGGTGAAAAACGGCGATTATCTGATTCTGGATGCCGTAAACAACCAGGTTTACGTCAACCCGACCAACGATGTTATTGAGCAACTGCGCGCCGTCCAGGAGCAGGTTGCGACCGAGAAAGCGGAACTGGCTAAACTGAAAGATCTGCCGGCAATCACGCTGGATGGACATCAGGTTGAAGTTTGCGCCAACATCGGTACCGTTCGTGACGTTGAAGGCGCTGAGCGCAACGGCGCGGAAGGCGTTGGTCTGTATCGTACTGAATTCCTGTTCATGGATCGCGACGCGCTGCCGACGGAAGAAGAGCAGTTTGCCGCCTATAAAGCGGTCGCTGAAGCGTGCGGCTCGCAGGCGGTTATCGTCCGTACCATGGACATTGGCGGCGACAAAGAGCTGCCGTACATGAACTTCCCGAAAGAAGAAAACCCGTTCCTGGGCTGGCGCGCCGTGCGTATCGCCATGGATCGCAAAGAGATCCTGCGTGACCAGGTTCGCGCGATTCTGCGTGCCTCCGCTTTCGGTAAATTGCGCATTATGTTCCCGATGATCATCTCTGTTGAAGAAGTTCGCGCGCTGCGCAAAGAGATTGAAATCTACAAACAGGAACTGCGTGACGAAGGTAAAGCATTTGACGAAAGCATTGAGATTGGCGTGATGGTGGAAACACCGGCTGCGGCGACAATTGCGCGTCATTTAGCCAAAGAAGTTGATTTCTTTAGTATCGGCACCAATGATTTAACGCAGTACACCCTGGCAGTTGACCGTGGTAATGATATGATTTCACACCTTTACCAGCCAATGTCACCGTCCGTACTGAACTTGATCAAGCAAGTTATTGATGCTTCTCATGCAGAAGGTAAATGGACTGGCATGTGTGGTGAGCTTGCAGGCGACGAACGTGCTACACTTCTGTTGCTGGGGATGGGTCTGGACGAATTCTCTATGAGCGCCATTTCTATCCCGCGCATTAAGAAGATTATCCGTAACACGAACTTCGAAGATGCGAAGGTGTTAGCAGAGCAGGCTCTTGCTCAACCGACAACGGACGAGTTAATGACGCTGGTTAACAAGTTCATTGAAGAAAAAACAATCTGCTAATCCACGAGATGCGGCCCAATTTACTGCTTAGGAGAAGATCATGGGTTTGTTCGATAAACTAAAATCTCTGGTTTCTGATGATAAGAAAGACACCGGAACTATTGAGATTGTTGCCCCGCTCTCTGGCGAGATCGTCAACATCGAAGACGTGCCGGATGTAGTTTTTGCTGAAAAAATCGTTGGTGATGGCATCGCTATCAAACCAACCGGTAACAAAATGGTCGCCCCTGTTGACGGTACCATCGGCAAAATCTTTGAAACCAACCATGCGTTCTCTATCGAATCCGATAGCGGCATTGAGCTGTTCGTTCACTTCGGTATCGACACCGTTGAGCTGAAAGGCGAAGGCTTCAAGCGTATTGCTGAAGAAGGTCAGCGCGTGAAAGTTGGCGATCCGGTCATCGAGTTCGATCTGCCGTTGCTGGAAGAAAAAGCCAAGTCTACCCTGACTCCGGTTGTTATCTCCAACATGGATGAAATCAAAGAACTGATCAAACTGTCCGGTAGCGTGACCGTGGGTGAAACTCCGGTTATCCGCATTAAGAAGTAATTCTTGCCGCAGTGAAGAATGGCGCCTTTGGGCGCCATTTTTTTTGCCTGTACTTGCGCCGCCATCCGGCGATGGTGCGGCGTACTGCCTGATGGCGCTACGCTTATCAGGCCTACAAGGTTGCGAACATTTCAGCGCCAATCCACGGGTTACAACTGCGAGGTCACCGGGCGAAAGCACTTCTCGCGCATCAGGATCTTCATCCCATCCGGGCCACTCTCCAGCATCCTGCGTTCGGAATCGGACACTTGCAACTCGCACTGATAGCCGCCAGTGATGCCAAACATCGCCCGCGCCACGCAGATATCTTCCAGCGCGTCCAGCCCGCTCGTTTCAAAATGCCCCACGATACGCCCCTGCTGGCGAACCACCAGCCGATAACTCTTCATCGCGCCTCCCCTGCCGGCGGCAGAATTAACTCATCACAGCCACACTGCTGTGTCCAGGTCATCACCTCCAGCACGCGCTGCGCCGCATCTTTTGCCGCGGTCGTCAGTTTTTTTCCCTGCACAATACCGCTGACCAGCTCGGCGCAGAAGAGATCTCCCGTCCCTTTTAACTCCGTCGCCACCCGCGGATGAGCAAAGACCTTCACGACCTGCGCGGTAACGACGGCAACCGTTATGGTCTCCAGAGATTCGCCCGGCGCGCTGGTGATAACCACCCATTTCAGCGTATCGGAAAGCAGCGATTGCGCCGCCGCCACCGCCTCTTCCAGCGTGCGACACGGTTTACCACTCAGCATCTCCAGCTCAAATACGTTCGGCGTTAGCCCCTGCGCCTGCGGCAACAAATGTGTGCGATAAGCCTGCGGAATTTCCGCCTGCACATACATTCCACTGTCGGTATCGCCAATGACCGGATCAACAAGAATACACACCTCCGGATGCGAAGCCCGGATCGCCATTAGCCACTTCGAAAGCAAGACAATTTGGTCTGCGCTGCCCATGTAACCGGTGGTAATCGCTTTTAATTCACGTAGCGCATCGCGCTCATTCAACGCCGTAAGGTAGCCTGCAAACCACTCGGCGGGAATAATGCCGCCATAAAAGGTTTTATAGTGCGGCGTATTGCTGAACAGCACCGTCGGGACCGCCGTCACGCGTAGTCCCTGCGCTTTAATGGCCGGAACAGCGATGCTGTTGCCTACGCTGCCGTACACGACCTGTGACTGGACGGCGACGATATCGGTCTGTAATGCCCGATGGTTGTCGTCGAAGAGCACTGACTGAATATCACTCTCTTGTCCCATAAAATTTTCCTCTCGCTGGACAGCAGGCTACCGCCTCATTATCATTGTCATATGCTAAAATTCATTTTGTCATAGGTCAATAATGATCGACGGAAAAACCGCTAACGAAATTTTTGACAGTATCCGTCAACACATTATCGCCGGCACGTTACGGGCGGAGGATTCGCTCCCGCCGGTACGGGAGCTGGCAAGCGAATTAAAGGTGAACCGCAATACCGTCGCAGCGGCGTATAAACGGCTGATAACGGCGGGACTGGCGCAAAGTTTAGGCCGCAATGGGACGGTGATTAAAGGCAGTCCGTCTCCCGTAGCGCTGGAAGGCGGCGATCCGCATACGCCTCTGCACGACCTTTCCGGCGGCAATCCCGATCCGCAGCGTCTGCCTGACCTTAGCCGTTATTTTGCCCGTCTCAGCCGCACGCCGCATCTCTACGGCGATGCGCCCGTTTCCCCTAAACTACACGCCTGGGCGGCGCGCTGGCTACGGGATGCCACCCCCGTCGCAGGCGAAATTGATATCACCAGCGGAGCTATCGACGCCATTGAAAGACTGCTTTGCGCGCATCTGCTGCCGGGCGACAGCGTCGCGGTGGAAGATCCCTGTTTTTTAAGCAGTATCAATATGCTGCGCTATGCCGGTTTTAGCGCCAGCCCGGTCAGCGTAGATAGCGAAGGAATGCAGCCTGAAAAGCTGGAACGGGCGCTAAATCAGGGCGCGCGGGCAGTGATCTTAACGCCGCGCGCGCACAACCCTACCGGCTGTAGCCTGAGCGCTCGCCGTGCCGCTGCGCTGCAAAATATACTGGCGCGTTACCCTCAGGTAGTGGTCATTATCGACGATCACTTCGCTCTACTTTCTTCATCGCCCTGGCAGCCGGTTATTGCGCAGACAACGCAACACTGGGCGGTGATACGCTCCGTTTCCAAAACCCTCGGCCCCGATTTACGTCTTGCTATTGTCGCCAGCGACAGCGCGACCTCGGCAAAACTTCGGCTGCGGCTAAATGCCGGTAGTCAGTGGGTCAGCCATCTGTTACAGGATCTGGTCTACGCCTGCCTGACCGACCCTGAGTATCAGCACAGGCTGGCGCAAACGCGGCTGTTTTACGCCGCCCGGCAACAAAAACTGGCCCGCGCCCTACAGCAATATGGCATCGCCATTTCTCCCGGCGACGGCGTGAATGCCTGGCTCCCGCTGGACACCCATAGCCAGGTTACCGCGTTTACGCTGGCAAAATCCGGCTGGCTGGTACGTGAGGGAGAAGCCTTTGGCGTAAGCGCGCCGTCTCACGGTCTACGTATCACGCTGTCGACATTAAATGACAGCGAGATCAACACGCTGGCGGCTGATATCCATCAGGCGCTAAATCGCTAACAGGAGAAAATAACGTGCGAGTTCATTTTGTTGTCCATGAGTCGTTTGAATCCGCTGGCGCTTATCTGAAATGGGCTGAAGATCGCGGTTATACCATTTCATGGTCGCGCGTCTATGCCGGAGAAGCGCTACCGCCCAATGCCGATGAGTTCGATATGCTCGTGGTATTTGGCGGTCCGCAGTCGCCGCGCACCACCCGCGAAGAGTACCCGTACTTTGACTCTCGCGCCGAACAGCACTTAATTAATCAGGCGATTACGGCCCGGCGAATGGTTATCGGCATTTGTCTTGGTTCGCAGCTCATTGGCGAGGCGCTGGGCGCCGCGGTGTGCCAAAGTCCGGAAAAAGAGATTGGTCACTACCCTATTACGCTCACTGAAGCCGGTCTGCGGCATCCGCTTATCGCCCACTTTGGCTCCCCGTTAACCGTCGGCCACTGGCACAACGATATGCCAGGACTCACCGATCAGGCGACCGTGCTGGCCGAAAGCGAAGGCTGTCCACGTCAGATAGTGCAGTACGGCAATTTTGTCTACGGCTTCCAGTGTCATATGGAATTTACCGTCGAGGCGGTTGAAGGATTAATCCAACATTCGCAGCAGGAGCTGGCCGACGCGCAAGGGAAGCGTTTTATCCGCTCGGTCGCCGAGATGCGCGCATGGGATTACCAGCAGATGAATGAAAAGCTGTGGCGTTTTCTGGATGAACTCACGCTGGCGCACTCACAGAAATAACCACACCAGGAGTGCAACTTATTACCCGGCTAACGGTCTGAGGTGCAGTGATTATCGCATGAAAAAGGATTTTACCATGAAGAAAATTGTCTGCTCCGTCGTTGCGCTCCTGCTGACTCTACCCGCCTGGGCGAAGCTAAACGCCCATGAAGAAGCGCGCATTAACGCCATGCTTAATGCGCTGGCGCAGAAAAAGGATCTGACATTCGTTCGTAACGGTGATG
Source organism: Salmonella sp. SAL00670 (assembly GCF_046552235.1). NCBI lineage: Bacteria > Pseudomonadati > Pseudomonadota > Gammaproteobacteria > Enterobacterales > Enterobacteriaceae > Salmonella > Salmonella sp. SAL00670. The sequence continues at coordinate 194,542 of NZ_JBGDUO010000006.1, forward strand.
CGCATAACTGCGAGGAAGCCGTATCGCACCTGCGCTTAAAACTGGGTAACACGCGCAATCGTATCGACACCGCCGAACAGTTTATCGATAAAGTCGCGTCGTCGTCGTCCATCACCGGAAAGCCCTATATCGTTAAAATTCCCGGTAAAAGCGATGAAAACGCGCAGCCTTATTTACATGCGCTTATTGCGGAAACGGATAAGAATGTTGAGTAAGAAAAAATCATAATGCCAGGCGTGTTACTGTGGTTTTTTAAAGGCGTTATCGCGCTTCTGTTAGCGTTTGCTGTAGGGTTAACCGTTTACTATTATCTGGAAATTCGTCCCATAGCCCAGACCGCATTACAGAGCGCCTCTTTCTGGTTGTCCGAATCGCCGCAGACGCGTTTTTTGCGCCGCGCTGCGGCCAAAATACATCCCAAATCTTATACTGCCAGATTGCTCTATACCCAAGCCGGCGTGGATGGGCATTTCAGGACCGCGATCTGGGTGTTCTGGTTGGACAGCCTGTACCGCGACGACGAGCTGTATGCCATGATGCTGGCGCAAGCGTATTATGGCCGGGATTCGCAGGGTAACGCGGTTTACGGTACGAAAAATGCGGCGTTAACGTTATTTCACGTACCAGTGACAGAGATGGCCTGCCAGCAACAAGTACAACTGATTTATATGTTTAAAGCGCCGTCACTTTACCGGCCTGGTTCAGCCAGGCTGGTAGAAAGCAGCAAGCATTACATGACGCTTTGCCAGGAACAAATACAACAATAAGAACAACAGACGAGCTTTTATTATAAAAGACGACGGTAATGCGCTGGCGCATATAGAAAATCGGCAAGATATTCCCGCTTGTCAAAGGCGCCGTTGCCTGTGTATATCCCAACCAGCTAAACCTGTTAGTTTAAATCCCTGCCCCCTGGCTGAAATGCTCTTCACCAAACACGCCGGTAGACAAGTAACGGTCGCCGCGATCGCAGATGATCGCCACCACTATCGCGCCGGGCGTGGCTCGTGCGACGCGTAACGCGCCCGCTACCGCGCCGCCGGAACTCACGCCGCAGAAAATGCCTTCACGAACGGCCAGTTCACGCATGGTGTTTTCGGCATCATTCTGATGAATATCCAGCACCTGATCCACCAGGCTGGCGTTGAAAATGCCCGGCATATATTCCGCTGGCCAGCGGCGAATGCCCGGAATACTGCTGCCCTCTTCCGGCTGTAGGCCAACGATAGTGACCGGTTTTTCCTGCTCGCGCAGAAAACGCGACACGCCGGTAATGGTGCCGGTCGTGCCCATGCTGGAAACAAAATGCGTTACCCGCCCCTGCGTTTGCCGCCAGATTTCCGGGCCGGTGGTGGTGTAGTGCGCATATGGGTTATCGGGGTTATTAAACTGATCGAGCAGTTTACCTTCTCCACGTTCAGACATAGCGAGCGCTAAATCGCGCGCCCCTTCCATTCCCTGCTCTTTAGTGACCAGAATCAGCTCTGCGCCATAGGCCCGCATTGCCGCCCGACGCTCCTGACTCATGTTGTCTGGCATCAACAGCTTCATGCGATAACCTTTCAGCGCGGCGATCATCGCCAGCGCAATGCCAGTGTTGCCGCTGGTCGCTTCAATCAGGACATCGCCCGGTTTAATTTCCCCGCGCTTTTCCGCCTCGACAATCATCGATAGCGCCGCGCGATCTTTCACCGATCCTGCCGGATTATTGCCTTCCAGCTTGACCCAGATTTCACTGCCGTTATCCGGCCCCAGACGTTGTAATTTGACCAGCGGCGTATTGCCGATGGTTTGTTCTAATGTATTCACGTTTTCAGCTCGTAAAAAAGCCCGGTATGCGTAGCGCCACCGGGCGATAACTATACAAATTAACCTATCAGGCCGATTGCGCCAGAGCAAGTTCCTCTTCACGCGTTTCAATACGCTGGTCGCCGTTATACAGACGCGCTTTTTGCAGTCCAACAAACAAACGCTCGCCGCGAACCGGAACATCCTCACCCGCCATCACCACCGTCAGCGGATCGTGATACCACCCCAGCGGCTGTACCACTAACTGTGTATAGTGACCTTTTGGGCTGGCCTCAATGACCTGTACTGGTAGCGGAGAATCCAGGCTGGTGCGGCGGCTAATATCCACCTCCCACGGACGCAGGAACAGATCGACCGGCCCCTGGTACGCGGGCGTATAACCCAGCGGCCAGCGATGCGCGCCAACGTAAAACTGCCCGCCGCGGACGGTGCCTGTCAGGCGGTTCACCTCGCCCATAAACTCCAGTACGAAGCGGGTTGCCGGTTCACGCCACACTCGATCCGGCGCATCAGCCTGTTCGATATTGCCCTGACTCATCACCACCACCCGATCCGCCACTTCCGTCGCTTCTTCCTGATCGTGGGTGACAAAGACGCTGGTGAATTTCAGTTCTTCATGTAACTGGCGTAACCAGCGACGTAACTCTTTACGTACCTGGGCATCCAGCGCGCCAAACGGTTCATCCAGCAGTAGGATTTGCGGTTCTACGGCAAGCGCGCGCGCCAGCGCCACGCGCTGTTTTTGTCCGCCGGAAAGCTGGGCGGGGAAGCGATCCGCGAGGTGCGCCAGTTGCACCATCTCCAGCAATTGCGTCACTTTCGTTTTAATCGCCGCCGCAGTTGGGCGGTCGCGTCGCGGCAGCACCGTCAGGCCAAAAGCGATGTTGTCAAACACCGTCATATGGCGAAACAGCGCATAGTGCTGAAACACAAAACCAACTTTACGCTCACGCGCGTGCAGGCGGCTAACGTCCGTACCGTGGAAACGAATATGGCCGCTGGACTGATGTTCCAGCCCGGCAATAATGCGCAGCAGCGTCGTTTTGCCGGAACCAGACGGCCCCAACAAGGCAACCATCTGGCCGGAAGGAATATCCAGCGAGATATCATTCAGTACCTGAGTGCGACCAAACGATTTCTTAATTCTGGCGATCTCAATGCTCATGATTTTCCTCCTGTTGCGCGCGTTTTTCCTGATTCTCCAGACGCCATTGCAACATGCTCTTCAAAAACAGGGTAATAATCGCCATTAGCGTCAACAATGCGGCGGCGGTAAAGGAGCCGACGGTGTTGTAGTCCTGCTCCAGTAATTCAATCTGTAACGGTAGCGATAACGTTTCGCCGCGAATCGAGCCGGACACCACCGACACCGCGCCAAACTCGCCAATCGCGCGGGCGTTGGTTAACACCACGCCGTAAAGTAGCGCCCAGCGAATATTCGGCAACGTCACGCGGCGAAACATTTGCCAGCCGGATGCGCCCAGTAAAATCGCCGCCTCATCTTCCTGACTGCCCTGGCTGAGCATCACTGGCACCAGTTCGCGCACCACAAACGGGCAGGTGACAAAAATAGTGACCAGTACCATCCCCGGCCAGGAGAACATCATTTGCAAATTATGCTCATCCAGCCAGCCGCCCAACGGGCCGTTGGAGCCATAAAACAGCAGATAAACCAGACCGGCCACCACCGGCGAGACGGCAAAGGGAATATCCAGCAGGGTCAGCAGTAGCTGACGGCCGGGGAAGTTAAAGCGCGTCACCAGCCACGCCAGCAGAATGCCGAACACCAGATTCACCGGCACTGCGATCAAGGCAATCAACACCGTCAGCCAGATGGCGTGCAGCATGTCCGGATCGGCCAGATTTTGCAGTACCGGCATTAACCCTTTGCTGAACGCCTGCACGAAGATGTAAATCATCGGCACCAGCAGGATAAACGCCGAAACCAGCATCCCGACGCCAATCAGAAACCATTTTCCCCAGTTAATACGGGGGACGTCGTATCGCTTCAATTGAGTCACTTCCGCCATTAATGACCTACCACACGTCGACCAAAGCGACTTTGCAGTGTGTTAATTGAGAACAGCAGCAGCAGTGACGCCGCAAGGATCACCGAGGCAATGGCGCTGGCGGCTGGGTAATCAAACTCCTGCAAACGCACAAAAATCATCAGCGAGGTCACTTCTGTTTTCCAGGCAATATTTCCAGCGATAAAAATCACCGCGCCAAACTCGCCAAGGCTACGGGTAAAAGAGAGCGCCACGCCGGCAATCAGCGCAGGCGACAGCTCAGGCAGCACGACTTTGCGAAAACTTTGCAGGCGGGTGGCCCCCAGCGTTTGTGCCGCTTCTTCATATTCCGGCCCCAGCTCTTCCAGTACCGGCTGGACGGTGCGTACCACAAATGGAATGCTGGTAAAGGCCATCGCCACCGCAATACCGAGCCAGGTATAGGTCACTTTGATATCAAACTGCGCAAGAAACTGACCGTAGAAACCGTTCACTGAGAACAGCGAGGCCAGCGTTAACCCCGCTACCGCTGTCGGCAGCGCAAATGGCAGATCCATCAGCGCATCCAGCAACGTGCGCCCCGGAAAACGGTAGCGGGTTAAAATCCACGCCATCAGCAGACCAAACACGCCATTAAAAATCGACGCCACAAATGCCGCCAGCAGCGTCACTTTATAAGCAGCCACCACCTGTGGGTTGGTCACAACATCCCAGTATTGCGACCAGCTCATCTGTGAGAGCTGCATCACCAGCGCGCTCAACGGCAACAGCAGGATCAGGCAGACAAACAGCAAACTGGTGCCGAGGCTTAACGTAAAGCCGGGCAGCACGCGTCGGGAAGAAACGGCAAGCATTACTTACGCCCCGCCGCCAACAGTTTGTCCAGCTCGCCGCCGCTGGCAAAGTGCGTTTTCATCACTTCCGGCCAGGAACCAAACTTGTCTTCCACGCGGAACAGTTCGGTCTGCGGGAATTTATCTGCTTGCTTGCCCATGATTTCCGGGTTATTCACGCGGTAGTAGTAATGGGTGATGATGGTCTGCGCCTGCGGGCTATACAGCCAGTTCAGGTAAGCTTTGGCGGCTTTTTCTGTGCCGTTGGCCTGCACGTTTTTATCTACCCAGGCAACCGGGAATTCAGCAAGAATGTTCGTTTTCGGGATCACCACTTCAAATCCCTGGGCTTCATATTGTTTGCGGATGTTGTTCACTTCCGATTCAAAACTAATCAGCACATCGCCCAGACCACGCTCGGCAAAGGTAGTCGTAGCACCGCGACCGCCGGTATCAAACACTTCGACGTTTTTCAGGAACTGGGTCATAAACTGTTCGGTTTTGGCTTTATCGCCGCCGTCCGCGTTATCCGCCGCGCCCCATGCCGCCAGATACGTGTAACGGGCGTTGCCGGAGGTTTTCGGGTTAGGGAAAATCAGCTTCACGTCGGAACGTACAAGATCGCTCCAGTCGTGAATATTTTTCGGGTTCCCCTTGCGCACCAGGAAGCCCATCGTGGAATAGAATGGCGAACTGTTGTTCGGCAGACGGCTTTGCCAGTCGGCAGGGAGCAGTTTACCTTTATCATGGAGAATCTGTACGTCGGTCACCTGATTGTAGGTCACAACGTCTGCCTTCAGTCCCTGCAAAATCGCCAGCGCCTGTTTTGATGACCCGGCATGAGATTGCTTAATTGTCAGCTTATCGCCGCCGTTATCCTTCGCCCATTGTTGCTCAAACGGTGGGTTAAGGGCGGCAAACAGCTCGCGGGAGACATCGTATGAGCTGTTCAGCAGTTCCGTCGCCTGTACCTGACCGACCAGTAACAGAGACGCCGCCAGCGTCAGAGCATTTTTTTTCAGGAAGTTAACGGCCATTGCGCACCCTTATAAATTTAATGACTTTCTTATGGTCATCATATTTATAACCAACGCTAAAGGAGTAACGGTTTTATATACCGTTTGATGATTTGAAAGTTGAAAAGGGAATAAGAGAATCCCTCCCCACGCGGCGCGGGGAGGAGACCGGCATCAATCAGACGCCTACGCTTACGCTTTCAGGCAGGGTACTGCCGCCATCAATGACGTTTTGCGTTCCGGTAAGATAGCTGGACTCATCGGAAGCCAGAAATGCCGCCAGTTCCCCTACTTCCAGCGGATCGGCAAGGCGGCGTAGCGGAATGGCTTTTGCCATTTCCGTTAATACCGATTCCGGATCGTCAGGGTTAGACTGACGGGCAATGCTTTCCGCCATCGGCGTTCTTACATAACCGGGGCAAATGGCATTCACACGAATACCGGACTGCGCATACTCTACCGCCAGCGATTTGGTTAAACCGACAATGGCGGCTTTTGACAGCGCATAGGCCGTTTCACCCGGGTCCGCCACCATATCTCCCGTGACGGAAGACATCATCACAATGCGGCCATCTTTACGTTTAATCATCTCCGGCAGGACGGCTTTGGTGACGTTCCAGACACCTTTAATATTAATATCAATGTGGAAATCGCGATCTTCTTCACTCATATCGAGGAAGTTGCCCAGACGGCACACGCCAGCGTTATTCACCAAAATATCAATTCTACCTTCAGTCTCTTTGGCGCGCGCAACCGCCGCCTGCACCGAAGCAAAATCTCTGACGTCAGCCTTAACGGCAGTGCAGCGATGCCCGCGCCCGCCCAGCTCATCCGCCAGCTTTTCAATCTCATCGGAGATATCCAGCAAGATTAAGTTCGCGCCGTGGCGTGCGAATACGCGAGCGATCCCTTCGCCAATGCCCTGCGATGCGCCCGTAATCAATGCTGTCTTGCCCGTGAGTTTACCCATTTTCAATGTCTCCTTTTGAATATGGAGTCTTACACTCCATTAACACTGAAAATACAGTAATAACAAATAAGTGCTGAGGAATAGCTCACTAATTCAGGTAAATATTAGGTAAAAAAATCCCCGCGGAGGCGGGGATGGGCATTTTTATGCTGTTCTGCCTGATGACGCTGCGCTTATCAGGCCTACCAATCGTAGGTCGAATAAAGCGTTTGCGCTGCCATCCGACAGGGTTTTACCTTATAGCGCTAACAGGCGATCCAGCGACGGCGCAAAATAGTAGCCGCCAGTCACCGGTTTGGTGAAGCGCAGCATCGCGTCGCGTTTACCGTCGGTATCGCCGAACATACTCAAAAGCTGCTGTTCGATATTGTGCAGACGTGCGCAGTAAGCGCAGAAATAGAGACCATGAGTACCGCTGACGGTGCCGTATGGCAGGCTCTGGCGTACAATCTTCAGCCCTTTGCCATCTTCTTTGAGATCGACGCGGCTCAGGTGAGACGTTGCCGGACGCGCATCGCCGTCAATCTCTTCATTGGCTTCTTTGGTACGCCCGATCATCATCTCCTGATCGTGAATACTCATCCGGTTAAGTTGCTTGAGATTGTGCTCCCAACGCTGCACGAACACATAACTGCCGCCGGCATCCACGCCATCTTTGATCACCGCCACTTCACGGCGCGTCTCTTCGCCCGCCGGGTTCTCTGTCCCGTCGACAAAGCCGCTCAGATCGCGTTCTTCCACCCAACGGAAACCGTGAACTTCTTCTTTCACGTCGATACAGTCGCCGAAGGCTTCCATCGCCGCCTGGGCAACAGAAAAATTCACATCGTGGCGCAGGGAAAGGATATGGATCAGCAAGTCATACTGCGTGGCCGGCGCCAGCCCTTTACCATAAGGAATAAAATCTTTCAGTTCTTCCGCCCCGACGCCGCCGCTCAGGGCACGCCAGGTATTGTTGCCAAACGCCACAACGGCCCCAAGATGGGCGTCCGGAAATTTGACTTCGAAGGTCGCCAGTTTATCGGCAAATGTTCTGCTGGCCGCGCGCAGGGCGTCCAGGTCGCCTTTTACATTGGCTTCAATCCAAATTGCCGCACGGCAATGTTCCGGCAAAATGCCACTTTGAACCTGAGACATGATTCCTCCTGAAAATGAGAATGCCACGCAGTCGTGGCATTAATAGAGGCTATTTTACCTTGTTTTTAAGCGAAGCGGTTTGTTCAGGCGCAAATTAACGACGCCAGATAATTTTGCGCACGTCCCAGTTTTTTAAGACGTCATCAGGAGGCATTAAGCCTTCCGGTCCGCTCCACTCGCCGGAGAAAACATAGCTAATATGCTGACTTCCCTCGGCTTTACATTCGACGCTGGTATGGCTATCGCTGGAAACCGGCTCGCAGTGACCAAACGCTTTGCTGTAAAGGTCGCTAAACGGCGTACCGATTTTGCCCCCCGCGGCGGTTGGGATATCGCTGTCGAGCACATCAATACGGCTCACAGTTCCCTGCTCGCCGTTGATCACCATCGCGACATTGTCGCCCTTCATCGCTTCGAAAAAGCGCACCACGTTGCCGTTATCGGTTTTCATACCGCTACGCAGGCGATAATCGCCATCTAATGCCTCTGCAATAGCCGGCTCTTCCAGCGGCGTGGCGGCGGTCAGCGCTCCCACGCCTTGCTCAGTGACTTCTGTCGAGGAACCAAACCAGTTCCATGGATTTGCGGCAGACCAGTTGACCGAGGAGAGCGTCGAGCAGCCGGTCAGCGCCAGCGGCAGTGCGAGTAAAGTCAAACGCAGCGATTTCATCTCACTTCCTTTCTTTTATTAATTAACGTTGGTTGGAGTGCGGGTTCGCCAAAAAGTGCCGTTATTCTTTCTCAAGGGAAAAACAGGCACGCAAACGTTGATTGGTTAACAGCCAGATCAGCGCGACGATGTCCGCCAGCAGCAGCGCCAGCCCGACGCCGTTGACCGGGTCGCCACCCAGCCACATCACCGGCAGCCAGCACAACGACACCAGTTGAGCAAGGATCAGGAGTCCGCGCAGCCAGCGCCACACACCAGGAACCGCTTCACGCCGCCCGCTGAGTAAAAATGCCACTACCGCCGGAACGCCGGGCAACAGCCCCAGCCAAAAATTGTCATGGTCGGGATAAAAAAAGTTTAACAAAGTATTACCCTGTCCACGGGATGAACCGGCAATGACAAAGAGTACCCAGGCGCGCGCCTGAAGTAGCAGTACGCACCAGAACAGAAACGGCAGGCGTAAACGTCCGTGTACATCATAATCGGCTGGATGAAACTCAGTACTCTTCATCTTCAATCAGGCGTTTACCCAAACTTAGGGCGTCAGAATGCTCATACCCCAGACGTTCATACATGCCCAGCACAACGTCGTTATCATCGCGCACCATAATTTGGATTTTCGGACACCCGCGAGCGATGAGTTTTTTTTCCAGCCGGTTAAGCAACGCATTCGCAATGCCGCGCCCGCGGAACTCCGGGTGAACGCCCAGGTAATACGCCGAGCCGCGATGCCCGTCATAACCGCCCATTACCGTACCGACGACTTCGCCGCTAACTTCCGCAACGAGGAACAAGCTGACATCGTGATTCACCTTGCGTTCAATATCCATTTCAGGATCGTTCCATGGACGCAGCAGGTCGCAACGCTCCCAGAGGGTAATCACCTCTTCGAAATCTTCCTGGCGAAAAACGCGTATTTCCATGGTATTCGTTGCCTTTTCGGGTGGAAAAACCAAGATTATGGCGCAAACATCTGATTCAGCCAATATCTGACGCGATGTAGCGGAAAAAATGGCATAATGGCGATGTGTCACGTATTGAAATGAAAAGTAAAACAATTCTCATCACCAACCGTCGTAACGGATTACGCGATACGATATAACATCTTGAACTTAATTTTCACAACTCAGGCCGTATGAGCACTTTTAAACTCCTAAAAACTCTCACTTCGCGCCGCCAGGTACTCAAAACAGGTCTGGCGGCCCTGACGCTGTCAGGTATGTCGCACGCAATAGCCAAAGAAGAAACGCTAAAAACCAGTAATGGTCACAGCAAACCCAAAACCAAAAAAACCGGCAGTAAACGGCTGGTGATGCTCGACCCCGGACACGGCGGCATCGATACCGGCGCGATTGGCCGCAACGGTTCTCAGGAAAAACACGTCGTGCTGGCAATTGCCAAAAACGTGCGCGCTATTTTGCGAAATCACGGAATCGATGCGCGTTTAACCCGGACAGGGGATACCTTTATTCCGCTGTACGATCGGGTGGAAATCGCCCATAAGCACGGCGCGGATCTGTTTATGTCCATTCATGCCGATGGTTTTACCAACCCGAAAGCAGCGGGCGCTTCCGTTTTTGCGCTTTCCAACCGCGGGGCCAGTAGCGCCATGGCGAAGTATCTCTCCGAGCGTGAAAACCGCGCGGACGAAGTGGCGGGTAAAAAAGCCACTGACCGGGATCATCTATTACAACAAGTTTTGTTTGATCTGGTGCAAACCGATACGATTAAAAACAGTCTGACGCTGGGTTCGCATATTCTCAAGAAAATCAAACCTATACATAAATTACACAGCCGCACTACCGAACAAGCGGCTTTCGTGGTGCTAAAATCACCGTCAATTCCGTCGGTGCTGGTCGAAACCTCGTTTATTACCAATCCGGAAGAAGAACGCCTGCTGGGCACGACGGCGTTTCGCCAGAAAATCGCTACGGCGATCGCCAACGGCATCATCAGTTATTTTCACTGGTTTGATAATCAGAAAGCACACACGAAGAAACGGTAATCATGAAACCCGATGCACATCACGTAAAACAGTTTCTGCTACGCCTGCAGGATGATATTTGCCAAACGTTATCCGCTGTGGATGGCGCAAACTTTGTCGAAGATAGCTGGCGACGCGAAGCGGGCGGCGGCGGACGCAGCCGGGTATTACGCAACGGCGGGATTTTCGAACAGGCGGGCGTTAATTTCTCTCACGTTCACGGCGATGCAATGCCCGCGTCCGCCACCGCGCATCGGCCAGAACTCGCCGGGCGTAGCTTTGAAGCGATGGGCGTATCGCTGGTGGTGCATCCGCACAATCCGTATATTCCCACCAGCCATGCTAACGTGCGCTTTTTTATTGCCGAAAAACCGGGCGCCGATCCGGTGTGGTGGTTTGGCGGCGGGTTCGATTTAACGCCCTACTACGGCTTTGAAGAGGATGCCGTTCACTGGCACCGCACCGCCCGCGACCTGTGCCAGCCGTTTGGCGACGATGTGTATCCGCGCTATAAAAAGTGGTGCGATGACTACTTTTTCCTCAAGCATCGTAACGAGCAGCGCGGTATCGGCGGCCTGTTTTTTGACGATTTGAATACGCCGGATTTCGACCACTGTTTTGCTTTTATGCAGGCGGTCGGTAACGGCTACACCGAGGCGTATTTACCGATTGTCGAACGACGCAAAGCGATGGTCTGGGGAGAGCGGGAGCGTAATTTTCAACTTTATCGCCGCGGGCGCTACGTGGAGTTCAATCTGGTATGGGACAGAGGCACCCTGTTTGGTCTGCAAACCGGCGGGCGCACTGAATCTATCCTGATGTCGATGCCGCCGCTGGTGCGCTGGGAATACGACTGGCAGCCAGAAGCGGGTAGCCCGGAAGCGGCGCTGAGCGAGTTTATTCAGGTACGCGACTGGATTTAAACACATATGACATTAAGGAAGTAGCAATGAACGCCCGCCTCATCTCTGCGCCCTCATTATCCCCTGAAGAGCAAAAAAACAGGTTAGCTGAATTTTTTCGCGAATACTGGGGAACGCAACAAATAAACGATTACCATACAGATACAACGTTCCACGTGAACCATAAAAAACAGTATTGCGATCTACGATGGTCAGAAAAATATATTGATGTCGATTATTGGTGTAGCCGCGAAATACACCATAAAGAGTGGTCTAAGTTCCTGATCGCAATAACCACCGCACTGCATACCCCAATACCACCTTATTACCTTGATTTTAATCTTAAAGGGCACCGAACAACTCTACGAAAAAGACATCGCCGCACAGAGAGTAAAATTGGATGTTTTATCTATCCTTATAAAGAAGATCCGGATGGGGGATGGGATTATAGTGTTGACTGTCTGATGATTTACGAGTCCGATTTTGAGATACTGGCCGCTGGAATTAATAAGCTATACCCACGAAATCATGAGGATAAGTCCTTTGATTACACAAGCTGGAATGAATTTACACTTGCTGAATGCGAGAAAATAATCTCGCACTGGCTGATAATTGCGCGCAGCAACGGAGAGTACGCTTCCTTTATTCAATATGTTATAGAATGGATACAACCGCTTCTGCATCAATATGATAGCATCATGATTGAAGGGAATTTATGATGCTTTACGGGTTTATCTGCCCCTCCTGCCAAACAACGGCAACGTCTTATCAGCAAACATAAACGCTCATCCTCATGACCTGATGACAAAACTGTTTTGCACGTTGTGCGCGCGCTTCCCCGGAGGCGGCGCTGGCGCGCCTTGTCCGGGCTACCAACCACAGACAGCAGCGAATCCGTAGGCCCGGTAAGGCGCCAGCCGCCACCGGGTAATTCCCGACACGCGCACGTTATCAGCAACCGGAGAGCCTACCCATCAATATCAAGCCCATTGCCGCATCCGCTGATGCAGCGTCAACGACGGTTTTTCGGCAAATAATTGCTGATAATCGGTGGCAAATTGCCCCAAATGCCAGAATCCCCACTGCATCGCGGCATCTTTGACCGTGGTGCTCTGCGACCACGGGCTAATCAGTTCCCGGCGTACTGCGTTTAAGCGAATACGTTTCAGCCACGTATTGGGGCCAATGCCCAAAATGGCGTGAAACGCATTTTGCAGCGTGCGACGGCTTACGTGTAGCTGGTTACATAAGTCGAGCACCGTCAGCGGCTCCGACATATTTTCCAGCACATATTCCCGCGCCCGCGACAGTAGCCTACGATATCCCTGATGGCTGATGCTCTCGGCGCTATGAATCGGCTTCGCCTCTTCCAGCATCGTGCCCATCGCCAGCAACAAATTATCACTCAAGACCTTACGCACCGCAGGTTGATGCAGGGTTTCAGGACTCTCGCTGAAGGTGGCCAGCGCCTGCTGCACAAAGCCCCACAGCGCTGCTTTATGCTGCTCTTTTACCTCCAGCGCTAGCTGGTTACGCAGCATATGCAGCACCCTTTCCGGGTTATGCAAAAACGTGGCCTGACGGGAAATAACATCTTCCGAGATAACGACGCCCAGAATGGTGTAATCATCCGGCGTGCTCAGTTCAAACTCGGTGCCTCCCGGTCGGGTGGCAATCTCGGCGCTGCCGAGCCCCTGCGCGCCGATAAATCCCTGTTCGCCGCGCGTCGCCGGAATACCAAACCAGAAAGAGTTTGGCCAAACCAGACACGACTGACGCAGCGCCAGGCCGGTGTATTCACGGAACACCTGAATCTCATCAAGCAGGATTTCCGTGAACTCGCCATGAAATTTACCCGGGTGTAACTGATCGTAGATCTGCTGCCAGGCGGTGATAGTCAGAGCATGTTCATAGACATCCGTCGTCCGTCGCTGATGAACATTGTCCACCTCGACTCTGGGCGTAAGTTTAACGTCTTCGGGTAACGCTTCATGATAAAGATGGTGCAAATTCGCTGTACGGGTCTTTTTCATGATCTTCTATGCCGGACGCCCGCCAGGACGCCCGGCCCTCCGACAGATTAATTTTTGATGCGATAGCGACTACTGCGTTTACGCAACGCTCCGTCAGAAAAGAGTTGTTCCAGCACGTTTCTGGCCTGCTCCAGCGGCCAGCCAAAATGCGCGGCAACCTCTCCCGCCGTCATTCCCTGGCGTACTGATGCCAGCAGCGCCAGTAACGCCTCAGCGAACTCAGGCGTTGCGGGTGCCTGGGGCGTTTTCTCAGTCTGCGTTGTCGCACGCGCAAACCCGCCAATCAGCCACTGGGTGTCCTCTTCCGGACGACCAATTTCTTTGCGGCTAATCACACGGCCTGTGCGCTGCGCGGCGGCGCTTCCGGCATCCAGCGCCGCACGACACGCCGCCAGATCGCCCTCCACCACCAGCGTGAGCCTGCCAGGGTCGAGCACTTGATGACTGAGCAAACGCACGTTGGCCGCTTTCAGCATGGCATCCGCCGCATCGACGGCGGCGACCATTCCGTCCACTTCCAGTAATCCCAGGGCATTGATCATTGGCAGCCTCCGTTACGCACGCTGAACAGGGTTACGGGCGATATCCAGCACGGCGTCGGTAAAGGCGTTGCAGGCGGCTTTACACGCGGCCTGGCTTCCCGTTAAGAACGCGGCCGAATAGTTGGTTTCCGACGGCGGCGGCACGTAAGTCACCAGTTGAACGTCAGCGGATTTCATCGCCGCGTCAATGCCGAATGTCGCTTCCAGCGGCGGCGCCACCAGGTAGGCCATTGGATCGCCCAGCGCGATACCTGCGGTAGACGAGAGGTACGAGCCGGTACGCGAAACCACATGCGCCAGGAACGCGGTATTTTCCGCATCGTTCGCCCACTGGAACGCCGCGCCGTTTTCAATACTGGCGACCATCGCATCCAGACCGGCGCGCACTTCCGCCGGGTTCGGTCCGCCCAGCATAATCAACACCTCACCGGCGGTAGGCGACGGCCCGTGAGCCGCCCCGGCATAGAGGGAGCGGCCATAGACTACTTCCACCATCGCCTGTTTTGTCGCTTCATCAGCGGCAATATAGGTCACATCATCAGAATCTGCCGTGATGAGTCCGAGGCTACGTATATGTGGCGGTAATTTAAGTTCCCGCGCAAAGCCGTCATTCACGGAGGCAATCACGCGCATGGCAGTCACTGAAGGTCGAATCAAATCTAATGCAGGCATGATGTCTCCTTAACGGGTCATGTTGATGCCGGACGCTTTCTGCTCCAGCATCCGTTTGGCCAAATCCACAATCACGGCGGCAGCTTCTACTGGCGGCGTCCCCCCCTGATGAATGTTTGAAATACAGGTTCTGTCGGCCTCGACGGTGGTCGCCACGCGCGGGGAATAGACCGCGTAGCAGGAGAGGCTTTCCGACTGCCCCAGCCCCGGACGTTCGCCCACCAGCAGGATGACGACCTTCGCGCCGAGAATTTCGCCAATCTGATCTTCAATCTTCACGCGGCCATAGCGCACAAAGAACGGCGTGCCGACGTTCAGCCCGGCCTGCTTCAGACCGGCAAGCAGCGGCGGCAGAATCTCTTCATAGTTGGCGGTGATCGCATCCGTAGAGAGGCCATCGGAGACCACTACCTGCACATCCGGGTTCATCACGCACTGCGACTTCAGCGCGTCAATGGCTTCCGGGCTCAGGCGACGCCCCATATCCGGGCGCGTCAGGTACAGGTTTTTGTCGCTGATCTCCGAACGTACTTCCAGCAGCCCTTGCGCTTTGACCCACTCTTCCGGCACTTCTTTGAGCACGGTGTCTTTCGAACGGGAGTGATCCGCCAGGAAGCGCAACAGCGCCTGGGTGCGCGGACGCGGCCCGGCACGCCCCGTACAGACGCGTGCCGCAGTACTGCGACGCAGTTCGGTCAGCACGTCCGCACGATGCGGGTTCTCGACGCCAATCCAGGCTTTTGCCTCTGCGGAACCTAAATCCAGCGCGCAGCTTTCGGTCACCGTCGGCGCGGCGCACTGCGGCTTTGCGCCTTCCTGCGTTGACGGCGCGACGGGCTGCGGTACGTCCTGTCCCATTGACGCCATCACGCTACGTACAATTTCTTCAATCTGTTTTTGATCCATGGTGTTATCCCCGCGTCATCAGAAGAACAGTGACGGATCGCCCGCCCGTTTGGTCAGACGACCGTTTGCCATAATGCCCATCGTTTCCAGCCAGCGTTCAAACTCCGGCGACGGCCGTAAATTCAGCAACTGACGGACGGTGGCGGTATCGTGGAAAGCGGTGGTCTGGTAGTTGAGCATGATGTCGTCGCCGAGCGGCATCCCCATGATGTAGTTACAGCCGGCAGTGGCGAGCAGAATCATCAGGTTTTCGTTAAGGTTCTGGTCGGCGTCGGCATGGTTGGTATAGCAGCAGTCGCAGCCCATCGAGATGCCGCTCAGCTTGCCCATAAAGTGATCTTCGAGACCGGCGCGGATAATCTGCCTGTCGTTGTAGAGATATTCCGGCCCGATAAAGCCCACCACGGTGTTCACCAGGAACGGATCGTAGTGGCGCGCCAGCCCGTAGTTACGCGCTTCCATTGTCACCTGGTCGGCACCAAAGTTCGCGCCAGCCGACAGCGCCGAGCCCTGTCCGGTTTCAAAGTACAGGCAGTTTTCCCCGGCGATGCGGTTGAACTCCGCCCCCACGGCCCGCGCTTCATCGAGCATAGCCAGCTCGACGCCGAACTCTTTTAAGCCCTTCTCGCTGCCGCAAATGCTCTGGAAAATCAGTCCGCCCGGCGCGCCGCGGCGAATCGCTTCAATCTGGGTGGTGACATGCGCCAGCACGCAGCCCTGGGTCGGAATATTGAATTTATCGATAACGCCGTAAACGGTGTCGAGCACGCGGGTCAGGTTCTCCACGTCATCGGTCACCGGGTTAACGCCGATCACCGCATCGCCTGCGCCGAAAGAAAGCCCTTCGTAGATTTGCGCGGCGATACTCTGTACATCGTCACGGGTATCGTTCGGCTGCAAACGGCAGCTAAAGGTGCCCGGAATACCGATGGTGGTATTGGCTTTTTTGATCACCGGCATTTTCTTGCCGCCGTAGATCAGGTCAGCGTTGGAGCAGATTTTCGCTACTGCCGCCACCACTTCGGAGGTCAGCCCTTTGCGGGTAAACGCGATGTCGTCCACGGAGGTTTCATCGCTCAGTACGTATTCGCGCAGTTCGCTGATGCTCCAGTTTTTAATCCGGTTATAGGCCGTTTCGTTGACGTCATCCTGAATCAGGCGCGTCACGCAGTCCTCTTCATAGGCAATCACCGGATTGTTGCGGATATCCGCCACCGTCATTTCCGACAGTACCTGTTTTGCCGCTACGCGCTCCTGCGAACTTGCCGCGGCAACCCCGGCCAGCACATCCCCCGAACGCAGTTCGTTGGCTTTAGCCAGTACCTCTTTTACATCCTTAAACTGATAAACATTGCCGAACAATGTGGTCTTTAGTTTCATAAGTCGTTCCCTCAGGAAGGAAATGCGAGTGATTTCACCGTCACCGGCACAACCGATCCGCCAAAAAGAGGCGTACCAATGTCGATATAGTCTCCCGCCCGCACGACCACCTCATCGATGACCGCCAGCGGAAGTTGCGGTAACTGTGGGCGCAATAACATGCCCAGCGCTTTACCAAAATCCTGCTCGGCCACCACCAGCAGGGGATGTGGATTGGGATAACGCGCGACAAAAGCCGTCAGCGCGTTGATGACCGTGAGTAATGCGGCGTAACGCACCGGAAGCGTGGCGGGAAGCGCCAGCACGTAAGCGTCGGTTTGCGGGTCGAGATCAAGCTGGAGAAGCGCCTGCCGCCAGGCGTTCACCAGATCGGCGTCATCCTGCGGGATCGCCACCGGCAGGTTGCGCAGCGGCAGTTGGACGTCTTCCAGCCAGATAGTACTGCCGGAAAGCGACAGCGTATGGGCCCCCGCGCCAATCACCGTGGCGCGCACGGTTTGCGCCGGAAACTGCACGTTCATCTCGCGCAGACGCGGGTGCTCATGCAGCGCGGTCGCCAGGAGCGGTCCAATGTCAGAAAAGCAGAACGGATCGGCAGGCTGATGGC
Source organism: Salmonella sp. SAL00670 (assembly GCF_046552235.1). Lineage (NCBI taxonomy): Bacteria > Pseudomonadati > Pseudomonadota > Gammaproteobacteria > Enterobacterales > Enterobacteriaceae > Salmonella > Salmonella sp. SAL00670. The sequence continues at coordinate 212,012 of NZ_JBGDUO010000006.1, forward strand.
GATAGCACTCGCCCACCCCGCCGGAAAGAGTGATCACCTCCGGCGTAATATCGGCGGGCAGCAGCCCGGTTTGCATCAGCGATTGCGCCAGCGGCGAAAGCGCGCCGGTGATAACCTCGACGATGAGATCCGCCATCCGCCGCGCCACCTGCCCCAACTGTGCGGCAGCTAAGGCGCGAGCATCAGTACCCGAACCGAATACCTCATCGATAATCATCTGCCCCGGCTGATGGGCATAAACCACGCGCCCCTGAGCGTCGGTTTCCAGCAGGCGACCACCGACGTTAAGGCAGGCGGTGCCGCTGACTTTTCCCGCGTCAAACAGCGCGTAGTTAGACGTGCCGCCGCCGATATCAATATTCAGCACCCGACACATCCGCTGCTCAGACAAGCTTTGCGCTCCGGCGCCGTGACCGGCAATGACTGATTCCAGATGCGGCCCGGCGCTGGCGACCACAAAGTCGCCCAGCGACTGCGAGAGCGTCATGACCGCCGGACGGGCGTTGCGGGTTTTGGCGCTTTCGCCGGTGATAATGATAGCCCCGGAGTCCACCGATTCAGGCGCGATGCCTGCGGCCTGATACTGGGCCAGAATCAGCGCTTTAAGTTCGGCCTCTTTCAGACCGCCCTGCTTATCCACGGGCGTAAAGAAGACCGGGCTTTGCCAGCTAATGTCGCGTTTGATGAATTCGTAGCGCGGCACCTGCGACACCGCCGCACGGTTAACCAACTCCAGGCGCGAGAAGATCACCTGCGTGGTGGTGGTGCCGATATCGATACCGACGCTCAGTAGCTGGCGAGTGTTCACGATTGCGCCTCCGCTTCGGTTTTCACCTGGGCGGCGTCATCTTTCGGCACCAGCATCATCGCCACGCCAATCGCCGTCACGCCGCCGATCAGCTTGCCGACAATCATCGGGAAGATCATGGCGTTCATGTTGGCGGCGGCGAAGCCTAAATGGTCGCCCAGCGCGAACGCCGCAGAGACGGCAAATGCGCAGTTAATCACTTTGCCGCGGGTATCCATCTGCTTCATCATGCCGAACATCGGGATATTGTTCGCCAGGGTCGCTACCATGCCTGCCGCCGCAATATTATTTACGTTCAGCAGCTTACCGACATTCATCAACGGTTTTTCAAACCAGCGGGTCAGTAACAGCACCATCGGATACGCGCCGAGCAGCACGCAGGAGATAGAGCCGATCACTTCAATGGCGCGCATCACTTCGCCGGGTTTGTCGCCTGGCGCCATAAAGATCGGGTCGAGCCCCGGAATCAACTCCCAGCCCAACAGGAATTTAATCACCGCAGCCGCCAGACCGATGGTGATCAGCGCCACCAGAAATTTGGCGAAAATCTGGAAACCGTTGATCATTTTTTCCGGGATGAACTTCAACCCCAGCGCTACCAGCACCGCGACAATCAATACCGGGATCATGTTCATCAGGATCAGCGCGAAGGTAAACTCCACTGGCTGACCATTGATCTGCACGCCTGAGTACATGGCGATCAATCCCCCCGCAATGCAGCCAATGGGAATGGTGACGATACCCGCGAGTACGCCAAGCGCCAGGTAGCGGCGGTCAGACGGTTCGATAATGCCGAGCGCCACCGGAATGGAGAACACAATGGTCGGCCCCATCATCGACCCAAGTATTAACCCTGAGTATAGCCACGCCGCGACATCACCGCCGGCCAGCTCTTTGGCGAGGAAGAATCCGCCCATATCACAGGCCAGCAACGTACCCGCGAACATGGATGGGTTCGCGCCCAGCATTTCGTATACCGGGATAATAACCGGCCCCAGTACATGCGCCAGCACCGGCGCCAGCGCGGTCATACCGACCATCGCCAGCCCCAGCGCGCCCATCGCCATAAAGCCCTCTTCAAACTGGCCGCCAGACCCCTCGATACTCTTGCCGAATTTACCGAGGAAGCGCGCCGACCCGCCGAACTGCGACAGGATCCTGTCCACGGCGGCAATCAGCATAAAGAACATCATGATGTACATGATGATTTCGTTAATTCCCATAGCCCCTACTCCCTGTCATTTTTGATTTGTAAGCCGGATAAGACGTTTACGTCGCCTCCGGCATTAACGCCGTGTTATTGCCGGATGGCGGTGCGAGCACCTTATCCGGCCTACAGGCATTACCCGGCAGCCGCGTACAGGTCGATAATCTGTGCCTGTGTGGCGGTGCGTGGGTTACTGCGCAGACAAATATCCTCCAGCGCGGCTTGCGCCCACGCGCTGTAGTGTTCGGGTTTGGCGCCAGCATCAGCCAGCCGTTTGCTCTGCCCCACTTCGGCAATCAGCTCGCTCACCGCCGCAATCGCATCGCGATCGTCCGATTTCTTATTGGTTAACGCCCGACCGATTTGACTGAAGCGCTCGCGGCAAACCATCCGGTTAAAGCCCATGACTGTTGGCAGCAGCATGGCGTTGGCCTGGCCGTGCGGAATATGCAGCGCCGCCCCAGGCTGGTGCGCCATCGCATGACACAGCCCCAAACCGGCGCTGGAAAAGGCCATTCCCGCCATACAGGAGGCCAGCAACATATTTTCACGCGCCGCCAGATCGTGGCCGTAACCCACGGCTTTCGGCAGCGATTTGCCAATCATCGCTATCGCGCCAATCGCCAGGCTGTCGGTAAACGGCGTGGCGTTGAGCGCGCTGTAGGCCTCAATCGCATGCGTCAACGCATCGATACCGGTCATCGCCGTCACGTTTGGCGGAACGCCTTCGGTCACGGCAGCATCAAGAATCGCCACGTCCGGCATTAGTGACGCGTGCGCCAGCACCTGCTTGCGCCCGCTGACCGCGTCGATAATCACCGTCACGTTGGTGGTTTCAGAACCGGTTCCGGCGGTGGTCGGCACTGCAATCAGCGGCAGACGCGGGCGTAATGTACTGCGCTCGGTCATGGCGCTCAGCGTCTGGTCAGGGTTAGTCACCAGCAGGGCGACCGCTTTCGCCGCGTCCAGCACCGAACCGCCGCCAAAGGCCACTACGCCGTCGCACGCCGCCTCACGCAGTTGCGCCACCGCCGCGCAAACATCGGTGATGCACGGCTCGCCTGGCGGACACGGCCAGACTGTCATCGCCACGCCTTTCATCGCCAGGCTGCGTGCCAGCGGCGCGGTCATTCCCGCCTGATGCAGGAAGCTGTCGACCATCACAAACAGATGGCTTACGCCTCGCGCTTGCGCTTCCTGTCCACAGGCGCCGAGCGCCCCAAGTCCGCACAGCGTGACCGGCGGTACGCTGAACGTTTTCACCCGTTGCAGATTCAGGGTGTCGAATGCCTGAAACAGCGCCGTCTGTAGTTCAGCTTGCATAGAGTCCCTCCGCTTTCGCTCTCCCGCTGTTAGCTATCGCCAGCGGGGTCATAAACAGGCTGTGCTGTGGTAAATGCACCTGTAATTCCGGGAAACGCTGGCGAAATAACGCCTCCACGCCCGGCTGCATACAGGAACCGCCCGCCAGCCATAAATCAGCAATTCCTTGCCCTTCAATGTGGCGAGCAACGATCTCCGCCATCTTTTCGTACACCGGCTTCACTACCGGCCAAATCTCCTGGGCATTGCTGCGCTTGTACTGTTCCGCCTCTTCCAGGGGAATACGGCGGTTGCCCGCCAGCGTCAGGGAGATATGGTGCCCGCCAGTGGCTTCATCGGCGGAGTAAGTCACCTTGCCCTGTTTGACGATGGCAATGCCGGTAGTGCCGCCGCCAATATCCACCACGCCTGCATTATCAAGTGCCAGCAGATCCGCCACCGCCGTCGGTTCATCCAGTACGTGGCTGACTTCTAACCCAGCAGACTCCAGCACGTTGATCGAAATACGCGGGTCGGTGCCCGGCGGGAACGAGGTCGCCGCGTGGGTAAAGCGGCAGCCAAGCTGCTGTTCAAGGGTGTCGAGATGACGGCGCACGAGGGTGACGGCGCCGAAGAAATCCCAGACGATGCCGTCACGCACAACGTCGGCCCAGTCAAGGCACACCGCCACCGGCTGGGCGTTGCCGTCGACCACCATCGACACCACGTCGCAGGTGCCCAAATCGACGCCCAGCCACAGTGGTGTGTCGCTGGCGGCGGGCGTCTGGTTACACAGGGCCGCCGCTTTTTGCAGTCTTGGAGTGAGCCAGAGTTGTTCGTCGTGCGCCATGAGTCATCCCTTATACAATGCGAAACGCATCCACCAGCACGCATCGACGCAGTCGCACAAAGGTACGCGCGCTGGTCACCCCTTCGCCGGTTGGCGTAGTGATAGTCATGGTGGTCCAGCCTTCTCCGCCCAATCCAAGCCCGGCAATGCACGGCCCGTTTTTGACGAAAATGCTGGTGTCGATGGCGTTCGCCATCTGGTTCATGTTGTCGATATTGCGCGAGTGCATCGCCGCCGTATGGTGGCAACCGCCTTCAAGCTGAACCGCCAGGGCGATGGCTTCTTCGACGTTGGCGACCCGCACCACCGGCAGTACCGGCATCATCATTTCAGTGACGGCAAAGGGATGGTTAGCGGGCGTTTCCACAAACAGCAGGCGCGTTTGATCCGGGACGTTCAGGCCGATGGCTGCGGCAATCTTGCCCGCGTCACGACCGACCCAGTCACGGCTGACGGTGCCTTTACCGCGTTCATCGATATTCTTCAGCAGCACCGGCTGGAGCTGTTCGGCCTGAGCGGCGGTCAGTTTCACCGCGTGCTGACCTTCCATCAGACGCATCAGCTCGTCGGCGACGCTATCCACCACAATCAGCACTTTTTCGTCGGCACAGATGATGTTGTTATCAAACGACGCGCCTTTGACGATGGATTGTGCAGCGCGCGGCAGGTCGGCGGTCTCATCCACCACCACCGGGGGATTACCGGCACCGGCGGCGATCAGGCGTTTATTAGTATGTTTACGCGCCGCGTCCACCACCGCTTCGCCGCCAGTCACCACCAGCAGGCCAATACCGGGGTACTTGAACAGCCGCTGGGCGGTTTCGATATCCGGGTTCGCCACGGTGACCAGCAAATTTTCCGGGCCACCGGCGGCGACCACCGCCTGATTGAGGAGGGTGATTGCCCGCTGAGAGACCTTTTTCGCCGCCGGATGCGGGGCAAACACGACGCTGTTGCCTGCGGCAATCAGGCTGATGGCATTATTAATCACCGTCGCCGCCGGATTGGTGGACGGCGTGACCGAGGCCACCACGCCCCACGGTGCATTTTCAATCAGCGTCAGGCCGTTATCGCCGGTCAGCACCTGCGGAGATAAACACTCGACGCCCGGCGTGCCGCGCGCCTGCGCCACGTTTTTAGCAAATTTATCGTCAACGCGTCCCATGCCGGTTTCGCTGACGGCAAGTTCCGCTAATTCTCGGGCGTGTTTTTCGCCCGCTTCGCGAATGGCATGAATGGCAAGCTGGCGCATCGCCACGCTCTTCAGCCCCTGCTGGGCCCGTTTTGCTGCCGCCACTGCGTCATCCAGGGAGGCAAAAACGCCCATCTCATGAACAGTACTGGCCGGCTGGCTGCTGTCTTTCATTTTCAGCAGTACCGCTTTCACCACCTGTTCAATATCCTGTTGATTCATGATGTTCAGTCCTATTTATGGAAAACCACTTTCCCGCCAGCCACCACTTCATCGACGATGCCAATGACGCACAGATCGACCGGTGATAATTCGCTGCGATGCGCCTGGCGTGCGGAACTGCCGCTGACCAGCAGTACCCACTCTCCGGTTCCCGCCCCGATACTGTCGATAGCGACGGCACACTGCCCGTCGGGGTTGCCCTGGGCATCGATCATTTCCACCATCAGCAATTTGTCATGCGCCAGTCCCTGATGGCGGACGGTACATACGATTTGTCCTGTGACGACTGCCAGTTTCATATCCGCCTCCATGGATTGCCCGTTGGGTCGTAGGCCTTGAATCTGCGCACCATCAGGCAATGGCGCGCATTCATGCCGGATGGCGACGCTGCGCGTCTTATCCGGCCTACCATCAAATGTTGCTGTCGCCTTTGAAGCTGATCGGGAACACTTCTTCCAGATCGCCGTGCGGGCGTGGAATCACGTGTACGGAGACCAGCTCGCCAATGCGCTGCGCCGCAGCGGCGCCAGCATCGGTTGCGGCTTTGCACGCCGCCACGTCGCCACGCACCATGGCCGTACACAGGCCACCGCCAATCTGCTTCACGCCGACCAGCTTCACGCGTGCGGCTTTTACCATCGCATCTGAGGCCTCAATCAGCGCAACCAGGCCCCGGGTTTCAATCATTCCTAATGCTTCCATCGTGTTTTCCTCTCATTAAAGGGGTCCAGAACGGGACCGTTCATTCAACCAGTGTGTGTAAGCTGCGTTCGCGGCTCACGTCAGCCTGGCGCGGCACGGCTGCCACCAACGCCAGTTCGATAATTTCCTGCACGCTACAGCCTCGGGAGAGGTCGTGAAGCGGCGCGGCAAGCCCCTGAATTAGCGGCCCAACAGCGCGATAGCCTCCCAGACGCTGAGCGATTTTGTAGCCAATATTGCCCGCCTCCAGCGACGGGAAAATCATCACGTTGGCGCGGCCTTGCAGCGGGCTGTCAGGCGCTTTTTGCGCGGCGACCTCCGGCACGAAAGCGGCGTCAAACTGCAATTCACCGTCCACAAGCAGTTGCGGCGCACGTTCGCGAACGAGCTCTGTCGCCTGCTGCACGTTGGCAACATTGGGGTGACGGGCGCTGCCGTTGCTTGAAAATGACAGCATCGCCACGCGCGGCTCTTCGCCGGTAATGGCCCGCCAGGTGTCGGCGCTGGCGAGAGCGATATCCGCCAGCTGCGCCGCCGTCGGCTGCGGCACTACGCTGCAATCGGCGAACCCTAATGCCGGGCCGGCATACTGCGGCAGCATCAGGAAAATAGACGACAATGTTTTGCACCCGGGTTGCAGGCCAATCACCCGCAGCCCTGCGCGCAGCACATTCGCCGTTGACGACAGGTTGCCTGCGATACACACATCAGCCTCACCGGCGCTCACCATGGCGGCAGCGAACATCAGCGGGTCGCTAAGCTTTTCCACTGCGTCCGGCGGCGTTTTTTCTCCGGCACGGGCAAGCCAGCGTTGCGCAAAACGCTGGCGCATACTCAGGTTGCTGTGTGGGTCGATGACCTGAATGCCATCCATCGCCATACGATGACTCAGGGCAAACTGACGCAGCGCAAACGGACTGGCGACCAGAACGGGGCGAGCCAGACCGTACTGTTGCAGGTAATGCGCCGCTTTCAGCACGCGTTCGTCCAGCGCATCAGGAAAGACGACTCTGGCGGGGGCGCGTACCGCCAGTTCGCGGGCGCGTTCAATGATCATGGCTTCTCTCCCAACCGTTGTTGAATTTGGGCGACCGTCAGCGGATGTTTCGCCACGCTCAAAATCATCATCACGTAAACCGTGCTGGAGAGACGGTTCAGCGCCTGTAAAATGTCCGGGCGCAAGACCTCAAAACTACGGGTAATAAACACTTGTGCGGCGAGGGTTTCCGTTTCGCGGACTTTGGTTCGCAGGAGATTAAGCAGCGCCGCATCGCGACCGTGGCTAGCCTCCGGCACCAGGTGATCGTGGTCGAGATAGCGCAGCGGCTGGTGGGAAAGCCGATGCAGCTCATCCTCGTTGAGCCCGACGATAGACTGCGCCGCCAGCGGTTCATCTATAGCGTCGGCGCGCATAATGTTGCCCAGCCGCGAGCGGATATCGAAAAGCCACGGCTGCCAGGGTTCCGCCAGTTCGATTTGTAGCCACACGGTCAGCGCGATGGCGCTGTCGAGCGCGGCGCGAAAGCCGAGGCGCGGGTCGCTTTTGGCGACCATTTTGTCCGCCGTCAGATGGGTCAGCGTATCGGGCTTTTTCACCACCGGCTGGCGGCACAGTTCACAGCATGCCTGTGGGTGCGTATCGCTACTGGTTAAGCCATGTACCGGCTGCGGCTGCTGTTCGTCATCATCGACAAACAGCCTGCCTTGCGGATCCAGAAACTTAATGCGCAGGCGGCGACTTTCCAGCAGTTCCCGGGCCGAGGGCGTCAGTCGTGCATCAGCGGGCAGATGGATCTCCGATCCTTCGCTGAGCGTATGATTCGCTCTGAGCCACGTTTCGGTGATGAAATCGTTCATACGGATTGCCAGTTTGCAGGCCAGGCGACGTACAGAAAGCGCACGGACGTTGGCGTGCCAAATTCAATGCTGGAGCCTTTAGGGATGAACATCACATCTCCGGCTTTGGCAATCATGGTTTCGCCTTCATGGCGTACGTGCAGTTCGCCTTCCAGCACCATGTCGATTTCGTCGTAGTTCAGCGTCCACGGGAAAAAGGCGTTGTCCCACTGCATAAACCCGGCGGCCATGCTGCTACCATCCTGCTCTGTAACCAGATCGGTTAAGCCGACGCAGTGCGGTTCGGCGCCGTCGAAGCGGCCAAATTTCACGCTGCTGCCGTCAATGACTTTCACGCCGCCTTTACCCGTGACGGAGGTAAAGCTCGGCTGCATCGTCCCCAGTTCCAGCGACTGCTTTTCCTTCAGCACTTTTTCCATCAACTGCGCAACCAGGCTTTCAGTAAACTGCCCTTCCGGGAGCTGCGCGATGATGGCTTCCCGAATGCGCTGGCTTTCGCTTTTACACGCCTGCGCCGATGTGGATGCCGGAACGGACTCGTCGCATTCGGTAATCGTGAAGCCCAGTAGTTCCGCCACTTCGCGAGCCTCCGGGGTAATAATGCTGGCGCGCAGCACTACCGACATCGCCTGTTCGCCGCGGGCGTGGGCCGCACGAATATCGTTAGCTGTGATAAGTTTTTTCACCTGCCTCTTCCTCCTGTTCACTGAGAGCCGCCAGATAATCCACCAACTGCCGCACGCTTTGCGGGTCGTGGCCGTTGAGCTCGAAAATCGGCTCCCGGAATCCAATCTCGCAAAGCAACTGCCGCGTAGCGGCGACGTCGGCATCCGGCATGTCCGTTTTGCTGATAACGGCGATATGTCGTTTACGGGTTCCAACATCCAATAACCCGGCAGGTAAGCGACTTTCTTTATCGTTTGCCGCGTGGACATAAATCAGCGTGTCCACATCCTGCAACGTGGTAATTAAGGCGTGATACCAACGGGGATGGCTAAAATATTCACCCGGCGTATCGATATCGCCATGATCATTAAATTCCACGGCCTGCGTTTTTCTGGCGAGGGAATAATTTCCCCGTAACGCGTTAAAAAGCGTTGTTTTTCCGGCACCGACCGCGCCGACAAAAGCAATACGTTTCATTACCGCCACCAATTAACTTTTTGTTAACTCACACAGGGTAAAGTTTAATAATCGCCCCAGCCCGCTGACCGTCTGTAATAGCGCTTCTTCTACTGCGCCGACGGTGCCATAAATCACCAGCGCGCCGCTAAATCTATCGAGAAAACCGATGTGTACATCCGCAGCCTTCATCGCTAAATCGCCAGCGATCATCGCCGTTTCCCCCGGCGTTAAAGTCATAATGCCAATCGCGCCAGCATCGGGAACGCCGATCTTTTTCGCCAGTTCTTCACCAGGGTGCGCAATGAGATGCGCCAGCGTGACCTGTTTGCCCGGCACAAATTCCTGAATAATGCGTTCTTTATTCATTGCTCACCGTCTCCACTGAAACTGCCGTCATCGTGGCAATTTTTTGTCGGAGTAAATAACAAAATTCGGCAAGGTGATGTAAAAGGTGAGGTAGATCACTAAGAGAAAGAAAATAAAAGTGACTTCTGTCGAAGGTGTTAACGATAAATATCGTGGTGCATCACATTTTCAGGCGTCATTCTGAATTTAAGCCTGTTCCGCAATAAATACTTACCGACTATTCTTTGTATTACTACCATTGATAAAAATAATGCGTATCACTCGATTTGTGCATAGTACAGATTCAGTGAAATAAGTAGGGGTAAGCGCAACAGGTTCCAGAATATCCCCACCCGAGCCTTTCATGCCATGGCGAAGCCCAGCGGCGCATAAAAAAAGCGCAGGAGAACCTGCGCCAGAAGAGAGAGTAATGCGTTATTAAAGCGGCGTGGTTTGCGCTTCAACTACCGCTAACGCCACCATATTCACGATACGGCGTACAGAGGCGATCGGCGTTAATACATGTACCGGTTTAGACACGCCCATCAGGACCGGGCCGACCGTGACGCCTTCGGAACTGGAGACGCGGAGTAAGTTGTAACTAATGCGGGCGGCTTCCATATTCGGCATCACCAGAATATTGGCGGCTCCCTTCAGCGGGCTATCCGGCATCCGGTCATTACGAATACTTTCCACCAACGCCGCATCACCGTGCATCTCACCGTCAATCATCAGATCGGGCGCTCGTTCGCGTACCCGCTCAAGGGTTTCGCGCATTTTGCTGGCGGACAGCGAATTTGAGGAACCAAAGTTAGAGTGCGACAACAGCGCGACTTTCGGCTCAATACCAAAGCGGCGAACGGTTTCCGCCGCCATTACGGCGATCTCCGCCAACTGTTCCGGCGTGGGATCTTCGTTAACATAAGTATCGGCGATAAAAGTGTTGCCGCTTGGCAGCAGTAAGGCGTTCATCGCCCCTGCCGTATGCACGCCGTCACGGTAGCCAAAGACGGCTTTCACGACGCTGAAATGCTCATGGTAGTCGCCGATGGTGCCGCAGATCATCGCATCCGCTTCCCCACGCTGCACCATGATCGCGCCAATGGCCGTATGGTTGCCGATCATCGCACGCTGCGCCTGTTCCTGAGTTACCCCGCGACGCTTCATGATCTGGTAATACTCGCTCCAGTACTCTTTGAAGCGCGGATCGGATTCATTATTCACGATCTCGAAATCAACGCCCGCTTTGATCTGTAGCCCCAGTTTCTGGATACGCATTTCGATCACGCTCGGACGCCCGATCAGGATGGGTTTCGCCAGCCCCAGGGTGATCAACTCCTGGGTTGCGTGCAGCACGCGCGCCTCTTCCCCTTCCGGCAGCACTACGCGCTTCGGATCTTTGCGTGCCTGCGAGAAGATCGGCTTCATGAACAGGTTGGTTTTGTAGACAAACTCGGTCAGTTTATCGATATAGGCATCAAAGTCAGCAATCGGGCGCGTCGCCACGCCGGAATCCATTGCCGCTTTCGCGACCGCTGGAGCGATTTTGACAATCAGACGCGGGTCAAACGGTTTCGGAATAATGTATTCCGGCCCAAAGCTCAGGTCCTGATCGCCATAGGCCGAGGCCACCACTTCGCTCTGTTCGGCGTGCGCCAGCTCGGCAATCGCACGGACCGCCGCCAGTTTCATCTCTTCGTTGATCGCCGTCGCGCCGACGTCCAGTGCGCCGCGGAAGATAAACGGGAAGCACAATACGTTGTTCACCTGGTTCGGATAGTCGGAACGACCGGTACAGATGATGGCGTCCGGACGCACTTCTTTCGCCAGCGGCGGCAGAATTTCCGGTTCCGGGTTAGCCAGCGCCAGAATCATTGGCGCGCGGGCCATTTTCTTCACCATCTCCTGAGTCAGCACTTTCGGGCCTGAACAGCCGAGGAAAATATCCGCGCCGTCAATGACCTCATCCAGCGTGCGCTTGCCGCTGTCGTCCACCGCATAGGCCGCTTTGGTCTCCGCCATATTCGGCTCACGGCCTTTGTAAATAACGCCCTTAGAGTCGCACACCACGATGTTGTGCTTTTGCATCCCCAACGCGACCAGCAGGTTCATACAAGCGATTGCCGCCGCCCCTGCACCGGAGACGACCATCCGCACGTCGGAAATATTTTTCTCTACGACTCGCAGGCCATTAAGAATGGCGGCCGTACTGATGATCGCCGTTCCGTGCTGATCGTCATGGAAAACCGGGATGTTCATGCGCTCGCGCAGTTTCTGTTCAATATAGAAACATTCCGGCGCTTTAATGTCTTCGAGGTTAATGCCGCCAAAGGTCGGCTCCAGCGCTGCGACCACATTGATAAATTTGTCCGGATCAAGCTCATCGACTTCAATGTCAAACACATCGATGCCGGCGAATTTTTTAAACAGAACGCCTTTGCCTTCCATGACCGGCTTGCCGGCCAGCGCGCCAATGTTGCCTAACCCCAGCACCGCTGTACCGTTGGAAATGACCGCGACAAGGTTGCCACGCGCGGTGTATTTGTAGGCTGCCAGCGGATCTTTTTCGATTTCCAGGCAGGGTGCCGCCACGCCTGGCGAGTAAGCCAACGCCAGATCGCGTTGGGTGGCAAGGGGCTTAGTCGGAGAAACCTGAATTTTACCGGGTACCGGAAATTCGTGGAAATCAAGGGCGCTTTGTTTTAACTGCTCATCCATCTTGTTGTTCCTTTCACGTATCGTTCAAAAAGTGACGCGGCCTGGTGCGCCGCACATTATCACCGTACTGCGCAACACAAACTTTGAAGGTCTGCAAACTATCACGACGCAGCGCAAGAGTTTGTTATCAACTTATAACGGTCATGTTACCTGCTTATACCAGCAATACCATGCCTGTCTGCTATGCTTTTTGGTTATGTAGTGTATCAATCTTTCAGAAGTGTGAATCAACACACTCATCTAACACTTTACTTTTCAAGGAGTATTTCCTATGAACCAGCTAGACGGCATCAAACAATTCACTACCGTCGTCGCCGACAGCGGCGACATCGAGTCCATCCGCCACTACCAGCCGCAGGATGCCACGACAAATCCCTCTTTACTGCTGAAAGCCGCCGGGCTTGAGCAGTATGGTCATTTGATTGAGGATGCGATTGCCTGGGGAAAAAAACACGGCGGTACGCAGGAACAGCAGGTTGCGGCAGCCAGCGATAAACTGGCGGTCAATTTTGGCGCGGAAATACTGAAAAGTATTCCCGGTCGCGTCTCCACTGAAGTCGACGCGCGGTTATCGTTCGATAAAGAAAAAAGTATCGAGAAAGCGCGCCATCTGGTGGATCTCTACCAGCAGCAGGATGTTGATAAATCACGCATTCTGATCAAGCTCGCCGCGACCTGGGAAGGTATTCGCGCCGCCGAGCAGCTCGAAAAAGAGGGCATTAATTGCAACCTGACGTTGTTGTTCTCTTTTGCCCAGGCGCGCGCCTGCGCCGAAGCGGGCGTCTATTTAATCTCTCCGTTCGTGGGCCGAATTTACGACTGGTATCAGGCGCGTAGTCCGCTGGAGCCGTATGTCGTGGAGGAAGATCCCGGCGTGAAATCGGTACGCAATATCTACGATTACTTTAAACAACATCGCTATGAAACCATCGTGATGGGTGCAAGTTTCCGCCGTACTGAGCAAATCCTCGCGCTAACCGGCTGCGATCGACTGACTATCTCCCCTAACCTGCTTAAAGAGCTGAAAGAAAAAGAAGAACCGGTGATCCGTAAACTGGTGCCTTCCTCACAGATGTTCCACCGTCCTACGCCAATGACGGAAGCGGAGTTCCGCTGGGAACATAATCAGGACGCGATGGCCGTAGAGAAGCTGTCGGAAGGTATCCGTCTTTTTGCCGTTGACCAGCGCAAACTGGAAGACCTGCTTGCCGCCAAACTATAAACCTTGCATGGAGTGATTTATGTCCCGTAAAGACCTTGCCAATGCGATTCGTGCGCTGAGCATGGATGCCGTTCAAAAAGCCAATTCCGGGCACCCCGGCGCGCCGATGGGGATGGCGGATATCGCTGAAGTGCTATGGAACGATTTTCTTAAACATAACCCCACCGATCCGACCTGGTATGACCGTGATCGTTTTATCCTTTCCAACGGTCACGCCTCCATGCTGCTCTATAGTCTGCTGCATTTAACCGGGTATGACCTGCCGCTGGAGGAGTTAAAAAACTTCCGTCAACTGCACTCTAAAACGCCAGGTCACCCGGAGATTGGCTATACGCCCGGCGTTGAAACCACCACCGGGCCGCTGGGTCAGGGGCTGGCGAATGCCGTCGGGCTGGCGATTGCCGAGCGTACGTTAGGCGCACAGTTCAACCGGCCGGACCATGAGATTGTCGACCACTACACCTATGTCTTTATGGGCGACGGCTGTCTGATGGAGGGGATCTCGCATGAGGTGTGTTCGCTGGCTGGTACGCTGGGACTGGGCAAACTGATCGGCTTTTACGATCACAACGGCATCTCCATTGATGGCGAAACCGAAGGCTGGTTTACCGACGATACCGCCAAACGTTTTGAAGCCTACCACTGGCATGTCGTACATGACATTGACGGGCACGATCCGGAGGCGGTGAAAAAAGCCATTCTCGAAGCCCAGAGCGTAAAAGATAAACCTTCGCTAATTATCTGTCGGACGGTGATAGGTTTTGGCTCGCCGAATAAAGCCGGGAAGGAGGAGTCGCACGGCGCGGCGCTGGGCGAAGAAGAGGTGGCGCTGACTCGCCAGAAGCTGGGATGGCATCATCCGGCGTTTGAGATCCCAAAAGAAATTTACCGCGCGTGGGATGGCCGTGAAAAAGGCGAGAAAGCGCAGCAGCAGTGGCAGGAAAAGTTTGCTGCTTATGAGAAGGCTTATCCTGAGCTGGCCGCGGAGTTTACCCGCCGGATGAGCGGCGGACTGCCGGAGACATGGGAGTCCGCCACGCAAAAATTTATTAACGACTTGCAGGCTAATCCGGCCAAAATCGCCACCCGTAAAGCATCGCAAAATACGCTCAATGCCTACGGTCCCCTGTTGCCGGAACTGTTGGGCGGATCGGCGGATCTGGCGCCGAGCAACCTGACTATCTGGAAAGGTTCGACCTCGTTGAAAGAGGATCCGGCAGGTAATTACATCCACTATGGCGTGCGCGAATTCGGCATGACCGCCATTGCTAACGGCATCGCCCACCACGGCGGCTTTGTACCGTATACCGCCACGTTTCTGATGTTTGTCGAATATGCGCGTAACGCGGCACGTATGGCGGCCTTAATGAAAGCCCGGCAGATTATGGTCTATACCCACGACTCCATCGGTTTGGGCGAAGATGGCCCGACGCACCAGGCCGTGGAACAACTGGCGAGCCTGCGCTTAACGCCAAACTTCAGCACCTGGCGTCCCTGCGATCAGGTTGAGGCGGCGGTCGGCTGGAAGCTGGCCATTGAACGTCACCACGGGCCGACGGCGTTGATTCTCTCGCGGCAGAATCTGGCGCAGGTGGAACGCACGCCGGAACAGGTGAAAGCGATTGCTCGCGGCGGTTATATTCTGAAAGATAGCGGCGGCAAGCCGGATATCATTTTGATCGCTACCGGATCGGAAATGGAAATTACCCTCCAGGCGGCGGAAAAATTGACTGGCGAGGGGCATAACGTTCGCGTGGTGTCGTTGCCTTCAACGGATATTTTCGATGCGCAGGACGAGGCATATCGCGAATCAGTGCTACCGGCGCACGTGACCGCCCGCGTCGCGGTGGAAGCCGGTATAGCCGACTACTGGTATAAATATGTTGGCCTAAAAGGCGCAATTATCGGCATGACGGGATACGGTGAATCCGCTCCGGCTGACAAACTGTTCCCGTATTTTGGCTTTACCGTGGAAAATATTGTAGAAAAAGCCCGCCGGGTGCTGAACATCAAAGGCTAAGGCGAGCGTTAGCAACACAGACTTTGCACAGTCTGCAGACCTGTTCTGTAGGCTGTGCAAAATTACTTCGTAGACTCAGGCGCATCTGACTGCCCGATGACGACCTCATCAATGGATTTATGGCACATCAGGCAAAAGGCCTTTTTTTTATGCGCCTGTAATGTTGAATCCCATGCCGCTGATCCGCCTTCTTTATTCACTTTCTCTCTTATCGCCGCCAGCCGATCTATTTCATAATAAGCGCTCAGGCAGCCACAATGGGGGCATAATACGGGGCCATTATTTATTTTCATACTATTTCCTGCTGTGGTGAGGCTATCGGGTAAAGTAACAATCCTACCGTAACGTAGCAATCTCTATACCATAAATGAAACCTCAATAGGTGTATCCCTATTCTGAAAAGGGGATAACAACCAGGATTCAACGCGTGATCCACAGCGTAGGCCAGGCATCCGGCCCGTGCCAGTTATCGCAGCTCGGTTCTTCGGCATAACGTACCAGACGAAAACGATCGCCATCATAGCGCCAGCGCGTCTGGATACCACAGTCGGTTAACCCCCGCCCTTTCGCCAACGTCACCAGTTCGCGCGTTTTCTCGTCAAAGAAGGCGTTCATCAACTCCATGTCATTACTTTCGACGCCGCGATTAAACGGCAGCCGCAAACGTACGGCGCGCGAGACGAGCGTTTTTTTGCGTGAAACTACCCAGGCGAGATCAATAGTGTTATAGGCGCCGGCTTCGCAGTTAACAATCAATAACGCTTTATCATCCGTCAACGCGCTGACCTGCGTCTCGCGACGCAGCGGGTCAAGCGAACAACGAATGCCGTTTACCCGCCATGCTGCGTAGTCCAGCAGATCGTCGCGTTCTTCCTCACTCAGCGGTACGGGCGTTGGATTAATCACGGCGATCCCCTTTAATGCCGGCGCCGGGGGCACGCTGAGCGGCGGTTCGTTTCCTTTTTCAATCCAGGCGGTTTCGCTGCCCACACGTTTTTGTTGCGCGTCGATAAACAGTAATGCCGCTTTTAATCCCGCCAGCGAAAGCGTCTGAACGCCGTTTTTTAAGGTGATGGCCTGCGCATCCTGAATCGTCTGTAAAAATGCGGTGATGGTGGCAGGATCGCCGGTCATGAGATGCCAGGGCGACACGCGCCAGTGTGGACTGTTGAACGAAAGCGGTTTGCCATCCAGCAATAAGCGAGGCGCAATTGCGGCTTCTTTAGCGTCGGGCGGCGCCAGACCGCCGCGATCGATACGCAGTACCGCATCGGTACGCGCCCCGGCGCTGCGGCTTAATGTCATCACCAGCCCATGATGTTCGCCAGTATTGCGCGCTACGCAAAAATTTTGGTTATTGCAGGTGACCTGCCAGTCGGAAAAAGTCCGTTGCGCTGGCGCAGCCCACAGTAGCTGGACCGGCAACAGGCCAAACAGACAAAAAAGAATAACGCGGTAGCGCATGAACGGAACAACCCCAGATTCAGAACAACACAGCTCAGGCGGTATCTTCCTTGCGCGCCTCAGGGTTCTCAATCAGATTTATCGGATTGGTCTTTTTTGTGTAAAGAAATATATTTCTTTTTTTTCAGTCCATTAGATGAGACGTCTGTAAATAGTTAAGCAATAACACGGTCTTACCGTCCCGAATCTCACCTGAGCGCACCATTTCCAGTGCCCGGGAAAACGGCAGTTCAAGCACCTCAATCTCTTCGTCCTCCACGCCGCCGCCGATGCTGGCACGCTCGCTATCATGATATTCGGCAATGAAGAAATGAATCAGCTCCGTGACGCCGCCTGGCGACATATAAAGCTCAAATATCTTGCGTACCTCGCCAACGTCATACCCTGTCTCTTCAATGGCCTCTTTACGGATACAGACCTCCGGCTCGTCGTTATCAAGCAGGCCAGCGCAGGTTTCAAT
The DNA here is from genome assembly GCF_046552235.1 of Salmonella sp. SAL00670. Lineage (NCBI taxonomy): Bacteria > Pseudomonadati > Pseudomonadota > Gammaproteobacteria > Enterobacterales > Enterobacteriaceae > Salmonella > Salmonella sp. SAL00670. The sequence goes on from NZ_JBGDUO010000006.1 coordinate 229,506, forward strand.
TAACATACCGTCTTGATTACCATTGACCCATGTCGCCACGCGAAACTGGCGAACCAGAACCACGGTTTTTTTAGTTGAGTTGTAAAGCAGAATGGTTGCGCCATTCCCGCGATCGTAAACCTCACGCCTGTGACGGATAACCTCGCCATTACGACGGGTCAGGTCATAGGTAATGTTGCGCAGAGTAAAATAATTATCAGAAAGAATTTTATCCTTAATAAGCGTAATGGTTTGCGACATGCTGGCTCCAGGGTGTAAAAAGAGCATTAATATTACGCCGTGAGGTCGGTTTTGTCTGCTGAAGGGTTAATCCTTAATGCCGACTGAACGGATGTACAGCCATATTTTTCTGTCACTGCCATGACCATATTCTGCTTCTCCGGGCCGCAGAGTCCATGCTCGCGATATGATTTGACGGCCGGAGTGAGACTGAGGGAATCATCATGAAATTTACTCTCGTTGCGACGGTTCTACTGACGTTTTCCCTTTCAGCTTTTGCCGTTGAGTATCCGGTATTGACCACCGCGAGCCCTGATCAGGTGGGGTTTGATAGCCAAAAACTTCACCGACTTGATGGCTGGATTCAAAATCAAATTGATGCCGGATATCCCAGCATCAATCTTCTGGTGATAAAAGATAATCATATTGTTCTACAAAAAGCCTGGGGCTATGCCAAAAAATATGACGGTTCCACGCTGTTAGCCCATCCCATTCGGGCGACCACTAACACGATGTATGATCTGGCTTCAAACACAAAAATGTATGCCACTAACTTCGCATTGCAAAAACTAGTGTATGAAGGAAAAATAGATGTCAATGATTTGGTATCAAAATATATCCCCGGCTTTAAGGATATGCCTGGGGATAAAATAAAAGGCAAAGATAAACTCCGCATTATTGATATTCTTCATCACGTCGCGGGCTTTCCTGCCGACCCACAATATCCTAATAAAAACGTCGCCGGTAAATTATTCTCACAGAGTAAAAGCACTACTCTGGAGATGATTAAAAAGACACCGCTGGAATATCAACCTGGGTCGAAGCATATCTACAGCGACGTGGATTATATGATTCTTGGTTTTATCATTGAATCGATAACGGCAATGCCATTAGATCGCTACGTCGAAACCACCATTTATAAACCGCTCGGATTAAAACATACCGTCTTTAACCCGCTGATGAAAGGCTTCACGCCGCCGCAAATCGCCGCAACGGAACTACATGGCAACACGCGTGACGGCGTGATTCATTTCCCCAATATTCGCACCAATACACTATGGGGCCAGGTGCATGATGAAAAAGCCTGGTACTCAATGGGCGGCGTTTCAGGACACGCCGGACTGTTTTCTGACACCCATGATATGGCTGTGTTAATGCAAGTCATGCTCAATGGGGGCGGCTACGGTAACGTGAAGCTATTCGACGACAAAACGGTTGCGCAGTTTACTCGCCGCTCGCCAGAAGACGCTACCTTTGGTCTGGGGTGGCGCGTTAACGGCAACGCCTCAATGACCCCCACGTTCGGGGTATTAGCCAGTCCGCAAACGTATGGACATACCGGATGGACCGGAACGCTGACGTCTATCGATCCGGTTAATCATATGGCGATTGTGATTTTAGGTAACAGGCCGCACTCGCCGGTAGCAAATCCTAAAGTGAATCCGAATGTTTTTGTCAGTGGATTATTACCTGCGGCGACGTATGGCTGGATTGTTGACCAGATATATGGTTCCTTAAAATAAAAATTAAGAGCCTATCTCTGTAGGCGTTATTGGCGCAGCCAGTTTGGACACGGACAGCGCGCAAAAACCGGAGCGTACACGTAGTACGTGAGGTTTGACTCGCTACGCTCGCCCTTCGGGCCGCCGCAAGCGGCGTTCAAAACGCTAATGCGTTTTGGCGAGCACTGCCCAGGTCCAAAATGGCAAGTAAAATAGCCCTAATGGGATAGGCTCTAAGAAGGGATTCTGATAGCGTCCCTTCCTTCAATTTACACTCTATTTTCAATACTAAGATTGGCCTCATCAGGCCTGTTAAACGTCGACCCGACGGGAAAATGTTTATCGCAGGGCGTTCAGCCCTGCGAGCGTCAACATTTCTGCAAACGGAGTAAGGTTAGCCAATAAGTTTAAGATTTTTTATCACTCAATCATTTAACCGTTCCAGGCCTTAACCGGCCTACAAATACGCTTATTTAGCTAACCAGTCGAGTATCCCCTGCGCAGCATGTCGGCCTTCTGCCATCGCCGTCACCACCAGATCGGCGCCGCGCACCGCATCGCCGCCGGCGAAAATTTTCGGGTTGGACGTCTGGTAACGAAACTCGCTCTCGACGCTGGCGGCAATACGTCCCCAGTTATCCACCTTCACGCCATGCGATTCGAGCCACGACATACCATGCGGATGAAAACCAAACGCCATAATGACCGCATCCGCCGGCATCACGAACTCGCTGTCCGGTACAGGTACCGGGCGGCGTCGCCCCTGACCATCCGGTTCGCCAAGCCGCGTACGCAAAAAGCGAATACCGCTGGCGCGCCCGTGCGTATCCAGCACCAACTCAACCGGCTGAACGTTAAATTCAAAGTTCGCGCCCTCTTCCCGCGCGTTTTTCACCTCTTTTTTCGACCCCGGCATATTGGCCTCATCGCGGCGATAAGCGCAGGTGACGTTAGCAGCGCCATGACGCAGCGCCGTACGTACGCAGTCCATTGCGGTGTCACCGCCGCCCAGCACAACCACGTTAAGGCCCGCAGTATCAATAAACGGCTCGTCAGGCAACGCCGGAAGCCCCATCACCTGTTTGGTATTGGCGATGAGGAATGGCAACGCATCATATACCCCCGGCGCGTCTTCATTCGGTAAATCAGCCTTCATGGAACGATAGGTTCCTACCCCGACAAAGACGGCGTCATAACTTTCCAGCAGCGTCTCCAGAGAAATATCTTTCCCCACTTCGCAGTTAAGCTCAAAACGAATCCCCATCGCGCTGAAGATTTCCCGACGGCGCGCCAGCAGAGATTTATCCAGTTTGAAAGCCGGAATACCAAAGGTGAGCAAACCGCCGATTTCCGGATGGCGATCGTAGACGGTGGCGCTTACGCCGTGACGCGCCAGCACGTCAGCGCAGGCAAGACCTGCCGGCCCCGCGCCGATAATCGCCACGCGCTTGTCGCTCTTCTGTACGTCCGACAGGTCGGGACGCCAGCCTTTGCTCAGAGCGCGATCGGAGATATAGCGCTCAATGTTGCCGATGGTAACCGCGCCATACTCATCGCGGAGTGTACACGCGCCTTCGCATAGCCGGTCCTGCGGACAAACGCGCCCGGTAATTTCCGGCAGGCAGTTGGTCTGGTGAGAAAGCTCTACCGCCGCATCAATATCGCCAGCTTTCACCAGTTCGATCCACTGGGGAATATGGTTATGCAGCGGACAGGTCCATTCGCAGATACTGTGTTCCCCGCATGTGAGGCAGCGGGACGCTTCACGCTCCGCCTGCGCGGCGCGAAACGGCAGATAAATTTCCTCAAAGGTGGTTTTACGCGCTTCAATCGCCAGTTTATCCGGTTCGCCGCGCGGCGGCGTCGCCTGCATACGCTCGACTTTGCTGCTTGCTGTCCCACTGTGTTGTGTATCCACGGTATGCCAGGGGCGAATCTCCTGCCGGGCGGTACGCAGCCGTCGCGTTTTAGCCAGACGGGTCAACGAGTCTTCGGTGACCAGTTGCAGCGCATCCGCCGGGCAATTTTCCACACAGGCCGGACCCTGTTCACGTCCCTGACACAGATCGCATTTATGCGCGCTGGCTTTGAACTGGTTTGGCGCGACGGGCGTCAATACCATCTGCATGGTGCCGAATGGGCAGGCGACGACGCAGGATTTACAGCCGATGCACTTCTGCGCATTGACCTGCACGCTGTCGTTAATATGCGCGATCGCGCCGTTCGGACAGCTACGGGCGCAGGGCGCATCTTCGCAATGGTGACATGTGACCGCGCTGCGCTGGTGCTGATGTTTGATGACAGTAATTCGGGGCTGATAGCGCTGTGGCGTCAGGACATGTCGCTCATCATTGTGAGCCATTACGCAGGCGACCTCGCAGGCATGGCATCCCAGACACTGCTGGCTATTGGCCATAATAAAACGATTCATGGCGTCCTTCTGTTTTGGTTGCAAAAACCTTATTCTTTATATGAGCATTGTTATTAACTGACGAAGGCGGGGTCGGCAATGTTCATCTGCCCAGGAAGCACAACTATCTGTCCAGAACCTGTGGCAGATCAATTTATTTCAAAGCAAATGAAATTGCGGTTCAGCTAAATGCGGGGAGTACCAGTGTGACGGTTAAACGCCCGGTCTCGGCCAGTCTGGCTAAGGCTTTTTTCTATATTGTGCTGTTGTCTATTCTGTCCACCGGCAGCGCATTACTGACGCTGACCAGCAGTTTACGGGATGCCGAAGCGATCAATATCGCCGGTTCGCTACGAATGCAGAGCTATCGGCTGGGTTACGATCTGCAAAGCCGTAGCCCGCAGATTAATGCGCATCGTCAACTTTTCCAGCACGCGCTCAACTCGCCAGTACTGCAAAATCTCAACGCCTGGTATGTGCCGCAGGCGGTGAAAACTCGCTATGCGCGCCTGCACGCCAACTGGCTGGAGATGAATAGCCGCCTACAGGACGGCGACATTGCCTGGTATCAGACCAATATCAACAATTATGTCGATCAAATTGATCTCTTCGTTCTGGCGTTACAGCATTACGCCGAGCGTAAAGTCATGCTGGTCGTCGCCATATCGCTGGCGGGCGGTATCGGCATATTTACGCTGGTCTTTTTTACCCTACGGCGTATTCGCCAGCAGGTCGTTCGCCCGCTGAATCAACTGGTCACCGCCAGTCAGCGAATTGAACATGGTCAGTTCGCCCCGCTGCCGCTGGATACCAGCTTACCCAATGAGCTGGGATTGTTGGCGAAAACGTTTAGCCAGATGTCGAGCGAGCTGCATAAACTTTACCGTTCGCTGGAAGCCTCGGTGGAAGAAAAAACGCACGATCTGCACGAAGCGCATCGCCGCCTGGAGGTGTTATACCAGTGCTCCCAAGCGCTGAATACCAGCCAAATCGATGTCCACTGTTTTCGCCATATTTTGCAAATTGTCCGTGAACATGACGCCGCCTGGTATCTGGAGTTAACCGTGGGCGATAACTGGCGGATTAGCGAAGGCACGCAAAGCCCCGACCTGCCGATGCAAATGCTGCCAGTGACGATGCAGGACACGGTCTATGGCGAACTCCACTGGCAAAGCCCCAACGTTAATGCCTCTACGCCGCTGCTGAACAGCGTCTCCACGATGCTGGGGCGTGGTTTGTACTTTAATCAGGCGCAAAAACACTTCCAGCAACTTTTGTTAATGGAAGAGCGCGCGACGATTGCCCGTGAGCTACACGATTCGCTGGCGCAGGTACTTTCTTATTTACGTATTCAGTTAACGCTTCTGAAGCGCGCTATTCCTGAGGATAACGCCGGCGCGCAAAGCATCATGGCGGATTTTTCCAGAGCGCTGAACGACGCCTACCGTCAGCTTCGGGAGTTACTCACCACGTTCCGTCTGACGTTACAGCAGGCCGATTTACCCTCCGCATTGCATGAGATGCTGGAAGATTTACAGAGTCAGACTCCGGCCAAACTCACGTTGGATTGCCGTTTACCCACGCTGGCGCTGGATGCGCAAATGCAGGTGCATTTATTGCAAATTGTGCGTGAAGCGGTCCTGAACGCCATTAAACACGCCAACGCGAGCGAAATCGCCGTGAGCTGCGTCACCGCGCCTGACGGCGATCATACCGTTTATATTCGCGATAATGGCATTGGTATCGGCGAACCGCATGAGCCTGCCGGACACTATGGTCTGAATATAATGCGTGAGCGCGCGGAGCGGCTTGGCGGCACGCTGAATTTTTCGCAACCCTCCGGCGGCGGCACGCTGGTCAGTATCAGTTTTCGCTCCTCCAACAAGGAAGAGAGTCAGTTAACGTAAAGAACGGCAAATCACCGGAAGGCCAGATGTCAGGCTTTCCGGCGTTGGCACAAAAAGTATGCTGTAAAAGCGCATGATAATTTACATTATCTCCTTTATTTCTCCACGTTTGGCTCGTAGCTTGCCGCTACAGTGAAGCAGTTCAAATCTATAACGATATGTAGAAACACGAGGTTCCCCTTTAATGGCGAATTTTTTTATCGATCGCCCCATTTTTGCCTGGGTGCTGGCTATCCTGTTGTGTCTGACAGGGGCGTTAGCCATTTTTTCTTTACCTGTTGAACAATATCCCGATCTGGCGCCGCCCAACGTACGTATTACCGCGAATTATCCGGGAGCGTCGGCGCAAACGCTGGAAAATACCGTAACCCAGGTTATTGAGCAGAATATGACGGGCCTCGATAATCTGATGTACATGTCATCACAAAGCAGCGGAACCGGACAGGCGACCATCACCCTGAGCTTTATTGCGGGAACCGATCCTGATGAGGCGGTTCAGCAGGTACAAAACCAGTTACAGTCCGCGATGCGTAAACTGCCGCAGGCGGTACAGGATCAAGGCGTCACGGTACGCAAAACGGGCGATACCAATATTTTGACCATCGCTTTCGTCTCTACCGACGGTTCTATGGACAAGCAGGATATCGCCGACTACGTCGCCAGTAATATTCAGGACCCGCTCAGCCGCGTCAACGGCGTCGGCGATATTGACGCTTATGGTTCACAGTACTCTATGCGTATCTGGCTCGATCCGGCCAAATTGAATAGTTTTCAGATGACCACGAAAGACGTGACCGATGCAATTGAGTCGCAGAATGCGCAAATCGCCGTCGGGCAGCTTGGCGGTACGCCTTCGGTCGACAAACAGGCGCTGAACGCCACCATTAATGCGCAGTCATTGCTGCAAACGCCGCAACAATTTCGCGATATCACCCTGCGCGTTAATCAGGACGGTTCCGAGGTCAAACTGGGCGATGTCGCCACCGTGGAGCTGGGGGCGGAAAAATATGACTACCTCAGCCGTTTTAACGGCAATCCGGCTTCCGGTCTTGGCGTTAAGCTGGCCTCCGGCGCGAACGAAATGGCGACCGCGAAGCTGGTACTGGATCGCCTCAACGAGCTGGCGCAGTACTTCCCTCACGGCCTGGAATACAAGATCGCGTATGAAACCACCTCCTTTGTCAAAGCCTCGATTATCGATGTGGTCAAAACGTTGCTGGAAGCTATCGCGCTGGTTTTCCTGGTGATGTATCTGTTCCTGCAAAACTTTCGCGCCACGCTAATTCCGACGATCGCCGTGCCGGTAGTATTAATGGGCACCTTCTCCGTGCTTTACGCGTTTGGCTACAGTATTAACACATTAACCATGTTCGCGATGGTGCTGGCGATCGGGCTCCTGGTCGACGATGCCATCGTGGTGGTGGAAAACGTCGAACGTATCATGAGCGAAGAAGGGCTCACGCCGCGTGAAGCGACGCGCAAATCCATGGGACAAATCCAGGGGGCGCTGGTCGGTATCGCGATGGTGCTGTCTGCGGTATTCGTGCCGATGGCGTTCTTTGGCGGTACCACCGGGGCGATTTATCGTCAGTTTTCTATTACCATTGTCTCGGCAATGGTGCTGTCGGTGCTGGTCGCCATGATCCTGACGCCAGCGTTGTGCGCAACGTTATTAAAACCGCTGCACAAAGGCGAGCAGCACGGGCAACGCGGATTTTTCGGCTGGTTTAACCGTACCTTCAATCGTAATGCCGAACGTTATGAGAAAGGCGTAGCGAAAATTTTGCATCGCAGCCTGCGCTGGATTCTGATTTATGTTCTGTTGCTTGGCGGCATGGTGTTCCTGTTTTTGCGCCTTCCCACCTCCTTTCTGCCGCAGGAAGATCGGGGCATGTTCACTACGTCTATCCAGCTACCGAGCGGTTCTACGCAACAGCAGACCCTGAAAGTTGTTGAAAAGGTTGAAAACTATTACTTCACCCATGAGAAAGACAACATTATGTCGGTCTTCTCGACGGTCGGTTCCGGCCCTGGCGGGAACGGGCAAAACGTCGCGCGCATGTTTGTTCGCTTGAAAGACTGGGACGCGCGCGATCCCACCACCGGCTCCTCGTTCGCCATTATTGAGCGGGCGACAAAAGCATTTAACCAGATTAAAGAAGCTCGCGTCTTCGCCAGCAGCCCGCCGGCAATTAGCGGTCTGGGCAGCTCCGCCGGTTTTGATATGGAATTACAGGATCACGCCGGAGCAGGCCATGACGCGCTGATGGCCGCACGAGATCAACTCATTGAGCTGGCCGGGAAAAACAGTTCCTTGACCCGCGTGCGCCACAACGGCCTGGACGACAGCCCGCAACTGCAAATTGATATTGACCAACGGAAAGCGCAGGCGCTGGGCGTATCGATTGACGATATCAACGACACCCTGCAAACAGCCTGGGGGTCGAGCTACGTCAACGACTTTATGGACCGGGGCCGCGTGAAGAAGGTCTATGTTCAGGCCGCAGCGAAATATCGTATGTTGCCGGATGATATTAATCTTTGGTATGTCCGTAACAAAGAGGGCGGCATGGTCCCCTTCTCCGCCTTCGCCACCTCGCGCTGGGAAACCGGATCGCCGCGTCTGGAACGCTATAACGGCTATTCGGCGGTAGAAATTGTCGGAGAGGCCGCGCCGGGGGTCAGTACCGGGACGGCGATGGATGTCATGGAGTCGTTGGTGCATCAGCTACCGGGCGGTTTTGGCCTGGAATGGACAGCCATGTCTTACCAGGAACGGCTCTCCGGCGCGCAGGCGCCCGCGCTGTACGCTATTTCGCTATTAGTCGTCTTCCTGTGTCTGGCGGCATTGTATGAAAGCTGGTCGGTGCCCTTCTCGGTGATGCTGGTTGTGCCGCTCGGCGTCATTGGCGCGCTACTCGCTACCTGGATGCGCGGGCTGGAAAACGATGTTTACTTCCAGGTGGGGCTGTTGACCGTTATCGGCCTCTCGGCGAAAAACGCGATTCTGATTGTGGAATTCGCCAACGAAATGAATCAGAAGGGACACGCGCTGTTAGACGCCACGCTGTACGCCAGCCGCCAGCGCCTGCGACCGATACTGATGACTTCGCTGGCGTTTATCTTTGGCGTATTGCCGATGGCCACCAGCACCGGGGCAGGCTCGGGTAGCCAACATGCTGTCGGAACCGGCGTGATGGGGGGAATGATCTCAGCAACCGTTCTGGCTATCTTCTTTGTACCCCTGTTTTTCGTGCTGATACGTCGCCGCTTCCCGCTGAAGCCGCGCCCGGAATAAGATCCCGGCCAGCCTGATACGAGGTGCCGGGCACAAAAAAGGCGACTTTCGTTGAGTCGCCTTTTCTTTTCCCCTATGGGAGCGCGGTGCCTTCCAGGCATTTATTTACGAAGCATGACTTCGATAAAATCTTTCCAGTTCCCCAGTTCACGTTCAATCATAATAGCCTCTCTTATTATTATGGGTATTCTACGTAGTTAGCGGTATAGAGAGAAGTTCATTTAACCGATTGTTGCGATATCCTCTGGTTATGCTGTCTATGATATTACTATGGCGCTGTAGCCGTAAATTTTATGTGACTTACTGCAATATTTAGCAACATTAATACCTTTTCTACTACTTTATCAAATCGGGTTAAAAAACAAACAATTGCATGTGCGCAAAATAAGATTTTCCTCGCGAATTATAAACAAGCCACATCTGGAACGTTTTGGAATCATTATTCACATTCACTCAACAATGTTATATTGATTGCCGATCAGCGCTGGATAAATAACCATTAACAGCCACACTTATTATCCCGCAGACGATACTATTGATTATTTATTCGAATTTCGCGTTAAAGGATTCAATATGATTACCCTCTATGGCATTAAGAATTGCGACACGATCAAAAAAGCGCGCCGTTGGCTGGAGGAGCATGGCATTGATTATCGTTTTCACGATTACCGTGTGGATGGCATAGACCTCCCTCTTCTTAATACCTTTATTGCCGAACTCGGCTGGCAGCCTTTACTGAATACGCGCGGCACAACATGGCGCAAACTGGATGAAGGCGACCGCAGCGGGATTACCGATGCCGACTCCGCCGCTGCTCTCATGGTTGAACAGCCGGCAATCATCAAACGCCCATTGCTCTGCGCGCCCGGGAAGCCTATGCTGCTTGGTTTCAGTGAATCCCGTTATCAGCAGTTTTTTGATGAGGTGTAGTCTATGTCGTGCCCGGTTATTGAGCTGACACAGCAACTTATTCGTCGCCCCTCCCTGAGTCCGGATGACGCAGGCTGTCAGGCATTAATGATTGAACGCCTGCGTAAAATCGGTTTTACCATTGAGCATATGGATTTTGGCGACACGCAAAATTTTTGGGCATGGCGTGGGCGTGGCGAAACGCTGGCGTTCGCCGGGCATACTGACGTCGTACCGGCTGGCGATGTCGATCGCTGGATCAATCCGCCGTTTGAGCCTACGATTCGCGACGGAATGTTGTTCGGTCGCGGCGCGGCGGATATGAAAGGTTCACTGGCGGCCATGGTGGTGGCTGCTGAACGTTTTGTTGCGCAGCATCCTCATCACCGGGGCCGCCTCGCATTTTTGATTACCTCTGATGAGGAAGCCAGCGCAAAAAATGGCACCGTAAAGGTGGTTGAAGCGCTGATGGCCCGTAACGAGCGGCTGGATTACTGTCTGGTCGGCGAACCTTCCAGTACTGAAATTGTGGGCGATGTCGTCAAAAACGGGCGTCGCGGTTCTCTCACCTGTAACCTCACTATCCATGGCGTTCAGGGGCACGTTGCCTATCCGCATCTGGCGGATAACCCTGTTCATCGCGCCGCGCCTTTTCTTAATGAACTGGTCGCTATCGAGTGGGATCGGGGCAATGACTTTTTCCCGGCCACCAGCATGCAGGTAGCCAATATCCAGGCAGGCACCGGCAGCAATAATGTCATTCCCGGCGAACTGTTCGTGCAGTTTAACTTCCGTTTCAGCACGGAACTGACCGATGAGATGATCAAAGAGCGGGTACATACGCTGCTTGAGAAGCATCAGCTACGTTATACCGTAGACTGGTGGCTTTCCGGCCAGCCGTTCCTGACCGCACGCGGCAAGCTGGTGGACGCGGTAGTAAACGCCATTGAGCACTATAATGAAATTAAACCGCAATTACTGACGACGGGCGGTACGTCCGACGGACGTTTTATCGCCCGTATGGGAGCGCAGGTGGTAGAACTGGGGCCGGTGAACGCCACCATTCATAAAATTAATGAATGTGTGAATGCCGCCGATCTCCAGCTACTGGCCCGTATGTATCAACGCATTATGGAACAGCTCGTCGCCTGATGAGCGTTCCGGTAAGAGGAAATAAGCATGGACTGGCTGGCAAAATATTGGTGGATTCTGGTATTGGTGTTTCTGGTAGGCGTACTGCTGAATGTGATCAAAGATCTCAAACGCATCGACCATAAGAAATTCCTTGCCAATAAACCTGAGCTGCCCCCGCATCGCGATTTTAACGATAAGTGGGACGATGAAGACGACTGGCCGAAGAAAGATCAGCCGAAAAAGTAACCGGATATCATGCCGGACAGGTATCGCTATCCGGCATGCTCCCCACCGCCGGGCATTACGTCGCGTAAACGCTGCGTTCGTCCGGCATCCAACGCAATCAGCGCCTGCGCCGCCTGCGCACGCTGCAACGCCAGCAGAGCTTTACGGCCTGAAATGCGTAGCCGGGCGCACAGTTCGGCATCGCTGGCTTTTTCCTCCAGCCGCCCTCTCAGCGCCGGTAATGGCAATGCGCTGTATTGCAGTAAACGATGCAGGCAACCTAACGATGTCAGTAGCGGGCGGTGCGCGAACGCAAAACCGACCAGCTCACGCCAGTCTTCATCATTAAGCGCCTGTTCATCTAACGCCGCCAGCGGTATCGCCTCGCCGTTCCACTGCGTCAGGATGTCCGCATCGCGGCGCAAACGCCGGTGTTCCTGCTGCGCCAGCCGTTTTCCCGCGTCGCTCAGCGGCAATAACGCCATCGCCGTATAGCAACCGCTGCTCGCCTCCCGATGGTTGCCCATCCGTACCAGTACAAAGCCGCAGCGTTGCCAGAAACGCCACAGCTCCGGCGTATAGCCGAAGCTGACGGAAAGATAATCACACTGCGCCGCCTGCATGCACGCGCAGGCAATCAACTGCTGACCGATGCCTTCGCGCTGGCGAGCGGGGTGCACTGCGATACGGCTTACGCGACGCCCAACCAGCGTCGCGGCTAAAGGGTCGCTACCGTGCGCCGCCAGCGACTGCGCCACCAGATTCCCACGCGGCCGCCGGAAACCGCACCATACAGCCTGACTGAGTTCTGCGGATAACCCGCCCTCTTCGACCAGCCAGACGGCGCCCGCCACACGGTTATTCGCCGTGGCCTGCAAGAAATGCTGTCCTGGCGCATCCATCATTCGGCGCAGATCCAGCGGCGAAGTACGATAGTGCGCCCCCGACAGTAACTGATACACAGCCCTCGGCAACGCGGGCGTCTTCCCCCAGGCCTGTTGGTAAAACGCCGAGATTGCTATCGCGCCATGCGGCGCCTGCGCAAACGCTTCATCGTCGAATATCAGCGCCTCGCTGACGATATTTTCCAGCGGGCATTCTGGCGCCCAGCGGACAGGCTGACGAAGCGTGAAACGGTGAAGCTGCGGAAAACGGGCGCAAAATTTAAGTAAAAAACCGCGTCCGGTGCCTTCGTAGCCCTGAACGGTGGTGGTGAGTAGTATGCGGGGAAAGCGCGAAACCAGTTGCAGCAGCAGCGGCGTGGGGATTGCCGCCGCCTCGTCAACCACCAGCCAGTCGGCTCTTGCCCCGCTCGCCAGCAACGCATCCGGCGCCATAAAGCAGAACCGCTCACCGGCAAACGCTGCCAGGATATCCGTTGCCGTTTTCGCCGGTGCGGTCACGATAGCCGTGCCCGCCATCCGGGAGATGAATTGCCCGGCCAGCGCCGATTTGCCGCGCCCACGGGGGGCAATCACCGTCGCCACGCCGGGCGGCATTTCACGTAAACGCGATAAGATAGCCGCCTGCTCCGGCTGCGGCTCGCCGGTGGCGGGTCGCCAGCGTCCACGGAAAGGATAAGATGGCCAGCAAAACGGCTGGCGCTGTCGCCAAAGCAGCGTTTGCGGATCGCGGGAAAGAGTCCGTTTAAGATGCTGTGCAAACTGCGGTGTAGGGATAGGCTGCGCGCAGTCGCTCCAGCGCAGTGAATCGGTATCAGGCCTGCTTTCCCACGTCTCGTACGGCGGCATCAGCAGAAGCAGCCAGCTTCCGGCCTGCAAGGTCCCGCTCAGAGCGGCAAACGCTGCGGCGTCAAAGCCCTGCCAGGCATCAAATATCGCATGACGGAATTCACGGCCCAGCAGCGTTTGTAACGCCTGTGGCGTACAGCGCGGCTGGGCGGGCGCGTCAGGCGCGACCCACAGCCAGTCACCGGGCAATACAGCGCGTATCGCCTCGGCCCGTTCCCGGCACCACGCCGCATCGCCGCTGATGACCAGTAAACGGCGAATACCTTCCTGTGTCATTTGCGACGTTAACGCCCGTAGCGCATCGATATCAGACATCCCTGCCCCGGTTTATCAAAAGTTTTTGCCAAACGTATTACATTGCGCCGGGTCACCGCTGTCAAATCCACGCTTAAACCAGCTGTAGCGCTGTTCTGAGGTGCCGTGGGTAAAACTATCCGGCACGACGCGCCCCTGTCCCTGTTGCTGTAAGCGATCGTCGCCGATAGCCTGTGCGGCATTGAGCGCCTCTTCCAGATCGCCCGCCTCCAGTACGCCTTGCTGCTGCATACTGTGTCCCCACACGCCGGCAAAGCAATCCGCCTGTAGTTCCATGCGCACCGAAAGGCGATTCACCTCCGTTTGCGACGCGTTTTGCTGCAACTGGCGTACTTTCGGCTCAATACCTAACAGTTTTTGTACGTGGTGGCCGACTTCGTGGGCGATGACATAACCCTGAGCAAAATCACCGTCCGCGCCCAGCTTATTTTTCATATCATCGTAAAATGAGAGATCGATATAGACGGTGCCGTCCGCCGGGCAGTAAAACGGCCCCATCACGGACTGACCCGCACCACAGCCGGTGCGCGTCATACCACGGTACATCACCAGTTTTGGCTGCTGATAGCCGCGCCCCATTTTTTGAAAGAGTTGCCCCCAGGTATCTTCGGTCGTCGCCAGAATCACCGAGGTAAATTTTGCCGCTTCATCATCATTGGGGCTTATCGAACGCGTCGACTGCTGCTGCGAAACCGGCTGACCGGTCAACAGACCGGTTAAATCCACCCCATAGTACCCTGCGACCAACACCACCACCAACAGAATGATGCCGCCTTTTCCGCGCGGAAGACGAAAGCCTGGGCCACCCAGCGAGGGGCCGCCTGGCCGATTACGTCTGTCCTCTACATTGTTACTTTCACGACGCCCTTGCCAGCGCATAATCACCTCATTCTCTCTTTGTTATACAGATGATCGTAGGCGGTCAGGCGCAGGATTACCACAGGTAAACGCTATCAGAATGAGGAAAGGATGATACCGGAGAGCGGTTGCCCTCCGGTCAGAAGCGGAATTAATCTAATTTCACGCCCAGTCGATGCGCGACGGCTTCATAGGCTTCAATCAGACCGCCCAGGCTCTGGCGGAAGCGGTCTTTGTCCATTTTGTCCAGCGTCTCTTTATCCCACAGGCGGCTACCGTCCGGCGAAAACTCATCGCCCAGCACCACTTCGCCTTTATACAGGCCAAACTCCAGTTTGAAATCCACCAGGATAAGACCCGCGTCATCAAACAGTTTTTTCAGTACGTCGTTGGCTTTGTAGGTTAGCTCTTTCATACGCGCCAGATTTTCCTGACTTACCCAACCGAACGTTTCACAGTAGGAACTATTCACCATCGGGTCGTGCAGCGCGTCGTTTTTCAGGAACAGATCGAATATCGGCGGGTTAAGCTCCATGCCTTCTTCCACGCCCAGACGCTTGACCAGCGACCCAGCCGCACGGTTGCGCACCACACATTCAACCGGCACCATCTCCAGCTTCTTCACCAGACACTCGGTATCAGACAGCAAACGTTCCATCTGGGTCGGGATGCCCGCCTCGGCCAGTTTGGTCATAATGAAATGGTTGAATTTGTTATTTACCATGCCTTTGCGATCAAACTGTTCAATGCGCGCGCCATCCCCTGCTGACGTATCATTGCGGAATTCGAGCACCAACAGGTCCGGGTTTTCCGTGCTGTATACGGTTTTCGCTTTACCACGATACAACTCAGCTTGCTTTTGCATCTTTAACACTCCTGGGTGTGAATTAACGATAAGTATTCATTTCCTGCTACGCCTGCCGGAGACGTCGGCCTGTAATTGTGGTGCGAAATAGCGGTTAAATCGCGTTTTTGTACCGACGCACACGTTTGCGTATCTTATCAGAAAAAAGGGCCGGATTACTCCAGCCCTGTTAAATTACTTGTTGAACGCTGCCTGGAAGACGGCAACCAGCGCGTCGTTCTGGCTTTGCGTCAGAGTATGCCCCTTAGGATCGATAAACTGCAAGCTGCTGCGGTTATCTAAATCGCCGACCTGCAATTTATAGTCTCCGGATGCCAGGCCCGGGTCGCTAGCGCCCAGATCCCGCCAGTCGCTGTCAGACAACGGTTTGTACGTTACCGCCATGCTGCCCTGAGAGCGAGTGCTGTCGGTGACTTTCATGCCCACTTTTTCCAGCGCGGCCGGGAGGCGTTGCCACACGAGGTTGAACGGACCGCGAACGACCAGCATAGGTAAACCGGTATCATCAGCGGCGCTCTGCACATCCATCGTTGCGGCGGAACGGTTCTGCGCGGCATTTGCCGCATCCGTAGCGGTCTTATCCAGACCGGCGGAAATGACGTTCATCATTTCCGTGCTATAGCGCTGCAGCGACGCCGCGTCAGCGACCGGCTTGCCAGCCTGTTCCAGATTAACCAGTTTTACCGTTACCGCCTGCTGATAGCCCTGCGGCTTCACCGAGATTTGATAACGTCCACGATACTGTTCGTCTTCATCCAGGCGGTTCCAGTTCACCCAATCGGTCGTCAGGGTCTGGCTGGCATCGTCACGTTTTTCAATCGGATAATTTTTCGCCTGAATCACGCTGACGACTTGCGGCCACAGCGTGCTGCTACGACCATTTTCCACCAAGAGCGTAGCGGTATCGCCAGAGAACTGGGTACGCGCGCCGCTCACTAACGCTAACGGCTGCGCTGGCGGACGGATATCCAACGCCTTACCAACCGCGCCGCTCCCCTTTGTGACCGGAATAACGTAGTCGCCGGTCGTTATCGGCAGGATCATTCCTGCCGGGGCGTGAAGTTCAGCAAGCGGCGCGGCATCCAGATAGGATTCATCGCCGCTTACCTGGCGCTTGTAGCGCGAATCGGAACTACAGGCAGCGAGCAGCAAAACAAGCGAAACACCCGCAACCTTCGCCAGGCGCGACTTTTGTACTGAGTAAGCCATCAAATCTCCCTAAACTTTACAGCAGGCCAGCATGCTGAAGCGCTGCTTTGACGATGTCACGACCATGGTCTGTGATAGGCGTCATTGGCAGGCGCAGCGTGTCGGTCGCCACAAGACCCAATGCCTTACATGCCCATTTCACCGGGATAGGATTGGGTTCGACAAATAGTTTGTTGTGTAACGGCATCAGACGCTGGTTGATAGCGCGCGCCTCGGCAAATTGCCCTTCCGCCGCCAGTTTGCACATGTCAGCCATATCGCGCGCCGCTACGTTAGCCGTAACGGAAATCACGCCATGACCACCCAGTTGCATAAAGTCCAGCGCAGACGCGTCATCACCGCTAAGCAGAATAAAATCGTCTGAAACCAGCTCTTTGATCTGGTGAACGCGGGTTAAGTTCCCTGTCGCCTCTTTGATAGCGATAATATTTTTTATTTCCGCCAGACGACCCACGGTTTCCGGCAACATGTCGCAACCGGTACGGGACGGCACATTATACAGAATTTGCGGCAAGTCAGTGTGTTCCGCGATGGCTTTGAAATGCTGGAACAAACCTTCCTGCGTGGGGCGATTGTAGTACGGCGTTACCGTCAGGCAGCCAACAATGCCGCTATCGTTAAAACGCTGCGTCAGGCTAATCGCTTCCGCGGTCGCGTTTGCGCCCGTGCCGGCGATAACCGGAATACGTCCGTCAGCCAGTTCCAGCGTCATCATCACGACATCGCCATGTTCATCATGGCTTAGCGTGGCAGACTCGCCGGTAGTGCCAACCGAAACAATCGCCGAGGTACCGTTGGCGACATGATAATCAATGAGTTTTTTCAGGCAAGACCTACTGACGTTACCTTTCTCATCCATCGGCGTAACAAGCGCGACAATACTTCCCGTGAACATGGGCCATCCTCTGTGCAAACAAGTCTCTCAATGGTACGTTTGGTATGGCAATAAAAGCAAGCGACCAAAGCCGTTCTGATTGTTGTATGCAGGTTTTTTTTATGGTTTCCTTAAGATTACCTCACCGCTCAAAGGAATAACTGGTTTGACACCGTCATCACAACACTATTTGGTTATCACTGCGCTGGGCGCCGACAGGCCCGGTATTGTGAATACCATTACTCGCCATGTCAGCAGTTGCGGCTGTAATATCGAAGACAGCCGACTGGCGATGCTGGGCGATGAATTCACGTTTATTATGCTGTTGTCCGGCACGTGGAACGCGATTACCTTGATTGAATCGACATTGCCGTTAAAAGGCGCGGAGCTGGATCTGCTGATTGTGATGAAACGGACGTCCGACCGTCCCCGCCCGGCAATGCCCGCGACGGTATGGGTTCAGGTTGAGGTCGCCGACTCCCCGCATTTAATTGAGCGATTCACCGCGCTGTTTAATAGTCATGAAATGAATATTGCGGAGCTGGTCTCCCGCACGCAGCCGGCTGAAGGTGATAAAGCTGCGCAATTATTTATTCAAATCACCGCACATAGCCCGGCGTCGCAAAATTCCGCAAATATTGAGCAAGCCTTTAAAGCACTATGTACAGAACTCAATGCGCAAGGCAGTATAAACGTCGTCAATTACTCACAACATGATGAACAGGATGGAGTTAAGTAATGAATCCACTGAAAGCCGGTGATATCGCACCGAAATTTAGCTTGCCGGATCAAGACGGGGAACAAGTAAATTTGACCGACTTCCAGGGACAGCGCGTTCTGGTTTATTTCTACCCAAAAGCCATGACACCCGGCTGTACCGTGCAGGCCTGCGGCTTACGCGATAACATGGACGAGCTCAAAAAAGCAGGCGTGGACGTGCTGGGCATCAGCACCGATAAACCTGAAAAACTCTCCCGTTTCGCTGAAAAAGAGCTGCTGAACTTTACCCTTTTGTCCGATGAAAACCATCAGGTGTGTGAACAGTTCGGCGTCTGGGGCGAAAAGTCGTTTATGGGCAAAACGTATGACGGCATTCACCGCATCAGCTTTTTGATTGACGCTGATGGTAAGATTGAGCACGTCTTTAATGATTTTAAAACCAGCAATCACCATGATGTGGTGCTGAACTGGCTGAAAGAAAACGCGTAAAAGCCTCAGGCCGCGCTGATGTGCGGCCTGGAAAGGGAATGCGCCGTCAGGCTTTCCGCGCCAGACGCCATATCGCCGCCACATTGCGCGCCGACAGGCTCAGGTTATATTCCGCCTCGTGTAAGGCTTCCGGCAGCGTAACGATATGCGACAAAATCGACAGCGCCGCATCGATACCCTGTTGATACACAACGTGATGATCGTGTTGCAGCCCACCGGCGAGCGCGATAACTGGTTTATGATACCGCTTCGCCACTCTGGCGACGCCAATCGGCGTCTTGCCGCAAATACTTTGGCTGTCCAGCCGCCCTTCTCCGGTAATCACCAGATCGGCATCTTTAACCGCCTGCTCAAGCTGTAGCGTTTCCACGACAATCTCTACGCCGGCGCGTAATTCCGCATTGAGCAACCCTAAAAGCGCGGCGCCCATTCCGCCTGCCGCGCCCGCGCCGGGAGCGTTAATCACCTCACGTCCCGTTGCCTGATAAATATGTCGGCCCCAGTTTTCCAGCGCCGCGTCCAGGGTGTTCACCATTTCCGCTGTCGCCCCTTTTTGTGGGCCAAAGATGGCCGATGCGCCCTGGGGACCACACAACGGATTGTTGACATCACACGCCACGGTTATCGATACCTTACGCAGCAATGGGTGACAACCGGACAAATCGATAGACGCCAGCGCCGCCAGCGCCTCGCCGCCTGGAGAAAGCGAGCGCCCCTGTTTATCGCGCAATATAACGCCAAGCGCCTGCATCATCCCCGCGCCGCCGTCATTCGTCGCACTGCCGCCAATTCCCAGAATAATACGCTTTACGCCACGCTCCAGCGCCGCGACGATTAACTCGCCGGTGCCGTAGCTGGTGGTATTAAGCGGGTTGCGCAATTCAGGCGAAACGTGATGCAGTCCGGATGCCGCCGCCATTTCAATCACGGCGGTATCGCTATCGCCCAGCATTCCCCAGCGCGCGGCCACCGGTTGCCCAAGCGGGCCTTGTACCCACTGGTCAACATAACGCCCGCCGCTGGCCTCCACCATTGATTGTACGGTTCCTTCCCCGCCATCCGCCATGGGCACTTTAATGTAGTCGGCGTCAGGATAAATTTCGCGGAACCCCTTTTCTATCGCCTCAGCGACCGCCATTGCGGACAAACTTTCTTTAAATGAATCAGGAGCAATAACAATTTTCATAGGGATTATCCTGCAAAACCAAAGAAACCGAACATCAGAGTAGAAATAAAGGTAATGGCTAACCCCACCAGCGTTTCATACGGCATTAGCTTTAAACGTTCATGAATTTGCATATTGACGCTGCCGCCCGTCGCGTGGAAAAAGCTGCCGTGCGGCAGATGGTCCAGCACCGTGGCGCCCGCATGGATCATAGCGGCTCCCGCCAGGGCGGAAACGCCAAGTTCAAGTAACGTGGGAGAGAAAACGCCTGACGCCACCGCCGTTCCCGCCGTGGTTGAGGCCGTCGCCATTGACATCATGGCGCCAGACACGGGCGCCAGCAGCCAGGACGGCAATCCCGAAGCGGTGAGGCCATGAATCAGGACATCTTTAAGTTCGGAATTAGCGATAATGCCGGCCAGCGTACCGGTTCCCAGCAACATAATAGCGACAGGCGCCATACGCATCAGACCGGCGACCATGTACTGGTTACAGTGGCGCGCGCGTCCCATCAACAGCAGACCGACCAATCCCCCTACGGGCAGGGCAATTAACGGGTCAATGGAAATGCCGGCAAACGGACGGAGAGAAAGCAGGAAAATAGCGACCAGCGGCGCGCTAATCGCCACCAGAAAACCGGGTCTGGCGACGGAGTCATCATGGTGAGTCACTTCATGATCGGCGACGCCCACGCCTTTATTATTCAGCCGTTTCGCTAACAGATAGGCGATAATAAGCCCAACGATGCCCGGAACCACGCCCGCCAGCATAATAGAGGTAAGAGGAACATGAAACGCATCGGAGGCGGCAATAGCGTTCGGGTTGGGTGACATCACGTTACCCGCTTTGCCGCCGCCGACCATCGCCAGCAGAATAGCGCTTTTTGACAGCCCTGCATTACGCGCAATCGACAGCGCAATCGGCGCGACGGTAATCACCGCCACATCAATAAATACGCCGACAGCGGTCAAACATAGTGTGGCAATGGCTAATGCCAATAATGCCCGGGTTTCCCCCACTTTGCGGACAATCGTCTCAGCAATCGTATTCGCCGCCCCGGACTCAATTAATACGCCCGCCAGTACGCCTGCGGCCAGAATACGCAATACGGCATTAACGATACCCTGCGCGCCTGACACCATCAACGACACGGTTTGCAGAAGATCGGCGCCGCCAATCAAACCGCCGACCAGCGCGCCCGCCATCATGCCGTAGGCTGGCGACACTTTTCTTAAAATTAATACGATGGCCACAACCAATGCGGCAATGGCTCCCAGGGTGGATATCGACGTCATATACTGCGCCTCCTTTAACATGGAGCGCGCAGTATGGAAGAACCCGCCTAAAAATCCGCTGGAGCTTTCAACAAATTTCGATTCGACCTGGCAGCGGTAACTTGTCGGACGGTACAGATTCGGCCTGGAGCTCCATACCGATATAAAGCCAAAGCGTACTTTTTAACTCGTTGATTTTTATGTGCGTAATATCCTCACAGCGCTGTAAGCGATAGCGCAATGTATTCACATGAATATGCAATGCTTTGGCCGTTTGCGTCAGGTCACAATTATGTTCAAACCAGGTCCGCAGCGTCTGTTGCAATACGCCTTTCGCGTCATGTTGCGCCAGTTGCAGCCACAGACGCGATAACTCCTGCACTTGCCAACTTTCAGACAGCCCGCTTAGCAGCGCGGGAAGCGCGTGATCATGATAAAAAATGTACTGGCTGCACAGCTTTTGTCTTTTCGCCATCGCCTGCGTGGCTCTCGCAGTGAGCAAAGATCGGTGCAATCCCGTCTCGCCGGCAAAATAGCCCCCAACCAAAATACGGCTAAATCCCGATGATGCAGCCCATGATTTAAAAATCTGCAATTCGCCCATTTCCTGGCGGGTATTCCACTTTCCCTCTTTTAACGTGATAGGCTTAATAATGATTAATTCATTAAATTCGGTAAACGTCACCAAATGGTTACGCGCGTGATTCTCGAAATAATCCATTACATTGCGCAGCGCTTCGCGATCCGGCTGGGAAAGTTCAATAATCAGCACCACTCTGGGAACCGCCAGATCAATACCCAGATAGGCCGCCATGGAGCGCAACGACTCTGTTGAATTTTCTCGCAAAATCAATTGGTTGATCAGCTCTTCGCGATAACGTTTATCCCATTGTCGCTGTTCGATCAGCACCATATGCTCGATCACCAGCTCCGCCGCCATTTTAACCAGCTCGGCATACGCGCGAACCTCCTCCGGCTCGCCGGTAATGCCGACCACGCCGATAAGCTGTTCATGAAAAGAGATGGGAAGATTAATGCCGGATCGCACGCCTTTAAGCTGATTGGCGGTAGCGGAATCAATTTCTACAATACGGTTTTCCTTCAGCGCCAGAATGGCCCCTTCGTGACGCTGGCGAAGCCGCGAAGGTTCGCCAGACGCGATAATGACGCCATGCTCATCCATGACGTTTACCGAGTAAGGAATAATTTTCATGGCTCGCTGTACAATTTGCCGCGCGGTATACCCTTTCAAGTAATGTTTTCTCAACACACTCATTCCCTGTTTCGTTATCGCTTCACATTAAAAAAACAATCTCGCATCAATGATGTCACTTATTAACGAATTTCTCAGAAGAATGCTTAGGCTAAATCACCAAATTTTGGCGGCTTTACAGCGAGAATTTTGTAGGTTCCGACAATAAAAATGCCGCAACACGGTGCGGCATTAAAAAAAAGAGCGGCTTTCTAAGCGCTTGTCCCTCATCAGGCGTGCGCAAAATGGCGGCAGGGCACTATGATGTCGTTCACGCTTTACAACTTTTGTACAGACCGCTCAGGATGAGGCATCCGTCACCTGACCATCCGGCCAGGCATGGACAACGGCTTTAATCAGCGTCGCCAATGGAATGGCGAAAAACACCCCCCAGAAACCCCACAGACCGCCGAAAATCACCACTGACAGAATAATCACCAGCGGATGCAAATTCACCGCTTCGGAGAAAAGTACCGGTACCAGCAAATTGCCATCCAGCGCCTGAATAATGAGATAAACGGCAAAACAGCTCCAGAATTCCGTCCCCAGACCAAACTGAAACAGCGCAACGCCCACCACCGGAATTGTCACCACAAAGGCGCCGATATAGGGGATCAGAACCGAAAAGCCCACCAGTACCGCCAGCAGTAGCGAATAGTTGAGGCCAAACAGCAAAAAACCCAGCCAGGTCGCTACGCCCACCACCACCATCTCCAGCACTTTTCCGCGGATATAGTTGGTGATCTGCTGATTCATCTCATTCCACACCTGCCCCGCCAGCCCGCGATTACGCGGCAGCACGCGGCGCACGGCATTCAGCATCTGCTCTTTATCTTTTACCAGGAAAAAGACCATCAGCGGCACCAGCACCAGATATACCGCCAGCGTCAGTAGCCCGACTAACGAAGCCAGCGAATACTTCACCACCGAATCGCCCATGTTAAGCATCCGGGTACGCATGTTTTCCGCCATCGCATCAATAATGCCCGCATCCATCAGCGCCGGATAGCGTCGCGGCAAGGTCGCGGCGAAATCGGACAGTTTATTCAGCATACCGGGCATATCACGAATCAGGTAAATACCCTGCTGCCAGGCAATCGGCATCACCACAAACGCCATTAATAACAGAATGCCGACAAAAAGGATAAGGACAATGGAGGCTGCCCAGCGCCGGGAACAGCCAATCGCCTGCAGGCGCGCCGTCGGCCACTCCAGCAGGTAGGCCAGTACGATAGCGACCAGCAGCGGCGCTAACAGGCCGCTAAAGAAAAAGAGGATGCTAAAACCAGCCACCAGAATGACCAGCAAGGCAATCGCCTCCGGGTCGCTGAAGCGACGGCGATACCATTGCATTAACATTTCGAGCATAAAACCCTTCCCAGAACTCAACTGCGGGATTGTGATGCCGAATTGTATCGAAATGTCACAAAAAAGACTTCGCTTTTTATCGTTGATTCAGGAAACTAAAATAGTGAGTCTGTGCTCATCACAGTTACACTTATGAAGTGTCGGAGCGTGGAACGATATTTCACGACGTTGGTCAAAGGGCTATCTCAAAACAACAGGATAGAGGTTATGTTCAGGCAGTTGAAAAAAAACCTGGTGGCAACCCTCATTGCAGCATTGGCTCTCGGTCAGGTCGCGCCCGCATTTGCCGACCCTGCCGACACGCTGCCCGATATGGGAACCTCGGCAGGAAGCACGCTTTCTATCGGACAAGAGATGCAAATGGGCGACTTTTATGTGCGCCAGCTACGCGGCAGCGCGCCGTTAATCAACGATCCGCTGCTGGTGCAATACATTAACGCGCTGGGTATGCGTCTGGTCTCGCACGCCGACTCCGTCAAAACGCCCTTCCATTTTTTCTTGATCAATAATGACGAAATCAACGCCTTCGCGTTCTTTGGCGGCAATGTGGTGCTGCACTCGGCGCTTTTTCGCTACGCGGATAACGAAAGCCAGCTAGCTTCAGTCATGGCGCATGAAATCTCCCACGTGACGCAGCGCCACCTGGCGCGCGCGATGGAAGATCAAAAGCGCAGCGCGCCGCTTACCTGGGTGGGCGCGCTGGGTTCCATTTTGCTGGCCATGGCCAGCCCACAGGCCGGTATGGCGGCGCTAACCGGTACTCTGGCGGGAACGCGCCAGGGAATGATAAGTTTCACCCAGCAAAATGAGCAAGAAGCCGACCGTATTGGTATTCAGGTACTGCAACGCGCCGGATTTGACCCACAGGCGATGCCCTCTTTCCTCGAAAAACTGCTCGACCAGGCGCGTTACTCCACGCGCCCGCCTGAAATTTTGCTCACTCACCCCTTACCGGAAAGCCGCCTTGCGGATGCCCGCAACCGTGCCAACCAGATGCGCCCGGTCGTGGTGCAATCTTCCGCCGACTTTTATTTCGCCAAAGCGCGCGCCCTGGGAATGTACAATTCCGGACGTAACCAGCTTACCAGCGACCTGCTGGATCAGTGGTCTAAAGGCAACGTGCGTCAGCAACATGCGGCGCAATATGGCCGGGCGTTGCAGGCGATGGAAGCGAGCAAGTACGATGAAGCGCGCAAAACGTTGCAGCCGCTGTTAAGCGCGGAACCGAACAATGCCTGGTATCTTGACCTCGCCACCGATATTGACCTGGGGCAGAAAAGAGCCAACGACGCGATTAATCGCCTGAAAAATGCCCGCGATCTGCGCGTTAATCCTGTGCTGCAGTTAAACCTCGCCAATGCGTACCTCCAGGGAGGCCAGCCAAAAGCGGCGGAAACCATTCTGAATCGCTACACCTTTAGCCATAAAGATGACGGTAACGGCTGGGATCTGCTTGCTCAGGCCGAAGCCGCGCTGAACAACCGCGATCAGGAGCTGGCGGCGCGCGCTGAAAGTTATGCGCTGGCGGGACGACTGGATCAGGCAATTTCACTGCTCAGTAGCGCCAGCGCCCAGGCAAAACTGGGTAGCCAGCAACAGGCGCGTTACGATGCGCGTATCGACCAGCTGCGCCAGTTACAGGAACGCTTCAAGCCATACACGAAAATGTAATCGCCGTTTATTAGCCGGATGGCGTCACAAGGAGAACTCATGACCGACACGATTAAAATCTACCATAACCCGCGCTGCTCGAAGAGCCGCGACACGCTGAACCTACTGAAATCTAACGGCGTGGAACCGGAAGTGGTGCTTTATCTGGATACGCCCGCCGACGCCGCCACCGTGCGGGAACTGCTGCGTATGTTGGGCATGTCCAGCGCGCGCGAACTGATGCGCCAGAAAGAAGATCTCTATAAAACGCTTCACCTGGCGGATAGTGAGCTGAGTGAAGAGGCGTTAATCCAGGCGCTGGTTGAACACCCTAAACTGATGGAGCGCCCCATTGTGGTGGCAAATGGTCAGGCGCGCATTGGCCGACCGCCTGAGCAGGTGCTGGACATCCTCGGTTAACCGTTGAACGCCGCCGTCGCGGCGTATTACAGTTTCAGAATCTCTTTGACAAACGGGATCGTCAGTTTTCGCTGGGCAGTGATCGACGCATGATCGAGCTGATCCAGCGTCATAAACAGCGTGCGCATTTCGCGATCAAGACGTTTGAGTAAAAACCGCCCAACATCTTCCGGCAGTTCAAACCCCCGTAACCGGGCACGCAACTGTAGCGCCTGAAGTTTGTCTTCATCGGAAAGAGGCTGGAGTTTATAGATTTGCCCCCAATCCAGACGGGAAGCGAGATCGGGCAAGCCCAGATTTAACTGTCTTGGCGGACGATCGCCGGTGATCAATAACCGCGTCTTACCGGACTCCAGAATGCGGTTATAGAGATCAAAGATCGCCATCTCCCACAGTTCATCGCCAGCGACACACTCAATGTTATCAATACACACCAGCGAGAGGTGTTCCATACCGTCGAGCACTTCCGGCACGAACCAGGTACGTTTATCGAGCGGGACGTAGCCTACCGCATCTCCACGCTGCGACAATTCAGCGCAGGCGGCGTGCAGCAAATGGCTGCGGCCCGCGCCTTCACGCGCCCAAAGGTAGATATATCCACTATGTTCCTGGCGCAACACGTTTTGTAACGCGGCCAGTAGAGAGGCGTTATCCCCCGGCCAGAAACTTGCGAAAGTTTCGTCGTCAGGAAGATAAAGTGGCAAAGAGAGCTGTGCCGGTGTGTTCAGAGATACCTCAACCCAGGATGACATAAAATCGCGCTGAGTTTACCACATAATTCCCGTGAGATAGAACCGGGCAGCATCGCTGCCCGGCAACCCGTTACTGATGCGGGGGCTCCGCATCATTTGCCTCCAGTACCACTTCTTCCGGACGCAACAGGCTAATCAGTTTAAAAATCAGGCTCAGGCAAATCCCGACGATGGTCGCCAGCGCCATCCCTTTCAATTCTGCCGCGCCGATATGCACTTTCGCGCCGCTCACGCCGATGATCAAAATCACCGAGGTGAGGATCAGGTTTTGCGCTTTATTGTAGTCGACTTTCGATTCGATCAAGACGCGAATCCCCGACGCGCCGATGACGCCGTACAACAGCAGCGAGACGCCGCCCATCACGGGTAACGGGATAATCTGAATCGCCGCCGCCAGTTTGCCGACGCAGGAAAGCAGAATGGCGAAAATCGCCGCGCCGCCGATAACCCAGGTACTGTAAACTCGGGTGATCGCCATGACGCCAATATTTTCCCCATAGGTGGTATTCGGCGTGGAGCCGAAGAAACCGGAAATGATCGTCGACAATCCGTTAGCGAACATCGAGCGGTGCAAACCGGGATCGCGCACTAAATCTTTTTTGACGATATTCGCCGTCACCACCAGATGACCGACATGCTCGGCAATCACGACCAACGCCGCGGGCAGAATCGTCAGGATAGCGAACCATTCAAAACGCGGCGTATAGAAGGTCGGCAGCGCAAACCAGTGCGCCTGGGCAATCGGCGTGGTATCGACCACCCCCAGCGCGAATGACAGCGCATAGCCCGCCAGCACGCCGATCAAAATCGGAATGATCGCCAGGAAACCGCGAAACAGTACGGAGCCGAACACCGTCACCGCCAGCGTGACCATGGAGATAATAATTGTTTTCGTGTCCGGCGACTGCCCTTGCGCAGGCAGCAATCCGGCCATCCCCGCCGCGACGCCAGCCAGCTCCAGACCGATGACGGCAACGATTGCGCCCATTGCCGCAGGCGGGAACATCACATCCAGCCAGCCGGTGCCCGCTTTTTTAACGATGAAAGAGACCAGACAGAACAACACGCCGCACATAATAAAACCGCCCAGCGCCACTTCATAACCCAGCGGCAACAACAGTAATACCGGGGAAATAAAGGCAAAGCTCGATCCGAGGTAGGCCGGAATTTTACCTTTGCAGATAAAGAGATACAGCAGCGTTCCGATACCGTTAAACAACAGCACGGTCGCGGGGTTGATATGAAACAGAACTGGCACCAGCACGGTCGCGCCAAACATGGCGAAAAGGTGCTGTAAACTAAGCGGGATTGTCTGTAAAAGCGGCGGTCTTTCACTCACCCCGATAGCACGGCGCGTCATAGTGTTTTCCTCTAAGTGTGTTTGTTATGAGTTGTTTTATTCAAAAAAAAGCCGACTATTAAAGTCGGCTTTTAATTATTTATTCACTTATTTGGTACCAAAAATCTTATCGCCGGCATCGCCAAGCCCCGGAATAATGTATCCGTGCTCGTTAAGCCCCTGATCGATAGAGGCGGTGTACAGTTCAACGTCCGGGTGCGCTTTTTCCAGCGCCGCAATGCCTTCCGGCGCAGCGACCAGCACCAGCACCTTAATGCTGCTACAGCCTGCTTTTTTCAGCAGGTCGATGGTCGCGATGACAGAACCGCCGGTCGCCAGCATCGGGTCGACGATCAGCGCCATGCGCTCATCAATGTTCGATACCAGTTTCTGGAAATAAGGTACTGGCTCAAGCGTCTCTTCGTTACGGTACATCCCGACTACGCTGATACGCGCGCTCGGTACATTTTCCAGAACGCCTTCCATCATGCCCAGACCCGCGCGCAGAATCGGCACAACGGTAATTTTTTTACCTTTGATCTGGTCGATTTCCACCGGGCCATTCCAGCCTTCGATGGTGACTTTTTCCGTTTCCAGGTCGGCTGTCGCTTCATACGTCAGCAGGCTGCCTACTTCTGAGGCGAGTTCACGAAAGCGTTTAGTGCTAATGTCGTTTTCACGCATCAGACCCAGCTTGTGTTTGACGAGTGGGTGTTTGACTTCCACGATCTTCATACTCTTCTCCTATCCTCAGATGACTGGCAACCACAAAAAAAATCGCCGGATTATACCGCTTTTCCTCTCTGACGCAACACAATGTATGCTTGACCTGGATCAACCAAAAGCGCTGATAGCGGAAAAGTGAGTATAAATCACTCACGTTGAAACAGGCGATAAAGGCTAACAACCGTTTGAATATTAGCAATTTTAAGGGTGAATGACCTGTCCCGACCGCCTGTCGTAAACCAAGTGCTGGATATTCTTTTCTTTTTTTACCAACAGGGAAATTTTCAAGCAGCGACCGAAACCATGCAAAAAAAATCGCCCGGATAACCAGGGCGCAGACCACGCTCGCAAACGTTTGCTTTCCCTGTTAGAATTGCGCCGAATTTAACTTTTACCGCAAAAAAAACGTGGGGAACCAGGCAGTGACCGATAAGACCTCTCTTAGCTATAAAGATGCCGGCGTCGATATTGATGCGGGTAACGCTCTGGTTGATCGAATCAAAGGCGTAGTGAAGAAAACTCGCCGCCCGGAGGTTATGGGCGGTCTGGGCGGTTTCGGTGCGCTGTGCGCGTTGCCGCAAAAATATCGTGAACCGGTACTGGTTTCCGGCACTGACGGCGTAGGCACCAAACTTCGCCTGGCGATGGACTTAAAGCGCCACGACGCTATCGGTATTGATCTGGTGGCAATGTGCGTAAACGATCTGGTCGTTCAGGGCGCGGAACCGCTGTTTTTCCTCGATTACTATGCCACGGGTAAACTGGATGTCGATACCGCCGCCAGCGTGATCAACGGTATTGCCGAAGGCTGCCTGCAATCCGGCTGCGCGCTGGTCGGCGGCGAGACGGCGGAAATGCCGGGCATGTATCACGGCGAAGATTACGATGTGGCGGGTTTCTGCGTCGGCGTAGTCGAAAAATCAGAAATCATCGACGGCTCCCGGGTTGCCGAAGGCGACGTGCTGATTGCACTCGGCTCCAGCGGCCCGCACTCGAATGGATATTCGCTGGTGCGGAAAATTATTGACGTTAGCGGCTGCGACCCACAAACCACTCTGCTGGAAGGGAAGCCGCTGGCCGATCATCTGCTTGAACCGACCCGTATCTACGTAAAATCGGTTCTGGAACTGATTGAAAACGTCGATGTACACGCTATCGCCCACCTCACCGGCGGGGGCTTTTGGGAAAATATTCCGCGCGTTCTGCCGGAGAATACCCAGGCGGTAATTAATGAGTCGTCCTGGCAGTGGCCCGCCATCTTTACCTGGCTGCAAACCGCCGGTAATGTCAGCCGACATGAAATGTACCGTACCTTTAACTGCGGCGTCGGCATGGTGATTGCGCTCTCCGCTCCGGAGGCGGACAAAGCGCTTGCTCTGCTAAACGAGAAAGGTGAAAACGCATGGAAAATCGGTATCATCAAAGCCTCTGATTCCGAACAGCGTGTGGTTATTGAATAATGAATATTGTGGTGCTGATTTCCGGCAATGGAAGCAATTTACAGGCGATTATCGATGCCTGCGAAGCGAAGAAAATTAAAGGCACCCTCAGGGCAGTATTCAGCAATAAGGCCGACGCGTTCGGCCTTGAACGCGCCAGAGAAGCCGGTATTCCGGCGCAAGCGCTGACTGCCGATCGGTTTGACAGCCGCGACGCCTTCGATCGCGAGTTGATTCGCAAGATAGACGCGTATGCGCCCGATGTGGTCGTGCTGGCCGGTTTTATGCGTATTCTGAGTCCGATGTTTGTCGCGCATTACTACGGGCGTCTGCTGAACATTCACCCTTCCCTGCTGCCAAAATATCCGGGGTTGCATACCCATCGCCAGGCGCTGGAAAACGGCGATGAGGAGCACGGTACTTCGGTACATTTCGTGACAGACGAACTCGACGGCGGCCCGGTCATTCTCCAGGCGAAGGTGCCGGTTTTTGCCGACGACAGCGAAGATGATATCACCGCACGCGTACAGACTCAGGAACATGCGATTTATCCGCTGGTGATTAGCTGGTTTGCGCAGGGGCGTCTAAAGATGCGCGATAACGCCGCCTGGCTGGACGGGCGTCGTCTGCCGCCGCAAGGTTATGCGTCTGACGAATAATACGTCATCGGACAGGACTGCGTCTGCTTGCCGGATGGCGGCATAAATGCCTATCCGGCCTACTCTTTTCCCTTCCTTTATGCTATCAGTTTATTGTCATATTTTTCTGGCGCAGTTGGACATTAACGCGTAATGCTCGCCATAATCATCAGGCAGTGTCCCGTGAATAAAACGGAGTATAGGTAGTAATGGGTCAGGAAAAGCTATATATCGAGAAAGAACTGAGCTGGTTAGCATTTAACGAACGCGTGTTACAGGAAGCGGCGGACAAATCCAACCCGTTGATTGAGCGGATGCGGTTCCTGGGAATCTATTCTAATAACCTCGACGAGTTCTACAAAGTGCGTTTCGCTGAACTGAAACGACGCATTATTATCAGCGAAGAACAGGGTTCAAATTCTCATTCACGCCATTTGTTAGGCAAAATTCAGTCTCGCGTGTTGAAAGCAGACCAGGAGTTCGACGGCCTGTACAACGAATTACTGCTGGAAATGGCGCGTAATCAAATCTTTCTGATCAACGAGCGTCAGCTCTCGGTGAACCAACAAAGCTGGTTGCGCCACTATTTTAAGCACTATTTGCGCCAGCATATTACCCCGATTCTCATTAACCGGGAGACGGATCTTGTTCAGTTTTTAAAAGATGATTACACCTATCTGGCGGTGGAGATTATCCGCGGCGACACCATCAACTATGCGCTGCTGGAGATACCGTCCGACAAAGTCCCACGCTTCGTTAATCTGCCGCCGGAGACACCGCGCAGACGCAAGCCGATGATCCTGCTGGATAATATTCTGCGCTACTGCCTGGATGACATTTTTAAAGGGTTCTTCGACTATGACGCGCTCAATGCCTATTCGATGAAAATGACCCGCGATGCCGAATATGACCTGGTGCATGAGATGGAATCCAGTCTGATGGAGCTGATGTCTTCCAGCCTGAAGCAGCGCCTGACCGCTGAACCTGTGCGCTTTGTCTATCAACGCGATATGCCCGCCGCGCTGGTCGACGTGCTGCGGGAAAAACTGACGATCTCCCGGTATGACTCAATCGTACCCGGCGGGCGCTACCACAATTTTAAAGACTTTATTAATTTTCCGAATGTCGGTAAAGCCAACCTGGTCAATAAGCCGTTACCGCGGTTACGCCATCTTTGGTTTGATAAAGAGAAGTTTCGTAACGGTTTCGACGCGATTCGCGAACGTGATGTGCTGCTCTATTATCCTTATCACACCTTCGAACATGTACTAGAACTGCTGCGTCAGGCGTCGTTTGACCCAAGCGTGCTGGCGATCAAAATCAATATTTATCGCGTAGCGAAAGACTCGCGTATTATTGACTCGATGATCCATGCCGCCCATAACGGCAAAAAAGTCACCGTGGTGGTGGAGTTGCAGGCGCGCTTCGATGAAGAGGCGAATATTCACTGGGCCAAGCGGTTAACCGAAGCGGGCGTCCATGTTATTTTCTCTGCGCCCGGGCTAAAAATTCACGCCAAACTCTTCCTCATCTCACGAAAAGAGGGCGATGACGTGGTGCGTTATGCGCATATCGGCACCGGTAACTTCAACGAAAAAACAGCGCGGCTGTATACCGATTATTCGCTGCTGACCGCCGATGCGCGCATTACCAATGAAGTGCGCCGGGTCTTTAATTTTATTGAAAACCCCTATCGCCCGGTCACTTTCGATTATTTGATGGTTTCTCCACAAAACTCACGGCGTCTGCTGTATGAGATGATCGATCGTGAAATCGCCAATGCCCAGCAAGGCTTACCGTCAGGGATTACCTTAAAGCTTAACAACCTGGTTGATAAAGGGTTGGTCGACAGGCTATACGCCGCGTCGGGTTCGGGCGTCCAGGTCAATCTGCTGGTACGCGGTATGTGTTCTCTTATTCCGCAACTGGAAGGCATTAGCGATAATATTCGCGCGATTAGCATCGTGGATCGCTATCTGGAACACGATCGGGTTTATATTTTCGAAAACGGCGGTGATAAGCAAGTTTGGCTCTCTTCAGCTGACTGGATGACGCGTAATATTGACTACCGTATCGAAGTCGCTACGCCTATCCTCGACCCGCGGCTTAAACAACGCGTCCTGGATATCATTGACATTCTGTTTAGCGACACGGTAAAAGCGCGTTTTATCGATAAAGAACTCAGCAACCGCTACGTACCGCGCGGCAATCGCCGTAAAGTCCAGGCGCAGCTGGCAATTTATGACTACATCAAATCACTCGAGCAACCAGACTAACGCTATGCCAATTTACGATAAATCCCCTCGTCCGCAGGAGTTCGCTGCGGTCGATCTCGGCTCAAACAGCTTTCATATGGTCATTGCCCGCGTGGTTGACGGCGCAATGCAGATTATCGGGCGTTTAAAACAGCGCGTCCATCTGGCGGACGGGCTGGGCGCAGATAATAAACTCAGCGAAGAAGCCATGGAACGGGGGCTTAGCTGTCTGTCGCTGTTTGCTGAACGCTTACAAGGTTTCTCCCCTTCCAGCGTCTGTATCGTAGGCACCCATACGTTACGTCAGGCGCAAAATGCCGCTGATTTTCTCAAACGCGCGGAAAAGGTTATTCCCTACCCGATAGAGATTATTTCCGGTAACGAAGAAGCGCGCCTGATTTTTATGGGCGTAGAACATACGCAGCCGGAAAAAGGCCGCAAGCTGGTGATCGATATCGGCGGCGGGTCAACAGAGCTGGTCATTGGCGAAAACTTCGAACCCAGGCTGGTTGAAAGCCGTCGTATGGGCTGCGTGAGCTTCGCGCAGCTCTACTTTCCCGGCGGCGTTATCAATAAAGAAAACTTCCAGCGCGCCCGAATGGCGGCAGCGCAAAAACTGGAAACCTTAACCTGGCAGTATCGTATTCAGGGTTGGAACGTGGCGATGGGCGCTTCCGGTACGATTAAGGCCGCTCATGAAGTTCTCCTGGCGCTGGGTGAGAAAGATGGCTTCATTACGCCGGAGCGCCTCGATAAACTGAAGTCAGAAGTGTTGAAGCACCGCTCCTTTAATGCGCTCAGCCTGCCGGGTCTGTCTGAAGAACGAAAAACGGTCTTTGTGCCGGGCCTGGCGATTCTGTGCGGCGTTTTTGATGCTCTGGCTATCCGCGAGCTTCGCCTTTCCGACGGCGCGTTGCGCGAAGGCGTACTGTATGAAATGGAAGGCCGCTTCCGCCATCAGGATGTTCGCAGCCGTACCGCAAAAAGTCTGGCCAATCAATACAACATTGACAGAGAACAGGCCAGACGCGTGCTGGAAACCACCATGCAGATGTACGAGCAGTGGCAGGCCCAGCAGCCAAAACTGGCGCATCCGCAGCTTGAAGCGTTGCTTCGCTGGGCGGCAATGCTGCATGAGGTTGGACTGAATATTAATCACAGCGGTTTACATCGCCATTCGGCTTATATTCTGCAACACAGCGATTTGCCCGGCTTTAATCAGGAGCAGCAAATGATGATGGCGACGCTGGTGCGTTACCATCGTAAAGCCATAAAACTGGATGATATGCCCCGCTTTACGCTGTTTAAGAAAAAACAGTATCTGCCGTTAATTCAGCTACTTCGTCTGGGCGTATTACTGAACAACCAGCGGCAGGCGACCACTACGCCGCCGACGCTGCGACTAACGACCGATGACAGCCACTGGACGTTATGTTTTCCGCATGACTGGTTCAGCCAGAATGCGCTGGTACTGCTTGATCTGGAAAAAGAACAGCAGTACTGGGAAGCGGTAACTGGCTGGCGTCTCAATATTGAGGAAGAAAGCTCGCCGGAGATCGCCGCGTAAATTGTGGATCAGACGCCGCGCCGCGGCGTCTGTCTTTACTGAATCTCAGATAATAGCTGCGGCTCGCCAATTAAATATCCCTGAAGATAGTCGATCCCCAACGAGAGCACGACGCTTCGTATTTCTTCGCTCTCGACATACTCCGCGACGACCTGCATATTTTTCATTCGCGCTAAATGACAAATAGAAGCCACAATCTGATAATCGAGACTGTTTGACACTATATTGCGAATAAAACTGCCATCAATTTTAAGAATATCGGCGTCAACGTTTTTCAGCCGCGCATAGCTGGCGTAGCCAGTACCGAAATCATCAATCGCTATCTGACAGCCAAACTGCTGTAGCTGTCCCAGCGTCAACTGCGCCTGCTCAGCATTGGTGAGAGAGTTGCTTTCCGTTACCTCAAAAACCAGTTGCCAGGGTTCAACCTGATATTGCGTAAGCAACTGCTTAACTTCTGCAGGGAAACGAGCGCGGCATACCGATGTTGGCGACAGATTAATGGCAAAACGATGCGCGGGCATATATTCCCGGCTGGCCGCCATAAACCGCAGCGTGTTTTCAATCACCCAGAGATCGATAGCGGAAGACAATCCAAACTCATGCGCCACGGGTAAAAAATTGTCCGGGTTGATAACGTCGCCGTTGTCATCCCTGAGTCGCAGTAAGATTTCATGGTAAACGTCCCCACGAACACCGAAAATAGGCTGCGCCATCAGGAAAAAATGATCGTGCTCCAACGCCTGTTGCAGGCGATTCATCATCGCAATTCTGCCCTTCAAATCGCGCTGCAGGTGCATTGCGCCGCGCCGCTGTAAATCCTCCGGCGCGTTAGTCGTCAACGAAAGATCGGAACTGGTGCTTAATTCGCCCAACAGCAGATAAAGGTGGCTAACCGGAGAACGCACGCAGCAGTAACTCACGCCGACAGGGGGCTGTAGCGGCAGTCCGTCCCAGATAAACCGAAACTGCTTAATATGTTTATCCAGCGCTTCAATACGCTGCTGATGCGACTCTGTATTAAGACGCAGCACCAGGTCGTGCCCTGACATCTGGTAGACGCACTCATTTGAGGCCAGCATCGGCGTAATCCAGTGAGAGAGCTTTTGCTTATACTGGATGCGTAGCATGACGCCATAATTTTTACCCAATAGCTCCAGGCCCGGCACGTGTAAAAAACAGATCGTAGACCAGGGCGCATTTTGGAGCGCGCGGTTTAACGCACGTAAATTGGGAAGATGTACAACCGGGTCAAGATAGGCCAGCCGCCGTGCGCGACCACTCACTACGCGCTGACGCGTGGCCAGTACAGACATATAATTAACAATAAAAGAAAAAACCAGATAGCTCGAAGAGGTAATCGCTAATTGCGTATCATAACCTGAATACCAGGGCATATAACGCTGATAATAATGAATCGACGTAATTAGCACGACGGCCCAGATAATTGAAATAAACTTATAGCCATAGCGCATCGCACCCCACAGCATGACCGGCAATAATAACGAAAGCGTATAGTTGGTACTAAATATTGAACTATTATCAGTCAATGGCATACACAGTATAAACATTAGTGTAGTCAATACGGCCAGCCAAATAACGATCTCTTTTTTAGTGGCCTTGCTATCAATCTGTAGCTTTAATTGCTGATAATACCCCCGCAGGTGCAGCGGATTGCGGAGAGTACGAATAATAAAATAGCACAATGGCACGCCGACAAGGTTACCGACCAGTAACGCCTGGTAATTAATCAGCGTGTTGATATTAAAGGGCATTACCCCCATCAGGCTGGCTTTGCTTTCGTACATGCCAACAAAAGCGGCAAACTGGTAGATGACCAGAAATAATGTTGCTGAACAAAATACCTGCCAGAATATTCGTTGAAACAACAGGTGGGCGTCGCCGTGAGAAACATTGTTTCGCCGGGGGGAAAAGACACGATAGCCGCCCCAGCTTAGCACGATAGTAATGATAAAGTGCATCGTCACAGAAAGGGTTTCATACAGCCCTGTCTGCGGGTATCTGCGCCAGAAGATAGCAAGCACAATGCCCGGCAGTGCTGCCCAGCCGAAAAAGAGCATCAGGCTAAGCATAAAAGCTAACGGCAGGTAAAAAAGAACCACATTTCCAGTGCTGGTAAGCGCATAAGTATTTGCGCTACTTAAAACAGGTAGTAAAATCGAAGGAAGGATGAGCGGTAGTCCCCACCATTTATCTCTGATATTTATATAAGTTTTATTTAGTTTCATAGATGCTCAGCAGAACCCCCCAATCCCAAAGGGGCGTTAACAGACAGGCATCCCACCTGACTTTAAATTGATGATGCGATATACATCACACGATAGTCATCGATTGTAATTATTAAACAAAAGTAACATTTGATTTAAGTCAATTATTACCTTTCTCCTGCAGCCTTTATTCGCCTTTTTATTCTTTGTTATCATTAATTTATTATTAATGTAAATACTAAAATTATCTTCCATAACAATATAAGATAAATCAACTGACGCAATTTTACATTAAGAGGAATTGACCATCGGTTCGCAGTATGCCTTAATGTAGAGTGAACGCAGGCTTGTTACGTTCTTCGCCTTGATAATACCCTTGAAGAACCCAGCCTGATCCCGCCCATACCGCTGGGCCAACGTTAAGGAACCCTTTGTGAGTCAGGCCAACAGTATGCGAAAACGACATCGATTTAACACTCGCATGACCCGTATCGTACTGCTTATCAGTTTTCTCTTCTTCTTTGGACGTTTCGTCTACTCTTCTATCGGCGCCTGGCAGCACCATCAGGATAAAAAAGAAGCGCAACAGTCATCGCTTTCTGTCACCACACCGGGACAACGTTAAGCTGTTATCCGTTAAAAAGCCCGCGCAAGAAAAAGAAGCTTTAGCGTTAACGCAAAAAGACAATCCCACTCAATGGGTTCAGGCCATGATCAGACGCTTAAAGAGCAACCGCGGGATATCCAGCCTGGGTGATAAGATCACATGCGCGGTTACTAAGATTCCCTCGACTGAATACAAAATCCGATAGCCTTCAGCGTGGTTAAACTCCCGGTAGCTGGCACAGCCAATTTTCAGCAGTTCAGGGCAACCAGTTCTACCTACGAGGGGTAAACCTCGTGGGACAACTCCAGTAACATTAATTGCTTCTAAGTACATCAGTAATTGGTTGAACTATAAACTGCCACCTGGGATCAGATTACTAACGTTGACAGGCAAAACTATCAACTCATTACAGCTAAGCTCAACGAATAATTTAGGTCGTTTCGTTGGTCGTAATGTACCCTGGCTCGGTTGGGTTATGACATTCACTACGATTTATGATATCCAGCGTAATATTAAAGATACATTTAATCGTGTGGCGGTTCCTAAAGATCGCATTAAGTGGACGTACTTCTAATGAGAGATATTGAGAAAGAAATTATCGATTTTATCGTTCAGAAATATAACACTAAAAAGTACTTTCTCTGTGGGCCAAAGCGAATCATCACGCTTGATACCAGTATTAGGGATGATCTTAAACTCGTTTTTGAAGATAGTGAAGAACTTCTACAAAAGTACTTCAAGCGTTGGAATGTAGATTCAGAAGGATTTGACATACTCAACTATCTGAATCCAGAGTACTTTGGAAGTAAAGAGCCTGATCCGCGTAAGCCACTAACGGTTGGTATGCTCCTTGAAAGTGCTAAGCTGGGCGTTGGTTATATAGTTGAAGAATAAAGTTATCATATTTTTAAATACCCCTTATTTGGGCTGAATCGCCACGGATAACCTGGACACTTCTGAGTCGTAGGTAGATCTTTTTCTTTATCCGCTCACGCTTCAGTAGCTGGAAAAAGCTTTCTGCAACCGCATTATGACAGTTGCCACGACGGCTCATACTGCCCTCCAGTCCGTGCGATTTCAGCCATTCATAGCGGGTGTACTGACTACCCTGATCAGACTGAACCAGCACCTGTTTTTGGGGATGACGTCGCCACACGGCCATCAGAAGCGCATTCAGAACAATGTCTTTTGTCATTCGTGGTTGCATTGACCAACCGATAACTTTGCACGAGAACAAATCAACGACCACGGCAAGATACAACCAACCTTCGTGGGTTCGTAATTACGTCAAATTTGTCGCCAGGAGCTGTGCGCTACACAGAAAACTCATCTATGCACATAAATAAAAACCCTCTGCAAAAACAGAGGGTTAAATTCACCTTTACCTGTTCATGAAAACACAGGAAGGATTATCGGTTATTCCCACTCAATGGTAGCCGGCGGTTTACCGCTGATGTCATACACCACACGGGAAATCCCGTTGACTTCATTGATGATGCGGTTGGAAACACGACCGAGGAAGTCATACGGCAGGTGCGCCCAGTGTGCGGTCATAAAGTCGATGGTTTCGACAGCACGCAGAGAGACCACCCAGTCATACTTACGACCATCGCCCATTACGCCAACGGAGCGAACCGGCAGGAAGACGGTAAACGCCTGACTGACTTTGTCGTACAGATCCGCTTTGCGCAGCTCTTCAATGAAGATAGCGTCCGCGCGACGCAGCAGGTCGCAGTACTCTTTCTTCACTTCACCCAGAACACGAACGCCGAGGCCCGGCCCCGGGAACGGGTGACGGTACAGCATGTCGTACGGCAGGCCCAGCTCCAGACCAATCTTACGTACTTCGTCTTTGAACAGCTCTTTCAGCGGTTCAACCAGCCCCATCTTCATCTCTTTCGGCAGGCCGCCGACATTGTGGTGAGATTTGATGACGTGCGCTTTACCGGTTGCAGACGCCGCAGATTCGATAACGTCAGGGTAGATGGTGCCCTGCGCCAGCCATTTCACGTCTTCCAGTTTGAGCGCTTCTTCGTCGAACACTTCAACGAAAACGCGACCGATGATCTTACGCTTGGCTTCCGGATCGTTTTCGCCAGCCAGCGCTGACAGGAAACGATCTTCTGCCGGTACGTGAACAATGTTCAGACCAAAATGGTCGCCAAACATGTCCATCACCTGCTCGGCTTCGTTGAGACGCAGCAGGCCGTTGTCGACGAATACACAGGTCAGATTTTTACCGATCGCGCGGTGCAGCAACATTGCGGTTACGGAAGAATCCACGCCGCCGGAGAGACCGAGGATCACTTTGTCGTCGCCCACCTGCTCGCGAATGCGCGCCACGGCGTCGTCGATGATCTTCGCCGGCGTCCACAGGGCTTCACACTGGCAGATATCACGCACAAAACGCTCCAGCATGCGCATACCCTGGCGGGTGTGGGTCACTTCCGGGTGGAACTGTACGCCGTAGAAGCGTTTTTCTTCGTTGGCCATAATGGCGAACGGGCAGCTCTCGGTGCTGGCGACGGTCACGAAGTCGGACGGAATCGCCGTCACTTTATCGCCGTGGCTCATCCACACGTCCAGCAGCGGTTTGCCGTCTGCGGTCAGGGAATCTTCAATACCGCGAACCAGCGCGCTGTCGGTCAATACTTCGACCTGCGCGTAACCAAATTCACGCTCATTAGAACCTTCTACATGACCGCCAAGCTGCATCGCCATGGTCTGCATCCCGTAGCAGACGCCAAATACCGGCACGCCTGCTTCAAAGACATACTGCGGCGCGCGCGGGCTGTTTTCTTCGGTGGTGCTTTCCGGGCCGCCGGAAAGAATAATGCCGCTTGGGTTGAAGTCACGAATTTGTGCTTCTGTCACATCCCACGCCCACAGTTCACAGTAAACACCCAGCTCACGCACGCGGCGCGCAACCAGTTGAGTGTACTGAGAACCGAAGTCCAGAATGAGGATGCGATGCTTATGAATGTTTTCCGTCATTGACGCTTATTCCGAGGCAAGTGAAACAGATTAAATAAATCGCCCGACGCGAAGGTCGGGCGAAGAAAATCAGGAGCCCAGACGGTAGTTCGGGGACTCTTTGGTGATGGTCACGTCGTGAACGTGGCTTTCCTGAATGCCCGCACCGCTGATACGCACAAACTCCGCTTTAGTACGCAGTTCGTCGATGGTAGCACAACCGGTCAGCCCCATACAGGAGCGCAGGCCGCCCATCTGCTGGTGAATGATCTCTTTCAGGCGACCTTTATAGGCTACGCGGCCTTCGATACCTTCCGGCACCAGTTTGTCGGCGGCGTTGTCGCTCTGGAAGTAACGGTCGGAGGAACCTTTGGACATCGCGCCCAGCGAGCCCATGCCGCGGTAAGATTTGTACGAACGGCCCTGGTAGAGTTCGATTTCGCCCGGGGATTCTTCGGTACCGGCCAGCATAGAGCCCACCATTACCGCGCTCGCGCCTGCGGCGATGGCTTTGGCGATGTCGCCGGAGAAACGGATACCGCCGTCAGCGATAACCGGAATCCCGGTGCCTTCCAGCGCTTCAACTGCGTCAGAAACAGCGGTGATCTGCGGAACGCCCACGCCAGTCACGATACGAGTGGTACAGATGGAACCCGGGCCAATACCGACTTTCACCGCGCTGCAACCGGCTTCCGCCAGTGCGCGAGCGCCTGCGCCCGTCGCGACGTTGCCGCCGATGATTTGCAGGTCAGGATATTTAGCACGGGTTTCACGGATACGTTGCAACACGCCTTCTGAATGACCGTGAGAGGAGTCGATCAGCAGTACGTCAACGCCTGCCGCCACCAGCGCGTCAACGCGCTCTTCGTTGCCCGCGCCTGCGCCGACCGCCGCGCCGACACGTAAACGGCCCTGCTCATCTTTGCAGGAGTTTGGTTTACGTTCCGCTTTCTGGAAATCTTTTACGGTAATCATGCCAAGCAGATGGAAGTTATCATCAACGACCAGCGCTTTTTCTACGCGTTTTTCGTGCATTTTTGCCAGCACGACTTCACGGGCTTCGCCTTCACGAACGGTCACCAGACGCTCTTTCGGCGTCATGTAGACACTCACCGGCTGGTTCAGGTCAGTCACAAAACGCACGTCACGACCGGTGATGATACCCACCAGCTCGTTATCTTCAGTCACCACCGGATAGCCCGCAAAACCGTTACGCTCGGTCAGGGCTTTCACTTCATGCAACGTGGTGGTTGGCAGGACGGTCTGCGGGTCGGTCACTACGCCGGACTCGTGTTTCTTCACGCGGCGAACTTCTTCCGCCTGGCGCTCAATGGACATGTTTTTGTGGATAAAACCAATGCCGCCTTCCTGGGCCAGGGCAATTGCCAGGCGCGCTTCCGTCACGGTGTCCATCGCCGCAGAAAGCATAGGAATATTCAGACGAATAGTTTTCGTCAACTGCGTGCTGAGATCGGCAGTATTCGGCAAAACGGTGGAGTGAGCGGGAACAAGGAGGACGTCGTCAAACGTCAGGGCTTCTTTAGCGATACGTAGCATGGGCAATATCTCACCTGGGAGGTTAATAAATATTGCCGCGGCATTATACAGAACGTAATCGGTTGCATCTACATTTTTTTGCAAATAGTGCTTGCGATCCCCCGTGAGCAGGTTACTATCGATTGAATAACCTGCTGATTTAGAATTTGATCCCGCTCACATGTTATCCTCTCAAACTTCCTCAATTTTTACCGTAAGCCGCCTTAACCAGACGGTTCGTCTGCTGTTAGAACAGGAGATGGGACAGGTATGGATCAGCGGCGAGATTTCTAATTTCACGCAGCCTGCGTCGGGCCACTGGTACTTTACGCTCAAAGACGATACCGCTCAGGTGCGCTGTGCGATGTTCCGTAACAGCAACCGCCGGGTGACGTTCCGTCCGCAGCACGGGCAGCAGGTGCTGGTACGCGCCAACATTACGCTGTACGAGCCGCGCGGCGATTATCAAATCATCGCCGAAAGTATGCAGCCGGCTGGCGAAGGCTTGTTGCAGCAGAAATATGAGCAGCTAAAAGCCAAACTCCAGGCCGAAGGCTTGTTCGATCAGCAGCATAAACAGCCGTTGCCCTCCCCGGCCCACTGCGTGGGGGTGATCACCTCGAAAACCGGCGCGGCGCTGCACGATATTCTCCATGTGCTGAAGCGTCGTGACCCATCCCTGCCCGTTATTATCTATCCAACCGCGGTACAGGGCGACGACGCGCCGGGGCAGATCGTTCGTGCTATCGAACTGGCGAACGCGCGGGGCGAGTGTGATGTACTGATCATCGGGCGCGGCGGCGGTTCGCTGGAAGATTTGTGGAGTTTTAACGACGAACGCGTGGCGCGGGCGATTTTTGCAAGCCGCATTCCGGTGGTCAGCGCCGTCGGTCACGAAACGGACGTCACGATAGCTGATTTTGTCGCCGACCTGCGCGCGCCTACGCCATCAGCAGCGGCAGAAATTGTCAGCCGTAACCAGCAGGAGTTGTTGCGTCAGATCCAGTCCGCCCAGCAGCGTCTGGGCATGGCGATGGACTACTACCTCGCCAATCGCAGCCGCCGTTTCACGCAGATTTTTCACCGTCTGCAACAGCAACATCCGCAACTGCGTCTGGCCCGTCAGCAAACCGCGCTGGAACGTCTACGCCAACGGATGGGATTTGCGCTTGAGGCCAGGATTAAGCAGGCCAATCAACGCCAACAGCGCGTAAGTCAACGCCTGAGCCAGCAAAATCCGCAGCCGCGCATTCACCGCGCGCAGTCGCGCATCCAACAGCTGGAATATCGTCTGACGGAGAATATCCGCTCACGGTTAAGCGAACAGCGCGAGCGTTTTGGCAACGCGGTCACGCATCTGGAAGCGGTCAGCCCGTTAGCCACGCTGGCGCGCGGCTATACGGTTTCGACGACAACGGACGGCAAGGTGCTGAAAAAGATCAAACAGGTCAAAGCAGGCGATATCATGACCACGAGACTGGAGGACGGCTGGCTTGAAAGTGAAGTCAAATCCGTCACGCCGGGCACGTAATCCAACACTCCCCCACCCTTTGCAGCGCGATGTTGGGTTTCGACTTCGCCTCAGCCAACCTACGCGCCACGTCGGATAAGGTGTAGCCATAATCTGACGATCAACCGGTTTGTCATTCGCCTCAAAACCGGGCAGGGAACACCCGCCCGGTTTTGTCTAACTTACCAGTTATAGCGCAGATTGAGGCTACCGTTCAGATCGCCAAAGTCATTGCTGCCAGTCTGCCCGGCAACCTGAGCGCGAACGCTCCACTGCTTATCGATATCTGCCTGCAGACCCACTTTCAGCTCCGCACGGTTAGCCGGAAGATCCTGTTTCACCGTAGCATCATCAAACGATACCGACACATCATCGCTGGTGTGCAGCCAGTTAGCTTCAGCAAACGGCTGGATAACCGTACGGCTGCCTTTGTACAGC
This sequence comes from Salmonella sp. SAL00670, assembly GCF_046552235.1. Lineage (NCBI taxonomy): Bacteria > Pseudomonadati > Pseudomonadota > Gammaproteobacteria > Enterobacterales > Enterobacteriaceae > Salmonella > Salmonella sp. SAL00670. The sequence goes on from NZ_JBGDUO010000006.1 coordinate 273,328, forward strand.
TTGCCGTCAACACGCAGACCCAGACGCGTTGTCCAACTGTCGCCATCCTGACCATCGATCCGGGTGCCGTAGTTATCCTTCACGCTATCCGCTGAGTAATTCTGCCAGACAACCTGCGCCTGCGGCGTCAGACTGACAGTATTACCGTTGCTAAGCGCAATATCGTAGCGATAACCGGTTTCCAGCGAGACGGCGTTAGCGGTTGAATCGTAAGATTCAGATCCCGCATCACCGCTCTCTACGCTGTTGTTGTAGAAACCGTATTGATACCAGCTATCGACATACGCGCCGCTATGCGTTTGGGCATCGGCAAACCAGGTGGCATAGACGCCGAGGTTGTAGCCGTCTACGTTGCCGCTACTGGTGAACTGGCTACCGTCCGCGCCACGGTTACCGGTGCTGTCGGTGTCGGCGTTGATGTAGCTCGCCATGACGCCAACGGTAACGCTCTGCTGGCCGTTGCCCCAGGCCAGAATGTCGCCGCCTAACTGGAACTGGGAGTAGTTGCTGTCCATATCGATATTGCCGCTGACAGCCTCTGATTCTGCTTTACCCGCTTTGAAGCGCGCCCATACGCTGCCATCTGCGTTACGATACTGGCTGCCCTCGCGGTCATAGAGGGTCTGCATTTGCAGGTTGCGCGCCATCCACTGGTTGCCCATGTACGCGCCGATATCCGCACGGTACTGTGGTGCGACATCGCCGCCATCGTCCGGAGGCGTGACATTACCGCCATCGTCACCGCCATCCGAAGGCGTGACATCACTGTCATCACCACCGCTGTCGTCATCATCAGACTGTGCTTTTGACGCCAGATACCAGTCGTTGTCACTTTCATTCCAGTACAGACGGTAGGTATACAGACTGGCGTTAACTTCATTTTTTAACACAAACGCATCGCTGGTCGATACGCCGCCAACATCCACCACTTCAATACCGTTAGTGGTCTGTGCTCCATCGCCGATGCCGTTGATGTACAGATCGGTGGTGCCGGAGGCATCGCCGGTAATCACCAGCTTATCGGTCGCCGAATCATCGTCGCCCAGGACGGTATTCAGATAAAGCGAGCCGCCGTTGCCGGTGTAATTGCCATCAACATAAAGCGTATTGCCCGGCGTGCTGGAGGTGCTGCCGCTGGCGATCGTCCCCATGTTGACCAGAGCGCCATTGAGGGTGAAGATAGCGCCTGTCTCCTCGCTGTCGCCGAAGACCAGCGTCCCTTCATTGGTCACCTTACCGTTAACGGTCGTACCATTGCTGCCGCCGAAGGTCGCCCCAGAAGCGACGTTCACCGCCTGCTGGCTGCCCACTTCGCCAATCGTACCGTCTCCGGCCAGCCACAGCATGCCTTCCTGTACGTTAGTATCGCCGGTGTAGGTGTTCACGCCGCTCAGCGTCAATTTACCCGCGCCCAGTTTGGTCAGCGATTTACCGTCCCAGTCGCCGTTGCCGGTTTTATCGCCCAGAACGCTGGTGACTTCAAAACTGTCGCCTGCGCCCAGGGTAAACGTGCCGTGTGCTGGCGTCGCTGACGTGGCGGTCGCATTCCAGCTCAGCCCTTCGGTAAGCAGATATTCTGACGCATCTTCAGGATTGATTGTCCCGGTTACGGTCAGATAGTCCGGCTGGTCAGTGAGGTTCATCGTCAGGCTGGTAAAATCGCCGCTGATATCGCTGTCCATATCCATCAGTTTAAAGGACTGGAACTCCGCGTCGGAGGCGCGCGCTTGCAGGCTGGCGTCGCTGACGACCAAATCGCCGCCAAGCGTGGCGCTGCCGCCGGTGATCAGCGGTTGCACTGAGTCACTATTCAGCTCAACGTTCAGCGTACTGCCATCTTGCTGAATTAACGCACTGTCGCCGAGATCCAACGAGGTGCCAAGCGCCAGTTGGGTCGTCGCGCCGCTATGAGTGGTGATGCCGCCCACCGCGCTGACTTCACCGTCTGCGTCCAGCACCAGCGTGGCGTTATTGTCTACCAGACCGGTGCCCAGCGCCGTCGTACTGGCGGCGACCAGCGTACCTTCATTGATGGTGGTGCCGCCGCTGTAGTCGTTGTCGCCGGAGAGGATCAGCGTGCCTGCGCCTTCTTTGGTCAGCGATTTACCGTCCCATCTGCTACCCGGATCCAGCGTATCATCAACATCTGTCAGTGTAGCCGCAACGTTAAAGCTGCCGTCAGGGTCGCTCAGGGTAAAGGTGCCGTGGGCGTCGGTAGTGGCGTTGTCTCTGTCCGCATACCAGGAGAGGGAGGCCGTCAGATCATAGTGGGTGTTGTCCGTTTCATCGACTTTTCCGTCGATAGTCAGGAAGTCAACATCTTCGCGGTTCATCCCTGCAATGGTCAGATCGTCGAAATCGCTCGTAATGGCGCTGTCGCTGTCAATCAGCGTGTAGGTGTATGCCTCAGGCGTCCAACTGTCCGTAACGCTGCCGATGCCGGTAACATTCAGCGTGCCGCCCAGCGTGACGCTGTCGGCGGTAATCATGGCGTCGTCGGTGGCCGCGCCGAGGTCAATACTTAACGTACTGCCGTTTTCCTGAGTAAGCTGGCTCGCGTAAAGGGTGCTGCCCGCCGCCAGCGCGGTAGTGGCGCCGCTATGGGTGGTGACGTTCGCAAGCTCAAATGCGCCGTTGGCATCCAGCATCAGCGTACCGCTGTTGTCGATATTGCCGCTGCCCAGCGCGTTGACGTTGGCGGCAATCAGCGTGCCGTCGGCGATGGTGGTATCGCCGGAGTAAGTTTTGTTGTCCCCGCTTAACGTCAGCTCGCCCGTACCGGTTTTCACCAGCGAGCCGCTGCCGGAAAGCGTATTTTTCAGCTCGCCCTCGCCAACCTTAAGCACGCCGCTGTTGTCGATATCGCCGCTGCCCAGCGAATCCGCATGGTCAGCAATCAGCGTGCCGTCGGAAATAGTGGTGCCGCCGGAGTAAGTGTTGTCGCCGCTTAACGTCAGCACGCCCGTACCGGTTTTCACCAGCGAGCCGCTGCCGAAAAGCGTATTTTTCAGCTCGCCCTCGCCAACCTTAAGCACGCCGCTGTTGTCGATATCGCCGCTGCCCAGCGCGTTGACGCTGGCGGCAATCAGCGTGCCGTCGGAAATAGTGGTGCCGCCGGAGTAAGTGTTGTCGCCGCTTAGTGTCAGCTCGCCGGTACCGGTTTTGACCAGCGAACCGCTGCCGGAAAGCGTATTTTTCAGCTCGCCCTCGCCAACCTTAAGCACGCCGCTGTTGTCGATATCGCCGCTGCC
>NZ_JBGDUO010000007.1:0-225443 GCF_046552235.1 Salmonella sp. SAL00670
GCTTGCACCCTCCGTATTACCGCGGCTGCTGGCACGGAGTTAGCCGGTGCTTCTTCTGCGGGTAACGTCAATTGCTGTGGTTATTAACCACAACACCTTCCTCCCCGCTGAAAGTACTTTACAACCCGAAGGCCTTCTTCATACACGCGGCATGGCTGCATCAGGCTTGCGCCCATTGTGCAATATTCCCCACTGCTGCCTCCCGTAGGAGTCTGGACCGTGTCTCAGTTCCAGTGTGGCTGGTCATCCTCTCAGACCAGCTAGGGATCGTCGCCTTGGTGAGCCGTTACCTCACCAACTAGCTAATCCCATCTGGGCACATCTGATGGCAAGAGGCCCGAAGGTCCCCCTCTTTGGTCTTGCGACGTCATGCGGTATTAGCCACCGTTTCCAGTAGTTATTCCCCTCCATCAGGCAGTTTCCCAGACATTACTCACCCGTCCGCCACTTGTCAGCGAAGCAGCAAGCTGCTTCCTGTTACCGTTCGACTTGCATGTGTTAGGCCTGCCGCCAGCGTTCAATCTGAGCCATGATCAAACTCTTCAATTTAAAAGTTTGATGCTCAAAGAATTAAACTTCGTAATGAATTACGTGTTCACTCTTGAGACTTGGTATTCATTTTTCGTCTTGCGACGTCAAGAATCCGTATCTTCGAGTGCCCACACAGATTGTCTGATAAATTGTTAAAGAGCAGGTGCGACGCGGCTTTCAGCTCACCGTCGCGAGGTGGCGTATATTACGCTTTCCTCTTTCAGAGTCAACCCTGAATTTCAGGATTTTTCTCTTCAACCGACCGACTGTTTGTGTGAAGTGATTCACATCCGCCGTGTCGATGGAGGCGCATTATAGGGAGTCGGTTCAGGAAGACAAGCGGAAAAATGCATTTTTGTTTTAACCGCTCATCTTTTATCCATAACGCTTATTTTTGCTGCTTTTTTATCGCCGATGGCAGGTCAGCAAGGCTGTTTAACACCCAGTCCGCCGCGTTTTCTGCTTCTGCCGTGACCGGTTTGCCCGTACGCACCAGCACTTTTGTCCCGACATTTGCCGCCGCTGCCGCCTGCATATCTTCCAGCTTGTCTCCCACCATATAAGAAGCCGCCATATCGATATGCAGGAAATCACGCGCCGAGATAAGCATTCCTGGATGCGGCTTGCGGCAATCACATACCTGACGGAACTCTTCTATGCTGCCCTGCGGATGGTGAGGACAATAATAGATGCCGTCCAAATCAACATCGCGATCCGCCAACGACCAGTCCATCCATTCGGTTAACGTTTCAAACTGCGCCTCAGTGAATTTGCCGCGCGCGATTCCGGACTGGTTCGTCACCACCACCAACGCATAGCCCATTTTTTTTAGCTCGCGCATCGCGTCAATAACGCCGTCTATAAACTCAAATGCATCGATTTCATGTACGTAGCCGTGATCCACATTAATGGTGCCGTCACGGTCGAGAAAAATTGCGGGTACAGACTTTGCCACCTTTTATAGCTCCTGAGTAAAGCAAGTGGCGCTAGTATCGCATGTTTCAGCAGGCAAGAAAGTGCTCATCGTATAAAGCCTGATTGATTTAGACGTCTGGATGCCTTAACATCCATTCTGTTGACGGCGTTGACCGTATTAGGCAGACGAAAATGCCTCCGCTCATTTCATTACGATAATAAAGAATCAATGATTAAACTTTCGAATATTACCAAAGTGTTCCAGCAGGGGACGCGCACCATTCAGGCGCTAAATAATGTCAGCCTGCACGTGCCTGCCGGGCAGATTTATGGCGTCATTGGCGCCTCCGGCGCCGGTAAAAGTACGCTTATCCGCTGCGTTAACTTACTTGAACGTCCTACTGAAGGAAGCGTAATGGTCGGCGGTCAGGAGCTGACAACGCTTTCAGAGTCTGAGTTGACCAAAGCTCGCCGTCAAATCGGCATGATTTTCCAACATTTTAACCTGCTCTCTTCCCGTACCGTGTTTGGCAACGTCGCGTTGCCGCTGGAACTGGATAACACACCAAAGGAAGAGATCAAACGCCGTGTCACAGAGCTGCTGGATTTAGTCGGTCTTGGCGACAAGCACGACAGCTATCCGGCAAATCTTTCCGGCGGTCAGAAACAGCGTGTCGCGATTGCCCGCGCGTTAGCCAGTAATCCAAAAGTGTTGCTGTGCGATGAAGCCACCAGCGCGCTTGATCCCGCAACGACCCGTTCGATTCTGGAATTGCTGAAAGATATCAACCGTCGTCTGGGGTTGACGATTCTGCTTATCACTCATGAAATGGATGTCGTGAAACGTATCTGCGACTGCGTTGCCGTTATCAGTAATGGCGAGCTTATTGAGCAGGATACGGTCAGCGAAGTCTTCTCGCATCCTAAAACGCCGCTGGCGCAGAAGTTTATTCAGTCCACTCTGCACCTGGACATTCCGGAAGATTACCAGGCGCGTTTGAAAGCGTCGCCGGAAACTGACAGCGTGCCGATGCTGCGCATGGAATTCACCGGACAGTCTGTGGATGCCCCGCTGCTTTCTGAAACCGCGCGTCGTTTCAACGTGAACAATAATATTATCAGCGCGCAGATGGATTACGCGGGCGGTGTGAAGTTCGGCATTATGCTAACGGAAATGCACGGCACACAAGAAGAGACGCAAGCCGCAATTGCCTGGCTGCAGGATCACCATGTGAAAGTAGAGGTACTGGGTTATGTCTGAGGCAATGATGTGGTTACTGGTTCGTGGCGTCTGGGAAACGCTGGCGATGACCTTTGTCTCCGGTTTCTTCGGTTTCGTGATTGGCCTGCCGGTCGGCGTATTGCTGTATGTTACGCGCCCGGGGCAGATTATGGAGAACGCCAGGCTGTATCGCTCCCTCTCTGCGGTGGTCAATATTTTCCGCTCAATTCCCTTTATCATCCTGCTGGTGTGGATGATTCCTTTTACCCGAATAATTGTCGGCACCTCCATTGGTTTGCAGGCCGCGATTGTACCGCTGACCGTTGGCGCCGCGCCTTTTATCGCCCGTATGGTGGAAAATGCGTTGTTAGAGATCCCTGCCGGGCTGATTGAAGCCTCGCGAGCGATGGGCGCCACGCCGCTGCAAATTGTACGTAAAATCCTTTTACCGGAAGCGCTGCCTGGTCTGGTGAATGCGGCAACCATTACACTGATCACCCTGGTCGGTTACTCCGCAATGGGCGGCGCTGTCGGCGCAGGCGGCCTCGGTCAAATCGGCTATCAGTACGGTTATATTGGATACAATGCTACCGTGATGAATACGGTGCTGGTATTACTTGTCGTTCTGGTTTATTTAATTCAGTTATCCGGCGATCGCATCGTCAGGGCTGTCACGCATAAGTAACGTTAAACACAACACAAATACTCATTAAGGAAATAAGCATGGCGTTCAAATTCAAAACCTTTGCGGCAGTGGGTGCTCTGATTGGTTCTCTGGCACTTGCGGGTTGCGGTCAGGATGAAAAAGATCCGAATCATATTAAAGTCGGCGTAATCGTTGGCGCAGAGCAGCAAGTTGCCGAAGTCGCGCAGAAAGTCGCGAAAGAAAAATACGGCCTGGACGTGGAATTGGTGACCTTTAATGATTATGTTCTGCCTAATGAAGCGCTGAGCAAAGGCGATATCGATGCCAATGCCTTCCAGCACAAACCGTATCTGGATCAGCAAATCAAAGATCGCGGCTACAAACTGGTTTCTGTTGGTAAGACTTTTGTCTATCCCATTGCAGGATATTCCAAAAAAATCAAATCTCTGGATGAGCTCAAGGACGGTTCCCAGGTCGCTGTGCCTAACGACCCGACCAACCTTGGTCGTTCCCTGCTGCTGCTGCAAAAAGTAGGGCTAATTAAACTGAAAGACGGCGTCGGTCTGCTTCCTACCTCGCTGGATATCGTGGAAAACCCGAAAAATCTGAAAATTGTTGAGCTGGAAGCGCCGCAGTTGCCGCGTTCGCTGGATGACGCGCAGATCGCGTTAGCGGTCATCAATACGACATACGCCAGCCAGATTGGCCTGACGCCAGCGAAAGACGGTATCTTCGTTGAAGATAAAGATTCTCCGTACGTTAACCTGATCGTGACGCGTGAAGATAACAAAGACGCCGAGAATGTGAAAAAATTCGTTCAGGCTTACCAGTCTGATGAAGTGTACGAAGCCGCAAATAAAGTTTTTAATGGCGGTGCGGTGAAAGGCTGGTAAGTTTTAGGCTGATTCCACAATCTGTAATATTATTCAGGACGGGCTATTGCCCGTCTTGTCATTTATGCAAGCTCCTGATTCAATATCTGGCAATTAGAACATTCATTGAGGAAATATTATGCGTGCTTTACCGATCTGTTTATTGGCACTCATGCTGGGCGGTTGTTCCATGCTAAGCAGATCCCCTGTTGAACCCGTTCAAAGCACCGCAACCCCGCCAAAAGCGGAGCCGGAGAAACCTAAAGCGTCGCGTGCCGCTCCCGTCAGGATTTACACCAATGCTGAAGACTTAGTCGGCAAACCTTTCCGCGATCTTGGCGAGGTTAGCGGCGAATCCTGCCAGGCAACAAATCAAGACTCTCCGCCTAACATTCCAACTGCGCGCAAGCGTATGCAGATTAATGCCTCTAAAATGAAAGCCAACGCCGTCCTGCTGCACAGCTGTGAAATTACCAGCGGCACGCCAGGCTGCTACCGTCAGGCGGTTTGTATCGGGTCCGCCCTGAATATTTCGGCGAAATGAGCAGCTTTCAGTTTGAACAAATCGGCGTTATTCGCTCCCCCTATAAAGAAAAATTCGCCGTTCCGCGCCAGCCTGGTCTGGTCAAAAGCGCCTGCGGCGAACTGCATCTGATAGCGCCTTACAACCAGGCCGATGCCGTTCGCGGCCTGGAAGCTTTCAGCCATTTGTGGGTGCTTTTCGTTTTTCATCAGACGATGGACGGCGGCTGGCGGCCGACAGTTCGTCCGCCCCGTCTTGGCGGTAACGCCAGAATGGGCGTTTTTGCCACGCGCTCCACGTTCCGCCCCAATCCGATTGGCATGTCGCTCGTTGCGCTAAAAGGTATCGAGTGCCGGAAAGAGAGCGTAATTCTGAAATTAGGCAGTCTGGATCTGGTGGATGGCACGCCGGTGGTGGATATCAAACCGTATTTACCGTTTGCCGAGGCCTTACCGGACGCCGCCGCCAGCTATGCGCAACAGGCGCCGATAGCTGAAATGCCCGTGAGTTTTACCGCTGAGGTGGCTCAACAGCTTACGACGCTGGAAAGGCGTTATCCGCAGCTACGGACATTTATTTGCGATGTGCTGGCGCAAGATCCTCGCCCGGCTTATCGTAAGGGTGAAGAGACGGGCAAAACCTATGCCGTCTGGCTGCATGATTTTAACGTGCGCTGGCGTGTGGTTAACTCGGGATTTGAAGTGTTTGCGCTGGAACCACGGTAATTTCACGCCCTTCTCTTTTGACATCTCTTGCACGCTGGTAAACTAAATCACTTTTTTTGTATCAGGCTCACATTGAGCCTGTTCGATCGTTCAACTGGAACCGTAACAACATGCGTACTAGCCAATACCTGCTCTCCACTCTGAAGGAGACACCTGCCGACGCCGAGGTTATCAGCCACCAGCTGATGCTGCGCGCCGGGATGATCCGCAAGCTCGCCTCCGGGTTATATACCTGGCTGCCGACCGGCCTGCGCGTCCTGAAAAAAGTCGAAAACATCGTGCGTGAAGAGATGAACAACGCCGGTGCTATCGAGGTGTCGATGCCAGTCGTTCAGCCAGCCGACCTGTGGCAAGAGAGTGGTCGTTGGGAACAGTACGGTCCGGAACTGCTGCGTTTTGTCGACCGTGGCGAGCGTCCGTTCGTACTCGGCCCGACCCACGAAGAAGTTATCACTGATCTGGTGCGTAATGAACTCAGCTCTTATAAGCAGTTGCCGCTGAACTTCTTCCAAATCCAGACCAAATTCCGTGATGAAGTGCGTCCGCGCTTTGGCGTGATGCGTTCGCGCGAATTCCTGATGAAAGATGCTTACTCTTTCCACACCTCTCAGGAGTCGTTGCAGGAAACCTATGACGCCATGTACGCCGCGTATAGCCGTATCTTCAGCCGTATGGGGCTGGATTTCCGCGCGGTACAGGCCGATACCGGTTCTATCGGCGGCAACGCCTCGCATGAATTCCAGGTGCTGGCGCAAAGCGGCGAAGACGATATCGTTTTCTCTGATGTTTCTGATTACGCGGCTAACATTGAACTGGCAGAAGCTATCGCGCCGCAAACGCCGCGCGCAGCGGCGACGCAGGAAATGACTCTGGTCGATACGCCAAATGCCAAAACCATCGCGGAGCTGGTGGAACAATTCAACCTGCCAATTGAAAAAACGGTAAAAACGCTGCTGGTGAAAGCGGTGAAAGACAGCAAGTCTCCGCTGGTGGCTCTGCTGGTTCGCGGCGATCATGAACTGAATGAAGTTAAAGCGGAAAAACTGCCGCACGTTGCCAGCCCGCTGACCTTCGCTACTGAAGAAGAGATTCGCGCCGTGATTAATGCCGGCCCTGGCTCCCTCGGCCCGGTCAATATGCCGATTCCGGTCATCATCGATCGTACCGTTGCCGCCATGAGCGATTTTGCCGCTGGCGCTAACATCGACGGTAAACACTACTTTGGTATTAACTGGGATCGCGATGTGGCGACGCCTGTTGTTGCCGACATCCGTAACGTAGTCGCCGGCGATCCGAGTCCGGACGGTCAGGGAACGTTGCTTATCAAACGCGGTATCGAAGTGGGTCACATCTTCCAGTTAGGTACCAAGTACTCAGAAGCGCTGAAAGCCTCCGTTCAGGGTGAAGATGGCCGTAACCAGATCCTGACAATGGGCTGCTACGGTATCGGCGTAACACGTGTCGTTGCCGCGGCTATCGAGCAGAACTTTGACGAGCGCGGCATTGTATGGCCTGACGCCATTGCGCCTTTCCAGGTCGCTATTCTGCCGATGAATATGCACAAATCCTTCCGTGTGCAGGAGCTGGCGGAAAAGCTGTACAGCGAATTGCGCGCGCAAGGCATTGAAGTGCTGATGGACGACCGTAAAGAGCGCCCGGGCGTGATGTTTGCCGATATGGAGCTGATTGGTATTCCACATACTATCGTGATTGGCGATCGCAACCTGGATAACGACGATATTGAGTATAAATACCGTCGTAGCGGTGAAAAATCGCTGATTAAAACCGGCGATATCGTTGATTATCTGGTCAAGGCGATTAAAGGCTAAACGACATTTTGTTGGGATTGCCCGGCGCCATCCGGCAGATATGTAAAGGCCTCGCACCCTGCGAGGCCTTTTATTAGTGAGTGCAATCTTTACCCGGCGCAAACTTCACATTTTTATCAGCTATTAGCGTTTTTACCGGCTCGCCCGTGTCCGGATTCGCGGCTAACACAAAATGCCCTTCTACCGTCAGCAGCACCGGTTTTTCCGCTTCACCTTTCGCCGCCAGATAGCCGCGCTCAAGCTGGGCGTTACTGGCGACCGGCAGCCGTTTTCCGGTCGCGCAATCGGTAAAGGTCGCCGCATCGGCCCTGTATACATACATACCACGCAACGGCATTGGCGTTACCGGCAGGCTGGCGGTAACAGGCACCAGCGTATAATTAAGCTGCGAAGCCACCGGATTGCCTTCTCTGTCGAGCATCTCCAGCGCATTGCCTTTCGCGCGATAATACGATTTCTCGCCATTGCTGTCGGTTAACACCAGTTTATCCGCCGTCCGCGCCCAGGTACCGTATGACGCAAAAGAGGAAGGTTCTTCGCGCACGCCCTGATAGCGCTCGTTCATCACCCATGTGCCGTCTTTTTCCAGAAACAGTGACGTTTCAATACCTTCACAATCCGCACAGGGCAGCACGCCGCGCCAGCTTTGCTGCATGGGTTTTAATTCCGCCGCCTGCGCAGGTTGCAGGGCGTCAACTTCCGCACGGTTATTACACCCTATCAATGCAAATAGCGTACAGGCTGCCGCTACTGACAATATTGCTGTTCTCACCATAAAATCCTTATGAAATTGCTATTCCTGCCCGTCAATCCAGTGGACGACGAACTTTGCCGCGAAGCGCCTTTACAGAAGATTTTTGCGCCTTTGAGGACAAGCGGCGCTCTTTCGAGGCACGCGTCGGACGTGTTGCGCGACGGCTTTTTTGCTCCGCGGTTAATTCTTTTATGACGGCAACCAGCCTGGCGATAGCCGCTTCCCGGTTGAGCTCCTGGCTCCGGAACTCCTGCGCCTTAATGATAATGACGCCATCATCGCTTATCAGATGGTGGCTGGCCGTCAGCAAACGCTGTTTATAATACTCTGGCAGGCCAGAGGCCCGAATGTCAAAGCGCAAATGAATCGCGCTAGAGGTCTTATTTACGTGCTGACCACCCGCGCCCTGCGCGCGAATGGCCGTAATTTCCAGCTCATTATCGGCTATGGAGACCGTCCGGGAGATGGCAATCATGAGGGCTGTTGCCAGGCGGTTAGCTGTATTTCCAGATTATTCCGAGCATCAGAAAGCCAGATTGCGCCGTCCTGAATCGTCGCCTGTAGCGTCATGGTACGATCGGCAAATTCACTGAGCTGCGCCAGCTGCCCGTCATCCAGATACCAGACGGACAGGTTAGCGAACTGCGCGCACTTGCTTTGATGCTGCTGCCACCAGATTTGCGCCGCCCGGGAGTTATAAGCAAAGAGCGCGACATCGCTCGCCTGAGTACAGGCTTTCTTAATACGGCGCTCATCCGGCAGCCCCAGCTCTATCCAGAGATCGATGCCCAGATGATCGTTGCGCAGCCAGGCCTCCGGCTCATCTTCCGCGCTGAGCCCACGTGTAAACTGCAACCGTTCATCAGCATATTTTATCCATGCCAACAGGCGCAGCATCATGCGCTCCTGCGTTTCAGAAGGGTGACGCGCCAGCGTCAATGCCGCATCCAGAAACCGGTTGCGATCAAGGTCAGCCACATTGACGACGGCTTTATAAATTGTCGCTTTAAGCGCCATGAGAAAACTCCTTTCGAATCAGGCGCCCATTGTAGCGAAAACCGCGCTAAAAGGCTGTTAACGAATCTTTTACCCACTCGCGTCAGGCGCTGATATTGCGCAAATGAGTATGGTATAGTCACCTTGCTAAACAAGATTTAACTTCGTAGGCTTAGACTTGCATCCACGGTTAAGTCAGAATGCTGACAGGAGGGCATGTGGAAAAATATTGTGAGTTAGTACGCAAGCGGTATGCGGAAATCGCCAGCGGAGACTTAGGGTATGTCCCGGATGCGCTGGGTTGTGTATTGAAAGTGCTTAATGAAGTGGCGGCAGATAGCGCCCTTTCAGAGTCGGTCAGGGAAAAGGCAGCTTATGCTGCCGCGAACTTACTGGTGAGCGATTATGTCAATGAATGAAACGTATCAACCCATTAATTGCGATGACTACGATAGTCTTGAGCTTGCCTGCATGCATCATTTAATACTGACGCTAACGTTAAAAGATGGCGAGGTTTTGCAGGCAAAAGCGAACGATTTGATCTTACGTAAAAACGTAGAATATCTGCTTGCCGAAGTTTCCGGCGAGTCTTGTGAGCTTCGTCTCGATAAAATCGCCAGTTTCAGCCACCCGGAAATTGGTACCGTGGTAGTTAGCGAATCCTGAGTATTTTGTTGCCGGATGGTGGTGCAAGCACCTTATCCGGCCTACGTTCCATGCGATACGTAGGCCTGATAAGCGCAGCGCCATCAGGCATGCCAAACCAGACTCACCCCTTCTTTATCTTCTGCTGCTCCCTCACGCGTCACAAAAACACCCGCAGCCGCAATCAGCGTTTCGCCGTAAAACAACAGCGGCGTGGTGTCTCGTCGCCAGGGCGGGATCCCCTGCTCCTGCCAGATTTTCTTTAATTTACGTCCACCGTTACGCCCGACAATATGTAACACGCCTGGCGCTTTAAAACGAATGCTGACGGATTCTTCCTCTCGCGGTCGGCGCAGTTCGCCGCCAGGAACGAGCTGTACCGTCCCTAAGCCGGCAGGCAGCGCCAGCGGTGTTTGCCAGACGGGCCAGGCGACCGTCGTTTCGTGTTGTCCGGCCACGGATTTAATCCACCACAGTTGCGACTGATAACGGCGAATCTCGTGATCGCCAAAACGTAAACAGGGAGAGGCATCGTCGCGCGCCAGCGCCACCTCCTGCCAGATACGTTCCAGCGCGTCGCGAGAGGGCATCGGCGCATTACGCATCGCCAGCCAGCGACGCAAAATCGCCGCCCGCCGCACATCGCTCATCGACATTAATGGAGAGAGCCGCAATGTTCCCTCCGTCGTGATACAGTCCGTAAGATCGCTGGCCAGAAGCTCGTCCAGCAGCCTTTCTTGCTCGGCGCAGAGCGTCGCGCTACGGGCTACCGCCGCAGGAAAATGCGGCCAGCGCTGCTGTAAGAGCGGAAGCGCGCGCAGGCGTAAAAAATTGCGATCGTAGGCGTCATCCTGATTGCTTTCATCTTCAATCCAGCATAAGCCATGCCGCACAGCCCACTGTTCCAGCGTCTTCCGCGTTTCTCTCAACAGCGGGCGAAGAAGCAGAGTTCCGGCAAAAGGCGAGCATTCTCCCATCGCGGAAAGTCCGGCCGGACCGCTGCCGCGCTTTAACGCCAGCAGGAATGTTTCACACTGATCGTCAAGGTGCTGCGCGGTTGCCAGCACTTCGCCAGGCAATAGCGTCTGTGCGAACGCCCGGTAGCGCGCTTCACGCGCATGGGCCTCGATACCCAGGCCATTATCTGCCAGCGTCACCCGCTCCACTACCAGCGGAACCTGCCAGCGTGCGCATACGGTTTCGCAATGCCGCACCCAGCTATCAGCATGAGGGCTTAAACCGTGATGAATATGGATAGCACGCAGCGTAACGTCAGGGTGGCGTTCTCGCCACAACACCAGTTGATGCAGAAGCACCGTAGAATCCAGGCCACCGCTAAAGGCAGCCAGAATACGGCGAGAAGAGAGTAACGAGGTATTCAACGTGAGAGTGGTCATGATCCATGCTTATAGTGACTTAGCCCGGCAACGTTACCTGGCGAGCGTCTTAATGACAAGCCTTACTGCTCATACAGCTCAAGCGGTAAACCGTCCGGATCGTTGAAAAAAGTAAAGCGCTTCCCGGTATACGGATCGATGCGTATCGGTTCGCACTTAACCTGATGCTTTTCCAGATGCGCAACGGCGTTTTCCACATTTTCCACGCTGAAAGCCAGATGGCGCAGGCCGCAGGCTTCAGGTCGGCTTGGACGCGCCGGAGGGAAGGGAAAAGAGAAAAGCTCAATCACATACTGCCCGTTTAGCGCCAAATCGCCCTTCCATGAGTCACGCTCTTCCCGCCAGGCTTCGCTTAGCAGATCGAACCCCAGAATATCGCAATAAAACGCCTTGCTCACCGCATAGTCTGTCGCAATGATCGCGATGTGATGAACCTGTTTTAATCCCAGCATAGCGTCTCCTTTATTGATTATCAGTACGTTACTCGTCACATTCCCGTCAGGCAAGCTAACAGGCGTGTTTTAAGACTCGTACCTGGTAAACCCCGTCTTCATTCCGTTTCGCGCCGTGAATATCCGTTTCAAAACCGGGATAATGCTGGCCAATCGAGCAGAGCATCAGCAGAAAATCGAGCACGGCCCGACTCTGTTGCGTGATCCTCTCGCCGGGCATCAACAGCGGAACGCCTGGCGGATAAGGCAGGAGCATATTCGCGGAAACGCGCCCTGGCAGTTGATCGAGCGCCACGGTTTCCACCTCGCCTTTGATCTGACGCTGCCAGGCCTGGTGCGGGGTCATGATCATCTCCGGTAAAACCTCGAACGCCCGCAGCATCAGCCCCGGAAGATCGTGCTGGCGGATCAGTTTATGGATCCCCTGCGCCAGATCCTGAATGCGCATATTGCGATAAAAATCCGGATCTTCCGCATACAGATCCGGCAACATATTTTTGACGCGCAGGTTAAGATCGTAGGCGCGTTTAAATTCCGTCAGTCCGCGCAGCAGCCCCATCGCACGGGTCTTATCAATCCCTATGCTGAACAAAAACAGCAGATTATACGGCCCGGTTTTTTCCACCACTACGCCTCGCTCATCGAGGAACTTCGCCACCAGCGCGGCGGGTATCCCCTCTTCGCTCATGTTGCCCTGTTCATCCATCCCCGGCGTCAGGATTGTCACCTTAACCGGATCGAGAAACATATGATCGTCATCAGCATCGGTGAAGCCATGCCAGGTTTCTCCCGGCGTGACCGGCCAGCATTCGGCCTCATCAACCTCTTCCGGCTGCCAGATATCAAAGAACCAGCTATCGGACTCTTCACGTAACCGCTGTACCTCTTTACGAAAATGGAGCGCCCGCTCCACCGAACGATTAATCAATCTTTTCCCTGGATTGCCGCGCAGCATCGCCGCCGCGGTCTCGATAGAGGCGACAATGGGATAGCTCGGCGATGTGGAAGTGTGCATCATAAACGCTTCGTTAAACGTCTCTTCGTCATATTCCCCTTTGATATGAATAAGCGACGCCTGCGAAAAAGCCGCCAGCATTTTATGGGTGGATTGCGTTTCGAAAATCACTTTTCCGGGCACCCGATCGCCGCTCATCCCGCTTTTCCCCTGGTAGATCGGATGGAAATGGGTATAGGGTACCCAGGCGGAATCAAAATGGATCGAGGGAACGTCCAGCATCTGCTTGATCCAGTTAGTGTTATACAGCAGACCATCGTAAGTAGAATTGGTGATAACCGCATGAACCGGCCATTGCGCCTGCGAGGTTTCCGCCACCTTACGCGCAATGCTGTCGCGGGTAAATTCACGCTTAGGAATACCGCCGAGAATACCGAGCGCATTGCGCGTCGGCTTCAACCAGAGAGGCACCACATCGCTCATCATCAGCAAATGCGCCAGCGATTTATGGCAATTACGATCAATAAGTAGCGTACTTCCCGCAGGCGCGGCATACATACCGACAATTTTATTCGAGGTCGACGTACCGTTCGTCACCATATAACTCTGCTCGGCGCCAAAAGTACGGGCGATATACTCTTCCGCTTCCAGATGCGGCCCGGTGTGATCCAGCAGCGATCCCAGTTCAGTCACCGAAATCGACACATCAGCTTTTAAGGTATTGCCGCCAAAAAAGTCATAAAACAGACAGCCTGGCGGGCTTTTCTGATACGCCGTTCCTGCCATATGACCCGGCGTACAAAAGGTATATTTTCCTTCTTTGGCGTAGGTAAACAGCGCTTTGGTAAACGGCGGCGTAATATTATCGAGATATTCGTTTGTATATTGATGAATGCGCGTCGCGATATCTTCAGCCAGCCCCAATGCATACTCAAAAAACCACAGCGCCATGCGCATATCGTGAACGCTAACGTCCAGCGTGGAGTTGGTATTGATAAAGGCGTAGAGAGGAAGGTATTCATTTAGCTGGTTGATTTCGCTACAAAGGTCGAGACTGTATTCATCCCAGTCAAAAATAACGCCGCAGATGCGCGGGTTATGTTCAATAAACTTCAACAAGTCAACGCTATTTTGCGGCCAGATAATTTGAAATCCCAGGGATTGTAATGCACGCTCAAGCTCCTTGATGGGTTCATCTTTATAATAAACCCCGTGCGGCCCCATAATGGCGATGATGTTCATGCTTTCTCCTGAAAAAACCTGAGATAAGCATAGTAACAATCCTGCCGATGCAAAGCACCGACAGGATTTATCTTATTACAATGCGTTCCATGCATCGGCCCAGGCAATCCCTACGCCGGGCTCATAGTAGGCAGGCGCAACATTACACCATGAGCCTTCCGGGAACGGTTTGCACTGGTACAATGCGCCATTATTGTTGACGATGTCGCCCGGATTCCATTTCTGGCTGCTGCTCCAGGCAGGGTAGCTGGTGGTCTTATCTTCGTCATCCGCAGCGGCGGCCTTCGCTTTCACATTCAGCGTATAAACCGCAGTGCTGGAGAGCGTACCGTCGCTAACGGTCAGATTCACCACATACTGGATGTTCTGAGTGACATCCGGCGCGTTGAAAATCACAACGGCTTTATCCTGGCCGCTCAGCGTTTTGCCATCCTGCGACATCCAGGTATAGGTGAGCTTGTCGCCATTCGCGTCGGTCGATCCTTCCGCGCTGAGTGAAACCGGGCTACCGGCTTCCACCGCCCCGACCGGCCCGGCAATACGCGCGACTGGCGCCACGTTTTCATCCGTCACTGGCGCCGGAGTTGGCGTGACATCCGGTTCAGTGGTTCCGTTATCATCGACGACATTAACGTTGAAATAATGCTGTACACATTTCGTGTAGTCACCCTCTTTAAAGGCGGTATACGGCGTCTGATATCCCACTAACTGGCAGGAATAGGTTTTACCGTCCGCAGTATCGGCGCTCCAGCCCCAGTCTTGTTCCCAATAGATCGGTAACGCGCCAGCGCCGCCTTCATCGAACTGCTTCATCTTTTTACAGCCCAACACTTCGTCCGCCGGCACCGGCACTTTCAGGTAGTTGGCAAACTCTTTGTAGTAGGCGATACGGTTAAGCGACTGCGCATTCTCATCTGCGCCGCCGCACTCCACGCCGCCATTGATGATTTGAATGGTGACGCCGAAACCTGATACCAGGCCGTTTGCTTTATCGCGATCGTTTGGCTGCCAGGTACCGTCAATCACATGTAGCATAGACGGCTTCGGCGGCTGCGGATACACAAAGAAGAAGACGGCGCTCGCCAGGTTCATCCAGGTATCCGCCACCAGCTCGGGTTTATCCAGCAGAGGGCGAACGTCACCATACATCGCGTCAGAGAAAGGCCCATAGTTGTAGTTATAAGAAAGCTGTTTTGCCCCGCGACCAAAATAGCTGAGGAAATCGCCGTCCTTATCTTTACCGCACGGCCAGGTCTGGCCCTGCCATACATCCGGGTTACATTCGCCGTTGTAGCCGCCTTTCTGCCCTTCTGTCCAGCCGACTTCGCGCAGATAGACCAGCGCCTGACGCCATTCCGGAATGTCACGCCAGCTTTCGTGACCGCCCGTCTCCTGGGCAAAATGCGCAAACATCGTAGCCAGGGTTTTACGGCAGATAGCGTCGCTATCGCGTCCATCGGTGTAGGTACCACAAACCGCCGGGAATTTACCTATCGCTTTCAGGAAGTTAGAGTAAGTGTATTCCGGTGCGCGCATCGGGAACAGATAATCCCAGTCGGCCTCTTTCAGAATACTTTCAACGCGTTTTACGTTTGCCGGGTTAGCGGCGCGCCCCGGTTCGATTTGTTCGACCGCGCTGTTATCTAACGTCTGGATAGAGGATTTCACTGCCTCCATTAACGGAAAATCCGTCAGCGCTTTCTCTTTCGCCGCCAGATCGCTGGCGTTAATGGTCATTGGCTCACTACTGCTAAGCAGCGGCGCGGCCTGCGCACCGGATAAGCTCAACATGATCCCTGCCGCTACGGCGCTGAGCGCCAGTGTTTTTTGCAATCCCATAATTTTCTCCTTGAAGGGTAGTTCACTGCCTGCCCTGGCCACACGCCTGGCAGTTGATACAGTGTCAGGGAGAACATGCCGTTGCGTTTAATCACATCAACTCATCGGCGTCTCATTTTTCCTCGTCCAAAAAAAAGAGGCCGGATTATCCGGCCTCCTGAGAAAAATGAGGTAAATGATTAGGCGTAACCGTAGCTCATCAAACGCTGGTAACGACGGTTTTTTAAATCATCGGTGCTTAACACATCGAGATCGGCTAAATCTTCCAGCAGCTGCGCTTTTAGCGATGCCGCCATCGCTTCCGGATTACGGTGCGCGCCGCCCAGCGGCTCCGGAATGATGGAATCGATTAGCTTCAGCTCTTTCAGACGCGGCGCGATGATGCCCATCGCTTCAGCAGCCAATGGCGCTTTGTCGGCGCTCTTCCACAAAATAGAGGCGCAACCTTCCGGGGAGATAACGGAATAGGTGCTGTATTGCAGCATATTCACTTTATCACCCACGCCAATCGCCAATGCGCCGCCGGAGCCGCCTTCGCCAATCACGGTGCAGATGACCGGTACGTTCAGACGAGACATCTCACGCAGGTTGCGGGCGATGGCTTCAGACTGACCACGCTCTTCCGCGCCCACGCCAGGGTAAGCGCCCGGGGTGTCGATGAAGGTGATAATCGGCATGTTGAAGCGTTCAGCCATTTCCATCAGGCGCAGCGCTTTGCGGTAGCCTTCCGGCGCAGGCATGCCAAAGTTACGACGAATTTTTTCTTTGGTTTCACGACCCTTCTGATGACCAATGATCATCACCGGTCGCCCTTCCAGACGCGCGATACCGCCGACGATGGCTTTGTCATCCGCATAGGCGCGATCGCCCGCCAGCTCATCAAACTCATCAAACGCCAGACGGACATAATCCAGGGTGTACGGACGCTGCGGATGGCGCGCCAGTTGGGCTACCTGCCATGCGCCGAGATCGGCGAAGATTTTGCGCGTCAGTTCTACGCTTTTTTCGCGCAGGCGATGGACTTCTTCATCGATATTAATATCCAGTTTCTCATCCTGGCGGCTTACCGCAGTCAGAGAATCGATTTTCGCTTCCAGCTCTGCTATCGGCTGTTCAAAATCAAGGAAATTCAGACTCATAGTATTCCTGTATTAGTCAAACTCCAGTTCCACCTGCTCCGAACCAATGAGGCCACGCAGATCGTTAAGTAAACGATCGCTCGGAGAGACACGCCACGTTGCGCCAAAACGCAGCCGCGCACGCGCATCCGCCCTCTGATAGTAGAGATGTACTGGAATGGTCCCCGAGCGGTGGGGTTCCAGAGACTGACGGAGTCGGTTTAAAAGCTGGTCATCAATTTGCCTGTCCGTCAGCGAGATAGCAAGCCCGCGAGCGTATTTTTCGCGAGCTTCGTCAATATCCATCACTTCGCGGGCGGTCATTTTAAGCCCCCCGCTGAAGTCATCAAAGCTGACCTGTCCGCTGACGATAAGTATGCGGTCTTTTTCCAGCAACTGCTGGTATTTATCCAGCGCGTCGGTAAATAACATCACTTCCAGACGCCCGGAACGGTCATCCAGCGTACAGATGCCGATACGATTGCCGCGCTTGGTGACCATAACCCTTGCGGCAATCACGAGCCCCGCAGCCGTGGTGACTTTACCACGTTCTGTCGGATGCATGTCTTTGAGCCTTACCCCGCCGACATAGCGCTCAATTTCTTTTAAATACTGATTGATAGGGTGGCCCGTCAGGTACAGCCCCAACGTTTCACGTTCCCCATCTAACACCACCTGCTCCGGCCACGGCTGGCAGCTGGCATAGGATTGCTCGATTTGCTCCGGCTCTTCCGCCAGTACGCCGAACATATCCGCCTGACCGATAGCTTCCGCTTTGGCGTGCTGGTCGGCGGCTTTCAGCGCATCGCCCAATGAGTTCATCAGCGCGGCGCGGTGCGGCCCCAGGCGGTCGAACGCCCCGGACATGATCAGCTTTTCCAGCACCCGGCGGTTGAGCTTTTTGGTGTCGGTCCGCGCGCACAGATCAAACAGCTCGCGGAAATAGCCGCCCTGATTACGCGCGTCGATGATCGCTTCGATCGGCCCTTCGCCGACGCCTTTGATCGCGCCGATGCCGTAGACGATCTCGCCCTCATCGTTAACGTGGAAATGGTACAATCCGGAGTTAATATCCGGCGGCAGAATTTTCAGTCCCATCCGCCAGCACTCGTCCACCAGGCCGACGACCTTCTCGGTGTTGTCCATATCGGCAGTCATCACCGCCGCCATAAATTCAGCCGGATAGTGCGCCTTTAGCCATAGCGTCTGGTAAGAAACCAGCGCATAAGCGGCGGAGTGCGATTTGTTAAACCCGTAACCGGCGAATTTCTCCACCAGGTCAAAGATTTTCATCGCCAGTTCGCCGTCGATACCGTTCTTTTTCGCGCCCTCTTCAAAAACGGAACGCTGTTTGGCCATCTCTTCCGGCTTTTTCTTACCCATCGCACGACGCAGCATATCCGCGCCGCCGAGAGTATACCCGGAAAGTACCTGGGCAATCTGCATCACCTGTTCCTGATACAGAATGATGCCGTAAGTCGGCTCCAGTACCGGCTTCAGGCTTTCATGCTGCCACTGAACGTCCGGGTAAGAGAGTTCTTCACGACCGTGCTTACGGTCGATAAAGTTATCTACCATCCCTGACTGCAACGGGCCGGGACGGAACAGGGCCACCAGTGCGATCATATCTTCAAAGCAGTCCGGCTGCAGACGTTTGATCAGATCTTTCATGCCGCGCGATTCAAGCTGGAAGACCGCCGTGGTTTCCGAGCGCTGCAGCATGTCGAAGCTTTTTTTATCGTCCAGCGGAATGGCGGCGATATCCAGCGGCGGCTCGCCGTTTTTCTCGCGCCGCTTGTTGATCATCTCCAGCGCCCAGTTGATGATGGTCAGCGTACGCAAACCGAGGAAGTCGAACTTCACCAGCCCGGCATATTCCACGTCGCTTTTATCAAACTGGGTAACCGGATGCTTGCCCTCTTCATCGCAGTACAGCGGCGCAAAGTCGGTAATTTTGGTCGGCGCAATGACCACGCCGCCAGCGTGTTTACCGGCGTTACGCGTGACGCCTTCAAGCTTACGCGCCATATCGATCAGCGCTCTGACCTCTTCGTCCGCCTCGTAAATTTCCGGCAGTTGCGGTTCCGCTTCAAAGGCTTTTGCCAGCGTCATGCCCGGATCGGGCGGCACCAGCTTCGAGATACGATCGACAAAACCGTACGGATGCCCCAGCACGCGGCCCACATCGCGGATAACGGCTTTCGCCGCCATCGTACCGAAGGTGATAATTTGCGATACCGCATCACGCCCGTACATGTCTGCGACGTGCTCAATCACCTGGTCGCGTTTCTCCATACAGAAGTCAACGTCGAAGTCAGGCATCGAGACACGTTCCGGGTTCAGGAAACGTTCGAACAGCAGGTCAAATTCCAGCGGATCAAGGTCGGTAATTTTCAGCGCGTAGGCCACCAGCGAACCGGCCCCGGAGCCACGTCCCGGCCCTACCGGCACGCCGTTATCTTTTGACCACTGGATAAACTCCATCACGATGAGGAAGTAGCCAGGGAACCCCATCTGGTTGATAACTTGTAGTTCAATATCCAGACGCTCGTCATATTCCGGGCGACGCTTTTTGCGCTCTTCTTCGTCCGGAAACAGGAAAGCCAGACGTTCTTCGAGCCCCTCTTTCGATTTTTTGACCAGATAATCTTCGGTGGTCATATCGCCGGTCGGGAACTGCGGCAGGAAATATTCACCCAGACGCACCGTTACGTTGCAGCGTTTGGCAATCTCCACCGTATTTTCCAGCGCCTCCGGAATATCGGCGAACAGTTCGCACATCTCATCGATGCTGCGCATATATTGCTGCGGCGAGTAATTGCGCGTACGCTTAGGATCGTCAAGCGTGAAACCGTCGTGGATCGCGACACGAATTTCATGGGCGTCAAAATCATCGCTTTCAAGAAAACGGACATCGTTTGTCGCGACAACCGGCAAACCACGTGCCTCAGCCAATTCAACCGCAGCATGGAGATAGGTCTCTTCATCCTGTCTGCCGGTACGGATCAGTTCCAGAAAGTAGCGATCGGGAAAATGCGCTTCATAGAAAGCAACGCACTCCTCCACCAGCGCCTGGTTGCCGCGTAGCAGACAGCGGCCTACGTCGCCCATGCGCCCGCCGGAAAGCAGGATCAAACCTTCTTTAAGCTCTACCAGCCAGTCGCGCTCGATAATCGGGCCTGCCGCGCCGTAGCCGCGCTGATACGCTTTCGAGATCAGCAACGTCAGGTTCTGGTATCCCGTATTATTCGCCGCCAGTACCGTCAGATGAGTCAGCTCATCTCCCAGCAGTTCGTTGTGAACGTTAAAGTCCGCCCCGACGATGGGTTTAATGCCCGCGCCATGACCCGCTCCGTAGAACTTCACCAGACCGCAGAGGTTGGTAAAATCGGTGATCGCCAGCGCAGGCATACCTAATGAGGCCGCCTTTTTCACCAGCGGCCCGGTCTTCGCCAGCCCATCGATCATAGAGTAGTCGCTGTGCACCCGCAGGTGAACGAAACGTGGTTCAGACATCTTCAGATTTCTCGATACAAGAATCAGGACACAAGTCCCAGAGCGCGTTTAACAGGCGCAAAACTGCGTCGGTGGTGCGCCGTCGCGCCATACTGTGCCAACTTTTCCAGATGAAAAGCGGTTGGATAGCCTTTGTGCTGCGCAAAGCCATACTGAGGAAAAACGATATCCAGCGCCGCCATTTCTGCGTCGCGGGTGACTTTCGCCAGAATAGACGCCGCGCTAATCTCCGCCACGCGGCTGTCGCCTTTCACCACGGCCATTGACGGCACAGGCAGCGCCGGACAGCGATTGCCGTCGATCAGCACATATTCTGGCGCAATATGCAGACCAGCGACAGCGCGCTGCATGGCGAGCATGGTGGCGTGCAAAATATTCAGCTCATCAATTTCATGCGCTTCCGCGCGTCCCAGACTCCAGCTTAACGCCTTTTCTTTAATCTCGTCATACAATGACAGACGACGCTTTTCAGACAATTTTTTGGAATCATTCAGACCGACGATCGGACGAGCCGGATCGAGGATCACGGCGGCGGTCACTACGGCGCCCACCAGCGGGCCACGGCCCACTTCATCCACACCCGCCACTAAATGGGTGTGTGGATAAACAAATTCGATCATTGTGCTAACTCCAGGACGGCATCTGCCGCCTGCTCATCGGCATTACAGCGGATCTGCTGATGCAATTCACGGAAGGTATCGTGCATCGCATGGCTGGTTTTACCGTTCGCCAGTAGCGGCAACAGCGCTTCGGCGAGTTTTTGCGGTTCGCACTCTTCCTGCAACAGCTCTTTGACTAATTCTCTTCCCGCCAGCAGGTTAGGCAAAGACACATACTCCGTTTTTACCAGACGTTTCGCCAGCCAGAAAGTGAAGGGCTTCATACGATATCCCACTACCATCGGGCATTTTGCCAGCATACACTCCAGCGCCGCCGTGCCTGAGGCCAGCAGAGCCGCGTCGCTGGCGATCATCGCCTCGCGCGCCATGCCGTCCAGCAAATGAACGGCGAGATCCGGTGCAACCTCCACTTTAATTTTTTCAAACTGCTCGCGGCGTTTCGCGTTCACCAGCGGCACTACCACTTCCAGATCGGGATAGCGCTGTCGCAGCAATTGTGCGGTTTTCAGGAAGTCGGCGCTGAGCATTTCCACTTCCGCGCCACGGCTGCCTGGCAGTAGCGCCAGACAATGGGCGTCATGCGGGATACCCAGCACGTCGCGCGCCGCATTTTTATCCGGGTCCAGCGGCATGGCATCCGCCATGGTGTGACCGATAAAGCGGCACGGGACGTTAAATTTATCGTAAAACGCTTTTTCGAAAGGCAGAAAAGCCAACACCATATGAGTGGATCTGCCTATTTTGAAAACGCGTTTCTGTCGCCAGGCCCAAACGGACGGGCTGACATAATGAATGGTCTTAATCCCTTGTTTTTTCAGATTACCTTCGAGGGTAATGTTGAAGTCAGGGGCATCAATCCCGACAAAAACATCGGGCTTGAGTTCGGTAAAACGGCGGGTCAGATCGGCGCGGATATGCAACAAACGGCGTAAACGACCGAGCACTTCAACAATGCCCATGACCGCCAGCTCTTCCATTTCGTACCAGGCTTCACACCCTTCGGCCTGCATACGCGGCCCCGCAACGCCCACAAAGCGGGCGTTGGGTACGCGCGCTTTCAGCGCACGAATTAAGCCTGCGCCAAGAATATCGCCGGACGTTTCACCGGCGACCAGGGCAATCGTTAAAGGACGCTGTGCCGCCATTAACGAATCGGACCGCGCGTTGAACGCTCAAAGAACTCGGTAAACGCCTTCACTTCCGGATGCTTTTCAGCAAGTTCAGCGATTTCCAGCTTCGCTTCGTCGAGCGTTTTACCACTGCGGTACAACAGTTTGTAGGCATTACGAATCGCCACCAGCCCTTCACGGCTAAAGCCGCGACGCTTCAGCCCTTCGATATTTACCCCGAACGGCGTCGCATGGTTACCCTGCGCAATCACATACGGAGGGACATCCTGCGCCACGCCGGAGCAGCCGCCGACCATCACATGCGCACCGATAATGCAGAATTGATGAACTGCCGTCATACCGCCGATGATCGCAAAATCATCGACTGATACGTGCCCCGCCAGCGTGGCGTTGTTGGCGAGGATACAGCGATTACCTACCGTACAATCATGTGCGACATGCGCATTGATCATCAGCAGGTTATCGCTACCCACCTTCGTCAACCCACCGCCCTGCACTGTACCACGATGAATGGTGACGCTTTCGCGGATGCGGTTACGATCGCCAATTTCCACACGGGTCGGCTCACCCGCATATTTCAGATCCTGGTTCACTTCACCGATAGAGGCAAACTGATAAATCTCGTTGTCGCGGCCGATTTTGGTTTGACCATTCACGACCACATGAGACTTCAGTACGGTTCCCTCACCAATTTCGACCTGCGGCCCAACAATACAAAAGGGACCAATGTGGGCATTAGCGCCAATTACAGCGCCGTCTTCCACAATGGCGGTAGGATGAATAAAGGCGGATTTATCAATCACGAATCAGGCCTCCCGGCTACGAGCACACATCATGGTTGCTTCGCACACAACTTTACCGTCGACCAGCGCAACCCCTTTAAAGCGGGTCAGGCCACGGCGCGTTTTCTCGAAAGTGACTTCCATGATCATCTGATCGCCTGGCACCACCGGACGCTTAAAGCGCGCTTCATCAATACCCGCGAAATAATACAGTTCGCCAGGTTCCAGTTTACCAACGCTTTTAAACGCCAGAATACCGGTTGCCTGCGCCATCGCTTCCAGAATCAGCACGCCTGGCAAAATCGGTTTGCCCGGGAAGTGTCCCTGGAAAAACGGCTCGTTGACGGAGACATTTTTCACCGCACGCAGAAAACGACCTTCTTCAAAGTCCAGCACGCGATCGACCAGTAAAAACGGAAAACGGTGCGGCAGAAGCTCTAAAATCTCTTCAATCTGCAGAGTATGAGTGTTAGTAGTCAAAATACTCTTCCTGTCCAAATATACAAAAAGGCAATAATAACACGGCCTGCCGCAATCGTATGAATGTGACAGGCCGGAAAAGAATGGCAACTACAAGGCGGAACGTTAGTCTTGTTGATTAACCTTGCGCTCAATCGCTTTGAGACGCTTGCTCATATCATCAATGTTCATCACCAGTGCAGCAGTTTTACGCCATACTTTGTTAGGTTGCAGCGGAATGCCTGAGGAGTAGACGCCCGGCTCCGTGATGGGACGCATCACCATACCCATGCCAGTTACCGTGACTTTGTCGCATATTTCCATATGCCCATTGATCACGCTGGCGCCGCCAATCATGCAGTAACGGCCAATCTTCAGGCTACCCGCCATAATGACGCCACCGGCAACTGCCGTATTGTCGCCAATCACGACGTTATGTGCAATCTGGCACTGATTATCAATAATCACGCCATTGCCAATAACAGTATCATCCAACGCGCCACGGTCAATGGTGGTACAGGCGCCGATCTCGACACGATCGCCAATAATGACCCGGCCCAGTTGTGGGATCTTCACCCAGTTGCCACGATCGTTAGCGTAGCCAAAACCGTCCGCGCCGATCACCGTACTGGACTGGATCAGGCAATTCTCACCGATCTGAATGTCGTGGTAAATCGTTACGTTCGCCCACAAGCGTGAACCCGCCCCGATTTTGCTATTTTTTCCGACGAAACACCCTGCGCCGATAACCACGTTATCGCCCAGTTGTACGCCAGATTCAATCACCGCATTCGCGCCGACTGAAACATTGCTACCCAGCGTTGCCGTCGCATCAATCACGGCGCTTGGCGCGATATTCTGCGCGGGCTGCGGCGTAGTATCTAAAATTTGCGCCATGCGCGCGTAGGTCAGGTAGGGATTTTTAACTACCAGCGCCGCGCTCTTAGCAAAAGGAAGATCGTCCTGCGTCATGACAACCGCAGAAGCCTGGCATAAACCTAAGTGTTCACGGTACTTAGGATTTACCATAAACGTAATGTGGCCTGTTGTTGCAGATTGCATGGACGCAACGCCGGTGATGACGATATCGCCATCACCGTGTAATTCTGCATCCAACTGTTCTGCTAAGTCAGCCAGTCGAATTGAAGGCATTACTTATTTAACCTGTTTCAGTACGTCAGCGGTGATGTCTTTCACATCGCTGCTGTTGTAAGCAACGGTGTTTGCGTCTACCACCAGATCGATACTCTGGTCGTTAGCCACTTTTTTCACTGCAGTCTGGATACGAGTCACCAGTTTGTTGCGTTCTTCGTTGGAACGACGAGCGCGATCTTTCTCAAAAGCCTGCGCTTTTTGCGCGAAAGTCTGGCGCTGAGACATCACGTCTTTTTCCAGCTTAGTACGATCGCTACCTGCTTTCATGGATTGCAGACGCTGCATTTTAGATTGCAGATCGGTTTCCATTTTTTGCAGTTCAGCCGCACGGCCTTTAAATTCGTTTTCCAGTGTATTGGATACACCCGTCTTCTGCGCAACCTGTTGGAACAGATTACCCATGTTGACGATTGCAATTTTGTCAGCAGCCTGTGCGGACGTTACCATCGCCAAACCAAGACCTGCAGCTAATAACCACTTTTTCACAATAAACTCCTTACCATCCCATTTGCACCCGAAGGTACAGCTCTTTGCGTGGCCTGGCGATCCCTGGGGGCATCGCCAAAAGTCATCGCTACACTACCAATGCATTCCTTTGCAGTGAACAATTACCAGGTTTTACCAATGTTAAACTGGAACTGCTCGGCTTTGTCTCCATCGTACTTTTTAAACGG
This sequence comes from Salmonella sp. SAL00670, assembly GCF_046552235.1. NCBI lineage: Bacteria > Pseudomonadati > Pseudomonadota > Gammaproteobacteria > Enterobacterales > Enterobacteriaceae > Salmonella > Salmonella sp. SAL00670. Next base: position 24,998 of record NZ_JBGDUO010000007.1, read on the forward strand.
CTGGGCGTAGGAGAAGACCAACGGCCCCAATGGGGACATCCATTGTAATGCGATACCCGCGGACATACGGATGTTGCCTGGATCGCTGTAATCCGGTACATCTGACGGCGCAGATGACGGATCCCAGTTCGTATCCCAAACGGTACCCATATCCCAGAAGAAGGAGGTACGAACCGAGTTGGCATACTTGTCGCTGATGAACGGCGTCGGGGTAATAAATTCCAGGCTGGCGACAGCCATGGCATTACCACCTACCGCATCATCTGATTTACAGCCTGATTCCTGAGTACAGTCTTCGTAATCATCATTATCGTCCCCACTAGTGTGGGCGCCATTTTTATAGACCGCTTTCGGGCCGATAGTATTCGACTGGAAACCACGCACGGTACTGGAACCACCGGCATAGAAGTTCTCATAGAACGGCATTTCCTTGCCGCCTAAACCATCGCCATAACCCCAACGAGTACGCCCCAGAACCACCCACTTGTGATCGTTATCAATAGGCACATAGGTCGCGGTATCCAGCGACACTTTGTAGTATTCGTTGTCGGAACCTGGAATCGTCACCTTACCCGTCAGGTTGACTCGCGAGCCGTCCGTCGGGAAATAACCACGGTCAAGCTTGTTATAGGTCCAGCCGTAGTTAAAGGTGAAGTCATCAGCGGCAAAACTGCTGGTATCAGCAGATTGTCCCATCGACTCAAGATAACGATCCATCGCGATCTGCGGCTGCATGTTGGACAGTTTGTTATGGACATAACCCAGACCAGCACGCAACGTGTTGTACTCGTTGATGGGGAAGCCAAGCGTCACGTCCGTACCGTAACTCTTGTTGGTATAGTCGGACAGGTCGGCATCGTCCGCCTGGAAGTCGTTATAGAAGATACGACCACCGAGGCTCACGCCGTCAACGGTAAAGTATGGGTTAGTAACGGACAGTTCGCTGTAGGTCTGGTAGTCGTTTTTGGTGCCGTTAATCCCCACGGAATAACCGGTACCTAACCAGTTGTCCTGCTGAACGCCGGCCTGGAAGCTCACGCCGCTTTCTGTACCGTAACCGATACCGAAGTTGAAGCTACCGGTATTACGCTCTTTCACCTTGTACACCACATCAACCTGATCCGGGCTACCCGGAACGCGCTGCGTGTCGGTGTCGACGGTTTCAAAGAAGCCGAGACGGTTCAGACGCTCTTTACCCTGGTCAACCAGGTCGCTGCCCAGCCACGCCCCTTCCATCTGGCGCATTTCACGGCGCAGAACGGAATCTTTTGAGGTATCGTTGCCTTCAAAGCGGATCTTACGCACGTAGAAACGGTTGCCCGCATCGACGTTCACGCGCAGTTTTACGGTTTTGTCAGCATCGTTAATTTCAGGCTGTGACTGCACGCGCGGATAGGCGTAACCATAGCGACCCAGAAGCTTTTTGATGTCATCTTCCATTTTGGTCACTTTGGTGCCGTTATAGAGCTCGCCCGGTTCAATTTTCGTCAGTTTCTCAATTTCAGCGGAATGTCCGGCCAGGTTACCGCTCACCTGAACCCCGGAAAGCTTGTACTGATCGCCTTCGGTGATATTGACGGTGATGTAGATCCCTTTCTTATCCGGCGTCAGACTCACTTGCGTGGAGTCAATATTGAAACGCGCGTAGCCGCGATCCAGATAGTAGCTGCGCAAGGTTTCAAGGTCGCCCGCCAGCTTCTGTTTCTGGTATTTACGATCGCCGACGACGTTCCACCACGGCACTTCGTCACGCAACTGGAAATGAGAAATGAGTTCTTCGGTGCTAAAGGCATGGTTACCGACGATGTTGATCTGTTGGATCTTCGCCGATACGCCCTCCTGGAACACCAGTTTAAGATCAACACGGTTGCGCGGCAGCGGCGTGACGACCGCCTTAACGCTGGCGCTGTATTTACCTACGCTATAGTAAAAGTCTTCCAGACCTTTTTCGATATCAGACAGCGTGGTGCGATCCAGAGACTCGCCAACACGTACGCCAGACGCTTCGAGGTTTTGCTTGAGCATGTCATCTTTCACCGACTTGTTCCCGGAGAAAGTGATGCTGGCAATGGTCGGACGTTCTTTTACCTGAACCAGAAGGGTATTACCATCGCGCAGGACGCGGACGTCCTCAAAGTTGCCGGTGGCGAACAGAGCGCGAATGGTGTTACTGATATCTTCATCATTAACCGTGTCGCCTGTGCGCACCGGCATACTGAGGAGAGCCGCACCAACGGCGACTCGCTGCAGGCCTTCGAAATGAATGTCCTTCACTACGAACCCTTCAGCACCGTATACGGTGGCGCTGCTGAACAGCAGCGACGCTATGAGCAACTTTTTCATCGCCATCGTTATTATGCGTTCTTCCTAACTAACTCTCTTACAACCGAGAGAAATCATTGAAAAGTGCAAGCCCCATTAACAACACCAGCAAAATCGAGCCAATGCGATAACTAAAGTCTTGAACCCGCTCGGATACCGGCCCGCCCTTAAGCTTTTCAATCGCCAGGAACAGCAGATGACCCCCGTCAAGAACGGGCAGCGGAAACAGGTTGATTATCCCTAAGTTCACGCTGATTAGCGCAAGGAACATCAGGTAATAAATCACCCCGAACTCCGCTGACATCCCAGCCCCCTGAGCGATAGAAATCGGCCCACTGAGGTTGTTCAGTTTCACATCACCGGTTATCAATTTACCCAGCATACTGACCGTCAGCTTCATCAACTGCCACGTCTTATCCGTGGCTTCGAGGATGGCGCTAAAAGGCCCATACTGGCGTATAGTCTTGTACTCTTCCGGCAGAGGAATAATTTTAGGCACCACGCCTGCAAACCCTTCCGCCTTTCCGTTAACCGATTTCGTATCCGGCGTTAACGTCAACGACAAGGCGCTCCCCTGCCTTTCAATCTCTAACGCTAACGGCTTACCGGGATTATCGCGTACAAACGTCACGAATTTCATCCACTGCGTTAACGGCTGACCATCGACTTTAACGATCCTGTCGCCCGCTTGCAAACCCGCTTTACTGGCTGCGGAATTCGCCTGCACTTCTGACAGTACCGGTTCAATCTGTGGCCCGCGGGGCCGAATCCCTAAAGAAGATACAGGATCTTGCTTATCAGGCTCAAATGCCCAGTGACGTAAATCAAGCGTTTTGTCCTGCCGCTGGTCGCTACCAAACGGCGCGACGCTCACCGTCGTCTGCTGATCGCCAATTTTGGACACCAGTTGTAAACGCACGGCATCCCAATCAGGGGTTTCGATACCATCAACAGCTTTAAGTTCCGTACCAGGCGCAATTTGCGCCTGCGCAGCAATCGAGTTGGGCGTTATTTCGCCAATGACCGGACGAACGCCTGGGACGCCGATGATAAAGACCAGCCAGTAAGCAAAGATAGCAAAAATGAAGTTCGCAACCGGACCTGCGGCAATAATTGCGGCGCGCTGGCCCACCGTTTTGTTATTGAAGGCGTGACGACGCAATTCCGGCGCTACCGGTTCGGCGCGTTCATCCAGCATTTTGACGTAGCCGCCCAGCGGGATCAGGGCGATGACATACTCGGTGCCGTACCGATCGGTACGACGCCAGAGCGCTTTGCCAAAACCGATGGAAAAGCGCTCAACTCGCACACCGCAGCGCCGGGCAACCCAGAAATGACCAAATTCATGCACAGTGATCAGCACGCCCAGTGCGATGATGAATGCAGCCAGATTCCAGAGAATACTCAGCATAAAACCTTCCGTTAGAGCGTCCTGAACACCAGTAACAACAGGCAAGCAAAGACCGGTACGGCAGCCGTCAGGCTGTCAATTCGGTCCAGAATGCCGCCATGGCCTGGAATCAAGTGGCCGCTATCCTTAATTCCTGCTTCGCGCTTAAACATACTCTCGGTGAGGTCGCCCAGTACAGAAGCCAGAGCCGCCACCACAGAGCAAATCAGCAAGATAACAGGCGCAACATTCAGATTCGCCCACATACCGTAACCCCATGAGATCACGGCAGCCGTAGCAAGCCCGCCGATAAACCCTTGCCAGGTTTTACCCGGGGAAACCTTCGGCGCCAGCTTATGTTTGCCAAATAATTTACCAAACATATACGCGCCAGAGTCCGCTCCCCAGACCAGGATCATGACATAGAGTAGCCATATTGCGCCACTGTAATGATTCTCGTCATAGTGCCAGGCGCGCAGCGCCAGCATTCCCCAGAAAAATGGCACAATAGTTAACAAACCGAAAATGAGACGCAATGTTTTTGAGTTGCGCCAGATTGCCGCCGAACCGGGATAAAATAGCACCAGCAGTAGCGCGACAACCCACCATCCTAACGATGCCCAAAGCGACATCTCAACCAGCGGTTGACGAATGTTGTGATGATACTCAGGCAACAAAAATAGCATCAGCGCCAATAACAGACCACACAGCACCGCCAGCCAAACCCGCTGTGAACGCGCGGCGAAACCGCTTAACTGTCCCCATTCCCACGCGGCCAGCATACAGACAACCAGCGTAATAATGGCGAACCCCACCGGCGGCAATAAAAAAAGCGCAGCGATGACCGCGGGTATTAACACAAAAGCAGAAATCAGGCGATACTTCAGCAAAAGCAACCCCCATCAGGCTTTGTCATCACCAAGCTCGGTACCGCCGAAACGACGCTCTCGATTAGCAAAGGCATGCAGCGCACCTTCAAAGTCTTGTTCATCGAAATCGGGCCAAAGAACATCCGTAAAGTAAAGTTCGGCATAGGCAATTTGCCAAAGCAAAAAGTTACTAATGCGATGCTCTCCCCCAGTCCTAATTACTAAATCCACAGGCGCCAGCTCATGCATACAGATTTGCTGGCCTAGTCTCTCTTCATCAATCTGATCGGGGCGCAGCACTCCAGCCTGCACCTGTTCCGCCAGTTGTCGGACTCCCTGGACAATATCCCAACGTCCGCCGTAATTCGCAGCGATATTCAGCGTTAGACCCGTATTATGGGCGGTAAGCGCTTCTGATTTGCGAATACGTTCTTGTAAACGTGAGTTGAATCGGCTGATATCGCCGATAATACGCAGGCGAACGTTATGGCGGTGCAGGCTTTTGACTTCGCTATCCAGCGCCCACACAAACAGCTCCATTAACGCGCTCACTTCCTGCGCCGGTCGGTTCCAGTTTTCACTACTAAAGGCATACAGCGTTAACGCATCAATACCGTTATTGGCAGCAAAAGAGACCGCTCGCCGGACGGACTTCGCCCCGGCTTTATGCCCAAAGGCCCGGATCTTCCCTTGCTTTTTCGCCCAGCGACCATTGCCATCCATAATTATTGCAACATGACGGCAGCCATGCGCTGGCAAATTTTCGCTTACTGGTTGAGTTGCAGACAACATAACGCGTTTTTTGTCCCTGAAAGGATTTAGCGGTACTCAGGAATACTGAAGCCTTTATACACATTCTCTTCGGTCCGCTTCGCGGATGGCTGCGCGTCATCGCCCCTGTCGTGCGCTGTCTGCGCACGCCGGGAACGTATTCGCCTGCCGTCCCGATGCGTCCTGAATGATTTTGTGTATCCACAAAAAAGCCGTGTAAAACCACGGCTAACCTGACCGAAAAAAGCCAAAAACCTGCGATCAGGTGGCGCAGACTATATCACCGAAGCCCAACGCTAACAAATAGCACGATCTTCTGTCGCGGGATAATCGTCAGCGTGAGAGCCGTATCACTTGTTTTCTGGCTACTTCACGCGCGATGGCGTCAACCTGCAATACGTCCTCAACGCTTGCCGGTTCCTGTAAATCCATCCTCTCCAGCACCGCTAAATTGAGCCCGGCGATATCGGTAAAACGAATCTGTTGCGCCAGAAACGCGGCAACGGTGATTTCGTTTGCCGCATTGAGCGCCGTCGTTGCCGCCTGACCTTGCTCAAACGCCTCCATCGCCAGCTTCAGGCACGGATAACGCTGATAATCTGGCGCGCTAAACGTCAGCGCGCTGAGTTTGCAAAAATCAAGCGGCTGCGCGCCGGACGTGACGCGATTCGGCCATGCCATCGTATGCGCAATAGGCGTACGCATGTCAGGTTCTCCAAGCTGCGCCAGGACGCTGCCGTCCTGATAACGCACCATCGAATGAATGACCGATTGCGGATGGATCAACACTTCCATCTGACGTGCGCTGGCATTAAATAACCAACGCGCTTCAATGTATTCCAGACCTTTATTCATCATGGTGGCGGAGTCGACGGAGATTTTTCGCCCCATCGACCAGTTCGGATGACGACATGCCTGATCCGGCGTCATCGCTGCCAGATCGCACATTGGCGTTTCACGAAACGGGCCACCAGACCCGGTAAGCAAAATCGACGTTACGCCATTTTGCTCAAGGTCAGCGTATCCCAGATTATGCTGAATAGATTGCGGCAAACTCTGAAAAATCGCGTTATGTTCGCTATCGACGGGTAAAAGCCGGGCGTTGCTGCGTTTTACTTCGTCCATAAACAGCCGCCCGCAGGTCACCAGCGATTCTTTATTCGCCAGCAGAATCGTCTTCCCTGCGCGAATCGCCGCCAGGGTCGGCAGTAAACCAGCCGCGCCCACAATGGCCGCCATCACATGCCCGACCTCATCAAGCGCCGCCATCTCACAGGCAGCCTGCTGACCGCTCAGAACCTCGGTGCGGCTGCCATGCTGCTGAAGCATTATTTTGAGCTGTTCTGCGCTCGACGTATCGTCCATCACGGCATAACGCGGCGAGAACTCCAGGCACTGCTCCGCCATGCGGGCGACATTTTTACCCGCCACCAGCGCGATAACGCGGAAGCTATCAGGATTATGGCGCACCACGTCCAGTGTGCTGCAACCAATAGAGCCGGTCGAGCCCAGAATGGTTAATTGCTTCATGAAACGTCCAGAAGTGTTGAAACGGAATAAAAAGCAAAACGCCGCACAGGAGACCTGATAATGTCTTCTGCGCGGCGCTTTGTACACCACTCATCCGCCAGGTTTAGCGGTGGAATGAGTTTATATCTGCGTACAGATCAATCAGAACTGCATCAGTTCTGCTTCTTTATCTGCCAACGCCGCATCCACTTTCTTAATTGCCGCGTCGGTCATTTTCTGTACTTCTTCCTGAGAGCGACGATCGTCATCTTCACTGATCGCTTTATCTTTCAGCAGAGCTTTTACTTTATCGTTCGCATCACGGCGGACGTTACGAACGGCGACACGCGCCTGCTCCGCTTCGCCACGGACAATTTTCGTCAGATCTTTACGACGTTCTTCGGTCAGCGGCGGCAGCGGAACGCGAATGTCGGTGCCCGCAGAGCTTGGATTCAAACCGAGGTCTGACGCCATGATCGCTTTTTCAACGGCTGGCCCCATAGAACGGTCAAACACGTTAATTTTTAAGGTACGGGAGTCTTCTACCGTTACGCTTGCCAACTGGCGCAGCGGGGTCGGAGTGCCATAGTATTCTACGACAATACCATCCAGCAGGCTGGGAGAAGCACGACCCGTGCGCACTTTGCTGATTTGGGTTTTGAACGCTTCAACGCATTTTTCCATGCGTACTTCAGCATCTTTTCTGATATCGCTAATCACGTTACGAATCCTTGAAAACTAGTCTCAGTCAGACCAGACGGTCACACAATATAAAGATGTGCTAAGTATAGTCTCGTTTAATTTCTGCCAGGTAATAAGACCCGTCAATAGAACAGAATCTTACCCGTATTTGGCGCTCACGGGAATTATTCCGTGATTAACGTCCCTTCTTTTTCGCCCATCACCACACGACGCAGCGCGCCCGGTTTGTTCATGTTGAAAACACGAATCGGCAGTTTGTGGTCACGAGCCAGCGTGAACGCCGCCAGATCCATCACTTTCAGCTCTTTATCCAGCACTTCGCTGTAGGTCAGCTGATCGTACATGGTCGCGGAAGGATCTTTTGCCGGATCGGCAGTGAATACACCATCCACTTTGGTCGCTTTCAGTACGACATCCGCTTCAATTTCGATCCCGCGCAGACAGGCCGCAGAGTCGGTAGTGAAGAACGGGTTACCCGTACCTGCAGACAGAATCACAACACGGTTATTACGCAGCAGGCTAATCGCCTCGGCCCAACTGTAGTTGTCGCACACGCCGTTTAAAGGAATTGCCGACATCAGGCGGGCGTTCACATAGGCGCGGTGAAGCGCATCACGCATTGCCAGGCCGTTCATGACGGTGGCCAACATGCCCATGTGGTCGCCCACAACGCGGTTCATCCCCGCTTTTGCCAGACCCGCGCCACGGAACAGGTTACCACCGCCAATCACCACACCAACCTGAATACCCAGTTCAACCAGTTCTTTGATCTCCTGAGCCATACGATCCAGTATGCTTGCATCAATACCGAAGCCTTCCGTACCCTGCAGAGCTTCGCCGCTTAATTTAAGCAGAATGCGTTTATAGACGGGTTTTGCATTGGTAGCCATGTTTCTTTCCTGAGACTGTCAACGATTGATATGAGTTAATTCCGGCGACATTGTACGTCGCATTTCAGCGCAGACGCCAGGCGTCGGCTGATTTTACAAGAGAGGCGCAAAAAGAAGCCGCCCTCAGGCGGCTCCTCAGGAAAATCAGGACTGCTTAGACATCGCAGCAACTTCTGCTGCAAAGTCAGTCTCGACTTTCTCAATGCCTTCGCCCACTTCAAAGCGGATGAAGCCAGTCACGTCAGCGTTGTGCTCTTTCAGCAGTTGGCCAACAGATTTGCTCGGTTCCATGACGAAAGGCTGACCAGTCAGAGAAACTTCGCCGGTGAATTTCTTCATGCGGCCTTCAACCATTTTCTCTGCGATTTCTTTCGGCTTACCGGACTGCATCGCGATGTCCAGCTGTACCTGGTACTCTTTCTCTACCACGTCAGCAGACACATCTTCCGGCTTAACGAATTCCGGCTTGCTTGCCGCAACGTGCATCGCCAGCTGCTTAACCAGCTCTTCGTCAGCGCCTTTAGCGGCAACCAGAACGCCGATGCGCGCACCGTGCTGGTAAGAACCCAGAACGTCGCCTTCCAGGGAAGCGACGCGACGAATGTTGATGTTCTCGCCAATTTTCGCTACCAGAGCAACGCGCTCTTCTTCGAACTGTGCTTTCAGAACTTCTACGTCAGTGATTTTGCCAGCAACAGCGGCGTCCAGCACTTTGTCAGCAAATGCCTGGAAGCCAGCATCTTTAGCCACGAAGTCAGTCTGGCAGTTAACTTCCAGAATGAAAGCGACGTTGCCGTCGATTTTGGTTTTGATTACGCCGTCAGCAGCCACGTTGCCTGCTTTTTTCGCCGCTTTGATAGCGCCAGACTTACGCATGTTTTCGATTGCCAGCTCAATGTCGCCATTCGCTTCAGTCAGCGCTTTTTTGCAATCCATCATGCCTGCGCCGGTACGCTCACGCAGCTCTTTTACCAGGGATGCGGTAATTTCAGCCATTCTAAAATCCTCGAAAGATTTGATCTGCCCGGCATCAAACCGCACAGATATAAAAGTGAAAAAGGGGGCCATATACAGGCCCCCTAACCAAACGTGATACTACCTGGTCTATAAGGGCTCTCCCCTTCATATTTCGAGCCGCAGGCGCGTTGCCTTCACTCGCTCATCCCGGTCACTTACTGATGTAAGCTCCCGGGAATTCTCGAGCTTGCCGCCTTCCTGCAACTCGAACTATTTTAGGGAGTTATCAAGCCTTATTACTCGGCTTCTACGAAGCTTTCTTCCGCCTGGGAAGCCAGATCCTGAGAACGGCCTTCACGAACGGTTGCAGCGACAGCGCCCAGGTACAGGCTAACAGCACGGATTGCGTCATCGTTACCCGGGATAACGAAGTCAACGCCGTCCGGATCAGAGTTGGTATCAACGATAGCAAATACCGGGATACCCAGGTTGTTCGCTTCTTTGATAGCAATGTGCTCGTGGTCAGCATCGATAACGAACAGAGCGTCCGGCAGACCGCCCATGTCTTTGATACCGCCCAGGCTGTTTTCCAGTTTCTCAAGCTCACGAGTACGCATCAGCGCTTCTTTCTTGGTCAGCTTTTCGAAAGTACCGTCCTGAGACTGAGTTTCCAGGTCTTTCAGACGTTTGATGGACTGACGAACTGTTTTCCAGTTAGTCAGCATACCGCCCAGCCAGCGATGGTTCACGAAGAACTGGTCGCAGCTGTTAGCAGCTTCTTTCACCGCTTCGCTTGCAGCGCGTTTAGTACCAACGAAAAGGATTTTACCTTTACGAGCAGAGATCTTGTTCAGTTCAGCCAGAGCTTCGTTGAACATCGGTACAGTTTTCTCAAGGTTGATGATGTGAACTTTGTTACGCGCGCCGAAGATGAAAGGCTTCATTTTCGGGTTCCAGTAACGGGTCTGGTGACCAAAGTGAACACCAGCCTTGAGCATGTCGCGCATGGAAACAGTTGCCATGATTTAAAACCTCTATAGATTAAGTTGGGGTTATGCCTCCACGTATCCCATATTACCGACCCCAAAGGGCACCCCGGAATATGTGCCGATACGTGTGTGTTGTTACACAAAGTGAGATTTGTCGCTCCCGTCCATCGTGTGTAGTCTTCGAATGGATCGGAAGTCCGGCGCGCTTTATACCACAAATACGCCACCGACACCAATAATTGTTGGCACTCAGTGCTGAACTGAACGATGAATTTCGTGTTACAGGCAGGCGGCAAATTTTTGCATCCCCGGGAGCTTACGGCCAGTAAGTGACTGGGGTGAAAAAATGTCGCCAACGCACCTGTGGCACGAAAGGCGAAGTTCAGAATGATTCTCAATTTGGCAGGGTACACCCCTGACTGATACCATTGTCAGCACTTACACAATTATTGCCGAAATCATCGGCACTGATGGACAGAATTCATGGCTATCTCTATCAAGACATCTGAAGACATCGAAAAAATGCGCGTCGCGGGCCGTCTGGCAGCCGAAGTGCTGGAAATGATCGAACCGTATATCAAACCGGGCGTCACCACCGGCGAACTGGACCGTATCTGTAACGATTACATCGTTAACGAACAACACGCGATCTCCGCCTGCCTCGGCTACCACGGCTATCCGAAATCCGTCTGTATCTCTATTAATGAAGTGGTGTGCCACGGCATTCCGGATGACGCTAAACATCTGAAAGATGGTGATATCGTCAACATCGACGTGACCGTGATTAAAGATGAATTCCACGGCGATACCTCGAAGATGTTTATCGTCGGCAAACCGACCATTCTCGGCGAGCGTCTGTGCCGCGTCACGCAAGAGAGCCTGTATCTGGGCATCAAAATGGTGAAACCGGGCATCCGCCTGCGCACCATTGGCGCCGCCATCCAGAAATATGCCGAAGGCGAAGGTTTCTCCGTGGTACGTGAATACTGCGGACACGGTATTGGTCGCGGCTTCCATGAAGAACCGCAGGTGCTGCATTATGATGCAGACGATGGCGGCGTCGTGTTGCAGCCTGGCATGACCTTTACCATTGAACCGATGCTGAACGCCGGGGATTACCGTATCCGCACCATGAAAGACGGCTGGACGGTAAAAACCAAAGACCGCAGCTTGTCTGCTCAGTACGAGCATACTATTGTGGTAACGGAAAACGGCTGTGAAATTCTGACGCTGCGTAAAGATGACACCATCCCGGCGATCATCACACACGACGAATAATGTTTTGCCTGATGGCGATGCCTTCGCATCTTATCAGGCCTACAAATTACACCTTTACTCAAAATCATTCGAGTTGCCTCAAGGCGGCAAGAGAGTGAATCTTCAGGAGCGTACATAAGTACGTGACTGGAGTGAACGAGCGCAGCCAACGTAGAAGCAACTTGAAGGATGAAGAGTAAATACGTAGGCCGGATAAGGCGTTCACGCCATTATCCGGCTTTTTAATGGGTGGCGCATATGAATACTCTTCCTGAACAGCACGCGAATACCGCACTCCCCACCCTCCCTGACCAGCCGCAAAACCCTGGCGTCTGGCCGCGCGCTGAACTGACCGTCGCCGGTATCAAAGCCCGCATCGACATCTTTCAACACTGGCTGGGAGAGGCATTTGACAGCGGCATTTGTGCTGAACAGCTTATTGAAGCCCGAACCGAATTTATCGACCAGTTGTTGCAACGCCTGTGGATTGAGGCCGGTTTCGGTCAGATTGCCGATCTGGCGCTGGTCGCCGTCGGCGGCTATGGACGCGGCGAACTGCATCCGCTTTCCGATATTGATCTGCTCATTTTAAGCCGCAAAAAGCTACCCGATGAACAGGCGCAAAAGGTCGGCGAGCTGCTGACTTTATTATGGGACGTCAAGCTGGATGTCGGGCATAGCGTACGTACGCTGGAAGAGTGTCTGCTGGAAGGTCTGTCTGATTTAACCGTTGCGACAAACCTCATCGAAACGCGCCTGCTGATCGGTGATGTCGCTCTGTTTCTGGCACTGCAAAAACATATTTTCAGCGAAGGTTTTTGGCCGTCCGACAAATTTTACGCCGCCAAAGTAGAAGAGCAGAACCAGCGCCACCAGCGCTATCACGGTACCAGCTATAATCTGGAGCCGGATATTAAAAGCAGCCCCGGCGGCCTGCGCGATATCCATACGTTACAGTGGGTCGCCCGACGTCACTTCGGCGCTACCTCGCTCGATGAGATGGTGGGATTCGGCTTTTTAACCCCGGCTGAGCGCGCGGAGCTCAACGAATGCCTGCATATCCTGTGGCGCATTCGCTTTGCGCTACATCTGGTGGTCAGCCGCTACGATAACCGCCTGCTGTTCGACCGCCAGTTAAGCGTCGCTCAACGCCTTAACTACAGCGGCGAGGGCAATGATCCGGTTGAGCGGATGATGAAAGACTACTTCCGGGTTACGCGTCGGGTGAGCGAACTTAATCAGATGCTGCTTCAGCTATTTGACGAGGCGATTCTGGCGCTACCTGCGGATGAAAAACCACGTCCTGTTGACGATGAGTTTCAACTGCGCGGCACGCTTATTGATCTGCGTGACGACACGCTGTTTATCCGCGAACCGCAAGCGATCCTGCGCATGTTTTATATGATGGTGCGCAATAGCGCGATCACCGGCATTTACTCTACGACATTACGCCACTTGCGCCACGCCCGCCGCCACCTGAGCCAACCGCTATGTTACATCCCGGAGGCGCGCACTCTGTTTCTTAGTATGCTGCGCCATCCCGGCGCGGTCAGCCGCGGCCTGCTGCCCATGCATCGCCACAGCGTACTGTGGGCTTATATGCCGCAGTGGTCGCACATCGTCGGACAAATGCAGTTTGACCTGTTCCACGCATACACGGTGGATGAACACACCATCCGCGTAATGCTCAAACTGGAGAGCTTTGCGAAAGAAGAGACGCGCCAGCGCCATCCGCTATGCGTCGATCTCTGGCCGCGGCTTCCCCATCCGGAACTGATCCTGATCGCCGCGCTGTTCCACGATATTGCGAAAGGACGCGGCGGCGACCATTCCGTACTGGGCGCGCAGGATGTACTCACCTTCGCCGAACTGCACGGTTTGAACTCACGCGAAACGCAACTGGTCGCGTGGCTGGTGCGCCAACACCTGCTAATGTCAGTCACCGCCCAGCGCCGCGACATCCAGGATCCGGAAGTCATCAAGCAGTTTGCCGAAGAGGTGCAAACCGAAACACGGCTGCGTTTTCTGGTCTGCCTGACCGTCGCGGACATCTGCGCGACCAACGAAACCTTGTGGAATAGCTGGAAACAGAGCCTGCTGCGCGAGCTGTACTTCGCCACTGAAAAACAGCTCAGGCGTGGAATGCAAAATACGCCGGATATGCGTGAGCGCGTGCGTCACCATCAGCTTCAGGCGCTGGCGCTGCTGCGAATGGACAATATTGATGAAGCCGCGCTGCACAAAATCTGGACCCGCTGTCGCGCTAACTATTTTGTTCGTCATAGTCCAAATCAGCTCGCCTGGCACGCACGCCATTTATTGCAGCACGATCTGCGCCAACCGTTAGTGTTGCTCAGTCCGCAGGCCACGCGCGGCGGAACCGAAATTTTTATCTGGAGTCCGGACAGACCCTATCTGTTTGCCGCCGTCTGCGCCGAGCTGGACAGGCGTAATTTAAGCGTCCATGACGCGCAGATCTTTACCACTCGCGACGGCATGGCAATGGATACGTTTATCGTTCTGGAACCAGACGGCAGCCCGCTGGCGGCGGATCGCCATGACGTTATTCGCACCGGTCTTGAACAAACCATTACGCAGCGTAGCTGGCAGCCGCCGCAGCCGCGTCGGCAACCGGCAAAGTTACGGCACTTTACGGTCGAAACGGAAGTCAATTTTCTGCCCACCCATACCGACAGAAAATCATTCATGGAATTGATCGCGCTCGATCAGCCTGGTCTGCTGGCCAGGGTCGGACAAATTTTTGCCGATCTGGGAATTTCGCTTCATGGCGCCCGAATTACAACCATTGGTGAACGAGTAGAAGATTTATTCATAATCGCCACAGCGGATCGGCGCGCACTTAATAATGTGCTGCAACTTGAGGTGCAACAACGGTTGACAGCGGCCCTCAATCCAAACGATAAAGGGTAGTGTGTTTATTTATATGAAAGAGTTTAACAATGCAGCAGTTACAGAACGTTATTGAGACCGCTTTTGAGCGCCGCGCCGATATTACGCCGGCTAATGTAGATACCGTGACCCGAGAGGCGGTAAAACAGGTCATTTCTCTACTTGATTCCGGCGCGCTGCGTGTCGCAGAAAAAATCGACGGTCAGTGGGTCACTCACCAGTGGTTGAAGAAAGCGGTTCTGCTCTCTTTCCGTATTAACGATAACCAGGTTATCGACGGTGCGGAAAGCCGCTACTTCGATAAAGTCCCGATGAAATTCGCTGATTACGACGAAGCGCGTTTTCAGAAAGAAGGCTTCCGCGTCGTTCCGCCTGCGGCCGTTCGTCAGGGCGCATTTATCGCCCGCAACACCGTGCTGATGCCGTCTTACGTTAACATCGGCGCCTACGTTGACGAAGGCACCATGGTTGACACCTGGGCGACGGTGGGTTCCTGCGCGCAGATTGGTAAAAATGTTCACCTTTCCGGCGGCGTGGGTATCGGCGGCGTACTGGAGCCGCTGCAGGCTAACCCAACCATCATTGAAGACAACTGCTTTATTGGCGCGCGTTCTGAGGTCGTGGAAGGCGTCATTGTCGAAGAAGGTTCCGTCATTTCCATGGGGGTATACCTCGGCCAGAGCACCAAAATCTACGATCGCGAAACCGGTGAAGTTCACTATGGCCGCGTACCGGCGGGCTCCGTGGTCGTTTCCGGCAACCTGCCGTCAAAAGACGGTAAGTACAGTTTGTACTGCGCGGTGATCGTGAAAAAAGTCGACGCCAAAACGCGTGGTAAAGTGGGCATTAACGAATTATTGCGCACTATTGATTAAGCGAGTGAAAAGCGGGGGCGACAGCCCCCCTTTGCATTACGGCGAATGCGGTAACACGGTTTCCGGCGCAATCTTTGCCGCAAACGCCGAAGCCAGCGCAGTCAAAACGACATAACCGGCAACCAACGTCCAACTGTTATCATAGACTGCGCTTAACGCTTTAGCGATAAACGGCGTGAATCCCCCTGCCACAACCGCCCCCAACTGAGCGCCAATTGATGAACCGCTGTAGCGTACAGGCGGATGAAACAGTCCGGCGAAAAAAGAAGGTTGCACGGCATTCAGTGAATTATGACCAATGTTAATAAGCAGAACGTAGCCCATTGTCATCAGTATGAGCGAACGGCTTTCCAGCAGCCAGAAAAAGGGAAAAGCCATTGCCGCGACAAAAAGCGCGCCGAAAATATACACCTGACGGCAGCCACGCCGATCCGACATGATGCCAAATAGCACGTGCATGGGATACGCCAGCAGACAGGTGAACATTACAATGTACAGAATAGTCAGGCTGGCAATCCCAAGCTGCGTCGTCGCCCAGGAAACCGCGAAGACGGTAGCAAGAAAAAAGGGAACGCTTTCCGCAAAACGCAGAATTATAATCAGCAAAATGCTGCGCCATTGTTCTCGTACTACTTTGACCACCGGCCTTTCTTCTCTTTGCTGCCTATGATTAATGGCCTGCTGCTTTTTAAACGCACGGAAGACAGGCGTCTCATCCAGACGATGACGCATATATAATCCCGGCAACACCAAAAGCGCACTGAGCAGAAAAGGAATACGCCATCCCCACGATAACAACGCCTCCTTCGGTAATTGGGTCACGACTATAAATACGCCTGTCGCCAATAATTGTCCCGTGAGTCCTCCTGTTTGCGATAGCGCGCTTAACCGCCCCCGGTGCTTTCCAGCAGCATATTCCACGACCATCAACATGGCGCCTCCCCATTCACCTCCAACCATAAATCCCTGTAGAAAACGCAGAATAACCAGTAAAGCAGGCGCCAGCGCGCCGATACTGGCGTAAGAAGGCAGGCAACCGATGAGAAACGTGACCGCGCCCATCCCGCCTAACGTGATTAATAACGTGTTTTTACGCCCAAGCGTATCCCCCCTGTTGCCAAAAAATAGCGCGCCCAGCGGTCGGGAAATAAATCCCACGCCGAAACTGGCAAAAGAAGATAACGTTGCAGTCAATGGGCTGGCGCCAGGGAAAAAAAGCGGGCCAAATACCAGCGCGCTTGCCAGGCCATATAATAGAAAATCATAATATTCAATGGAGTTTCCTATCCAGGCGGAAATCACCACCCGGCGAATAGTGGCATTATACGTTCCGGACATAGATTCCGCCTCTCAAGGTTATCGACCACTGCCTCCGGTCAATTTCCCACACTGACCTCAAACGCTTTCTCTATAAACGGAATATCGCGTTGAATTACTTAAGCTATCAATAACCGCCGCCCTTTTGCTCATGACGTTGCCGAGACGTCTTCTGCGATCAACTACGCTTTTTTTGTATACATTGGTGGCGAAAAACCAATTTTTCGTTAATTATTCAAAAGTTATAGTGTGATGAAGGATACCGCTATGTATGACAATCTAAAAAGTCTGGGCATTACCAATCCTGAGGAAATCGATCGTTACAGCCTGCGGCAAGAAGCCAATAACGATATCCTGAAAATCTATTTTCAAAAGGATAGAGGTGAATTCTTTGCTAAAAGCGTGAAGTTTAAGTATCCACGCCAGCGTAAAACGGTGGTGGCCGATGGCATCGGTCAGGGTTATAAAGAAGTACAGGAGATTAGCCCTAACCTACGCTATGTGATTGACGAGCTGGACCAAATCTGCCAGCGCGACCGCTCAGAACTCGATCTCAAACGTAAGATCCTCGACGACTTGCGCCATCTGGAAAGCGTCGTCGCGAATAAGATCAGTGAAATCGAAGCCGATCTGGACAAGCTTACCCGTAAGTAAGCTGTGTGTTGCCGGATGGCGACGTGTTACGCCTTATCCGGCCTACAGATATATCCCGGTAGGCCTGATAAGCGTAGCGCCGCCGGGCTTAACGCTGTTCATCCAGTTGTAGCGCCACATACAGCAACAGCCGATCGTCAAAATTTCCCAAATCCAGCCCGGTCAGTTCCGAAATACGATTTAGCCGATATTCCAGCGTGTTACGATGAATAAACAGCGCCTTAGAAGTCGCCAGCGGCTGGACATTATGGCGAAACCACGCCGTCAGCGTCCGACGTAATAACCCGTTGTTATCCATCGCTTTGAGTTTTACCAGCGGGCGCGCCAGCTCATTGGCCTGCCAGCCGCCACGCAGGCTATCTAACAGAACCGGCAGCATCAAATCCTGATAAAAATAGCTGCGGCTTTCTGGCATCCGCTGTTTGCCGACCATCATCGTGGTGCGCGCCGTGCGGTATGAGCGTGCAATACTGCCCGGCCCGGTAAAGTAATTACCCAGCGCCACGCGAAAACGTAGCTGACCATTCTCTTTCATGCGCGAGATAAGCTGCTCTACGCGCTTACGATGATCTTCAGCATCCCAACGACCAAACGAGTTTAAGGCGGGTTTGAGCACCACCATCTCGGTGAGAGAAACAATGGCTATCAGGTTGTTACGCTCCGGCGTGGTAAGCGCATTCTGCAACTGCTGAAGTTCCGCCATTGCGCTATCGACGCCAAGCTGGCCGCTGTCGACTTCCACCACCGCCGCCACACGCGGCTGGTTCAAATCGATCCCCAAACGCTGCGCCCATTCCACCAGCGCCGGCGTATTTTCTTCGGCCTGAATCAGGTTCATCACCAGCTCTTCGCGCAAACGGCTATCCTGCGCCAAAAGGTGCATTAACCGCGACTGCTCCAGCATCATTTCGGCAGTCATACACACCAGTTCGCCATATTTACGCAGGTGCTCTGGTTCGCCGGTGAGGCCGATCACGCCGACAATTTCGCCCTCAAGACGTAAGGGAAGATTAATCCCCTGACGCACCCCGTGCAGGTGTCGCGCCACGGCGTCGTCGATATCCACAACCCGGCCCTGCGACAGCACTAACAGCGCGCCTTCGTGCAATTCACCAATACGTTCCCGATCGCCGCTGCCGATAATGCGCCCGCGGGCATCCATTACGTTGATATTGGTATCGATGATGCGCATAGTGCGCGCCACGATATCCTGCGCCATTTTGGTATCAAGATGCCAGCCAGCCATAAATCCCTCCTGTGAGCAGAGCACAAGCATAAGGAAGATGACAGGTCTCGACATTGTGCAAATGCACAAAACGGTGCAAATAAGTATGGAGTTGTGGGGGGTTTCACAGAAAAGTGTTGCCCCCTTCCATGGCGGAAGGGGGACAAAGGTGATTACTGCATCAGCAAATAAATAGAACTATCACCACGCTGAATATTCAGCGCCAGAACCGACGGCTTGCTGTCGAGAATCTTACGCAGCTCGGCGATATTTTTCACCGGCTGCTGGTTAGCGCCGATAATCACATCGCCTTTTTTGAGGCCAATTTGCGCGGCGGGTGAGTTCGCTTTCACGCTGCTCACCACAACGCCTTTATCCTGGCCTTTATTGCTCATTTCAGCGCCTTCAATCCCGCTGAAGATGGTGCTGGAATCAACCTGACTCTGGCTGCTCTGCTGCAGTTCCAGATTCACCGTAATCGCTTTACCTTCACGCAGCAGACCGAGGCTGATTTTGCTGCCGACCGGCATAGTGCCGACCTGAGCGCGCAGCGCCGCAAAGCTGCTGATCGGTTTACCGTTCAGCGAGGTAATGACATCCCCGGCTTTGATACCCGCTTTCGCCGCGGACGAATTCGGCATCACCTGGCTGACGAACGCGCCTCGCTGGGCGTCGACTTTCATCGCTTTCGCCAATTCGGAATTCAGCTCAGTCCCCATGATCCCCAGTTCGCCGCGTTTCACCTGGCCGTATTCCACCATCTGCGACGTCAGGTTTTTCACCATGTTACTGGGGATAGCGAAGCCGATACCGATGTTGCCGCCGTCCGGCGCCAGAATCGCGGTGTTAATACCGATCAGCTCACCGTTCAGGTTCACCAGCGCGCCGCCGGAGTTACCACGGTTAATCGCGGCGTCGGTCTGAATAAAGTTCTCGTAATTTTCTACGTTCAGGCCGCTACGCCCCAGCGCCGAAACGATACCTGACGTCACCGTTTCGCCCAGACCAAACGGGTTACCAATAGCGACGGTATAATCCCCCACGCGCAGCGCGTCGGAGTCCGCCAGCTTAATCGCCGTCAGGTTCTTCGGATTCTGAATTTGAATCAGCGCGATATCAGAACGCGGATCTTTGCCCACCACTTTAGCATCGAATTTACGCCCATCGCTAAGCTGTACTTTAATCACGCTGGCGTTATCAACCACGTGGTTGTTGGTGACGACGTAGCCCTTCGCGGCGTCAATAATTACGCCGGAGCCCAGCGCCATGAATTTCTGTTGTTGACCGCCGTTGCCGCCGTTACCGCCGCCCTGGCAGAACGGAGAATTCTGGAACGGAGAACCGTCCTGGCAGAACGGGGAGTCATCGCCAAAGAACTGCTGGAAATTACGCGGCATACGCGGCGTATTCACCGTGGTGCTACCTTCAACATTAATACTGACCACCGATGGCATCACTTTTTCGAGCATCGGTGCCAGGCTTGGCATCTGCTGGGCAGTCATTGCTGAAGAGGACGTTTCAGCCGCCGTGGCAGACAGAGGCGACAATGCCAAACCTAAACTCAGAGCCAGTGCACTCATTGCTAATGTGGTTTTTTTCATGTGTTTCAATCTCGATTAACAGGTAACGCAAAATTGCTGTGTACGTCAGATTCATTTTATAACGCGAAGTTCCGGAATAAAGTTTCTGGAAAAAGTAAAAATTTATTGTCCATCTTTACAAAAGTCCATTTACTGTTCGACCGCCATCAAACGCCGATATTCATCCCATGCGTAAAGGTCAGTCATCCCGCTGATATAATCCTGAATCAACCGACAGCGATAATAATATTCCAGTACCGGGTACTCCGCCGAATCCGTGGGTAATTTACTGACGACTTCCACGTAGGCCAAACGATGGCGCGTAGAAAGTTTCTGAAATAAGCGCGATTCTATGGGGAAGCGTTTCAACCGTTCTTTTTCCACCAGCTCGCGAAAGTCGTTAAGCGACAAGCTTAATAGCGGCTGATAGATATCTAATAACCCGCTGATCACCCGGTATCCCTGTAGTTCAAGCTGTTCTACATCCGGATGGCTAAACACATGCTCAACCGCCACATTCTTATAGAGTTCAAGCAGGCGGCTAAAACCGCTGGCATCTTCCAGTAACGCCTGATTGAAGGTACCGGCAAAAATCTGCGGCAAATTATCAATAAAACGCTGAGCGGCATAGGGCACCAGTTTATTTAATGTATTTACGCGTAAATACATAAAAAACTGATCTTCGGTACTGCGGCTTAATGTATTGGCGCGTGATTTTTCCCACGCATTTCCTACCACCAGCTCAAACAGCGAATCCTTCTCATGGTGGCCCCACGCGTGATATAAATGGTGATAAAGCTGCTCAACGCTAAAGATTCTTTTCTCTACCGCGTCTTCAAGATCGGCGACACAATAAGAAATATCATCTGCGGCTTCCATAATCCACGTTAATGGAAAGCGACTGTAAGGCGCTAACTGCAGTTCTTTACGTAACCTCGCAATATACTTCTCTTCAGAAAGATAATAGCCCGGTTTCTTCATTAAATAGCGATGGGAATCCGGCACCGGCCCTCGCCACCATGCCGGACGGGTATATTTTAAAATTCCGCCGACCTGCGCCCAGGTAAGATTCATCCGCATGAGCGTATGTACCAGACGAATTCCCTGTGCATTGCCTTCAAAATGGCAGATATCCTGACGTACCTTGCGGCGAATATCGTTCAGATTTTCTTCGCCTTCCTGTAACCGTAGCGAGGAAACCACACAGCGATCATGCGTGAGCGGCTGACTTTCCGCATCTTCCGGATGCAGCCGCTGACGAAACCAGTCATTGATCGCCGCCTCGCCAAAATGACCGAACGGCGGATTACCGATGTCGTGCATCAGGCAGGCCATTTCCACAATACTTTCAAAGGGACCGGTCAGCGCGTCCAGGCCGTACTCCTCCAGTCGGTCTTGCTCTTTCAGACGGCTTAAAATCTCTTTCGCGATATAACGCCCTACCTGCTGCACCTCCATCGAATGCGTCAGGCGAGTACGCACCGCGGCATTGCGCTCCAGCGGGAAAACCTGCGTTTTTTGCTGCAAACGGCGTATAGCCGGAGAGTTGATAATCCGCCCGCGATCGCTTTCAAAAATCCGCAGGATCTCATGTTCCGTCTTTACGCCCTGCG
Organism: Salmonella sp. SAL00670; assembly: GCF_046552235.1. Classification (NCBI taxonomy): domain Bacteria; kingdom Pseudomonadati; phylum Pseudomonadota; class Gammaproteobacteria; order Enterobacterales; family Enterobacteriaceae; genus Salmonella; species Salmonella sp. SAL00670. The sequence continues at coordinate 46,828 of NZ_JBGDUO010000007.1, forward strand.
GTGAACGATAACGACGATGCCAGTTAATTTTATTTCGGAAATCGATCGATGCCATATCCTCTCCCCGCCTGAGAAATGCGCTTCCCCATAAGCGCATGATAAACTATGCCCCCAAAACTGACTTATCGCGAGTAAATCTATGAAAATCGGCATCATTGGCGCAATGGAAGAAGAAGTTACGCTGCTGCGTGACAAAATTGACAACCGTCAGACGATTACGCTGGGCGGCTGCGAAATTTACACTGGCCAGTTGAACGGCACCGAAGTGGCGTTGCTGAAATCCGGTATCGGTAAAGTCGCGGCGGCGCTGGGCGCAACGTTGCTTCTGGAGCACTGCAAGCCGGACGTGATCATCAATACCGGTTCCGCAGGCGGTCTGGCGTCCACGCTGAAGGTCGGCGATATCGTCGTCTCTGACGAAGCGCGTTACCACGACGCTGATGTGACCGCTTTCGGCTATGAATACGGGCAATTACCGGGCTGTCCGGCCGGATTTAAGGCCGATGACAAACTGATCGCCGCCGCGGAATCCTGCATCAGAGAGCTGAATCTGAACGCGGTACGCGGCCTTATTGTTAGCGGCGACGCGTTTATTAACGGTTCCGTCGGGCTGGCGAAAATCCGGCATAACTTCCCCGACGCGGTCGCCGTAGAGATGGAAGCCACCGCTATCGCACACGTCTGCTATAACTTCAACGTGCCGTTCGTGGTGGTTCGCGCTATTTCTGACGTGGCCGATCAGCAATCGCACCTCAGCTTTGACGAATTCCTCGCGGTGGCGGCGAAACAGTCGACTCTGATGGTCGAAACGCTGGTACAGAAACTGGCGCATGGCTAAGCAAATGTTCAGGGCGCTGGTCGCCCTGCTGCTTACGCTCCCGGTGTGGCTTTACGCTGCGCCGCGCGTCATTACCCTCTCTCCCGCCAATACGGAGCTCGCTTTTGCCGCCGGGATTACGCCCGTTGGCGTCAGCAGCTATTCCGACTACCCGCCCGAAGCGCAAAAAATAGAACAAGTCTCTACCTGGCAGGGAATGAATCTGGAACGCATTGTGGCGCTGAAGCCGGATCTGGTCGTCGCCTGGCGCGGCGGTAATGCGGAACGCCAGGTAAACCAACTGACGTCATTAGGTATTAAGGTCATGTGGGTAGACGCGGTAACCATCGAACAGATCGCCGACACGCTCCGTCAACTGGCCGCCTGGAGCCCGCAGCCGGAAAAGGCTCAGCAGGCAGCGCAGACATTGCTAAACGAGTACGCCGCGCTCAACGCCGAGTATGCCGGTAAAGCTAAAAAGCGCGTCTTTCTTCAGTTTGGCATGAATCCTCTGTTTACCAGTGGTAAAGGGTCTATTCAACATCAGGTTTTGACGACCTGCGGCGGAGAAAACGTCTTTGCTGACAGCCGCGTGCCGTGGCCGCAAGTCAGCCGTGAGCAGGTGCTGGCAAGGCATCCTCAGGCCATTATCGTGGCCGGAAAAGCGGGCGAAATTCTCAAAATTGAACAATACTGGGGAAACCTGTTAAAAATTCCGGTTATTCCGCTTAACAGCGACTGGTTTGAACGCGCAAGCCCGCGTATTATCCTCGCCGCAAAACAACTCTGTAATGCGCTTTCACAGGTGAATTAGAGCCTGTCTTACCAGGCTCCCAGTGGGGATTCGACAATGCTCGTCTATTGGCTGGATATTGTAGGCACGGCTGTATTTGCTATCTCTGGCGTGTTGCTGGCCGGGAAATTACGTATGGACCCGTTCGGCGTCCTGGTGCTCGGCGTCGTTACTGCCGTCGGCGGCGGGACAATCCGCGATATGGCGCTGGATAACGGCCCGGTATTCTGGGTTAAAGATCCTACCGATCTGGTCGTCGCCATGGTCACCAGTATGCTGACCATCCTACTGGTTCGCCAGCCAAGACGTCTACCGAAATGGATGTTGCCGGTACTGGATGCGGTCGGGCTGGCGGTGTTTGTCGGCATTGGGGTGAATAAAGCCTTCCTCGCTGAAACGGGGCCATTAGTGGCTGTCTGTATGGGCGTGATTACCGGCGTCGGCGGCGGGATTATTCGCGATGTTCTGGCACGCGAGATCCCCATGATCCTACGCACCGAAATCTATGCCACGGCCTGTATTATCGGCGGGATTGTTCACGCCACCGCGTTTTATACGTTTTCAGTACCGCTGGAAAGCGCCAGCATGATGGGTATGGTGGTCACGCTGTTCATTCGGCTGGCGGCCATTCGCTGGCATTTGAAATTGCCGACGTTTGCCCTGGATGAAAACGGACGTTGATATTGTTTTGCCCGATGGCGCTACGCTTATCGGGCCTGGAACATCTTTCCTGTAGGCCGGATAAGACGCTCGCGTCGCCATCCGGCACAACGAACAGCAATCAAATGCTGAAGGAAGAGCCACACCCGCAGGTACTTTTCGCATTCGGGTTGGTTACAATGAAGCGGGAACCTTCCAGACCTTCGGTATAATCTACCGAACCACCCACCAGATACTGCAAACTCATCGGGTCAACCACCAGGCCAACGCCCTGTTTTTCGATGGTCATATCCCCTTCGTTAACCTGATCGTCAAAGGTAAAACCATACTGGAAGCCGCTGCAACCACCGCCGGTGATATACACGCGCAGTTTCAGATTCGGGTTATCTTCGTCAGCGATAAGACTTTTTACTTTATTCGCTGCTGCGTCGGTAAACTGCAGCGGCAGCGCTACGTCATCACTCATATTTTGCTCCAAACGACATCGGTAATTGGATAAATTTTCACCCAATATTGGCAGTCATTATCTAATACCCTGGTAATTCGTTCAAGTATTCTCGCCCGCAGGCGCATTCTGGCTTTTCGCCGCCTGTTCCGCATCCTGCTTCGCCAGAGTGCGCGCCAGGATGGTTGAGTATAACGGTTTCCCGCCCAAAAACTGGGCTAATAGTGTCGCGCCAAGACAGGTGATAATCATTGGCAAAATGAGCTGGTAGTTATCGGTCATCTCCAGCACCAGCACAATCCCCGTCAGCGGGGCGCGCACCGACGCCGCCATCAGCGCCCCCATCCCGGCAATCGCAAAGGTACCGGCCTCCAGGTGATACTGCGGGAAAAGCACTGCCGCCGCCATACCGAAGGCCGTACCAAGCAGCGTTCCCAGCGCCAGCATCGGGGCGAAAATGCCCCCCGGCGCGCCGGAAGAAAAGCAAAGCAGCGTCGTGACAACCCGGGCAATAAAGATGAACAGCAGTAGCCCGACGCTAAAATTACCTGCCGCGGCGATAGGAATAAGGTTAAATCCGCCGCCTGCCGCTTCCGGCTCAATCAACCCCAGAATACCGCACAGGCCGCCGATCGCGCCGCCCATAAGCACCCATTTTTTAATTTCGCCGCCATGAAAGCGCTGAAACATATCCTGGGTACGTAGCACCAACGAATTAAATACCGGCCCGACGCAGCCAAAAATAATGCCGAGGATAAGGTATAACCACAGTGTGTTAACCGGCGCATCAGACAGTTTGCCGACTTCAATAATCGGCGCTTCGCCGTTAAATATGCGGAACACAATGCTCGACATGATGACGCCGGTAAACACCGCTTTAATCGAAATCAGGTTGTAGCGAAACTGCGGGCGCATCTCTTCAATAATAAACAGGATACCCGCCAGCGGCGCGTTAAACGCCGCAGAGAGCCCCGCCGCCGCGCCGGTCGCCAGCAACGTATGCCGCGCTTCGGCGCTGCGCATACGAAAAACATCCAGCACCATGCGCCCCAGGTTGCCCCCGATTTGCACCGTTGGCCCTTCGCGCCCTAACACCATTCCTGCGCCCAACGTTCCCATCCCGCCGATAAACTTCACCGGCAACACGCGCCACCAGCGCACCGGACGTAGCTCCTCCAGCGCGCCTTCAATTTCCGGGATACCCGAGCCGCCAGCTTCCGGCGCAAATTTTCGCACCAAAAAGTAGCCGACCATCGCCAGTAACGCCGAAAGGATAAAGGCCAGCGGCCAAAGCAAAAACGCATGGTCCGCGACCTGAACCAGCGCGCCAATGCGCATGTTTTGTACCCAGGAAACCGCCTTTTCAAAGGCGACGCCAACCAGTCCGGTAAGCGTGCCGACAACGGCCGCCATTAACAGGATGGCCAGCGGCGTTTTATCCCGCTGCATTAACCGGCGAATCTGATCTCTGCGCCGTAAACGCACAATTTGCTGAGCTAAAAAGGTGGAAGTGTCTGTTTTCATCAGAAGATCATTAATTGGTAATACAAATCTAAAGTCGGCATTCTACTCGCCAACGCCGTGAAAATCCCCTGCAAATCGTATTGTTTCAAATGCGTAAAACTTTCATAACCTTCTCTGAATAACTTAGAATAGCGGGTATTCACTTTTTCTACGAACCAGGAATCTTTCCATGAGTAAGTCTGAAAATCTCTATAGCGCGGCCCGCGAGCTGATCCCCGGTGGCGTGAACTCCCCTGTTCGCGCCTTCACTGGCGTGGGCGGCACCCCGCTGTTTATCGAAAAAGCGGACGGCGCGTATCTGTACGATGTCGATGGCAAAGCATATATCGACTATGTCGGTTCCTGGGGACCAATGGTACTGGGGCATAACCATCCGGCTATCCGCAATGCGGTGATCGAAGCTGCGGAGCGCGGTTTAAGCTTCGGCGCGCCAACCGAAATGGAAGTGAAAATGGCGGAACTGGTCACCAACCTGGTGCCGACCATGGACATGGTGCGCATGGTGAACTCCGGCACCGAAGCGACGATGAGCGCTATTCGCCTGGCGCGTGGTTTTACTGGCCGCGATAAGATTATCAAATTCGAAGGCTGCTACCACGGCCACGCAGACTGTCTGCTGGTCAAAGCCGGTTCTGGCGCGCTGACGCTTGGTCAGCCGAACTCGCCGGGCGTGCCGGCAGATTTCGCGAAACATACGCTGACCTGCACTTATAACGATCTGGCGTCAGTACGCGCGGCGTTTGAACAATATCCGCAGGAAATCGCCTGTATCATCGTCGAACCCGTAGCGGGCAATATGAACTGCGTCCCGCCGCTGCCGGAATTTCTGCCAGGTCTGCGCGCCTTGTGCGATGAGTTCGGCGCGCTGCTGATTATCGACGAAGTGATGACCGGTTTTCGCGTAGCGCTGGCCGGAGCCCAGGATTACTACGGCGTCGTGCCTGACCTGACCTGTCTGGGTAAAATCATCGGCGGCGGGATGCCGGTAGGCGCGTTTGGCGGTCGTCGAGATGTAATGGATGCGCTGGCGCCGACGGGCCCGGTTTACCAGGCGGGCACCCTTTCCGGCAACCCGATTGCGATGGCGGCCGGTTTCGCCTGCCTGAATGAAGTCGCCCAGCCCGGCATTCATGAAACGCTGGATGAGCTCACCACCCGTCTGGCGGAAGGTTTGCTGGAAGCTGCCGAAGACGCGAATATTCCGCTGGTGGTTAACCATGTCGGCGGCATGTTCGGGATTTTCTTCACCGACGCTGAGAGCGTAACCTGCTATCAGGACGTGATGGCGTGCGACGTGGAACGCTTTAAGCGTTTCTTCCACCTGATGCTGGAGGAAGGCGTATATCTGGCGCCGTCCGCGTTCGAAGCAGGCTTTATGTCCGTGGCGCACAGTGAAGAAGATATCAATAACACCATCGACGCCGCGCGTCGGGTGTTTGCGAAACTGTAAAAGAGAACGTCCAGAAACAACGTAGGCCGGGTAAGGCGAAGCCGCCACCCGGCTTTTTTTTGGTTCATACCAGGTTAGCGTGAATCTTCGCCAAACACCCAGCCCCCCTAAAGCTCATCAATAATATACTGGAAGCTACAGGTCGACGTGAACTGCCCGGAGCCAATGTTGCGGGTGTTCACCGCTACATTAATGTCATGAAGCTCAACATCGGTTATCGGATGATCAACGGCGCTGGTCGTGACGCTCGACTGGTCGCAGCCCAGCACATTGAGCGTAATACCCGATGAGACAAAACGGCAATAAGCGCCACGGTTGTCAAATTTGCTGCCATCGCACAGTTTCCCCCCCTCCATCAAATAGGTATGTAACGTGCGATTCACCGTGCCACCGGTGGCATCAAGCATGAGGGTTGTTTTCTGTTTCGAAACGTTCGCATCCCAGGAGATATCAAAAGTATCAACGGGAACTTTCGGGCAAACTGAGCTGCGCGTATCCGGCGGGGAATACGTTTCGCCAGAGATACCATCAGCAGCAGTGACACGACTCGTTGCCAGCCAGGGGCAACCATAGTCATCGCTTTGTACCGTAATATCCACGGTAAAAGAGCCACAATCGTGCCAACTCGCTGGCATATTCTGGCAACTGGAGCGCGCAACGCTGTTATCGAAATCGCGTAACACAACCGTCGGCGCGGGCTCTGGCCCCGACCAGGATTGTAAGGGTACCGGACGATTTTTAAAAACCCCTCCTAGCTGCCAGGTGCCATAGTATACTCCGTCATGCGTATCCACCATCACATTCAGCAGAATCGAGCGATCGAAGGTACTCGGACCTATGCCGTAATAGAGCGTGGTACTTGAAAACGTCGCTTTCAGCATGGGTTTAGCCACTACCGAACTGCCATAAACGGCAATCAGCAGCAAAAATAAAGTCCGTATTATTTTCATCATAAATACTCAAATGTAACTAGTGCGCTTGCGAAGAACGTTCCCGGAACCAGATCTTCGCCAGGAAGGCGTTGTACCCAGGCATTCAGGTTTAGCGCGTTATTCCCCGTCACCAGCGTGAATATCGCACCCTCTTTATCGTTCATGCCCACGGGAACGCCGGATAGCGTTTCAATACCAATCCCGATCCCAAAAGCACCTGAATGGCTATCGATGGCCAGGATACCGCGCATTCCGGTCGCTTCGGTTCCAGTGAAAGTCACCTGCACCCCGTTACTCAGCGCCGAATCGCAATCCGTGAGTTCAAACACCAAAGGCTTACGAGCAGACTGGCCGTCGGGAGTGAAATCAGAACTGTCAAGCGACGAAAAATCGACTTCGGCAATCCCCGTCCCCTGCATCGTGAGCGTGCAAGGACTGGCCACCAGGCTACCGGAAAAATGCAGGTTATCTGCCGCTGAGACCGGCAATATCAGCGCCCCACAGAGGATGCAGGCCGCGCCGTGTAATAACGCCTGTCTTTTAGCCATTACTGATAATCCACCTGTAATGTTGCCGTCGCATCGAAGCCGCCTTCTTTCAGCGAAGCACCGCTCTTTTTAACCGGTATGGCTTTCAGAACAGGTATCGATTGTTCATTCACCGTAATGGTGGACCCCAACGTAAAGGGTTGGTCGTTCTGCCTGAGTTCAATCCCCAGCCCCGCCACGCTGGTGTTTACCGCCGCCGGATTAAAATCACTCACGGAACCGCTTAGCGTCAGGGTCATCGCCATCGTCTCATCGCGCACCGTTGAATCACAGGTGATCTCATACGGAACATTCTGCGCATAACGCGTACCATCTATTTTATTAATCAGCAGGTTACCGAACTCAACGTCGATCGTCTGATCATTGTTAATCGTACAATTCGGCGGTGAAATTAATGTGCCGTGAAACTTAAGATTATCGGCTGCCTGTGCGGCAAGGCTGCCCCCCATTAACATCGTCAAAACTATTTTTTTCATTGGTAATCCACCACCAACGTGGCGCCTGCGTTAAACGCGCCACCTGTTAACGTTACGCCATTATTTTTGACGGGAATCGCCTCGATGGCCGGACCGCTGCCACCGCTGTATTGAAATGACAACCATTGCGTATTGCCGGGTGAAATCAGCGCGCCATCCGTGGCGGTTTGCAGACGGATCCCCAATCCATCGACATCGGTTTGCAATACCGACTCGCCATTGATAGTCACCGCATTCCCCTGAATCTGTAACTTCAGGTAATCGCTCACTCTGCCGTTACAGCTCAGGCGATAGCCCACCGCCTGCCGGTAATTCACCCCATCCACTTTCGTCGTCAACACATTGCCAAATTCCACCTCACCGCCGGTCACAGTACAGGGCGGCGCGGCATTAACGACTATCGTCAGCGTCATGTTGACCGTCTTACTTCCCGCTGCCAGCGGCATACTGACCGCACTCAGCATGGCCGCACACGTTACCGTGCCCAGCCGTAACCGCCATTGCCTCATCTTGCGTCTCCTTGTCGGTTACGACTTTCTGCTTTTTGCTTCATCTACCGCACAACTGTTGTCAGTACAGTTAAAAATCAGCGGTAACCGCGCGCCATAATCGTTGACGTAAGTCAGCACAGGCGAGCGACCTAATTCACTGGCGTCCCCTCCCAGCGTCACGTTGCTTTTTGGTGCAATCACTAATGGGCTAAAGCCTCTGGCTGGTGTGCCGTCCATGCGGTTACTGGCGTTACTTAACACCACGTAGTAGCCGGTTGTGTTGCTCACCTGATAGCCATTGCCCTGACGCTGAAGGGTGATTTTGTATTGCCAGGGATGCTGCATATCGATTTTCGACAGCGCCTGCGGACGGTAAAAAACTTTGATGCGCGTTTGCAGGGCGATTTGCAGCGTATTGGGCTTGTCGCTTTGCGGCGGAATTTCGCGCACGTTGTAATAAAAAAGGGTTTCCCGATCCTTGGGGAGCGACGCCAGCGCCGGCATCCCCTGAATTTTGACCTGTCCGATTGCCGACGGCTCAATGCGCTGGACCGGTGGGACGACGATTAAAGGCGAGGTGATTTTGACGCCCTTCTCATCTTCCACCCAGGACTGCGCCAGATAGGGCAGTTTGCTGTTGGCGTTTTTCAGATCGACGCTTATCGATTTATCTTCGCCGCGAAACACCAGGCGGGTGCGATCGGGCGCGATGGCGGCCTGGGCGCTACCGTAGCCGCCCAGCAAAAGCAGCAAAACAGCGGCCAGGTTATAACGTTTTAATGGCATCATGAATGCGGTTTCCTGAATCAATGTGTTGGATAACGAGAAGAGAGCGCTTCGGGTTGCGTCGAAGACGTCCGCCGCTGCGTATGAAGCTGGAGTAATGGTTTCTCTTCGGGCTGCGTTGCCTCAGGTGATGAAGCGTCGCCGATGCACGGCAGCAACAGGCTGCTAAACAGATCGCCCGGCAGCGGATCGGGCAACGCCGCTTCACACTGCGTTTTACCTTCCCATGTCACCTGCAACCGCTCGCCGGGGTTAATGCCGATCAGATAAACGCTGCCGTCTTCACCTACGATCCCTAACTGTTGCTGGCGACTGTTGTAAACCTCTGCGCCGAAGGGCGGCGTGCCGCCATCGCGCAGGCGGATACTGGCCATGGCTTTTTTACCGCTGAGCACCTCCATGCGGCGATAACCGATCGCCCCTTCCGTCAGGGTCGCCTGAGCGATGGAGAGGATTGCTTCCGCGTCTTCCGGCAACTGGGTAATGTCGATTTTCACCTGGTTGCGGTAGTAGTCGTTGACGTCGACAATGACGGCTTTACCAAACGCGTTGGTATATACCGGCGTGCTGTAGCCGGAGATGGGTACGTTCGCTTCATCGCCGACATCCACCAGCAGCCGCGAGCCGCCGTTGACGCTGGTGCGGTGCAACGCCCCGCCTTTAGCAGTCAGCGTCGCGCCGCCCTGGATGTTCAGTCCGCCGGAGGTATAGTCGCCTTCCTGATAGTTCGCACTGACGTCAATGTCGGCATAGCTCGCTTGATGACGGTAGTAGCCGTCGAGAGTCGCACCGTTATCCGCGCGACCAGCGTTGATCTGGTAGTTATTGCGATCGTCAATGCGCTCGTAATAGCCGACCTGATTGCTGTTGTTGTCATCGCTAAAGGAGCCGTTGTAGCTCAGCGTGCGGTTGTTGCCCCACGGAATACTGAGCGAGACGTACACGCCGTCATCACGCTCATTGTCATATTCGTTGCGAAAACCGTTCACCGACAGACTGATCCCGCGCACCTCACCGACATCGAAATAGTGCGACAGCGTCAGGTTATAGCTGTCCTGGTTAGGTTGATTCCAGTAGGTGCGATGGGTGTAGTTGATATAGGCGTTGACGTTTATTGCCGAAAAGTTCTGGCTGTACGTCAGGGTATACATCTCTTTATCGTGGCCGGTGCGCTGACGATCGTTATCGTCATTATGCGTATCGATAAACTCGTCCATCGTCATGTAGTTTTCTTCGGAAAAGCGATAACCAGCAAACGTCAGACGGCTGTCTATATCATCAAAATCTTTAGCGTAGCTGGCACGGAACGAGTTACCCTGAATGGTGCCGTCGCCGTAGGCGCTACCCTCTGGCAGCGTCGCACGGGAATGGGTGACATCGACGGAAAACGCGCCCAGCAGCGCCAGATCGCGCCCCAGTCCTAACGCCAGCGCCTGATAATCCTGCTCACCGATGGCACCGCCGTACAGCGACCAGCCGTTAGCGATCCCCCAGGAGGCTTCGGCTGAGGTGAAAAAGCCGCCTTCCATATTGTGATCCCAGTCCTGCGGTCGCCCGGCTGCCAACTTGTAGCGCACCTGGCCGGGACGGGTCAGAAACGGAATGGAGGCGGTGCTGACGTCATATTCCTGCACCTGACCGCTTTGTTCTTCAATTTTGACGTGTAGATCGCCGGATACCGTTTCATTAATATCCTGAATGCGAAACGGCCCAGCCGGGACCTGCGACTCATAAATCACCCGCCCGCGCTGGGTCACGGTGACTTTGGCGTTGGTGCGCGCCACGCCTGATATATCCGGGGCGTAGCCGCGCAGATTAGGCGGTAACATCTGATCGTCGGTGATAAGGCTGCCGCCAACATAGTTAAAGCCGTCGAAAATATCGGATTCCAGCGATCCTTCGCCCAGCGTTAGCTGCGCCCGGAGCTGCGGGATCGCCCGCCAGGCGTAATAGCGGTTCCAGTCCCAGTTCTGTTCGGAACTGGAGCCAAAGTTGTCTTTATCTTCGCTGTCATTTTCGTGACGATAGTTAGCCTGCCAGTCCGCGCGCAAACGCCACGCGCCGAGGTTGGCACCCACCGTGCCGTTGCCGCTGATGTCATATTCATCGCCGTCATCATGTTCAGCATGTCGCCACTGGCTGTTAACGTTGTAGTCAAATAATACGCCGGGAATCCCTTCATCCCAGCGGGAAGGTGGATCCCACTCTTCATCGCTGTATTCCAGATACGCCTGCGGAATAATCACCGTCAGCGTTGACTGGCTTAAATCCGTTTGGGTTTCCATCCCTTCCAGTTGATCTGGTTGCAGACACTGACCGGCATTTATCCAGATCATTTTATCTGCTATTTCAGGTTTTAACCCCAGCAGCGAGACCAGTTCAGGCGATAAACAGGGATAGGTGTTATCAGGATCGTTATTATCAACGGAATACGTAATAACATTATCCTGGACAATTTGACTCTGATTGACCAGCACCTGGAGATGATAGCTCCCCGGCATAATGTAGCCTTTACGGGAAAAACGGGAGAGATCCAGGCTGGCATCATCTTTAACATCAAGAAATCGGGTATTAAATTGAATGGGCGCTTCCGCGTAGCTATTTTCCGGACCGACAGCCAGAACAATACCCACCACGGCCGCAAGCGTGCTCAGACGAAATTTTTTATAGTGAGCCATCAGACAATCTATCCCTGAAATATATAATCTATTTTTTTACTTTGAGCATCATCCTGCGGCAGACTGCCGCAGGATGATATTTCACTTACAGATAGCTGATCGTGAAGTTTACGGTGCTGCTGAATTCGCCGGTATCGATAGTGGTGGCAGCAGAATCGCCTTTCACCCAGGCTTTGAAGTTAAGAGTCTGTTTCGCCGCCGCAACGCTGCCGTTCATCGTCAGGTTTTCGCTGTAAGCGTCGCCCAATTTGATCGCGGAACCCAGGTGGTTGCCGATAACAATGCTGGAACCCGCCATTTCGCCGCCGCCGATACGCATCAGCGCAACGCTGCCCGGATTAGCGCTGGATTCGTTACCGATGGCAGAGAAAACGGTAGACGCTTCTTTCTCAGTGGTGAATGCGCAGTTTTCCAGACCGATATGGAAATCGACTTTTGAAGATTCTTTACCGCCCATCAGAGAACCGGTACCGATATGGCCCAGGTTAACGGTCTGGTGTTCGTCGCCAACCACGATTGAACACGGTGAATCTTCAATAGTACCGGTAAAAGTCACCGTACCAGTATTACTGCCCGCAGCATTGGCAAAGCTGGAAACACCCATAACCAGTGCGGCAGCAACCGCAGCTTTTACTGCTGTATTCATTTTTCATCCTTATTAAAAGTTGGTGAGTATTTTTACGCTATTCACACAGAGTTATACTCAATACCCCATGTTTATATTAGTAGATATATATTATATGACGAGTTATGAAATTGCCGATGCAACATTCAAAAGAAGCAAACAACACGTTAATAAATAACATCCCTTAGGCGCGGTGAAGTATTTTTCATTAAAAACCCAAAGACAAGCGTTTTTTATTTAAAGGATTATCAGAATTAAATAATAAATATTTTTACCGTTCAAAAAACAAACAAAGCAAGCAAGACGGGAGAGCCAAAAAAACAATAAACATGTCAAAATGAATAAAAAAAGATCAGAATTACAGTACTGAATATATAGCAATGACGCGTAACATTTATTTTTGGTATAAATTTCATTAAAAAAAAACAAAAAATGCTAAATTACATTTTTTTTGTTTACTCGTGGCAATTAATTTATTTTAATAGAGTTGTTTTTTATTACTTCGATAAAAAAATAATATTTTATTATCGAAGTTTTATAATGAAAATTTATTATTAAATTAAAATTGATTTACGAGATGCATTAAAGATGCGGCATCCGCATCTTAATATTTAAAAAGGCTTAATACCGAAACCGGTAATTCTTATTATTGGATAGATCATGCCGCAATTTATCATCAACGTTTCGGGCCTGGATATGTTGAAATTAGTCACCCTGTTCACGAGACAGCGGCGCGCCACTGAAATAGCTCATGACTTATCGATACAAAAATAACACCTGCTTCTTGCTGAAAATAAAAGCAGAGTTCCCTCGATAAAACGTGACAGGACAGCTCTCGCACCTGATAGCGTTCAGCTATTTTTAGGCCTACAAAATATTGCCACAACATATTGATATTGTGTAATTTGTAGGTCGGGTTGAGCATGGCTGCCACCCGACATAAATGTGGCACAGCTTTTTTTTACCGACTCTGTTTACGTAGCAAATAGATAAAGTACGGCGCGCCAATAAAGCTTGAAAGCAGTCCCGCCGGGATCTGATACGGAAATAGCGCCATCCTGCCGCACCAGTCGGCAAAGACCAGTAAAACGCCCCCTGCCAGCGCCGAGATGACCATATGCGGCATCGTCCGGCGAAAACCGAGCATCCGCGCAATATGCGGCGCCATCAGTCCAACGAAACTCAGCGGCCCAATGGTCATCGTCGCGGTTGCCGTCAAACACGCCGCCAGCGCCAGCAGCGCGATACGCGACGGCGTAAGCGCCATGCCCACCGCACGCGCGGCATCGCCGCCCAGGGGCAAAATCGTTAACCAGCGGCGACACAACGGCACAAGTGCCAGCAAAATCACCATTACGATCGCGGTTCGCGTAACCTGCCCGCCAGTGGCGTTATAGGTAGATCCTGAGAGCCAGGTCAATACTTCCGCCATCCGCGGGTCGCCGCTCGCCTGGAGCATCATTAGCAGCATGGTAAACGCGGTGCTGAGCGCCATCCCCGCCAGCAACATCCGTTGCGGCGAGAAACCGCCGCGCCCGGCGGCTATCATAATAATCAGCAGTGTCGCCGCCGCGCCCAGGCTTCCGGCAGGCAGTAGCCAACCGAAGGCATTCCCCGGCACCAAAAACAGCATCAACACCACGCCAAACGCGGCTCCGGAACTGATCCCCAGCACTTCCGGGCTGGCCATTGGATTACCGGTCAGACGCTGAATAATGCAGCCCGCCACCGCCAGCATGACGCCCGCCATTAACGCCGCCAGTATCCGCGGCCAGCGCCACGGCATCAGTTCTTCAAGCAGCGTTCCGCTCGCCCACGTCCAGCCGTGCGCGTCGCGACCAAAAGAGAGGGCGACCCATGTTGCCAGCAGCAGGAGCGCGCCACCGGCAACGGCAAAAGCAAGAACGTGCCGACGTTCCGCCGCCACACGATCGCTGGCGTTCATATCCGGCGCGCTCATGCTTTTAAGCCGCGGCAGCAGCCACAGGAGCAGCGGCGCGCCGATTAACGCCGTCACTGACCCGGTGGAAACCTCCATCCATACGCGGGTTAGCCAAAGGATAATCTGATCGGATAGCCACAAAATAAGCGCCCCAATGAGCGGCGCCAGCATCAGGCGCGCCAGCAGACGTCTTGCGCCAAGCATTTTCGCCAGCAGCGGCGCAAACAGGCCGATAAAACCGATAATGCCCACCGCGTTGACCAGCAGAGCGCTCAACACAATCGCCAGCGACAGCGCCGCCAGACGCGCTAACGACAGCGCTAGACCCAGATTACGCGCAACGCCGTCATCCAGCCCCATCAGCGTCATCGGGCGTAACAACAATAACGTGAGCATCACACCGCCCAGCAACTGCGGCCACAGACGCTGCACGCCGCTCCAGTCGGTTTGCGTTAGCGTTCCTGTGCTCCATAAAAACATGCTTTGCAACTGATCGTGGTGGAAAATCACCAGTAACTGGTTGATTGCGCCACAGTAAAGGCTGACCACCAGCCCGGCGAGGATCAGGGTCACTGGCGACAGACGTTTGCCCCACGCCACGCCGAACACCAGCGCGCCGACGATACAGGCTCCCGCCAGGGCGGCAAACTGCGTGGTCAGCGCGCCGGGAATCGCCCAAAGCGTAGTCACCGTGATCCCCAATTGCGCGCCGGTCGCCACACCCAGCGTGGTCGGTTCCGCCAGCGGGTTACGTAATACTTGCTGGAACAGGACGCCTACCAGCCCAAGTCCCGCGCCCACCAGTAGCGAAATCGCCAGTCTTGGCAGCAGGCTGTAATGAAAAATCATCTGCTCAATGATGTCGATATCCGGTGACCAGATAGCCTGTTGCCACTGGCTGCGCGGTAGCGCAACGGAGAAGTTAACCCATGTCAGCCAGCAGGCGGCAACAAACAGCGCCAATAACAGCAACGCCGGATGGCGGCTTCGCCTTATCCGGCCTACAAAGCGCCCGAACCGTAGGTCGGATAAGACGCTTTTCGCGCCGCCATCCGGCATTTCACGTTTTCTGCTCACGCTTTGCCTCCCAACACGTTATTCAGGATGCGGACAAAGTGCATCGTGGAGAGGGTCGCGCCATAGAACCAAACGGCGGGCACCCGGTGAAAGCGCCCGGCGCGGACAAACGGCATGGCCTGCCACAGCGGCGTTGCCATCAGCGCGTTCATATCGGTGTTATTCCCGTGATCGAAGCAGATCACATCCGCTTCTTTATACATCGCCAGCCGATCGATGCTAACCGCCGTACTGCCCCAAAAGTTGGTTTCACCCTGCCAGGCATTGACGATGCCATACTCGTCCAGCACCTCCTGGAACAGGCAATTCGGGCCGAGCACCAGCATATGCCGCGGATCGATAAGCGTCGTCATCAGTAACGGACGCCCCCCGCGGCGGATAAAATGCGGCTTCTGGCTGGCGATGAAGCGATCGTATTGCGCCAGATGTTTTTCTGCCGCAGCTTCCAGATTCAGCGTCTGCGCCAGTTCAACCAGCGAGCGTCGGGCCACCGCCAGCGGCTTTTTGCCGTCGCTAAAATCGAACCCGCGCCCCGGCGCGATCCGCGCCAGTTTCTCCGGCGAGGGTCCGTAGCCTGCCGACCAGACCATAAACGACGGCTTCATCTCCGTCAGCAGTTCGAGATTGGGTTCAGTGCGAAGACCCACATCAATCACCGAATCCGGCAACGGCGGTTCGCTAACCCACAGCTTATAATTTGGCACGTCCGCCACGCCATACGGCGTAATACCGAGCGCCAGCAGCAGCTCAACCGGCAGCCACTCCAGCGCCACAATCCGGCGGGGATCGATAGCGGCAGCCTGCGCCGTATTCATTTGCCACAGCAGCGGCGAGAGCGCCATCGCCGTTAATAAACGGCGGCGAGTAAGAGGATATAAATCACGCATTAATACACAAAACTCACAGGTGCCGCGCCCGCCGGATGCGGAAGGATACCCATCGGGATACCGTAAATCTGTTCCAGCGTGTCACTGCGCATCAGTTCCGCAGGCGTTCCTTGCGCAATCATTTCACCGCCGCGTAGCGCGACTAAATAATCACAGTAGCGGGCCGCCATGTTGATATCGTGCAGCACCGCTACCACCGTCAGCCCGCGCTGTTGGCTTAAACGATGCACCAGCGCCAGCACGTCAACCTGATGGGCGATATCCAGCGCTGACGTCGGCTCATCCAGCAGCAGACAACGGCTGTCCTGCGCGACCAGCATGGCAATCCACGCGCGCTGGCGTTCACCGCCGGAAAGACTGTCTACCAGACGATGCGCCAGCGGTTTTAAGCCGACCAGCGTAATCGCCTCGTCTACTTTTTCCCGGTCCGCGACGCCAAAGCGTCCCAGCGCGCCGTGCCACGGATAGCGGCCAATCGCCACCAGTTCGCGCACCGTCATTCCTTCCGCCTGTGGCAATTGTTGAGGCAGATAGGCAACTTTGCGGGCAAACGCCTTGCTGCTCCAGCTCGCCAGCGGCTGATTGTCGAGCAGAATATCCCCTTCGGAAGGCGGCTGATGGCGGCCCAGCATTTTTAACAGCGTGGATTTACCGGAACCATTATGACCAATAAGTCCGGTGACGCGACCTGCGGGAAACGTTAACGAGAGGGGGTGTAAAAGCGTGCGGCCCGGCACACGAAAGGCGACGCTTCGCAGCGCAAAGGTGGTATCGGAATGAATGTGGTTTTCCTGCATCGCAGCCAACTTGTAAAACGGGCACGGCAAGCCGTGCCCAAAAAGAAATTAGAAACGGAAGGTTGCCGTTGCAACGACCTGACGTTCTGCGCCCCAGAAACAGCCGTAGGTCTGGAAGCAGCTGGCGACGTATTCGCGGTCGAGCAGATTATTAACGTTAACCGCAATGCTGGAGCCCGCCATACCAAAACGCGCCAGATCGTACTTGACGACCGCATCCATCACCGCTGCACTGCCTACCTTGAAGCTATTAGCCGGATCGCCGTAACTGGAACCAATAAAACGACCGCCTGTTCCCAGCGTTAAACCTGACAACGGACCTTCGTTGAAGGTGTAATCGCCCCACAACGACGCCATGTGTTCAGGCACCTGCTCTGGCGTATTCCCTTTCAGATTAGTGTCTTTCGTGTATTCAGCATCAGTATAAGTGTAAGACGCCGTCATATTGATGTTAGCCGTCAATGCTGCTTTGGCTTCCAGCTCTACACCTCGCGCACGAATTTCGCCTGCCGGCACCTGCGCTAATGGGTTGGTTGGATCGGCGGTCAGGTTATTGGTTTTGGTCAGCTGATAAACGGCACCCGTAACAACAACCGGCATGTCTTTCGGTACATATTTCACCCCTGCTTCATATTGCTCGCCTTTTGACGGCTTGTAAGAAACGCGTGGGGTGCTCCACAAATCGAAGGCGCTTGGCTCGAAAGATTGGCTATAGCTGAAGTAAGGTGAAATTCCATTATCGAATACGTAGTTTACGCCACCGCGCCAGGTGAACTGGTGGTCATTACGTTCAATATATCCTTCTGTCGGCGTAGTGGAATTCTGACGCACCGTTGTCGCTTGTTTAGACCAGTCATAGCGGCCGCCGAGAGTAAATACCCACTTATTCCATTCCGCCTGATCCTGAACATAGAGGCCTGTTTGTTTACTTTCGTTCATCTGGTACGGCTCAGCGCCGCCGAAAGCAAAGTATTCAGGATGGTAATTGTTATAGAGATCGATTGACGGCGCGCTACCAAACGTCGCGTTAATATCATTACGCATACGCATGAAATCGACACCCGTCAGCAACGTATGATCAATATCGCCGGTCGCGAATTTACTTTCCAGTTGTGTATCTACGCTGAAATTCTGTAAACGCTCGTTGTCAACGATAGTACCGCGGTTAAGCGTATGGCCGTCCGCCGCAATCCCCGTGCCATAGACGCTTTTTTGCGCGGTTTTCATTTCGACAAAACGTAAATTCTGGCGCACGGTAAAAGTGTCGTTGAAGCCATGCTCGAAACTGTATCCCACCATTTTCTCGTTACGAGAATAGGTGTTGTTTGACGCCCCTTCATTGAAATCTGTCGGCAAGCGTTTACCATTCGGTAACGGTTCAACCGTTCCCTCTTTCGGCAGCCAGCCGTAGTAGCCGGTCTCTGGTTCGTTCTGGAAATAAGAAAGGAACGTAAAATTCGTTTTCTCATCAGGACGCCAGGTAAAAGAGGGCGCAATCGCATAGCGCTGCGACTCAGAACTCTTTTGCTGCTCATTTGTCGAACGCGCCAGCCCCGTCAGACGATATGAGAACTCACCGTTGTCATCCAGGGAATCACTAAAATCAAAACCGGTCTGGAACAAATTGTCCGTCCCCATTTTGAATTGAATTTCTTTCAGCGGCTCAGTAGTCGGCCGCTTGCTAACCATCGAAATGATACCGCCCGGGTTGCTCTTACCGTAGAGGACGGACGTTGGGCCACGCATCAACTCAACACGCTCAAGCATGTAGGGATCAATAACCGCATCGTTGTAGAAGTTCCCCTGCAATTTCAGGCCATCCAGATAGTTGTTCTGGCTCAGGCCGACGGAAGAGAAGCCACGGATAATCACGAAGTCATAGGTATTGGAAGCGCCGCGGCTGCTTACCGTTACACCCGGCGTGTAACCCAACGCTTCTTTTACTGACTGGAATTGATGCATCTGCATCTCTTCGTTAGTGACCACCGAAACCGACTGTGGCGTTTTTTCGATAGGTGTATCAGTTTTGGTGGTGGTGGCGGAACGCTTCGCGGCGATGGTCGGAGCCGGTCCCCAGGCACTTTCCTGCGCGGCAGGCGCTGCGGTTACGGTAATGGTTTCTTCTTTCGGTTGAACCGCCGCCTGTGCATAGACAGACATGCCGCTAACCGCTGTGGCTACTACAACTGCGATTTTACGCAGTGAGGAGTTTGGCTGAGCAGTTTTAAGACGCGCCATTGGTATATCTCTGATGAAAGTGAATGATAACGTAAACGATAATTATTATTATAACCGCAGCATGATAGGCGAAATATCGTCGCAATGGCAAGCGATACGCGGCCCTACGAAAACTAAGGGGTTAAGAAATAACCAGATGAAAAGGAAGGGTTAATAAATTAGACTGAAATGTTATTTATGGAGGATTTGCCGGATGGCGACGTAAGCGTCTTATTCGGCCTACGTCGCACATAATGGGGTCGTAACGGTGTAGACCGGGTAAGCACAGCGCCACCCGGTACTATTACCGTGATTAATTGCCGCCGAACATCTCCTTAATCCAGCCGGCAACGCCGTCGCTCTTCTCTTCTTTCGGCGGCTGTTGCTGCGCAGGCTGCTGCGGCTGAGACGACTGATCGAACGGATTGCCTGACGGCTGCTGTTGCTGCTGCATCATCTCGCCCTGCTGGCACAGCGTATTTGGATCGTCCGTCCAGACCGGCAGAGTGCGCATACCGCCGCTACAGACAAAATTACCGTCGTAATCAACGCCCATATCCACCACATCTTCCGGCGGCGTCAGAACTAAAGGCGTCGGCGTCTGGTTCGCCAGATAGCGCTGGTAAATCGCCATCGCGCCGCTGGCGCCGTACAATTTCGTCGGCTGGTTGTTATCACGGCCTACCCAGGTGATAGTCACCTGGCTGCCGTCGATACCGGCAAACCAGGTATCGACATTGTTGTTTGTCGTCCCGGTTTTACCGGCCAGATGCAGACCCGGATATTTCGCGCCAAGCTGACGCCCCGTACCACGCTGGACGACCTGCTGCATTGTCCAGAGCGTCAGGTAAGCCGCCTGTGCCGGTACAGCGCGTTCAGCTTGCGGATAACTTTGGTACAACACCTTACCATCTTCCGCAATAACCGAACGCAGCGCTGATAACGGCGCGCGATTTCCGCCGCTGGCGATAGTCTGGAACGCCTGCGCCACTTCGATCGGCGTCAGGTTCAGCGCCCCTAACAGCATCGCCGGAACCGGATTGAGCTGATCTTTCGGCACGCCGAGCTTCGTCCAGGTATCGGTTACCGCCGGTAAACCTAACGCCATCCCCAGATTGACCGTCGGTACGTTCATTGAGCGAGTTAACGCATCCACCAGCATCACTTTCCCGCTTTCGCTGTAGCGACGATCGTCGTTCTGCGGCGACCAGACCTGACCATTCGGCTGGCGCAGAGAAATCGGCGCATCGGCAATCCAGGTGTTCAGACGGTATAAGTTCGGCTGACTTAACGCGGTCAGATAGGTCGCCGGTTTCGCCAGCGACCCGATGGAACGGCGCGCCTGCATGGCACGGTTATAGCCGGCATACTGCGGCTCCGCCCCGCCAACCATCGCGCGCACCTCGCCGCTAAAGCGATCCACCACCACCATCGCAGTTTCCAGATCGCTCAATTTACGCTGCTTCTTCAACGCCGGAATACCTTCGACAACGGCTTTTTCTGCGGCATCCTGCGCCACGGAGTCAAAGGTGGTGAAGATCTTCACGCCGGAGAGATCTTTAATTTTATCCCCCAGCTTCGCCTGCAGTTCCTGACGAACCATCTGCATAAACGCTGGCTGCGGTGAAATAACGCCGCCGCGCGGCTGTACGCCAAGCGGACGCGCGCTCAGCATGTCATAGAGTTCCTGATCGATGATTTTCTGCTGCTGTAACAGGCGTAACACCAGGTTACGACGCTCCAGCGCCAGTTTCGGGTTACGCCACGGGTTATAAATCGACGCCCCTTTTACCATCCCCACCAGTAACGCCTGCTGATCGAGGCTCAGTTCCTCTACCGGACGGCCAAAGTAATACAGGCTCGCCAGCGGAAAACCGCGAATTTCATTGTCCCCGCTTTGACCGAGGTAGACCTCGTTCATGTACAGCTCAAGAATACGATCTTTACTGTAACGGGCATCCATGATCAGCGCCATGTAGGCTTCATTCGCTTTACGCCAGTATGATCTTTCGCTGGAGAGGAACAGGTTCTTCACCAGCTGCTGGGTCAGCGTACTGGCCCCCTGCACCGTGCGTCCCGCCGTCAGGTTGGCCAGCACCGCACGCCCGATAGAGTAAAGACTAATGCCATCATGCTCATAGAAATGACGGTCTTCCGTCGCCAACAGCGTATCGACCAGCAGATCCGGGAAACCGCTGCGCGGGACGAATAAACGCTGCTCGCCATTTGGCGAAGAAAGCATGGTGATAAGCCGCGGATCGAGACGGAAGAAGCCAAACTGGCGGTTGTTATCCAGATTGACGATGGTTTCCAGACGCCCGTCACTGAACGTCAGCCGCGCGCGCACCTGCCCTTCTTTGCTGTCCGGGAAGTCAAACGGACGACGGATCATCTCAATGCTATTGGCCTGCACGGTAAATTCGCCGGGACGGGTCATCTTCGTCACCAGACGATACTGCGTCGCTTCCAGCAATTTTACCATCTCGTTTTTGCTGACAGGCATGTCTGGCTCAAGGTTCACCATCCGGCCATATACCGCCGCCGGAAGCTGCCAGACCTTGCCATCGATACGGCTGCGGATTTTTTGATCCAGATAGACGCCGTAAATGGCGAACAGCACCACAAAAACGATAAACAGTTTTAGCAATAGCCACAGCCAGCCGCGCTTGCCACGAGGCTTACGCCCTTTGCCCTTACCTTTACGCGGCATCGGTTCTTCATCCTCATAGTCATCATCATAATCGTCGTCATGCTGCCGACGACGGCTCACCTTTTGTTTCACAGGACGTGACGGTTTCCCCTTACGTCCAATCGGCTCGCGGTCATTCCCCGCCATGCTTTTTCTCCGCAACATACAGGCGCAAAGGCCCGATTCTCTATTCTTCCGCCAGACGACAGAAGAAGAAATCTCTCAATTTACCCTTTTGCCGGATGGCGATTAACGCCTTATCTGGCCTGGAGGCAACGTATAACACGTCACGAATACTTCTTCGTGCGCCGCGTTGGGGCCGTATTCGCCGGATCGTCCGGCCAGACATGTTTGGGGTAACGGCCCTTCATCTCTTTTTGCACTTCGCGATACGCCCCCTGCCAGAAAGCGCTTAAATCGCGCGTAATCTGTAGCGGTCGCTGCGCTGGCGAAAGCAGTTCCAGCACCAGCGGCACGCGGCCCTGAGCGATGGTTGGGGTCTTCGCTTCGCCAAACATTTCCTGCATTCTGACCGCCAGCGCGGGCGGGTTATCTTCATGATAACGAATCGTTATTCGGCTTCCCGTCGGCACAGTGTAATGCCCAGGCAGTTCACTATCCAGACGTTGCAGCATGGCATAGTCAAGCAGTCCCCGTAACGCCTGATTAACGTTCAGGGATTTTAGCCCTCGTAACGACTGTACGCCTGTCATGTGCGGCAGCAACCAATTTTCCAGAGTCGCCAGCAGCGACGCCTCATCCACGGCAGGCCAGTCATATTCCGGCAGCCATTTCGCCGCACAGTGCAGACGCAGACGGAACTGCTCCGCTTCCGGCGTCCAGTTAAGGACGGACAGACCTTTATCGCGGATGCCGTTCAGCATCGCCTGATGAAGCTCCTCTTCAGACGGCTTCGCCAGTGGCTGAACGCTAACCGTCAACTGTCCAATACGCATTCTGCGCCATGCTTTCAACGTTCCCTGCGCCTCGTCCCATTCAACCGTGTCGGACTGGCGCAGTAAATCAGGACACGCCTGAATCAGCGAGGCGATATCCAGCGGCTGCGCCAACAATATTCGGGCGTCCGGCGAGGCGCTACCTTGCAGTAACAGCGGCGCGATCAGCCATTCATGACGTCCCAACGCGTCATCCGCATCTAACATCGCGCCCATACCATTGGCTAACTGATAGCGCCCTTCCTGACCACGACGCCGCGCGATGCGGTCGCTAAACGCTCTGGCCAACAGCGGCATAATAAGCGCGCTATCCGGCTCGCCATTACGCACCTGCAGCCGTTTTAAAAGCTGCTGGCTACGCTGCTGCCAGCCCGGCTGTCGCCGCGAAAATACTACGCTTAAATCCGTACCGCCGCCGCGCGGCGGGTCCTCAAGGATGGCCGCGAGCATGGCGGCAGTGGCGGCGCTATCGCCCTCGCCGGCGTTGACTAACATCGCCGCCAGGCGCGGATCGTTACCTGTTGCCGCCATTTTCCGGCCCCGCGCGCTTAACCGCTCGCCCTCCAGCGCGCCTAACATCAATAATAAACGGCGGGCGGCCTGAAGATTCACCTCCGGCGGCCTGTCCAGCCAGAAAAGCGATGCCGGATCGTGACATCCCCACTGCAACACCTCCATCAATAAACCGGAAAGGTCGCTGTGTAAGATTTCCGGATCGCTTTGCGCCGCCGCCCGCTCCGCCTGTTCTTTGGCCAGCAGATGTAAACAGATACCCGGCGCCAGTCGTCCGGCGCGCCCCGCGCGCTGCGTCATTGATGCCTGACTGATACGCTGCGTAACCAGCCGCGTCAGTCCCGTTCGCGCGTCAAATCGCGCCACGCGCTCCTGAGCGCTATCGACGACCAGACGAATCCCTTCAATCGTCAAACTGGTTTCGGCAATGTTAGTCGCCAACACCACTTTACGCATCCCGGCGGGTGCCGGAACAATCGCTTTGCGTTGCGCTTCCAGAGACAATGCGCCATACAGCGGACAAAGCAGGACATCGCTGCCTACCCGCGACGCCAGATGTTCATGAACGCGCTGTATTTCGCCTACGCCGGGTAAAAATAGCAGCAGCGAACCGTTTTCATTGCGCAACAGTTCCGCTGTCGCCATCGCGACGGCTTCATCAAAACGCAAATGCGTCGCGAGCGGCTGATAACGTCGCTCCACGGGAAACGCGCGCCCCTCCGAGACGATCATCGGCGCATCAGGCAGTCGCTGACAAAGCCTGTCGTTATCCAGCGTCGCAGACATGATTAACAGCCTGAGATCGTCACGGAGCCCTTGCTGGATATCCAGCAACAGCGCTAACGCTAAATCCGCCTGTAAACTGCGCTCATGAAATTCATCCAGTATCACCAGCCCCACGCCGCGTAATTCGGGATCGCGCTGAATCATTCTGGTCAATACGCCTTCTGTCACTACTTCCAGCCGGGTACGCGGCCCCACGCAGCTTTGCGCGCGCATCCGGTAACCTACCGTTTCGCCAGGCTTTTCATTCAACGCTTCCGCCAGACGCTGCGCGACATTACGCGCCGCCAGACGACGCGGTTCAAGCAGGAGGATTTTTCCAGCAACCGGACCTTGTTGCAGGAGTTGCAACGGCAGCCAGGTGGATTTCCCCGCCCCGGTAGGCGCGGACAACAAAACCTGCGGCGCGGTTTTTAGGGCTGTCAACAATTCAGGCAATACGGCGGCAACGGGCAATGACGTCACAAACGGCTCCACGGGGTTAACTTTCTTTGCGCCGCATTGTAGCATCGTGTTAATCCATAACCGAGTATCCCTATGTCTGAGCCAAAACGGCTGTTTTTTGCGATTGACTTACCCGACGACGCGCGCACGCAAATTATCGCCTGGCGCGCCGCTCATTTTGCGTCTGAAGACGGACGCCCCGTCGCAGCGGCGAACCTGCACCTGACGCTGGCCTTTTTAGGCGACGTCAGTAACGATAAGCAGCGCGCGCTTGCGCAACTGGCCGGACGAATTCGCCAGCCGGGCTTTACGCTACATCTGGATGACGCCGGTCAGTGGCTGCGTTCACGCGTGGTGTGGCTGGGGATGCGCCATCCGCCGCGCGGGTTGTTGCAGTTGGCTAATATGCTGCGCGCGCAGGCCGCCCGCAGCGGTTGTTACCAAAGCCCGCAGCCTTTTCACCCGCATATTACGCTGCTGCGCGACGCCAGCCATACGGTGGCTATCCCGCCGCCGGGCTTTTGCTGGTCATTTCCGGTTACGTCATTTGCGCTTTACGCCTCTTCGTATGGGCAAGGCCGTACCCGCTATGCCGAGCTGCAGCGCTGGACGCTGGGCGAATAATAATGAAGGAATGTCGATGCTATTCTCCCCCCCTTTACAACGCGCTACGTTGATTCAGCGCTATAAACGTTTTTTAGCCGATGTGATCACCCCTGACGGTACAACGCTTACGCTGCACTGTCCTAATACCGGCGCGATGACCGGCTGCGCCACGCCTGGCGATACCGTCTGGTATTCGACATCAGAAAATACTAAACGCAAATATCCGCATACCTGGGAATTGACTGAAACGCAATCCGGCGCATTCATTTGCGTGAATACGCTGCGGGCGAACCAGCTAACGAAAGAAGCGATTCAGGAGAATCGCCTGCCAGCGCTGGCGGGGTACAATATTCTGAAAAGTGAAGTCAAATATGGCGCCGAGCGCAGCCGTATAGATTTTATGTTACAGGCAGATTTCCGCCCGGACTGCTATATTGAAGTGAAATCGGTCACGTTAGCGGAAAAAGAAAACGGTTATTTTCCCGACGCCATCACCGAACGAGGGCAAAAACATCTTCGGGAGTTGATGGGCGTTGCGGCGGCAGGTCATCGCGCAGTGGTGGTGTTCGCGGTGCTGCACTCCGCCATTACACGTTTTTCACCCGCACGTCATATCGATATAAAATACGCGCAGCTATTGAGCGAGGCTCAGAATAAAGGCGTGGAAGTTTTAGCTTATAAAGCAGAACTTTCAGCCCAAAAAATGGAACTGAACGAACCAGTACCCATAACGTTGTAGTGGAATAACAGCCTGATTATTAAGTATTCTGGCCGCGTGCGTAAATACGCTTTTCCTCACAGGGTTGTCAAGTGTTACGTTTAGATAATTGCTATCCGGAAAAGCATCTGCTATTTATAGCGACCTGATTTTCCCCCGAACATGGGGATCGATAGTGCGTGTTAAGGAGAAGCAACATGCAAGAAGGGCAAAACCGTAAAACATCGTCCCTGAGTATTCTCGCCATCGCTGGGGTGGAGCCGTACCAGGAGAAACCGGGCGAAGAGTATATGAACGAAGCCCAGCTATCGCACTTCAAGCGTATTCTTGAAGCATGGCGTAATCAACTCCGGGATGAAGTCGATCGCACTGTGACGCACATGCAGGACGAAGCCGCCAACTTCCCCGATCCGGTCGATCGCGCCGCGCAGGAAGAGGAGTTTAGCCTGGAGTTACGTAATCGTGACCGTGAGCGCAAACTGATCAAAAAGATCGAGAAGACGCTGAAGAAAGTGGAAGATGAAGACTTCGGTTATTGCGAGTCCTGCGGGGTGGAGATTGGTATCCGCCGCCTGGAAGCGCGTCCAACAGCCGATCTGTGCATCGACTGCAAAACGCTGGCTGAAATTCGCGAAAAACAGATGGCGGGTTAATCCCGTTCGTTTCTACCCTATTTATGACAGGCGGGAGTTTTCCCGCCTTATTCTTTATTGCCCGCAGCATGACTGACTCACACTATATTGGCCGTTTCGCGCCATCGCCATCCGGCGAACTGCATTTCGGCTCGTTAATCGCCGCCCTCGGCAGCTATCTACAAGCCCGTGCGCAACGCGGAATTTGGCGCGTTCGCATAGAGGATATCGACCCCCCACGTGAAGTTCCCGGTGCCGCAGCGACCATTCTGCGCCAGCTGGAACATTACGGCCTGCACTGGGATGGCGAGGTCTTATGGCAATCACAGCGTCATGAGGCTTATCGCGAGGCGCTGGCCTGGCTTCACGAGCAGGGACTGAGCTACTACTGCACTTGCCCCCGCTCGCGCATTCAACGTCTGGGCGGTATTTACGACGGCCATTGCCGGACGTTATGCCACGGGCCGGAGAATGCCGCCGTCAGAATTAAACAGCAGCATCCAGTGATGCATTTCCATGATGCCTTGCGCGGCGATATCCAGGCTGACCCACAGCTGGCGAGCGAAGATTTTATTATCCACCGCCGCGACGGACTGTTTGCTTATAATCTGGCCGTGGTGGTCGACGATCATTTTCAGGGGGTGACGGAGATCGTCCGCGGCGCAGATTTAATCGAACCCACTGTCCGACAGCTTTCTCTGTATAAACAGTTTGGCTGGCGTGCGCCAGGTTACGTGCACCTTCCGCTGGCGCTCAACGAACAAGGCGCTAAACTTTCCAAGCAAAATCATGCCCCTGCGCTTGCGACAGGCGATCCGCGCCCGGTACTGGTCCAGGCATTGCGCTTTTTAGGCCAACGCGACGTCGTAGCGTGGCAGGAGATGTCTGTTGAGGAGTTGCTGCGCTTTGCGGTGACGCACTGGAGGCTTACAGCCGTACCCACATCGGCTAATGTAAATCCGGCATTCTCAAATGCGTCTCGCTGAGCTATGATTAGCCGCTATTTTTGCTCATCGTCTTTCGCATTGCTGCGGCGTTAATGATGCTTACAGCCCAGGTCGCGTTGCTCTCTTACGCCCGTCTGCCGTAATGCGAAAGACATAGAGTAAGTTGATCTTATTAATGTATGACACTACCGAGGTGCGCTATTTTTACCCGAGTCGCTAATTTTTGCCGTAAGGTGTTAAGCCGCGAGGAGAGCGAGGCAGAACAAGCCGTCGCCCGTCCACATATGACGATTATCCCGCGTGAACAGCACGCTATCTCCCGCAAAGATATCAGTGAAAATGCCCTCAAGGTACTGTACAGGCTGAACAAAGCGGGCTATGAAGCCTACCTGGTCGGCGGCGGCGTCCGCGATCTCTTGCTCGGCAAAAAGCCGAAGGATTTCGACGTGACCACCAACGCAACACCGGATCAGGTACGGAAATTATTCCGCAATTGCCGTCTGGTGGGGCGTCGTTTCCGCCTGGCTCACGTGATGTTTGGCCCGGAAATTATCGAAGTGGCAACGTTTCGTGGTCATCATGAAGGCAGTGAAAGCGACCGTACGACCTCCCAGCGTGGGCAAAACGGTATGCTGCTGCGCGACAACATCTTCGGCTCTATCGAAGAAGATGCCCAGCGCCGCGATTTCACCATCAATAGCCTTTACTACAGCGTAGCGGATTTTACCGTGCGCGATTACGTCGGCGGAATGCAGGATCTGCAAGAAGGCGTGATTCGCCTGATCGGCAATCCGGAAACGCGCTACCGCGAAGATCCGGTTCGAATGCTGCGCGCCGTGCGTTTCGCTGCGAAGCTCAATATGCGTATCAGCCCTGAAACGGCTGAGCCAATCCCGCGTCTGGCAACCTTGCTAAACGACATTCCTCCCGCGCGCCTGTTCGAAGAGTCGCTGAAGCTGTTGCAGGCGGGGAACGGTTACGAAACCTATCAACAACTGCGGGAATACCACCTCTTCCAGCCGTTGTTTCCTACCATTACGCGTTATTTCACCGAAAACGGCGACAGCGCAATGGAACGCATCATTGCACAGGTGTTGAAGAATACGGATAACCGCATCCGTAACGAGATGCGCGTTAACCCGGCATTTTTGTTTGCCGCCATGTTCTGGTATCCGCTGCTGGAGATGGCGCAAAAAATCGCTCAGGAGAGCGGCCTTGCCTATTACGATGCTTTCGCGCTGGCCATGAATGACGTGCTGGATGAGGCCTGCCGTTCACTGGCGATCCCGAAACGCCTTACCACGCTGACCCGTGATATTTGGCAGCTTCAGTTACGCATGTCCCGTCGTCAGGGCAAACGCGCCTGGAAGCTGATGGAACATCCCAAATTCCGCGCCGCGTTTGATTTGCTGGAGCTGCGCGCTCAGGTGGAAAATAATACTGAACTGCAACGTCTGGCGCAGTGGTGGGCCGAGTTTCAGGCTTCCGCGCCGCCGGAACAAAAAGGGATGCTCAACGAGCTGGACGACGATCCTGCTCCACGCCGCCGTCGTTCACGTCCGCGCAAACGCGCGCCGCGCCGCGAGGGCACCGTATGACGATCGCGTATATCGCGCTTGGCAGTAATCTGGCCTCTCCGCTGGAGCAGGTCAATGCCGCCCTGAAGGCTATCGCCGACATTCCCGATAGCCGTATCGTCGCGGTTTCTTCGTTTTACCGCACGCCGCCGCTTGGCCCACAGGATCAGCCCGATTACCTGAACGCTGCGGTGGCGCTGGATACCGCTCTCGCCCCCGAAGAATTGCTTAACCATACCCAGCGCATTGAGCTGCAACAGGGCCGGGTGCGCAAGGCCGAACGCTGGGGGCCGCGCACGCTGGATCTCGACATTATGCTGTTTGGCGATGAAGTCATTAACACCGACCGTCTGACCGTGCCGCACTACGACATGAAAAACCGCGGTTTTATGCTGTGGCCGTTATTCGAAATCGCTCCTGATCTGATCTTTCCGGATGGTATCAGCCTGCATCAGCATCTCACCCATCTTGGTGCTGCAAAACCCGCCCACTGGTAAAACATCGCCTCCCCTTTAGCGTTTACTGCTTTAGCGCCAAACGATTGCTTAAATCAATTGCCCCCCTGAATATGACTGTTAGAATGCCGGGAAATATAACTTTTACCATCAGGAAACGTTATGAAACCCACCACTATTTCACTGCTGCAGAAATGCAAGCAAGAGAAAAAACGCTTCGCGACAATTACCGCCTACGACTACAGCTTCGCTAAGTTATTTGCCGACGAAGGTATCAATGTGATGCTGGTTGGCGACTCACTGGGCATGACAATTCAGGGGCACGACTCCACCCTGCCTGTCACCGTGGAAGATATCGCCTACCACACCCGCGCGGTACGCCGCGGCGCGCCGAACTGCCTGCTGCTCTCCGACCTGCCGTTTATGGCTTACGCCACCCCGGAACAGGCGTTTGAAAACGCGGCTATCGTGATGCGTGCGGGGGCCAATATGGTCAAAATTGAAGGCGGCGCCTGGCTGGTTGATACGGTGAAAATGCTCACCGAACGCGCCGTGCCGGTTTGTGGTCATCTGGGGCTAACGCCACAGTCGGTGAATATCTTCGGCGGCTATAAAATTCAGGGCCGCGGCGACGCCGGGCAGGTACTGCTGGATGATGCGCTGGCTTTAGAAGCCGCTGGCGCTCAACTGCTGGTGCTGGAATGCGTGCCGGTTGAGTTGGCGAAGCGCGTCACGGAAGCGCTGTCGATTCCGGTGATCGGCATCGGCGCGGGCAACGTCACCGACGGTCAGATCCTGGTGATGCACGATGCGTTTGGCATCACCGGCGGTCATATTCCAAAATTCGCGAAAAATTTCCTTGCCGAAGCGGGCGACATGCGCGCCGCCGTACAGCAGTATATGGCTGAAGTGGAGTCCGGCGTTTATCCGGGCGAAGAACACAGCTTTCACTAATTTTTCTGACCGTGCCGGATGGCGACGCGACGCGTCTTATCCGGCCTACAGATCCTCAACGGATGTAGGCCTGATAAGCGCAGCGCCATCGGGCAGGATCATCAAGCAACTCAAGGAGTTTTGTTGTGCTAATCATTGAAACCCTGCCGCTGCTGCGCCAGCATATTCGTCGTCTGCGTCAGGAAGGTAAACGCGTCGCACTGGTTCCCACCATGGGCAACCTGCACGACGGCCATATGAAGCTGGTCGATGAGGCAAAAGCCCGGGCTGATGTGGTGATCGTCAGCATTTTCGTCAATCCGATGCAGTTTGATCGGCCGGACGATCTGGTGCGTTATCCGCGCACGCTGCAGGAAGATTGTGAAAAGCTGAACAAACGCAAAGTCGATTATGTCTTTGCGCCAGCCGTTGAGGAAATCTACCCACAGGGGCTGGAAGGCCAGACGTACGTTGATGTTCCCGGCCTCTCTACCATGCTGGAAGGCGCCAGCCGTCCAGGTCATTTCCGCGGCGTCTCGACTATCGTCAGCAAGCTGTTCAACCTGATCCAGCCGGATATCGCCTGCTTTGGCGAGAAGGATTTCCAGCAACTGGCGCTGATCCGCAAAATGGTGGCGGATATGAGTTATGACATTGAGATCGTCGGCGTGCCGATTATTCGCGCTAAAGACGGTCTGGCGCTCAGCTCACGTAACGCTTATCTGACCGCAGAGCAGCGCAAAATTGCGCCGGGTCTATACAACGTGATGAATAGCATCGCTGAAAAACTGATTGCGGGTAATCGTGAGCTGCAAGAGATTATTGCCATTGCCGAACAGGAACTGAATGAAAAAGGCTTCCGTGCCGACGACATTCAAATCCGTGATGCCGACACGCTGCAGGAGCTGACGGAAACCAGCAAACGCGCAGTGATTCTGGCCGCCGCCTGGCTGGGTCAGGCGCGTCTGATCGATAATCAAAGCGTTACATTAGCCCAGTAGACAAGGGTTAAAAATCGGGCAATACTGCCTGAGAATTTCCAAAGCAGGCCACAAGCGCCTGCTTAGCCAAGGTAAACGACAGGGTAAAGAAGTTATGATTCGCACCATGCTGCAAGGCAAGCTCCACCGCGTAAAAGTCACGCAGGCGGACCTGCACTACGAAGGTTCTTGTGCCATTGACCAGGATTTCCTTGATGCCTCCGGTATTCTGGAAAACGAAGCGATTGATATCTGGAACGTGACCAATGGGAAACGTTTCTCAACCTATGCGATTGCGGCTGAACGCGGCTCCAGAATCATCTCGGTGAACGGTGCGGCGGCGCACTGCGCTGAAGTTGGCGACATTGTGATTATCGCCAGCTTCGTCACCATGTCTGATGAAGAAGCGCGTACATGGCGTCCGAAAGTGGCCTATTTTGAAGGCGACAACGAAATGAAGCGCACCGCGAAAGCCATTCCGGTACAGGTTGCCTGATAGTCCTTATCCCTGCGGCTGGTTGCTGATCAGCCGCGACATGGTTTCCAGCGAATCCGTGCGCAGAATATACAGCCTTTTGAGCAACATCGGATTATCCCCCGGCTTCACCTTCCCTCTCACCGTGGTGACCGCCAGATGGAAACCGGCGTCTTTTGCTGCTTTGATCGCGGTCACGTTATAGCCGCCAAAGGGATAAGAAAGATAAAATACGTGCGGAGTAAACTGTGCGAGCGCCCGCCGCGAGCGTTCAAAATCAAACAGAATATTATGGTAGCTGCGGCTATATAAAATCGGGCGACGATGCCCGTCTACCCGGTGTAAAAAATGGGTATGCGACTGAAAATCAAAAACATCGCTTATCTTGCGCAATTCGGACACGCTCATAAATTGCAGCGACCTGGGATTCCATGTTTGCGGATGGCGCTTAATACGCGATGAGATAATAAATGCCGTCGCTTTCATATCGTACTGCTTTAATACCGGATATGCATAGCGACTCACCGATTTAAGGCCATCGTCAAAGGTGATAACCACCGCGCGCGCCGGGAAATTGGCGCGGTTATGGATGTAATCCTCCAGTTGGTACATCGTCAACGTGGCATAGCCGCGATCGCGAAGCCAGGTCATTTGGTTGCTGAATGCCCGAACCGAAGTCGTGGTGGACGTATGGCGAAAACGGGTATTCTCTTCATCACGTAAGATGTGATGATAGGTCAAAATCGGAATGCCGTTGTCTTCCTGCGCATCCATGGCGCTGACATAAGCCAGCCTGTCGCCAATACGGATCTGATACCAGGTTTGATGTAGCCGGCCTTTCAGCTTGCTAATAATGGGGTAACGCAAATTATCCACCAATACGCCAAACGGGGCGCTACTGATGTCCGGCGCGTTATACACCGGCGTGTCCTTCCAGGTCACCAGATTCTGATTGCTGAGCGGCTTGTTAAGATCGCCCAGCCCATCTTCCACTTTTTGTTTTCCCTGCACGGATTCCAGATGGCCTTTATCGATAAAGCCCACACCGAAGCCGAATTTAAAGGCATAATAATCAGCCGCAACAGGCGTTACGGAAAGAATTTGTCCGGCGCGGATATTCCCTACGGTCACCATTTTGTCGCCAATCTGCGACCAGATGGCGGCATCTTTCGTCGTTTGCATATAACGAGCGGGCAAGGCAGCCAACACATTACCGGCGAAAAAGAACAGCAAGATAAGAACAACGCGCATAACCATATATCATAACCGAGGCGAAAAAACGCCGTCATTGTAGCAAAAGCGTCGTCAATGGTATTGATCAAAACTCATACGAATCATGCAGCAACACAAAAGGCGGATTTTTCTGCTGCTGATGCCAGAGACTGGTGACATCCGGCGCGCCAAGCGCGACAATCTGGTCGCGAAATGCTGAACTGCTCATCGACTCTCGCCAGGTAATCATTTCCTCCATCAATGAATAGCTGACACCGGAAATAACTTCACATTGAGAATGTTTATGGCTCATCAGCGACGCTACACGATAAGGCGCCGCGCCGGAAATGTCGGTTAAAAATATCACGCCTTCACCGGAGTCGGTGGCATGGAGGGCGTCACACATCATGCGGCTGAGCATATTTACGCTTAACCCACGCCAGAAATTGACCGCCCGACACTGCGCCAACGGCCCATACTTCTTTTCAAGACCTTCGAGCATTTCCTGCGCCCGATCGTCATGACAGGAAATGACCCATCCCAGCATAACTTCTCCTCCATTGAGCTCCAATCCTGCATGATGTCAGCATGTTTTTTTGGCCGACAACACACTATGACCACGATCATTTTTTATTCAAAAAAATTTGCATTATTTTTAAAATTGTTAGCAGCCTTCATAGAATCTGGCCCATTAAAGGGTAACCACGGCGATTCAATTAAACAAACACTCACCAAAATAATTGATTAAATATATATTATAAATATTTCATATTTATGTATTCTGAATTTTTCTTCGCGCCGCAAAAATCATCGGACATTATATTTACTCATTCGGCAATAAAAAGAACAATAACTTCCCACACTATAGATATTGTTACTATGTCAATATTTATAATATCTTAAAGGATCAAAGATAATGAAACTCACCTTAAAAACACTCACTGTGGCACTGGCTGCCATCACCCTCTCCCCCGCCGCGCTGGCAGACACCGCCAAAGACGGCACCGTACATATCACCGGCCTCATTAAGCAAAACGCCTGTACGGTAAAAACGGATTCAGTAGAGGTGACATTACAGGAAGAATTTGCCTCTCTTTTCACTGCCGCAGGGCAGACGGCAGGGGATACAGACTTCACCATCGAACTCGAAAACTGCGACGCAAACATCTACAGCAGTGTACAGGCGCGCTTTGAAGGCACACTCGACGGAACCGATGCGACCATCCTGAAAAATGAGGATGATGCTGAGAATATTGGCGTGCAAATTCTTGATAAAACTAGCACCCCTATGACCTTTAACGATCTTCAGGCATGGTCTGCCGCAGTCGCGCTCCCTACAGCAGAGGGGGTGACGGAACTCTCAATGCCTTTCACCGCCCGCTATATCGCCACCGCAGTTCCCGTTAAGTCGGGAACGGTCGATGCAACCGCAACATTCTATCTGCAATATAACTGATCCTGGTGGCCAGCGTCGGCTGGCCCCTTTGTTTATTGAGGTCATCAATGAATTCATTGGCTAAAGCAGGGTTGCTTTGTTGCCTGTTGTGCGGTTCGCTGGCGCATGCCGCAGGGATAAACATCGGCACAACGCGGGTTATTTTTCACGGCGATGCCAAAGATGCGTCCATATCGATAAGCAATAACGACAACGTTCCCTATTTAATTCAGTCCTGGGCGCAATCGATCAGCGAAACAGGGGCGAGCGGCGATGCGCCGTTTATGGTCACCTCGCCGCTTTTTCGCCTTAATGGCGGGCAAAAGAACGTACTACGAATTATCCGTACCGGCGGCAATTTGCCGGAAGATCGCGAGTCGCTGTACTGGCTGGATATTAAATCGATTCCCAGCAGCAATCCGGACAATAAACACAACACACTCATGCTGGCCGTTAAAGCGGAATTTAAGCTGATTTACCGGCCAAAAGCGTTAACCCAAAAACCAGAAGAGGTTGCCGATCGGTTAACGTGGTCGCGTCAGGGTCGCACGCTCACCGTGAAGAACCCCACGCCCTATTATATGAACTTCGCCACCCTTTCCGTTGGCAGTCAAAAAGTGAAAGCCCCGCGCTATGTGGCGCCTTTCGGCAACGCGCAGTACGCGCTGCCTACCGCCGCCAGCGGCCCGATTGTCTGGTCTATCATCAACGATTTTGGCGGTACTGGCCCCGAACATAAACAAACGCCTTGAGAAGAGTGACAGGGATGAGAGTGCCGATGCGCAAAAGGCAACACCGGGTATTTTATTTATCGCGCTGCGCTGTGTGTATCGCGCTGGGCAGCACGTTCACACACGTTGCATGGGCGCGCGACTATTTCAATCCGGCATTTATTGAAAACCATGGGCAGGCGAATCGCACAAGCGTCGATCTGTCGACATTTGATAACGACAAAAGCCAGCTGCCTGGCACCTATTACGTCACTATCAATATCAACAAAACAGAAATCGGCGCGCGAAACGTTGATTTTCAACTCACGACGCTCAGTGGCGGCATTCTGGCGCACGAAAACGGTATTACCCTGAGCCAGCCGATTACCGGCGCGGCGATTTTAATTAAAGCGCCCGGCGCCAGCGGCGTTTCGGTTGAAAACCAGACCGGCGTCGCCACCGACTTCCGGGGTTATACGGTGATCCCCAACGTCACGCCGTATTATCGCTACGATATTTCGCTCGACAGCAGCACGTTTGCTGACAACGTGGATATTCCGCTCAACAACCAGACCGTCTACCCGACGCGTAATGCGGTGGTGCGCGCGGCGTATGACACACATAAGGGCTATCGCGTGTTGTTAACGCTGACGCGCAGCAATGGCGAGCCCGTGCCCTTTGGCGCGACGGCAAGCGTCGATGGGCAGGATGCGAACCTGGCCAGTATCGTCGGCGATAAAGGCCAGGTCTTCCTCAGCGGCCTGCCGGAAGAGGGCCTGCTGCTGGTGAACTGGGGAAGCGCCTCTTGCCGCGCGGATTACCGCCTGGATATCAGCAAAAATATGAACGGCATAGTGATGGCGAACGCCGTCTGCCAGTGAGGAACACAATGAAGAATTTATGGATGCTGCTGGCGCTGTCGCTATTTTCAGGCCATGCGCTGGCAGACGGAACGATGGGCAACGGAAGCGGCTGGTGTCAACCCACCAGCGGCACGCATAATTTCTTTTTTCCCCTTGACCAGACCATTACCGATACGGATGAGAACCAGGCAGGGAAAATAGTCAAAGAGAGTTGGTCGGTCGGCGGCGAATACAGCGCCAGGTGCGACTGCGATAATAAAGATTATCAGGGCGTTAACTATTTCACCGCCACGACCGGCGATTTAACACAAAAAGGAACGTACAGCGAAGCGGGTAGCAATGGGCAACAGATGGATTTTTATGTTCTGGTCGCGGGTAAGCTGGAGATTGGTACGGAAACCTACATCGTCGGTAACCTGAAACAGTATATCCCCGTTCCCTTTTCAGCGATCAGTAATCAGGACCCCACCGCAGGCGGGTGTACGGGCGCGGACATAAACAAAATGTCCGCAGGGAATAAGGGTAACGTGCGTATTTATATTACTCACCCACTGGTAGGTGAAATCACCATTCCTGAGACGACGATTATGAATCTCTATTTGTCAAAAACGCCGGGCAGCAGCGGAGATAATATTCCCCCTTCCGTTCCACCGATGGCGCACGTCACCATGTCCGGGACCATTACCGTGCCGCAGTCCTGCTCCATCAACGCCGGGCAGGTTATCGAGGTCAGGCTACCGGATATTGAGGGCAAAGATATTCGTCACCTCGGCGACAGTCCGCAGAACTCGCACGTCACCACTCAGGTAAACTTTACCTGTAGCAACGTGGCGGACGGCACCAACCTGTCGATGTCATTAAATGGCGCAACCGATCCGCACAACCCGGACTACCTGAAAACTGACAATGAGAATTTGGGGATACGGATTTCCGATAAATACGATAATACCATCGTTCCCGGCGGCAGCGCCGAATTGCCGATTGAAGATTACGCCGACGGTAAAGGCAGCACCGAGTTCACCGCCGCGCCGGTCAATACCACCGGACATGTTCCCCACACCGGAGAATACCAGGCCACCGCCACGCTGGAGATTCAGATTCGCTGAGAGAAGCGTTGGGTTTCGACAAGCCTCACCTACCGACCCGTAACCCATTGATATTACGGACCCGTAGATGAAGTGAAGCGAAGCGCAACCCAACGCCCCATCTCCCCAGTCAGCGCTTAACTGCGCAACCCGCGCCCGCGCTGGATCAGCGACCAACACAGCAGATAGAAAGCAGCGATAAAGATCACCAGTACGCCAAACGTCGTCACCAGCGGCACATCATGGATACCCAGAAAACCATAACGGAAACCGCTGATCATGTAGACGATCGGGTTCAGGTGCGACAGCCCTTGCCAGAACGGCGGCAGCAGCGTCAGCGAGTAAAATACCCCGCCGAGGTAGGTCAGCGGCGTCAGCACAAAGGTCGGGATCAGACTGATATCGTCAAAGGTTTTCGCAAACACGGCGTTCAGCAGTCCGGCCAGCGAGAACAGAATCGCGGTCAGAATCAGCGTTAGCGCGACAAATACCCAGGAATGCACCTGGAAAGGCACGAAAAAGAGCGAAATCGCCGTCACCAGAATCCCTACGCATAGCCCGCGCGCTACGCCGCCGCCGACAAATCCGGCGATGATCACGTGCGTTGGCACCGGCGCGACCAGCAGTTCCTCAATATTGCGCTGAAACTTGGCGCTAAAAAATGACGACGCGACATTCGCGTAGGAGTTAGTAATGACCGCCATCATAATCAGGCCCGGCACAATAAATTGCATATAGCTAAAACCATGCATTTCGCCGATGCGCGAACCAATCAGGTTGCCGAAAATAATAAAATAGAGCGTCATGGTGATGACGGGCGGCACCAGCGTTTGCACCCAGATCCGCATAAAGCGGTGAATCTCTTTCGCCCAGATGCTTTTAAGGGCAACCCAGTAAAGCTGCATCATGCGCGATCTCCTTGTTTTTCATGCACCAGCGACACAAACAGTTCTTCCAGACGGTTGGCTTTATTACGCATACTTAATACCTGAACCCCCTGCTCGCTCAGTTGGCTAAAGACACTGTTAACCCCCTGCTCGCGTAACACTTCCACCTCCAGAGTCGAGGTATCCACCAGACGATATTGATAACCCGTAAGCTTAGGTAGCGGGCTTTTTGGCGCTAAATCCAGAATAAACGTCTCCGATTTCAGCTTTGAAAGCAGATTTTTCATGGAGGTATTTTCCACCAGCTCGCCGTGCTGAATAATACCGATATTGCGGCACAGCATTTCCGCCTCTTCCAGATAGTGGGTGGTGAGAATAATGGTGGTGCCTTTGGCGTTTAAGTCTTTCAGGAATCCCCACATCGAGCGACGCAATTCGATATCGACGCCCGCCGTCGGCTCATCGAGAATCAATAGTTTAGGCTCATGCATCAGCGCGCGGGCGATCATCAGGCGGCGCTTCATCCCACCGGAGAGCATCCGCGCGCGTTCATGACGTTTTTCCCACAGATCGAGTTGTTTTAAATACTTTTCGCTACGTAAAACCGCCTCTTTAAGCTCCACGCCGTAATAACCGGCCTGATTCACTACGATCTGTTGCACCGTTTCAAACGGGTTAAAGTTAAACTCCTGTGGCACCAGTCCAAGCTGTCGCTTGGCGTTAACCACGTCTTTTTCCAGGTCGTAACCAAAAACGTTAACGCGCCCGGACGTTTTATTAACCAATGAGCTGATAATACCGATGGTGGTCGATTTCCCTGCTCCATTTGGCCCCAGAAGCGCGTAAAAATCCCCCGCTTCGACCTGCAAATCTATGCCGCGCAGCGCCTGAACGCCGCCGGGATAGGTTTTTTTAAGTTGTTGAAGTTCCAGCGCAATGGTCATAAATTCTCACTTACTTTACGTTCTTACACTTTATATATGGTTTAAATAATTACGGAGTTGCCCTATATTAGCCCAACGCACTTATTTGGTTACAGGTCGTTAACTTCCATGAAAGACATAGATACACTCATCAGCAACAATGCACTATGGTCAAAAATGCTGGTGGAAGAGGACCCCGGATTTTTTGAGAAACTGGCGCAAGCGCAAAAACCGCGCTTTCTATGGATTGGATGTTCCGACAGCCGCGTTCCCGCAGAGCGTTTAACCGGGCTTGAACCGGGCGAATTGTTTGTTCACCGTAATGTGGCTAACCTGGTTATTCACACCGATCTGAACTGTCTCTCCGTGGTTCAGTATGCGGTAGATGTTCTGGAAGTTGAGCATATTATCATTTGCGGCCACTCCGGTTGCGGCGGTATCAAGGCTGCGGTAGAAAACCCTGAGCTGGGCTTGATTAATAACTGGCTGCTGCATATCCGCGACATCTGGCTTAAACATAGCTCGCTGTTGGGAAAAATGCCCGAAGAGCAACGTCTGGACGCGCTCTATGAATTGAACGTCATGGAACAGGTCTATAACCTGGGGCATTCCACCATTATGCAGTCAGCGTGGAAACGCGGTCAGAATGTGACCATTCACGGCTGGGCGTACAGTATCAATGATGGCCTGCTGCGCGATCTTGACGTCACCGCCACCAACAGAGAAACGCTGGAGAACGGCTATCATAAGGGTATTTCCGCCCTAAGTCTGAAATACATTCCCCACCAATAAGCCATTAGCTATAGGCCGGATAAGTCGCTTTAGCGACGCCATCCGGCATTTCTGCGCTTACTCGTCCAGCAGCACCACTTTACCAACATACGGTAGATGGCGATAACGCTGAGCGTAGTCGATACCGTAACCGACTACAAATTCGTCCGGAATCGAAAAGCCAACGAACTCAACCGGCACGTCCACTTCGCGGCGAGAAGGTTTATCCAGCAGCGTACAAATCGCCAGCGATTTCGGCTCGCGCAGGCCCAGGATTTCACGGACCTTCGACAGCGTATTACCGGAATCAATAATGTCTTCGACAATCAGCACGTCTTTACCACGAATATCCTCATCCAGATCTTTGAGGATTTTCACGTCGCGGGTGGTGGACATGCCGCTACCATAACTGGAGGCGGTCATAAAATCGACTTCATGAGGAACCTGAACTTCACGGCACAGGTCCGCCATAAACATAAATGAGCCACGCAACAGACCTACCAGCACCATTTCACTGCCGCTGTCTTTATAACGTTCGGTAATCTGACGACCCAGCTCGGCAATACGTGCTTTGATCTCCGCTTCGGGGATCATGACTTCAACAGTATGTTTCATATTTATAACCATATGATTTAAAAACAAATCACTCAATGCCGGTGACTAATAACGCCGCATTGACGCGCAAGGCACGCAGTATAACAGCAAACGTATTCATTCGCGGCATTTGATAAGAAAGCTCATTTTGTGATGACGATCACACATGTTAATTCCTATACTTAATTGCTACTAAAAAATTAACAATTTGGGATGGTGTCTTTTTATGGCAGAAAATAACGCACGATCGCCACGATTACTCGTGACGCTGACGGCCCTCTTTGCAGCACTTTGTGGGCTGTATCTTCTTATCGGAGGTGTCTGGCTGGTTGCTATTGGCGGTTCCTGGTACTACCCCATCGCGGGCCTCGTGATGCTGGTTGTGGCCGGATTGCTATGGCGCAGTAAACGTGCCGCACTGTGGCTGTATGCCGCCCTGCTGCTGGCGACAATGATTTGGGGCGTGTGGGAAGTCGGGTTCGACTTCTGGGCGCTCACGCCGCGTAGCGATATTCTGGTGTTTTTCGGCATCTGGCTAATATTGCCGTTTGTCTGGCATCGGCTGGTGGTTCCTTCCAGCGGCGCAGTGGCGGCGCTGGTCGTGGCGCTGCTGATTAGCGGCGGCATTCTGACTTGGGCTGGCTTCAACGACCCGCAGGAGATCAACGGTACGCTTCGCGCCGACGCCACGCCCGCCGCAACAAGCTCGTCGATCGCCGACGAAGACTGGCCGGCCTATGGACGCAATCAGGAAGGCCAACGCTATTCACCGCTGAAACAGATCACTGCGGATAACGTTCACCAACTGAAAGAAGCGTGGGTCTTCCGCACCGGCGATCTGAAACAACCCAACGATCCGGGTGAAATCACCAACGAAGTGACCCCGATTAAAGTCGGCGATACGCTTTATCTGTGTACGGCTCACCAGCGTCTGTTCGCGCTGGACGCCGCCAGCGGTAAAGAGAAGTGGCATTTTGATCCTCAGTTGAAGACCGATTCGTCTTTCCAGCATGTGACCTGCCGCGGCGTCTCTTATCATGAGGCCAAAGCGGATACCGCCTCGCCGGAGGTCATCGCCGACTGTCCGCGCCGTATTATCCTCCCGGTCAACGACGGTCGCCTTTTCGCGGTGAATGCCGAAACCGGCAAGCTGTGTGAAACCTTCGCCAACAAAGGCGTCCTGAATCTGCAAACCAATATGCCGGATACCACGCCGGGACTGTATGAACCGACGTCGCCGCCGATTATCACCGATAAAACGATTGTCATTGCCGGTTCGGTCACGGATAACTTCTCTACCCGCGAAACGTCCGGCGTTATCCGTGGTTTTGATGTTAATAGCGGTAAACTACTGTGGGCCTTCGATCCGGGGGCGAAAGATCCGAACGCGATTCCAGCCGATGAGCACGCTTTTACCTTTAACTCGCCGAACTCCTGGGCGCCTGCCGCCTATGATGCGAAACTGGATCTGGTCTATCTGCCGATGGGCGTGACCACGCCGGATATCTGGGGCGGTAACCGCACGCCGGAGCAGGAGCGTTATGCCAGCTCCATCCTGGCGCTGAATGCCACCACCGGGAAACTGGCCTGGAGTTATCAGACCGTCCATCACGATCTGTGGGATATGGACCTGCCGGCACAGCCGACGCTGGCGGATATTACCGTTGACGGTACTACCGTTCCGGTTATCTATGCACCAGCGAAAACCGGTAATATCTTTGTGCTGGACAGACGTAATGGCGAGCTGGTCGTGCCCGCTCCGGAAAAACCGGTCCCGCAGGGCGCGGCAAAAGGCGATTATGTCGCCAAAACTCAGCCGTTCTCTGATTTAACCTTCCGCCCGAAAAAAGATCTCTCCGGCGCGGATATGTGGGGCGCGACCATGTTCGACCAACTGGTGTGCCGCGTTATGTTCCACCAATTGCGCTATGAAGGTATCTTCACCCCGCCATCCGAGCAGGGGACATTGGTATTCCCTGGCAACCTGGGGATGTTTGAATGGGGCGGTATTTCCGTCGATCCAGACCGTCAGGTCGCTATCGCTAACCCGATGGCGCTGCCGTTTGTCTCGAAACTGATCCCACGCGGCCCGGGTAATCCGATGGAGCCGCCGAAAGACGCGAAAGGTACCGGAACAGAAGCGGGTATTCAGCCACAGTACGGCGTACCGTTCGGTGTCACGCTGAATCCGTTCCTTTCGCCGTTTGGCCTGCCGTGTAAACAACCGGCCTGGGGCTATATTTCCGCGTTGGATCTGAAGACCAATGAAATCGTGTGGAAGAAACGTATAGGGACGCCGCGCGACAGTATGCCGTTCCCGATGCCGGTTCCAGTGCCGTTCAACATGGGGATGCCAATGCTGGGCGGGCCAATCTCAACCGCCGGTAACGTGTTGTTTATCGCCGCGACCGCCGACAACTACCTGCGCGCTTATAACATGAGCAACGGGGAAAAACTGTGGCAGGGACGTTTACCCGCCGGAGGCCAGGCAACGCCGATGACCTATGAGGTAAACGGTAAGCAGTACGTGGTCGTTTCTGCCGGAGGCCACGGTTCGTTTGGTACGAAGATGGGCGACTATATCGTGGCCTATGCTTTGCCTGACGACGCGAAATAACCATTAATGCCCGGCGTATGCCGGGCATTGTGCCGGGTGGCGGTTTCGCCTTACCCGGCCTGCGTCGGAGACATCGGTCAGACCGTAAATCCTAACATCATTCCCGTATCTTCATGTTCTAACAGATGACAGTGCGCCATATAGGCATGTTCCTTCGGCGCGTCGTGATCGAACTTGACCAGCACTTCGCTGATACCACCCTCAACGCGTACCGTATCCTTCCAGCCCGTTCTGTGCGCCGCTGGCGCTTTGCCGTTCTCTGACAAAATACGGAACTGCGTGCCGTGAATATGGAAAGGATGCAGCATCATGTCACCCACGCCGGAAATCACCCAACGTTCATGTCGGCCTTTTTGCGCCGCGAACATCGGTTTGTTCATATCAAAGACCTGGCCGTTGATAAAGTTAGCGTTATGGAAGTCGAATTTTCCGCCGTGATTCATATTGCCCATCGCGCCATGATTCATCCCGCTGTGATCCATGTTGCCATGATCCATCTCGCCATGCCCCATATTGCCGCCCTGCATATGCGCGTTCATGCTGTCATGATCCATGCCGCTCATCGCCTGAGCGCCATATTTCTTCATCAGCATTTGCATCCCCATCATATCAAGACGCGGGTCCATCGACAGTTTCAGGTTGCGCACCGTCAGCCCTTCCAGCGACGGCAGCGCCGGCATCGTCGTCAACGTATCCGGCAGCGTATCGGAGGCGGTAATCCGCAGCGGCTGGATACGCATCACCGGATACGGTTTATCAAACGGAGCGATCGCCATTCCCATCT
Source organism: Salmonella sp. SAL00670 (assembly GCF_046552235.1). Classification (NCBI taxonomy): domain Bacteria; kingdom Pseudomonadati; phylum Pseudomonadota; class Gammaproteobacteria; order Enterobacterales; family Enterobacteriaceae; genus Salmonella; species Salmonella sp. SAL00670. Next base: position 90,562 of record NZ_JBGDUO010000007.1, read on the forward strand.
GGCTGACCGGCAGCGTCACCAGGTCAAAGGCTTTCCCGTCGCTGATATCCACCAGCACTTCAAAACGCTCGCCCATTAATAACGGCAGTTCGGTGACTTTCACCGGCTCCGCCAGCAGGCCGCCGTCGCTGGCGATCACATAAAGCGGACGATTATCGCTGGCGGCGATATTCAGCGAACGCGCATTACAGCCATTTAGCAAGCGCAGACGTAGCCAGCCTTTCGGCGCGGAATGCTGCGGATAGATAGCGCCATTGGTCAGCAGCGTATCGCCAAACCAGCCGACGGCGGCGGTCATAATATCCAGTTGATAATCAATCTGGCCATCGGCGGAGAAGCGTTTGTCCTGAATGATCACCGGCACATCGTCGATGCCCCACTGTTTCGGCAGGCGCAATTTGCGAATCTCGTCATCTTCAATCAGCACCAGTCCGGCAAGGCCCATCGCCACCTGGCGCCCGGTTTTGCCGTGTTTGTGCGGATGAATCCAGCAGGTCGCGGCGCGTTGCTGCGGCGTAAACGTCACCGTACGGGTTCCGCCTGCGGGAATAATCCCCTGCGGACCGCCGTCGACGATGCCTGGAATCTCCAGACCATGCCAGTGAAGCGTCGTGTCTTCGGCCAGTTGGTTATGGATATCAACGGTCACGCTTTTTCCTTTGTGAAGCTGTACCGCTGGCCCCAGCAAATTACCGTTGTAGCCCCAGGTTGTCGCGTTCTTACCGGCGAATGTGGACTGTCCGGCTTTAACAATTAACTGCATACGGTTGCTCGCATCTGCCGTTAACAGGTCAGGAATAGGCAACGCGGGACGTTCGGCGGCAAAAGCGGCGCGGCTCCACAGCGGCAGCGCTGATGCAACCCCCAGCGCCACTGAATATTTTAAGAAATCACGGCGTAACATAATCATTTCCTTATAATGAACAGGCGGGTGTCTAAGCTTAGACCCTGCCCTAACGGGAAGGTCAAGCCAGCAACACGTCTTTACCATTCCTGACAGCAATACAATAAGAATGAAAACACCGCGACCAATCCTGATAATAAAAGTCGTCGCTACGTTCTCAGTATGCTAACGTTGACTTTCCCTGATGCCGTGGTAGAAGCAATGAAGACGTTTTTCAGACCCGTGTTGTTTGGCAGCCTGATGGCCTTATGCGCAAATAGCTATGCGCTTACTGAATCCGAAGCTGAAGATATGGCCGATTTAACGGCGGTTTTCGTTTTTCTGAAAAATGACTGTGGTTACCAAAATTTACCCAACAGTCAGATTCGGCGTGCGCTGGTCTTTTTTGCCCAGCAAAATCAGTGGGACCTGAGTAACTACGACACCTTCGATATGAAATCGTTGGGCGAAGACAGCTACCGCGATCTTAGCGGCATCGGTATTCCGGTCGCTAAAAAATGCAAAGCTTTGGCCCGCGATTCTCTGAGCCTGTTAGCCTACGTTAAATAATCCTCCGTGATCCTATTGCTGAAATAATGACCGTGCATCCACGGTCATTGTTAGCTATGATGTTGCGCCCTTTTTTTACGGGTGTTAACAATGGAGGTATCAGCCAATGGCCGAAAATACGATGTGGCATGAAACGCTACACGACCAGTTTGGTCAGTACTTTGCCGTAGACAACGTTCTGTATCATGAAAAAACCGATCACCAGGATTTAATCATCTTTGAAAACGCCGCTTTTGGCCGCGTGATGGCGCTGGACGGCGTGGTACAGACCACCGAACGCGACGAGTTTATTTATCATGAAATGATGACCCACGTCCCGCTGCTGGCGCACGGTCATGCGAAACACGTTCTGATTATCGGCGGCGGCGACGGCGCAATGCTACGTGAAGTTACCCGGCATAAAAACGTCGAAACCATCACCATGGTAGAGATAGACGCTGGCGTAGTCTCGTTTTGCCGCCAGTATTTACCCAACCACAATGCCGGCAGCTACGACGATCCGCGCTTTACGCTAGTGATCGACGACGGCGTGAATTTCGTCAATCAGACCCATCAGACCTTTGATGTGATCATTTCCGACTGTACCGATCCGATAGGCCCCGGCGAAAGCCTGTTTACCTCCGCCTTTTATGAAGGCTGTAAGCGTTGCCTGAATCCGGGCGGCATTTTTGTTGCCCAGAACGGCGTGTGCTTCCTGCAACAGGATGAAGCGCTCGACAGCCACCGAAAGCTGAGTCATTACTTCAGCGATGTCGGCTTCTACCAGGCGGCGATTCCGACCTATTACGGCGGCATTATGACCTTCGCCTGGGCGACGGACAACGACGCTCTTCGTCACCTGTCGAGCGAAATTATTCAGGCGCGTTTTCATGCCGCCGGCCTCAAATGTCGCTATTACAACCCGGCTATTCATGCCGCTGCATTTGCGCTACCGCAATATCTACATGACGCACTGTCCGCACAGTGACGTTAAGGAGGTGATAAAAATTGAAAAAGCTGAAACTGCATGGCTTTAACAATCTGACGAAAAGCCTGAGTTTTTGTATTTACGATATCTGCTACGCCAAAACCGCAGAAGAGCGCGATGGCTATATCGCCTATATCGATGAACTCTATAACGCCAACCGACTGACCGAGATCCTGTCGGAGACCTGCTCCATTATCGGCGCGAACATCCTGAACATCGCCCGTCAGGATTATGAACCCCAGGGTGCCAGCGTCACGATTCTGGTGAGCGAAGAGCCGATCGACCCGAAACTTATCGATCAAACCGAACATCCCGGCCCGCTGCCGGAAACCGTGGTGGCGCACCTCGATAAGAGCCATATCTGCGTGCATACCTATCCGGAAAGCCATCCGGAAGGCGGGCTATGCACCTTTCGCGCCGACATCGAAGTGTCAACCTGCGGGGTGATTTCACCGCTAAAAGCGCTCAATTACCTGATCCACCAGCTAGAGTCCGATATCGTCACCATCGATTACCGCGTGCGCGGCTTTACACGCGACGTCAACGGTATGAAGCACTTTATCGATCATGAGATTAATTCTATTCAGAATTTTATGTCGGAAGATATGAAGTCGCTGTATGACATGGTGGATGTAAACGTGTATCAGGAAAATATTTTCCATACCAAGATGCTGCTTAAAGAGTTCGATCTTAAGCACTACATGTTTCACACCAAACCGGAAGATCTCACTGAAACCGAACGCCAGGAGATCACCGCCGCGCTGTGGAAAGAGATGCGCGAGATTTACTACGGCCGCAATATTTCTGCGGTCTGATTCACCACTGGCAGCGCCTGACGGCGCTGTCACTCCGGCTGCACCAGCATTAGCGCAAAAGCGCGCCCTTTCAGTTCAACCTGCGCTGACGGCGGCAGATTGACGTCAGTAATCACATCATTAAAGCGCTCAAGCGGCACCACATTAAAGAGCGAATGCGCGCCATACTTACTGCTGTCCGCCAGCAACACTTTGCGCTGCGCATTAGCAATAATCTCCTGTTTAAGCCCGGCCTTATCTTCCGTTGGGGTCGTCACGCCCGTTTTTACCCCCCATGAATTACAGCTCATAAACGCGATGTTCGGGTAAACGCTGCGCAACAGCTTGCGCCCATGCTCACCGATACAGGACTGACTGCTGTCATCGATACGACCGCCGACAATCGTCACTTCAATTTGCCGGAACTCAGCTAAAAACAGCGCAATATGCAGATCGACGGTGATGACCCGCAGCGGAAGATGGGTTAAGCATTTCGCCAGTTCCATCATTGTCGTACCGGCATCCAGCACGACGGCATCGCCAGCATTGACCAGCGATGCGGCAACGCGTGCGATCGCCCGTTTTTCAGCGGGCGATCGCAGTTGTTTTTCATTGGTGGTGGGCTGGGCGGGTTCAAAACGCCGCAGCGCCACGCCGCCATGACTACGGCTGATCACGCCCTGCTCATCCAGCTTGATCAAATCGCGACGGATAGTGGCTGGCGATGCGTCAACCGCCTCAACCAGCTGTTCTACCGTAACCAGCGTATGATTTTTCAGATACGCCACAATGAGATCCAGACGGTGTTGTCCTTTCATAACAGGGAATTATGCCAGTTGCATTGCCAGTTTGATCGATACGGCCATGCTCTCAGATTTTGCTTTTCCCGTCCAGGCGATATCAAATGCGGTGCCATGATCGGCAGAGGTCCGAATAAACGGCAGCCCCGCGGTGATATTCACGCCATCATAAAAGCCAAGCAATTTCAACGGGATATGCCCCTGATCATGATACATCGCCACCACCATATCATACTGTCCCTCATAAGCCTGGAGAAATACAGTATCCGGCGGGCACGGCCCATAAACGTCCATACCTTTTGCGCGGGCATCGGTAATGGCTGGCGTCAGGATACGCGTCTCTTCATCGCCAAACAGGCCATTCTCGCCCGCATGAGGATTCACGCCTGCCACGGCGATACGCGGTTTAACGTAACCCACACGCTTGAGGAAAGTATCAGCAATGCCAATCACCGTTTCGACACGCGCGGTACTTAACGTATCAAGGAATTTACGCAGCGCGATATGCGTTGAAACGTGAATCACTTTTAGTTTATCGGTGTAAAGTACCATCGCGTAATCGCGGCTATGGGTCAGGGTCGCGAGCAGCTCGGTATGGCCCGGATAGTTGTGCCCTGCCAGGTGCAGCGCCTCTTTATTCAGCGGCGCGGTAGCGATAGCCTGTACGTCGCCCCGTAACGCTAACTCGGTGGCGCGCTTCACGCAGCGATACGCTAAATCCCCCGCCTGCGCCTGAACTTTCCCGGCCTCCAGCGCCTCCGGCTGCGCCAGCGGCTCATCAATCACATGAATGATGCCGGGCGCAAAACGCGCTTCGGCGACCCGTTCAATGGCCCGTAACTCGACGTTCGGCGTGATGCCCTTCGCCTGTAAACGTTTCAACGTTGTGAGGCATCCAATAACCACCAGCGGCGCGCCGTTGAGACCGTCTTCGCTTAGCGCTTTAACAATAATTTCCGGCCCAATGCCCGCTGGATCGCCCATGGTAATGGCAACGGTTTTAGTCTCCACAATACATCTCCTCAATATAATAAAGCGCGTCACACAACGTACTGTCTGAACCGAATCCGCCCGCTTTGGTAATGACCGGCAGATCGTCAATTTCGCTGTTTACAAACGTTCCACAGGGAATACAGGGCGCCACCTCGCTCTGAATGCGATAACCTTCAGCGCCAAGCGCGCCGGCGACGGCGGTAGCGATATCGCCGCCGGTCAGAAACAACCCGCCAATCCGCGCCTGCTCGATAATGTTTAACGTGACGACGCCAAGCCGCTGACTCAGTCGCTCGCCCAATTGCTGACGACTCATCGCGGATTTTTCGCACAGCGCGTCGATTAACTGTCGATCTTCTGCGCGACGGCTGGTGCGTAAAATCGTATGTCGATGCTGACTTAACAGCGCGCAGGCCTGCTCTACGACAGACGCGATTTCCTGTTCCGCGCTATCCGACACCATGCGCGCGGCATCGATATCCACGACCTCCGCACGTCCCCGGCACAGCGCATTATCCACCTGACGTCGCGTGGCTTCGCTCATCGAACCGGCCACCACCAGCACCGGCAGCCGCTGCCGGTCTTGCATAAAAAGTTCAACCGGCAACGCATTCGCCAGACCCGCTGCGCCGACGAGCAGCGGCATCGACGGTTGTTCACACGCCGCTTGCGCAATCAACGTCAGGTCCCGCTCTTCCACCGCATCCACGACGATAATCCCTTCGCCCTCAGCCGCATAAGCCGTAAGTAAGGCGCTTAACCCGCCGCGTCGGACATCCTGCAAAAAGACTTCATACACAGGGATCTCACTTTGCAACGCCACTACCTCGGCAATACGGGAAGAGACAATGGGCGTTTTCGGATCGCTGGCAAATTCGGTTTCCAGTAGCGGGACGCCATTAACCAGACATTTTCCTTCAAGCGTCGTGCGTCCGGCCGCAGGGATCGCGGCGGCGATAACGGCCAGTTTTCGCTGACTGGCGCGCATGGCCGCCGTCACTTCGGCGCCGATATTGCCGCGAAATGTGGAGTCGATTTTTTTGTACACCAGCGGCGCTGGCGATGTCTCACACCACGGGGAAAGCGCGGCATAAACGGCAGATGCCGCCTGATCTGCGGGCATCGCCCGGCTTTCGGTGTTAATGACTAACACATCGGCGCGGCGGGACGGTTTTTGCGACGCGCTCAACATAACTTCCGTTCTCGCCCCCTTCTTCGCCAACTGGACGCCGGTATCATTCGATCCGGTAAAATCATCGGCGATAACCATCATTTTCATGCGTTTTTCTCCAAAGAAGCCTGACGCGCCTGTTTTTTCGCAACCCAGGAGGTCAACACTGGCGTCAGGATTGCCGTGGTGATCACCGAGGCGGCAATCAGCGGAGCGGCAGCAGCGGCCACCTCGGCGAGCGAAGGGTCGGCCTGCGCAATAGCCAGCGGCGTCGCAACGGCATTACCCGCGGTGCTGGAGGCCGCCGCCCCGGCAATGCCAGTTCCGCCAACCAGACGATCTGCGCGAATATTAAAGAAACCGCCAACGAACGTTGTCAGCACGCCGAGCAGAATTCCGGCAAGTCCGCCTTGCAGTAACATTTCCAGATTGATGCCCGCCCCCAGCGCAAAAGCAAAGAAAGGAATGAGCAGCGGGCCGCCTTTGGTCAAAAAATCGCGCATATGAGGATCAAGATTGCCGAGGATCATGCCGACAACCAGCGGAACCAGCACCGCCACCAGCGCCATAATGGGAATGTTCGCCATCCCTGCCGCGCCCAGCGCAATCATCGTAAAGAAAGGGCCATCATTAAGAGACAAAATAGAGATAGCGCCGACGTCGCGCTCATTGCCGAATTCGCCTACCAGCGCAGCATAAAGTCCGCCATTCGAATTGCTCATCGCCGCGATAATCGCCACGCCGCTCAGGCCAAAAATACCCTCCGCGCCGAAAAGATGCTCCACGCCCAGGCCAATGCCGATGGCGACAAGCAACTTAGTGAGCGTAATCGTCCCGCCCTGCAATAACGCCTGGGGCGCAGCTTTCACACTGATACCGGCTCCCATACACAGCAGAAAAGCGCCAATTAGCGGCGCCGCGCCGTTTTTAAATAAGGCGGTGGTAAAACCGCCGATCTCAAGCGCCTGCGGGGCGAAGGTGTTAATGACTGCGCCAATAACGAGCGGTACGACCATCATGCCGCCGGGTACGCGCTCTATTGCTTTTTTGATGTTCATGGTCTTACCGCCTGTTGCTTGTTGTGATTGAATAAAATCATAACGATTATATTCAATCAAATTAAGATCACAAACGCGTCAGTTCACAGTTTTAAAATGATTAATAAAAATCAAAAAATCATTCTGCTATAAAAAAGCCGGGATACTCCCGGCTGGAATGTGTGGTGATTTCGTTTCCGCTACCGCCCCCAACTGTCCGTCGACTGGCGTTGTGGGACAATAACGAAGAGAGGGTCAGGCTTTACTGACGAATTCCCGATACGCGGCGACGACCCGCAGAAAATCCTCCATGCCGCACAGGGATAAACTCTCTTCATCGTAATAACTCATCCCCTCTTCCATCTCATCGCCGGAAAAATCCAGCTGATTGGCGCGAATCATCACCTCTTCGCCGTCCATCCAGATCGTGTATTCATGCCCTGCTCGTTGCCAGGAGCGTTCGCTGCCTTTGACCGTACGCGCGGCTTGTTCTACTTCATCCAGTAGCGAGAGGTTGTCTTTAACCTCTTCATTAAACCAGTGACCGACCACCTCGTGGCCCATCGACATTCGTACTTTTACCCCTCCGGTAACGTCGCGCAGAAATTCGTAATCCATAATTGTTTTCCTCTGCCCTGGCAATGCGCCAATACCGCATTGCGCCTTAAGGTAATTATCGCAGCACGGTGAAAGAAAAACAGCGGGGCGCACAAAAGATAAAATAAAAATGCCAAAACAGTTTATTATTCATACAGAAAGTCACTCTAGCGCTTCAATATATCTACACGCACTCCGACAAAGTGCTACGTGCCGCACCGTGGGGTATTAAGTCTCCACGATTCACAAACTCGCCGTTAGCGAAGCGCGATCTGGAAGAGTATTTATTTAATGAATGTGCTTTTCATATGCAGCCGAAATCAATGGCGCAGCCCCACGGCGGAGCAGGTGTTCCGCCGCTATCCTGGCCTTAGCGTCCGTTCCGCCGGCACCAGCCGTAATGCCAAAAAAAGCGTGTCGTGCGGGTTACTTCAGTGGGCTGATGTTATCTGCGTTATGGAGCAGAAACATAAAGACCGGTTGATGGCTGAATATCGTCGTATTATTGAAAATAAGCCCCTGCACGTACTCGATATCCCCGACGATTATCGCTATATGGACCCTGAACTGGTCAGGCAACTGGAAGAGCTGGTGCCGGAAGTGCTGGGGATATAGGCGTTGCCGCAAGGAAATGTCCATCATCCATCACGCTTACATACACTTAATCTCCGTTAAGCGAAAACTCGACGACAAATTTCACATCAGGCAGCGCGCCGTTTAGATGACCTTTTATTATGTGCCGGAAGAGCGCAGTCATTAAAAATGGCTGCCCCTCATCCAGTTATAGCATTACCAGCCCGGTGTCCCTCTGGCGTTTTTTTTCAGAAATCATCAATACCCTGCCACGCCGATGCCTGCTAGTCTTTCAGACGCTTCCTTATCATCCGGGTCGTTGTCATGAAATTGTTGGCTACTTGATAAGCGCTTTTCAACTAAGCTCCAGCAATGGGCGATATCAGCAGAGAAGCCGTAGTGAGTTGTATTTTTTGTCAGACGGTTGAAGGAAAATTCAGGAAGGATACATTATGTCTGTATTTCGACGAATAATTTATCATAGCGGTTGGTTTATTCTGTTTGGGCCGTTAATAGGCGCAGCCATCGCGATAGGTATCATAAACTTTTTACCCGCCATTATTGGCGGACCAGACTCATTTTTGTTGTATTTCTGCAGAACAATACCAGCATTAGTGATTATTACCGGCTGGATATACAGTCTCCTCCCCGCATGGTTAACCGGTGTCGCCTGCGCGCTGATACCCCTGAAATTATATCAAAAAATAATTAACAGGATGATCCTTTGCGCCATTGCAGGTGGTCTGATCACGACGCTGTTTAATTTTGCGCGATATGGTTTTGACATAAGCATACTACCATTAATATATGGTGAAGTATTGATTATGCTTATTCCAGCGATTGTAGCCGGGGCAATAATGGGCGGGGTAATTACGTATTTTCCGGGGCTACGGGAAGTGAAGCGTAATAATAAATAAGAAGCGCCATTCGGGCCCGGAAATCCGGGCCCGTCTCTGTTACACCGCAGTCTGGAAAATCACGCCGTCCGCTTTCTCGGTGTACTGAGAAAGCTGGTCGAAGTTCAGATAACGGTAAGTATCCACCGCCGTCTTATCTACCTGCGCCACAAAGGTCTGGTACTCTTCCGGCGTCGGCAGTTTGCCGATAAGCGCTGCCACCGCCGCCAGCTCCGCAGAAGCCAGGAAGACGTTCGCACCGGTACCTAAACGGTTCGGGAAGTTACGGGTTGAAGTCGAGACGACCGTCGCACCGTCGGCTACACGCGCCTGGTTACCCATACACAGGGAACAGCCTGGGATCTCAATACGCGCACCGCTCTTACCAAACACGCTGTAGTAACCTTCTTCGGTCAGCTGCGCAGCGTCCATACGGGTTGGCGGCGCTACCCACAGGCGGGTTGGCAACTGGCCTTTGTGGCTATCCAGCAGCTTACCAGCCGCGCGGAAGTGGCCGATGTTGGTCATGCAGGAACCGATGAACACTTCGTCGATCTTCTCGCCCTGCACGTCAGACAGCAGACGCGCGTCGTCCGGATCGTTCGGCGCACAGAGGATTGGCTCTTTGATATCCGCCAGATCGATGTCGATCACCGCCGCGTACTCTGCGTCAGCATCGGCTTCCAGCAGTTGCGGATCCGCCAGCCATTTTTCCATGCCCTGGATACGGCGTTCCAGCGTACGACGGTCGCCGTAGCCTTCCGCAATCATCCACTTCAGCAGGACGATGTTGGAGGTCAGGTATTCAATGATCGGCTCTTTGTTCAACTTGATGGTACAACCGGCAGCGGAACGCTCGGCAGAAGCATCGGTCAGCTCAAACGCCTGCTCCACTTTCAGATCCGGCAGACCTTCGATTTCCAGGATGCGGCCAGAGAAGATGTTTTTCTTGCCTTTCTTCTCAACGGTCAGCAGGCCCTGTTTGATGGCGTACAGCGGGATGGCATGGACCAGATCGCGCAGGGTGATGCCCGGCTGCATTTTGCCTTTGAAGCGTACCAGCACGGATTCCGGCATATCCAGCGGCATCACGCCGGTCGCGGCGGCAAACGCCACCAGACCAGAGCCCGCCGGGAAGGAGATACCGATCGGGAAACGGGTATGGGAGTCGCCGCCGGTACCCACGGTATCTGGCAGCAGCATACGGTTCAGCCAGGAGTGAATCACGCCGTCGCCCGGACGCAGAGAGACACCGCCACGGTTCATAATGAAGTCTGGCAGCGTGTGGTGCGTGGTGACGTCAACCGGCTTCGGATAGGCTGCGGTGTGACAGAACGACTGCATGACCAGATCGGCGGAGAATCCCAGACAGGCCAGGTCTTTCAGCTCGTCGCGGGTCATCGGGCCGGTCGTATCCTGAGAACCGACGGAGGTCATTTTCGGTTCGCAGTACGCGCCCGGACGAATGCCTTTCACGCCGCAGGCGCGACCGACCATTTTCTGCGCCAGCGAGAAGCCACGGCTGCTTTCCGCCACGTCTTTTGCCTGACGGAAAACATCAGAGTGCGGCAGACCCAGCGCTTCACGCGCTTTGGTGGTCAGGCCACGGCCGATAATCAGCGGGATACGACCACCGGCACGCACTTCGTCGATCAGCACGTCGGTTTTCAGTTCGAAGGTTGCCAGTAGCTCGCCGGTTTCATGATTGCGCACTTCGCCTTTGTACGGGTAGACGTCAATCACGTCGCCCATATTCAGGTTAGAAACGTCAACTTCGATTGGCAGTGCGCCCGCATCTTCCATAGTGTTAAAGAAGATAGGCGCAATTTTGCCGCCGAGGCACAGGCCGCCGCCGCGCTTGTTCGGCACGTTCGGGATGTCATCGCCCATGAACCACAGCACGGAGTTGGTCGCGGATTTACGGGAAGAACCGGTGCCCACCACGTCGCCCACGTAGGCCAGCGGGTAGCCTTTTTTCTGCAATGCTTCGATTTGTTTGATGGGGCCGACAACGCCTGGCTGATCCGGCTCAATGCCTTCACGGGCGTTTTTCAGCATCGCCTGCGCATGTAACGGGATATCCGGTCTCGACCACGCATCCGGCGCCGGAGAGAGATCGTCGGTATTCGTTTCGCCGGTCACTTTGAAAACGGTGACGGTGATTTTTTCCGCCAGCGGCGGACGGCTCAGGAACCATTCGGCGTCGGCCCAGGATTGCATCACCTGTTTGGCATATTCATTGCCCGCTTTGGCTTTCTCTTCTACGTCGTAGAAGTTATCGAACATCAGCAGGGTGTGAGACAGCGCTTTGGCCGCAATCGGCGCCAGTTTCGCATCGTCCAGCGCGTCAATCAGCGGATGAATGTTGTAACCACCCTGCATGGTGCCCAGCAGTTCAATGGCTTTTTCTGGGGATACCAGCGGGGAGGTGGTGTCGCCTTTCGCGACAGCAGCGAGAAAACCGGCTTTAACATAAGCGGCTTCATCTACGCCAGGAGGAACGCGGTTGATCAACAGGTCTAACAGGAATTCTTCTTCGCCCACAGGCGGGGTCTTCAGCAGCTCGACAAGCGCAGCCATTTGGGTTGCGTCTAAAGGTTTCGGCACAATCCCCTGGGCAGCACGCTCAGCTACGTGCTTACGGTATTCTTCTAGCACGACGATATCTCCTCGCTCTCATTGTCATAATGCGGCGCTTTTGTTGATGGGCGATTCTCTTCACGCTCCTGTGAGACAGTAGTTAGTAGGGTAAATGCCCGGTACCGCATAAGGCACAATAACAGGATTTTCTTTAAGTGTTAATCTGTTTACAAAAAAGCAACATAAAAAAGTGGCTGAATCGTTAAGGATGGTCTAATGCTCTACTGAGACGGGAGCTGCAGCCATAAATGCTTACCTCATTTCGTGCTTTGATCGTCACGTAACGTTACCGATCCCAACATTAGCTAAAAATTAAACTATCGTCCCTTTATACTCACGCGAAACTGCACCCCGTCGGCGGCAGGCATAATGACCATAGCGATTCTCGGGAATCGGGAGAGATAAAATGACGTTGCCCTTTAAACCCCATCTCATTGCCCTTGTGTGCAGTGCCGGGTTATTTGCCGCTTCGGGCGTACTGTATGTTAAAAGCCGCGCTCCCGAAGCGCCCGCGCAGGCGGCAGCTCCCGCCTCTGAGCCAACGCAGACCGCTGTGCCCGCGCCTGTCGCGAAAACGACCTTTACCACTGCGCAAATTGATCAATGGGTCGCGCCTGTCGCGCTTTATCCCGATGCCCTGCTTTCTCAGGTGCTCATGGCCTCCACCTACCCGGCGAACGTGGTTCAGGCCGTCCAGTGGTCGCGAGATAACCCCACGCTGCAGGGCGATGCCGCTATTCAGGCGGTGGCCAGCCAACCGTGGGACCCCAGCGTCAAATCGCTGGTCGCCTTTCCTCAGTTGATGGCGCTTATGGGCGAGAATCCGCAATGGGTGCAAAACCTGGGCGATGCGTTCTTAGCCCAGCCACAGGATGTGATGGATGCGGTGCAAAGGCTGCGTCTGCTCGCTCAACAAACCGGTTCGCTAAAATCCACGCCACAGCAAACCGTCACCAGCGTGCCGAAGTCCAGCGCTTCTACCGCCGTCACGACAACAACCACCACCACATCCGCCAGTACGCCAGCAACACCGTCGACCGTCATCAAAATTGAACCCGCGAATCCGCAGGTGGTGTACGTGCCGAACTATAACCCCGCGACGGTGTATGGCGCCTGGCCCAATACCGCTTATCCGCCGGTGTATTTACCGCCCCCTCCGGGGCAGCAGTTTGCCGATAGTTTTGTTAAAGGTTTTGGTTATAGTCTGGGCGTCGCCACCACCTATGCGTTGTTCAGCAGCATAGACTGGGATGACGACGATCATCACCACCATGACGACGACCATCATGATGATGATTACCATCATGGTGGTAACGGTTATCAACATAATGGCGATAATATCAACATCAATGTCAATAATTTCAACCGGATATCCGGGCAAAACCTGCCGGGCCAAACGATGGGCTGGCAGCATAATCCCGCCTGGCGCAATGGCGTCCCCTATCCGAATAATACCGTTGCGCAACGGTTCCATCCCACCAATGTTAGCGGCGGGTTAAGCGCAACGCAGCAAGCGCCAGTGTCTCGCGACAGTCAGCGCCAGGCGGCCATGACGCAATTCCAACAGCGCAGCCATACATCACCCGCTAACCTGTCAGGCGAGACATCCCGCGATAGACAGCGCAAAGCGGCATCGCAGCAGTTAAATCAAATTGCCCAGCGTAATAATTACCGTGGCTATGACGGAACACAAAACAGCAGTCGTCGCGAGGCGGCGCAGCAGACACTGAATAAATCCACCACGCAGCAGCATCGTTCCGAGCTGAAGGCTAAAGCCCAGCAGCACCCTGTTTCACAACAGCAGAGAGACACCGCCCGCCAGCGTATTGAATCTTCTACGCCGCAACAGCGTCAGGCATTTCGCCAGAATATGCACGCCAATGTGTTTAGCGGGAACGACAGTCGATCGCCGTCATGGCAATCGCAACAGCTACGCGGCCTGGAAAGCCGTCGCGGCAGTCACTTAAACACCGAGCAACGCGCCGCCGCGCGGGAACATTTTTCTGAACATCATGAATTTCATCGCCGTTAACCGGAGCAGATAATGAAAAAGGTTATGTTAAGCGCTCTGTTACTGTCGTTACCCTTGCTGGGCTACGCGCAGGAACGGTTCCCCTCCCCGGAAGCGGCCGCCAGCGCCTTCGCCGCGGCGGTAGCCGGAAAAAACGAAACGCAGCTTACCGCGCTACTGGGCGATGACTGGCGGCAATTTCTGCCGCCGGAAGGTGCCGATCCCGAGGCCGTGGCCCGCTTCAATCGTGACTGGCGCGAAGGCCATCGCATTGTACAGAAAGACAATACGGCGCACCTGAATGTCGGACGAGAAGACTGGCAGCTCCCGGTGCCCATGGTGAAAGAGACTGGCGGCTGGCGCTTTGATATGGCGGCAGCCGGGAATGAGATCCTCACCCGTACTATTGGGCGAAATGAACTTTCTACCTTACAGGCCATGCATGCTTACGTTGATGCGCAGCAGGACTATTACTTACAAAACCATCGCTGGGCGCACAGGATAATCAGTAGCGAAGGCCAAAAAGATGGCCTGTACTGGCCAACCAAAGCAGGCGACGTCCCCAGTCCGTTAGGCCCAAACTTTAGTCCCGCAGCGCCAGACGAGGGTTACCACGGCTACCATTTCCGTATTATCAGCGATAACGACGGTCACGGCGCGGCGCTTCTGGCCTGGCCGATGCATTACGGCGAAACCGGGGTGATGAGTTTTATGGTCAACCAGGACGATCGTATTTATCAGGCGGATTTAGGCAAGGAGACGGAGAGTAAAGTTCAGGCTATCACGCGTTTTGCGCCAGACGCGCAGTGGCAGGTCGCCGAATAACCCGTAAGCGCCTGGCGTTATCGCCAGGCCGTGATCATTAGCCCTGATGCGGCATCAATTCCGGATGGCCTTGTACCGGCGGCTTGTTGCTGGTCAGCGCGGCTTCATCAGCCTGAATGCTGCCGGAATTGGCCGCCCATACGCCTTCATGCGTGTGGGTGATCTGCTGATGCTGCGCATTCAAATCCTCGCCCATTGCCGCAATATGCGTGCTTTCCGTACCGCCGCTGTTAGTCGCCCAGGGGATGACGGGATCGCTGGCAAATGCCATGCCGGAAATCAAGGTCGCAGTTAGCGCTGCTGTTGTCAGAAAAAGTTTCATATATCAAACCTCATAATTAGCTCGCTATTATTTTATAGAGTTACCAATTTCAGGATGATGACAAAGTAAGGAGAGGTATTTCTTATGAAACAATTAGTTGGTCGAAAATGACAGACAAAGGCACTACCGACGGCATAAGCTTTGAAAAACGTACTGCTGCGGAAACGATAAATTTTGCGGTTTCGTTATCCTTCGCCATCATTTGACACATCTGATTTGCCATGCATAAAAAAAGCGGCTGTAAAGCCGCTTTTTTGTATCGGGTGGCGCATTGCCACCTACAGAAGATTATTTCTTCTTCGCTTTCGGGTTCGGCAGGTCGGTAATACTACCTTCGAACACTTCAGCAGCCAGACCGACGGACTCGTGCAGAGTCGGGTGCGCATGAATGGTCAGCGCGATGTCTTCCGCGTCACAGCCCATTTCGATCGCCAGACCGATTTCACCCAGCAGCTCGCCGCCGTTGGTACCGACAATCGCCCCGCCGATCACGCGGTGAGATTCTTTGTCGAAAATCAGTTTGGTCATACCGTCTGCGCAGTCAGAAGCGATAGCACGGCCAGAAGCTGCCCACGGGAAGGTGGCGGTTTCATAGCTGATGCCTTTTTCTTTCGCTTCTTTCTCGGTCAGGCCAACCCATGCCACTTCTGGCTCGGTGTACGCGATAGACGGGATAACTTTCGGATCGAAGTAGTGTTTCTTCCCGGCGATAACTTCAGCGGCAACGTGGCCTTCGTGAACGCCTTTATGCGCCAGCATCGGCTGACCGACGATATCGCCGATAGCGAAGATGTGCGGCACGTTGGTGCGCAGCTGTTTGTCCACGCGGATAAAGCCACGGTCGTCAACTTCCACGCCAGCTTTGCCCGCGTCGAGGTTTTTACCGTTCGGCACACGACCGATCGCTACCAGAACCGCATCATAACGCTGCGCTTCAGCCGGGGCTTTTTTGCCTTCCATCGAAACGTAGATACCGTCTTCTTTCGCTTCAACGGCAGTCACTTTGGTTTCCAGCATCAGGTTGAATTTCTTGCTGATGCGCTTGGTGAAGACTTTAACGATGTCTTTATCAGCCGCCGGGATAACCTGGTCGAACATTTCAACCACGTCAATCTCTGAACCCAGCGCGTGGTATACGGTACCCATTTCCAGACCGATGATACCGCCGCCCATGACCAGCATACGCTTCGGTACTTCTTTCAGTTCCAGAGCGTCGGTAGAATCCCATACGCGCGGGTCTTCATGCGGAATAAACGGTAATTGGATCGGACGAGAACCTGCCGCGATGATCGCGTTGTCGAAGTTGATCACGGTTTTGCCGTTTTCGCCTTCAACTTCCAGGGTGTTCGCCCCGGTGAATTTACCCAGACCGTTGACCACTTTCACCTTACGGCCTTTGGCCATACCCGCCAGACCGCCGGTCAGCTGCGTGATCACTTTCTCTTTCCAGGTACGAATCTTGTCGATATCGGTTTTCGGCTCACCGAAGACGATACCGTGTTCAGCCAGCGCTTTGGCTTCTTCGATAACTTTTGCTACGTGCAGCAGCGCTTTAGAAGGGATACAGCCGACGTTCAGACAAACACCGCCAAGGGTGTTGTAGCGTTCTACAATTACGGTTTCCAGACCTAAATCAGCGCAACGGAAAGCGGCAGAATAGCCTGCCGGGCCCGCCCCAAGTACCACGACCTGAGTTTTGATTTCAGTACTCATCATGACCTCTTTATTTGTATCCGGCGGTCCGGGGTACTTGATCGCCCATCATCCACCGGGTCGTTCTATCCGCCCGTATCTTACAAAATTGTTAACAATTTTGAAACAACAAACGGATCACGAATTATCGCTTTCGCTAATAACCTCACAAACTCCATGAGATTATCAAAAAAAAGCCGGCCGTCGGGCCGGCTTTTTCATTACATCACCAGACGGCGAATGTCAGACAACATATTGTTGATAATGGTAATGAAACGCGCACCATCAGCACCATCGATCACACGGTGGTCGAAGGAAAGAGAGATAGGCATCATCAGACGCGGCACAAACTCTTTCCCATTCCACACCGGTTCCATCGCCGACTTAGAAACGCCGAGGATAGCCACTTCCGGCGCGTTAACAATCGGCGCGAAGTGGGTAGTTCCCAGACCGCCGATGCTGGAGATAGTGAAGCAACCACCCTGCATTTCGCCAGCGGTCAGCTTACCATCACGCGCTTTTTTGGAGATGGTGGTCAGTTCACGAGACAGCTCGGTCACGCTCTTCTTATTCACGTCTTTAAAGACCGGAACCACCAGGCCATTCGGGGTATCAACCGCCACGCCGATGTTGATGTATTTTTTCAGGGTCAGACGCTGACCGTCTTCGGACAGAGAGCTGTTGAAGCGCGGCATCTGTTCCAGAGCAGCGGCAACCGCTTTCATGATGAAGACCACTGGCGTGTATTTCACATCCAGTTTGCGCTTCTCAGCTTCGGCGTTCTGCTGTTTACGGAACGCTTCCAGATCGGTGATATCGGTTTTGTCGAAGTGCGTAACGTGCGGGATCATCACCCAGTTACGGCTCAGGTTCGCGCCAGAGATTTTCTGGATACGGCCCAGTTCCACTTCTTCAACTTCACCAAACTTGCTGAAGTCCACTTTCGGCCACGGCAGCATACCCGGGATACCGCCGCCCGCAGCAGCCGGCGCAGCTTCCGCGCGTTTGATAGCGTCTTTCACGTAAGCCTGAACGTCTTCGCGCAGAATACGGCCTTTACGACCAGTGCCTTTCACTTTCGCCAGGTTGACGCCAAACTCGCGCGCCAGACGGCGAATCAGTGGGGTAGCGTGAACGTAAGCGTCGTTTTCAGCGAACTCAGATTTGCCTTCGGCTTTGGCAGCCGGGGCAGCAGGCTTCTCAGCTTTCGCCGCCGGAGCCGGTGCCGCCGCTTCCTGTTTAGCCGGAGCGGCCGCAGGCGCTGCGCCTTCTACTTCGAAGACCATAATCAGAGAACCGGTTTTCACTTTATCGCCGGTGCTGATTTTGATTTCTTTCACGGTGCCCGCGAACGGCGCAGGCACTTCCATGGAGGCTTTGTCGCCTTCGACGGTGATCAGCGACTGTTCAGCGGCAACTTTATCGCCGACTTTGACCATCACTTCGGTGACTTCAACTTCGTCACCGCCGATGTCCGGTACGTTAACGTCTTTCACGCCCGTCGCTGCTGCTGGAGCAGCCGCAGCCGGAGCGGCTTCCGCTTTCGCTGGTGCTGCTGCGCCTGCTTCACCCGCCACTTCGAAGACCATAATCAGAGAGCCGGTAGAGACTTTGTCGCCGGTGTTCACTTTGATCTCTTTCACGGTGCCTGCAAACGGAGCAGGAACTTCCATAGAGGCCTTGTCGCCTTCGACGGTGATCAGCGACTGTTCAGCTTCTACGGTGTCGCCCACTTTCACCATCACTTCAGTCACTTCAACTTCGTCACTGCCGATATCCGGAACGTGAACGTCTTTCGCCGCTGCCGCAGCAGGTGCTGCTGCCGGAGCCGCTTCTTTCTTCTCTTCTGCCTTAGCAGGTGCAGCGTCAGCTGCACCGTCGGCGGAATCGAAAATCATGATAAGTGCACCAGTCTCGGTTTTGTCGCCGACAGAGACTTTGATCTCTTTCACGACGCCAGCCTGCGGAGACGGGACTTCCATAGAGGCTTTGTCGCCTTCTACGGTGATCAGCGACTGTTCAGCTTCCACTTTGTCGCCCACTTTGACCAGAATCTCGGTGATTTCAACTTCATCTGTCCCGATGTCCGGTACTTTGATTTCGATAGCCATTATTCTTTTACCTCTTACGCCAGACGCGGGTTAACTTTATCTGCATCGATGTTGAATTTGGTAATCGCATCCGCTACCACTTTCTTGTCGATTTCGCCACGTTTAGCCAGTTCGCCCAGCGCTGCGACAACCACATAAGAAGCATCAACTTCGAAGTGGTGACGCAGGTTCTCACGGCTGTCGGAACGACCGAAGCCATCTGTACCCAGTACGCGATAGTCGTCAGCCGGTACGTAAGTACGAACCTGCTCGGCGAACAGTTTCATATAGTCAGTAGATGCTACAGCCGGAGCGTCGTTCATCACCTGAGCGATGTACGGAACGCGCGGGGTTTCCAGCGGGTGCAGCATGTTCCAGCGTTCACAATCCTGACCATCACGCGCCAGTTCGGTGAAGGAGGTCACGCTATATACGTCAGAACCTACGCCGTAATCTTTCGCCAGGATCTGTGCTGCTTCACGCACGTGACGCAGGATAGAACCGGAGCCCAGCAGCTGAACTTTACCTTTGCTACCTTCGAGGGTTTCGAGTTTGTAGATACCTTTACGGATACCTTCCTCGGCACCTGCTGGCATGGCCGGCATGTGGTAGTTTTCGTTCAGCGTGGTGATGTAGTAGTAAACGTTCTCTTGTTTCTCACCGTACATACGCTCCAGACCATCATGCATGATGACAGCCACTTCGTAAGCGTAAGCCGGGTCGTAAGAGATACAGTTCGGGATAGTCAGCGACTGAATGTGGCTGTGACCATCTTCGTGCTGCAGACCTTCGCCGTTCAGCGTAGTACGACCGGAAGTCCCGCCGATCAGGAAGCCGCGAGCCTGCTGGTCGCCAGCCTGCCAGCACAGGTCGCCGATACGCTGGAACCCGAACATAGAGTAGTAGATGTAGAACGGGATCATCGGCAGATCGTTGGTGCTGTAAGAGGTCGCCGCAGCCAGCCAGGATGCGCCTGCGCCCAGCTCGTTGATACCTTCCTGCAGAATCTGGCCTTTCTCGTCTTCTTTGTAGTAAGCAACCTGCTCACGGTCCTGCGGGGTGTACTGCTGGCCGTTCGGGCTGTAGATACCAATCTGACGGAACAGACCTTCCATACCGAAAGTACGCGCTTCGTCGGCGATGATCGGAACCAGACGATCTTTGATCGACTTGTTCTTCAGCATCACGTTCAGGGCACGCACGAAAGCGATCGTAGTGGAAATCTCTTTACTTTGCTCTTCCAGCAGCGCGCCGAAATCTGAAAGTTGAGGCAGCTCTAACTTCTCGGTGAAGTTCGGCTGACGGCTTGGCAGGTAGCCGTGCAGCGCCTGACGGCGTTCATGCAGGTATTTGTGTTCTTCAGAACCTTCCGGGAAGGTAATGTACGGCAGTTTTTCGAGATCAGCATCGGCAACCGGCACGTTGAAACGATCGCGGACGTAACGCACGCCGTCCATGTTCATTTTCTTAACCTGGTGAGCGATGTTTTTACCTTCCGCGGTGTCACCCATGCCGTAACCTTTAATGGTATGGGCCAGGATTACGGTCGCTTTGCCTTTGGTTTCCTGCGCTTTTTTCAGTGCTGCGTAGACTTTCTTCGGATCGTGACCACCACGGTTCAGCGCCCAAATCTGCTCGTCAGTCCAGTCGGCCACCAGGGCTGCGGTTTCCGGATATTTACCGAAGAAGTGCTCACGCACGTAAGCGCCGTCTTTGGATTTGAAGGTCTGGTAGTCGCCGTCAACGGTTTCGTTCATCAGCTGGATCAGTTTACCGCTGGTGTCTTTACGCAGCAGTTCATCCCAACGACCGCCCCACATGACTTTAATAACGTTCCAGCCAGCACCTGCAAAGATGCCTTCCAGTTCGTTAACAATCTTGCCGTTACCGGTGACCGGGCCGTCAAGACGCTGCAGGTTACAGTTGATAACAAAAACCAGGTTGTCCAGTTTTTCACGGGTGGCGATGGTGATCGCGCCTTTGGATTCCGGCTCATCCATCTCGCCGTCGCCGAGGAAGGCGTAAACGGTCTGTTTAGAGGTATCTTTCAGGCCACGGTGTTCCAGATATTTCAGGAATTTCGCCTGGTAGATAGCACCGATTGGGCCCAGCCCCATAGAGACGGTCGGGAACTGCCAGAATTCCGGCATCAGTTTCGGGTGCGGATAGGAAGAGAGGCCATTGCCGTGAACTTCCTGACGGAAGTTATCCATCTGTTCCTGGGTCAGACGACCTTCCAGGAACGCGCGAGCGTAGATGCCCGGAGAGATGTGGCCCTGGAAGTACACCAGGTCGCCGCCATCCTGTTCGTTGCGCGCACGGAAGAAATGGTTAAAACAGACATCATAGATCGTGGCGGAAGACTGGAAGGACGCCATGTGGCCGCCCAACTCAAGGTCTTTTTTAGACGCGCGCAGCACGGTCATGATGGCGTTCCAGCGGATCGCAGAACGAATGCGACGTTCCAGCTCCAGATTACCCGGGTATTCCGGTTCGTCTTCAACGGCAATAGTGTTGATGTAATTACTGGCCCCTGCGCCTGCCGCGACTTTCACGCCGCCTTTACGAGCTTCAGAAAGCAGTTGGTCAATCAGATACTGAGCGCGCTCAACACCTTCTTCACGGATGACCGATTCGATCGCCTGTAGCCAGTCGCGAGTTTCGATCGGATCCACGTCATTTTGGAAACGTTCTGACATGGGGGTATTCCTTATCTATCTAATACGTTGAGTTATCTGGAACCTGTCCCATTAAACTTTCGTCAGAAAGCTTAATAAGACAGGTTCTGCGTTTAGTTGCCGCGCACATTTTTGCGCGTTATTCACAACATCTTCTGGTTAACGTTCTGCCAGAAAAAACTAATTCTTGCGCTGTTCCAGGCGGCGTAAAGCGCGTTCACGACGGCTCTCCTCACGGCTTCTGTCCAGCATAATCTCTTCGATAAACGCCAGATGTCGGTGTGACGCTTCACGCGCTTCTTCTGGTTTTCCGGCCATAATGGCTTCAAATATACGGGTGCGATGCGTACTCACCAGCGGCAGCATCTCCCGACGCGCATACAGCAATTCGAAGTTCTGCCGCACGTTTTGCGCCAGCATCGGCTCCATACACCTTAGCAGATGAAGCAATACCACGTTGTGCGCCGCTTCGGTGACGGCGATTTGATACTGGAGCACGGCTTCGGACTCGGCATCCAGATCGCCGGACTCTTGCGCCAGCTCAATAGCATGGTGCAGCTCGCGAATACGGTCTTTATCTTCATCGGTGCTGCGCAGCGCCGCGTAATAAGCCGCAATGCCTTCCAGAGCATGGCGCGTTTCGAGCAGGTCAAACTGGGATTCAGGGTGATCGGAGAGCAGTTCCACCAGCGGGTCGCTAAAGCTCTGCCACAGGCTGCTCTGCACGAAGGTTCCGCCGCCCTGACGACGAAGCAACAATCCCTTCGCTTCGAGACGTTGAATCGCCTCGCGCAAGGAGGGACGGGAGACGTCGAACTGTTTTGCCAGTTCACGTTCCGGTGGGAGTTTTTCTCCGGGACGCAATGTTCCCTCAAGGATTAAAAACTCCAGCTGCTGCTCGATCACATCGGAGAGTTTTGGTTGGCGGATTTTGCTGTAGGCCATGATTTCCTGTCTTAAGCCATTTGCCCGGAGTCAATTGGTCTTACCAATTTCATGTCTGTGACGCTAAAGTAACAAAGTATTCACCTTCTGTCCATACAGGTTTTGATTGAAATCAGTAAAGGAGGCACATTTTAACAATTTTACAGAAATCATGTTTCAAAACTGTAACTGTGCACAAATGTTAAATTTACCCACCTGGAGGTAGATTTAACGTATTTGAAACGATAAAAAATCTCATCTGAACCGATTCAACAGTAGATTAAATGCATTTTTATGCATAAATAATGAATAAAAACAAATTAACATCTGTAAGGGAAAATAAAAGGAGGTATTTACAAGTGCTTTCTTTTTACGCAACTCGTCATCACCCCTGCACAAAGCAGGTGCATTCGCGGCCACATACCATTATTCTGATCAAGACGAAAGAGTTGAAGTGACATTTTAAAAAACGAGCTTGTAAATAAATCAATACAAAAAGCGGAATTGCAAACTTACACACGCACTACTGCATCGTTCAAAATAAGCGCGTTATGAATAAACCGCGCCCGATACACGAGGTTTTATGATGGACAGTCAGCAGCACGGCGAGCAGCTCAAGCGCGGCCTGAAAAACCGCCATATTCAGCTTATCGCATTGGGCGGCGCGATAGGGACAGGCTTGTTCCTGGGAAGCGCCTCCGTTATTCAGTCGGCGGGGCCAGGAATTATCCTGGGCTATGCGATTGCAGGCTTTATTGCCTTTCTGATTATGCGCCAGCTGGGGGAGATGGTGGTTGAAGAACCGGTCGCCGGCTCTTTTAGCCACTTCGCCTATAAATACTGGGGCGGCTTTGCCGGATTCGCTTCCGGCTGGAACTACTGGGTGCTGTACGTATTAGTTGCCATGGCGGAACTGACCGCAGTGGGTAAATATATCCAGTTCTGGTATCCGGAGATCCCCACCTGGGCTTCTGCGGCAGCCTTCTTTGTGATTATCAACGCCATCAACCTGACCAACGTTAAAGTGTTCGGTGAGATGGAGTTTTGGTTCGCCATTATTAAAGTGATCGCCGTCATCGCTATGATTCTGTTCGGCGCGTGGTTACTCTTCAGCGATACCGCTGGTCCGCAGGCCACCGTGCGCAACCTGTGGGAACAGGGCGGCTTTCTGCCGCATGGCTGGACCGGGCTGGTGATGATGATGGCCATTATTATGTTTTCGTTCGGCGGACTGGAGCTGGTAGGGATCACCGCCGCTGAAGCCGATAACCCGGAACAGAGCATCCCCAAAGCCACTAATCAGGTTATCTATCGCATCCTGATTTTTTATATCGGCTCGCTGGCGGTTCTGCTTTCGCTGCTGCCATGGACTCGCGTCACCGCCGATACCAGCCCATTTGTCCTTATCTTCCATGAGCTGGGCGATACGTTTGTCGCCAATGCACTGAATATCGTGGTTCTCACCGCCGCGCTATCGGTTTATAACAGCTGCGTTTACTGCAACAGCCGTATGCTGTTCGGTCTGGCCCAGCAGGGAAATGCGCCGAAAGCGCTGCTGAACGTCGACAAACGCGGCGTGCCGGTGAGCTCCATTTTGGTTTCCGCCGTCGTGACGGCGTTGTGCGTGCTGCTCAACTACCTGGCTCCAGAGTCCGCATTCGGACTGCTGATGGCGCTGGTGGTCTCCGCGCTGGTCATTAACTGGGCGATGATTAGCCTTGCCCATATGATGTTCCGTCGCGCGAAACAGCAACAGGGCGTGAAAACCCGCTTCCCGGCCCTGTTTTATCCGTTCGGCAACGTTCTCTGCCTGCTGTTTATGGCGGCGGTATTGATCATTATGCTGATGACGCCAGGTATGGCGATCTCCGTGTGGCTGATTCCGGTATGGCTGCTCATCCTGGGCGTCGGCTACCTGTGTAAAGAAAAAACGGCAAAAACGGTGAAAGCCCACTGATCGTGGCATTACTTTTCCGCCCTCCCCGTCCGGGGAGGGTGTTATCTGCCTCACAGTTTCCCACGTATAACCATTTTATCCATATCAGCGGCGTGATCCTGCTACGCAAATAAAAGCTCGCAGGCGAATAATTACCGCCATCATCTGATGGGGAGAAGTCTCAATGGATAAGGGCAGACTTTCGGTAAGAGAGAAAATCGGGTATGGCATGGGCGACGCCGGATGTAACATTATTTTTGGTGCTATCATGCTGTTTGTTAATTATTTTTATACGGATATTTTTGGTCTTGCCCCGGCGTTAGTCGGTGTTTTACTCCTTTCAGTACGCGTTATCGATGCCGTTACCGATCCGGTGATGGGCGCGCTTGCCGATCGTACCCAAAGTAAATATGGTCGTTTCCGCCCTTGGCTACTGTGGATTGCATTTCCCTACGCGCTGTTCAGCGTTCTGATGTTCACGACGCCGGACTGGGGCTATAACAGCAAAGTTGTCTATGCTTTCGTCACCTATTTTCTGCTTTCCGTGACCTACACCGCCATCAATATTCCCTATTGCTCACTGGGCGGCGTGATCACCAACGATCCAAAAGAGCGCGTGGCCTGTCAGGCTTATCGCTTCGTGTTAGTCGGCATCGCGACGCTGTTGCTATCGTTAACGCTATTGCCGATGGTGGACTGGTTTGGCGGCGGCGACAAAGCCAAAGGCTATCAGTTGGCGATGACCGTGCTGGCGATTATCGGCATGGGTATGTTTCTGTTCTGCTTTGCCAGCGTCCGCGAACGCGTTCGCCCTGCCGTTCCGACGCACGATGATATGAAGAATGATTTCAAAGACGTGTGGAAAAACGATCAATGGGTACGCATTCTGCTATTGACCTTATGTAACGTCTGCCCGGGGTTTATCCGTATGGCGGCGACCATGTATTACGTCACCTGGGTGATGGGACAAAGCCCCCATTTCGCTACGCTTTTTATTAGCCTTGGCGTGGTCGGTATGATGATCGGCAGTATGCTGGCAAAAGTCTTAACCGATCGCTGGTGTAAATTGAAGGTATTTTTCTGGACCAATATTGCGCTGGCGATTTTCTCCTGCGCGTTCTATTTCTTTGATCCGAAAGCCACCGTGATGATAGTGGCGCTCTACTTCCTGCTCAATATTCTGCATCAGATCCCTTCCCCGCTGCACTGGTCGCTGATGGCGGACGTCGATGATTACGGCGAATGGAAAACCGGCAAACGCATTACCGGTATCAGCTTCTCCGGTAACCTGTTCTTCCTCAAGCTGGGCCTGGCGATTGCCGGGGCGATGGTCGGCTTTTTGCTCTCCTGGTACGGTTATGACGCCAGCGCTAAAGCGCAAAGCGCCTCGGCGATGAACGGTATTATGCTGTTGTTTACCGTTATCCCCGGCGTTGGCTATCTGATTACCGCAGGCGTGGTACGTCTGCTGAAAGTTGACCGTGAACTGATGAAAAAAATCCAGGACGATTTGGAAAAACGTCGCACTAATTACCGCGAATTGAGTGAGTTGCAGGAGCTCAAAGCCGCTGAAAGCGTAAGGAAAGCCTGATGGCAAACTGGCCAAACCCGTTTATTGAACAACGTGCCGATCCGTTTATTTTACGCGACGGCAGCGATTACTACTTTATTGCCTCCGTACCGGAATATGACAGGCTGGAAATCCGCCGGGCTAATTCGCTGGAAGGGTTGCGCGCCGCCGACCCCGTTGTCGTCTGGCGTAAACCGGAAAGCGGCCCGATGAGCCAGCTCATCTGGGCACCGGAAATGCACCGCATCAACGGCAAGTGGTACATCTATTTTGCCGCTACCCATACTCAAGCGCTTGATAAGCTGGGAATGTTCCAGCATCGCATGTTTGCCCTGGAGTGCGCCGATGCCGACCCACTCACCGGCAAGTGGACGGAGAAAGGTCAAATTAAAACACCGTTTGATACCTTCGCCCTCGATGCCACCACTTTTTATCATCAGGGAAAGCAGTGGTATCTGTGGGCGCAAAAAGCGCCGGATATTGCCGGTAACTCAAATATTTATCTGGCTGAACTGGAAAATCCGTGGACGATTAAAGGCGAGCCGGTAAGACTCAGTAAGCCAGAGTACGACTGGGAGTGTCGGGGTTTTTGGGTTAACGAAGGTCCGGCCGTCGTGGTGCATGGCGACAAGCTGTTTATCAGCTATTCGGCCAGCGCCACCGATGAAAACTACTGTATGGGATTACTGTGGATTAACGTAAACGACGATCCGCGCGATCCGGCCAACTGGCATAAATCACCGCGCCCGGTCTTTACCACCAGCTATGAAAATCGCCAGTATGGGCCGGGACATAACAGCTTTACGCAAACGCCGGAAGGTGAAGATGTACTGGTGTACCACGCGAGAAATTACACCGAAATTGAAGGCGATCCGTTGTACGATCCCAACCGCCATACGCGTCTGAAACGGGTGCGCTGGGACGAAAACGGGATGCCTGATTTTGGCGTGCCGCCAGCCGATACGATCTAAGCCGTTGCACTGCCCGGTGGCGCTAGCGCTTACCGGGCCTACAGATTTTTCCATTGTAGGCAGCATAAGCGTTAGCGCCATCGGCACAACGCTACACTAATGCCCCATAAATGGTGAGCAACGCAATAATCACCACCACCACAAACGAGGCCTTCTTCGCCATCGACACCGCCGCTTTGGGGGTTTCTACTTTGTCAGTATGCGGTTCACGCGCCAGTGAGAACTGCGCCAGACGTGTGAGTACCTGATACTGCGAAGTATGCAGATCCGCCAGCGAGGCAAACCAGGCCGGCAACGCTTTCTCGCCATGCCCCAGTAATGCATACACTACGCCCGCCAGACGTACCGGAATCCAGTCCAGCACATGAAGAATAGCGTCAGTGCCGGATTGCAAACGTTGGTGCGGCGTCTGATAGCGCGCCAGCCAGGTCTGCCAGGCCCGTAAAAACGCATAGCCCACCAGCGTTACCGGCCCCCACGGACCGCCAACGATAAACCAAAATAGCGGTGCGAGGTAAAAACGGAAATTTATCCATAACAACGCATTTTGCAGCTCACGCAAAAATTCACGCTCATTACAATCCGGCGGCACGCCGTGAATCAGCGTAAGCTCGCTGGCCATCGCCTCGCAAGGATGCGGATCGTTACGGGACGCCGCTTTCAGCCAGGCGTGATAATGTACTCGCACTTTGCCCGCGCCGATACACAGCACGCCCAGGAGAATCCACACCACCAGCGTCGGCACGTTAAATAGCAGCCCTTTTAACGCCTGGAGCAGTAGAAAAGTCACCACCATCGCGATCGCCGTCATTCCCATCGTGCGCAACATCGAAAAATGCGTAATCCGACGGAATAGCGCCTCCAGCCGATGATCGAGCTGCCAGTGCTCGCCCAGCTTAAACAGGCGCTCGACAATCAGCACCAGTAATGTCGTAAACAGCGTCATGTCATCTCCTTGTGCGACGAGAGGGCTACCAAAGCGCGAAAGCGCGGCCAGTCAAAGGCAGGGCCAGGGTCCGTTTTGCGGTCAGGCGCAATGTTGCAGTGTCCGGTCATATTGTCGGCGATCGCCGGATAGCTAGCGATAAGCGTGCGCGTCACGGCGGCTAGCTGCTGATACTGCGCATCGGTATAAGCCAGCGTATCCGTCCCCTCCAGCTCAATACCAATGGAGAAATCATTACAACGTTCCCGCCCCTGATAGTTTGACACGCCCGCATGCCACGCACGCTTATCAAAAGGCACATACTGGACGATTTCACCGTCGCGACGAATCAGACAATGGGCCGAAACACGAAGATGAGCGATTTCTGCAAAAAAAGGATGGGCGTCTGGATCTATCGTTCCGGTGAATAATGCATCGATCCACGGACCGCCAAACTCGCCGGGGGGCAGGCTAATATTATGCACCACCAGCAAGGACGGTTTTTCGTCATCCGGACGGCAATCATAATGCGGAGAAGGGACGCGTCGCGCCTCTACCAACCAACCCTTATCTGGCAACATGCAGAGTCTCCTTTTGAGTGGTGCTTATAGCTGCTTCAGAGTAGCATGTTTCTACCTTATGATTCGTTAGCAATTTGGAGTTTTATCATGCCGCCTCGCCGTTATAACCCAGACGACCGACGTGACGCGCTACTGGAACGCATTAATCTCGATATCCCTGCCGCCGTTGCTCAGGCGCTGCGTGAAGATTTAGGTGGAGAAGTCGATGCTGGCAACGATATCACCGCGCAACTTTTGCCGGCAGATACGCAAGCCCATGCCACGGTGATCACTCGTGAAGACGGCGTTTTCTGCGGCAAGCGCTGGGTTGAAGAGGTCTTCATCCAACTGGCGGGCGATGATGTGCGCCTCACCTGGCATGTCGATGACGGCGACGCCATTCACGCCAACCAAACAGTGTTTGAACTGAACGGCCCGGCTCGCGTATTGCTGACCGGCGAGCGCACGGCGCTAAACTTTGTCCAGACCCTTTCCGGCGTCGCCAGTGAAGTACGCCGCTACGTTGGACTGCTGGCTGGCACCCAAACCCAGTTGCTCGACACGCGTAAAACGCTGCCGGGTCTGCGCACCGCGCTCAAATATGCGGTTTTATGCGGCGGCGGCGCCAATCATCGTCTGGGCCTCACTGACGCGTTCCTGATTAAAGAAAACCATATCATCGCCTCCGGTTCGGTTCGTCAGGCGGTGGAAAAAGCGTTCTGGCTACATCCGGACGTGCCGGTAGAAGTCGAGGTCGAAAATCTGGATGAACTGGACGATGCGCTGAAAGCAGGCGCGGATATTATCATGCTGGATAATTTCAACACCGACCAGATGCGCGAGGCGGTGAAACGCGTCAACGGCCAGGCGCGGCTGGAAGTATCCGGCAACGTCACCGCGGAAACCTTACGCGAATTTGCTGAAACCGGGGTGGATTTCATCTCCGTTGGCGCGCTGACCAAGCACGTGCGCGCGCTCGATCTCTCCATGCGTTTTTGCTGATCCTCTCCACCCGATGGCGCTGCGCCGTCGGGTCTATAAATCACCTGTCCGTAGATCCGCGTCATTATTCGGTAAAATATTCGTAGCGCCTCGCAATAACGTTGCCGTGTCATGTAACGCAGCGAAAATCTTCAGAATCCGCCTTCCCGTTTTACCTTTTACCGCTCGCCCGCTCTTCCCGCGTTTGCCACAGTAGCGCCAGCTAACTCAAGGAGCGAACAATGGAAAAACAACGCGGTTTCACGCTTATCGAACTGATGGTCGTTATTGGCATCATCGCCATTTTAAGCGCCATTGGCATTCCGGCTTACCAGAACTATCTGCGTAAAGCGGCGCTGACGGATATGTTGCAAACGTTTGTCCCCTACCGTACTGCCGTCGAACTCTGCACTCTGGAACATGGTGGGACGAGCACATGCGATGCGGGCGTCAACGGTATCCCCTCGCCCGTCATCACCCGTTATGTTTCGGGCATGAGCGTGGAAAAAGGCGTCATCACGCTTACCGGCCAGGAGAGTCTGAGCGGGCTTAGCGTCATCATGACGCCCGCCTGGGACAATGCTAACGGCATTACTGGCTGGACGCGTAACTGCAATATTCAAAGCGACAGCGCGTTACAACAGGCTTGTGAAGATGTCTTCCGTTTTGACGCCAACTAAGGAGACAAGATGAAAGACGCTCAGCTCAACACCTTGTGTCAACGTCATCAGGCTGTACTGATCAATAGCGCCAGCAACAGTATCACTGTTGCGGTGGTCGACGCGCCCTCTCATGCGTTACTGGACGCTCTGCATTTCGCCACGCAAAAACAGATTGATATTGTGTGCTGGACTCGCCAGCAAATGGAAAATCATCGGCATAAGCCGGATCAGGCACCCTCGGCAAACGCCGCGAAAGGCGGAGAAACCGCAGCCCAGCTTCTCAATCAGACATTACGCTCGGCGATGGCGAAACGCGCCTCTGATATCCATCTTGAACCCGGCGCCAGCCGCTACCGAATAAGACTCCGCATCGACGGCGTTCTTCATATTCTGCAGGACATCGCCAAAGAGACGGGGCTTGCGCTGACGGCCAGATTGAAAGTCCTGGGAAATTTGGACATCGCTGAACATCGACTGCCGCAGGACGGGCAATTTACCGTTGACCTGTCGGGAGACAGCATCTCTTTTCGTATCGCCACGCTTCCCTGTAAAGAAGGCGAAAAAGTCGTCTTACGGTTGTTGCATCAGGTTGAACAAACGCTGGATCTGGACACGCTGGGCATGTACGGGGCACAACTTACCGCTTTTAGACAAGCCCTACAGCAACCTCAGGGGCTGGTACTGGTGACTGGCCCCACCGGTAGCGGAAAAACGGTCACGCTATACAGCGCGCTACAAACCCGGAATACGCCGGGTATCAACCTCTGTAGCGTTGAGGATCCGATAGAAATTCCACTGGATGGGATTAACCAGACGCAGATCCATCCCCGCGCCGGGCTCACCTTTCAAAATGTGCTGCGTGCGCTATTACGCCAGGACCCTGACATCATCATGGTAGGTGAAATTCGTGACGGCGACACCGCAGAAATCGCCATTAAGGCGGCACAAACGGGCCATCTGGTACTTTCAACGCTACATACGAACTCCACCAGTGAAACCCTGATACGTTTGCAGCAAATGGGCGTAGCACGCTGGATGATCTCATCGGCGCTTACGCTGGTGGTAGCGCAACGCCTGGTAAGGAAGCTTTGCCCGCACTGCAAACAGCGCCTGAGCGATCCCGTAGTGCTATCGCCCAATCTTTGGCCCAGCGCGCTACCGCGCTGGCAGGCAAACGGCTGTCAGCATTGCTACCACGGCTTTTATGGCCGAACCGCGTTATTCGAAGTGTTAACCGTTACCCCGGCATTACGTCAGTTAATTGCGAGCGGCGCATCGGCGCAAGCACTGGAAGCCCACCTCCAACAGACCGGTACAGGGACGCTTTTTGAAAATGGCTGTCGCGCCGTTGAGCAAGGCATGACGTCCTTTGAAGAGATACTGCGCGTTCTGGGAATGCCCCATGAGCGTTAAACAGCTCTGGCGCTGGCAAGGCGTTAACGATAAAGGTCAACTGGAACAAGACGTTGTATGGGTGGACAATCGTCTGGCGCTGATCATCACCCTGCAACATCAGCGCATTATGCCGCTTCGCATCAAGCGCATAGGCGTTAACGCCGCACTGTGGAAAGAAGAGCAAAGCGCTGAAATTATTCATCAGTTGGCCACGCTCATTCATGCCGGGCTGACGCTTTCAGAAGGGCTGGAACTCCTTGCGAAACAGCATCCCCACCGACAATGGCAAGCGCTGTTGCGCACGCTGGCTCACGAGCTTGAACAGGGCGTCCCTTTTTCCAGCGCATTAGTCTCCTGGCCGCAGGTATTTCCGCCGCTCTACCAGACGATGATCCGCACCGGAGAACTGACCGGCAAACTGGCCGAATGCTGCTTTGAACTGGCCCGTCAGCAAAAAGCGCAACGGCAGATTACGGTTAGCGTGAAAAAGGCGCTGCGCTATCCCGCCATTATTCTAACAATGGCCGCCCTGGTCGTTTTCGCCATGCTGCACTTTGTCCTGCCGGAATTTGCCGCCATTTACCGTAGCTTCAATACCCCGCTTCCTCTTCTGACACGCGGTATTATTGCGATAGCGCAATGGGGGTCGGCATGGGGTTGGCTCATCTTGTTCCTGACGATGCTCGTTGCTATCGCTCACCGCAGGGTAAAACAAAAGCCGTCCTGGCAAGCGCAGCGGCAGCGTCTTCTGCTACGGCTTCCCGTTATGGGTCGCCTGATAAGAGGCCAGAAACTAGCGCAAATATTCACCGTACTGGCATTAACCCAAAGCGCAGGTATTCCTTTTCTTCAGGGACTGGAAAGCGCTATCGATAGTCTCGGCTGCCCTTACTGGTCACAGCGTTTAACGCAGGTACATCAGGAGATCGCCGCGGGCAATCCGGTCTGGTTGGCGCTAAAAAATACCCAGGAATTTAGTCCGCTATGCCTGCAACTGGTCAGAACGGGCGAAGCGTCCGGTTCACTCGATATCATGCTGCATAACCTTGCCCGTCACCACAGTGAAACTACGCTGGCGCTGGCCGATAATCTGGCGTCGTTGTTGGAACCGGCGTTATTGATCATCACCGGCTTAATTATCGGTACGCTGGTGGTGGCGATGTATTTGCCGATTTTTCATCTGGGAGACGCGATGAGCGGGATGGGATAAGGCTGGCGCACATTTACGCCAGCCAGAATATTAGAGGCTATTGAAAATGCGGTTTTCTTGTTCCTGCACCCGAATAAAGGTGGTGCGTTTGGTCAACTCTTTCAGGCGAGACGCGCCGACATAAGTGCAGGCTGAGCGTAGACCGCCCAGGATATCGCGGGCAGTATTGCCCACCGGCCCACGCAGCGGCAATTTAACCGTTTTACCTTCTGCCGCGCGGTATTTCGCAACGCCGCCGACATGACGGTTCATCGCAGATTCCGAACTCATGCCGTAGAACAGCATAAATTTCTCGCCGTTCTCTTCTACCACGCTGCCGCCGCTCTCTTCGTGCCCCGCCAGCATGCCGCCCAACATAACGAAATCCGCGCCGCCGCCAAAGGCTTTTGCTACGTCGCCTGGCATGGTGCAGCCGCCATCGCTGACGATCATACCGCCCAGGCCATGCGCCGCGTCAGCACATTCGATAACCGCCGACAGTTGCGGATAACCAACGCCGGTTTTTACACGCGTCGTGCATACGGAGCCGGGACCAATTCCCACTTTCACGATATCGGCGCCGGAGAGGATAAGCTCTTCGCACATCTCGCCCGTTACCACATTGCCTGCGCAGATTGTTTTTGTCGGCCATGCTTCACGCGCTTTTGCGACGAACTGCACAAAATGTTCTGAATAGCCATTGGCCACATCAATACAGACAAAGTTCAGCGCAGGATTCAGCGCCAGAATCTGCACGGTTTTTTCGAAATCAGCATCAGAGGTCCCGGTGGAAACCATCACATGCTTCAGAACATCAGCCGAGGCCGTGTTGATAAAAGCTGCCCATTCTTCAACGGTATAATGTTTATGTACAGCAGTCAGAATATCAAACCCGGCCAATGCTTGCGCCATTTCAAACGTCCCGACGGTATCCATATTGGCCGCGATAATCGGTACGCCAGACCAGGTCTGACCTGAGTGTTTAAAGGTGAATTGACGTTCCAGTTCGACATCGGAACGGCTTTTGAGGGTAGAACGCTTAGGACGGATAAGAACGTCTTTGAAACCTAACTTCAGATCTTCTTCAATACGCATGTACGGATTCCTGGGGTTAATGGCGAAAAATCGAAACTCACAACTCCAGTGACGC
The DNA here is from genome assembly GCF_046552235.1 of Salmonella sp. SAL00670. Taxonomy (NCBI): domain Bacteria; kingdom Pseudomonadati; phylum Pseudomonadota; class Gammaproteobacteria; order Enterobacterales; family Enterobacteriaceae; genus Salmonella; species Salmonella sp. SAL00670. The sequence continues at coordinate 124,364 of NZ_JBGDUO010000007.1, forward strand.
TATCATACGCACTAATCATGGCCGTACAAGACTGCGAAATTCTCTTTTTTTACGTTACAATCCCATAAATTTACCTGGCGAATAGTAGGTTAATGCTCAGAGCGTATTGTCTTTGTATGTTTAAAATTTAACCTTTTGATTATCAAACTAAAATTCCGGAAGCTGGAGATATGAGGTATACCGTAGCCTTAACCGGCGGTATTGGCAGCGGTAAAAGTACCGTCGCTGATGCCTTCGCTGACCTCGGAATAACCGTCATCGACGCGGATATTATCGCGCGCCAGATGGTTGAGCCAGGGCAGCCCGCCCTGAACGCAATAGCGGAACATTTTGGTTCTGAACTTATCGCCGCCGACGGCACGTTACGTCGCCGGGCGCTGCGTGAGCGTATTTTTTCGCATCCGGAAGAAAAAGCCTGGCTTAACGCCCTGCTTCACCCCTTAATTCAGCAGGAAACCCAACGACAGTTTCAACAGGCTACGTCGCCCTATGTGTTATGGGTTGTGCCTCTGCTGGTTGAAAACAGGCTGTATCAAAAAGCCAACCGCGTACTGGTGGTTGACGTGACGCCCGAAACGCAGCTCATACGCACAATGCAGCGTGATGATGTTACGCGCGAGCATGTTGAACACATTCTCGCTGCGCAGGCGACGCGTGAAGCGCGCCTTGCCGTGGCGGACGATGTTATTGATAATAACGGCGCACCGGATGCTATCGCATCAGATGTGGCCCGCCTGCACGCCAGTTATCTTAAGCTCGCGTCGCAGTTTGTCTCACAGGAAAAACCGTAATGCACACCCAGGTCCTATTTGAACACCCTCTCAATGAGAAGATGCGTACGTGGCTGCGCATAGAGTTTTTGATCCAACAGCTCTCCATCAACCTGCCAATTGCAGACCATGCTGGCGCACTGCATTTTTTCCGTAATATCAGCGATCTACTGGATGTGTTCGAACGGGGCGAAGTCCGTACCGAACTGCTGAAAGAACTGGAGCGCCAGCAGCGTAAATTACAGGCCTGGGTTGAGGTTCCCGGCGTCGATCAAGACCGTATTGAAGCCCTGCGCCAGCAGTTAAAATCGGCGGGCAGCGTGCTGATCTCCGCCCCGAGGATTGGCCAGCAGCTACGCGAAGATCGCTTGATTGCCCTTGTGCGTCAACGCTTAAGTATTCCTGGCGGCTGTTGCAGTTTCGATTTACCCACTCTGCATATCTGGTTGCACCTACAACAGGCGCAGCGCGACGCCCAGATTGAAACCTGGCTTGCCAGCCTGAATCCCCTCACCCAGGCGCTGACGCTGGTGCTTGATCTGATCCGTAATTCAGCGCCTTTCCGTAAGCAAACCAGCCTGAACGGTTTTTATCAGGATAACGGGGACGACGCCGATTTGCTGCGTCTTATGCTGACGCTCGATTCACAACTTTATCCGCAAATTTCCGGCCATAAGAGCCGTTTTGCCATTCGCTTTATGCCGCTGGATAGTGAAAATGGTCTGGTGCCGGAGCGTCTTGATTTTGAACTGGCCTGTTGCTAAGGAGTAAAAATGTCTGACGTGACCGTCGTAAACTGTCCGACCTGCGGTAAACCGGTCGTCTGGGGGGAAATTAGCCCCTTCCGCCCATTTTGTTCTAAACGCTGTCAGTTAATTGATTTGGGCGAATGGGCCGCCGAAGAGAAACGAATCGCCAGCAGCGGCGACCAGTCTGATAGCGACGACTGGAGCGAAGAGCGCTAACAGTGATGGCTCTGTTGAGATGGCAATATCGCCTTATGACAAAAATAATCAATAAATACGCGTAGTTTTGGCGCCATATGCGCGCGGCCGGGATAATACAAATAAAACCGGTCCGCCGCAGGCAGCCACTCCTCAAGTACGGAACACAACCGCCCATCCTGTAAGTCTTCGTGGACATCCTGTTCAAAAACATAGGTTAGCCCTGCCCCATCACGCGCGGCGGAGAGACGCAACGCTTTATCATTCACCATTAACGCGGCTTCCGGCGTAATTTCCAGCCGTTGCGCTCCGTGAACAAACTCCCACCGATATAGCCCGCTCTCACGCGTAAAACGATGGCAAAGGCAGCGGTGATTGATGAGTTCCTGAGGGTGCAGCGGCGTGCCAAAACGCGCAAGGTATGCAGGGGATGCTACGATCGCCGGGCGTAAAACATCACCGAGCGGAACGACATTCATATCAAGTTGTACCGCATCGCCAAAGCGAATACCGGCATCAAAGCGTTCGTTAATTAAATCCACAAAACCGTCATTCACATCGATATCCAGCCGAATATCGGGATAATCGCGCATGAAACCGGCGAGATTAGGTTGTAACAGAAGCGTAGCCGCCGTGCGCGGTACGGTCAGGCGTAATGTCCCTCCGGGTATATCGCGGCTCTGGCGGGCATGTTCCATCGCCTCATCAATATGGTTTAATGCGGGCCTGATACTGGCAAGAAAGGCATGTCCTGCTTCTGTCAAACCGACACGCCGGGTGGTTCGGTTCAACAATTTCACGCCAAGTTCATCCTCCAGTTGACGCATATTCTGACTTAACGCCGATGTAGAAATATGTAACTGCGCCGCTGCCCGCGTGAAGCTATGGTTTTCAGCAATCATGCAAAAAGCATGCAATATGGACATCACATCATGACGCATTATTAAGCCAGCCTTCATAAACCATGCTTATTCCCCCTATTTTTCATCTTATACGCCAGGTATAGACTGCCTGCCATGCACAAAATATCCTCATGGAGGTAGTATGCAATATCGTACATTAGGCGCAAACGGACCGCGAGTGTCAGCCATCGGACTGGGATGTATGGGCATGAGCGCATTTTACGGCGCTCATGACGACAGCACCTCAATTAAGACGCTACATTATGCGTTAGATCAGGGGGTAACACTGCTCGATACCGCAGATATGTATGGCCCTTATACCAATGAAAGGTTAGTTGGAAGAGCCATCGCCGATCGTCGCGATCGGGTATTTTTAGCGACGAAATTTGGTATCGTTCTCGACCCTGCTAACCCTATGGCGCGTGGCGTCAATGGCAGACCGGAGTACGTTCGCCGTAGTTGTGAGCAAAGCCTGCAACGCCTGGGGGTCGATCATATCGATCTGTACTATCAACATCGCGTTGATCCATCAGTTCCCATAGAAGAGACTGTCGGTGCAATGGCGGACCTGGTGCGCGAGGGAAAAGTGCGTTATCTCGGGCTATCCGAAGCATCAACGCAAACGCTGGAACGCGCCCATAACGTTCACCCTATTACCGCGCTGCAAAGTGAGTATTCGCTTTGGTCCCGCGAAGCGGAAATTTCAGCACTTTCCACCTGTGAACGGTTGGGTATAGGATTTGTCGCTTACAGCCCGCTGGGACGCGGATTTCTGACCGGTACGATTAAAACGCCAGAAGATTTTGCTGCGAATGACTTCCGTCGCACAAATCCCAGGTTCATGGGTGAGAACTTCTCGCGCAATTTACGTCTGGCTGAAGCAATAAAACAAATGGCACGCGAAAAAGAGTGTACCCCCGCACAATTAGCGCTGGCCTGGCTGCTGGCCCGCAACAGGCACATCGTTCCCATTCCCGGCACCCGCCACTGCGCCAGGGTGGATGAAAACCTCGGCGCGTTATCACTGACCCTAAGCCCGCAGGAGCTGGCGGCAATTGAGGCGGTTTTTCCTCACGACGCCGCGGCCGGCCCCCGCTACTGGCCGGAAATTATGTCGACATTAAATCGCTAATAAGATCGATGGGGATCGTGTTGCGATCCCCCACTAAGGCGCAAATTGGCGTAATTTACGAATAATCGGTTCATTGGCCGGCGGAAAATCGTCCGTATTCAACGCGTTTTGCGCGATCCACCGTCCCGGCTGTCCTTCTTTCCCCCACGGTTCGCCCTCCCAGCGTTCAACCAGCCAAAACCACAGCGTAATGTGTCTATCCGGGAATTGATATTCCAGAGTGTCGAATAATGTCACCTGTGTTGGCGTAATCCCCACCTCTTCCTGTAGCTCCCGGATCAACGCCTGCTCTGGTGTTTCGCCGGCTTCAATTTTTCCGCCGGGAAATTCCAGCTTGTTCGCCATATGCGCATCAGCGGCGCGTTGGGTAATAAAAATTTCGTCGTTCGGGTTGCGGATAATCCCAACCGCGATTTGCAGTTTTTTCATCTTGGTGCATCCATAAAAAAGGCGCAGTCGCCTGCGCCTTTTTATCTGTGTTCAATGCCAGGCCGAATAAGCGTAGCGCCCTTCGGCAATAATGCCAGCACCGACCTGATGGCAACACATTATGTCTTATCAGGCCGGTAAGTTTATCGCATTAGCTCAGGCGACCGTGACACTGTTTGTATTTCTTACCGGAACCGCAAGGGCAAGGATCGTTACGTCCAATCTTACGTTCGCCGGTTTGGGCGGCCAGATCGGCAGCCACGGCGGCATCGTCATCCTGATGGCTTAGCTGCTGCATCTGCGCCAGGCGCTCCGCCTCTTCGCGACGCTGCATTTCCATCGCTTCGACCTCTTCAGGCATACGTACCTGGACTTTGCTCAGGGTACTGATCACTTCATATTTCAGCGATTCCAGCATCGCGGCGAACATAGCGAAGGATTCGCGCTTGTATTCCTGCTTCGGATCTTTTTGCGCATAGCCGCGCAGATGAATACCCTGACGCAGGTAATCCATCGCCGCCAGGTGCTCTTTCCACAGGGAATCGAGCGTTTGCAGCATCACGCCTTTTTCGAAATGACGCATCATTTCAGCGCCAACCACCTCTTCTTTACGCTGATACACCTCGATGGACTGCGCCAGGATGCGCTCACGCAGCGTCTCCTCATGCAGCTCCGGCTCTTTATCCAGCCATTCGGCAATCGGCATCTCCAGGTCGAAGTCGTTTTTCAGGCGTTCCTGCAAACCCGGGATATCCCACATCTCTTCCAGCGACTGCGGCGGAATGTAGGCGTCGATAGTCGCCTTAAAGACATCTTCGCGAATGCTGTTAATGGTGTCGCTCACGTCAGACACATCCAGCAGTTCGTTACGCTGGGTATAAATTGCACGGCGCTGATCGTTCGCCACATCATCATATTCCAGCAGTTGCTTACGAATATCGAAGTTACGGCTTTCTACTTTACGCTGCGCGTTAGCGATAGCTTTCGTCACCCACGGGTGCTCAATCGCTTCGCCCGGCTTCATCCCCAGTTTACGCATCATACCGGAGACACGATCGGAGGCGAAAATACGCATCAGCGCATCTTCCATCGACAGGTAGAAACGGGAAGAACCCGGATCGCCCTGGCGACCGGAACGGCCACGCAGCTGGTTGTCGATACGGCGGGATTCATGGCGCTCGGTGCCAATGATATGCAGACCGCCGGCAGCCAGAACCGCGTCATGGCGTACCTGCCAGTCCGCTTTAATCTGCGCAATCTGTTCTTCCGTCGGCGCTTCCAGCGCGGCGACTTCCGCCTGCCAGCTACCGCCCAGCATAATATCGGTACCACGCCCCGCCATGTTGGTAGCGATAGTGACCGCCGCTGGATAACCAGCCTGCGCAACGATGCCTGCTTCGTTGGCGTGGAATTTTGCGTTCAGGACGTTATGTTTGATGCCCGCTTTGGTCAGCTCTCTGGAGACCACTTCAGATTTCTCGATAGAAATCGTCCCGACCAGCACTGGCTGACCGTTCGCGGTACGCTCTTTAATATCTTCGATAATGGCCTGGATTTTTTCCGCTTCGGTCATGTAGACCAGATCCGGCAAATCTTTACGGATCATCGGACGGTTGGTCGGAACAACGACGGTGTCCAGCTTATAGATAGAGCTAAATTCGAAGGCTTCAGTATCCGCCGTACCGGTCATACCGGCCAGCTTTTCATACAGACGGAAGTAGTTCTGGAAGGTAATAGACGCCAGCGTCTGGTTTTCATTCTGAATTTCAACGCCTTCTTTCGCTTCTACCGCCTGGTGCAGACCGTCAGACCAGCGACGCCCCTGCATGGTACGACCGGTATGTTCATCAACAATGATGACTTCGCCGTCTTTCACAATGTAATCCACGTCACGGGTAAACAGCGCGTGCGCGCGCAGCGCGGCGGTGACGTGATGCATCAGCATAATATTGCCAGGCGAGTAGAGCGACTCGCCTTCATCCATAATGCCTTCTTGCACCAGTAGCTCTTCAATCAGCACCAGACCGCGTTCGGTCAGGTTAACCTGGCGCGCTTTCTCATCAACGGAGAAGTGGCCTTCGCCCTGGAAAGTGTCAGAATCTTCTTTCTCCTGACGAATCAGGTGCGGAATGATTTTGTTCACTTTTTTGTACATTTCCGAGCTATCTTCCGCCGGGCCGGAAATAATCAGCGGCGTACGCGCTTCATCGATCAGGATGGAGTCAACCTCATCCACCAGCGCATAATGCAGTTTACGCTGCACGCGCTCTTCCGGGCTGAACGCCATGTTGTCGCGCAGGTAGTCAAAACCGTATTCGTTGTTAGTGCCGTAAGTGATGTCGGCAGCGTAAGCTTCACGTTTGGCTGGCGCAGGCATACCTGGCAGGTTGATACCAACGGACATACCGAGGAATTCGAATAGCGGACGGTTGTTTTCGGCGTCACGCTGCGCCAGATAGTCGTTCACGGTCACCACATGAACGCCTTTGCCGGACAGCGCGTTCAGGTAGGCTGGCAGCGTTGCGGTCAGCGTCTTACCTTCACCAGTACGCATTTCGGCGATACAGCGATCGTTGAGCACCATACCACCCAATAGCTGAACGTCGAAGTGACGCATCCCAAAGACGCGTTTACTGGCTTCACGCACCACCGCGAACGCTTCCGGAATCAGGCTCTCTACGCTTTCGCCTTTTTCAATACGGGCGCGAAATTCGTTGGTTTTCGCTTTCAGTTCGTCATCGGAGAGTTTTTCCATCTCCGGTTCCATCGCATTAATAAGGCTGACGGCCTTACGCATACGACGCAGCGTACGATCGTTACGGCTACCGAATACTTTGGTTAATAATTTGATTAGCATAATAAAGTCTCAAATGCCCCGCGCCGCGGAGCTACAAATAAAGTAAAAGGGTCTTTTTTCGTTAGCTGAGACGTTGCGGACCGGCGCGGATACCCTGCGCCTGACTTATCCAGGCCGGGATGCTAAATGCGGTTTGTGGCGCAAAATACGCCAGGGAGAGGCGACGAACAATCGCCGGCGGCGTGCCCTCCTGCGTGAGCATCGCGCTGAGCGTATTCAGTAAGGCGATATGATGCGCCTGTAATGGCGACGGCGCGTCGGCAACGGGCAGCGTTTGCGGCGCCATTGCAAAAGAAAGGTGGCGAATCACCGTGCGAATAGCGTGCTGATGCCAGTAATCTACGGTGAAATTGGGACGACGGTTAGAGGCTTCTAACAGCGCAAAATGGCTAAAGTTAACTTTAGACGCGGTGCTGGCGGTCGTCCTTGCAGGCGTATTGGTTTCAGCGGCGTTACTGAGCGCGGGCAAACCAAAACTCGCCGCGACCATCCCTAATAAGAGATGCGGCCAGAAGTATCGTCTGCCTAACTGTCGCCAGCGCGTCAGTATTCCACTCACGTCATTGCCACCTGATATGCCCCTCATGGGCTTACGGAATCAAAACAATTTGCGCACAAATCTTATCATTAAAGCGTACGCGCTACAGCAGTAATGACGAGAAGCTAAGGTGAAAATCGGCTAAGAAAACAGCGAACGCGCCGTGTTTCCATTTAACCCTGTCAAAATGGCTGTATTAAGGAAAGCGCAGATAAAGGATAGTAAAAAAAACGACTGGCTCGCCTGGCCGGAGAGAGTGCCAGGTTAACCAGTCGAATTTTATACGACAGCGTATGTCGTTATGCCAGTACCGTCGAAGGCGCTTTGAAAGCCAACGGCAGTTCTGTGTCGTCCTGGAAGGTCACAAATTCCCAGGCTTCCTGTTTTGCCAGGACTGCCTGTAACAATTTATTATTCAATGCGTGACCGGATTTATACGCGGTAAACGCACCAATAATATTGTGACCACACATGAACAAGTCACCGATCGCGTCAAGCATTTTGTGACGAACGAATTCATCTTCAAAACGCAGGCCGTCTTCGTTCAATACGCGATAATCGTCAACAACGATGGCACAATCGAAGCTGCCGCCCAGGCACAGGCCGCGGGACTGCAGATATTCGATATCACGCATAAAACCGAAGGTACGCGCACGGCTGATCTGGCGCATGAACGCATCCGCAGAGAAGTTCATCGCGTAGCGCTGGCTGCTGGAATCGATCGCCGGATGGTTAAAGTCGATGGTGAAATCCAACGTAAAACCATTGTACGGTCTGAATTCAGCCCATTTATCGCCATCTTCAACCCGAACAGTCTCTTTGATGCGTACGAATTTTTTGGCGCAGTTCAGTTCATCAATACCGGCATCAAGCAGCAGGTAGACAAACGGAGCGGCACTGCCATCCATGATCGGGATTTCCGGGGCATTAACCTCAATAACGATGTTATCGATACCTAAGCCCGCCAGAGCAGCGTTCAGGTGCTCAACGGTTGAAATCCGTACATCATGCTCATTCACCAGACACGTACAGAGCATGGTATCACGCACAGATTTGGCATCGGCCGGGAAATCTACCGGTGGATTCAAGTCGGTGCGACGATAGATGACCCCGGTATTGGCCGGCGCAGGGCGTAATGTCAGGGTGACTTTTTTGCCGGTGTGTAAACCGACGCCAGTCGCCTGAACGATACGTTTAAGTGTCCTTTGTTTGATCATCGTATAATCTCGCCAAATTACCTATCCAACCGAAGTGTACTATACATTCGGCGGGCCAGTTTAGCACAAAGAGCCCAGAATCCCAAATTCCAGCTAATTCTTAATCAGCTTGCTTACGCAGGAATGCGGGGATATCCAGATAATCCGGCTCTTTCGCCGCCTGTGGTGTATTGTCGTTAACCACTTTCGCGACCGTTTTTTGCTCCTGCGTCAGCGGCGCCATACCGTGCTGCTGATAACGATCCAACACCGGCTGCTGCACCTGTTTATTGGTGACCAGAGTGATTTCAGGACGCTTGTCCATACCAATTCCAGTGGCAACAACGGTCACGCGCAGTTCGTCGTTCATATCCGGGTCCAGAGAAGTACCGATAACCACGGTGGCGTTATCCGATGCAAAGGCACGGATGGTGTTACCGACGGTTTCGAACTCATCCAGACGCAGGTCGAAGCCCGCAGTAATGTTGACCAACACGCCGCGCGCGCCGGACAGGTCGATATCTTCCAGCAGCGGAGAAGAAATAGCCATTTCAGCCGCTTCTTCCGCACGGTCTTCACCGCTCGCCACGCCGGAGCCCATCATTGCGTAGCCCATTTCAGACATCACGGTACGCACGTCAGCAAAGTCGACGTTCATCAGACCCGGGCGGGTGATCAGCTCTGCGATGCCCTGAACCGCGCCTTTCAGCACGTCGTTAGCCGCGCCGAACGCGTCGAGCAGGGAGATACCACGGCCCAGCACTTTCAGCAGCTTGTCGTTCGGGATGGTGATCAACGAGTCCACATGCTTGGACAGCTCGGTGATACCCTGCTCCGCAAATGCCATGCGCTTTTTGCCTTCAAAATTGAAAGGCTTAGTCACCACGGCAACGGTCAGAATACCTAAATCTTTTGCCACTTCAGCAACCACTGGCGCCGCGCCGGTTCCGGTACCGCCGCCCATGCCTGCCGCGATAAATACCATGTCTGCGCCTTCAAGCGCCGCACGCAGCGCTTCACGGTCTTCGTCCGCCGCGTTACGACCGACTTCCGGGTTAGCGCCAGCGCCCAGACCTTTGGTAATGCCGCTACCAATTTGAATGGTCTGGCCAACCGCCGTTTTACGCAACGCCTGAGCGTCGGTATTCACCGCGAAGAATTCAACACCTTCGATGCGCTCGCGCACCATGTGTTCAACAGCGTTACCGCCGCCACCACCGACGCCGATGACTTTAATCACCGCGTCGTTGGTTAGTTCCATAGGTTCAAACATAATCTCTCTCCGTCATGTGCCTGTCGCCTGAGGCCGTAATATCTGGCGGCCTCATAAAAATTAAAACTCTTTTCGCAGCCAGCTATTAAGTCGCTTGATCCACGAGCCAACTGATGCCGTAACACGTTTTTCCACTTCTGCTTCACCGTTTAAGTGGGACTCTTTCCCGTAGTGAAGCAATCCCACCGCCGTTGAGTAATACGGCTCCTGGGCATAATCCGTCAGACCGGTGATATTCAGCGGCGCGCCGATACGCACCTGCGTATGAAACACGCGCTGAGCGCAAGCAGCAAGCCCTTCGATTTGCGCCGCGCCGCCGGTTAACACAATCCCCGCCGCCAGGTGATGTTTTACCCCTTGTTGGCGAAGCTGTTCCTGTAATTGCAATATCTCTTCGTTGACCAGATTGAGCAGCTCGGTGTAACGCGGCTCAATCACTTCCGCCAGCGTCTGGCGTTGCAGGCTGCGCGGCGGACGCCCGCCTACGCTCGGTACTTCAACGCTCTCGTCTTTACCGACAATGGAACCCAGCGCGCAACCGTGGCGAACTTTAATGGCTTCAGCATCGCTCGGCGGCGTACCAAAGGCATAAGCGATATCGCTGGTCACCACGTTCCCCGCGTAAGGGATCACTTTGGTATGACGCAGCGCGCCGCCAGTATAAACGGCGATATCCATTGTACCACCGCCGATATCCACGACACAGACGCCCAGTTCACGTTCATCTTCCGTTAACACGGAATAACTGGCCGCCAGTCCGGCAAATATCAGTTGGTCAACTTTCAGACCACAACGTTCAACAGCTTTGACAATGTTTTTTGCCATATCGTTGTGGCAGGTAATCAAATGTACTTTCGCCTGCATACGCACGCCGGAAAGACCGACCGGATTTTTAATGCCTTCCTGGTAGTCAATGGCGTACTCCTGAGGAATCACATGCAGCACGCGATGTTCATCGCGCACGCGCACTGACTTCGCAGTATGCACGACGTTTTCCACATCTTCTTGCGTCACTTCCTCTTCGGAAATGGGCACCATACCAATTTCATTCTGACAGCTAATATGTTTGCCGGAAAGCGCCAGATATACCGAGGAGATCTGGCAATCGGCCATCAATTCCGCCTGGTCAATGGCGCGCTGAACGCATTTCACCACTGACTCAAGGTCATTCACCCCGCCTTTATCCATACCCCGCGATGGGCAACTGCCCACGCCAATGATATTGACCATACCGTCGGGCAGAACTTCCCCTACTAAAGCGGCAACCTTCGCGGTGCCAATCTCCAGTCCTACTACCAGTTTTCTGTCCGTCGCCTTGATCATTGTTGTTCTGCCTGTGCCTGATTCTGTTGCTGATTAGATTCCTCAGGGGGGAGCGGCGCCCAGCCAACTGCCGCACCTGAGTCATAACGCAAATCAACGTAGCTAATCCGTTTGCCATCGGTTTGCGCCTGCTGCTGTAAAACCGGATAGAGTTCTACAAAGCGAGCCAACCTTTTCATCGTATCGCCCCTGCCGAGATTGAGCTTAATGCCGTTATTAAGCGTCAATTGCCAGGAGCGACGTGCGGTCATCGCCGCTTCCTTTAGAGTGAATTTATCCTTAGCCAGCACCTGCCCCATCTCGCGGTATCCCTGCAACACTTCACTCGCGCTGCCTTCCGGGCCATACAACATGGGTAAAACCTGTTTGCCGATGCGGTCTGACGGCACGCTGAAGGTGTTCCCTTCAGCATCGACCATATGTTGATCATTCCAACGCGCAATCGGCACATATTCAACCAGATGAATCTTCAATTCATCAGGCCACTGTTTTCTGACGCTGGCCTGTTTAATCCACGGCAAACGCTCAATCTGGCTCTGGATAATGTTCACATCCTGCGTCATGAAGGTTCCCGGCGCGCCCAGAGCCAGTATCGCCTGACGGATATCATCGTTACGCGTGTAGTGACGCTCGCCGGTTAATACCAGCTTTGATAACGGTAAACGCTGCGCATCTTCCATCCACCCTAACACGACCCACCCGCTAACAAACACGGTGCACAGTACCGTCAGCAGGAATAAAATTCCTGCAAGACGCGTTCCATTATTGCGGCGTGAAGAAGGCGTCTCTTCATCACTGTTTCGCGTGTTCAGCGCAGCCTGCGACATATCAGTCCGCCAACTCCAGAATTCGTACCACTAACTGCGAGAAGCTCATTCCCGCCTGACGCGCCGCCATCGGCACCAGACTATGGCTGGTCATCCCCGGAGAAGTATTGGCTTCCAGCAGATAAAACTGACCATCGCTGTCCAGCATGACGTCAATACGCCCCCATCCCGTGCAGCCTAAAGCTTTCCATGCCTGCAGGACGAGAGACTGTAGCGCGGCTTCCTGGGACGCATCTAAACCGGCAGGGCAGAAATACTGAGTCTCATCAGAGAGATACTTCGCCTCATAATCATAGAAGGTTCCTGCCGGTTGGATACGAATTGACGGTAAAATTTCTTCGCCAACTATCGCCACTGTAAATTCCGGACCGCACAGCCATTTCTCAATCAGTATTTCGTCATCATGCTGAAAAGCCAATGATAACGCACCCTGTAAAGCATTTTCTTCTACTACTTTCGTCATACCGACGCTGGAGCCTTCACGGCTGGGTTTGACGATCAGCGGTAAACCCAGCGCCGAAATTCGCGCTTTTTGTTCTTCGCTAAGACCTTTTTCAAACTCAGCGCGCGTCAGCGCGACCCACGGCGCAACCGGTAAGCCTGCGCCCTGCCACAGCAATTTACTGCGCAGTTTATCCATGGAAAGCGCCGAGGCCATCACGCCGCTACCGGTATAAGGCAGGCCGAGCAGTTCAAGCATTCCCTGTAAGGTGCCATCTTCACCGCCACGGCCATGCAACGCAATAAAGACCTTCTGAAAGCCCATTGCTTTAAGCTGCGCGACATCGACCTCTTGCGGATCGACGGGATGCGCATTAATGCCGCCTTCACGTAGCCCGGCCAACACTGCCGCGCCGGAATTTAACGAAACGTCCCGCTCCGCAGAGGTTCCGCCCAACAGGACCGCGATTTTATCAGCCATGTTGCTCTTCCTCCTGGATTTGCGGCTTCAGCTTGATTTCAGATAAGTAACGCGCAATTTTGCCAACATTTCCTGCGCCTTGCACTAATATCAAGTCGTTACCCGTCAGCACCGGCGCTAACATTGTCGCAACCTGAGCCGGATCGGAAACCAGAATCGGGTCAATTTTTCCCCGATTACGAATCGTACGACATAAAGAACGGCTATCCGCGCCCGGAATCGGCGCTTCACCCGCCGGGTAAACGTCCAGCATCAGCAGCGCATCGACCTGGGTCAGCACATTGGCGAAATCGTCATACAGATCGCGCGTGCGCGTGTAACGGTGCGGCTGAAACAGCATCACCAGGTTTTTATCCGGCCACCCTGCTCGCGCAGCTTTAATGGTGGCATCTACTTCAGTCGGATGATGACCATAGTCATCCACCAGCATCGCCGTCCCGGCTTTACCATTCACCGGCTCAAGCGGGAACTCGCCGAGGAAGTCAAAACGACGCCCGGTCCCCTGGAAGCTTTCCAGCGCGCGCAGGATAGCGTCATCGGCGATGCCTTCTTCGGTCGCTACCGCCACTGCCGCCGCGGCATTCAGGGCATTGTGGCGACCCGGCGCATTCAACGTGACATGCAGATCCGGCATTCCCTGGCGCAACAGCGTAAAGTGCCCCTGCGGCCCTATCTGCTGATAATCTTCTACGCGGACGTCAGCATCCTCGCTAAAGCCATACGTCGTGGTCTGACGCCCCACCCGCGGCAGCAACTCGCGGATGACCGGATCATCGACGCACATTACCGCGCGACCGTAGAACGGCAGGTTATGCAGGAAGTTAATAAACGTCTGCTTTAAATTTTCAAAGTCGCCATGATAGGTATCCATATGGTCGGCTTCGATGTTGGTGACGATCGCGACCATCGGCTGCAAATGCAGGAAGGACGCGTCGCTCTCATCTGCCTCGGCAATCAGGTAACGACTATGGCCCAGACGCGCATGAACGCCTGCGGCTTTCACCAGTCCGCCATTCACGAAAGTCGGGTCCAGCCCCGCTTCGGCATAAATACTGGACACCATCGCGGTCGTTGTGGTTTTTCCGTGCGTCCCGGCAATGGCGATGCCGTGGCGAAAACGCATCAGTTCCGCCAGCATTTCCGCACGGCGAATAACCGGAATACGCGCTTCATGCGCCGCGACAATTTCCGGGTTATCCGCGGAAATTGCGCTGGAAACGACGACCACGCTGGCATCACGCACATTTTCCGGACGATGGTTAAAGAAAATCGTCGCCCCCAGGCTCGTCAACTGCTGGGTCACCGGATTCGGCGCTAAATCGGAACCACTGATCTGATACCCTTCATTGGCCAGAACTTCGGCAATACCGCCCATACCAGCACCACCGATGCCGACAAAGTGAATGTGCCGAACGCGACGCATTTCGGGCACGATGGAACGCAGTTTTGCCAGTTGTTGTGTATTCATTCTTTACGCCATTAACTCCAATACCCGCCATACTTCAAATTGCAGATGCGTTGGCTTGCCTGCAACCCAAATTATTGAGGGTAGAAAAACCCTGCGATGCAAAAGGCACCGCCACAAATTATGTCCGGGCAACCCGGCTGACTTCACTGGCGACGCGTTCGGTAGCATCCGGAATGGATACCGCGCGGGCACGCTCCGCCATGGTTAACAACGCCTCGCGCGACCACCCCGCCAGGGTGTCGGCGACAGCCTCTACAGTAAACTGCGGCTGCTCAAAAATCTTAGCTGCGCCGGCGTTTTCTAACGGCAGCGCATTCCAGTACTGCTGCCTGTCTTTATGCTGAAACGGCACGAATATCGCCGGTAATCCGGCGGCAGCGATCTCGCTCACCGTTAAAGCGCCGGAACGACATACCACCACATCCGCCCACGCATAGGCGGCGGCCATGTCATCGATAAATTCCGTTACCTTATGTTGCGGTTGTCCCGCCCCGGCATACGCCTGCTCTACCGTGTGCTGCGCGCCTTTTCCGCTTTGATGCCAGATTGTAACCGTATCGCCCAGTCTGGCGGCAACCTGCGGCATCGTCTGGTTCAGGACTCGCGCCCCCTGAGAACCGCCGACCACCAACACGCGAATCGGGCCGTCACGACCGGCCAGACGCACCTGCGGCAACGGCAACGCCAGTACGTCGGTACGCACCGGGTTACCCACCACTTCCGCGTTCGGAAACGCACCGGGAAACGCCTGCATCACCGTGGTCGCGATTCTGGCCAGCCACTGATTGGTTAGCCCGGCGATACCGTTTTGCTCATGCAAAACGACCGGAATACCCAATGACCAGGCGGCAAGACCGCCGGGGCCGGAAACATAACCGCCCATTCCCAGCACGACATCCGGCTTAAATCGCTTCATGATCGCCCGCGCCTGCCGCCAGGCGTTAAAAATCCGCAGCGGCGCCGCCAGAAGCGCTTTTACGCCTTTACCGCGCAGACCGGAGATCCGAATAAAGTCAATGTCGATGCCATGCTTCGGCACTAAATCCGCTTCCATACGATCGGCGGTACCCAGCCAGCGAACCTGCCAGCCCTGGGCCATTAAATGATGCGCAACGGCCAGTCCCGGGAACACGTGCCCGCCGGTACCGCCCGCCATCACCATTAACCGCTTCGGTTGACCACTCATCGAGAACCTCGTGTAAACGCCTGCGCTTTTTCCAGACGCGTTTCATAATCAATACGTAATAAAAACATAATGGCCGTCGACATAATCAACAGACTCGACCCGCCATAACTGATCAGCGGCAGCGTAAGACCTTTGGTCGGCAGCATCCCCGCGGCCGCGCCAACGTTTACCAGCGCCTGGAAACTAAACCAGATACCGATAGAACACGCTAAAAATCCGGAAAAACGGTGGTCAATCTCCAATGCCTTACGGCCAATCGACATCGCGCGAAAAGCGACGAAGAATACCATTAAAAGCGCCAATACCACACCGATATAACCCAGTTCTTCCCCAATAATGGCGAAGATGAAATCGGTGTGCGCCTCGGGCAAATACTCCAGTTTCTGCACCGAATTCCCCAGCCCTTGCCCCCATATCTCACCGCGACCAAAAGCCATCAGCGACTGCGTCAGCTGATAACCGCTGCCGAACGGATCTTCCCAGGGGTTCCAGAACGAGGTAACGCGGCGAATACGATACGGTTCGGCGAGGATTAACAGAATCACCGCAGAGATGCCCATCCCGATAATGGCGATGAACTGCCATAATTTCGCCCCGGCGAGAAACAGCATCGCCAGCGTGGTGACAAACAGTACGACCACTGTCCCGAGGTCAGGCTGCGCCAGCAGTAACACCGCCAGCACCAGAATCACGCCCATTGGTTTTAAAAAGCCGCGCAGGTTATTTCGCACCTCATCAACCTTACGCACCAGATAGTTCGCGAGGTAGCAGAACAGCGACAGCTTGGTAAACTCCGCAGGCTGAATACGCAGCGGCCCCAGCGCAATCCAGCGCGACGCCCCGTTGACCGAGCTCCCGACGACCAGCACGATAAGCAGCATAATGATCGACGCAATCAGCATCGTCGTGCTGTATTTTTGCCAGAAGGTCATGGGCAAACGTAGCGTGACCATCGCCAGACAAAATGCCAGGAAGATATAGAGCGCATCACGTTTGGCAAACAAAAACGGATCGTTCGCCAGGCGCTGCCCGACTGGCATGGAGGCCGACGTCACCATGACAAAACCAATCGCCGCCAGCCCGAAGGTCAGCCATAGCAGCGTGCGGTCATACATGATCAGACTGTCGGCGTCTTTATCGCGCGAAGCCATCACCCAGCCTTTAAGCGCCGCAAACAGCCAGGCCAGGAGGCCAAAGCCTGGTACGCGCGGCATTCTCAGACGGGGGAGAGATAAACGCATCAACCTAACTCCTTCGCCAGACGGGTAAAGACATCGCCCCGTTGCTCAAAATTTTTAAACTGATCGAGGCTGGCGCAGGCGGGCGACAACAGCACCATATCACCCGGCTGAACGCGCGGCGCCAGCAAACGCATCGCCTCTTCCATCGTCTCAGTCTGTTGGGCGATTTCCGGACGCAGTGCGGCAAGCTGCGCGCCATCGCGCCCAAAGCAATACAGGCGGATACGATCGCCGGTCAGATAGCGCGCCAGCGGAGAAAAGTCTGCCGACTTACCGTCGCCGCCCAGCAGCAGATGCAGCGTACCGTCCACATGCAAACCGTTTAGCGCCGCTTCGGTACTGCCGACGTTGGTCGCTTTCGAGTCATTGATCCAACGTACGCCGTTATGCTCCAACGCCAGCTGGAAGCGATGCGCCAGACCGGTAAATGTCGTCAACGCCTTCAAACTGCTGGCGCGCGGCAGACCTACGGCATCCGCCAGCGCCAGCGCCGCTAACGCATTGGTATAATTATGCTGACCGGAAAGCTTCATCTCTTTCACGTTCAGCACCTTCTCGCCTTTGACTCGCAGCCAGGTTTCGCCCTGCTGACGATTAAGGTGATAATCACCCATATTGACGCCAAAGCTGACGCAGCGCTCATCGGCCCCGCGTACCGGCATCGTCAACGCGTCATCGGCATTCACTACGCACACTTTCGCCTTCTCGTAGACGCGCAGTTTCGCCGCCCGGTACTGTTGCAAACCAAACGGATACCGGTCCATATGATCTTCAGTGACGTTGAGCACCGTTGCCGCCGCCGCTTGCAAACTTGAGGTAGTTTCCAGTTGGAAACTGGATAATTCCAGCACGTACAATTCGCGATCGGCATCCAGCAGCATCAGCGCCGGAAGACCGATATTGCCGCCAACGCCGACATTGACGCCCGCCGCTTTCGCCATCTCGCCCACTAAGGTGGTCACGGTGCTTTTGCCGTTCGAGCCAGTGATGGCTACAATCGGCGCCTGCGCTTCGCGGCAAAACAGTTCGATATCGCCGACAATTTCTACTCCAGCGCTGGCGGCAGCGCTCAGCGAAGGGTGTGCCAGAGCAATACCAGGGCTGGCAACGATTAAATCCGCCGCTAAGAGCCACTCGTCGTTCAGGCCGCCAACGTGACGCTCAACCTCTTGCGGCAGCTTATCCAGACCCGGCGGCGTCACGCGAGTATCCATCACCCGCGGCGTCACGCCGCGGGCGAGAAAAAAGTCCACGCAAGAGAGTCCGGTTAAGCCCAGACCAATAATGACGACGTTTTTGTCCTGGTAATCAGCCATGATTAACGTACCTTCAGCGTTGCCAGGCCAATCAGCACCAGCATCAGCGAAATAATCCAGAAGCGCACAATCACGCGCGGTTCCGGCCAGCCTTTCAGTTCATAGTGGTGATGGATAGGCGCCATACGGAAAATACGCTGTCCGCGTAGTTTAAAGGAACCCACCTGCAGGATGACCGACAGAGTTTCCACCACAAAGACGCCGCCCATGATCACCAGCAGGAACTCCTGACGCAGCAGCACGGCGATAATGCCCAACGCGCCGCCCAACGCCAGCGATCCGACATCGCCCATAAAAACCTGCGCCGGATAGGTGTTAAACCACAAGAATCCTAATCCCGCGCCGACAATCGCCGTACAGACAATCACCAGCTCGCCCGCATGGCGTAAATACGGAATATGCAGGTAATTGGCGAAGTTCATGTTCCCGGTCGCCCAGGCCACCAGCGCAAAGCCGGCGGCAACGAAAACAGTCGGCATGATCGCCAGGCCATCAAGCCCGTCGGTCAGGTTTACGGCGTTACCCGTACCGACGATAACAAAGTAGGACAGCAGAATGTAAAACAGCCCCAATTGCGGCATAACATCTTTAAAGAACGGCACCACCAGTTGGGTCGCGGGCGTGTCTTTCCCGACGAGATAAAGCGCAAAGGCCACGCCGAGCGCGATAACCGACATCCAGAAATATTTCCAGCGCGCAATCAGCCCTTTGGTATCTTTCCGCACCACTTTGCGGTAGTCATCGACAAAACCGATAATGCCGTAGCCAATCAATACCACCAGCACGCACCAGACGTACGGGTTAGACGGGTAAGCCCATAACAGAACGGAAATCACAATCGCCGTCAGGATCATGATGCCGCCCATCGTCGGCGTACCGCGTTTACTGAAGTGCGATTCCGGGCCATCGTTACGTACCACCTGGCCAAAAGAGAGTTTTTGCAGACGAGCGATCATACGCGGGCCCATCCATAAAGAGATGAACAGCGCGGTCAACAGGCTGACGATGGCGCGAAACGTCAGATAAGAAAAGACGTTAAAGCCGGAATAATATTTGACCAAATGCTCGGCCAGCCAAACTAACATGAACCTTTCTCCTGTAACGCATGAACCACATCTTCCATCGCGGCGCTGCGTGATCCTTTCACTAAAATAGTCATCATTGGTTGCTCCTGAAGCAGAGCGTGTAAACGCGCAATGAGCGCGGCTTTATCGGCAAAATGTTCGCCGACGCCGCTGGCGTGGCTGATAGCCTGACTGAGTTTTCCGGTGCTTAACACGCGATCAATACCCGCCGCTTTTGCGGCCTCGCCAACCTGGATGTGGCACGCTTCGCTTTCTGCGCCCAACTCGGCCATATCGCCTACCACCAGCACACGGTAGCCGGGCATTTCAGAAAGGACCTGCACTGCGGCGGTCATCGAACCGACGTTGGCGTTATAAGCGTCATCCAGTACCAGTTGGTTTTCACTTAGTTGAATCGGGAACAGACGCCCGGGTACGGCTTTTAACGCCGCCAGCCCTGCTTTAACCGCCGCCAGCGTCGCCCCCACCGCCATTGATAAAGCAGCGGCCGCCAGCGCGTTGGCAATATTGTGCCGCCCCGGCAACGGCAGCAGCACATCAATGCTGCCCATCGGCGTTTGCAGGGTAAATTCGGTACCGTGTGACGTCACGTGGATATTCGCAGCGGTAAAGTCGCTGTTTGCCGCATTCGGCGAAAAGCGCCACACCTGACGATCGCCAATAATGCTTTGCCAGTTCAGCCAGTCATTATTATCGGCATTCATAATCGCGATACCGTTCTCAGGCAAACCGGTATAGATTTCGCCTTTCGCTTTCGCCACGCCGGCCAGCGAGCCGAAACCTTCCAGATGCGCCGCCGCCAGGTTATTGACCAGCGCCGCTTCCGGGCGCGTCAGGCTAACGGTCCAGGCGATTTCTCCCTGGTGATTAGCGCCTAACTCGATTACCGCATAGTCATAATCATGGTTTAAGCGCAGCAGCGTTATCGGCACGCCGATGTCGTTGTTAAAATTGCCTGCGGTATACAGAGTATTTCCGCACTGGCTAAGAATCGCGGCGGTCATCTCTTTGACCGAGGTTTTGCCGGACGAACCGGTTAACGCCACCACCCGCGCCGGTACCTGCATACGTACCCAGGCGGCCAGTTGGCCAAATGCCTGACGCGTGTCTTTTACAATCACCTGCGGAAGATCGATATCCAGAGGACGACTGACCAGCAGGGCGCCAGCGCCGTTCGCTTTTGCTTTATCAGCAAAATCATGCGCATCAAAGCGTTCCCCTTTCAGCGCCACGAACAGGCATCCCGGCGTCACTTTCCGTGTGTCGGTAATGACCGTATCGAGCGTGAGATCCGCCCCGCGGTGTTCGGCGCCAAGGACATCGGCAATTTTGCTGAGCGTTACGCTAATCATGCGATCCCCCCCAGCAAACGCGCTGCGGTCACGCGGTCTGAATAATCAAGACGCTGCGTGCCGACAATCTGGTAGTCCTCGTGCCCTTTACCTGCAATCAGCACGACGTCATTGTCTTTTGCCTGCATAATGGCATTGGTTACCGCCTCAGCGCGGCCTTCCATTACCCTGACCTGCCCGGCGTCCAGCACTCCGGCCAGAATATCGTTGATAATGGCGCGCGGCTCCTCGGTACGCGGGTTATCGTCAGTCACCACGACGATATCCGCGAATTCTTCGGCAATGGCCCCCATGAGTGGGCGCTTACCTTTGTCACGATCCCCGCCACAGCCAAAGACGCACCACAATTTTCCGGCGCAGTGCAGGCGCGCCGCCTGCAACGCTTTTTCCAGCGCATCCGGCGTGTGCGCGTAATCCACCACTACCGTCGGTTTGCCTGGCGCAGTGAACACTTCCATACGCCCGCAAACCGGCTGCAAACGCGCGGCGGTTTTCAGCAAATCCGTTAACGGATAGCCCAGCGCCAGCAGCGTCGCCAATGCCAGCAGTAAGTTGCTGACGTTAAACGCGCCCATCAGGCGGCTTTCGATTTCGCCGTCACCCCAGCTTGAAGCAAAACGAATCGTCGCTCCGCGGTCGTGGTAGTCCACCGCCTCCGCTTTCAGCCAACGACCGTGACAGTTAGGGTTGATATGCCCTTCCATCGATACTGCGACCGCATCGGGTAGCGACGCCAGCCAGCGGCGTCCAACTTCATCATCGGCGTTGACGATTGCCTGACCGTGATGGTGGGTGGAATAAAGCATCCATTTTGCCGCCTCGTAATGCGCCATATCGCCATGATAGTCGAGATGGTCGCGGCTCAAATTAGTAAACACGGAGGCGGCAAATTTCAACGCCGCCACGCGATGCTGCACCAGGCCGTGAGAAGAGACTTCCATCGCGCCGAAGGTCGCGCCCTGCGCAACCAGACTGGCCAGCACATGCTGAACATCCACAGCGGAACCGGTTGTGTTCTCCGTCGGGATCACTTTACCCAACAGTCCGTTGCCTACCGTTCCCATCACTGCGCTGGTTTCGCCGAGCAACTGGCTCCACTGCGCCAGTAGTTGGGTGGTGGTAGTCTTGCCATTGGTGCCGGTCACAGCCACCAGACGCATGTTTTCAGATGGCTCATGGTAAAAGCGGCCCGCCAGCGCAGATAAACGCTCATTGAGCTGGCTGAGATAGACAACCGGTACGCCGTGCATTTCGCGAATCTCACCGTCGCTCGCCTCGTCTTTCGCCTCTGCAATAATGGCAGCTACGCCTTGCGCTATCGCCTGCGGGATATATCGACGCCCGTCCGCCTGATGACCCACTACTGCCACAAAGAGATCGCCCGCCGCAGCCACACGGCTGTCGAGCGTCATCTCTCGCAGTTCTCGCGCGGGTAGTCCAGCCACCCACGGAGCAAGAAGGTCGCGCAAATTACGATCTGCCACCTGTTCCCTCGCCTTGATTAATTACGAATTCATTTTTTTCGCCCGTTGCCAGCGCGTCCGGTTCGATGTTCATGGTGCGCAGAACGCCGCCCATGATGGCACCAAATACCGGCGCGGAAACGGCGCCGCCGTAGTATTTACCCGCCTGCGGATCGTTGATGACAACCACCAGCGCGAAGCGCGGCTGACTCGCAGGCGCGACGCCTGCGGTATAAGCAATGTATTTGTTGATGTAGCGACCGTCCGGCCCCACTTTTTTCGCCGTACCGGTTTTAATCGCGATACGGTAGCCTTTAATCGCTGCCTTCACGCCGCCGCCGCCCGGCAGCGCCACGCTTTCCATCATATGCACCACGGTGCGTACAGTGGATTCAGGGAAGATGCGTTCGCCGGGTACAGGCGGATCAACTTTGGTAATCGACAGCGGGCGATAAATGCCATAGCTGCCGATCGTTGCATAGACTCGCGCTAACTGTAACGGCGTTACCATTAGCCCGTAGCCGAAAGAGAAGGTGGCCCTCTCTATGTCGGACCACCGTTGTTTTTGAGGATATAAGCCACTGCGTTCTCCGACCAACCCCAAATTGGTCGCCTTTCCTAGCCCAAAACGTGAGTAAGTATCTACTAACGCTGAGGACGGCATCGCTAACGCCAGTTTGGATACACCGACGTTACTCGACTTCTGTAGAACCCCGGTCAGGGTTAATTCGCTGTAGCGCGCCACGTCTTTAATTTCGTGGCCGTTAATTCGGTATGGAACGGTATTCAACACCGTATTTTCGTTGACGATACCGCGCTGAAGCGCAGTCATCACCACCATCGGCTTAACCGTAGAACCCGGTTCAAACACGTCGGTGATGGTACGGTTACGCATCGCGTCT
This sequence comes from Salmonella sp. SAL00670, assembly GCF_046552235.1. Taxonomy (NCBI): domain Bacteria; kingdom Pseudomonadati; phylum Pseudomonadota; class Gammaproteobacteria; order Enterobacterales; family Enterobacteriaceae; genus Salmonella; species Salmonella sp. SAL00670. Next base: position 147,490 of record NZ_JBGDUO010000007.1, read on the forward strand.
TTCGGCGTACCGGCAAGGTTGTTGGGGTTATAGGAAGGGCTATTCGCCATCGCCAGTACTTCACCGGTATTGACATCGACCAGCACCGCGCTACCGGACTCCGCCTTGTTAAACGCCACCGCGTTGTTCAGTTCGCGGTAAACCAGCGCCTGTAAGCGTTCATCAATGCTTAACGCCAGGTTGTGCGCTGCCTGACTGTCAGTGGAGGAGATATCCTCAATCACGCGACCATAGCGGTCTTTACGCACGATTCGCTCGCCAGGCTGACCGGTAAGCCACTTATCAAAGCTCTTTTCAACGCCTTCAATCCCCTGACTGTCGACGTTGGTAAAACCGATGAGGTGAGCGGTTACTTCTCCTGACGGGTAGTAGCGGCGGGATTCTTCACGCAAATGAATGCCCGGCAGTTTGAGTTTTTTGATGTAGTCCGCCATGTCAGGATTTACCTGGCGCGCCAGATAAATAAAACGCCCTTTCGGGTTGGCGTTGATACGGGCGGAGAGCTGATCGAGCGGAATATTGAGCGCAGTAGAAAGCGCTTTCCAGCGATCGCCAACGCTGATGCCGCCGGCGTCATGAACTTCTTTCGGGTCGGCCCAGATCGCCTTAACCGGTACGCTGACCGCCAGTGGACGCCCGGAACGGTCGGTAATCATACCGCGTGAGGTGGAGACTTCCTGAACACGCAGCGAACGCATATCGCCCTGACGCACCAGCATATCCGGGGCGATAATCTGTAGCCACGCCGCGCGTCCAAGTAAAAAAACCAGCGCCAGTAAAATACAGCCGCACAGCAACGCAAAACGCCAACTGATGAAGTTGGTCTGTTCTTCCTGGCGTTTCGATTTTTGCGTTTTTGCCGCTGCTTTCATGCGTCGCGTTTATCCTTATTTTTGCACTACGATATTTTCTTGGGACGGATCAACATGCTGCATTTGCAGCTTTTCCGTTGCGATCCGCTCCACCCGGCTGTGATCGCCGAGCGCATTTTCTTCAAGGATCAGGTTGCGCCATTCAATGTCCAATGCATCGCGCTCCAGAACCAATTGTTCACGCTGCGCGGTGAGTAAACGAGTATGGTGCGCCGTCGTGACCACCGTCACCGCCGTTAAAATGATGCAAATGAACAAGCAGAGTGGCAGCTTCCCGAACCGCAAAAGATCGTCACCGATCACGCCAGGCAAGGCATGGCGCTCGTTGCTTCCTATCGATCCCTTCACTTTGCTTAGGGCTTCTGTCACTCTGCTGATCATGCGTTCGTCCTCTCTGCGATACGCAGAACTGAACTACGGGCCCGAGGATTTTCAGCTACCTCTTTTTCACCCGGCATCAACTTGCCTAACGCTCGTAACTCACGACCGCCCAGTTTTTTGAGCTGCGCTTCCGTCATCGGTAATCCCGCCGGTACCTGCGGACCGCGGCTTTGCTCACGCATAAAGCGTTTCACAATACGGTCTTCCAGCGAGTGGAAACTGATGATTGAAAGCCGCCCGCCTGGGGCCAGTACGCTGAGCGAGCTTTTTAGCGCCTGCTCTATCTCCTCCAGTTCACTGTTTACCCAGATGCGCACCGCCTGGAAGGTACGGGTCGCGGGATGTTTGAATTTGTCTTTTACCGGGGTCGCCGCCGCAACCACTTCCGCCAGCTCTTTGGTGCGGGTCATCGGCTGTTCGCGATTGCGCTCAACAATGGCGCGAGCAATACGTTTGGCAAAACGCTCCTCGCCGAATGTTTTCAGCACCCAGGCGATATCCGCTTCCTCCGCCGTTTGTAACCACTCGGCGGCAGACTGGCCGCGCGTCGGGTCCATTCGCATATCCAGCGGACCGTCGCGCATAAATGAAAAACCGCGCTCCGCATCGTCAAGCTGCGGAGAAGAGACGCCAAGATCGAGAAGGATCCCGTCAATCTTGCCGGTAAGCTCGCGCTCGGCTACATAATCAGCCAGCGCGGAAAAAGGTCCATGAATGATGGAGAAGCGAGGATCATTAATGGTCTGCGCAACGGCGATCGCCTGCGGATCGCGATCGATCGCCAGCAAGCGCCCCTCTTCGCCCAGTTGCGAGAGGATCAGGCGCGAGTGGCCGCCGCGACCAAATGTGCCATCAATATAGATACCATCCGGACGAATATTCAGCCCATTAACGGCTTCATCCAACAGTACCGTAGTGTGTTTAAAATTTTCCATCATCTTATAGAGACAAGTCCTGCAGCCGCTCCGATAACGTTTCGGTAGCTGACTGTTCAGCGTCGATATCTTCCTTGACCTGTTGATACCAGGTCGTTTCATCCCACAGCTCAAATTTGTTGAACTGTCCAACCAGCATCACTTCTTTCGTCAGTCCGGCATGTTGCCGCAGAACTGGCGCGATCAGTAATCGACCTGCACCATCCATCTGACATTCGCTGGCATGGCCCAACAGTAAACGCTGTACGCGACGTTCTACCGGGTTCATGCTCGACAGACGAGATAACTTTTGCTCAATAATTTCCCATTCAGGCAGGGGGTAAAGCAGCAGGCATGGGTGATGGATGTCAATGGTACATACCATTTGACCGGTAGCGCTCTCGATCAGTTGCTCCCGATAACGGGTCGGCACGGTCAGGCGCCCTTTACTGTCGAGATTGACTAACGTTGCCCCCCGGAACATGCCAGTCTCACCCCTTCTTACCACTTTATCCCACAAATTCCCACTCGAAGGAGTTTACGGAGCGGAGGAAAAGCTTGTCAAGCAAGTCACAACGCTTACCTAAGTAAAAAAGCCAATGTTTACGGCGAATATCTGCGTTGATTAATTTCCGCCCAGCGTGCAAGCCAAATTAACGTTATGAATATTTGTAAGAAAAAAACCAAAGGCCCACCGCCGTTTAAAACGGACTCAATATAATCCGAGAAAAATATAAAGTGTCAGTTTGCGACGCGAGCGGCATTTTAGGACATATTGCACCGTGTTAACAGTGCCTGTTTAACGTGTGCGGTGCCTGCTATACCAGCGCCTACGAGCGACTGTCGCGCCAAAGACAAAAAGTGGCTGTTAATTCGACGATTTCTTGCCTGCTTGTAACAAAACAATACAAAGGAAAAGACTCGTTACGTCTTAATTAGTGGAATGTGGACGATTTCGGACAAAAGAAAGGTAATAAAAAAGAATTTTCGGATAATTTTAAGGAATAATCTTAATTATTTAAGGGATATTTTTACTGATACGCATTTGTTTGACGGCGGCAGAAGAGAGAGTCTTTTACCGCCGGTCCTTTAGCTACGGCTCAGAATGCCGCGACGATAAAGGTTTCGCCGAATACGCGTTAAGCCGGGTTTCGGTTTACGCGGTTCATCAAGACTTGCCAGCACAATCTCCAGCACGCGTTCCGCGACATCACGATGACGCTGCGCCACCGCCAGTACCGGGCATTGCAGAAAATCCAGCAGCTCATGATCGCCGAAGGTCGCAATCGCTAAATCCGAAGGCAGTTTTCCATCGCGCCGCAGCGTTACGTCCATCACGCCCTGTAATAGCGCGAACGATGTCGTAAAGAGCGCCTGCGGCATAGGATGCGTTTCCAGCCATTTCTCAAACAACTGCGCGGCGGCTTCGCGCTCATAGCTGTTGGCATATAAGAAATTCACCTCCCGCGGATCGTCTTTCCATGCAGTGCGGAACCCCTGCTCGCGCAGGAAACTGACGGACAACTCCGGCAGCGCGCCCAAATAAAGCACCGTTTCCGCCGGGAATTTACGCAGCTCTTCCGCCAACATCTCGGCATCATCCTGATCGGCGCCGACCACGCTGGTGAAATGTTCGCGATCCAGCGCGCGGTCGAGCGCGACGATGGGGAACGGATCGTTGGCCCAGCGCTGATAGAAGGGATGCTCCGGCGGTAACGAAGTTGAAACAATGATTGCATCCACCTGGCGTTGCAAAAGGTGCTCAATGCAGCGCATTTCGTTATCCGGCTGATCTTCAGAACAGGCGATCAGCAGTTGGTAGCCACGCTGGCGTGCCTGGCGCTCAAGATAGTTTGCGATACGGGTGTAGCTCGTGTTTTCAAGGTCCGGGATCACCAGACCAATGGAACGTGTGCGTCCAGCACGCAGCCCGGCAGCCACAGCGTTAGGATGGTAATTGTGCTCACGCACTACCGCCATGACTTTTTCTACGGTTTTGTCGCTCACGCGGTATTGCTTTGCTTTACCGTTTATAACGTAGCTTGCAGTTGTGCGCGAGACACCGGCCAGCCGAGCGATTTCATCCAGTTTCACAATTGCCCCTTGTGTAAATTGTACAAACCATAACCTTTATGTCGGCATGGGTTAAAATCGTTAACATCTAAGCGCAGTTTGATCACTCCGGCAACCGCTTTTATTCCGGGTTACCACGGATTTCGCAAAAAAAAGCCCAACCGGTGATATTGGGTTGGGCGATAATTCCTGTTGGCTGATATCCGGCAAACCTGCCTGATGGCGCTACGCTTATCGGACCTGGGCCAGATATCAGCCTGTAGACCGGATAAAACGCAAGCGCGTCGTCATCCGGCGAATCTGCTCAGCGCATAACCTTATCGCCGCGCGAAAGCCCGACGACGCCTGAACGCGCCACTTCAACAATTTTCGCCACGTCGCGCAGCGAGGCCAGAAAAGCATCCAGTTTATCGCTGGTGCCCGCCAGTTGAACGGTATACAGCGTTGGCGTGACATCAATAATCTGACCACGGAAAATTTCCGTATTACGCTTCACCTCTTCCCGTCCGTAGCCGCTGGCCTGGATTTTCACCAGCATGATTTCCCGCTCAACGTGCGCTCCCTGTCCCAGCTCGCTGACGCGCAGCACATCAACCAGCTTGTGCAGTTGCTTTTCAATTTGCTCAAGCACTTTTTCATCGCCTACCGTCTGGATAGTCATACGCGACAACGTCGGATCGTCTGTCGGCGCGACGGTCAGGCTTTCAATATTATATCCGCGTTGCGAAAAGAGGCCGATAACCCGCGATAACGCCCCAGATTCGTTTTCCAGTAATACCGATAAAATCCGGCGCATCATCAGGTCCTCTCCGTTTTGCTTAACCACATTTCGTCCATCCCGCCCCCGCGAATCTGCATCGGATAGACATGCTCGCTGCCATCAACGGTGACATCGACGAACACCAGTCGGTTATTACGCACATGCTCAAGGGCTTCGCTGAGTTTACTTTCCAGCTCATCCGGACGGTTAATCTGCAGCCCGACATGGCCATAGGCTTCCGCCAGGCGCACAAAATCCGGTAACGACTGCATATAAGACTGAGAATGGCGACCGGAATAGATCATATCCTGCCACTGTTTCACCATCCCCAGATAACGGTTGTTCAGGTTCAAAACCAGTACCGGCAGTTCATACTGTAAGGCTGTCGACAGCTCCTGAATGTTCATCTGTATACTGCCATCGCCGGTCACGCAGACCACCATTTCTTTCGGCAGGGCCATTTTAACGCCCAGCGCAGCCGGTAGGCCAAAACCCATCGTGCCGAGCCCGCCGGAATTAATCCAGCGACGTGGTTTATCGAACGGGTAATAGAGGGCGGCAAACATCTGGTGTTGTCCTACATCGGACGTCACGTAAGCGTCGCCCTTCGTCAGACGCCAGAGGGTTTCAATCACCGCCTGGGGTTTAATACTTTCGCTTTCCGCGTCATATTTCAGGCACTGACGGGCGCGCCAGATCTCTATCTGCTGCCACCAGTCGCGAATATAATCCTGCGGCTGAGACGGCGCATCCTGCGCCAGTAGCTCCAGCATTTGTTCCAGTACCAGGCGGGCATCGCCCACCACCGGGATATCAGCGTTAACCGTTTTGGATATGGACGTCGGGTCAATGTCGATGTGTAATACCGTCGCGTTCGGACAATATTTAGCGAGATTATTCGTCGTGCGGTCGTCAAATCGTACGCCAACAGCGAAAATCACGTCGGCGTTATGCATGGTCATATTGGCTTCATAAGTGCCATGCATTCCCAGCATTCCTAACGACTGGCGATGAGTAGCAGGAAACGCGCCCAGTCCCATTAATGAAGAGACCACCGGCAGGTTAAAGGTTTCAATGATGTGGCGCAGCGGCACATAGCAGGCCGCGCTTATCGCCCCTCCCCCAACATAGACCACCGGCTTTTTTGCCGACGCCAGCGTTTGCAAGGCACGCTTAATTTGTCCTTTATGTCCTGATGTTGTGGGATTGTAAGAGCGCATACTGACCGTCTCCGGCCAGGCATACGGCATTTTTTTCGCCGGATTCAAAATATCTTTCGGCAAATCCACGACCACCGGCCCAGGACGTCCGCTTGCCGCCAGCCAGAAGGCCTTTTTAAGCACCTGGGGAATATCTTCCGTCTGTTTGACCAGGAAGCTATGTTTGACCACCGGTCGGGAAATCCCCACCATGTCGCACTCCTGAAAGGCATCATAGCCAATCAATGAGGTGGCGACCTGGCCGGAAAGAATCACCAGCGGAATGGAATCCATATAGGCCGTAGCAATCCCGGTAATCGCATTGGTCGCTCCCGGTCCGGAAGTCACCAGCACCACGCCAACGTCGCCAGTGGCTCGCGCCAGGCCATCCGCCATATGCACCGCGGCCTGCTCATGACGCACCAGCACATGATCGATCCCTCCAACGGTATGTAGCGCATCATAAATATCAAGCACTGCGCCTCCAGGATAGCCGAACACCTGCTTTACGCCTTGATCGATAAGCGATCGGACGACCATCTCGGCTCCAGACAACATCTCCACGGCTTGCCTCCACTTTATACCTGTCATCACGGTTTGACGGACACCTTAACCGCTCGCTATCACGCCTGGCAATTGGGTGGAATGACGTAAAGATGGGGAAGGTTAGAATAATCAGGAGGCAAGAAGAGAAGAAATGGAGAAATACTCCGTCTGAATCACACCAGGTAATAAATAATCGCTTATAAATGCAGACTTACAGCAATTCATCTATTTTTCACAACGACGAAAAGAATCGCTCACCGTTAAATCAGCATAAAATTTTTGATATACGCAAAAAAGCAGAATAAACCAGAATTTGTTTCTGATTTATTCTGCCCGGTTTTATCGCTTACAAACAGAAACTAATAAATCTTCCATCCATTGGTGCCCTTTATCACGCCCAGCCGCTTCATGCCAGGAAAGGTAGCATGTCCGGCTATTCAGTTTTAAAGGCAACGGCAATATTTGCAGATCCAGCGACTCCGCAAACTCTTCCGCCAGCCAGCGCGGGGCAATAGCGACCAAATGCGTCTGCGAAACCACGTTCAGAACGCTGATAAGCGCCATGCCCTGATAAGCCACGCTCGACTGTTTATCCGGCGTGTCATACCACGGCTGACTAAATGACGCATAACGATCGAGAGAAACAACCGCATGTTGTTCATTATAAACATCGCCTTCCAGTAGCGGGCCGCTAATACGCGGGTGTTTTCGGCTGGCGACTAAAACCATTTCATCTTTAAATAGCGGTACGCTGGTAAACTCAGGACGACGGAATTCTTCATAACTAATAACGAACTCGGTTTCCTGATAGCGTAACTGATGCTCAGTATTCTGATTCAACGACGCTTTAAAAACGACATGAATATTTGGCGCAATTTTTTCTACACGATTATAAATCTGTGACGTCAGGATATTATCCAGCGGACTGCACACGCAAAGATTGAATACACGTTCGCTGCTGGTCGGCTCAAACCCCGATCCCGGCAATTCATTTTGCACCAATTGTAACGCCTGACGGACTGAACCAAATAACTGAAATGCACGGGCAGTCGGCTGAATTCCTCGTCCATATCGAACAAAAAGTTCGTCATTAAACATAACCTTCAGACGCGCTACGGCGTTACTGACCGCAGGCTGCGACATTCCCAGCGTGTGGGCGGCGCGCGTAATATTCTGCTCTTGCATTACCGCATCGAACACGGTCAATAGGTTCAAATCAACCATGCGAAGCTGTGGTTTGCCCATATCTAAAAGATGCGGCTTTTCGGTTTTGACCTCTGGCATATTTAACTCCACTGTCACGCTTAACTCCCTTTTTCTGGCTGAAGGCAGAAATAATTCCTGAAAATATGATTTACCATGCATATAAAATAAGAAAAAGGGAAAGCGTTAAAATTCGGAAAACATAAAGACGCTGACAGAGACAAATAGAATGCCAGCGCAAGCGTAATGTGTCCTGAGTCACACCATTGCGATTCATAATGTTTAAATTACGCAAGCAATATAACCATAACTATGGCAAATACACAATCATACACCAAGTGAATGATCATTTAAGTTTCAATTAAATGTTTATATTATTAATAGCTAAAAAGTTAACATTAATTTATCAATAACTTTATCCTTATCCATTAAGTAAACAAGGTTATTTGTTAAAATATAAAACAAATCAAAAAGATAAACCAAACCTTTAGCATACCTTTAACAGGCCATTCCCCTAGCCAATTTGCAAACAAAAATGCCTAAATATTTCAAACAATGAAAAGTATGAATGTCCACTCGTTCTTTTATCCTTTATTGGACGCGCAGCCCAGCACAATTAGCTAAAGTACGTATCCGGATATTGTCAACAAAATGCAATGGCGACAGAAAATAGAGTTGACATTAAACGGCATATCCAGTACCACTAAAAGCATAACGCATTCGCTGGAGCTGAATTAATGTCACATATCGTTCGTTTCACTGGGCTACTACTACTCAACGCATTTATTGTGCGCGGTAGACCGGTGGGCGGCATTCAACATTAAGTCAGCTCGAAGTCAAATAAAACCCGCGCCGTTGCGCGGGTTTTTTTATGCCTGACGCAAGGCGCCCCTGGAGACAAGGACCACATCATGAGCCAGCAAGTCATTATTTTTGATACGACCTTACGCGACGGCGAACAAGCGTTACAGGCCAGCCTGAGCGCGAAAGAGAAGCTGCAGATTGCCCTGGCCCTTGAGCGCATGGGTGTTGATGTCATGGAAGTAGGCTTCCCGGTCTCTTCTCCGGGTGATTTTGAATCTGTCCAAACCATCGCCCGCACCATCAAAAACAGCCGCGTTTGCGCCCTGGCGCGTTGTGTAGAAAAAGACATCGACGTCGCGGCACAGGCGCTGAAGGTCGCCGACGCGTTTCGCATCCATACTTTTATCGCCACCTCGCCAATGCACATCGCCACCAAGCTGCGCAGCACGCTGGATGAGGTCATCGAACGCGCGGTATACATGGTTAAGCGGGCGCGTAATTACACTGATGACGTGGAATTCTCCTGCGAAGATGCTGGCCGGACGCCTGTTGACGATCTGGCGCGCGTGGTGGAAGCCGCTATAAACGCCGGCGCGAGAACCATTAATATTCCCGATACCGTGGGCTATACCATGCCGTTTGAGTTCGCGGGAATCATTTCCGGCCTGTATGAACGTGTCCCCAATATCGACAAAGCTATCATCTCCGTTCATACCCACGACGATTTAGGGATAGCAGTAGGCAACTCGCTGGCGGCAGTACATGCGGGCGCGCGTCAGGTTGAAGGCGCGATGAACGGTATCGGAGAACGTGCCGGTAACTGCGCACTGGAAGAAGTGATCATGGCGATTAAAGTGCGCAAAGACATCATGAACGTACACACCAACATCAATCACCACGAAATCTGGCGCACCAGCCAGACCGTCAGCCAGATCTGTAACATGCCGATCCCGGCCAACAAAGCGATTGTCGGCAGCGGCGCTTTCGCCCACTCTTCCGGCATCCACCAGGATGGCGTCCTCAAGAACCGCGAAAACTATGAAATCATGACGCCAGAGTCCATCGGTCTGAACCAGATACAGCTGAACCTGACCTCCCGCTCTGGCCGTGCCGCCGTGAAACATCGCATGGAAGAGATGGGTTACAAGGACACAGACTACAACATGGACCACCTGTACGACGCGTTCCTGAAGCTGGCGGACAAAAAAGGCCAGGTGTTCGACTATGACCTGGAAGCGCTGGCGTTTATTAATAAACAGCAAGAAGAACCAGAGCATTTCCGTCTGGATTACTTCAGCGTGCAGTCCGGCTCCAGCGATATCGCCACCGCTTCCGTGAAGCTGGCCTGTGGTGAAGAGATCAAGGCCGAGGCGGCGAACGGCAACGGCCCGGTCGACGCCATCTATCAGGCGATTAACCGCATCACTGGCTACGACGTTGAGTTGGTTAAATACGACCTGAACGCCAAAGGCCAGGGCAAAGACGCGCTGGGTCAGGTCGATATCGTCGTAAACCATCATGGTCGCCGCTTCCACGGCGTCGGGCTGGCGACGGATATCGTCGAATCCTCCGCCAAAGCGATGGTGCACGTACTGAACAATATCTGGCGCGCCGCCGAAGTTGAAAAAGAATTGCAACGCAAAGCTCAAAATAAAGAGAACAACAAGGAAACCGTGTAATGTCGAAGAACTATCATATTGCCGTACTGCCGGGCGACGGTATCGGCCCGGAAGTCATGGCGCAAGCCCTGAAAGTTATGGATGCGGTACGCAGCCGTTTTGATATGCGTATCACCACCAGCCGCTATGACGTCGGCGGTATTGCTATCGACAATCATGGTCATCCACTGCCGAAAGCCACCGTTGAAGGGTGCGAGCAGGCGGATGCCATTCTGTTTGGCTCCGTCGGCGGCCCGAAATGGGAAAATTTGCCCCCGGAAAGCCAGCCAGAGCGCGGCGCCCTGCTGCCGCTGCGCAAACATTTCAAATTATTCAGTAACCTGCGTCCGGCGAAACTGTATCAGGGGCTGGAAGCATTTTGCCCGTTGCGCGCCGATATCGCCGCTAACGGTTTCGATATCCTGTGTGTGCGCGAGCTGACCGGCGGGATCTATTTCGGACAACCAAAAGGCCGTGAAGGCAGCGGTCAGTACGAAAAAGCCTTTGATACCGAAGTTTATCACCGCTTTGAGATCGAGCGCATTGCCCGTATCGCCTTTGAATCGGCGCGTAAACGCCGCCGTAAAGTCACCTCTATTGATAAAGCCAACGTACTGCAAAGCTCTATCCTGTGGCGTGAAATCGTCAATGATGTCGCGAAAACGTATCCCGATGTGGAACTCGCGCACATGTATATCGATAACGCCACCATGCAGTTGATTAAAGACCCGTCGCAGTTTGACGTACTGCTGTGCTCTAACCTGTTCGGCGACATTCTGTCCGACGAATGCGCCATGATCACCGGCTCAATGGGGATGTTGCCCTCCGCCAGCCTGAACGAGCAAGGGTTTGGCCTGTATGAACCGGCTGGCGGCTCCGCGCCGGATATCGCCGGGAAAAATATCGCCAACCCAATTGCGCAGATCCTGTCACTGGCGCTGCTGCTGCGCTACAGCCTGGATGCCAACGATGCGGCAACGGCCATTGAACAGGCGATCAATCGCGCATTAGAAGAGGGCGTTCGCACCGGCGATTTAGCCAGGGGCGCTGCCGCAGTCAGTACCGATGAGATGGGCGATATTATCGCCCGCTATGTCGCAGAAGGGGTGTAATCATGGCCAAAACGTTATACGAAAAATTATTTGATGCCCACGTGGTCTTTGAGGCGCCAAACGAAACGCCGCTGCTGTACATCGACCGCCACCTGGTGCATGAAGTCACCTCTCCGCAGGCGTTTGACGGTCTGCGCGCGCACCATCGTCCGGTACGTCAGCCAGGGAAAACCTTCGCTACGATGGATCACAACGTCTCGACGCAGACTAAAGACATTAATGCTTCCGGTGAAATGGCGCGTATCCAGATGCAGGAGCTGATTAAGAACTGTAACGAGTTCGGCGTCGAGCTGTATGACCTGAATCACCCATATCAGGGCATCGTCCATGTGATGGGGCCGGAACAGGGCGTCACCCTGCCGGGCATGACCATCGTCTGCGGCGACTCCCACACCGCCACCCACGGCGCGTTTGGTGCGCTGGCCTTCGGCATCGGCACTTCTGAGGTAGAACATGTACTGGCGACGCAAACCCTGAAACAGGGACGCGCTAAAACCATGAAGATTGAAGTCACGGGCAACGCCGCGCCGGGCATTACCGCCAAAGACATCGTGCTGGCGATCATCGGTAAAACCGGTAGCGCCGGCGGCACCGGACACGTGGTTGAATTTTGCGGCGACGCTATCCGCGCGCTGAGTATGGAAGGCCGCATGACGCTGTGCAATATGGCGATTGAGATGGGCGCCAAAGCCGGTCTGGTCGCCCCGGATGAAACCACTTTCAACTACGTAAAAGGGCGTTTGCACGCGCCGAAGGGCCGCGATTTTGACGAAGCCGTCGAGTACTGGAAAACGCTGAAAACCGATGACGGCGCGACCTTTGATACTGTCGTCGCCCTGCGAGCAGAAGAGATCGCGCCGCAGGTGACCTGGGGCACGAATCCGGGCCAGGTGATTTCCGTCACCGACATCATCCCCGATCCCGCCTCCTTTAGCGATCCGGTTGAGCGCGCCAGCGCCGAAAAAGCGCTGGCTTATATGGGCTTACAGCCGGGCGTACCGTTAACGGACGTTGCTATCGATAAAGTCTTTATCGGCTCTTGTACCAATTCACGCATTGAAGATTTGCGCGCGGCGGCGGAAGTCGCCAAAGGGCGCAAAGTTGCGCCGGGCGTGCAGGCGCTGGTGGTGCCGGGTTCAGGTCCGGTGAAAGCGCAGGCGGAAGCGGAAGGTCTGGACAAGATCTTTATCGAAGCAGGATTTGAATGGCGCTTACCGGGCTGTTCCATGTGCCTGGCCATGAATAACGACCGCCTGAACCCGGGCGAGCGCTGCGCATCCACCAGCAACCGTAACTTTGAAGGCCGTCAGGGCCGCGGGGGGCGCACTCACCTGGTTAGCCCGGCGATGGCCGCCGCTGCCGCCGTTACCGGCCACTTCGCCGATATTCGCAGCATCAAATAAGGAAACTACCATGGCAGAGAAATTTACCCAGCATACCGGCCTGGTTGTCCCACTGGATGCCGCCAACGTCGATACCGATGCAATTATCCCTAAACAGTTTTTGCAGAAGGTTACGCGCACCGGTTTTGGCGCCCATCTGTTTAACGACTGGCGTTTCCTGGACGAAAAGGGCCAACAACCAAATCCGGAATTCGTGCTGAACTTTCCGGAATATCAAGGCGCGTCGATCCTGTTGGCGCGGGAAAACTTTGGCTGCGGCTCGTCACGCGAGCACGCGCCGTGGGCGTTGACCGATTACGGCTTTAAAGTGGTGATCGCGCCAAGCTTCGCCGACATTTTCTACGGCAACAGTTTCAATAACCAACTGCTGCCGGTAACCCTGAGCGACGCACAGGTCGATGAAATGTTTGCTCTGGTGAAAGCCAATCCGGGCATTAAATTTGAAGTGGATCTGGAGGCACAGGTGGTGAAAGCAGGCGATAAGACCTACAGCTTTAAAATCGACGACTTCCGCCGCCACTGCATGTTGAACGGTCTGGACAGCATTGGGCTGACGCTGCAGCACGAAGACGCGATTGCCGAGTACGAAAATAAACAACCGGCATTTATGCGGTAACCTTTCACGCCTTACCGGGCCTACAGGGTATGCAATATCACCAGGTTGCCACTATATCCTGTAGGCCTGATAAGCGTAGCGCCATCAAACTTCGGGTTACTCATCAGTCGCTCATGCCGGGGATATTCCGGCATTTTTTACACGTCTTTTACTCGCCCGGTCACCCCCGCGTGACCACAGAAACCGCCGCAGAAATCCCGTTGAGGCGCCGTCCCATCGTCGTCATCCAGAAACAGCCGAAATAAAAAAAGCCAGCAGATATTATCTGCTGGCGGGTGATTTTAGGCTATCGCCTACACCAATACTCAGTCACACATGATGTCTGCAATTGGCTTCAATCGGTCGCCTCCCACTGCATCAGTTCCGCGAGCATTTTTAAGCGCTGCGGCGCGCTCAGGCAAGCCAGCCAGGACGTTTTTTCCGTCGCGGCAAAATATCTCAACCAGAACTGGCGCATAGTGACCTCTTCCTCTTGCTTCATCGAAAGATATTATTGGCCTAATATAGGGATAATAAAATTGCTGAGTTTTTCATCGGAGTTCCCCTTTTATGCCCTCAGGTCGCCTGCAACAACAATTTATCCGTCTCTGGCAATGTTGTGACGGTAAAACGCAAGACACCACGCTTAATGAGCTGGCGGATCTGCTGAACTGTTCGCGTCGCCATATGCGTACGCTGCTAAATACGATGCAGGCGCGCGGTTGGCTAACATGGGAAGCTGAGGTTGGACGCGGAAAGCGTTCGCGTCTGACGTTCCTGTATACCGGACTGGCGCTGCAACAGCAGCGGGCGGAAGACCTGCTGGAACAAGATCGAATCGATCAACTGGTACAACTGGTCGGCGATAAAAGCGCTGTCAGGCAAATGCTGATTTCCCATCTGGGACGCAGCTTCCGCCAGGGGCGGCATATTCTGCGGGTTCTTTACTATCGTCCGATGCACAATCTCCTGCCGGGAACCGCATTACGTCGCTCGGAAACCCATATTGCCCGGCAAATTTTCAGTTCGCTCACGCGGGTAAATGAGGAAAACGGGGAACTGGAAGCGGACATTGCCCACCACTGGCAGCAAATTTCCCCTTTACTGTGGCGCTTCTACCTGCGCCCCGGCATTCATTTTCATCATGGCCGCGAGCTGGAGATGGAAGATGTCATCACCTCGCTGACGCGTATCAATACGCTTCCGCTTTACTCGCACATCACAAAGATAGACTCCCCTACCGCGTGGACGCTGGATATTCATCTTTCCCAGCCGGATCGCTGGTTGCCGTGGCTGCTGGGCCAGGTCCCGGCGATGATTTTGCCGCGGGAGTGGGAAACGCTGGCTAATTTCGCCAGCCACCCTATCGGCACCGGGCCTTATGCCGTGCGGCGTAATACGCCAAACCAGCTCAAGATACTCGCCTTTGATGATTACTTCGGCTATCGGGCGTTGATAGACGAAGTGAACGTCTGGGTACTGCCGGATATCAGTGAAGAACCGGCCTGCGGCTTGATGCTGGAAGGGCCGATACAAGGCGGTGAAAAAGCGATAGAAAGCCGACTGGAAGAGGGGTGCTATTACCTACTATTCGACGCCAGAACGCCGCGCGGCGCACATCCGCAGGTCAGAGAATGGGTAAGCCACGTCCTCTCCCCCACCAATTTACTCTATCATGCCGATGAACCGCTACAGCAGCTCTGGTTCCCGGCCTATGGGCTTTTACCGCGCTGGCATCACGCCCGTCCAGGCCCGGGCGAAAAACCCGCCGGGCTGGAAACCCTCACGCTGACCTTCTATCGCGAACACATTGAGCACCGGGTTATCGCCCGTATCATGAGCGCGCTTCTGGCTGAACATCAGGTGCATCTGCATATTCAGGAGATCGACTACGATCAATGGCACGCCGGCGAGATCGAAAGCGATATCTGGCTCAATAGCGCTAACTTTACGCTGCCGCTGGATTTCTCGCTGTTCGCGCACTTGTGCGAAGTACCGCTCTTGCAGAACTGCATTCCGCGCGACTGGCAGGACGACGCCGCGCAGTGGCGCGCTGGCGAGATGAACCTGGCGAACTGGTGCCAGCAACTGCTGGTCAACAAAGCGATTGTGCCGTTGATCCACCACTGGCTGATTATCCAGGGACAACGCAGTATGCGCGGGCTGCGCATGAATACCCTCGGCTGGTTTGATTTTAAATCGGCGTGGTTTGCGCCGCCAGATCCTTAACGCCAGCTCTTGATTGCTGCCCGGCAACAAAATCACTACACTAACGCCGAACTCAACGGGGTGCCGCGCTCATGCGCGCGCTGAGAAAATACCCGTCGAACCTGATCCGGATAATGCCGGCGAAGGGATTTGAGGCTACCTCTCAAGTCCTTTGCCACTCTTTAACTGAGGTGCAAAGTGTTAAAAAAATATCTTCCACTTTTACTCCTGTGCGCGGCGCCTGCTTTCGCCAAACCCGTTCTCACCGTCTATACCTACGACTCGTTCGCCGCCGACTGGGGGCCAGGCCCGGCGGTGAAAAAAGCGTTTGAAGCCGATTGCAACTGCGAGCTGAAACTGGTGGCGCTGGAGGATGGCGTTTCACTGCTCAACCGCCTGCGGATGGAGGGGAAGAACAGCAAAGCCGATGTGGTGTTGGGGCTGGACAACAATCTGCTGGAAGCGGCCACGCAAACTAAACTTTTTGCCAAAAGCGGCGTGGCGAATGAAGCGGTCAAGGTGCCCGGCGGCTGGAAAAACGACACATTTGTGCCGTTCGATTACGGCTATTTCGCCTTTGTCTACGATAAAAGCAAGCTGAAAAATCCGCCGAAAAGCCTGAAAGAACTGGTCGAGAGCGATCAAAAATGGCGGGTGATTTATCAGGACCCGCGTACCAGTACGCCAGGGCTGGGGCTGTTACTGTGGATGCGCAAAGTCTATGGCGATAACGCGCCGCAGGCCTGGCAAAAACTGGCGGCCAAAACGGTGACGGTGACGAAAGGCTGGAGCGAGGCCTACGGTTTATTTCTGAAAGGTGAAAGCGATTTGGTGCTCAGTTACACCACCTCTCCGGCGTATCACATTATTGAAGAGAAGAAGGACAATTACGCCGCCGCGAACTTCAGCGAAGGCCATTACTTACAGGTAGAAGTCGCGGCGCGTACCGTCGCCAGTAAGCAGCCGGAACTGGCGGAGAAATTCCTCAAATTTATGGTTTCTCCGGCGTTTCAGAACGCCATACCCACCGGCAACTGGATGTACCCGGTAGCGGACGTCGCCTTACCCGCAGGGTTTGAATCATTGGCCAAACCCGCCACAACGCTGGAATTCACGCCGCAACAAGTGGCAGCACAACGCCAGGCATGGATTAGCGAATGGCAACGCGCCGTCAGCCGTTAATTCCCGGCTGGCTGATTCCGGGGCTGTGCGCCGCCGCGCTGATGATAACCGTCTCGCTGGCGGCCTTTCTGGCGCTTTGGCTGAATGCGCCGTCGGGCGCGTGGTCGACAATCTGGCGGGATAGCTACCTGTGGCATGTGGTGCGCTTCTCATTCTGGCAGGCGTTTCTGTCCGCAGTGCTGTCTGTGGTCCCGGCGGTTTTTCTCGCCCGCGCGCTTTATCGACGCCGTTTTCCTGGACGTCTGGCGCTGCTGCGTCTGTGCGCCATGACGCTGATTCTGCCGGTACTGGTTGCCGTGTTCGGCATTCTTAGCGTGTATGGCCGTCAGGGCTGGCTGGCCTCGCTGTGGCAGATGCTGGGGCTTCAGTGGACATTCTCCCCCTACGGCTTGCAGGGCATTTTACTGGCGCACGTCTTTTTTAACCTGCCAATGGCGAGCCGTTTGTTGCTGCAATCTTTGGAAAGCATTCCCGGCGAGCAGCGCCAGCTCGCCGCCCAGCTCGGTATGCGCGGCTGGCATTTTTTCCGTTTTGTCGAATGGCCGTGGCTGCGCCGCCAAATTCCGCCCGTCGCGGCGCTGATTTTTATGCTCTGCTTCGCCAGTTTCGCAACGGTTCTGTCGCTCGGCGGCGGCCCGCAGGCCACCACTATCGAGCTGGCTATCTTTCAGGCGCTCAGTTATGACTACGATCCCGCCCGCGCGGCGATGCTGGCATTAATCCAGATGGTCTGCTGCCTGGCGCTGGTACTGCTAAGTCAACGGTTGAGCAAAGCGATTGCGCCGGGGATGACGCTGACGCAGGGCTGGCGCGATCCTGACGATCGTCTCCACAGCCGTCTGACGGACGCCTTATTAATCGTGCTGGCGCTGCTGCTGCTGCTTCCGCCGCTGGTCGCCGTGGTGGTCGATGGCGTCAACCGCAGCCTGCCGGAGGTGCTGGCGCAACCCATTCTGTGGCAGGCTGTCTGGACATCGCTACGCATTGCGCTGGCGGCGGGCGTTCTGTGTGTGGTGCTGACCATGATGCTACTGTGGAGTAGCCGCGAGCTACGCCAACGCCAGCAACTATTCGCCGGACAAACGCTGGAACTCAGCGGGATGTTGATCCTCGCGATGCCGGGGATCGTGCTGGCGACAGGCTTCTTTTTACTGCTTAATAACAGCGTTGGCTTACCGGAATCCGCCGACGGCATCGTGATTTTCACCAATGCGCTGATGGCAATCCCCTACGCGCTAAAAGTCCTGGAAAACCCAATGCGCGATATTACCGCCCGTTATGGAATGCTGTGCCAGTCATTAGGAATTGAAGGCTGGTCGCGGTTAAAGGTCGTGGAACTGCGGGCGCTGAAACGTCCGCTGGCGCAGGCGCTGGCGTTTGCCTGCGTACTTTCTATCGGTGATTTTGGCGTCGTCGCGCTTTTCGGCAATGACAATTTCCGCACGCTGCCGTTTTATCTGTATCAGCAGATCGGCTCCTACCGCAGCCAGGACGGCGCGGTGACCGCGCTGATACTGCTGCTGCTCTGCTTTACGTTATTTACCCTCATAGAGAAACTACCGGGCCGACATGCTAAAACTGATTGATATCACCTGGCTTTACCATCATTTGCCGATGCGTTTTACGCTGGCGGTAGAACGCGGCGAGCAGGTGGCGATTCTTGGCCCCAGCGGCGCGGGGAAAAGCACGTTGTTGAATTTAATTGCCGGTTTTCTTGCGCCTGCCAGCGGTACGTTACTGATTGCCGGTGAAGATCATACGCTTACGCCGCCCTCACGCCGTCCGGTCTCAATGCTGTTTCAGGAGAGTAATTTATTCAGCCACCTGAATGTGCAGCAAAATATCGGTCTGGGGCTAAACCCCGGGTTAACGCTCAACGCCAGCCAGCGGGAAAAACGGGACGCTATCGCACGTCAGATGGGCATTGAGAGTCTGATAGCGCGTTTGCCGGGCGAACTGTCCGGCGGCCAGCGTCAGCGGGTAGCGCTGGCGCGCTGCCTGGTACGCGAACAGCCGGTACTGCTGCTGGATGAACCGTTCTCCGCGCTCGATCCCGCGCTGCGCCAGGAGATGCTGACGTTGGTCAGCGATATCTGCCGCGAGCGACAGCTCACGCTGTTGATGGTCTCGCACAGCGTGGAAGATGCGGCGCGAATTGCGCCCCGGTCAATCGTCGTCGCCGACGGACGCATTGCGTGGCAAGGCAAAACAGACGAGCTACTAAGCGGTCAGGCCAGCGCCTCAGCGCTATTGGGCATCAAATCCCATATTTTGTAGGCCGGATAAGGCGAAGCTGCCATCCGGCAAAGGAATCGTTAGTAACCCACAACTTTGCGCAGAATATCGATATATACCGGCATCAGCGGGTGGCGAACCAGCACCACCAGCGCGACCACGCCGATCCCGAGCGTCAACGGCGCCAGATACAGCAAACGGCTGCGGGGGAAATACGCGGTTAAACGATCGACTGCCGCTTTGCCGCTGCGCCACAGCCGCCAGCATAGCCAGCCTCCGACCCACAGCAGCAACGCCGTCGCCAGCAGCAGCCATTTGAAATCTCCGCTCTGCATATCGGAAGGAATATCGATTGCCGCTCCCGCCAGAATGCCCGGCAGGAAATAAAACGGCGGCCACAGCAAACAGCCAATCAAGTTCGGCCCAATAAATTTCGCCACGGGAAGATCCAGCATCCCTGCCACCATCGGCACCAGCGGCCTCGTCGGACCGACAAAACGTCCGACCAGGATCGTGAACATACTGTGCTGATGCAGCGCGTGTTCGGTTTTATCCAGCAGCGACTTGTTCTTTTTCATAAAAGACCAGCGGTGTAGCGGCTTTTTAAAGCGCCACCCCAGCCAGAACGAAATCCAGTCTCCCATCAGACAGCCGATAATACCCACCAGCCAGGCATGCCAAAAATTGAGCTCGCCGCTGCCGATAAGCGCGCCCAGCCCCGCCATCAGTACCGTGCCGGGTAAAATCAACCCCACCAGCGCCAGCGATTCCAGGAAGGCGACCAGCAACACGGCGATAAGCGAATACAGAGTGGATTGGGTGATAAAGTGTTCCAGCAGTGCTTGCATAGTGTGTCCGTCAGCGTGATGAAGCAGGGATTCTGCTTACCCCGTCCCCCTTCGTCAAGCCGTCAATTATCCGAATAGTTACGGCTTATGACATCTTTGTGGACACATCATTCACTTTTTATTCACATCCGGCCCTGAACTCGCTAGGACTTGCCCCGGTGCATTTTTTAAATACCCGCGAAAAATAGAGCTGATCGTCAAATCCAACATTGCGCCCAACGGTCGCTATCGGCATTCGCGTGGTGCTAAGCAGGAGTTTCGCCTGGCTGATACGCTGATCTTCGCGCCAACTCAATACGCTAATGCCTAACTGCTGGCGGAACAGATGCGATAACCGGGAGGGCGACAGGCAGACATGCTGGGCGACGCTGGCGATATCAAAATGGCTGTCCGCCAGATGGTCGCTGATATACTGGCAGGCATCGCGCACACGGCTATCCATCGGCGGATGCAACGACTCATTAATTACCGCCATACGTCTGAGCAACAGCTGCTCCAGCAGATTGATCGCCAGTAGCTCAGAATAGCGGCCTTCCCCTTGCCCGGCGCTGATGATCTGCCCGAACAGTTCGCTGAAATGCGGCTGGCGCGCCTCGTCCGGGCGGAAAAATCCTGTCTGGGCAAAGATTGTCGGCCAGGTCAGCCACTCCTGCCAGTAGGCGCGAGGCCGGAAATAAACCCACTGGTGATACCACTCGCTGGCGTCCGGATGCCGTCCATAGTGATGAATCTCGCCCGGCGGAAACAATAATATATCGCCAGGCCGACAGACAAACTGCTCGCCATTATTATTAATGACGCCCTCTCCGCGGATGGTCAGGTTAAGAATATATCCCTTCATGCCCAACGGACGATCGATAAAAAAATCCAGATATCCATTCGCTTCAATTGGCGTCAGTCCGGCGACCAGATGGGCATTAAATGAATATCCCGGCAATAGCGGATCATTTTGCGTTTCAGCCATGATTTCTCTACCCCCCGATGTTCAGAGAAGAAACAAATTGTCCATATTGACCAGGACGACAGTGCTTACGTCTCCGCAAGACCTTGCGCTTGATGAAAGCACGTATCAACCCCGCTTGTGAAAAGCGCTTTGTAACAAAAGCGTACAGTTCAGGCGATAAAATTAAGTAACAGAAGTGTCTATAACTATGGCTGGAATGTCCACATTGAATATTTGCACAGCGTCACACTTTGCAAAGCATTAGCATTTTTGTCCATAAGATTAGCGGATCCTGCCTGACGGTTTTTGCCGCGACTCTCTACTGTTTCTCCATACCTGTTTTTCTGGATGGAGTAAGACGATGGCAATTGCAATTGGCCTCGATTTTGGCAGTGATTCAGTGCGCGCTCTGGCAGTGGACTGCGCCACCGGCGACGAGATCGCCACCAGCGTAGAGTGGTATCCGCGCTGGCAAGAAGGCCGTTATTGCGACGGCCCGAACAACCAGTTCCGTCATCATCCGCGCGACTACATGGAGTCAATGGAGGCCGCGCTGAAAGCCGTTCTGGCACAATTAAGCGCCGCGCAACGCGCAAATGTCGTTGGCATTGGCGTTGACAGCACCGGTTCTACGCCAGCGCCGATTGACGCCGACGGTAACGTCCTGGCGCTGCGTCCGGAGTTCGCCGAGAACCCGAATGCGATGTTTGTGCTGTGGAAAGATCACACCGCGGTGGAAGAGGCCGACGAAATCACTCGTCTGTGCCATAAGCCAGGTAAGGTCGACTACTCCCGCTATATTGGCGGCATTTACTCCAGCGAATGGTTCTGGGCGAAGATTCTGCACGTCACCCGCCAGGATAGCGCCGTCGCGCAGGCCGCCGTCTCGTGGATTGAACTGTGTGACTGGGTGCCGGCGCTGCTTTCCGGCACCACTCGCCCGCAAGATATCCGCCGTGGCCGCTGCAGCGCCGGGCACAAAACACTGTGGCATGAAAGCTGGGGCGGTCTGCCGCCCGCGAGCTTCTTTGATGAACTCGATCCGTGCATTAACCGTCATCTGCGCTACCCGTTATTTAGCGAAACCTTCACCGCCGATCTGCCCGTGGGCACCCTGTGCGCCGAATGGGCGCAGCGCCTCGGCTTGCCGGAAAGCGTGGTGATTTCCGGCGGCGCGTTCGACTGTCACATGGGCGCGGTCGGCGCGGGCGCACAGCCCAATACGCTGGTAAAAGTCATCGGCACGTCTACCTGCGACATTCTGATTGCGGATAAACAGAGCGTCGGGGATCGCGCCGTGAAAGGCATTTGCGGTCAGGTTGACGGCAGCGTGGTGCCGAACTTTATCGGTCTGGAAGCGGGCCAGTCCGCTTTCGGCGACATCTACGCCTGGTTTAGCCGCGTGTTGAGCTGGCCGCTGGAACAACTTGCCGCGCAGCACCCGGAACTGAAAACCCAGATTAACGCCAGCCAGAAGCAGCTACTGCCAGCGCTCACCGACGCCTGGGCGAAAAATCCGTCCCTGGATCACCTGCCGGTGGTGCTCGACTGGTTTAACGGTCGCCGCACGCCAAACGCTAATCAGCGTCTGAAAGGCGTCATTACCGATCTCAATCTCGCCACCGACGCGCCAGCGCTATTTGGCGGTCTGGTAGCTTCGACCGCCTTCGGCGCGCGCGCCATTCAGGAGTGTTTTACCGAGCAGGGTATCGCGGTCAATAACGTGATGGCGCTTGGCGGCATCGCCCGTAAAAATCAGGTCATTATGCAGGTCTGCTGCGACGTACTGAATCGTCCGTTGCAGATCGTCGCTTCCGACCAGTGTTGCGCATTAGGCGCCGCTATCTTTGCCGCCGTCGCTGCGAAAGTCCATGCCGATATTCCTGCCGCCCAGCAAAGCATGGCAAGCGCGGTAGAACGCACTCTGCGTCCCCGCCCTGAACAGGCGCAACGCCTCGAACAGCTTTACCGCCGCTACCAGCAGTGGGCGCTAAGCGCAGAACAACATTATCTTCCGACTGCCGCGCCGGCGCCAACGACCCCGGCCAATCAGGCAATCCTGACTCATTAAGGACACGACAATGACGATTTTTGATAATTATGAAGTATGGTTTGTGATTGGCAGCCAGCATTTGTATGGCGCAGAAACCCTGCGTCAGGTCACCCAACATGCCGAGCATGTGGTCAACGCGCTGAATACCGAAGCCAAACTGCCATGTAAACTGGTATTAAAACCGCTGGGCACCTCGCCGGATGAGATTACCGCCATTTGTCGTGACGCCAATTATGACGATCGCTGCGCAGGGCTGGTGGTCTGGCTGCACACCTTCTCCCCGGCCAAAATGTGGATCAACGGGCTGAGTATCCTTAACAAACCACTACTGCAATTCCATACCCAATTTAACGCCGCCCTGCCGTGGGACAGCATTGATATGGACTTTATGAACCTGAACCAGACTGCGCACGGCGGCCGCGAGTTCGGTTTTATCGGCGCGCGGATGCGTCAGCAGCACGCGGTCGTCACTGGCCACTGGCAGGATAAAGAGGCCCATACGCGTATCGGCGCCTGGATGCGCCAGGCGGTCTCTAAACAGGATACCCGCCAGCTAAAAGTCTGCCGCTTCGGCGACAATATGCGTGAAGTCGCAGTGACTGACGGTGATAAAGTGGCCGCGCAAATCAAATTTGGCTTTTCGGTCAATACCTGGGCGGTCGGCGATCTGGTGCAGGTGGTGAATTCTATCGGCGACGGCGATATCAACGCTCTGATTGACGAGTATGAAAGCAGCTATACCCTGACGCCCGCCACCCAAATCCACGGCGATAAACGCCAGAACGTGCGGGAGGCGGCGCGTATTGAACTCGGTATGAAGCGTTTCCTGGAACAGGGCGGCTTCCACGCATTCACTACTACCTTTGAAGATTTACACGGTCTGAAACAGCTTCCGGGTCTGGCCGTACAGCGTCTGATGCAGCAAGGCTACGGCTTTGCGGGCGAAGGCGACTGGAAAACCGCCGCTCTGCTTCGCATTATGAAAGTGATGTCAACCGGTCTGCAGGGCGGCACCTCATTTATGGAGGATTACACCTACCACTTCGAGAAAGGCAACGATCTGGTGCTCGGCTCGCACATGCTGGAAGTGTGTCCGTCCATCGCGGTGGAAGAGAAACCGATCCTCGACGTCCAGCACCTCGGCATTGGCGGCAAGGAAGATCCGGCGCGTTTGATTTTCAATACCCAAACCGGCCCGGCGATCGTCGCCAGCCTGATCGACCTCGGCGATCGTTATCGCCTGCTGGTCAACTGCATTGACACCGTAAAAACGCCGCACTCCCTGCCGAAACTGCCGGTGGCTAACGCGCTGTGGAAGGCGCAGCCGGATCTGCCGACCGCCTCCGAAGCGTGGATTCTGGCTGGCGGCGCGCACCATACCGTCTTCAGCCACGCGCTGGATCTGAACGATATGCGCCAGTTTGCAGAAATACACGATATCGAAATCGCGGTGATTGATAACGATACCCATCTGCCGGCCTTTAAGGACGCGCTGCGCTGGAACGAGGTGTATTACGGGTTCAAACGTTAATTGGTGAAACGGATTGCCCGGTGGCACTGCGTTTACCGGGCCTACGGTCCTGTAGGCCGAATAAGGCATTTATGTCGCCATCCGGCACACCGTCGCTCGTAGGCCGGATAAGCGAAGCGCCATCCGGCAGGGAGAAAACAATGTTAGAAGATCTCAAACGCCAGGTACTGGAAGCTAATCTGGCGCTGCCAAAACACAACCTGGTCACCCTTACCTGGGGTAACGTTAGCGCCGTCGATCGCGAACGCGGCGTACTGGTGATTAAGCCGTCCGGCGTCGATTATAGCGTCATGACCGCTGAGGATATGGTGGTGGTCAGTCTGGAGAGCGGTGAAGTCGTTGAAGGTCATAAGAAACCGTCGTCCGATACGCCAACCCACCGTTTGTTATATCAGGCATTTCCGACTATCGGCGGCATCGTACACACCCATTCGCGCCACGCGACTATCTGGGCGCAGGCGGGTCAGCCGATTCCGGCGACGGGAACCACCCACGCCGACTATTTCTACGGTACGATTCCCTGCACTCGCAAAATGACCGAGGCGGAAATTAATGGCGAGTATGAATGGGAAACGGGCAATGTCATTGTTGAAGCCTTTGAAAAACAAGGCATTGACGCCGCTCAAATGCCCGGCGTGCTTGTCCATTCGCACGGCCCGTTTGCCTGGGGTAAAAATGCCGAGGATGCCGTGCATAACGCCATCGTGCTGGAAGAAGTGGCCTATATGGGGATCTTCTGCCGCCAGCTTGCGCCGCAGTTGCCCGACATGCAGCAATCCTTGCTGGATAAACACTATCTACGCAAACACGGCGCAAAAGCCTATTACGGGCAGTAATGCCTCTAAAAACGCGTCCCATTGGGGGCGCGTTGATGAATCTGGTCGGTGATATATTCAGCAAATGCGCTTTGATAGACGTAATGATCAGAACTCACATATTCAATAATATTGTCATAATGTCCCTGCCACGCTTTTCCTTCCAGCGCATGGAAGAAAATATAATCTTCGATTGTTGACTGCCAGCGTTGCCCATTTAACAGATAGTTAATATTGACATCCTCCCCCACCTTCGCACTTCGTGACTCAGGTGGGGGATTCCCATTAGTGGGTGACGACTGATTGCTCAGCGTCTGGTTCCTGTTTCAGACGGGCGGCCTGACTGCACCATCCCTCCACAGGCAAGAACGGCGTGCCCCGCCGCTAAAATGTTACGAGCGCCGTTTACATCAGCGTTCGCTGTATATCCGCATGCCTGACACACAAATTTACTTTGTGACAGGCGATTTTCTTTCGCGGTATGACCACAGCACGCGCAACGCTGGCTTGTGTATGCTGGCGGAACCGCAAGCACCTGACCGCCACGCCAGAGCTGTTTGTACTCAAGCTGGCGGCGCATTTCATACCAGCCCTGATCCAGTATCGAACGGTTTAGACCTGATTTGGCCTTGACGTTTCGTCCGTGCTGTTCTGCTGTACCTTTTGCCGATTTCGACATGTTACTAACCTTCAAATCCTCAATGACTATCATCGCGTGGTTTTTGCTGATTTCACTGGTAACTTTATGAAGGTAGTCGCGCCGGATATTGGCTATGTGCGAGTGCAGACGCTGGACTTTTCGCTTTTGTTTCTGCCAGTTACTGCTGAATT
Source organism: Salmonella sp. SAL00670 (assembly GCF_046552235.1). Taxonomy (NCBI): domain Bacteria; kingdom Pseudomonadati; phylum Pseudomonadota; class Gammaproteobacteria; order Enterobacterales; family Enterobacteriaceae; genus Salmonella; species Salmonella sp. SAL00670. The sequence continues at coordinate 173,656 of NZ_JBGDUO010000007.1, forward strand.
TGACTTTACGGCTTAACTGCCGCTGGAGTGTTGCCAGCTTGCGCTGACTTGCTTTAAAACTGTTGACTGGTTGGTATACCGTACCGTCTGAAAGCGTGGCGAGTTTTGTTACTCCTGCGTCCAGACCGACTATCGTTGTGCTTGTGTGATTGGGTTCTGCCGTTTCAACTTCAACCTGAAACGAGATATACCACTGTCCCGCTAACTGACTGATTGTCGCATTTTTGATTTTACCGTTCACACGTTGAGATTGCCGGAATTTTACCCACCCAAGACCTGACGGTAGCTTCACTCTGCGATTTTCAAGGCGGCAATATTTCTCAAAGTTCACAAAACGGATTGAGTCTCTGCCCTTATTTTTTCGTTTCCATACCGGGGCCTTAGCTGCGAGCTTTTTATCAAAGCAACGTTTCCATGCAGCATGCAGGTCTTTCAACTTTTGTTGCAGATTGTCGGTATAAGCATCCTGTTCAACTCGAAAGCCGAAGGTAACTTTTCGCCTGAGCCAAGGATGCGCTTTGTCTCCGCAAGACCTAAATTCCAGACAAAACGGGCGCAACCACATAACTGCCGCAAACGCTGCGACTGTTCAGGCGTTGGTTCCAGTCTGAATTTGTAGGCTTTCAGGATTAACATCATCACTCAGTGTGTAGGAGATTTGTTTTCTATGTTACTGTTTTTACGGTCAACTTCAATGCAAAAACATAATATTAATCGTTCAAGACATGCCGCCTTCCTTTTGCATGTTCATCTTGTCTTTGTAACAAAATACCGTCGAAAGATACTGGGTGAGTCACACTATGCTGCATTCCATCAGTATGCAGCAGAAGTCTGCCGTGATTTTGGTGCAGAACTTAAAGAAAGTAACGGAGACGTCGATCATGTCCACATGCTGATCGAATACCCACCAACAGTGCAGCTTTCGGTACTGGTTAACTCACTGAAAGCTGTGACATCCCGCCGTCTGCGAAACGAATTTATTGATTTGCGGGGAGCATACGGAAAAGCCGTGCTCTGGTCGAGGTCATACTTTGCTGGCTCGTGCGGAGGTGCGCCGCTGGAAGTTGTGAAGCAATACATTCAACATCAGCGTGGCTGATGATCCTTCGGGCTTTTCAAGCCCGTCCAAATTCCCCTCCCGCCTTATGTCGGCGGGAGTACCCTTTGGAGTTAAGATGGTATCCCGATGTCCGTTTTTTCTGTCGTGTCCTTGCCAGTGAAAAAAAGCATTGCCGTTTTCAATAATTTCGGTACGCCAAATCTGTTCTGTCCATGTTTTATACTCAAAAAATCGACTCACGGTTTTTATGGAAGGGTTAGCGCGTTGGGTATTGACGAAAAGATAACGGTCGTTCCCTACCAGACGCGCCTGCATACTCACATTCATAAAAGATCATTCCCGAATACCACAAATTTTGATAAAAACACCCGCACCCGAAAGTCAAAATAAAATTATATTCTAAAATAAAAATTAAATTATGCAGAGAGTTCCCGACGAATTCGCACTGTAATCCATTTTTATTTAACCATAGCGGCCAATTGGAATATTATATTTCTACCTGACGGTGCGGATGTTCCAAATGAAATTGTTACACTTTTCATTAAGTAAAACAAACAAAAAATATCGCTTTTTTGTTAATCCGAGAAATAAGTAACAGATTCGAACAAGCGCCTTTCTGAAAAATACTTAATGTATGAAAACAGACTTGACACAAAACGGCTAACACATGGGTAAAAACTGTAAATAAACATGATTCAAAATTAGCAGTTATAGGATAATTATATCTGCTGTCTACACCAGCATCATTATACCCTTCATACTTCGAGTTGCTTATGTGTTGGCTACGGATTACTCGGCCCATCCATGGGCCTTGCCCTGACGGGCCGTCGCACGCGACGTTCAAATCTGCTCCCGGCAGATTGGTCGCTCACCCCAGTCACATAGTTATCTATGCTCCTGGGGACTCACTCCCTTGCCGCCTTTAAGCAACTCGAATTATTTTGGGTATATATTGATAAATATACGTCAGCAAAAATATCTGACGCTAAAAGCCCTTTTATCGTTAAAATATCCATTACACCCGTCACGGGGAACGAACTCATTCATGAAATATCGCTACATCACCAGAATCGCGGCAGGCATAATTCTTATTATGGCCACGGTGTTTATCCATAACGCTATCGCTATTTATCAGTTCAGTCAGCAAAACCAGACGCGCGTAGCTGACTGCGCGATTGTCGCAGGAGCAGGCGTTAGCGGAAAAACGCCTTCTCCCGTTTTTCAGGCCAGACTGGATCATGCCATCTGGCTTTACCAACAACACATTGTCCGCGCGTTGGTATTAACCGGCGGCTACGGCGCTGGCGCAACGGTTTCCGACGCGGCGATAGCCCGTCAATACGTTCTGGAAAAAGGGATTCCGGCTAAGGCGATTTTTATTGAAGAGCGCTCTACCGTGACGCGCGAAAATATTCGTTACGCAAAACAGATACTGCGACAACAACAATGGCGCACAGCGTTACTGGTCAGCGATCCGCTGCATATGCTGCGTCTGAAAACTATCGCTCAGGATAATGGTATCGATAGCCGCTCATCACCCACGCGATCCACCCGCTATAAATCCTGGTGGGCGCAAACCCGCTTCTTACTGCGAGAAACTTTTTATTACAGCGGATATCGGCTTTTACGTTATATGCCTGTACAAAATAACAGTATTACCCCCTAAAACAGGTTATAATTAGCGTGAATTTTTTAGACAGGTAATCATCGTGGCGCAGGCAGGTTTCATTTTAACCCGGCACTGGCGGGATACGCCGCAAGGGACGGAGGTCTCTTTCTGGCTGGCGACAGACAACGGCCCTGTGCAGGCGACGCTGGCGCCGCAAGAGTCCGTGGCGTTTATTCCGACCAGCCAGACCTCCCGCGCAGCCTCGCTGCTACAGGCGGAAAAAGACTATCGCCTGACGCCGCTCCAGCTGCGAGACTTTCATCGTCAGCCGGTATCCGGTCTGTATTGCCGCACTCACCGCCAGCTTATGCGGATGGAGAAACTGCTGCGCGAAAGCGGCGTCACCGTTTATGAAGCGGATGTACGCCCGCCGGAACGTTACCTGATGGAGCGTTTTATTACGTCGCCCGTTTGGGTAGACGGCGAGATGCGCAACGGCGTTATCCGCAATGCGCGTCTTAAACCCCACCCCGACTATCGACCGCCGCTAAAATGGGTCTCGCTGGATATCGAAACCACGCGACACGGCGAACTGTATTGCATTGGTCTGGAAGGCTGCGGCCAGCGTACCGTTTATATGCTGGGTCCGGCGAATGGCGATGACCGCCAACTGGACTTCGAGCTTGTGTATGTCGCCAGCCGCCCGCAGTTGCTGGAAAAACTCAACGCCTGGTTTGCCGAACATGATCCTGACGTCATCATCGGCTGGAACGTGGTGCAGTTCGACCTGCGTATGCTGCAAAAACATGCCGAACGCTACCGTATCCCTTTACGGCTGGGGCGAGACAATAGCGAACTGGAGTGGCGCGAACATGGCTTCAAAAACGGCGTTTTTTTCGCCCAGGCCAGAGGGCGAGTCATTATCGATGGTATCGACGCGCTTAAATCCGCGTTCTGGAATTTTTCGTCTTTTTCGCTGGAAGCCGTCTCGCAGGAACTGCTCGGCGAAGGAAAATCCATTGATAATCCCTGGGATCGTATGGATGAGATCGATCGCCGCTTTGCCCAGGATAAACCCGCCCTCGCCACCTACAACCTGAAAGACTGCGAGCTGGTCACGCGCATTTTCCATAAAACCGAGATCATGCCGTTTTTGCTGGAACGCGCGACGATCAACGGTCTGCCGGTCGATCGCCACGGCGGTTCGGTCGCCGCATTCGGGCATCTTTACTTTCCGCGAATGCACCGCGCCGGCTATGTCGCGCCCAATCTCGGCGAAGTGCCGCCGCTGGCAAGTCCCGGCGGCTACGTAATGGATTCACAACCCGGATTATACGATTCAGTACTGGTGCTGGATTATAAAAGCCTGTACCCGTCGATTATCCGCACGTTTTTGATTGATCCCGTCGGGCTGGTCGAAGGCATGGCGCGGCCGGACCCGGAACACAGTACTGAAGGTTTCCTTGACGCCTGGTTTTCACGAGAAAAGCACTGCCTGCCGGAAATTGTTAGCCAAATCTGGCACGGGCGCGATGAAGCCAAACGTCAGGGCAATAAACCGCTCTCGCAGGCGCTTAAAATCATTATGAACGCCTTTTATGGCGTACTCGGCACCACGGCCTGCCGCTTTTTCGATCCCCGTCTGGCGTCGTCAATCACCATGCGCGGCCATACGATTATGCGCCAGACCAAAGCGCTGATTGAGGCGCAGGGTTATAACGTAATTTATGGCGATACCGATTCCACTTTCGTCTGGCTCCGGCGCGCGCATTCAGAAGCCGACGCGGCGGAAATCGGGCACAGGCTGGTGCGTCACGTGAACGAATGGTGGGCGCAGACGTTACAACAGCAAAAGTTGACCAGCGCGCTGGAGCTGGAGTTTGAAACCCACTTTTGCCGTTTTCTGATGCCGACCATCCGCGGCGCGGATACTGGCAGTAAAAAACGCTATGCGGGCCTGATTCAGGAAGGCGACAACCAGCGCATGGTATTTAAAGGTCTGGAAACGGTGCGGACCGACTGGACGCCGCTGGCGCAGCGCTTTCAACAGGAGCTGTATCTGCGCGTTTTTCGCAATGAACCTTATCAAGACTATGTGCGTGAGACTATCGATAAACTGATGGCGGGCGAACTGGACGCGCAGCTGGTTTATCGCAAGCGTCTGCGTCGCCCTTTACATGAGTACCAGCGTAACGTCCCGCCGCACGTTCGCGCCGCCCGGCTGGCGGATGAACAAAACCTGAAGCGGGGCCGTCCGGCGCAGTATCAGAATCGCGGCGCCATAAAATATGTCTGGACTGTTAACGGCCCCGAGCCCGTGGATTACCAGCAGTCGCCGCTGGATTACGAACACTATCTTACCCGCCAGCTACAACCCGTGGCGGAAGGAATTCTTCCCTTCGTTGAAGATAATTTTGCTACACTACTGACCGGGCAACTGGGGTTATTTTGACGCGTGACGAAAGCGCCGCCTTCCAGTACCATAGCGCCCTTTCCATTCCTGGACCTAATTAACGCCACTACCACATTAGCCTGGTAGCGGGGTCGTATACTCGCAATTATCCAGTGCTGTCGCCTGGGAATGGCGAGTAATGCCTGCAATTAAAGATATAGAGCCGAACACATATGCCTTTTACACTTGGTCAACGCTGGATCAGCGATACAGAAAGCGAGCTGGGACTTGGAACCGTTGTTGCGATGGATGCGCGAACCGTCACCTTACTTTTCCCGTCCACGGGGGAAAACCGCCTGTATGCGCGCAGTGATTCTCCCGTGACCCGCGTCATGTTCAACCCTGGCGATACGATTACAAGCCATGAAGGCTGGCAGCTACATATCGATGAAGTAAAAGAAGAAAATGGCCTGCTTGTTTATGTCGGCACCCGCCTGGATACCGAAGAGACCAATGTGACGTTGCGCGAAGTTCTGCTCGACAGCAAGTTGGTTTTCAGTAAGCCCCAGGATCGTCTGTTCGCCGGTCAAATCGATCGAATGGATCGGTTCGCGCTGCGCTATCGCGCCCGTAAATTTCAGAGCGAGCAGTACCGGATGCCATACAGCGGTCTGCGCGGTCAGCGGACCAATCTGATCCCGCATCAGCTTAATATCGCTCATGATGTAGGTCGTCGCCACGCGCCGCGCGTACTGCTGGCGGATGAAGTGGGCTTAGGTAAAACCATTGAAGCCGGGATGATTCTGCATCAACAGTTATTATCCGGCGCGGCGGAACGCGTATTGATCATCGTTCCGGAAACCCTGCAACACCAGTGGCTGGTAGAAATGCTGCGCCGTTTCAACCTGCGCTTCGCGCTGTTCGATGACGAACGCTATACCGAAGCGCAGCACGACGCGTATAACCCGTTTGAAACCGAACAACTGGTGATCTGCTCGCTGGATTTCGCCCGCCGTAATAAGCAGCGTCTGGAACATTTGTGCGACGCCGAGTGGGATCTGCTGGTGGTCGACGAAGCGCATCATCTGGTGTGGAGTACCGATGCGCCGAGCCGTGAATATATGGCCATCGAACAGTTAGCTGAACGCGTACCGGGCGTGCTGCTGCTGACCGCCACGCCAGAACAGCTGGGGATGGAAAGCCATTTCGCCCGTCTGCGCCTGCTGGATCCGAACCGTTTCCACGATTTCGAACAGTTTGTCGAAGAACAGAAAAACTACCGACCTGTCGCCGATGCGGTGGCCATGCTGCTGGCGGGCAATAAACTCAGCAACGACGAACTGAACAGGCTGGGCGATCTGATCGGCGAACAGGATATTGAACCGCTGTTGCAGGCCGCTAATAGCGATCGCGACGATGCGCAGGCCGCCCGTGATGAGCTGGTGTCGATGCTGATGGATCGCCACGGCACCAGCCGCGTTCTGTTCCGCAACACCCGTAACGGCGTCAAGGGGTTCCCGAAACGTGAACTGCATACGGTAAAACTGCCGCTGCCGACCCAGTATCAGACCGCCATTAAGGTCTCCGGCATTATGGGCGCGCGTAAAAGCGCGGAAGATCGCGCCCGCGATATGCTCTATCCGGAACAAATTTATCAGGAGTTCGAAGGCGATACCGGCACCTGGTGGAACTTCGACCCACGCGTTGAGTGGCTAATGGGCTATCTGACCAGCCATCGTTCGCAAAAAGTGCTGGTGATCTGCGCCAAAGCGACCACCGCGTTACAGCTGGAGCAGGTGCTGCGCGAACGCGAAGGCATCCGCGCCGCCGTGTTCCATGAGGGCATGTCGATTATCGAACGCGACCGCGCCGCCGCCTGGTTCGCCGAAGAAGATACCGGCGCGCAGGTGCTGTTATGTTCCGAAATCGGCTCCGAAGGACGTAACTTCCAGTTTGCCAGCAATCTGGTGATGTTCGACTTGCCGTTTAACCCGGATCTGCTGGAACAGCGTATTGGTCGTCTGGATCGTATCGGCCAGGCGCATGATATCCAGATCCACGTCCCGTACCTGGAAAAAACCGCCCAGTCGGTGCTGGTTCGCTGGTATCACGAAGGGCTGGACGCCTTTGAGCACACCTGCCCAACCGGTCGCGCGATTTATGATTCAGCCTACGCCAGTCTGATTAACTATCTGGCCGCGCCTGAAGAAACCGACGGGTTTGACGATCTGATCAAATCCTGCCGCGAGCAACATGAAGCGCTAAAAGCCCAGTTAGAACAGGGCCGCGACCGCCTGCTGGAGATCCACTCCAACGGCGGAGAAAAAGCCCAACAGCTCGCACAAAGCATTGAAGAACAGGACGACGACACCAACCTGATCGCGTTCGCCATGAACCTGTTCGATATTGTCGGCATTAACCAGGACGATCGCGGCGACAACCTGATCGTGCTGACGCCGTCCGACCACATGTTGGTGCCGGATTTCCCCGGCCTGCCGGAAGACGGCTGTACTATCACGTTTGAACGTGACGTAGCCCTGTCTCGCGAAGATGCGCAGTTTATTACCTGGGAACATCCGCTCATCCGTAACGGACTGGATCTGATCCTCTCCGGCGATACCGGCAGCAGCACCATTTCGCTGTTGAAAAATAAAGCGCTGCCAGTCGGCACGCTGCTGGTCGAACTGGTTTACGTCGTGGAAGCGCAGGCGCCGAAACAGCTACAACTGAACCGCTTCCTGCCGCCGACGCCGGTACGTATGCTGTTAGATAAAAACGGCAACAATCTGGCCGCCCAGGTCGAGTTTGAAACCTTCAACCGTCAGCTCAGCGCCGTGAATCGCCACACCGGCAGCAAACTGGTTAACGCCGTGCAACAGGACGTCTATGCCATTTTGCAACTGGGCGAGACGCAGATTGAACAGTCCGCCAGAGCGCTGATTGATAACGCGCGTCGCGAGGCGGATGAAAAACTGTCCGGGGAACTGTCGCGTCTGGAAGCGCTGCGCGCCGTCAACCCGAACATTCGCGACGACGAACTTGCCGCTATCGACAGCAACCGTCAGCAGGTGCTGGAAAGCCTGAATCAGGCAGGCTGGCGTCTGGACGCGCTGCGTCTTATCGTCGTCACGCACCAATAACGGAGCCGTACATGGGGATGGAAAACTACAATCCGCCGCAGGAACCCTGGCTGGTTATCCTGTATCAGGATGAGCACATTATGGTGGTCAATAAGCCCAGCGGCCTGTTGTCCGTGCCGGGGCGTCTGGAAGCGCACAAAGACAGCATTATGACGCGTATCCAGCGCGACTACCCGCAGGCAGAATCGGTGCATCGTCTGGATATGGCCACCAGCGGCGTGATTGTAGTGGCGCTGACCAAAGCCGCGGAGCGGGAGCTAAAACGCCAGTTCCGCGAACGTGAGCCGAAAAAGCAGTATGTAGCGCGCGTATGGGGTCATCCCTCCCCGGCGGAAGGGCTGGTTGACTTACCGCTCATCTGCGACTGGCCGAACCGGCCAAAGCAGAAAGTGTGTTATGAAACCGGCAAACCGGCGCAAACGGAATATAACGTGGTGGAGTTTGCGGCGGATAATACCGCCCGCGTGGTGCTCAAGCCGATCACCGGGCGTTCGCATCAGCTTCGTGTGCATATGCTGGCGTTAGGCCACCCGATTTTAGGCGATCGGTTTTACGCCTCGCCGGAAGCGTTGTCGCTGGCGCCGCGTTTGCAGTTACACGCCGAAATGCTGACCATTACCCATCCCGCTTACGGCACCAGCATGACGTTTAAAGTCCCGGCAGATTTTTAAATTCAGAGCCAATTTATGCCGGGGCGCTTCGCTTGCCCGGCCTACATTCATTAACGTAGGCCGGATAAGGCGCTAGCCGCATCCGGCAATTCAATCACTTGAAGCCTTTCTGTTCTTTGATTAGCTCATACGCTTTCTGAATTTCCTGCGCTTTTTGCTTCGCCATTTCCATCATTTCCGGCGGTAAACCTTTCGCGACCAGTTTGTCCGGATGATGCTCGCTCATCAGTTTGCGATAAGCGCGTTTAATGGTGGTTGCATCATCGGTGGTTTTAACCCCCAGCACATTACAGGCATCTTCCAGCGTCGGGCCGCGCTGCGCCTGCTGCCAGCCGCCGCCGGACTGTTGATGATAACCGCCGCCAAACTGCGCGCCGCCCTGCATCATGCGCAGAAACTGATCGAACTGTACGCGGGAAATACCTAGCTCTTCCGCAATCACATACAGCACTTCCCGCTCATTAGGGTGTAGCGAGCCATCGGCAAACGCCGCCTGGATCTGAATTTCCAGAAACATCCGGATCAGATCAAAACGCCCGAAGCAGACGCTACGAAACTGCCGCATCTTTTCACGTAATGGGTAATTATCCGCTTTTCCGACCCGAAAGGCGTTCTGCGCGGCAGTACGTGAATCGCCGTGTAAATTCATACGATCCATCAACTGACTGGCGATATGAATATCCGCTTCCGTCACCCGTCCTTTTGATTTGGTTAAGTGGCCCATCACCTCAAAGGTGGTGGCAAAAAACAGCGCCTGCCGTTCCCGCTGGTTGGCAAACCACGCCATTTTTCGGCTGCGGGCTTTGTCGAACATATGGCCCACCAGCAGACCCAGGACCACGCCCCAAAAGCCGCCGCCCATCATCAGGGCTACGGCGACGCCAATTATCTTTCCCCAGTACTGCATAGACTCCCCAAAACGTTACGCTATCGGTGAGGCTATCTCCCACAAAATAAGGTGCTTTTCTGCGAATGAAGGCTACGGTCAATTGTGGGACATCGCCTATAATTTGCATTATCATACCTGTCATTCAATGCCGTGCCTAACACCACAGACGCTAAACGGCAGGATTAACACTGGCGCAGCGAAGATGAGTAAGTTAGGCTGTGACCGTTTGTCACGCGCAACGCTACCGATGATGGAACAATAAATACAACGTATGAAAAAACGTATTCCCACTCTTCTGGCCACCATGATCGCCAGCGCCCTTTATAGTCATCAGGGGCTGGCAGCCGATCTCGCCTCACAGTGTATGTTGGGCGTGCCAAGCTACGATCGTCCTCTGGTAAAAGGCGATACCAACGATCTGCCGGTTACTATCAATGCCGATAACGCTAAAGGTAACTACCCGGACGATGCCGTTTTTACCGGCAACGTGGACATTATGCAGGGGAATAGCCGCCTGCAAGCGGATGAAGTGCAGCTTCATCAGAAGCAGGCGGAAGGTCAGCCGGAACCTGTACGCACCGTCGATGCGCTGGGTAATGTGCATTATGATGACAATCAGGTCATCCTTAAAGGGCCGAAGGGCTGGGCGAACCTGAACACCAAAGACACGAACGTCTGGGAAGGCGATTACCAGATGGTGGGCCGTCAGGGGCGCGGTAAAGCTGATCTCATGAAGCAGCGCGGCGAAAACCGTTATACCATTCTGGAAAACGGCAGCTTTACCTCCTGTCTGCCTGGCTCCGATACCTGGAGCGTGGTGGGGAGTGAAGTCATCCATGACCGTGAAGAACAGGTTGCGGAGATCTGGAACGCCCGGTTTAAAGTAGGTCCGGTTCCGATCTTTTATAGCCCCTATTTACAGCTACCCGTCGGTGACAAACGTCGCTCAGGTTTCCTGATCCCGAACGCGAAATACACGACCAAGAACTATTTCGAGTTCTACTTACCGTATTACTGGAACATCGCGCCCAATATGGACGCCACCATCACCCCGCACTATATGCACCGCCGCGGCAATATTATGTGGGAGAACGAATTCCGTTATCTCACGCAGGCAGGCGCCGGGTTGATGGAATTAGATTATCTGCCTTCTGATAAAGTCTACGAGGACGATCATCCCAAAGAGGGCGATAAGCACCGCTGGTTATTCTACTGGCAGCACTCAGGCGTGATGGATCAGGTGTGGCGTTTTAACGTCGATTACACCAAAGTCAGCGACTCCAGCTACTTTAACGATTTCGACAGTAAGTACGGTTCCAGTACCGACGGTTACGCAACGCAGAAATTCAGCGTCGGCTACGCCGTACAAAACTTTGACGCTACGGTGTCGACCAAACAATTCCAGGTCTTTAACGATCAAAACACCAGCAGCTACTCTGCGGAGCCGCAGTTAGACGTTAACTACTACCATAACGATCTCGGGCCGTTTGATACCCGGATTTACGGCCAGGCGGTGCACTTTGTTAACACCAAAGACAATATGCCGGAAGCGACCCGCGTCCACCTGGAGCCAACCATTAATTTGCCGCTCTCCAACCGCTGGGGCAGCCTGAACACCGAAGCGAAGCTGATGGCGACGCACTATCAGCAAACGAATCTGGACAGCTATAACAGCGATCCAAACAATAAAAATAAGCTGGAAGATTCGGTTAACCGCGTCATGCCGCAGTTTAAAGTCGACGGTAAGCTCATCTTCGAACGCGATATGGCGATGCTGGCGCCGGGGTATACCCAGACGCTGGAACCACGCGTGCAGTACCTGTATGTGCCGTACCGCGACCAGAGCGGCATCTATAACTACGATTCTTCTTTGCTGCAATCCGACTATAACGGCCTGTTCCGCGACCGCACTTATGGCGGTCTCGACCGTATTGCTTCCGCCAACCAGGTCACGACCGGCGTCACAACACGCATTTATGATGATGCCGCCGTTGAACGTTTTAACGTTTCTGTTGGTCAAATCTACTATTTCACGGAGTCTCGCACCGGCGATGACAACATTAAATGGGAGAATGACGACAAAACCGGTTCGCTGGTTTGGGCAGGCGACACTTACTGGCGTATTTCAGAACGCTGGGGGCTGCGTAGCGGAGTGCAGTACGATACCCGTCTGGATAGCGTCGCTACCAGCAGCAGCAGCCTCGAATACCGTCGGGATCAGGATCGTCTGGTACAGTTGAACTACCGCTATGCCAGCCCGGAATATATTCAGGCTACGTTGCCTTCGTATTATTCCACGGCAGAGCAGTATAAAAACGGCATCAACCAGGTGGGCGCGGTGGCAAGTTGGCCGATTGCCGATCGCTGGTCGATTGTCGGCGCGTACTACTTCGATACCAATTCGAGCAAACCTGCAGACCAGATGCTCGGCTTGCAGTACAACTCTTGCTGCTATGCGATCCGCGTCGGATACGAACGTAAGCTGAACGGTTGGGATAACGATAAACAACACGCGATTTATGATAACGCGATTGGCTTCAACATTGAGCTGCGCGGTTTGAGCTCTAACTACGGCCTCGGCACGCAAGAAATGTTGCGTTCGAACATTCTGCCGTACCAAAGCTCTATGTAATCTGATTGATTTACAACGTAATCCGCATTGCGGTTAATTGAAATGGAAAAAGTATGAAGAACTGGAAAACGCTGCTTCTCGGTATCGCCATGATCGCGAATACCAGTTTCGCTGCCCCCCAGGTAGTCGATAAAGTCGCAGCCGTCGTCAATAATGGCGTCGTGCTGGAAAGCGACGTTGATGGCTTAATGCAATCAGTCAAACTCAACGCGGGTCAGGCAGGTCAGCAGCTTCCGGACGACGCCACGCTGCGTCACCAGATCCTGGAACGTTTGATTATGGATCAAATTATCCTGCAGATGGGTCAGAAGATGGGGGTGAAGATCACGGATGAGCAGTTGGATCAGGCCATCGCCAACATCGCCAAACAAAACAATATGACGATGGATCAGATGCGCAGCCGTCTGGCTTACGATGGACTGAACTATTCAACCTACCGTAACCAGATTCGTAAAGAGATGATTATCTCTGAAGTGCGCAACAATGAGGTTCGTCGCCGTATCACCGTTTTGCCGCAAGAAGTTGACGCGCTGGCAAAACAGATTGGCACCCAAAACGATGCCAGCACCGAGCTGAACCTGAGCCATATCCTGATTGCTCTGCCGGAAAACCCAACCTCCGAGCAGGTTAACGACGCGCAGCGCCAGGCGGAAAGCATTGTTGAAGAAGCGCGTAACGGCGCAGATTTCGGCAAACTGGCGATTACCTACTCTGCCGACCAGCAGGCGCTAAAAGGCGGTCAGATGGGCTGGGGCCGTATCCAGGAGCTGCCGGGGATTTTCGCCCAGGCGCTGAGCACCGCGAAGAAAGGCGACATTGTCGGCCCGATTCGCTCCGGCGTCGGTTTCCACATTCTGAAAGTAAACGACCTGCGCGGTCAGAGCCAGAGTATCTCCGTGACCGAAGTTCACGCTCGTCATATTCTGCTTAAGCCGTCGCCGATCATGAACGATCAGCAGGCGCGCCTGAAGCTGGAAGAAATCGCGGCTGACATTAAGAGTGGTAAAACCACCTTTGCCGCTGCGGCGAAAGAGTACTCTCAGGATCCGGGCTCCGCTAACCAGGGCGGTGATTTGGGTTGGGCTACGCCAGATATTTTCGATCCGGCGTTCCGCGACGCGCTGACGAAGCTGCATAAAGGCCAAATAAGCGCGCCGGTACACTCCTCTTTCGGCTGGCATCTGATCGAATTGCTGGATACGCGTAAGGTAGACAAAACCGATGCGGCGCAGAAAGATCGCGCTTATCGTATGCTGATGAACCGTAAGTTCTCAGAAGAAGCGGCGACCTGGATGCAAGAACAGCGCGCCAGCGCTTACGTTAAGATTTTGAGTAACTAATGAGCAGTGCGCAACGCGTTGTTATCACTCCCGGCGAACCCGCCGGGATTGGCCCCGATCTTGTCGTCCAACTGGCGCAACGCGCGTGGCCGATTGAACTGGTCGTCTGTGCGGACGGCGCGCTCCTGACGGAGCGGGCCGCCATGCTCGGCCTGCCCCTCTCGCTTCTCCCTTACTCGCCTGATGTCCCCGCTGCGCCGCAGCCCGCGGGAACGCTGACCCTATTGCCGGTCTCGCTGCGCGCGCCTGCCATCCCCGGTCAGTTGACGGTAGAAAATGGCCCCTACGTGGTAGAGACGCTGGCGCGAGCGTGTGATGGCTGTCTGAACGGTGAATTTGCCGCGCTGATCACAGGCCCCGTGCACAAAGGCGTTATTAACGACGCAGGCATTCCGTTTACCGGTCATACCGAGTTTTTCGAAGAGCGTTCGCAGGCGAAAAAAGTCGTGATGATGCTGGCAACCGAAGAACTTCGCGTGGCGCTGGCGACCACGCATCTGCCGCTACGGGCGATTGCAGACGCCATCACCCCTGCGCTTTTGCACGAAGTGATTGCTATTTTGCATCACGATTTGCGGACCAAATTTGGTATTGCCGAACCGCGCATTCTTGTCTGTGGCCTGAATCCGCACGCGGGCGAAGGCGGTCATATGGGCACGGAAGAGATAGACACCATCATTCCGGTGCTCGACGAGCTGCGGGCGCAGGGAATGAAACTCAACGGGCCGCTACCTGCTGATACGCTGTTTCAGCCCAAATATCTCGATAATGCCGACGCGGTGCTGGCGATGTACCACGATCAGGGCCTGCCCGTGCTAAAATACCAGGGATTCGGTCGGGGAGTGAATATTACGCTCGGCCTACCTTTTATTCGAACCTCCGTTGACCACGGCACCGCGCTTGAACTGGCGGGCCGTGGAAAAGCGGATGTCGGCAGTTTTATTACGGCGCTTAATCTCGCCATCAAAATGATTGTTAATACCCAATGAATAATCGAGTCCATCAGGGCCATTTAGCCCGTAAACGCTTCGGGCAAAACTTTCTCAACGATCGGTTTGTGATCGACAGTATTGTTTCTGCTATTAATCCGCAAAAAGGCCAGGCGATGGTTGAAATCGGCCCCGGCCTGGCGGCGCTGACGGAGCCGGTCGGCGAACGACTGGATAAGCTCACGGTCATTGAACTTGACCGCGATCTGGCGGCGCGTTTGCAAACCCATCCGTTTTTAGGGCCGAAGCTGACTATTTATCAGCAGGACGCCATGACCATGAACTTTGGCGAACTGTCTGCGCAGTTGGGCCAACCGCTGCGTGTGTTCGGCAATCTGCCCTATAATATCTCCACCCCGCTGATGTTCCATCTCTTTAGCTATACTGATGCCATTGCCGACATGCACTTTATGTTGCAAAAAGAAGTGGTAAATCGTCTGGTTGCAGGGCCGAACAGCAAAGCGTATGGTCGTTTAAGCGTGATGGCGCAATATTACTGTCAGGTGATCCCGGTGCTTGAAGTGCCGCCATCCGCCTTCACGCCGCCGCCCAAAGTGGACTCCGCCGTGGTGCGTCTGGTTCCACACGCAACAATGCCTTACCCGGTTAAAGATATTCGCGTGTTGAGCCGTATTACCACCGAGGCCTTTAACCAGCGCCGTAAAACGATCCGTAACAGTCTCGGCAATCTTTTTAGCGTTGAGACGTTAACGGAAATGGGTATTGACCCGGCAATGCGCGCGGAAAATATCTCTGTCGCGCAGTACTGCCAGATGGCCAACTATCTGTCGGAAAACGCGCCTTTGAAGGAGAGTTAAACATGATCAATTCGCCCAGAGTGTGTATTCAGGTGCAAAGCGTCTACATTGAGGCGCAATCCTCACCTGACGATGAACGTTACGTTTTTGCCTATACCGTAACCATCCGCAATCTGGGCCGGGCGCCAGTGCAGCTATTGGGCCGCTACTGGCTGATTACCAATGGTCATGGCCGTGAAACTGAAGTCCAGGGCGAAGGTGTGGTTGGCGTCCAGCCGCGCATTGCGCCTGGCGAAGAGTATCAGTACACCAGCGGCGCGGTAATTGAAACGCCGCTGGGCACCATGCAAGGTCATTACGAAATGATCGATGAAAATGGCGACGCCTTTACCATCGACATTCCCGTGTTTCGACTCGCCGTCCCTACACTCATTCACTAAAATTATAACAATGGCAACTTATCTCATCGGCGACGTTCACGGTTGCTACGACGAACTGATCGCCTTATTACAGCAAGTGGAATTTACGCCAGATACAGACACTCTATGGCTGACTGGCGATTTGGTCGCCCGCGGTCCCGGTTCGCTGGACGTGTTACGCTACGTCAAATCGCTTGGCAATAGCGTGCGTTTGGTGCTGGGGAATCACGATTTACACCTGTTGGCCGTATTCGCCGGGATTAGCCGCAACAAACCTAAAGACCGGCTGACCCCGCTTCTTGAAGCGCCGGACGCCGATGAGCTGTTGAATTGGTTACGCCGTCAGCCGCTGTTGCAGGTAGATGAAGAGAAAAAGCTGGTCATGGCGCATGCGGGTATTACCCCGCAGTGGGATTTGCAGACGGCAAAAGAGTGCGCCCGCGATGTTGAAGCGGTGCTGTCGAGCGACTCGTACCCGTTTTTCCTCGACGCGATGTATGGCGATATGCCAAATAACTGGTCGCCGGAGTTAAGCGGTCTGGCGCGGCTACGCTTTATTACTAATGCTTTTACCCGTATGCGTTACTGCTTTCCTAACGGTCAACTGGATATGTACAGCAAAGCGTCGCCGGAAAATGCCCCTGCGCCGCTGAAGCCGTGGTTCGCCATTCCGGGGCCGGTGAGCGAGGCTTACAGTATTGCGTTTGGGCACTGGGCGTCGCTGGAAGGGAAAGGGACGCCGGAAGGTATTTACGCGCTGGATACCGGCTGCTGCTGGGGCGGGGAGTTGACCTGTTTACGCTGGGAAGATAAACAGTATTTTGTGCAGCCGTCAAACCGCCAGATGGATATGGGCGAAGGCGAAGCGGTCAACGCCTGATAGATTTATGCCTGATGGCGCTACGCTTATCAGGCCTACATCCGGCTACATCTGGCTCAAGAGTAGGCCGGATAAGGCGTTTCGCCGCCATCCGGCACTACAGCGTTAACGACGTTCCAGAATCTCGAAACAATAGCTGTGAGAATTCTGCGCGTCGGCATCGTGAAACTCACTGAATACCGATTCCCAGTCATCCGGTTCATAATCCGGAAAATGGGTATCGCCTTCGACTTCCGCATCAATATGCGTCAGATAAAGCTTCTGCGCCTTTGGCAGGAACTGCTCGTACACGCGCCCGCCGCCAATGACCATAATTTCCGGCGCATCGCCGCAAGCGGCAATCGCCTCATCGACAGACTTCACCCACTGCACGCGATCGTCGGTGCCCGGCTGGCTGCTGATAACAATATTTTTACGTCCCGGTAAGGGGCGTCCGATGGACTCCCAGGTGTGACGTCCCATGACGACAGGTTTATTTAACGTGTTACGTTTAAACCAGGCGAGATCGGCAGGCAGGTTCCACGGCATGGCGTTTTCCATACCGATGACGCGATCCACCGCTAACGCCGCAATCAGACTGATCATTAATTATTTCCTGATACAAAAAAAATTGCCGCCACTATACGTAAAGCGCAATCTTTCGTCGACTGACGAAAAGAGGATGAGCACGAAAATTTTTCGTTCTGCTGGCGACGCCACTCATTTGGTGTGGAGCGCCAGCATTACAGTAGTTCAAAAACAGCCAATTAGCAGTAAAGTTTGCAGAACATCACATTTTTTACTTTAGATTGACGGTTTGACCTCGGGTTCATCAGCGGCCTCCCCGGAATGTTTGCCCTCAGCCGTTCCCTGCCAGCCGTGGCGCTGAATCAACGACAGATGCTCCCGGTCCTCGGTAATAATTTCGCTCAACATCGCGCTGGTACGTTTATAGGCGGCGGCGCGAGATAACGGATCGTTTTCCCCTTTCGCCATCTCTTCCACCATCCGGGTATTAAAATGACGGAACAGATCCGCGCGCTCGCGGGCTTCATAACGTCCCAGCCCCAGCGCTTCCAGCGCCTGTCGTCCGCTTTTGAGCGCGCCTTCGAAGGTTTCACGTTCGGGCATCGCCACACCAGCCTGGCGCAGGCGAATATAATGATCGACATCACGGGCACGGGCGATAATCTGCAGATGCGGGAAATGCGACTTCACCAGTTCACTCAGTTGCAAATTGGTTTGCGGATCGTCAATGGCGTTAATCAATACCTCCGCCTTCGCCGCTCCGGCAGATTCCAGTAAATCCATACGCGTCGCGTCGCCATAAAAAACCTTCATGCCGAATTTACGCAGCGTTTCGATATGATCGGGGTCGTGATCGAGCACCACCATCTTCACCCCGCTCGACAGCAGCAAACGCCCGGCTATCTGACCAAATCGTCCAAACCCGGCCACAATAACCCGCGGTTGCTCTTCGTCGATTTCATCCGCCTCGCGCGCTTCACCCGTCGCGGTCTTCTCCATGCGCGTCAGCAGCACCAGAAAAATCGGCGTAGCCGCCATCGACAGCGCGACCGCCAGCGTCAGCGCTTTTGCCCATTCCGGCTCAAGTACATCCGCCATTTGCGCCGCGCCAAAAACCACAAACGCAAACTCACTTCCCTGGCCTAATAAGACGGCAAACCAGCGACGCTGTTTTGCCGGTACGCCCAGCGGCCTCGCGACCAGCCACAGCATGACGATTTTGATTGCCAGAAAACCGGCCAACAACAGCAGAATGCGCAGCGGATTCTCCACCAGCGTGCCGAAATCAATCGACATGCCGACGCCAATAAAGAACAGCCCCAGCAGCAACCCCTTAAAGGGTTCAATATCGCTTTCCAGCGCATGACGATATTCCGAACTCGCCAGCAGAACGCCCGCCAGAAACGCGCCCATCGCCATTGACAGCCCAACCTCTTCCAGCAACAGGCCGAAACCAAACACCAGAAATAGCGCCACGGCGCTGAACACTTCCCGCAAACCAGAACGCGCGACAAAGCGCAGCGCCGGGCGCGTAACGTAGCGTCCCAGCAGCACCACCAGCGCCAACGCGCCTGCGACTTTCAACGCCGACAGCGCAAACGCGCCAAGCGTGGTGGATGCGCCGCTGGCGGCCAGCAGAGGAATCATCGCCACCAGCGGGATCGCCGCGATATCCTGGAACAAGAGCACTGCGAATGCGCTACGTCCTACTTGTGAAACGGTCAGGTTACGCTCATTCATTGCCTGCATGGCAATAGCCGTGGACGAAAGCGCCAGCGTCATGCCAATCAGTTCCGCCACCTGCCAACGCAGGCCAAGAAACATACAGAACAGACCAATCAGTCCGCCGCAGACCACCATCTGTAACGCGCCGCCGCCAAATACCGAGGCGCGCAGCTTCCATAACCGTTGCGGGTCCAGCTCAAGCCCAATAACAAACAACATCAGCACGACGCCGATTTCCGCAAAATGCAGAATAGATTCGGCGTCCGTTACCAGCCGTAGCCCCCAGGGGCCGATAATGCAACCCGCAATCAGATACCCCAGCACCGATCCTAAGCCCAAACGTACCGCAATCGGCACAATCAGCGCCGCCGAACCAAGATAGATCAGCGCCTGCAGTAGAGTATGGCTATCCATGATTCACCTCCTGCCATGCCAGTAAACGCTGTTTATACTGACGCGCCTGCGCCTGTAAGGTGTCGTCATCGCAAATGAACGTGCAGTGCATGGCAAACGGCGGCAGCCATTTGAGGCCGCAATAGAGCGCCGTCGCCTGTAGCGGCTGAGAAAGGACGTCAAATCCCGGATGTGAACCGATAGTAAAATGGTTTTCACCACCGCCGGTCGTTACCGCCCACAGCAGATGTTTACCGTGCAATGCCGTACCGCCATGACCGTAAGCCCAGCCGTGGGTGAGGACTTTATCCATCCATAATTTGAGTAAAGGAGGGACGCTATACCACTGCATCGGATGCTGCCAGACGATAAGACTCGCGCGCGACAGCGCCTCCTGTTCGGCGGCAACGTCAATATTGAAATCGGGATAGAGGTGATAAAGCGAACGTATTTCGACGTTTTCCAGCGTCCCTGCCTGTTCAAGCATCCGCTTATTCGCATGAGAATGATGCGGATACGGATGCGCATAAATAATGAGGATCATGATTAGCCTGTGATGATCTGTTTTTTATCACAAAGTGTAGTGACAAATTCGCCAGGCTAATAGTGAATATTATTGAGCGGCTAACCAGAAAAAATTGAATTAACGCCCGCAAGGAGTTGACGCCATCCTGCACCAGGAAGGCGCTCTCGAAGGGCCGCAGGCGTTTGCGGAAAAGCGCGATCCGGTGTGGAAAGGTCGGTGATGATAGCAGTCTTAAATCGCTGACCAATCGGTTTAAGGCCTTCTTGTCGGGCGGCGCTGCGCTAAATTTTCCTGTAATGACTGTAATATCAATCCATTACATGATGACACAGGCCCAATAAGCGCAGCGCCAACAGCATCTGAACCTCCAGACACGCTGGATGCCAGATCGCCGACGCATAAATTAACCTAATGGGTCAGGTACTTAGAGCCTGGCCCAGTAGGCGTAATTGTTGAAGCCAGTTTGGGGCCGACCAGCGCGCAGAAACCGGAGCGTACACGTAGTACGTGAGGATTTTGAGCACTGCCCGGTCCCAAAATGGCGAATAAAATAGCCTAATGGGCCAGGCACTTAATCTTTCGCCATGCGGTTAAACTGCTCAATAGTAAGATCCCACGGCTCATGGGCCGCATCCGGCATAAAACTGCCGTCATCCACGCCAATTTCGTCCTTGATAATTTTATTCAGTTTTTCATTCATCGTAAGAATGAGATCCTGATATTTCTGTTTATCAGCAGCAAGGTTATGGTTCTCATCGGGATCATTTTTAAGATCGTAAAGTTCAAGATCGTTGTACTTAATAAGATCCTCCCAGGTTTCCGGCGTATTATGCTCCCTTAGCGAGAAATAACGCGCAAACTTATAACGGCCATCGTTAATCATGCGCGTCCCTGAACGATGGCTAAAATCAGGATGCAGATGGGATATTTCCTGCTTGATTTGCGCCACCGTTTTTTGTTTATCTCTTTGTAGCGCGATAACGCGGTGGAGATAATGGGCATCGGTATACAAGATCATGCCATAGCAATATAAGCTGGCATTTCTCACCGCATTAACCGCAACGCCCTCCGGATTTTTTAGCAATCCGCTAAAATTAACACCTTTGCGGTTGCCTAACGCCTGGTGCTGTTTTTCTTCCGGCAAACCGGTCAGTCCAACTAATGTCGGCGCGATATCAAGATGACAGGTCAACGCCTGACATTTCTTATTACCGGGGTACGCCGGGTGGGAAATAATCATCGGTACATGGATCTGTTCTTTATAAACGGAAGCGCCTTTACCGTGCATCTGATGGCTTCCGCCTAATTCGCCATGATCGGCAGTAAATACAACAATCGTTTTATCAGTTAACTTGAGGGCATCAAGTTCATTTAATATCCGGTCAAGGTGAGTATCACAATCGCGGATACAGTTGAAATAGTAGTCAAGCAGTTTACGCCAACGACGATCTTCATCAGGAAACTGCCCTTCCAGCGCAGCGCGCGCCGTCTGGTATTCAAGATGCGCCGGCGGTCTTCCCTGCTCATTGAATGATTGATGCCTGTTTGCCGGCAGCGGATAGTTCGGCCAGCTTGCCTGATAAAGCTCGTTTTCCGGCGGCTGCGTGGGCGCCAGGGTATTATCATCCTGATCCAACTCGCCACGCCACTGTATCTTTTCTCCCTCTTTATCGGTATCAATAAACATGACGTCATGAGGATTAACGAGGTTAACGGCCAGGAACCAGGGCTTGTGTTGGTCATTCAAGGGCTGCCCCTTGCATCTTAACCAATTTATAGTCTGAGCCGTGGTGGTTGAATCATAAAAATAGCCGCCTTTACTATGGCCTATAATATCGCCGATGCCGTGATAGTCAGCAAAACCATATTTTTCCATAATTTTATGTAATTCTGGTTCAGGAATATCACCGACATCAATATCCTCATCTTTTTCGTCAGGCAAAGGCTTCTCCAGTTTTTCTGTAAGATGCCACTTACCTTTATAGGCCGTATAGTATCCCAGTTCCCGCATCATATGACCTGTGGTTCCAAGAGCGGGGTCAAGGTCATAAGGCATCCAGGGTAATCCCAGATTATCAAACATCTTTGTCTGGGGCATATGTAAGCCGGTATACAATACGGAGCGGGAAGGCGTACAGACATTACTGGTATTCTGATGATTACAGAATGTCACCCCCGTTTTCATGAGCCGCTCTCTGCCGGGTACCGGGAAAGGAAACGTAGGAAAAAAACGCTCCTGGTCGGTCACGACTAACAGAATATTATATCCTTCTGGCAATTTTTCCGGGATTTCGCCAGTAAACGGTTTATCCCACGCCGGTTTCGCCTTGACGGCGCATTTTTCATCAGCCTTTACCGCGCCGGATAACATACCGCCTGCGGCAAGAATACCGGCACTGGTTAACAGTTTCCTACGCGTAAGATCCGTCTCTTCTGCGGACAGATTTTTTTTATTACTCATATTATTATACCTGTAGTCAGTAACTTTATCACATATTCATTTATTACTGTACGAGGAAGCGTGGATATGTATCAATGCCTTCCGGGTAAGAATATGTGTTATAAATTGATTTGTATTTCAAATTAGAAATATATTAATAAATGAGCATAATTCATTGAAAAATTATTTAGATGAAAAGTTCATTGTTTTTATTTTAGAGATACAACTGCAGACATTACTTCATAAAAAAATACATTATTAAACATACTCTATAGCTCTGTGTTCGTGCCTTTTCCCTTCAACTACGGTGATTACCCTATGCCGCTACAATAAAATCGCCCCGAAAGAAACACTATCAGTAACAGGCCGCGCAACCATAGACATACAACCGGTAATATCACGCTGGGAAATTAAAACATAACTCAATTCTGTTATGTTGCTTATGAATAAAACTAGCGTATTGCCGCGTGATTCAATAAAAATTACGCCATTAAAAGAAATAATATAAAAACTATTATTTACAGGGGGTTAAGTTTCTTTTTAGCTGGCAGTGCATTATTTTACATTGACAACAACATAAAGAGGTGACTATAACAAGATATAAAACGGTCACACCAAATAAGGCTATTTTCAGATAATCAACCGAGGTTATTACCCAAAATAATTCGAGTTGCTTAAAGGCGGCAAGGGAGTGAGTCCCCAGGAGCATAGATAATTATGTGATTGAGGTGAGCGACAAATTTGCCGGGAGCAGATTTGAACGTCGCGTGCGACGGCCCGTCAGGGCGAGGCCCATGGGTGGGCCGAGTAATCCGTAGCCAACACATAAGCAACCTGAAGTATGAAGGGGATAAATAATTTCGTTACGGATTACTGATATTGCGCAAACCTTATCATCAATGCAACAGGAACAGAACTATGAAAAAACGCATTATTGCCGCCGCATTACTGGCAACGGTTGCTTCATTCAGCACACTTGCGGCAGAGCAGGTCTCTAAACAAGAAATCAGCCACTTCAAACTGGTTAAGGTCGGCACCATAAATGTGTCCCAGAGTGGCGGGCAGATTTCCTCACCCTCTGATCTACGCGAAAAACTGTCAGAATTAGCCGATGCGAAAGGCGGAAAATATTACCATATTATCGCTGCACGTGAGCATGGTCCGAATTTTGAAGCCGTTGCCGAAGTTTATAACGATGCGACGAAATAAAGCTCTGATTGCGCCATAACGATGGCACTGGCATGAAATAATAAGAGAGCGCCAGCAAGGTGCCATGTTACGTCACAATCCACTCAGGGCCGTCTGGAAACAGATGCTGGCCCTCTTTTTTATCAACAGTTCATCCGGGGCAGGCAAGCCGTTGGAATGTGCGCGCGCAGGCAGTAAGCCCTTCGTGAATAAGACGGTTTTGCGGGCTGTTTTAAGGTAATATTTAGTGCGCTTTTACCTGCCTGAACCAGTAATTTTCCATTTTCGTTATCCATTTCCCCTTTTTATTTTTCGGTATTACGCCAGCCCAAAGTAATTGCAGCTGTCGGTTATAGGTTCCAATAGCGTGTCCACCATACGCCCCTTCAAATGCTATCACCATGGGTCCCTGCCCTTTTACCCCCTCTTGTCCTTCATGGCAATAAAGCGCATTGCGGTGAGTCACGTCAAGTTCATACTGCACGTTCAGTTTCACACATTTTTCCCCGCAGCTTTCTACTGGCGGCAATATTGTCATGGTATAAGGCGGGTTATCTGCCGTGGTTTTCCATGTTCCGATCAGGTCTTTGCAGGCGTTTATCTCCGTAGCCCCGGAGGCGGCAGAAAATAGCGCGAGCAAATAAAAAGGTATTAGTTTCAGTTTCATTACAGACTCCTGTTCCTTATACCTCATCATTTATACCTAATCATAAGGATAAATGCGCTGCGATATGTTTTTCTCCGGGAAATGTTGAGCCGCTGTTCAGAGAAATGTCGATGAGTGTAACCTCATGTAAGCGGGCAGCGCGGTGGGGAAAGCGGGAACGCGGGCGAACGGTCTAACGTATTTCGACGTTTTCCGGCGTCCCTGCCTGTTCAGGCATCCGTTTATTCGCATGGGAATAAATGGATGCGCATAAAGAGAGAATATTATTGCGCGGCTAACCAGAAAAAATTGAATTAATTATCCAGCTCGCTCATATTCTTCAGCTGATCGCGGTTAATCTGTTCGGTTTTCCCGGTGGCGGCGTTTTTGTAAGACACCATACCGGTATCGTTATCGACTTCGGGTTTCCCGTCGGTGACAATAGTTTTGCCATCCGTGGTTTCAACCGCCTGGTTAGAAGAGCATCCTGCGACGGTGAATAGTGTTGCTGCGGTAAACAGTGCGGTCATAAGACGTTTTTGCATGGTGTTCTCCCTGCTTTTCAGTTGTTTTAGCATGTGACTGTTAACTGTAGCGTTATTGGCGAAAAGCAGGGAGAAATGCAGAACACTCTTAACGAGGGTTATCCGATGGCGTTCCGCGCAAAGTCATGTTTCCGGTCTGTGTTAGCGTCAAGCCGCGAGTTTCCGGAGCAAACATCACCGATACGCCAAGCCCGACTAACGAAATCAACGCGCCAATCAGCATGACGTTATTAATACCGTAACGAGTAATAAAAATCGGTAATGCCCAGGTGGATATAATAGTTCCAATACGGCTTAATGACATGATGACCCCCACGGCCGAAGCGCGAATATCCGTAGGGAAGAGTTCATTAGGATAAAGCCATTGCAGTATGCCCGGTCCGCCGGAAAAGAAGGCGTATACCGCAAACGCCACCACGACCAGTATGATGCCCAGATTTGACACCAGCCCCAGCAGCGCCAGCGCGATAGTCATCATGGCGAAGCTGCCAATAAGCAGAGGGCGACGGCCAATACTGTTTAGCCAGAACATCGCCGGTATACAGCCCAGCATAAAAAAGAGGCTAATCACCACATTGCCGAGCGCCGCGTTGCGCCCCTGCTCCCAGCCGAGTAACCCGACGATCTGCGGCCCAAAGGTATAGATAGCGAACATCGGGATTACCTGACAGGTCCAGATAGCCGCAACGAACAGTACAAACGGAAAATGACGGCGGTTAAACAACTGCAGGAAGCGGGTCTCCTGCGGCGGCTCATCGTCAAAGCAGACCGGTTCGCCGAACAGTTTGATCATCATTTGTTCGCACTCTTTTACCCGTCCTTTTCGCAATAGCCAGCGTGGCGATTCCGGCAGGTCAAAGCGGCCAATCAAAATGATTAAGCACGGGATAAAGGCGCTGCCAAGCATCCAACGCCAGCCGCCTTCCATGTCATACAGCCAGTAGCCCACCAGGTTGGCGCAGGTCGCGCCGACGTACCACATCGCGGCGATAAAACCGATGGAGAACGCGCGCTGGCGGGTGTTGGAAAACTCCGTAATCATGGAAGTGGCGATAGGGTAATCCGCGCCGATAACAATGCCAATTAAAACGCGCATCACCAGTAATTCAAGCGGCGTGGAAACAAACATGGTCGCCACGGAGATAACGCCGATAGCGATAATATCAAGCAGGAACATTTTACGCCGCCCGACTTTATCGCAAATATAGCCAAACAACGAGGTGCCGATAAACAGTCCGGCAAGCGTAGCCGCGCCGAGCGCGCCAATCCATTCAGCATCAAGGTGCAATAGCGGCGTCAGTTGTTCCAGCGCCACGCCAATGATCACCAGCACGTAGCCATCAAGGAACGGGCCGCCGCTTCCCCACAGCATAATTCTGCGATGAATGGAGGAGAATTTAAGGTCATCAAAGTTCCTGGGCTGCTGCATGGTGATGTCCTGTTTCAACACGGGCAAAGCGCATCTGTAGGCCGGATAAGGCGTTTCCGCCGCCATCCGGCATTGGCGCCACATGCTTGCCGGATGGCGACGCTACCGCATCTTATCCGGCCAACGGGGGCACAACTTCGTACTTATTAGCCGTAGCGGAACTCCACGCCAAACGTCCCGCGCGGGTATTCCCATTTTTCCAGCGCCGTATCAAGGCCGAGGATCCGGCACGTTCCGCACTCCAGGCACCCGGCGTAATCAAAACGAACACTGCCGTCGTCCTGCTTTTTATACAGTCCCGCCGGACAGGCCTTAATCAGCACCTCCAGCGCCTGTTTATCAGGATCGGTTTTGAGAATGATGTGCGGGCTGTCTTCATCCACATTGAACTTATTGACGCCCAGTTTGACGTCCACATTGACGGGAGATGTCATAATACGGTCACTCCTTTCAGGCCATCTTTCATCAGGTTGATGAAGCCCACTTTCTTCGCATGGCGCAGGATTTTTTTACGCATCGGCACCGGCGCGGAGCCATCCACGGTGAACAGGTCGCGCGCGATATTGACCGCCATTTCGGGATAAGCGGTAAACATGCGGGGATTATCAAGAAAAGCTGGCAGTTTCTGATACATGCGCATATCGCGCATCGGACCTTCGTCCAGATGCTGACGGTATTCACCCAGCGACTGCTTGCTAAAATCGTCGCGCTTCATCGCCGAAAGCACCGTCTTCGCCGCCGCTTCGCCTGCGGATATGGCGAGATCCATACCCCGGATGGTAAAGCCGAGGTTCATACACATGCCGGCAGCGTCTCCGGCAATCAGTACGCCATCGCCCACCAGTTCAGGCTGCATATTCATTCCCGCCTCGGGTACAACGTGCGCGGCATATTCCACCAGCTTGCCACCGGCGATCAGCGGCGCAACTGCCGGATGCTGTTTGAAATCCTCCAGCATTTGCGGGACCGATTTTTTCGCGTCTTTCAGATGATGAAGTCCGCAGACCAGCCCCAGGGAAAGGGTTGTTTCATTCGTATACAGGAAGCCACCGCCCATCAGACCATCGGTTGGCGCCCCGGCAAACAGACAGGCGGCACCTTCGTTGCCCTGTAGCTGGAAACGATCTTCAATGACCGACTTCGGCAATTCGATCAGTTCCTTCACACCGACGGCAACATGCGATGCCTCAACACGCTTGGCCATGCCCAGCTTTTCAGCCAGCAGAGAATTCACCCCGTCAGCGAGGATTACGACTTTGGCTTCCAGAATATCGCCATCGGCTTCCACGCCCACGACTTTGCCATCACGCTGAACAACGTTATCCACGCGAATACCGGTGATCAGTTGCGCCCCCGCCTCTTCGGCCTGCTCCATCAGCCAGGCGTCAAATTTACTGCGCAAAACGGAATAAGAAACTTGCGACGATGCGGCGTCCTCGCCGTTGCAATAATCCATCGTCATCGCCCCGTTGTCGGTCATAAAGGCGAGTTTTTCGTGGGTGATCATGCGTTCAATGGGGGCCTGATCCGCAAAGCCGGGAATGATGCGTTCCAGGCTATGTGCATACAAACGCCCACCGGTGACATTCTTCGCGCCAGCAGAATTGCCGCGCTCGATAACCAGCACCTGTGCACCTTCGCGAGCAAGCACCAGCGCCGCAACCGAACCGGCCAGACCTGCACCCACGATGATGGCATCAAAGATATATTCGGACATACGTACTCCTGTCAGCGGCAGGATACCTTCGCATCCTGCCCGAAATGGTTTATCGCGCTAAGGCAGCCGTCAACGCAGGCAGGATCTTCAGCGCATCGCCAACGATGCCAAAATCCGCATACTGGAAGATTGGCGCGTTTTTATCTTTGTTGATGGCGAAAATCGTCTGCGCGCCGTTGGCGCCGACCATGTGTTGGATCTGCCCGGAGATCCCCACTGCCAGATACAGTTCAGGTTTGAGCATCAGGTTGGAGATACCGACGTAGCGCTCGTGCTCCATCCACTTCTCGTTTTCCGCTACAGGGCGGGAACAGGCCAGCTCGGCGCCAATCGTCTGGCACAGCGCTTCGGCCAGCGAGATATTCTCTTTGCTGCCGATGCCGCGTCCCACGCTGACCACCAGACGCGCTTTGTCGAGGTCAACGCTGTTGCTCTGACGCGCCTGGGTTGCGGTGCGGGTCACGGCAGTGGCCGGAGCCTGCCACTGCACGGTGTGCATCTCGCCGCTGCGAGAAGTGTCCGGTTGTTGTGCGTCAAACGTTCCGCTGCTGAGTGTGATCACGGCAAACGGCGAAGCGATGGTTTCTGCCCCTATCGCCAGACCGCCGTAGACCATATGTTTAACCGCCGCTTTTCCATCCTGCAGGGAGACGTCGCTGGCATCGTTGGAAACCGCAGCCGACAAGCGATAGCCCAGCTTTGCCGCCAACAGCTTGCCCCGACGCGTATTCGGCAGCAGCACCGCGCCGCCCTCGCTATGCTGACGAATAGTCTCAGCCATCGCAGCAGCGTAGTCTTCGATCATGCGGTCTTCTGGTTTGCCGCTGAGCAGCCAGACATGATCCGCGCCCAAATGACATGCTGTCGCGCTATCCGCTTCGTTCAGTACGAACGCGTTAACTTTTTCACCTACAGCCTGCGCGCCACTCATCAGTTCGGGCAGACGAGAAGGGGTATCGCTGAATACCCAGACACTGGAAAATTTGTTCATAACATCCCCTGATAATTAAATGATTTTGCGCAGATTCTCGACAAACGCGGCGATTTGTTCTTCACCGTCACCTTCAATCACCACGCGCTGACGCTCGCGCTGCTTCGGTGCGGCAACCTGTTGTGCGGAATACGCGGATACGCTGTTCAGCCCGATATCCGCAGGCGACCAGACCTGAACCGGTTTTTTCGCCGCGCCAAGAATGGCTTTCATCGAAGGGATTTGTGGGATGTTGATGTCGGTGGAAACCGCGATCACCGCCGGGAGCGGGATGCTCAGCGTTTCAACTTCATCTTCCAGTTCGCGTTCTACTGTCAATGTGCTGTCGGTAAGAGAGAGGATTTTACTCACGCCGTTAATCGCCGGAATGTTCAGCGCTTCGCCCACCAGCAGACCAACCTGCTGAGCATAAAGATCGGAGGAACCGTCGCCGCAGATAAGTAGATCGAAACCTGATTTTTGCGCGGCGGCAGCCAGCGCGGTAGCGGTGTGTTGCGGCAGTGCCTGCTCAAATTGATCGTCGATGACCACAATCAGTTCATCAGGGCCACGAGAGAGGACATCTTTGCGCCCTTTTGCATTAGTCAGCGCTTTGCCGCCAACGCTCATGGCGACAACCTGAGCGTCTCCCAACTGCTGTTTTAACTGGCAAGCAGCTTCAATTGCATTCAGATCATATTGGCTGATTTTGCTATCCGCTTTGCTGAAATCGAGTGTTCCGTCAGCATTATTAATCGCAATATCCTGCTCATCAGGTACGCATTTGTAGCAAGTAATTATCTTCATTGCATCTCCAGAAATCATGAAGGAAACGTATTTATATCGGCGGTGTTAAATACAGATATCACGCTCTTTAATTCGGAAATAAAACCTTAATCACCAATATTGAAAATGTCACACATTGATATTCGTAACTTTCAATAGTGTTACGCACCTCACCAATATTGAAAGAAATATGCCAAATATGAAAATTTTCAATATTGTTTGCTGGCTCAACAATATTGAACGTCAGATACTTAAAAAAGTTAAAAAACCACAACCAATCAATTGATAAATAAAGCAAAAATCAAAATTTAGACACAAAATAATCAACGCAAAAAAGTGTGACGAAGATAACAGAATCACCCGAAGTGAATACCCATCATGAGTTACTCATTGAGGCGTCCCAGAGGTTAAAAACTTATCAACAAATCATTAATAATAAATAAACAAACGTTCATGGACTGGCACGCTAAATAAATTTCGTTTTCACACTGGAATTCACTTATGAAAAATGAAAAGAAAAAATCGGGAATTGAACCGAAGGTTTTTTTTCCGCCATTAATAATTGTCGGGATACTTTGCTGGCTAACAGTCAGAGATCTTGATGCCGCTAACGTCGTTATTAATGCGGTATTCAGTTATGTCACCAACGTCTGGGGTTGGGCATTTGAATGGTATATGGTTGTCATGCTCTTCGGCTGGTTCTGGCTGGTTTTTGGCCCCTATGCCAAAAAGAGATTAGGTGACGAAAAACCGGAGTTTAGCACCGCCAGCTGGATTTTCATGATGTTCGCCTCCTGTACATCCGCTGCAGTTCTGTTCTGGGGCTCTATTGAGATCTACTACTATATCTCCACCCCGCCGTTCGGCCTGGAACCAAATTCCACAGGCGCGAAAGAGATAGGTCTGGCGTACAGCCTGTTCCACTGGGGGCCGCTGCCGTGGGCAACCTATAGCTTCCTTTCCGTGGCCTTCGCCTACTTCTTCTTTGTACGCAAGATGGATGTCATCCGCCCCAGCTCCACGTTGGTACCGCTCGTCGGTGAAAAGCATGCGAAAGGGTTGTTCGGTACCATCGTCGATAACTTCTACCTGGTGGCGCTGATCTTCGCGATGGGCACCAGCCTCGGTCTGGCTACCCCGCTGGTCACCGAGTGTATGCAATGGCTGTTCGGTATTCCGCATACGCTGCAATTGGATGCCATCATCATTACCTGCTGGATCATTCTGAACGCGATTTGCGTGGCCTGCGGCCTGCAAAAAGGGGTCAGAATCGCCAGCGATGTGCGTAGCTACCTGAGCTTCCTGATGCTCGGCTGGGTGTTTATCGTCAGCGGCGCCAGCTTCATCATGAACTACTTCACCGACTCCGTCGGGATGCTGTTAATGCACCTGCCACGGATGCTGTTCTATACCGACGCCATCGGTAAAGGCGGCTTCCCACAGGGCTGGACCGTTTTCTACTGGGCGTGGTGGGTTATTTACGCCATCCAGATGAGTATCTTCCTGGCCCGTATTTCCCGTGGTCGTACCGTACGTGAACTGTGCTTCGGGATGGTGATGGGCCTGACCGCGTCTACCTGGATCCTGTGGACAGTGCTGGGCAGCAACACGCTGCTGCTGATGGATAAAAACATCCTCAACATTCCGCAACTGATTGAGCAACACGGCGTGGCGCGCGCCATTATCGAAACCTGGGCCGCCTTGCCGCTCAGCACCGCCACCATGTGGGGCTTCTTCATCCTCTGCTTTATTGCCACCGTCACGCTGATTAACGCCTGCTCTTACACCCTGGCGATGTCGACCTGTCGTGAAGTTCGCGATGGTGAAGAGCCGCCTCTGTTAGTGCGTATCGGCTGGTCAGTGCTGGTCGGCATCATCGGTATCGTTCTGCTGGCGCTGGGTGGGTTGAAGCCGATTCAGACCGCGATTATCGCCGGAGGATGTCCGCTGTTCTTCGTCAACATTATGGTGACGCTGTCCTTTATTAAAGACGCCAAGGTGCACTGGAAAGACAAGTAATTCTTATTAACCCAATTGATCAAGAGGCTGAAAGATGGATTTCAACTTAAATGACGAACAGGAGCTGTTTGTCGCCGGTATTCGCGAACTGATGGCCAGTGAGAACTGGGAAGCTTATTTTGCCGAGTGCGATCGTGACAGCGTCTACCCTGAGCGTTTTGTAAAAGCGCTGGCGGATATGGGTATTGATAGCCTGCTGATCCCGGAAGAACACGGCGGTCTGGAAGCGGGTTTTGTTACCGTCGCCGCCGTCTGGATGGAGCTGGGACGTCTTGGCGCGCCAACTTACGTGTTGTACCAATTGCCAGGAGGTTTTAACACTTTCCTGCGTGAAGGGACTCAGGAGCAAATTGATAAAATCATGGCGTTCCGGGGCACCGGTAAGCAGATGTGGAACTCTGCTATCACCGAACCGGGAGCGGGATCGGATGTTGGTAGTCTGAAAACCACTTATACACGCAAAAATGGTAAGGTTTATCTTAATGGCAGTAAGTGCTTTATCACCAGTAGCGCCTATACCCCGTACATCGTGGTCATGGCGAGAGACGGTGCATCGCCGGATAAACCGGTTTACACCGAGTGGTTTGTGGACATGAGCAAAGCGGGTATCAAGGTCAACAAACTGGAGAAACTCGGTCTGCGCATGGATAGCTGCTGTGAAATCACCTTTGACGACGTTGAACTGGACGAGAAAGACATGTTCGGTCGGGAAGGTAACGGCTTCAACCGCGTGAAAGAAGAGTTTGACCATGAACGCTTCCTCGTCGCGCTGACCAACTACGGTACCGCAATGTGCGCTTTTGAAGACGCTGCGCGTTACGCGAATCAGCGCGTGCAGTTTGGTGAAGCTATTGGCCGTTTCCAGCTGATTCAGGAGAAGTTTGCGCATATGGCGATCAAACTGAACTCCATGAAAAATATGCTGCTGGAAGCCGCGTGGAAAGCGGATAACGGCACGATTACCTCCGGCGACGCGGCAATGTGCAAATACTTCTGCGCCAACGCCGCGTTTGAAGTGGTAGACACCGCCATGCAGGTACTGGGAGGTGTTGGTATCGCGGGCAACCACCGCATCACGCGTTTCTGGCGTGACCTGCGCGTTGACCGTGTTTCTGGTGGTTCTGATGAAATGCAGATCCTGACGTTGGGTCGTGCGGTACTT
The DNA here is from genome assembly GCF_046552235.1 of Salmonella sp. SAL00670. Classification (NCBI taxonomy): domain Bacteria; kingdom Pseudomonadati; phylum Pseudomonadota; class Gammaproteobacteria; order Enterobacterales; family Enterobacteriaceae; genus Salmonella; species Salmonella sp. SAL00670. The sequence continues at coordinate 206,488 of NZ_JBGDUO010000007.1, forward strand.
AAGCAATACCGCTAATCGATCCCTTGTAGGCCTGATAAGACGCGGGGCGTCGCCATCAGGCAATCATGCCGGATGGCGCTGTGCTTATCCGGCCTACATACCGCAAAAAATGCCAGGAGAAAAATGATGAATCATTTACCAATGCCAACCTTTGGCCCGCTTGCTGGGGTACGCGTTGTTTTTTCAGGAATCGAAATCGCCGGTCCATTCGCCGGACAGATGTTCGCCGAATGGGGCGCCGAGGTTATCTGGATTGAAAACGTCGCATGGGCCGATACCATCCGCGTACAGCCTAACTACCCGCAGCTCTCACGCCGCAACCTGCACGCCCTGTCGCTGAATATTTTCAAAGATGAAGGTCGGGAAGCGTTTCTGAAACTGATGGAAACTACCGATATTTTCATTGAAGCCAGTAAAGGCCCGGCCTTTGCCCGCCGTGGTATTACTGATGAAGTGCTGTGGGAACATAACCCGAAACTGGTCATTGCCCACCTTTCCGGCTTCGGCCAGTATGGTACCGAGGAGTACACCAATCTTCCGGCGTATAACACCATCGCGCAGGCATTCAGTGGTTATCTGATCCAAAACGGCGACGTTGATCAGCCGATGCCAGCCTTCCCGTATACCGCCGATTACTTCTCCGGGATGACCGCGACGACAGCCGCGCTGGCGGCCCTGCACAAAGTACGCGAAACGGGTAAAGGTGAAAGCATCGATATCGCCATGTACGAAGTGATGCTGCGCATGGGTCAGTACTTCATGATGGACTACTTCAACGGCGGCGAAATCTGTCCACGTATGACGAAAGGGAAAGACCCCTACTACGCTGGTTGCGGCCTGTATAAATGCGCCGATGGTTACATCGTCATGGAGTTGGTCGGCATCACGCAAATCAACGAGTGTTTTAAAGATATTGGCCTGGCCCACATTCTCGGTACGCCGGAAGTTCCGGAAGGCACGCAGCTCATCCATCGCGTGGAATGCCCTTACGGCCCGCTCGTCGAAGAGAAACTGGACGCCTGGCTGGCAACACACACTATCGCCGACGTTCAGGCGCGCTTTGCTGAGCTGAATATCGCCTGTGCGAAGGTGCTCACCATTCCGGAACTGGAAGGTAATCCGCAGTACGTTGCCCGCGAATCGATTACTCAGTGGCAAACAATGGACGGTCGCACCTGTAAAGGGCCGAACATCATGCCGAAATTTAAAAACAACCCAGGGAAAATCTGGCGTGGCATGCCGTCACACGGCATGGATACCGCCGCCATTCTGAAAAACATTGGTTATAGCGAAGCAGATATTAAGGAACTGGTCGGCAAAGGCCTGGCCAAAGTTGAGGATTAAACGCGATGCGCTAATCGGTTTTCCGGTTAGCGCTCACGCCTGATTTCAGTGGATAAAGCAATATGGATATCGTTGGCGGACAAAACTTACGTCAGATGTGGGACGACCTGGCCGGGGTGTACGGAGATAAAACGGCGTTAATTTTCGAATCCTGTGAGGGAATCGTTCGGCAGTTTAGCTATGCTTCGCTCAATGAAGAGATTAACCGCACGGCGAACCTTTTTTATTCCTTAGGGATCCGCAAGGGTGATAGGGTCGCGCTGCATCTGGATAACTGTCCGGAATTCATCTTTTGCTGGTTTGGACTGGCAAAAATCGGCGCCATTATGGTGCCGATTAATGCCCGCTTACTGGGCGAAGAAAGCGCCTGGATCCTGCAAAACAGCCAGGTGAGTCTGCTGGTTACCAGCGCCCAGTTTTATCCTATGTACCGTGAAATACGCCAGGACAATAGCACTCCGCTTAATCATATCTGTCTGATTGGCGAGCAGCTTCCGGCTGACGATGGCGTGAGCCACTTTTCCCAACTGCAAGCACGTCAATCGGCCACGCTGTGCTATACGCCCGCGTTATCCACTGACGATACGGCGGAAATTCTGTTTACCTCAGGCACCACCTCGCGTCCAAAAGGGGTGGTAATTACCCACTACAACCTGCGTTTTGCAGGCTACTACTCTGCCTGGCAAATCGCCCTGCGCGATGATGACGTGTACATGACGGTGATGCCCGCTTTTCATATCGACTGCCAGTGTACCGCCGCAATGCCAGCCTTTTCCGCCGGCAGCACCTTTGTGCTCCTGGAAAAGTACAGCGCCCGGGCATTCTGGGATCAGGTACGTAAATATCAGGCGACGGTGACCGAGTGCATTCCGATGATGATCCGCACGCTGATGGTCCAGCCCGCCGCACCAACGGACAGGCAGCATCACCTGCGCGAAGTGATGTTCTATCTCAATTTATCCGAGCAGGAAAAAGACGATTTTACCGAACGCTTTGGCGTCAGGCTGCTGACCTCTTATGGTATGACTGAAACCATTGTCGGAATTATTGGCGACCGTCCCGGAGACAAACGGCGCTGGCCTTCCATTGGTCGCGTGGGTTTTAGCTATGAAGCTGAAATTCGCGACGATCAAAATCGCCCGCTGCCCGCCGGAGAAATTGGCGAAATCTGTATTAAAGGCATCCCCGGCAAGACTATCTTCAAAGAGTATTACATGCAGCCGGAGGCTACCGCCAAAGCGCTGGAACCTGAGGGCTGGTTACATACCGGTGATTCGGGCTATCAGGATGAGGATGGCTATTTTTATTTCGTCGACAGGCGCTGCAACATGATTAAACGCGGCGGAGAAAATGTCTCCTGCGTCGAGCTGGAAAATATTATTTCTGCACATCCGAAAATTCAGGACATTGTGGTGGTCGGTATTAAAGATGCGATCCGTGATGAAGCCATTAAAGCGTTTATCGTCCTTAATGAAGGTGAAACATTAAGCGAAGCCGAGTTTTTCAGCTTTTGCGAAAACAATATGGCGAAATTCAAGGTTCCCTCTTTTATGGAGATCAGAACCGACCTGCCGCGCAACTGTTCAGGAAAAATAATCAAAAAAAATCTGAAATAAACCTTCCGGCAGGAATCCCTCCCGCCGGGAAACTATTTATCTGGAGATGAACTATGAGTGAGTCATTACATCTGACCCGTAACGGCCCGATCCTGGAAATTACCCTCGACCGACCTAAAGCGAATGCCATTGATGCCAAAACCAGCTTTGCAATGGGTGAAGCTTTTCTTAATTTCCGTGACGATCCGGAATTACGCGTAGCAATCATTACCGGCGGCGGGGAGAAATTCTTTTCTGCTGGCTGGGACTTAAAAGCGGCAGCGGAAGGTGAAGCGCCGGATGCCGATTTTGGTCCCGGCGGCTTTGCCGGTTTAACCGAAATATTTGACCTCGATAAGCCGGTTATCGCCGCGGTGAACGGCTACGCGTTTGGCGGCGGTTTTGAGCTGGCGCTGGCGGCGGACTTTATTGTCTGCGCCGAAAACGCCAGCTTCGCGCTGCCGGAAGCAAAGCTCGGCATCGTGCCTGACAGCGGCGGCGTTTTGCGCCTGCCTAAGCTGTTGCCGCCGGCTATCGTCAACGAAATGGTAATGACCGGCAGACGAATGAGCGCCGAAGAAGCGCTGCGTTGGGGAGTAGTGAACCGCGTTGTCAGCCAGAGCGAACTGATGGATAGCGCGCGCGAACTGGCGCAACAACTGGTCAATAGCGCCCCGCTGGCTATCGCGGCGCTGAAAGAGATTTATCGCGCGACCAGCGAAATGCCGGTAGAAGAAGGCTACCGCTACATCCGCAGCGGCGTACTGAAGCATTATCCGTCGGTACTGCATTCAGAAGATGCGCTCGAAGGACCGCAGGCATTTGCCGAAAAACGCGCTCCGGTGTGGAAAGGTCGTTAATGTGACTATGCCGGATGGCGCTTCGCTTATCCGGCCTACAGCACATGCGCAACCGTAGGCCGGATAAGGTATTTACGCCGCCATCCGACAAAAAAACCGAGGTACAACTATGAGCTATTACGCCTTTGAAGGACTGATCCCGGTGGTGCATCCGGACGCGTTTGTCCATCCCAGCGCCGTGCTGATTGGCGATGTCATCGTGGGCGCCGGTGTTTATATTGGCCCACTCGCGTCATTGCGTGGGGATTATGGTCGCCTGATCCTGGAGGCCGGCTCTAATCTGCAGGATGGCTGCATTATGCATGGCTACTGCGATACCGATACCATCGTGCATGAGAACGGCCATATCGGCCACGGCGCTATTCTACATGGCTGCGTGGTGGGACGGGACGCCCTGGTCGGCATGAATAGCGTCATTATGGACGGCGCAGTGATTGGCGAAGAGAGCATTGTCGCCGCCATGAGTTTTGTCAAAGCCGGATTTCAGGGTGAGGCAAGGCAACTGCTGGTGGGATCACCGGCGCGCGTACTACGCCAGGTTACGGACCAGGAGCTGCACTGGAAACGCCTCAATACCAAAGAATATCAGGATCTTGCGATCCGTTGTCGAACGGGGTTATCTGAAACGAAGCCGTTAACGCAGGTCGAAGAAAACCGGCCACGCCTGAAAGGCACGACGGACGTGAAGCCAAAATCAGCACAGTAATTGATGCCGGATGCGCTCACGCTTATCCGGCCTACGCGTCAATTACCGTTTACCCCGCCAACAGGTTAAACAGACAATTAGCGACGCATACTCTTGGAGAGCATCATCTGCCATTTCTGCTCACGGTTTAGCTCTGTGGGGGGAACGGCAGACAGCCGCGGCGCTTTCGCCACGCTCACTTTTCTTTCCTGCAAATTATGATTCAATCGGCGATAGAGTTGAGAGTCGATACTCACGACTTTCACCAGACGCTGGCACTGGCAGCCTCGTCCTGCAATTTGGTTAGGGATCATCTTCACTTCACAAACAATTTCCCCCACTTCTGACAGAATATAGGAGAGCGTATTAATTGCTTTGCAATGTTCAATATCAAATTGACGGGAAATCTCCCTGGCAGTGATCCATCGGTTCTCTGCCATCATCCAGTCAGCAATTAACAAATAAAGCGGTCTTTCAACATATTTTTCACACATAAGCACACCATTTCACAAATTAAAAATCTGGCTACGGCCTGTCCAAACTAATAAAAACTAAGCCATATTAAAATTGTGGATATGCAAGATAGTATGCGACTTAAATATTGATTAGTGTGAGCAATATCGTGCTTATTACATTGAAAATGTGGTTACGGAAACGGACTTCTCCAGGAATGACCTTACGCAAGATAAAAAAAGGGTTTCTTTACAGAAACCCTTTCAACATTATATTACAGGTCCGGTTAGAGCAATATCCGCCGGACCCTTTGTTTACGACTTTTTGATCTGCGCGTGCATTTCCTGCACCGAGGTTACCTTCTCGGTGGCATCGGCATTGAGCGCCATCGTCGTGGCAAAACCGCCGTTCAGCGTGGTGTCATAATGCACTTTATACTGCAGCGCGCTGCGGCGAATCACCCTGGAGTCTTCAATCGCGCGGCGGCCTGCGGTGGTGTTGATGATGTAGGTATATTCGCCATTCTTAATACGGTCCTGAATGTGCGGACGACCTTCGTGCACCTTGTTCACCAGACGCGGGTTGATACCAGCTTCGCCCAGCACAATCGCCGTACCGTGGGTGGCATCCAGCTCAAAGCCCTGTTTCAGCAGCTTAGCGGCGAGATCCACCACGCGCTCTTTGTCGCCTTCGCGAACGGAGAGCAGCGCACGGCCCTGTTTCTTCATGGTGGAGTTACTGCCCAGCTGCGCCTTAGCGAACGCTTCCGCGAAGGTACGGCCCACGCCCATCACTTCCCCGGTGGAGCGCATTTCTGGCCCTAACAGCGGGTCAACGCCCGGGAATTTGTTAAACGGCAACACCACTTCTTTCACCGAGTAGTACGGCGGGATAATTTCTTTGGTCACGCCCTGCTCGGTCAGCGATTTGCCGGCCATCACGCGCGCCGCCACTTTCGCCAGCGGCACGCCGGTGGCTTTGGAGACGAACGGTACGGTACGCGCCGCACGCGGGTTGACTTCAATCAGGTAGACTTCGTTGTCCTTGACCGCAAACTGCACGTTCATCAGGCCGCGCACCTGCAACTCGAAGGCCAGCTTCTGCACCTGCTGGCGCATCACGTCCTGAATTTCCTGGCTCAGCGTGTAGGCCGGCAGGGAACAGGCGGAGTCGCCGGAGTGTACGCCCGCCTGCTCAATGTGCTCCATAATGCCGCCAATCAGCACCATTTCGCCGTCGCAGATAGCGTCCACGTCCACTTCAACCGCGTCATCAAGGAAGCGGTCCAGCAGCACCGGCGCATCGTTAGAGACGCTGACCGCCGTCTGGAAGTAGCGACGCAGGTCGGCTTCGTCATAGACAATTTCCATCGCCCGACCGCCCAGCACGTAAGAAGGACGTACCACCAGCGGGTAGCCGATCTCTTTCGCTTTTTCGACAGCCTGTTCAATGGCGGTGACGGTGGCGTTGGCCGGTTGCTTCAGCTTCAGACGGTCAACCGCATGCTGGAAGCGTTCACGGTCTTCCGCGCGGTCGATGGCGTCCGGGCTGGTGCCGATAACCGGCACGCCTGCCGCTTCCAGCGCGCGCGCCAGCTTCAGCGGGGTCTGGCCGCCGTACTGCACGATAACGCCTTTCGGCTTCTCGATGCGCACGATTTCCAGCACGTCTTCCAGCGTCACCGGCTCGAAGTACAGACGGTCGGAAGTGTCGTAGTCGGTGGAGACGGTTTCCGGGTTACAGTTGACCATGATGGTCTCGTAACCGTCTTCGCGCAGCGCCAGCGAGGCGTGTACGCAGCAGTAGTCAAATTCGATACCCTGGCCGATACGGTTCGGGCCGCCGCCGAGGACCATGATTTTATCGCGGTCAACGGACGGGTTCGCTTCGCACTCATCTTCATAAGTGGAGTACATGTAGGCGGTATCGGTGGCGAATTCCGCAGCGCAGGTATCCACGCGTTTGTAAACCGGGTGCAGGTCATACTGGTCACGCAGCTTACGGATTTCCGCTTCGCGTACGCCCGCCAGTTTCGCCAGACGCGCATCGGCAAACCCTTTACGCTTCAGCTGACGCAGGAAGTCGGCGTTGAGGCCGGTAATACCGACTTCAGCCACTTTCTCTTCCAGACGCACCAGTTCTTCAATCTGTACCAGGAACCAGCGGTCGATGTTGGTCAGGTTGAACACGCCGTCGACGGAGAGGCCTGCGCGGAAGGCATCGGCGATATACCAGATACGATCCGCGCCCGCGTCTTTCAGCTCGCGGCGGATTTTGGTCAGCGCTTCCGGGTCGTCGAGGCTGACTTTCGGGTCGAAGCCGGTGGCGCCCACTTCCAGGCCGCGCAGCGCTTTTTGCAGGGATTCCTGCTGCGTGCGACCAATCGCCATCACTTCCCCGACCGATTTCATCTGGGTGGTCAGACGGTCGTTAGCACCGGCGAATTTCTCGAAGTTAAAGCGCGGAATTTTGGTGACAACGTAGTCAATAGACGGCTCAAACGACGCCGGCGTACGGCCACCGGTGATGTCGTTCATCAGTTCGTCGAGGGTGTAACCTACCGCCAGTTTGGCCGCCACTTTGGCAATCGGGAAACCGGTGGCTTTCGACGCCAGCGCCGAGGAGCGGGAGACGCGCGGGTTCATTTCGATAACGATCAGACGACCGTTTTTCGGGTTCACTGCGAACTGGACGTTAGAACCGCCGGTTTCGACGCCGATTTCACGCAGTACCGCCATCGAGGCGTTACGCATGATTTGGTATTCTTTGTCGGTCAGCGTCTGTGCCGGGGCCACGGTGATGGAGTCACCGGTGTGGATACCCATCGCATCGAAGTTTTCGATAGAGCAGACGATGATGCAGTTGTCGTTTTTATCACGCACCACTTCCATCTCGTACTCTTTCCAGCCGATCAGCGATTCATCAATCAGCAGTTCGTTGGTTGGCGAGAGATCCAGACCGCGTTCGCAGATTTCTTCGAACTCTTCACGGTTGTAAGCGATACCGCCGCCGGTGCCGCCCATGGTAAAGGAAGGACGGATGATGCACGGGAAGCCCACGTCAGCGGCAACCGCCAGCGCTTCTTCCATAGTGTGTGCGATACCGGAACGCGCGGTGTCGAGACCAATTTTCTTCATCGCGATATCGAAGCGACGACGGTCTTCGGCTTTATCAATGGCGTCGGCGGTGGCGCCAATCATGGTGACGCCGAACTCTTCCAGCACGCCCTGCCGCTCCAGCTCCAGCGCGCAGTTCAGCGCGGTCTGGCCGCCCATGGTCGGCAGCACCGCATCCGGACGCTCTTTTTCAATGATTTTGCGCACCACTTCCCAGTGAATCGGCTCGATGTAGGTGGCATCGGCCATTTCCGGGTCGGTCATGATGGTGGCCGGGTTGGAGTTCACCAGAATAACGCGGTAGCCCTCTTCGCGCAGGGCTTTACACGCCTGAGCGCCGGAGTAGTCAAACTCACACGCCTGACCGATAACAATCGGGCCCGCGCCCAGAATCAGGATGCTTTTTATATCTGTACGTTTTGGCATGGCTCTTATTACTCCTGATTATTTCGCGGACTGACAGTATTGCTCAATAAGCTCGATAAAGTGATCGAACAGCGGCGCCGCATCGTGCGGGCCGGGGCTGGCTTCCGGGTGTCCCTGGAAGCTGAACGCCGGTTTGTCGGTACGATGAATACCCTGCAGGGTGCCGTCGAACAGCGACTTGTGGGTCACGCGCAGGTTGGCGGGCAGCGAGTCTTCATCCACCGCAAAGCCGTGGTTCTGCGCGGTGATCATCACCACGTTTCGGTCCATATCTTTTACCGGATGGTTGCCGCCGTGATGGCCGAACTTCATCTTAACGGTCTTCGCACCGCTCGCCAGCGCCAGCAGCTGATGGCCGAGGCAGATGCCGAACACAGGAATGTCGGTCTGGAGGAATTTCTTAATCGCCTCGATGGCGTAGTCGCACGGAGCCGGGTCGCCAGGGCCGTTTGACAGGAAGATGCCGTCCGGATTCATTTTCAGCACCTCTTCAGCAGAGGTTTGCGCTGGCACCACCGTCAGGCGGCAGCCGCGATCCACCAGCATACGCAGGATGTTGCGCTTCGCGCCGAAATCATAGGCCACCACATGGAACGGCAGGTCATCCTCAGATTTCGCTTCCGGTAAACCGTCTTTCAGCGTCCAGCTACCCTGCGTCCAGCGGTAAGTTTCCGCCGTGGTCACTTCTTTCGCCAGATCCATACCGTTAAGTCCAGGAAATGCTTTCGCTTTTTCCAGCGCCAGCTTCGCATCCGGGCTATCGCCTGCAATGATGCAGCCGTTCTGTGCGCCTTTCTCACGCAGCAGTCGGGTCAGCTTGCGGGTATCGATATCAGCAATCGCCACGATGTTATGGCGTTTGAGGTAAGAAGAGAGGTCTTCTGTGTTACGAAAGTTGCTGGCAATCAACGGCAGATCGCGAATCACTAAACCTTGCGCATGAACCTGAGAAGATTCTTCATCGGCTTCATTGGTGCCGACATTACCAATATGGGGATAAGTAAGAGTGACGATTTGGCGGGAATAGGAAGGATCAGTGAGGATTTCTTGATAACCGGTCATTGAAGTATTGAAAACGACTTCCCCAACCGCCGAACCTGTTGCCCCTATGGCCCGACCGTGAAACTGGGTTCCGTCTTCCAGAACCAATAGCGCTGACTTAATCAAAACACCCTCCAGAGAATATTCACTCACTTTATTTGCATATTAATTCATTCAGTCAGTATGAAGCAATGCAAATTTGCTTACCCGTGGATTTCTGGCAAACGGCGGCATTCTGAAGTTAAGCCGGATAAAAGTCAACTTAAAGCGGGTATTTTTTATGTTATTTTGCACATTATAAGTAAGTTATTCTGTTTAAGAGGCAAAAAGATCAACTAAGTGACGATAGAAAACGCTTGCGCTTCCTTGAGTTCGCAAAAAACTGGCTGTCATGATAAAAAGTGGACCAAATGGTCAAATTTCACATTAAAACAACAAAAAACAACGATAAAAATTCATTTAATAGCCATTAATGTTATTAAATTAATAAAAATTCAAAATTAAGAAAATTAAAAACAAAAATAACTTAAAAATCAACTTGTTATAAAAAGAAAAAATCAAATCAAACGCATCATAAAATCACAAAAAAACAGCAAGTTAAGGCAATATAATGATAACTCAAATTTAGATATTAATATCTAACTTCTTTTTCTTTAAGACAGGCGCATACGATTGGACCACAAACAGCCTCACTACAGCATAAAAAAGCTAACTTATTGAAGCAAAATAGATAAAACGATCCCGTGGAACAGCACTAACCCCCCAATGGATATCAGTCTTATCAGTCTGGTCGAGGTGCCTTTTGCATACGGTAAGCCACTGCGGCAGAACATGCCGTGGGCGAAGAAACTGTCGAAACATGAATGGCGAAAGGCGTTATTTATCTGACCGAATAACCGGGGGGCAAAAAAACAAAAGGGCAATAATATATTGCCCTTTGTAATCAATTAATCTTGATTACCACAACCACATCACGAAGGTATTTAGTCGCTATAATACATCCAGCCCCAGCACGTCCCGCATGTCAAATAGCCCATTTTTCTTCGTTTTTAGCCATAATGCCGATCGCAACGCGCCATTTGCAAACGTCATGCGGCTGGAAGCTTTATGCGTAATCTCTACGCGCTCGCCGATATCGGCAAACATCGCGGTATGTTCGCCGACGATGTCGCCCGCGCGTACGGTCGCAAAGCCAATCGTGCCCGGTACGCGCTCGCCGGTATAACCTTCACGCGAGTAGACCGCGCAGTCCTTCAGATTTTTATCCAGCGCCCCGGCGATTGCCTCGCCCATTGCCAGCGCCGTACCCGACGGTGCATCCACTTTATGGCGGTGGTGCGCTTCAATAATTTCAATATCGCTATAGTCGCCCATTACCTTCGCGGCTTTCTCCAGCAGCTTGAGCATGACGTTAACGCCGACGCTAAAGTTTGCGGCGAAAACGATCGCAATCTCTTGCGACGCCTCGCGAATGGCCTGTTTACCGGCGTCGTCAAAGCCGGTAGTACCAATCACCATCCCTTTACCATGCTGGCGGCAAAACGCCAGATGCGTCAACGTGCCTTCCGGACGGGTAAAATCGATGAAAACGTCAAAATCATCTTTTACCGCCTCAAGGCTGCTTTGAACGATCACGCCGGACTTTCCCGCCCCCGCCAGTTCGCCAGCATCGCTGCCCAGCAAGGAAGAGCCTTCGCGCTCCAGCGCGGCACCCAGCTGAACACCTTCCATCGCCATGGCGGCCTGGATTAACTGCCGTCCCATGCGGCCACCGGCGCCGGCAATGGCGACGCGGATTTGTGCTTCATGCATAGCTATTCTCTTTTGTAAAAATTGCGTAAACCGTTTTCAGAGTAACCAGCGCGCCCGGAGGCCGCCATCTAAAATCGCCGATAATTAGAAATTAATGATAAACAGGGAGCGATATCAGTAAAAGACATGATTCATCCCGCAGGATGAATCATTGCTGGAGAGAATGAAAGAAGAGAAACTTACTCAGAATAGAGGGAACCGGCAGAAAAATGACTTAAAAACCAGGTCACTGCCAGTAAATCCGCGCTACCGCCAGGGCTTAAGTTACGCAGAATGAGTTCATCATCGAGGGACTGCATCGCTTCAATGCCCCCCTCAACCAATACGCCCCCTTGCCACAACAATTTTTGTGCCTGCTGCTGCACGTAGTAAAGCCCTTCCAGGCCTCCCCGTGACACCAGATTGGTATCATCATTCCACGCCATCAGATGCAACAATGTTTGCAGCAGGGCAAGATGGGTATCGTCATGCTCCTGCACGACCCGGTTAAACACCGGCAAAGCCTGCGTTCTGACGGTTCGAAAACCGCTTTCCGCTTCTCCCCGCGCGCCCGACAGGCCATAGCACTGGAAATGGGTTTCACTCTTTGTCAGTTTTCCCGCTTTTTTTGCTGAGAGCTCGTGGGCAACAATATTCCGACTCAGGCGGGCAACCTGGTCGCAGATACGATTTTGCTCCAACGGTTCTCCCCGCGCGAGAAGTCGACCAATCGCTGCGCTCAGCAGGCCAAAAGCGAAAATCGCCCCGCGATGGGTATTCACACCATTGGTCGCCTGTAGCATATCGTTCTCACAGGCCATCCCCAGCGGACGCAGCATCACCAGGACATTTTCTGCCGCCAGCGCCGCCGTGTTGTTGCCCATGATAAAAAACTTTTCCATCCATGGAGCAATGGCGGTAGTGCTACGTTCAAATGCCGCCAGATCCATATCCCTATGCGCTCCCGAATTACGAATATCGACCAGACCGGGTTTTGGTGTCAGCCTGGCTTCCGTCAGCAGCGCTCTTGCAACCAACCCATTAAGTTCGCCAGCCGCCAGCGATGAGTACGCTGGCGTACGCCGTTCAGTCACAACGCTCACGTTCATAGCATTCAATCCTTCGTGCAATTTCATCCAACAAAAGGTCAAGGGTGTGATGCTTGCCCCGGGCACAGAGATGAGCATCCTGCTGGCATATCAAACATGGCCGGGCAGGATGCCCGAGTTCACGGCGTGATAGCGACTTACCGTCGCTATCAATAATGTCGATGTCCCAAAGCCGCCCTAACGGATGGCTCATCTCTAGTGTCGACATGTGCTGTTTCAACGCCATTGCCGGCGCACAGACCGCTGCCATCCATTCCGGGCCGCTGCGTTCATTTACCTGCATTTCCCAGACGTTGACCCACTCCTTCTGTTCGCAAAGCGCCAGTATTTCGGCAATTGCGTAATCGGCGACACGCCGCCAGACCGCTGAGTTTTTAACGGCGCCCGGTGCAACCAGCGTGAGGGAAATCAACGGTAGCCGATAGCAGTTCAACGCCTGACGCTGCCTGGCGGCACGTTTATCGCGCGCTTGTAGCATCTCCTCCAGCGTAACTGCCTGGCCCTGGTACAGCAGGTCTGTGCCCTTCATCAGCCTTTAACCTGGCGAATCACGTCAATCACTGAACCGTCGCGATAACGCACCACAGCCACCACCCGATCGGTAAACTCAATCGGCTGCGGTTTACCGGTCAGTTGCTCAGCGCGCTGTTGCAGTTGTTCGATGGTCATCAGCGCCACGCCCGCAGCACGCAGGTTATCAAGCAGATCCTGACGCGCAGGGTTCACTGCAATACCATGGTCGGTAACCAGCACATCAACACTTGCCCCAGGCGTGACGGTAGTCAGCACTTTTTCCACCACACATGGGATTCGGCCACGGACCAGCGGTGCGGTAATAATGGTGAGATCGGCCCCTGCTGCCGTATCGCTATGGCCGCCCGATGCGCCACGCAGTACGCCGTTTGAACCGGTCATCACGTTAACGTTGAAATTCACGTCAATTTCCAGCGCGCTCAGCATCACCACATTCAGGCGTTCGCATGCCGCGCCTTTAGAGGCGGGGTTCGCGTATTGATTGGTTGAGATTTCAATATGATGTGGATTCTGCGCCAGCGAACGGGCTGCATCGCCATCGAATGATTGCGTATCCAGCAGCGCTTTGATCAACCCTTTCTCATGCAGATCCACCATGGTGCCGGTGATCCCGCCCAGGCCAAAACTCGCCGTAATGTTGTGGCGACGCATTTTGTCTTCCAGGAAACGGGTGACCGCCAGAGATGCGCCACCGGTGCCGGTTTGCAGCGAGAAACCGTCACAAAAATAACCTGAGTGTTCGATCACATTAGCCGCCTGCCGGGCGATCAACAGTTCACGCGGGTTGCTGGACAGACGAATCGCGCCCGCGGTGATCTTTTCCGGATCCCCTACTTCGTCCACCTGTACGATCAAATCAACCTGATCCTGCGCGATACTGGCCGGATAATTGGGAAATTCGACCCACTCTTCAGTCAGGAGCACCACACATTTAGCATACTGCGCATCAACCTGCGCATATCCCAAAGAGCCGCAGCGTGACTTGCCGCTAAAGCCGTTAGCATTACCAAATTCATCGCAGCACGGCACGCCGAGGAAAGCGACATCAATATTCAGCTCACCGCTCTGAATCAGCTTTACGCGGCCGCCGTGAGAGTGGATCTGTACCGGGTTTTCCATCAGGCCAGCGGAGATCTCTTCCCCTAACTTGCCGCGCAGCCCGGAGGTGTAGATCTGCCGCACCACGCCATTTTTAATGTGTTCGATAAGCGGCCAGTGGGCATCAATTAATGAGCTGGAGGCAAGCGTCAGATCGCGGAATCCCATTTCCGCCAGCTTCGCCATCACCATATTGACAACTTTGTCGCCACCACGAAACGCATGGTGGAAGGATATCGTCATGCCATTTTTAAGCCCGGAACGACGGATAGCCTCTTCAAGCGAGTCACAAATTTTACGCCGACGCTTTTCCGTTTCACTGGCAAGCCACGGGCTGTTCGCTGTTACCCCCTGGTAGGGCTGTAATCCTTCCGGTACGACATATTGCTGGTTGAGCATGGTTACAGTCTCTTTCATGGTTCCTTCCTTAATCACGAATACCGGAAGCCGACAGCGCCACCACTTTACGCGCGTGGTCGATAATCGGGCCGTCAATCATTTTGCCGTTGAGTGAAACGACGCCCAGACCGCGAGACTCAGCCTCTTCAGCGGCGGCAATCACCTCATACGCATGCTCAACTTCTTTACGTGTCGGAGAATAAGCCTGATGTAATAGCTCAATCTGACGTGGGTTCACTAAGGACTTACCGTTAAAACCAAGCCCTTTCGCCAACTGCACTTCCTTCAGGAAGCCTTCTTCATTATTGATATCCGACCAAACGACATCATAGGCGGCAATACCCGCAACGCGCGCCGCATGCAGCACTGCGCAGCGGGCGTAGAACAGCTCGGTGCCATCGCCCCGGCTGGTGCCCATATCCATCACGTAATCAAATGCCGCCAGCGCAATTGCCACCATGCGCGGGCTGGAGGTGGCGATGTCGACGGCATTGACCACGCCTTTCGCTGATTCGATCGCCGCCATCAGCCTGGTACTGCCGACCTCGCGTCCACATTCACGTTCGATCCGTTCGACCTGCGCTTCCAGCTCCAGCACATCGTTTTTGCTGTCGGTTTTCGGCAGACGCACGATATCCGCGCCACCACGCACGACGGCTTCAAGATCGGCCAGACCAAACGGCGTGTTCAGTGGATTAATGCGCACCACTTTTTCAACATCCTGATAGAACGGATGTTGAAGCGCGTGATGGACTAAAAGACGGGCGGTATCTTTCTCACGTAACGCTACGGCGTCTTCTAAGTCGAACATCACCGCGTCCGCACCGTAGACAAACGAGGTGCTCAACATGGCCGCATTTGCGCCGGGGATAAACAACATACTGCGACGTGGTCTCATAACGCACTCCATTGAATTTCCGTTTGTTCTGCAGCGCGTAACGCCGCCGCCTGCACTCGGGCGCGTAAAATGCACTCCAGCGCGCCTTTGTCATCGACGCTAACCAGCGCGCGTTCAACGCCCAGCTTCGCCAGCGTTTCGCGCACCACCTGCTCAATCGCCGCGCCAAACTGCTGCTTCACCAGACTCTCTAGCTCCAGCCGAATTCCTGGCTCGCTGGATGGACCAATCCTGATCATCACATCGCTGGATTCCAGCGTGCCTGCCAGGGCATCTTTAATGATTTTCATTAGTTATGTTCCTTGTTAACGGTGTTACGTCATATGGTTTCAGTGTGTCTGGCGGCATGCCGCTGCAGATATGCCAGGGTGCCAGCAGGCACCAGCGCGCTTATTGCCGACCAATTACGTTCGCTATACAGTTTTCTGACGCGAGAGGCGGAAATAGCCGCGCCGTTTTTCTCCACCCGCGCCAGCTCGACGACCTCAATAACCGGGCCGCTACGCTTCGGATCGTGCAAAATGTCGTGCATTCGCTGGTTATAGGCACAGGTCAGAGGACAAAACGGTTCACTGCCGACAAAACGATGGGTAATCCCCAGCGCTGGAGCCAGATGTTCACGGAAGAGTTGCAGATCGATCTGGCAATGGCAGTCGTCCACAACCCCTTTTTCTTTGAGGAAATAGCCGGGAAACGTCGCACGCGAGATCATATAAGCGGAGCCGGAATGCAACGTGACGTTGTCAATGCCCGCGATTCCTTGTTCGATCAGCGCCCAACGGTCGGTATAGGAAAAAAATGAAGCATCTTCTTTGACTACAAACAGATGCAACCAGTCACAGGCCGCAGCCGCTTGCTCCACCAGATAACGGTGGCCCAATGTAAACGGATTGGCGTTCATGACGATGGCGCCGATCGTTTTTCCCGGTTGACGATAAAGCGCCAGTTGGCGACAAAAGCGCGCTAACCGTTCACTGCTGTTCTCCATTAACACCGCCAGCTCACCTGCCTGCGCAATGGGCCAAAACCCCGCGCCAGAAAACAGCAACCGATTTTGCGGCTTAGTGAACAGGAAAAGCTCGCTGCGGTTTAACTCGTAGGCCAATGTAAGCAGCTCGGTCAGCAGTTTGAGGCTGAGCCCTTCCCCTTGTAAAACCGGGGAAACGGCGATGCATTTCAGTACGCTCCCGGCCAGAGAACCGCACCCGACTATCTCACCCTGCCAATATGCGCATACCGCGATTTCACAATCGTCTTCCAGGGCGAGTCCCACGCCCTCCAGAAACATGGCGACCGACTCGCGACGCAATACATCCTTTTGCAAATAAATGCGTTTAAATATTAGATTCACTCTATTCTGCATCCGTCAGCAAATAACGTCGCATATTTCGCCAGCGTTTGTATTACTCGTCTGGAATAGACATCACACTTTCCCCCTTGCTTTTATAAGCTTTATGGTTTTTATTTCCTTAATTAACCAGAGTTAATAAAAATAATTAAATTAATTAAAAACACAACCATTCAGTGAAGATAGTCACATCTCATGGTTCATTGAATTTATTAGTATGCGCGGGTCTTGTTACCCATCAATACACAGGAAAATGTTTATGACCAACATGACCCAGGCTTCGGCGACGGAGAAAAAGGGGGCTAGCGATTTACTCAGATTCAAAATCTTTGGTATGCCGCTACCGCTTTATGCCTTTGCATTAATTACTTTATTACTTTCTCATTTTTATAATGCTATACCGACTGACTTAGTAGGTGGTTTTGCCCTTATGTTTGTGATGGGGGCCATTTTTGGTGAAATCGGCAAACGTTTACCGATCTTCAATAAATATATTGGCGGCGCACCGGTTATGATATTTCTGGTTGCAGCTTATTTTGTCTATGCTGGCATATTTACGCAGAAAGAAATTGATGCGATCAGCAACGTAATGGATAAAAGCAACTTCCTTAACCTGTTTATCGCAGTGTTGATCACAGGCGCGATCCTGTCGGTAAACCGTAAGCTGCTATTAAAATCACTGCTGGGCTATATCCCAACCATCCTCGCCGGGATTGTCGGCGCGTCCCTTTTCGGTATCGTCATTGGTCTGTGCTTCGGTATCCCGGTCGACCGTATCATGATGCTGTACGTTCTGCCGATTATGGGCGGTGGTAACGGCGCGGGCGCCGTGCCTCTGTCTGAAATTTATCACTCGGTTACCGGACGTTCTCGCGAAGAGTATTACTCAACGGCTATTGCTATTCTGACCATTGCGAATATCTTCGCCATTATTTTCGCCGCCCTCCTCGATATGATAGGCAAAAAATACACCTGGCTTAGCGGTGAAGGTGAGTTGGTTCGTAAGGCTTCCTTCAAAACCGAAGATGATGAAAAGGCCGGTCAGATTACCCATCGTGAAACGGCGGTTGGCATGGTGTTATCCACCACCTGCTTCCTGCTGGCCTATGTCGTTGCCAAGAAAATTCTGCCAAGCATCGGCGGCGTCTCTATTCACTACTTCGCCTGGATGGTTCTGATTGTTGCTGCGCTGAACGCATCAGGTCTTTGCTCACCGGAGATTAAAGCCGGGGCGAAACGTCTTTCTGACTTCTTCTCCAAACAGCTACTGTGGGTGCTGATGGTAGGTGTGGGTGTTTGCTACACCGATCTGCAAGAGATCATCGATGCCCTGACGTTCGCGAACGTCGTTATCGCCGCAATCATTGTGGTCGGCGCTGTCGTTGGCGCAGCTATCGGGGGCTGGTTGATTGGCTTCTACCCGATTGAATCATCCATTACTGCGGGTCTTTGTATGGCCAACCGCGGCGGCTCCGGCGATCTGGAAGTGCTCTCCGCCTGTAACCGTATGAACCTCATTTCATATGCACAAATTTCCTCTCGTCTGGGCGGCGGTATTGTGCTGGTTATCGCTAGCATCGTGTTCAGCATGATGGTGTAAAAAAACGCACGGCGGTGTCTTTGCCGCAAACGACCTGGAGAAAAGTAGAGGCCAAAGCCAGAGGTGGCCAAGGGAAATCCACTCTACTCCTTAGCCGGATTCACCAGGAAGGCTGTCGTCAAGGCCACCGTCGTGCCTCTCATTATGGAAAATGATTCATGAACGAAGCTGTACTACTGGGTGAAGGTTTCACCCTGATGTTTTTAGGGATGGGGTTCGTACTGAGCTTTCTGTTCCTGCTCATCTTTGCCATTCGCGGCATGTCTGCCGTGATTACTCGCTTCTTCCCGGAACCCGTCGCCGCGCCCGCACCGCGCGCCGTTCCCGTCGTGGACGACTTCACCCGCTTAAAGCCGGTGATTGCCGCCGCCATTCACCATCACCGCCACCACGTTTAATTTCCCGGAGGGATCCATGACCATTGCCATTACCGACGTCGTCCTGCGTGACGCCCACCAGTCTCTGTTCGCCACCCGCCTGCGCCTTGATGACATGCTGCCGATTGCCGCCGCGCTCGATGACGTGGGCTACGGGTCGCTGGAGTGCTGGGGCGGCGCCACCTTTGACGCCTGTATCCGCTTTCTCGGCGAAGACCCGTGGCTGCGCCTGCGCGAACTGAAAAAAGCCATGCCCAAAACCCCGCTGCAGATGTTGCTGCG
>NZ_JBGDUO010000008.1:0-145520 GCF_046552235.1 Salmonella sp. SAL00670
AGTAGGGAACTGCCAGGCATCAAATAAAACGAAGGGCCCTGTCGGAAGACAGGGCCTTTTGTTTTATCTGTAGTCTGTCGGTGAGCACTCTCCTGAGGAGGAGAAATCCGCCGGGAGCGGATTTGAACGTTGCGCAGCAACGGCCCGTAGGGTGGCGGGCAGGACGCCCGCCATAAACTGCCAGGCATCAATTTAGTGAAGAAGCCCGTCCGTCTGGACGGGCTTTTTTGCGTGTGTGGTAACTGTAAAAATGTAGGCCTGATAAGCGCAGCGCCATCAGGCAACCGGCACCGCCGGATGGCAGCTTCGCCTTATCCGGCCTACAAGGAACGTGCTTTCTCTAACCACCGCAAAATGAAGGCAGAAATCTGCGATACATCATTAAGATCCAAAACGGGTACCGCTACGGCAAGTGGAATATCACTGGCAACCGCAATAACATGCTCATCAAGAATTAATTCTTCCTCGCTGTGCCCACATCCCTGACGAAAAAGTAAGATCTTCGCAACTGCCTCGTGTTTAAACCCTTCTACCAGCACCATATCCAGCTTTGATGCATCCATCCGGCTCACCAGCCATGCCAGATCCAACTCTTCTTGCCCCGGCGTTTCAGTCATTAACGCCCAGCGCTGCTGACTGGCAACCAGCGTCTGTGCCGCCCCGGCCTTACGTAATTCGTAGCTATCTTTACCCGGTTTATCAACATCCATATCATGATGGGTATGCTTAATCAGCCCTGGCCGAATACCGTGCGCACAAAGTGCTGGGATCAGTTTTTTCAGCAGTGTTGTTTTTCCCGTGCCGCTCCACGCGGCAATGGCGAGTAGCGGTATCATGGTCTCTTTTGCCATTGCGCGAGTTCCTCCGGCGTGTTGACGTTCACAAATGCCTCCTTACAATCGCTGAAATCAACGGCGTGTCCGCCTACCTGGCGCATAAAAATCATTACCCGCCGCTCGCCTGCTTGCAAATAAGCTGTCAACTGGGGCTCAACGGCACGATTAATCAACGCGATCGTTGGATGATCGCGCTCTCCATCATCAACCCAAACCACGGGTGCGCCATGACGCTGCGCTGCTAAACGATCGACCAGGTTGGGGGGGATACAGGGATTGTCACAGGGACAAAACAGAAACCAGTCGCCTGCTACCTGCTGAAAAACGGAAAGCATACCCGCCAGCGGACCGGGAAAGTCAGCAATTGAATCCGGAATGACTTTCAGGGCGCTGGCCTGGTAGATATCCAGATGGCGATTAGCACTAATGACGACCGTAGCCAGTTGCGGCGCGAGCGCGTCGGCAACGTGTCGCCAGAGCGGTTTACCGTTCAGTTCAAGCAGACCTTTATCCACACCTCCCATCCGCCGGGCTTTACCGCCTGCCAGCACCACGCCGGTTATTACTTCATCCAGATTCACCGATATCGCCTCTTTTATTGTGGGATTGACCCTGCTACCGTGTCTGTATCAAGAATAAGGAGCACAGCTATGAAATGTAAACGCCTGAATGAAGTCATTGAACTCCTCCAGCCAGCCTGGCAGAAAGAGCCTGATCTTAATCTGACGCAATTTTTGCAGAAACTGGCGAAAGAGTCAGGTTTTGACGGCAAACTGGAAGATTTAACTGATGATATCCTGATCTACCATCTGAAAATGCGCGATTCCGCCAAAGACGCCGCCATTCCAGGGATTCAAAAAGACTATGAAGAGGACTTTAAAACGGCGCTTTTACGCGCCCGCGGCGTTATTAAAGAGTAAAACCTTGTAAGCGGCGCCACCGAAATCGCCACGAAATGATATCCTGAATCATTCGTAGTATTTTCCGGATGATGGTGGGATGAACGACAACGCTTTTACTTTCCAGACGCTACACCCGGAAACCATCATGGATGCGCTGTTTGAACAGGGGATCAGGGTGGATTCCGGGCTGACTCCACTAAACAGTTATGAAAACCGCGTCTATCAGTTTCAGGATGAAGACCGTCGACGTTTTGTCGTTAAGTTTTATCGTCCTGAACGCTGGTCTGTTGATCAAATTCGGGAAGAACACCAATTCGCGCTTGAACTGGTGAAGGATGAGGTTCCGGTTGCTGCTCCGCTCGCGTTTAATGGCCAGACACTGTTAGCGCATCAGGGCTATCATTATGCCATTTTCCCCAGCGTAGGCGGTCGTCAGTTTGAAGCAGACAATATCGATCAGATGGAGGCGGTAGGGCGTTATCTTGGCCGATTGCATCAGACGGGGCGAAAACGTCCTTTCACTTTCCGGCCTGACATTGGGCTTGCAGAGTATCTTTTTGAACCTCGCCAGGTATTCGAAGATGCCGCACTGATTCCCTCCGGGCAAAAAGCGGCTTTCCTGAAAGCCACTGATACTCTACTGTCTGCAGTTACCGAATGCTGGCGCACCGATTTCGCCACGCTGCGATTGCACGGCGATTGTCATGCCGGCAACATTCTATGGCGTGATGGACCGCTGTTTGTCGATTTAGATGATGCCCGTAACGGTCCGGCGATACAGGATTTATGGATGCTGCTGAACGGCGACAAAGCCGAACAGCGAATGCAGCTTGAAACCATTATTGAAGCTTATGAAGAAGTTAGTGAGTTCGATACGGCTGAAATTGGTCTCATTGAACCTTTACGCGCCATGCGTTTAGTTTATTATCTTGCCTGGTTGATTCGTCGTTGGGGCGATCCTGCGTTTCCAAAAAACTTTCCCTGGTTAACAGGGGAAGATTACTGGCAGCGACAGACAACGGCTTTTATTGAGCAGACTAAAATTTTGCACGAACCCCCTTTACAATTAACGCCAATGTATTAATCGGAGAGAGTTGATCATGAAAAAGATTTGGCTGGCGCTGGCTGGTATGGTTTTAGCTTTTAGCGCCTCGGCAGCACAGATCAGCGACGGTAAACAGTATATCACGCTGGATAAACCGGTCGCTGGCGAACCCCAGGTACTGGAGTTTTTCTCCTTCTACTGCCCACATTGTTATCAGTTTGAAGAAGTGCTTCATGTGTCTGACAATGTGAAGAAAAAGCTGCCGGAAGGCACCAAAATGACCAAGTACCACGTTGAGTTCCTGGGGCCGTTGGGCAAGGAGCTCACCCAGGCATGGGCGGTGGCGATGGCGTTGGGTGTAGAAGATAAAGTCACGGTCCCGCTGTTTGAAGCCGTACAGAAAACCCAGACAGTACAATCTGCCGCGGATATCCGTAAAGTGTTCGTTGATGCGGGCGTCAAGGGCGAAGATTACGATGCGGCATGGAACAGCTTCGTGGTGAAATCACTGGTTGCGCAACAGGAGAAAGCCGCGGCTGACCTGCAACTGCAGGGCGTTCCGGCGATGTTCGTCAATGGCAAATACCAGATTAACCCACAAGGCATGGATACCAGCAGCATGGATGTTTTTGTTCAGCAGTATGCTGATACTGTGAAATATTTGGTTGATAAAAAATAAAAAGAACGCCGGTCACTGACCGGCGTTTTTATAAGATGTTTTAATCTCTTCTATCTGTATATCTTTCTTATCCCACAGCGTATTAAGCCAACGTTGAAAACGGCGTTTGAATGTTTTGTCGTTCACGTAATCGCCGTGCAGTTCTTCATTTATGGATTCCAGTTGCACCCGAACAACAATACGCGTCAGCCTACCGCTTAGCATATCGTAGAAGGGGTGGCGATCGTTGTTTGGGTAACACAACGTAATATTAAGCAGCTTATCGAACTGTGAGCCTAAAACATTAATCGCCATTGCAATACCGGCTGCTTTTGGTGGCAACAGATGTTGATAGGGTGAATGCGTTTGCTGACGTTTCTCATGCGTAAATCGCGAGCCTTCAACAAAGTTAACGATAGTGGTGGGATACCGACGAAACTTCTCGCAAGAGCGGCGAGTTGTTTCAACATCTTTGCCACGTCGATCGGGGTGGCGGAGCAGATAGCTACGAGAGTAGCGCTTCATAAACGGCATATCTAATGCCCAGCACGCCAGGCCGATGAACGGCACCCAGGCCAATTGCTGTTTAAGAAAGTACTTATTCATTGGGATATGCTTGCGGAACAGAACGCAAAGCACAACGATATCGGCCCAGCTGCGGTGATTACAAATCAGTAAATACCAATTTTTCTTGCTCAGCCCTTCTAACCCTTCTACATCCCATTGCAAGTGCGGATTAAGGCGTAACAGCGCTGCAAGACCAGCACACCAGCAATACATCATGAAATTGCAGAAAATGGAGACCTTGCGCCAGATACCGGGAACAGGCAAAAGAAGCTTTACCATACCGGCAACGATGATCGGTACTGAGCAAACAATAGTGACCAGGATGGTCAATACGATACTCAATGGGAGCGTGATAGCCGCGAGTATTCTCGTCATAATAAATTATTCAAAAGTTAGCCATAAACGGTGCGCGAAAAGGGCGCAAGAGGCTGATTCTATCAGAAAACGATGCTAATGATGGTGCTGAGTGAAATAGAAACACTCGTAACAACTATCCACATTATGATAACGGCATGAATCAGATAATCAGAAAAACGTGATGTTAACAACTCATTGAAAATAATGGTTAATTATTAAGGTGAGAAGGCTATCGCGCTGATTTTAAAGTAATGGTAAGAATTTACACACAAAGTTATCCACAGGTTGTTTTGCGAGCGATCCTGAAGATCGACAAAACTTTTCCGCAAATGCGGCGAAAAACTCAAGTTTTCCTCCTGTATGTGGCATCCTTTAACCATAATCTGTTAAACAGGCACGGACATTATGGTTCAGATCCCAGAAAACCCACTTATTCTCGTAGATGGCTCATCCTATCTCTATCGCGCCTATCATGCGTTTCCGCCGTTAACCAACAGCGCGGGAGAACCTACGGGCGCAATGTATGGTGTCCTCAACATGTTGCGCAGCCTGATCATGCAGTATCAGCCGACGCATGCTGCGGTGGTGTTTGACGCCAAAGGAAAAACCTTCCGTGATGAGCTCTTTGAACATTACAAATCGCATCGTCCTCCGATGCCGGATGATCTGCGAGCGCAAATAGAGCCGTTACATGCCATGGTTAAAGCCATGGGGTTACCGCTGCTGGCGGTCTCTGGCGTAGAAGCGGATGACGTTATCGGTACACTGGCGCGAGAAGCGGAGAAGGTGGGGCGTCCGGTATTAATCAGCACCGGCGATAAAGATATGGCACAGTTGGTGACGCCGAATATTACGCTGATCAACACCATGACTAACACCATCCTCGGCCCGGATGAAGTCGTTAATAAGTACGGCGTGCCGCCTGAGCTGATTATCGACTTTCTGGCGCTGATGGGGGACTCCTCGGATAATATTCCGGGCGTGCCAGGCGTGGGTGAGAAGACGGCGCAAGCCTTGCTTCAGGGATTGGGCGGCCTGGATACGCTGTACGCCGAGCCGGAAAAAATTGCCGGTCTCACTTTCCGCGGCGCCAAAACGATGGCCGGTAAATTAGCGCAGAATAAAGACGTAGCGTACCTGTCTTATAAACTCGCCACCATTAAAACGGATGTTGAACTGGAGCTGACCTGCGAACAGCTTGAAGTGCAGCAGCCGATTGCGGATGAACTGCTGGGCCTGTTTAAAAAATATGAGTTTAAGCGCTGGACGGCGGACGTCGAGTCAGGTAAGTGGCTACAGGCAAAGGGCGCGAAACCGGCGGCCAAACCGCAGGAAACGGTCGTTATTGATGAATCGCCCAGCGAACCGGCAGCGGCGCTCTCTTATGAAAATTATGTCACTATTCTGGACGACGTTACGCTGGAAAGCTGGATTGAAAAGCTGAAAAAAGCGCCAGTTTTTGCTTTCGACACGGAGACCGACAGCCTGGATAATATCGCCGCCAACCTGGTGGGCCTCTCGTTTGCCATCGAACCTGGCGTTGCCGCGTATGTACCTGTCGCACATGATTATCTGGACGCTCCGGATCAAATCTCCCGCCAGCGTGCTCTGGAACTGCTGAAGCCGCTGCTGGAAGATGAAAAAGTGCGCAAAGTGGGGCAAAACCTCAAGTACGATCGCGGCGTCTTGCAAAATTACGGTATTGAGCTGCGCGGTATCGCCTTCGATACCATGCTTGAGTCTTACATTCTGAACAGCGTCGCCGGACGCCATGATATGGACAGTTTGTCCGATCGTTGGCTGAAGCACAAAACTATCACCTTTGAAGACATTGCCGGTAAAGGTAAAAACCAGCTCACCTTTAACCAGATCGCACTGGAGGAAGCGGGGCGCTATGCGGCAGAAGATGCGGATGTCACGTTACAGTTGCATCTCAAAATGTGGCCTGAGCTCCAGCAGCACAAAGGCCCGCTGAATGTTTTCGAAAACATCGAAATGCCGCTGGTGCCGGTACTGTCACGCGTTGAGCGCAATGGCGTAAAAATCGATCCTGCCGTCCTGCACAAACATTCGGAAGAAATCACACTACGTCTGGCGGAACTGGAAAAGAAAGCGCATGACATTGCGGGCGAGGCGTTCAACCTGTCCTCAACGAAGCAGTTGCAGACCATCCTGTTTGAAAAGCAGGGTATTAAGCCGCTGAAGAAAACGCCTGGCGGCGCGCCGTCAACGTCGGAAGAGGTGCTGGAAGAGCTGGCGCTGGACTATCCGCTGCCGAAAGTGATTCTGGAGTATCGTGGTCTGGCGAAGCTAAAATCCACCTATACCGATAAGCTGCCGCTGATGATTAACCCGAAAACCGGGCGCGTCCATACGTCCTATCATCAGGCGGTAACGGCGACGGGACGTTTATCGTCCACCGATCCGAACCTGCAAAATATTCCGGTGCGCAATGAAGAAGGCCGCCGCATTCGTCAGGCATTTATTGCGCCTGAGGATTATCTCATCGTGTCTGCGGACTATTCACAGATTGAGCTGCGTATTATGGCGCATCTTTCCCGTGATAAAGGGCTGCTCACGGCGTTCGCCGAAGGGAAAGATATTCACCGCGCAACGGCGGCGGAAGTCTTTGGCTTGCCGCTGGATAGCGTGACCGGGGAACAGCGCCGAAGTGCGAAAGCCATTAACTTTGGCCTGATTTACGGGATGAGCGCCTTCGGTCTTTCTCGCCAGCTTAATATTCCGCGTAAAGAGGCGCAGAAGTATATGGATCTCTACTTCGAACGCTACCCTGGCGTGCTGGAATATATGGAGCGCACCCGCGCTCAGGCAAAAGAACAAGGCTATGTGGAAACGCTGGAGGGACGCCGCCTTTATCTGCCGGATATTAAATCCAGCAACGCGGCGCGGCGCGCGGGGGCGGAACGCGCGGCGATCAATGCTCCCATGCAAGGAACGGCTGCCGATATCATCAAGCGCGCCATGATTGCCGTCGATGCCTGGCTACAGGCCGAGCAGCCACGCGTGCGGATGATTATGCAGGTACACGATGAATTAGTGTTCGAGGTGCATAAAGACGACTTAGATGCGGTAGCAAAACGTATCCATCAGTTGATGGAAAACTGCACGCGTATTGATGTGCCGTTGCTGGTAGAAGTCGGTAGCGGGGAAAATTGGGATCAAGCGCACTAAGCATTTAAGGAATAACGCGCTTTTTTCGTAATTAAGCAACATAAGCACGGGGGTTTTGTGATGGGTATTAGAATTCCCTATGTAAAGAATGAAAAAAAATTACGAAAAGGTCTTTCTGTGTTGCTCAAAAAAGAGTAAAGTTATTCACGTAGGGTACAGAGGTAAGATGTTCTATCTTTCAGACCTTTTACTTCACGTAATCGGATTTGGCTGAATATTTTAGCCGCCCCAGTCAGTTTATGACTGGGGCGTTTTTTATTGGGCATAAGAAAAGTTTCGCTCACACCGTAGGCCGGATAAGACGCGCAGCGGCGCCATCCGGCATAGCGGGTGATTATTCCCCGTCCTGAATCTCTTCGACCGGTGCCAGTTCGCTAAACCAGCTGTCCAGTTTCTGACGTAACTTATCCACGCCCTGCTTTTTCAGCGAGGAAAACGCTTCTACCTGCACATCGCCATTAAAAGCCAGCACGGCTTCACGTACCATATTCAACTGCGCCTTGCGCGCGCCGCTGGCCAGTTTGTCCGCTTTGGTCAGCAGAACCAGAACCTGGATATTGCTCTCTACAGCCCACTGGATCATCTGTTGGTCGAGGTCTTTCAACGGATGGCGGATATCCATTAAAACGACTAAGCCCTGTAGGCTTTGACGTTTCTCCAGATATTCCCCCAGCGCGCGTTGCCACTTGCGTTTCATCTCTTCCGGGACTTCCGCATAGCCATAGCCCGGCAGGTCGACCAACCGTTTGCCCTCTACGACTTCAAACAGGTTAATCAATTGGGTACGGCCCGGCGTTTTAGAGGTGCGCGCCAGGCTTTTTTGGTTGGTCAATGTGTTCAGGGCGCTGGATTTGCCTGCATTGGAACGGCCAGCAAAAGCCACTTCAATTCCGCAATCGGAAGGTAAATGGCGAATATCAGGCGCACTCATCACAAAATGCGTCTGTTGATAATTCAGGTTAGTCAAAGCGGTCGTCTCCGTCAGTCAAAGCATTGTGGCGATTATACCTGAACGCCAGCAAAAGACGGATTTTTCGGCGCGGCGGTGCTGTAAGTAAAAGCCATACGCTTTGTGAGACATTGACCATTGCACTTATGCGACATGACAGAGTCGTTGTCAGGCTCAAAGCCAGTTAATATAGTTAAATCATGAATTTATAGAAAGGTAATTGTCTGAAAAAAAGGGATTTGCCGTGTCGGTATCTTGTGAGTTTACCCCAAAAAAGTAAAGTAATGCACATAGCGAGGACGCTAACAGGATCAACGACTCAGGATGAGGGTCAGGAGCGCCAGGAGGCGAAGACACAGGATTGTCAGGAAGACAAACGTCCGGAGACGTTAGTAAAAGGAAATGGAAACAACATGGAATGTTCCAGGCTAAGGGAAAAACAGGGCGTGTTGATAGCCAACAGGGATGGTGGAACCCGTTAAGGGTCGTGAGTCAAGAAAAAAGGCGGCAGATTACTCTGTCGCCTTTTTTCTTTGCTTGCTTTCTGCTAGATTCCGCCTCAATTCTATACTGAATAAAACGGCTTAAAGATCTGACATCATGAAAAAACCAACCTCTGCACCGCGCAGTAAAGCCTTTGGCAAACAGCGTCGTAAAACGCGTGAAGAGTTAAACCAGGAGGCGCGCGACCGTAAACGCCTGAAAAAACATCGCGGTCATGCGCCGGGAAGTCGCGCGGCGGGCGGCAATTCCGCTTCGGGCGGCGGCAATCAGAATCAACAAAAAGATCCACGTATTGGCAGTAAAACACCTGTTCCATTGGGCGTGACTGAAAAAGTGACCCAACAGCATAAACCGAAAAGTGAGAAACCTATGCTTTCACCGCAGGCGGAGTTGGATTTACTGGAAACGGATGAGCGCCTGGATGCGCTGTTAGAACGTCTGGAAGCGGGCGAAACCCTGAGTGCGGAAGATCAAGCCTGGGTAGATGCCAAACTGGATCGTATTGATGAACTGATGCAGAAGCTTGGTCTGTCTTACGATGACGACGAAGAAGACGACGAAGAGGACGAGAAGCAGGAAGATATGATGCGCCTGCTAAGAGGCGGCAACTAACGGGTTTACACCGTGGGCTTGCCCGTCCTGCTTATAACCCTTCCGGTTATATGTTATCTGGTGTGGTTATTCGTTAAACTACAGCGATTGTCGCGGCGACAGAAATGGCTGCGCAGCCGGCTTGCCGCCCGTCATGGCGTGAAGCCGGTACGCCGTACCCGCCAGAGACGCCATCGGAAGGAGTGAGCATGTCTGAACAGCAAATAGACTGGGATCTGGCCCTGATCCAGAAATATAACTATTCCGGGCCACGATATACCTCGTACCCAACCGCGCTGGAGTTTTCTGAAGACTTCGAGGACGCCGCATTCTTGCAGGCTGTGGCGCGTTATCCTGAACGTCCGCTCTCGCTGTATGTGCATATCCCGTTTTGTCACAAGTTGTGTTATTTCTGCGGCTGCAACAAGATTGTCACCCGCCAACAGCATAAAGCTGACCAGTATCTTGACGCGCTTGAGCAGGAAATTCGTCATCGCGCGCCGCTGTTTGCAAACCGTCATGTCAGCCAGCTTCACTGGGGCGGCGGTACGCCTACTTACCTGAATAAAGCGCAAATCAGCCGCTTAATGACGCTGTTGCGTGAAAATTTCCACTTTAATACCGACGCGGAAATCTCGATCGAAGTCGATCCCCGTGAAATTGAGCTGGATGTGCTCGATCATTTACGTGCGGAAGGTTTTAACCGCCTGAGTATGGGCGTGCAGGACTTTAATAAAGAGGTGCAGCGCCTGGTTAACCGCGAGCAGGATGAAGAATTCATCTTTGCGCTGCTTAATCACGCCCGCGATATCGGCTTTACCTCGACCAATATCGATTTGATCTACGGTCTACCGAAACAGACGCCGGAAAGCTTCGCTTTCACGTTGAAGCGTGTGACGGAGCTGAACCCCGATCGTTTGAGCGTCTTTAACTATGCGCATCTGCCAACGCTTTTTGCCGCCCAGCGTAAAATTAAAGATGCCGATTTACCCAGCGCGCAGCAGAAACTGGATATTTTGCAGGAGACCATCGTATCGCTTACTCAGGCCGGTTATCAGTTTATCGGGATGGACCATTTTGCCCGTCCGGACGACGAACTGGCCGTCGCGCAGCGCGAAGGCGTGCTGCACCGTAATTTTCAGGGCTATACGACCCAGGGCGATACCGATCTGCTGGGGATGGGGGTTTCTGCTATCAGCATGATTGGCGATGGCTACATGCAGAACCAGAAAGAGCTGAAGCGTTATTACCAGCAAGTGGATGAGCGGGGCAATGCGCTATGGCGTGGTATTACGCTGACCCGTGATGATTGCATTCGTCGCGATGTTATCAAGGCGCTGATTTGTAACTTCCGCCTGGATTTTAACGCTGTCGAACAGCAGTGGGGTTTGCATTTCGCTGAGTATTTTGCCGAAGATTTGCAGTTACTGTCGCCGCTGGCGAAAGATGGGCTGGTGGATATTAGCGAGAAGGGAATTCAGGTGACGGCGAAAGGTCGTTTGCTGATTCGCAATATCTGCATGTGCTTTGACGCGTATCTGCGCCAGAAAGCGCGGATGCAGCAGTTCTCGCGCGTCATTTAGCCGGGTTGCCCGGTGGCGCTGCGCTTACCGGGCCTACACGTTGCGACAACCTGTAGGCCGGATAAGCATTAGCGCCATCCGGCACATTGTCAGCTGAACAGTCCCACCAGCGCGGCACACAACACGGCGGCTAGCGCAGTTTGTGGCGTGTGGCTGTCGACCGCTCCACTCGATACCAGATTAATAATAGATTCTAACATAATGAATCCCCCCGTTTGCCGGGCATGATCATACTGAACTCATCGGAACAGTAAAGCGCAAAATAGCAGCGTTTTGCGCTCAATTATTAATCTTTACACTCGCGGGTAATGTTTACTCCATTCCCAGCTCTTTCAACTTCCGCGTTAGGGTGTTTCGCCCCCAACCGAGCAGCCTGGCGGCTTCCTGTTTATGACCCTGCGTATGGCGTAACGCCGTGGTCAGTAGCGTTCTTTCCAGTTCTGGCTGCGCTTCAGAAAGCAGGTTTTGATGACCGGATCGCAAGGCGCGGTCCGCCCATTGCGCCAGTAATGTAGCCCAGCTATCCGGCGGCAGGTGGGACGGGCTATCCGGCGCCGAGGCTTCAAACAGTTCGCCCGGTAAATCCTGGATCAATACCTCCTGTCCGGCGGCCATGACGGTGAGCCAGCGGCAGGTATTTTCTAACTGACGCACGTTACCAGGCCATGCCAGGCGCGTTAACGCCGTTTCGGTTTCCGGATGTAATAATTTGGCTTCCACGCCTAATTCACGGGCGGCGACCTGCAAAAAATGGCGCGCCAGGCGCGGAATATCCTCACGACGCTCGCGCAACGGCGGAAGATGGATACGAATCACGTTCAGGCGGTGGAACAGGTCTTCGCGGAATTTCCCTTCCTGAACGCGTCGTTCGAGGTTCTGGTGGGTGGCGGCGATAATGCGCACATCCACTTTTACCGGCGCGTACCCGCCCACACGGTAGAACTGTCCGTCAGCCAGCACGCGTAACAGACGAGTCTGGACATCCAGCGGCATATCGCCAATTTCGTCCAGAAACAGCGTGCCGCCGTCAGCCTGCTCGAAACGGCCCTGCCGGATGGTATTCGCCCCGGTAAAAGCGCCTTTCTCATGGCCAAACAGTTCGGATTCAATCAAATCTTTCGGGATGGCCGCCATATTGAGCGCGATAAACGGCGCTTTGGCGCGTGGGCTATGGCGATGTAGCGCATGGGCGACCAGTTCTTTACCGGTTCCTGATTCGCCGTTAATCAGCACGCTAATCGAAGAACGCGACAGCCGACCAATAATGCGAAACACATCCTGCATGGCGGGCGCTTCGCCTATCATGTCTGTTGTCGGGCCGTTAACCTCGATATTACGCGGCTGCTGCTGCTCCTGATAGTGGCTAATCGCGCGCTCGACCAGAGCGACGGCTTCATCAATATCAAACGGTTTAGGCAGATAATCAAACGCCCCCTGCTGATAGGCGCTCACGGCGGCATCTAAATCGGAATGCGCGGTCATAATGATGACCGGAAGCATCGGGTGACGCTGTTTAATCTGCTTTAATAGCGCCAGCCCGTCCATTCCCGGCATTCGGATATCCGACAGCAAGACGTCCGGCGTTTTACTGGCCAGCGCAGCCAGTACTTCATTACCATTCTCAAAGGTGGTACAGGTCAACCCTGCCCCGGCGAGAGCACGTTCAAGCACCCAACGGATGGAACTATCATCATCGACGACCCAGACTATTCCTCGTTGCATAAACACCTCTATTTCCGAATCGGCAGGTAAACCGAAAACTCGGTATGCCCCGGCCAACTGGTAAATTCAATTTTGCCGGCGTGTTGATCGATAAGATTGCGGGCGATAGATAACCCAAGCCCGGTGCCGCCTTCGCGACCGCTGACCATCGGGTAGAACAGCGTATCCTGTAAATGGGGAGGAATGCCCGGCCCATTGTCTTCAACGTCTATACGCGCCGCCAGGCGATAGCGTTCGCCATGCAGCGTTAACTGGAAGGCGGTACGGGTACGCAGCGTAATTTCGCCGCCTTCCGGCCCCAGCGCCTGCAAGGCATTGCGGACAATATTCAGCAGTACTTGCTCAATTTGTTCCGGATCGTGCGGCAGTTCTGGCAGACTGGGGTCGTAATCGCGGATAAGCCGGACATTATCCGGCAGTTCCATCGACACCAGCGCCACCACGCGCTCCGCGACTTTATGTATGCTCTCGGTAATGTGCATTCCCGGGTGCTGCGGCCCCAGCAAACGATCGACAAGGTTGCGTAGCCTGTCGGCCTGTTCAATGATGACTTTGGTATATTCCATTAGCGCCGGGTCGGGCAGCGCCTTGCTGAGTAGCTGCGCCGCGCCGCGCAGGCCGCCGAGCGGATTTTTGATTTCGTGCGCCAGACCGCGCACCAGATCGCGGGCGGCGATTTGCTGCGCGTGCTGCAACTGCTCCTGACTCAGACGACGCTGGTTATCCATCGGCGCCATTTCGAGCAGTATAAAATCGTCGGGCAGACGTTGGGCGGTCAAAGAGAGAATATGCGAGCGACTATCAATCACCAGCGTCACTTCGTTATCGGTAAAGCCTTGCCCTGCCGCTAAACTTTCGCGCATCAGGTCAATGTTTAACGAAAAATAGCTCAACAGTTCAGGTAACGGCGTCCCGAACAGTTTGCGTGAGCTTTGCGCGAGCAACTGCTGCGCGGCAGGGTTGGCGTAATGGATTGCCAGCGCGTCGTCGACCACCAGCACGCTGTTGATTAACGAATTGAGGATCTGCCCAGCATCGGGCTGTATGCCGCTTGCCATTCAGCAGTCTCCTGGAAAAGGTTGCACCATTTTAGTGCATTATAGCTTTTTACCACTAAAAAGCGCGTGAGATCAGATTGTTGGTGGAGAAAAAAGCCCATCCTGGGATGGGCTGAAAGTTTCCACGGCAACTCAAAAACTCCTGACGCCTTTCACGCTGCTGCTGCGTTGGCTGCCTTCGCTTACCCCGGTCACATCGCTATCTATGCTCCCGGGGATGTGCTCAGTTGCCGCCTTGCAGCAACGCGAAATTCGTCGGATTTTTAATATACGATTAAACGCTGTAGTACAGCTCAAACTCTACCGGGTGCGGAGTCATACGCACGCGGTCATCTTCTTCGCGACGCAGCGCAATATACGCATCGATCGCTTCATCCGTGAACACGCCGCCTGCTTTCAGGAACTCGCGATCCAGATCCAGCGCGTTCAGCGCTTCTTCCAGAGAACCCGCTACCTGTGGGATCTCTTTCGCTTCTTCCGGCGGCAGGTCATACAGGTTTTTGTCCATGGCTTCGCCTGGGTGAATCTTATTCTTAATCCCGTCCAGACCGGCCATCAGCAGGGCGGCAAAGCACAGATACGGGTTAGCCGCCGGGTCCGGGAAACGCACTTCGATACGGCGCGCTTTCGGAGACGCCACCACCGGAATACGGATGGAGGCGGAACGGTTACGAGCGGAGTAGGCCAGCATTACCGGCGCTTCGTAACCCGGGACCAGACGCTTGTAGGAGTTGGTGGTCGGGTTCGCCAGGGCGTTGATGGCTTTGGCGTGTTTGATGACGCCGCCGATGTAGTACAGCGCCTGCTCAGACAGACCGGCATATTTGTCGCCAGAGAACAGGTTGGTGCCGTTCTTCGCCAGCGACATGTGGCAGTGCATACCGGAACCGTTATCGCCGAACATCGGTTTTGGCATAAAGGTCGCGGTCTTACCGAAGCGGTGAGCCACGTTATGCACGACATATTTGTAAATCTGAATTTCGTCGGCTTTTTTGGTCATGGTGTTAAAGCGGGTCGCCACTTCGTTCTGACCTGCGGTCGCTACTTCGTGGTGGTGCGCTTCAACGACCAGGCCCATCTGCTCCATGACCAGACACATTTCAGAACGGATATCCTGCGCGGAGTCAACTGGCGGAACCGGGAAATAACCGCCTTTCACGCCCGGACGATGGCCTTTGTTGCCGCCTTCGTACTTGGTAGAGGAGTTCCAGGCGCCTTCAATATCGTCAATCGCAACATGTGAGCCGGAGATAGATGCGCCGAAGCGGATGTCGTCGAACAGGAAGAATTCAGGTTCCGGCCCAAACAGGACGGTATCGGCGATACCGGTCGCGCGCAGGTAGTCTTCCGCACGTTTTGCGATGGAACGTGGGTCACGGTCATAACCTTGCAGAGTGCCAGGCTCCAGGATATCGCAACGGATAATCAGGGTAGAGTCCGCGAAGAACGGGTCAATCACTGCGGTGGATGCGTCTGGCATCAGCACCATGTCGGATTCGTTAATGCCTTTCCAGCCGCCGATAGAGGAGCCGTCAAACATTTTGCCTTCTTCAAAGAATTCGGCATTTACCTGATGAGCAGGAATCGTGACGTGCTGTTCTTTGCCTTTGGTATCGGTGAAGCGCAGATCGACAAACTTCACTTCGTGCTCGTTCAGCATCGTCAAAACGTGTTCAGCGGACATACTTGTACTCTCCCGGATTGGTCATGGTCGGTCGTCGTGGTAACGAGATCTTCAATTCTGCTGGCCGTGTCGCCGTAAAAATATAAAGCGAAATCTGTGCCAACTTTCACATTGCCCCCAAAAGGCGTTATCATGCGCACCATCGTGCAAAAGGGCTGCACCACGGTGACTATGTTGCACCAAAATAGTGCTTTAATGTGAACATTAAGCACCACATTGGTGCAATAGAACGCAAGCCACCCTTTTAACGCTCCGTGAAAGCGATCACAAAGAGACTCTGCAATACTTGTTTGCGGAGGATGTTTGTGATCCTGTTTTGTAGTGCGATTAATCCGTGTACAATAACGCGCTATTTCTAATGCCTGAGGCAAAGTTGTGATCGAAAATTTGCGTAACATCGCCATCATCGCGCACGTTGACCATGGTAAAACTACCCTGGTTGATAAGCTGCTCCAGCAATCCGGTACGTTCGACGCGCGTGCCGAAACTCAAGAGCGAGTGATGGACTCCAACGATTTGGAGAAAGAGCGTGGTATTACTATCCTCGCTAAAAACACCGCTATTAAATGGAATGATTACCGTATCAACATCGTTGATACTCCCGGGCACGCTGACTTCGGTGGTGAAGTAGAGCGCGTCATGTCCATGGTTGACTCTGTGCTGCTGGTGGTTGACGCATTTGACGGCCCGATGCCGCAAACGCGCTTCGTGACCAAAAAAGCCTTTGCTCATGGCCTGAAACCCATTGTGGTTATTAACAAAGTTGACCGTCCTGGCGCGCGCCCTGACTGGGTTGTTGACCAGGTATTCGACCTGTTTGTTAACCTCGACGCGACCGACGAACAGCTGGACTTCCCGATCATCTACGCTTCGGCGCTGAACGGTATCGCGGGTCTGGACCACGAAGATATGGCGGAAGACATGACCCCGCTATATCAGGCGATCGTTGATCATGTTCCGGCGCCGGACGTTGACCTCGATGGTCCGTTGCAGATGCAGATCTCCCAGCTGGACTACAACAACTACGTTGGCGTTATCGGCATCGGCCGTATCAAACGCGGCAAAGTGAAGCCGAACCAGCAGGTCACTATCATCGATAGTGAAGGGAAAACCCGTAACGCGAAAGTAGGTAAAGTGCTCACGCATCTGGGTCTGGAGCGTATCGACAGCGATATCGCCGAAGCGGGCGATATCATTGCGATCACCGGTCTGGGCGAGCTGAACATTTCCGACACCATCTGCGACCCGCAGAACGTTGAAGCGCTGCCGGCGCTGTCCGTTGATGAGCCGACCGTGTCTATGTTCTTCTGCGTTAACACCTCGCCGTTCTGCGGTAAAGAAGGTAAGTTTGTGACTTCTCGTCAGATTCTTGACCGTCTGAACAAAGAGTTGGTGCATAACGTGGCGCTGCGCGTTGAAGAAACCGAAGATGCGGATGCGTTCCGTGTATCCGGTCGTGGCGAACTGCACCTGTCCGTGCTGATTGAAAACATGCGTCGTGAAGGTTTCGAACTGGCGGTTTCCCGTCCGAAAGTTATCTTCCGTGAAATCGACGGTCGTAAACAAGAGCCGTACGAAAACGTGACGCTGGACGTCGAAGAGCAGCACCAGGGGTCTGTCATGCAGGCGCTGGGCGAGCGTAAAGGCGACCTGAAAAACATGAATCCGGACGGTAAAGGCCGCGTACGTCTCGACTACGTGATCCCAAGCCGTGGGCTGATTGGTTTCCGTTCAGAATTCATGACCATGACTTCCGGTACGGGTCTGCTGTACTCCACCTTCAGCCATTACGACGATATTCGTCCGGGTGAAGTGGGCCAGCGTCAGAACGGCGTACTGATCTCTAACGGTCAGGGTAAAGCGGTGGCGTTTGCGCTGTTCGGTTTGCAGGATCGCGGTAAGCTGTTCCTGGGCCACGGCGCGGAAGTTTATGAAGGCCAGATTATTGGTATTCACAGTCGCTCCAACGACCTGACGGTAAACTGCCTGACCGGTAAGAAACTGACCAACATGCGTGCGTCTGGTACGGATGAAGCGGTGATTCTGGTTCCGCCAATTAAAATGAGCCTTGAGCAAGCGCTGGAGTTCATTGATGACGACGAACTGGTAGAAGTCACCCCAACCTCTATCCGTATCCGTAAACGTCACCTGACGGAAAACGATCGCCGCCGTGCGAACCGTGGTCAGAAAGAAGAGTAATTAACGCTCTTACGGATAAAAACCCTGCCGAAATGAAAACTCGGCGGGGTTTTTTTATTCACGTTGAGAAAGGGATAAGGTTGCCAAAAAATCAGCAATCGCTGGCGTATTATGCCGACCAATGACAATGGTCAGTGAGCGAAGCTTTGGCAGATCTTCATCGGTTAAAATCAAATTAATGAGCTGTTCCTGGGTTAATTCATTGTCCCAATCAATATTAAATCGCTTATTCATTTGTTTCCCTTCTCTATAAGCATGAATACGGTAAAACGCTTTGTGAATATTATCATGGCGCTTAGGGGCGGGATATCGGGAGTCTGATTCAGGATGAATGAGCGGGCAGAACAACTACCCGCTGTGATGCTGATTCGTAAAATAGAGGCGATAATATCAGAAGAAATACTTCGCCCCGATACGAATCTGGT
Organism: Salmonella sp. SAL00670; assembly: GCF_046552235.1. Taxonomy (NCBI): domain Bacteria; kingdom Pseudomonadati; phylum Pseudomonadota; class Gammaproteobacteria; order Enterobacterales; family Enterobacteriaceae; genus Salmonella; species Salmonella sp. SAL00670. Next base: position 18,273 of record NZ_JBGDUO010000008.1, read on the forward strand.
TTTGCTCTCTATGGTAGGGGCCCACGTTACGATCTAACCAGCGTAATTCAAAGTAGGGCAACCAGTGTTCATTGATACGATAACGGAAGGTATTAGTGATTTCCCAATGATGCTTCGTACCATTACTACTATTAAAATCATTAACGTTATAAAAATAGTGTGGTTCAAAGGTATAAGAAAATTTATCGGTAATGATAAAATTCCAATAGTTACCGATTTCATAGCTGTCATTATTATCCAGTTCGCCATTCAAATCGGTTGAACTATAATTATTGTGATTATATCGGTTACGTACCGTAAGATTAAACCACAGGGTAAATTTATAGTTAACATCCAGATAGACGGCGCCGCCGGAACCAATGCTTTTGTCGTTTATTAACCCGCCAGGCTGGATGGTTAATTTATCTGTAGGTTTAAATAACGGATACCAGCCCTCAATCTCATTATAACCGTGCTTTAATTCATTATCACGCTGTAGCGTATAGGTATTGGTCAACATAATTCCGGCCCCCATATCGGAGTTATAGCCGACGCGCAGCATAAACTCCATTTGGTCAGACGCCAGGTTATAGGCCTCACGGTTTTCTACATAAGCGCCAGCAAAAACAGAGGTGGATATTACAGAAGTTAATATCACTAGAGTATTCAGAGATTTCATAATAAATCCATTTTTCAAATATAGGGAAGCCGCCATCCATCGGGATGGATAAAGCGGCAAGCGTCGTTTAATTATTTACAGTAGAAATACTTTGTTTATTATTAGTCGCGACAATTTGATTACCTGTTTTCTTTCGTTGGGCAATTTCCTCGATAATAAAAGCGAAACGTTGTTCATTGAGCTTATAAAAAAAGCCCATCGTTAGTGCTGCGATAATGGCAAGACCGCAAGGCCATAAAAAAATGAGCTGACGCAAACCAAGCAACGTGGTGTCACTTTGAGCTATGTTGGGGATATAACCGATTTGCGTCAGCATAATACCTGGCAAAAAGCCAGCAAGCGCAGCGGAAATTTTTCGGGAAAAGGTATAACCCGTATACACCGAGCCTTCAGCGCGAATACCCGTTTTCCATTCACCATAGTCAACCGTATCCGGAACCAGCGCCCAGTTCAGGCTGTTGACGAAAGCGGTACCGAAGAAGGCGATACAAGAAAAAATGACAAAATAAAAGGAGTTATAACCCCAAAAATAATTTAAAACATCGCCCGCGGCCCATAAAAGCATACCTGCTAAATACACGCGTTTCTTGCCAAAGCATTTTACGGTCCAGGGAACTAACAAAACACCAATAATTACACAGCCCATACTAAAAAAACCCATCCAGGATAATAGGTTAATGTCATTTAGTACATATTGGGTATAATAAACCTGAATAGCGAGCTTGATATTAAATGCTGCTAGTGTACACAAATTTGCAATGCATAGAACTAATAGTGGTGGGTTGTGAAAAATTGCACAAAATGATTTGATGATGCTTGCCTTATGTCCCGGCGATGGGGGTTCAATGTAATGTTCTTTGGTTCCTTTATAACATAACATAATAAAAATGAAACCAAAGATAGAGAAAGTTAAGGCTGCATAACCATAACCAATGGTAGTTGTAGAGAATAAAGATTGAAGTGGAATAAAAGCAACCGTACAGATTAATAATCCTATTGTTGCCCCTCCCTGCCGGAAAGCTGCCAGTTGTGCGCGTTCATTTGGATTTTTTGTTATTGCTGGGATCATAGCGCCATATGAACAGTTCATTAGACTGTAAAACAGTCCGAATAACATAAATAGACCGGTAGCAATAGCGGTCTTTATCGGCAGACTAAATGTTGTAGCAATAAACTGAACTGTCGCAATAATTGCTGATGGTGCTGCTGCATACAGAATGAAAGGTCTAAATTTCCCTCTGATTCCAATGTTTTTTTGAGAATCGAGAAGAAATCCGGTTAGCATATCTGTAAATGCAGTAAAGAATTTTGCTATGAGGAAAATAACCCCGCCATAATATGCAGGCATTCCTAGCTCATCTGTGTAAAACTTGAGCAAATATAATGTGCCAATGCTTAGCATTAGATTAGAGCCAATATCACCCGCACCGTAAGCGAGTTTTTCTCTCAAGCTTAGTTTTAGCGTTAGCGGATCATGGTCAGGCATAACCACTCCTTACAACGCCCCGAAGGGCATCAGTCATCATTATTGTTAAGCAGTACGTTTACGTGCTTCTATTTCCTCAACGATACGTATGTACATTTTCTCGTTGAGGTTGTAAAAACAGCCCATTGTAATCATGGCCAACACTGCGAGGGCACAAGGATATATGAAGATCAACTGACGTAATCCTTCAACAGTGCTGGTTGATTGCACCACGTTGGGTATGTAGCCAATTTGAGTAAGCATCCATCCGGGAAAAAATCCAGCCAACGCTTGGGACATTTTGCGAAAGAAGGTGAGCCCGGTATAAACCGTCCCTTCGGAACGAACACCTGTACGCCATTCACCATATTCCACTGTGTCCGAGACTAGCGCCCAGTTCAGGCTGTTGACGAATGCTGAACCAAAGAATGCCAGACAGGAGAAGGCCACGAAGCTCACCGAACTGTCGCCGAAGCTGTAGTTAAGCAAATCACCCACGGCCCAAATTAGCAGTCCGCCGATATAGACTTTTTTCTTACCAAAACGGCGTACAGCGGTAGGCATTAAAAATACGCCGATGAAGATACAACCCATACTGAAGAATCCCATATAGGACAACAGAATCGGATCGTTCAGCACGTACTGGGTGTAGTAGACCTGAATCGCCAGTTTGACATTAAATGCCGCAAGGGTGCAAAGGTTGGCGACGCACAGAATAAACAACGGGCGGTTACCGGCGATGGCGCGAAAGGATTGCAAAATTCCTGCTTTTTGTGCGGAATCAGCCTGTTTGACCTCGACATAACGCTCTTTGACACCCGCATAGCAAAGCCACATAAATAGCAGCCCGCATAACGAGAAAAGAGCAGCGGTTACGCCATATTGCAATTGTTGATTGCCTTCAATCAAATTCATAACTGGTACAAAAGCAACGGTGCCAATGAGAAGGCCTAAGGTGGATCCGCCCTGGCGCCAGGCTGCCAGCGAGGCACGTTCATTTGGATTTTTGGTTATAGCTGGCACCATCGCGCCATAAGAGCAGTTCATTAGGCTGTAGCATAATCCATACAGCATAAACAGCAGCGTTGCGACGACCGTTTTGCCCGTAATTTCTAACGGTGTTCCTATAAAGTTGGCTGTAGCCAGCAGTGCTACTGGGAATGAGCCATACAGAACGAACGGGCGAAATTTACCTTTCGGTCCTATTTTTCGCCGCGAGTCGAGCACAATACCAGTGCCCATATCGGCAAATGCGGTAAAGAATTTAGCGATTAAGAAAATAATCCCACCATAGGTTCCCGGAAGACCGAGGACATCTGTGTAGAATTTCAACAAATAGAGTGTGCCAATATCCAGCAGAATATTGGAACCCAGATCGCCTATGCCATAAGCTATTTTTTCTTTAAGCGGCAGGCGTAGCGTTGCCGGATCAGCAGAGGTCTGACTCATTATTTTTCTCCATCTGCCCGCAGGTTTCCCTGCGGGCGAGCCGTATTAGATATTCCGTAAAGAAGCAAAAAGTGAAGCCCACTCGCTCTTCGCGCGATAGAAGACTGGCGGCTTACCAATGGGCGCATCCACGGTAATTTCACCGCCGTGGTGAGCTTCGCCGGTCCAGATATTCACCCAGTGCTCTTCCGGCAGGTACAGCGTCCAGTCGCAACGCCCCTGCTCGTGAACCGGCGCGACCAGCAGATCCTGACCGAGCAGATATTGATATTTCAGGGTGTAGGTTGTGGCATCGTTCTCGTAGTGCAGGAATAGCGGACGCATGACCGGCAGACCGGTAGCCGCGTTTTGCGCCACCGCCTGCTTGAGATACGGTTTCAGCGTGGTAAAGACGGTGGTCATGCGGGCAAAGTGGGCAATAGTTTCCGCGTCGCCGTCGAACTGCCAGTTATCGCCGGGGCGGTTGCCTTCATGGGTGCGCATCATCGGCGTAAAGGCGCTGAAATCGCACCAGCGCAGCAGCAACTCTTTGCTGCGTTTCATGTCAAACAGGGTGGTGTAGCCGCCGATATCGCTGTGATGCAGACCGTGGCCGGTCATCGCCAGCGACAATGCCGCAGGCACGACAGAGGCCAGACCATCATCAAGGCTCCAGTCAACGTTCTGGTCGCCTGCCCACATCATGGTGGAATATTTCTGACTGCCGGTGTAACCCGCACGCATAAAGAACAGGATCTCGCCGAGCTTGCCGGTCTCCTGTAGCGCTTCGTAGTTACACTTCGCCCAGAGCGCAGGCCAGGCGTTATGCATGATCTCTGCGCTGACGCCGTTGTGCAGATACGTGTCGGTCGGCAGATATTCGCCGAAATCCGCCATCCAGCCGCTGCAGCCGAGCGCGATCATGTTCTTTTTGATGACGTCTTTGAACCAGTCGTAAGCTTCAGGATTGGTCAGATCGACCACGCCGCCATAGAATTCGCCAAACTCGACCAGATAGTCGCCGCCCGTGGCGTCTTTCGCCAGGTAGCCGTGTTTCGCCGCCTCGGCGCAGAGGTCTTTATCACTGGCGACGTATGGGTTGATATAAGAGAGGAACTGGACGCCTTCTTCTTTCCACTGTTTGATACGGCTATCCAGCTGTGGATAGTTGTCGCTATTCCACTTCCAGTTCCACATCACGCGTTTGCCGAAAGAGGTCATACGAATGCCGGACCAGTCCTGCGCCCAAATACCGTTCACTTTTACGCCTGCGTTGCGCATGGTATCCAGTTTTTGCTGGCAAACTTCCGTACCGCCCTGAATGCCTAGCGTGACGCCGTCGTAAACCCAGTCCGGCAGCTCCGGCTGGCGACCTAACAGCGCAGTCAGTTTTTCCAGTAGGGCGATGTAGGTGTCGGCACACTCAAAACGTAGCGTAGTTTTATCTTCCCACAGCGCCAGTTCGTGATACTCCGGCGCGCTGAAGTCGAAATTCATATAGCAGCTATTATCGACGTGGCAGTAATACTTCTGCGTGCTGACAAAGGTCGGTTGCGGGAAGAAGGTCCAGTAATAGTCGCCGCCGGAGTTCTCTTTACAGTCTGCCTGCCAGGTGACATAGCTGGTTTTATTACGGCCAACGCCCTGTTCGCTGGTCCACAGCGGGAACGGCTTGCCGCGCAAATCGAAATAAGAGAACTGTTCGCCGCAGCCGTAGATATGGTCGTCTGGATTAGCTACGAGGCGTAACCAGATACGGTTATGGTGCAGGTCGTCGTTTTGCAGATCCAGCTGCAGGCGTCCCGCCTCATCGGTGGAGATGCGAAGGGTGGCGCTAATTGTTGCGCCACGGCTGAATTGTACCAGCCAGCCGTCAGGTAGCTCGCTGACGGTGGCCTCCGTTAATGCAATCTTCTCGTTAAGTTTGTCTTTGATGCTGAAGTTGCCGCGAAACATGTCAATGTCGGCAACGCCCGCGCCAATCCACAGACAGGGGGTTTCGGCGCTGTGGCGTAAAATCAGGCGCTGGTGGTACGTCAGCGTAAAGCCCTCAATGTTCTTTTCTATCAGGACAGAGGATAAATGCTTACTTTGCGTGCTCATAAAATATTCTCCATGAAATTGAGGAACGCGAGCATACTGATTGTTTATGATTCGTTATTATTCATTAGCCTTAAATAGTTATGCGCTACTCTTGAAGTAGCGCCTGAACAAAGCAAGCACTTATTATTTGCTGGCATCCACTTTACGAATCTCAGCAATTTTTTTGCCTAAAAGTATTTGTAATATTGCCAACAGTACAAATGGTGGTAGAAGCGCAGTAGCCGCTGAAACACCTAATGCACCTTTTATTAACATTGCACCCGAAGCAATTAATAATAAAAATACTAAAACGCGGAATACTTTTACCGAAATACGCTTATGAACATATTGCCCGACTAAGGAACCGAGTATCATGGTAGGGATACAGAAAATAACCAGTTTAAATGTTGAAATTGTTAATATTCCACTGGTTGCCAGGCCGCCGACAACTGCAATGTTGTTTGCCGTAAAGAATGCATTCAGCGTACCGCGAAAAGCGGCTGGGCCAAGGTTACGTAGCATTCCATACATCACAACTGGCGGTCCATTTGTGGAAAAGGCCGCTCCTAGCGCCCCAGCTATCGCCCCTAACGGTGCAGCAATCCAACGTCTGTCATAGATGGGTAGACGGGGAATAAACATACTGTAGAATGAGTAGAGAATAAGAAAACCACCCAATCCTATTTTCATTATGTGATCAGGTAGATAGGAAAGTGCATATAAACCTACCGGAATGCCAAGAAAAGAGAAGCCGATAAGAACGGCAGCCGATCGCCAGTCCGTTTCTTTACGAGATAACCATGTGGCATAAATGGCGGTCGCTGTTCCGACAATAACAGAAAGTGGTGTTGCCATTTTTACAGGTAGCATTAGGGTTATGAGCGGCATGGTAGTCAATCCACCACCAAAGCCAGCACATATTCCTACGAATGTATAAAGAAACATTAAGGCTATAACGGTGTATATAACACCAGGTTCCAACATCACGCCATCAGGTGTAAATAAATTAAAGAAATCCATTATAATTCCTTCATTATCAAATTCTAAAATATTACTTTGACTGTTTTAAGTCAGGGTAATAGGTATCCTGCACAAATAAATACATGAACTATATGCATTCACCACAAATATTAAAAAACAATATATGCTGTTGTTTTGGTTTAAGTAATAGTAAGTCGATCCCAGAATTAAAGGCATTCGGCGGACAACTCATCGGTTCGATAGCTAATCCCCGGCGATTCAACTTTTCGCCACTATAGACCTGAAGCCACGGTTGATCGGAACATAAACTAACAGCCAGTTCCTGTTGATGGTTAATAATTTTCGCCTCCCATCGCTCGCTGTAAGTTTTGAAAGTATGATCAATCCGTTTATCACCAATTTTTTGTTGGATGGAATAGTCCAGATTCAGCTCATCGACGCGTAGTAACGTTGATGAGTTAGACTGTGTATCGAAAGCAAAAACCTCTTTTGCAGGAAGTTGCAGCGTATAATCATCAACAGGTGCTAAGTCGCAGGTTAAGTAGGGGTGAACACCGACGCCATAAGGTGCTGGTTTATCGCCGATATTTTGGCTAATTATTTCAACGGACAGCCCTGTTGTTGCGTCCAGTGAGTAAATAACCTGCGAAATCAATGCGAATGGGTAGCCATAGCTTGGCGGTAAAAATATGGAGAACGAGGCTTTTGTGGCTGTTAATTCATCAACTTGCCAGTCTCTCCATGCAAGCAAGCCGTGAATAGCGGCGTTAGAGCCATGTTCATTAATCGGCAACTGATACTCATGCCCATCATGCTGATAGATACCATTGGCAATACGATTTGGCCAAGGGATTAATACCTTACCCAGATGAGCAAGAGGCATCTCTTCTGGTTTATGAGGTATAACCAGATGCTTGCCCTGCCAGGTTAATTCGGCAAGACCGGCACCCACTGAAACTATTTGCGCCCGGTAATCACCTGCAGCGAGTAATATCGTATTCCCACCACTATGCATACATATCACCTTAATATTAAATACCCTTACTAAACAACGGCATATGCAATGTTCATTTGCTGATATGCCGTCGTTACCAGGCTTATTTATTTCGCATTGATATCTAACAAACCTGCTGCTACGGCTGGTGCCAGCCCTGGAGCGAGCGGGATGCGTGGAATTACCAGACAGTGCAGAAGATGGTATATATCCTGCTTACCGTCCCAGACTTTAGTTGTCACCTTGTTGTCAGCATCCAATTCTTGCCACCAGGAACCATTTTCATAGTCCATCAGGTATTTAATGCAGTAATCCCACCATGTTTGATACCAGGTTTCGTATTGACGATCCCCTGTTACGGTATAGAGGGCATAGGCTGTCCCCATCGCTTCTACAATTGGCCAGCGTACACGTTCACGTACAACGGGTTTCCCTTCCCAATCAACGGTATACACAATGCCGTCTGCTCCATCCGGAGCCCAGGCATCACGTACCGTAGCGTGGAACAAACCTTTCGCGTCTTCCAGCAGCCATGCAGGGGGTTGTTCGCATCTGGCTTCCAGTGCTGCGTGGATATGCAGCATTAAACGACCCCATTCGATCCAATGACCTGGAGTACCGCCAAATGCACGGAAACGGTGTGCTGGATTTTCTTTGTTATAGTCGCGGATAGGATTCCACTGTGAATCGAAATGTTCATTAACACGGTAATGATTATTTCTGGCTACATCATGAATAATGACTGATGCGATTCTGATAGCGCGATCCAGCCATTTTTTGTCATGGGTAACGTCATAAACAATCAGGAACGCTTCGACGGCGTGCATATTGGCGTTACCGCCACGGTAATCTTCGGTTTTGCTAAAGGCTTCGTCCCAGGACTCCAGGCACATCTGCTCTTCTTCACTCCAGAAGTATTTCTCAATCACTTCTATGGTGTAATCCAGCAATTTTCTGGCTTCAGGATGACCGGTCGTGACGGCGCTGGCCGCGCCCAGCAAGGCGAAGAAGTGTTGATAACCCTGTTTAGAGGCATCTACCACGCCCTGATCGTTAACGCAGGCATACCAGCCGCCGTATTTTTTATCGCGCAGCGCGCCGTTCATGGCTTTGATGCCATGATCGACCAGATCATAAGCGCCCGGTCGGCCCATCGACGCCGCCACGGAATAAACGTGCAGCATACGCGCCGTGATCCAAAGATGGGTGCCCATCTCTTCTTTAATTTGCCCTTTATTTCCCAGCCAGCCGAAGCCTGTCGGCACCACGGCGTTTTTACCGAAATTAAAGATGCGGTCGGTTTCCTGCTCCAGCCAGCGGTTGTGGCTCAATGTGTTAAACCATTTCATTCTTTCATCCTCGTATTAGCGGCGACAAGCCATCATTTCATCGACAATGTCACCTAAACGTTGCAATTTAGGCGCGGAAACATCACGTAGCATCAGCTCGGTATCCGGTAAACCAATCACTGATGACCAGACCGCGCGTCCCGCCAGGAACCCGGATGCGCCAGCTTCCATGGCGACCCTGACTGCGCGAGGGAACAGTTTTTCGTCCACACCGGAAGAGAGGATGACCCACGGCATATTGATATGCCCATTCAGGCGTTGTGAGGCGGTAAGAAGATCGGAGCGCGCGCCTTTGCCGTAGAGCGGCATTTCAACTTTGTAAAGATCGGCGCCGCTGTCGCCCAGCTCTTTGGCCGCATCGATAATCGCCTGCTCGCGATCGAACTTGTCGCCGCAGCGCGGCGGACGTACAACCGGTTCGATAATGCTCAGCAAACCATTGGAGTGGCATAATTCATTGAATTCTTTGACCATATCCAGACGCTGCTGCGCGTCTTCGTCGCTGCGCCACAGCACCAACAGTTTTAAGGCTTTCGCGCCATCCCGTTTTACCGCCTGCGCATTAATTTTTTTATCAATGACCACGTTATCAACGGGAATACCGTTGCCCGGGATGAAATCATCCGCCGCGACGATCATGGCGCAGCTTTTAGCGACCGCGTTTTGTTCTACGGCCTGGCGATAACAGAACTGCTGATCCAGCAGAACGGCAGAGGCATACGGGGAAAGAATTTTCGCCGCATTCACTTTGAAATCCGTCAGCACGCTATCGGCAACGGGTGTTTTCGCACCAGCAGCAGCAAACATTAAACGCATCGCCTCGCGCTGATCGACAGCCAGCATGGCAAACCCGCCGGACGCTCGCGTAATGTCTTTGATGGTGTAGTTGTTCATTCAATTTTCCTTTATACAGTCGTTACTTTTTTACGTTGGCGGTCAGCCCGGCGCTGATGCGCACCTGTTCCAGGATGGCGCTCCAGTCTTCCCGACCGCGGCCTGCGGCCCGGGCTTGGTTATAAACTTCACGGGAGGCGGCGCCGAGCGGCATCGGTACGTGCAGTTGATTGGCGACATCCAACGCGATGCCAAGATCTTTGTGCGCCAGATCGATCATGAAGGCGGGAGACAGATCCCCTTTCATCACTTTATTCGGCCAGGTGGTGGTGAAATGCCCTTTGCCTGCGGCAGTGCCGCTCATCACTTTTAAAGCCACGTCGAAGGAAAGCCCCAGCGCTTCACACAGCACGGCGGCTTCGGCGGAGAGCGCATTTAGCGCAATACTCATGTAGTTGTTGATCAGTTTTACGCGAATACCCATTCCCGGGCCGCCGGTGTTGACCAGCTCATTACCCATCGCCATCAGAACAGGGGTAGCGCGCTCTACTTGCTCCGCCGTACCGCCTGCCAGCAGCAACAATGTGCCGGTAATCGCGTTGTCGGATGTCCGGCCTACCGGCACATCCATCATGCTGAACCCTTTGCTCTGCATGTCGGCAATCAGCTTATCGGTTTGCAACGGATGAATAGTGGACATATCAATGACCAGCGCTTCACGGGAAAGGGTTTCACAAACGCCTTGCTCGCCAAACAAAACGGAACGAACCAGATCGCCGTTCGGGAGCATGGTGATAACAAATTCAGCGCCGATGGTTGCCTGAGCCGGGCTGCTTGCAGGTTGCGCGCCTTTGTCTACCAGACGCTGTACGGCGTCTGGATTAACATCGAAGACGCTGAGTTGATGGCCCTGCTTTAGCAGATTGCTCGCCATAGGGGAGCCCATCTGTCCCAACCCGATAAATGCTATAACTGCCATATCGTTCTCCTGAACACGGTGGTGTCATTTTTTGTCATTAATGAGCCTTTTTCTGTCTGTTTGTGATCGTATTTGTAATTTATAGTCAAAAAATTGACAGCCGTCACTTTTTAAACATTTCGTGAAATTAAAATGAGCACATCGAAAATGCTTGAGGAATGACCATGGTTCGTATTGCTTGTGTAGGTATTACCGTGATGGATCGCATCTATTACGTGGAAGGATTACCGACAGAAGGGGGTAAATATGTGGCGAAGCGCTATACGGAAGTGGGCGGTGGGCCTGCGGCGACCGCTGCCGTGGCTGCGGCGAAATTGGGCGCGCAGGTGGACTTTATTGGCCGTGTGGGCGATGACGACACCGGAAACAGTCTGCTGGCAGAGCTGGAATCCCTGGGGGTAAATACGCGCTATACCCGCCGCTACACGCAGGCCATGTCGTCGCAGTCAGCGATTATGGTGGATGCCAAAGGAGAGCGGATTATCGTTAATTATCCCAGCCCGGATTTATTACCTGACGCCGACTGGCTTAACGACATCGATTTTTCGCAGTGGGATGTGGTGTTGGCGGATGTGCGCTGGCATGACGGCGCAAAACAGGCGTTTACGCTGGCGCGTCAGGCTGGCGTCATGACTGTTCTTGATGGCGATATTACGCCGCAGGATATTAGCGAGCTGGTGGCGTTAAGCGACCACGCCGCCTTCTCCGAGCCAGGGCTGGCACGCCTGACGGGGATGAGCGAAGCCATTGATGCGCTAAAAAAAGCACAAATGCTCACAAATGGACATGTCTATGTCACGCGAGGCAGTGAAGGCTGCAACTGGTTGGAAAAAGCGGCGGTACGCCACCAACCGGGTTTTACCGTGGAGGTGGTGGATACTACCGGCGCGGGCGATGTTTTTCATGGCGCACTGGCATTTGGCCTGGCAAGCGGATACGCCATCGAAGAGGCTGTCAGATTCGCCAGCGGCGTTGCCGCGCTGAAGTGTACGCGCCCGGGTGGCCGGGCGGGTATCCCTGATTGTGAGCAAACCCGATCTTTCTTGTCACTTTTTGTATAATATGAGCAGTAGGAAGCTTTTAGAGGAATGCTCATGAGTCTTACCGAACTGACCGGTAATCCGCGACACGATCGGCTGTTAATGCTAATTGATGAGCGCGGCTATATGAATATCGATGAGTTAGCCAGTTTGTTGGAGGTCTCTACCCAGACGGTTCGCCGCGATATTCGTAAATTAAGCGAGCAGGGGCTGATTACGCGTCATCACGGCGGCGCTGGCAGAGCGTCCAGTGTGGTCAATACCGCCTTTGAGCAGCGAGAGGTCTCCTGGACGCAAGAGAAAAAAGCCATTGCGGAAGCCGTGGCTGACTATATTCCGGATGGCTCCACGATATTTATCACGATTGGAACGACGGTTGAGCAGGTGGCGCGCGCGCTGCTCAACCATAATCATCTGCGCATTATCACCAATAGCCTGCGCGTCGCGCACATTCTTTATAATAACCCTCGCTTTGAAGTGATGGTGCCTGGCGGCACGCTGCGCCCGCATAATAGCGGCATTATCGGGCCATCCGCGGCGGCGTTTGTGGCGGGGTTCCGGGCGGACTATCTCGTCACCAGCGTAGGCGCGATAGAGAGCGATGGCGCGTTACTGGAGTTTGATGTCAACGAAGCCAGCGTAGTGAAAACCATGATGGCCCACTCGCGACATATTCTGCTGGCCGCCGATCATACGAAATACCATGCTTCTGCGGCGGTTGAGATCGGCAATGTGTCACAGATTACCGCTCTGTTTACGGACGAGTATCCAGGTCCGGCATTACAGAATTTACTTCAATCCCAGCAAATCGAAGTGGTTCAGGTGAGTCCTTCGCTGGACGACGCCGTTTCAGCGTGACAAGCGCCCTTGCGCCGGAGGGTCGCGTCAGCGCTTTATCCGGCCAATAAAACGGCGCTGTGATGCAGGCGATATTGAACATCGTCTGCGTTTCTATTGTCTTTTTGTTAATTGATTTATAAAGGGATACATAGTCAAACTTCTCCTTTCCCGCTACAGTTATTCATCCCCGGTTAGCAAGGAGAATGACATGCTCTACATCTTTGATTTAGGTAATGTGATTGTCGACATCGACTTTAACCGCGTATTAGGTGTGTGGAGCGACCTGAGTCGAGTACCGCTGGCTTCGCTGAAGCAAAAATTTACGATGGGCGAGACTTTTCACCAACATGAACGCGGTGAGATAACGGACGAAGCGTTTGCTGAAGCTTTCTGTCATGAAATGGCGTTATCGCTCAGTTATGAACAATTTGCACACGGCTGGCAGGCGGTATTTGTCGGGTTACGGCCCGAAGTGATTGCTATCATGCATAAACTGCGCGAGCAGGGGCATCGCGTGGTGGTGCTATCCAATACTAACCGACTGCATACCCACTTCTGGCCGGAGGAATACCCGGAGGTGCGCGCTGCCGCCGACCATATCTATTTATCGCAGGACTTGGGAATGCGTAAGCCGGAAGCGCGTATTTATCAGCACGTCCTGCAGAAAGAAGGTTTTTCCGCTGCCGATGCGGTCTTTTTCGACGACAATGCCGATAATATAGAAGGGGCCAACCAGTTGGGGATCACCAGCATTCTGGTGAAGGATAAAGCCACCATCCCTGACTATTTCGCGAAGCTGTTATGCTAAAAACCGTTCACCAAAAAGCTGGACGCCATACGCGCCCTGTTCGGGCCTGGCTCAAGATATTATGGCAGCGTATCGATGAGGATAATATGACGACTCTGGCGGGAAATCTCGCCTATGTCTCATTACTCTCCTTAGTACCGCTTATTGCCGTCGTTTTTGCCCTTTTCGCTGCTTTTCCGATGTTTTCTGATGTCAGCATTCAGTTACGCCATTTTATTTTTGCTAACTTTATGCCAGCCACCGGAGACGTGATTCAGCGCTATATTGAGCAGTTTGTCGCTAATTCCAACAAAATGACGGCGGTGGGCGCCTGTGGACTGATTGTGACGGCATTGCTGTTGATGTACGCCATTGATAGCGCCTTAAACACTATCTGGCGCAGCAAACGCACACGGCCAAAAGTGTACTCTTTTGCGGTGTACTGGATGATCCTCACGCTCGGCCCGCTTCTCGCTGGCGCCAGCCTGGCGATCAGCTCCTACCTGCTTTCTTTACGCTGGGCCAGCGATCTGAATACGGTCATCGACAATGTATTGCGCATCCTTCCGCTGCTGCTCTCGTGGATCTCATTCTGGTTACTTTACAGTATTGTCCCAACGACTCGCGTACCGAACCGTGACGCCCTTGTCGGCGCGTTTGTCGCAGCGTTGCTGTTCGAGGCCGGAAAGAAAGGTTTCGCGCTTTATATCACCATGTTCCCGTCATATCAGCTCATTTATGGCGTACTGGCAGTGATCCCTATCCTGTTTGTCTGGGTATACTGGACCTGGTGTATAGTCTTGCTTGGCGCAGAAATAACTGTCACTCTCGGGGAATACCGAAAACTCAAACAAGCCGCAGAACAAGAAGAAGCTGACCAACCATGATTGCATTAATTCAACGCGTAACCCGTGCCAGCGTCACCGTGGAGGACGAGGTGACGGGTGAAATCGGCCCAGGACTTTTGGTGTTATTGGGTGTCGAAAAAGAAGATGACGAACAAAAAGCGAATCGTCTGTGCGAGCGCGTGCTGGGATACCGTATCTTCAGCGATGCTGACGGCAAGATGAATCTGAATGTACAACAGGCTGGCGGCAGCGTGCTGGTGGTGTCGCAGTTTACGCTGGCGGCAGATACCGAGCGCGGTATGCGGCCAAGCTTTTCCGGCGGGGCTGCGCCGGATCGCGCGCAGGCGCTTTATGAATATTTTGTCGAACGCTGCCGCCAGCAGGCGATAAACACGCAAACCGGACGCTTCGCTGCCGATATGCAGGTTGAGCTGGTTAATGACGGTCCCGTGACATTCTGGCTCCAGGTATGAGTCAGCTTCCGGCGTGGCCGCGGATAACAAGAGAGAGTACGGCTATGTATCACCTTCGAGTTCCGCAAACAGAAGAAGAATTAGAACGTTACTACCAGTTTCGCTGGGAGATGCTGCGTAAACCGCTGCACCAGCCGAAAGGGTCGGAACGGGATGGCTGGGATGCGTTGGCGCACCATCAAATGGTGGTGGACGAAGAAGGAAATTTAGTTGCAGTGGGCCGCCTTTATATCAATGCAGATAACGAGGCGTCTATCCGTTTTATGGCTGTACATCCCTCGGTACAGGATAAAGGGCTGGGGACATTAATGGCGATGACCCTGGAGTCTGTTGCCCGCCAGGAAGGCGTTAAGCGCGTCACCTGCAGTGCGCGCGAAGATGCGGTTGAGTTCTTTGCCAAACTCGGGTTTGTCAATCAGGGGGAGATTACTACGCCCACAACCACGCCAATCCGCCATTTTCTGATGATTAAACCGGTAGCATCGCTGGATGATATCCTGCATCGCGGCGACTGGTGCGGGCAGCTTCAGCAGGCCTGGTATGAGCACATTCCATTGAGTGAAAAGATGGGGGTGCGCATTCAGCAGTACACCGGGCAAAAATTTATCACCACGATGCCGGAAACCGGTAATCAAAATCCGCATCACACGGTGTTTGCCGGCAGCCTGTTCTCCCTGGCGACGCTGACCGGATGGGGACTTATCTGGCTGATGCTCCGTGAACGCCACCTGGGCGGGACGATTATTCTTGCTGACGCCCATATTCGCTACAGTAAACCCATTAGCGGAAAGCCAAACGCCGTGGCTGATTTGGGGTCGCTAAGCGGTGATTTGGACAGGCTGGCGCGGGGTAAAAAAGCGCGTGTCCAGTTGCAGGTTGAACTGTTGGGCGGCGAGACCGCCGGAGCAATTTTCGAAGGCATTTATATCGTACTACCTGCGAAACCGTTCGGCCCGTATGAAGAGGGCGGGAATGAGGAGGAGTAGCTGGACATATCCAACTACTCGATGAAGGCATCTGCTGGTAGTTTGAAGCGTTGTGTAAGCGCTTTAATATGATTAACCGTTAGTGCTCTGCGGCCATTTAAGATGTTGCTGACGTTCGATTTAGAACCAAGTTCGTTGGCAAGATCTGCTGCTTTGAGACCGTATTGATCCATGAGCGTTCGCAATACTGAAACGCCAAGGGGCGTTTTCTCCAGGTGTTGGTTGAGTGCTTTGAATTCCGGCGCATGTTTTTCGTATTCACTGATTCGGGCACAGAGCAATTCAAATAGTGGGTTTTCAAGATCGTCGTGGTCGACCAGAAACTCCACTAGCGCTAGTGCCCTGCGATACTCATTGTCATTTCGGTCTTCCCCCATCAGTGGGACGGTTTTTACCGCATCGCTGAAGGTATCAACGATCTTTTTTGCGCTGGTTGCATCCATCTGACGATGAGTTCTCATTCTTTATTACCCCGATAATATGCGGTCAGTTTGTCATATTCGGCATGGGAAACGATATGTTTCACAAATATCTTATGTAACCTGAAATCTATGTAGGAAATGAGTCTCAGGCTGTTACCAGAAACATCAATCACCCACCATTTATCTCTGTACTTAAAATTATCCAGTGAAGGAATATACCGCTTCATCTCTTCAGGCTGAGTGAATGTTTTTTTCTCAAGAACATTCAGCAACTCAGTGAGAGCAAGCTCATGGTTTGGATACATGAGCATCGCTTCATTGAACGGTTTTCGGCTGATAACATGCACAATGTCGTTCCATTACAAAGTTTTCAACCTGAAAACAACTTAGCGCAACGTTATCCAGTTTTCAAGTTGAAAACAAAATTGAATTTTAGGTCATTTTGCTTGTTGATGGACTTACAACACGCCAGGCCACATCTCGCATGGCGCTTCGTGCCGCCTGGCTCACGCCTCCGAGCTGGAAAAAGCCATGGATAACACCGAGATAGCGCTGGCAAGTACACGCCACGCCCTGTTCCTGGAACCGTTGATACAGGGCCTCGCCCTCATCGCGCAGTGGGTCGAATTCGGCAGTAATGATGTGCGTGGATGGCAGCCCGGCGAAGTCCTCACGCCAGAGCGGACTGGCTTCAGGATGCAGTGGATCGGTTCGCGGCATATACATCTCGTAGCCTGAAAGCAGCGTGTCACGCGTGATAATGTAATCCAGCCCATTACAGGTGTAGCTCGCAAACCTGGCGGTTGCGTCCAGCATGGGGTAGATCAGAATCAGCTGTGCAGGTTGCCATTGACGGGCGGCTTTCAGGCGTAGCGCGGTGACCAGCGCCAGATGCCCACCCGCGCTGTCACCAGCAAGCGTAATGTTCTCGCGATCTATCCCCAGTTTCTGGGCATATTTCCAGATAGTATTGGCTCCGGTTTCGGCATCGTTATGTGCGGCCGGGAAGGTGTGCTCTGGTGCAAGTCGGTACTGTGCCGCAATCACGCGACAACGGCTGTAAAAAGCTAACTGCCTTAACTGGTTATCGTGAGTGGCAAAACCGCCGCTGACAAAGCAGCCACCATGATAATAAATGATGCAGGGTAATTTCCCTGTGGCATTGAGCGGCGAAACCACGCGAAACGTCATGGCATCGAGTTCAATATCTTCAACCTGGACGCGGGTTTCTGTTTCTCCTGCCAGTGTCGTGCTGGCGATGTAGCCCGCCCTCCGGTCATCAATATTCTGTTCGCGAGAAGAGGGGCGGCCCGCAGCGATAAACCCGGCGACCAGTTCGGCAATTCCTTTTTCCAGTGGCATATAAGGCTCCTTAAGCTGTATGTATGTACAGTTTATAACCTGATTTGTTGGGGATGGAAAGTGGTGAAATGAGGGGATAATGATTCTGGATAGAGGTTCGCAA
Organism: Salmonella sp. SAL00670; assembly: GCF_046552235.1. Taxonomy (NCBI): domain Bacteria; kingdom Pseudomonadati; phylum Pseudomonadota; class Gammaproteobacteria; order Enterobacterales; family Enterobacteriaceae; genus Salmonella; species Salmonella sp. SAL00670. The sequence goes on from NZ_JBGDUO010000008.1 coordinate 35,904, forward strand.
AAAATGGAATGCGGTTGGCGCTGGGTTTTTAATTTTTGTACTGTGAAATGATGATGCTATACGCCATTGACGTATAGATTATTTTCACTACTATAAGCCAATGGCGTATGGAATATGCAATTTATAGAAACGGAACTCTTTACTGAAGATGTTAAAAAACTGCTCGATGATGATGAATACCATAAGCTTCAGGTTTTTATGGCTCAGCATCCAGATTGTGGTGATGTCATTCAGGAAACGGGCGGCCTGAGAAAAATGCGCTGGGGAGCGCGAGGCAAAGGAAAGCGTAGTGGCGTGCGAATTATCTATTTTCACCGTAGTCAACGGTATGAGATTCGCTTGCTTCTGATTTATCAAAAAGGCATTAAAGATGATCTCACGCCGCAGGAAAAAGCGGTGCTTCGTATGCTGAATGAGAGGTGGTAGATGGATAAAGTGTTATTTGAGCGATTAACTCAAAGTATGTCTCAAATGAATGAAATCATTGAAGGGACCCGTGAGCCTTCTCGTACCTTTCATATTGATGCAATGAAGATTAAAGAAATACGGCAGGCATCTGGGTTGTCGCAATCTAAGTTTGCAGAACTGATTTCGGTCAACGTGGATACGCTGCGCAACTGGGAGCAAGGAAGACGTTCACCGACAGGGCCAGCCAAAGCGTTACTTCGCGCCATTGCCAACGACCCGAGAAACGTTATACAAGCATTGCGTTATTGAGCAATGATCCGGCTAACGTAGATTGCTAGCCGGTATACCAGAGAACTTATTCCCCTTCCCCCGGGAACAGGAACGGGTTGATGGAACTGCGGGCGAAGCCCTCCTGTTCCATGCGCGCGTCCAGCACCAGCGAGGCGAGGTCGTCGGCCACGGCTTCCACTTTCGGGTCTTTTTCCTGATAGAGAATCTTCAGGTAAGTCCCGCAATCGCCGCAGCTTTCGGCTTTCACCGCAGCCTGCTCATTTTCCAGCGACCAGTAGTGTAAGTCGCGGCTCTGTTCGCAGTTACTGCATTTTACGCGCACGACATGCCATTCGGTTTCGCACAGGTTACAGTGCAGATAACGCAGCCCCTGCGTGGTGCCGATTTGCACCATGCTGGAGACCGGCATCGAACCGCACACCGGGCAATACTGGCGCGCTTCACCGTATTCCGCGCGGGCTTTGCCTGGAATCAAGCTGGCCATTTGCGCCCAGTAAAGGGAGAGCGCGGCCCAGATAAAGGGGGCTTTATCGCTGCTGACGGAGGCAAAATCCGAGGCAAACAGCGCGCTGGCCATCTGCTCCAGCTCCTGCTCTGAGGCTTTCTCCAGGTTCTCAATCACCGCCAGCGCGGGGCCGCTCATCTCGGGTTTTAGCTCGGCAATTAACGAATGCAGCAGTTTTTGCCAGTGCTTATCACGCGGCAGCACGTGGATATCCAGCGGCGGTTTGCCCTGGTCGTTCGCTTCTTTAATACGTGCGGTCAGATCCATCTCCAGCGGATGGTCGTACAGCACCACTTCCTGCGCGTGCGCGATAAGCGCGGCAAAGCGCAGGTAATCGCCCAGCGGGTTATTTTCAGCCAGCTCGCGCAGACGTTCGGCGCGGCGGTTGTAGACGTTTTTGAGTCGGGGGAACAATAACGGCGGAATCATATCCGCCGTACGTTTCTCGCTCGACCCCAGCTCATCTTGCGGGATTATGCGAATACTCATTCAGTTTCTTTTTCCGTTGTCTTGCGGACTTCTCGGTACCAGCGCGGGTGATGCTTCTTCGCCCACGACCGGGTTACCCAGCCTTCCACCATCGCGGTAATGGTGCCTTTCACCCAAAGGGCGGCGTAGATATGCACCATGATAACCACAATTAACGCTACTGCGGCAAAAGAATGCAACATTAACGCGAATCGGATCACCGGGATTGAGAAAGCAGGCGCAAAGTACGGACGCCAGATAATTACCCCGCTCACCAGCAGCAGCACCAGGAAGATAATCGCCGCCCAGAATACGCATTTCTGACCGAAGTTATAACGCCCGGTGTCACCCACTTCCTCGTTGACGACGATCTTACGAATATTCTTCGCCCAAAAGATATCATCCCGATTGATTAGATTGTGGTGCCAATAACGGAAAAACATGATGATGAACGAGGCAAACATAACCACGCCCACAAACGGGTGCAGAATTCGCGCCAGTTGTGGGGTGCCCAGGATATGCATCAACCAGTTGAAGGATGGGAATAAAAAGCCCAGCCCGCTCACCGCCGCCAGCACGAAGCAGAAGGCGACGATCCAGTGGTTGATGCGTTCCGGCGCCGTATAGCGCACGATGGTGTCACGTCGTTTCATTTGCGCACCTCGTCTTTCTCTTCATGCAGGTTGTCATCTTCCTCTTCCGCGCGGTTCGGGCCGACGCCAACATAGTGGAAGACGCTGGCGGCAAAGGTCGCGGCAAAACCGAACGCGGCGAGCGGTTTCCAGACGCCTTTCCAGAACTTAACGGTTTCGCTGATTTCCGGGTTCTCCGGCAGACCGTGATACAGATTCGGCTTGTCGGCATGATGCAGCACGTACATGACATGCGTACCGCCTACGCCCGCCGGATCGTACAGACCCGCGTTGTCATAACCACGGGTTTTGAGTTCCGCCACCCGCTCGCCCGCCAGCGTTTTCATATCCTCTTTCGAGCCAAAATGAATGGCGCCGGTTGGACAGGTCTTCACGCAGGCCGGTTCTTGGCCGACCACCACACGGTCGACGCACAGCGTACATTTATAGACGCGGTTGTCTTCCGGGTTAAGGCGCGGCACGTTGAACGGGCAGCCAGCGATACAGTAGCCGCAGCCGATACACTGCTCGGACTGGAAGTCGACAATACCGTTAGCGTACTGAATGATCGCCCCTTCCGCCGGACAGGCCTTCAGGCAGCCTGGATCGGCGCAGTGCATACAGCCATCCTTACGGATCAGCCACTCCAGTTTGTCGTTCTGTTCCACTTCCGAGAAGCGCATCACCGTCCAGGATTTCGCGGTTAAGTCCGCCGGGTTGTCATACACCCCGACGTTATTGCCCACTTCATCACGGATGTCGTTCCACTCGGAGCACGCCACCTGACACGCTTTACAGCCGATACAGGTGGTGACGTCGATGAGTTTCGCCACCTCTTCCTGGTGGTCCCGCGCCTGGGGCGCGGGGGTGAAACCGTTAGTGGCGGAACGACGAATGATGTCTTGCGATTGATAAGCCATAGGTCGTCTCCGTTACACCTTTTCCACGTTCACAAGGAAGGATTTAAACTCCGGCGTTTGCGTGTTCGCATCACCGACGAAAGGCGTTAACGTATTGGCGATAAAGCCTTTTTTCGCCACGCCTTCGTAGCCCCAGTGAATAGGAATACCGATGGTATCGATATCCTTGCCGTCCGCTTTCAGCGTGCGAATACGCTTGGTCACCACTGCTTTGGCTTTGATATAGCCGCGGTTCGAGGAGACCTTCACGGTATCGCCATGCGCGATACCGAGCTTATTCGCCAGCTTCTCGCCAATTTCCACAAACTGTTCCGGCTGGGCGATAGCGTTAAGCAACGCGTGCTTGGTCCAGTAGTGGAAGTGCTCGGTCAGACGGTAAGTGGTTCCGACATACGGGAACTTATCCGCTTTACCCAGCGCGTCGGCATCGTCTTTAAAGATACGGGCGGCAGGGTTAGAGATAACGTTCGGGTGCAGCGGGTTAGTGCCCAGCGGCGTTTCAAACGGCTCGTAGTGTTCCGGGAACGGCCCTTCCGCCATCTTATCGATAGCAAACAGGCGGCCCATCCCTTCCGGCTGCATGATAAACGGTCCGACGTCGCTGCCGGGCGCGGCGGCGCTGTAGTCCGGAATATCCCATCCGGCCCATTTTCCGCCTTCCCATTTCAGTAGCTGACGTTTCGGGTCCCAGGGATTACCCTGCGGATCGGCGGAGGCGCGGTTATAGAGGATGCGGCGGTTAAGCGGCCATGCCCATGCCCAGCCCAGCGTGTTGCCGAGACCAGACGGGTCGGCGTTATCACGACGCGCCATCATGTTGCCTTCCGGCGTCCAGCTACCGGCGAAAATCCAGCAGCCGCTGGACGTCGTACCGTCATCACGCAGTTGCGCGAACGAACTGAGCTGTTGACCTTTCTTCACTACCACTGCGCCGGTTGCCGGGTCGATAAGATCGGCCAGCGCTTTACCATTACTTTCCATCGCCACTTCTTCAGAGGCGGGTTCGTATGGTTTGGTGTAGTTCCAGGTCATATTCAGCACCTGTTCCGGGTTGGCGCCGCCCTGTTCAGAGTACATCTTACGCAGGCGTAAGAAGATACCGGCGAGGATTTCGCCGTCGGTCATGGCAATTCCCGGGGCGTCCGCGCCCTTCCAGTGCCACTGTAACCAACGACCGGAGTTAACGATGGAACCATTTTCCTCGGCAAAACAGGTGGAAGGCAGACGGAACACTTCGGTCTGGATTTTTGCGGGATCAACGTCGTTCGACTCACCGTGGTTTTGCCAGAAGGTGGACGTTTCGGTGTTGAGCGGATCGATAGTCACCAGGTACTTCAGTTTGGAAAGCGACGCGACCACTTTGTTTTTGTTCGGGAATGAGGCCACCGGGTTAAAGCCCTGGCAGATATAGCCGTTGACCTTACCCTGTTTCATCATCTCGAAGTACTGCAACACGTCGTACCCTTTGTCCCACTTCGGTAGCCAGTCAAAGCCCCAGCTATTTTCCGCTGTCGCTTTATCACCAAAGAAGGCCTTCATCATTGAGACGAAGAATTTCGGATAGTTGCCCCAGTAGTTGACCTGATCCTTCAACAATGGCTTCGGCGTATTGGCAGCCAGATAGGTTTGCAGGTCGGTCTGTTTTTCGCTCGGCAGCGTCAGGTAGCCCGGCAGACTTTGCGACAGCAGTCCTAAGTCGGTCAGTCCCTGAATGTTGGAGTGACCGCGCAGGGCGTTAACGCCGCCGCCCGCCATCCCCATATTGCCGAGCAGAAGCTGGATCATCGCCATAGTACGGATGTTCTGCGCGCCGATGGAATGCTGCGTCCAGCCCAGCGCGTACAGGAACGACGCGGTTTTATCTTTTGCGCTGGTTTCTGCAATGTACTCGCACACTTTCAGGAAGTCCGCTTTCGGCGTACCGCAGATATTTTCTACCACGTCCGGCGTATAGCGTGAGACATGCTGTTTCAACAGATTCCAGACACAGCGCGGGTGTTGCAGTGTCGTATCGCGTTTGGCAAAACCGTTTTCGTCCAGCTCATAGTGCCAACTGGTTTTATCGTACTGCCGCTTATCTGCGTCGTAGCCGGTGAACAGACCATCATCGAAGCCAAAATCTTCACGTACGATCAGGCTGGCATTGGTATAGGCCTCGGTGTATTCACGGTTGTATTTTTCGTTGGTCAGCAGATACAGCATCACGCCTGACAAGAAGGCAATGTCAGTACCAGAGCGTATTGGCGCATAGAAATCGGCCACCGACGCGGTACGCGTAAAGCGCGGATCGATCACAATCAGCTTCGCGCCGTTGTGAATTTTGGCTTCCATCGCCCAGCGGAACCCGACCGGGTGAGCTTCTGCGGCGTTACCGCCCATCACCACGACGAGGTTGGCGTTCTTGATGTCGACCCAGTGGTTGGTCATCGCACCGCGACCAAATGTTGGAGCAAGACTTGCTACCGTTGGTCCGTGTCAGACACGCGCCTGGTTGTCGACCGCGAGCATACCCAGCGCGCGGGAGAATTTTTGCGTTAAATAACCCGTCTCGTTACTGGATGCGGAAGCGCACAGCATCCCGGTGGTGAGCCAGCGGTTAACGGTAACGCCTTCGGCGTTCTGCGCCTGATAGTTGGCGTCGCGATCTTCCTTCATCAGTTTAGCGATGCGGTCAAACGCTTCTTCCCAACTGATTTGTTGCCACTTATCTGAACCCGGCGCGCGGTATTGCGGGAATTTCAGGCGGCTTTCAGAGTGGATAAAGTCCACCAGACCGGCCCCTTTCGGGCACAGCGCGCCACGGCTTACCGGATGATCCGGGTCCCCTTCGATATGGAAAATAGATGCTTTGGCGTTTTTCGCACCGTCGCCGAGGCTGTACATCAACAGCCCGCAGCCAACGGAACAGTAGGTGCAGGTGTTACGGGTTTCGCGGGTGCGCAGCAGTTTATATTGCCGTGTTTCCGCTAGCGCTACGCCGGGCGCGAAGCCCAGTGCCGCCGCCGTGGTGCCTGCCATACCGCCAGCGCAGATCTTAAAGAACTGCCTTCTGCTGACCTGCATGGTTTGCTCCTTGTTTCGACATTGTCACTTCTCTTTCACATTTCTCTATCCGAAACGCTCAGGGAGTGGTTGTTATTTTTCTTTGCGGACGGGCCCGCAAAGGTTCAGAATTGGATAAATTTTCCTCCATCCGGGAGGAGTTGTAACAGAATACCATAATGTTGGTGTGTGTGTTCTTATATGGTTAAAAGAAAGTGAACAATATACTGTCTGAAGAAGTCCTAAATGTGACTGATTTCACAACCTCACGCCAGTTGACTCTCTGGAAACGCGAGGATTTGCAGTCCCCCCAACTTGATGATGTTGCCGAGGAAGTGCCAGTGGCACTGGTGTATAACGGCATTTCGCATGTCGTTATGATGGCCTCTCCGAAAGATCTGACGCATTTTGCAATGGGGTTTTCTCTGTCGGAAGGGATCATTGACAGCCCGCGTGAAATCTATGGCATGGACGTTGTACCGTCCTGTAACGGACTTGAAGTGCAGATTGATCTTTCCAGCCGTCGATTTATGGGGCTGAAAGCGCGTCGTCGCGCGCTGGCCGGACGTACCGGTTGCGGCGTATGTGGCGTGGAACAGCTCAATGACATCGGTAAGCCGGTGCAACCGCTGCCGTTTAGCCAAACGTTTAATCTCGGTAACCTTGATCGCGCGTTAAAACATCTGAATGATTTTCAACCGACGGGTAAGCTGACGGGTTGTACGCACGCTGCGGCGTGGGTCATGCCGTCGGGTGAACTGGCGGGGGGCCATGAAGATGTCGGACGCCACGTTGCGCTGGATAAACTGCTCGGCCGCCGCGCTACGGAAGGTGAGGAATGGCGGCAAGGCGCGGCGCTGGTTTCCAGTCGCGCGAGTTACGAAATGGTGCAGAAGTCCGCGATGTGCGGCGTTGAAATTCTGTTTGCCGTCTCTGCCGCAACGACGCTGGCGGTCGAGGTGGCTGAACGCTGCAATCTGACGCTGGTGGGGTTCTGTAAGCCGGGTCGGGCGACGATTTATACCCATCCGCAGCGGTTAATCGCAGACTAAAATAGTACCCTCTACATTTGCGTAAAATATATATTTTCTCAATTTTACAGCCTCTCTTGATAACGGAATCACGTATAGTGGCGAGGCCATACAGGTTTTAATCGTTTTTATGCTGGACCGCAGCTTATTCCAGCCATTCACGAGGCGCTTGCTACCCGGTAATACTTCGAACGAAAAAAGCGCCCCTGGGGCGCTCTTTCGGCAGTCGCTAACGACTTATTTGCTCAGTTTAGCGGTTATATGCACGCGATTTGCAGCGTGAAAAGCTTAGAACTCACGCTCAAGATGATAGCCATTATAGGTATCGATGAGCTCGTTATAAGCTTTAACCACAGCCTCATAAGAACCATCTACCATATCGCCGCTGCCGCTATTGAGGTAGTCCTGCTCATGCGAGGTATACGCCACGTTATCGCGCACGCGCCGAATGCGTTTTTTCACCTTGCCCTGGAATTTTTCCAGCTCAGAAATAAAACCAGGGAAGCTACGATGTTTATCTATATCAACGTTGATCTTCTCGTTTAGCTTCTGAGTATGCTCTTCAAAATCAGCGAGCTGTTTGCTTACTGCCGCCACATCAAAAGAATCATCAGCTACAGCGTCATTAAGCGTCTCGGCTTCCTGCATCGTCAAAAGCGTATAGTACTTAATGGATTTACCTTCTTTCTTCTCGGTCGCCTTAATTTCATTAGCCGCATGCTGCCCACTCATAATGGTAATCTCGGCGATATATTTCTTCGCAATGGGATCAAACTCATCGAACTGTTTTATAAACGTTTTATGGAACGCTTTAGCGCCAGCAAAGGCATCATCCTTGAAGTTATCTTGATCATAGTATTTATTCATACTATTGATTGTTTCAGCTAGTGGCCCAGCTGCATTAATAAATGCCAGAGCAGCACTATCCAGAGAGGCAAACGCCGGCTTTAATTCAGCCGCCGCCTTGATGTCTTTCCGGCAGTCCTGGATAAATGCAGGATACACAGGAACCAGCGGAGAGGGATCGTCTTCCTTACCGGTAGGGCCGGTGCGGAAATCGTCGAATGTGTTAGCATAACGATTTACAGCACGGTAAATATCTGCCTGGAGATTATTATAACAATCAATGTAAACATTCAGCTTTTGGTTAAGAACATCGTTCGCATCTGCGCTTTCCGCTGATGTGGATTGTGTATTGCTCGCTGATGAATCCGCACTCTGAGCTACAGGTTGTTCGTCCGCTTTTTTTTCATCACAAGCGCTTAGCCCGGCAGTCATCAGCATAGCGATAATAATTGATGATAACAAATCCTTTTTCATTAGAATAACCTATAAATAATATCATTGAAATTTACAGATTCATTTTAATGAAAAAAAACAGGTATGTGATTTATTCAACACAAAAAATACTTAATCCATATTTCATTATAATTAACATTATCAATATCAATGTGTTCGTTAAAATAAGAGAACCCCAACGTAAATATACAAAAGGCAATTAAATGAAAAGGAATTTATTATCCTCAGCGATAATCATTGCGCTAATGACCCTGGGCGCAACAGGATGTGATGACAATAATGTTAAAACCGAGGCGACGCCGGCCGCCAGCAGTCAGCCTGCGACGCCAGCGCCTTCTCAGACGCCGGAAACGCAATCTGACGAAAGTCCAGCGCAGCCCTCAGCAGCGAAGCCAGAAACGGCAACTCAGCCCCCGGTGGCGAAACCAGAAACGCCAGCTCAGCCGGAGGTTGACGCTGAAGAAGTTTATAGTGAAAAAATGGATGTCTATATCGATTGTTTTAATAAACTTCAATTGCCCGTTCAGCACAGTCTGGCGCGTTACGCGGATTGGGTGAAAGACTTTAAAAAAGGTCCGACAGGGAAAGAGAGCCTGGTTTATGGCATTTATGGTATTACGGAGTCTTACATAACGAATTGCCAGAAAGAGATGAAACAGGTGGCCGCCTTAACGCCATTACTTGAGCCTATTAATGGCGTTGCCGTTAGCTATATTGATAGCGCCGCTGCGCTGGGTAATACCATTAACGAAATGGAAAAATATTATACCCAGGAAAACTATAAAGATGATGCCTTTGCTAAAGGTAAGGCGCTGCATCAGACATTACTGAAGAATATCGAGGATTTTAAACCCGTCTCGGAAAAATATCATGAGGCTATTCAGGAAATAAATGACAGGCGGCAATTGACACAGTTGAAGAGAATAGAAGAAGCGGAAGGCAAAACATTTAACTATTATTCTCTGGCTGTCATGATTTCGGCAAAGCAGATCAACAAGGTTATTTCTGCCGATACCTTTGATGCCGAAGCGATGATGAAAAAAGTCGCGGAACTGGAAACAATGATTGCGCAATTGAAAGAAGTGAATACTGATGGCCGTAATTCTTCTTTCATCAGCTCTGCGGCTGATTATCAGCTACAAGCTAAAAAATATATTCGTCGCATCAGAGACAATGTTGAGTATTCTGATTTTGAAAAGAAACGGGTGCAGGACCCTGCAACAGGATGGATGGTTGCGGATTCTTATCCGGCGTCGTTGAGAAGTTATAACGAGATGGTGGATGATTATAACCGCCTGCGTTGAGTGACGGCACATTAACTGCGCACATGCTGGCGCAAGTGCCTATAAAATTACGCTATAACGCCAATAAAAAGCGCCGATCAGGCGCTTTTTTCGTTCATGTATTTCGTCAGGCAATATCCGTAAAATAGCTGACGTAAACATTAACTAAAGAGAGTTATTAGGAAAACCAGTAATCTGAAGCTATCACAAGATGTTGAAGTTACTCTGACAGTGTCATTGAGGATCGGCATTCATATGGAAAGCATTTATCCCGCCTGATGCGAAAGTTCTGGGCTACTTCAGCATAGGGCGGCCCAGCCTTCATCACTTATAGGGTGTCACGTCCAACTATTCTGTAAGACGTTAATTAATACCCGCCATTCGTAATAACGCGGTCACCACTGCAGCGGCGATAATCACCACAATAAGCGGCATTTTACGCCAGGCTAAAAATACGGCGAAGCCAACCCCAAGAACGCGCGCCATTCCGGCAAAATGTTCGCCTTCGTAAAAGGTGGTCGCCAGCGCGACGGAGAATAGCAGCACCGTTGCCGCATCCGAGAGCAGCGCCTGTGAACGCTCAGACAGCGCCAGACGGCTGCCAAGTTTCGCGCCGCCGAGGCGCATCAAATAGGTCCCCGCAGATAAAAGAGCAATACCGATAATAAATAGCGTCATATTGCCCATTATTTTTTCCTCGCCAGTAGGCCAAGCAGCGAAAGCAACACCGGCAATCCGGCAGCCACAAAGGGAACGGCGGCAAGCGACAGCGCGGCGCCGCTGCAACCACGAATCAATGTGGTGCGGTTTTTAAACGCCGGGATCACCAGCGCCAGTAAGATTGCCGGGAATACGGCATCCAGACCGATGGTTTCTGGGGCCGGGAGCAGTTTGCCGACACCTGCGCCAATCAGTGTGCCAATCGGCCAGAATAGGGCGACGCCCAGACCGCATAGCCAGTAGGCGGCTTTACGTTGTTCGGGTGTTTTTTGCGACAGGCCGAACACCACGCTCTCATCATTCATAATATGGCAGCCGAAAAAGCTGGCGGCGCGGGTGCCAACCAAATCGCGCACCGTTACGCCAAACGGCACGTGGCGCGCATTCACCAGCAGTCCTGCCGCCGCCGCCGCTAACGGATTGCCGCCGCTGGCAACAATGCCGATAAACATAAATTCGGACGCGCCCGCCAGTACAAAAATAGAGAGGACAAACGGCACCCACAGTGGGAAACCGTAGGCCATCGCCAGTGAGCCATAGGACATGCCGACGACGCCCACGGCCAGGCACACTAAAAATATCGCTTTTATCGTGTCTCCCTTGAGACAGGAAAAATAGTGTTTCATCTTCTTTAGTCATATCGAATGAATTTTCATTATAATGAACGGAACAGATTTGCTTTACAAGACGAACATTTCGTTCGTTATAGTGAACATTGGATGCTTTATGACACAACCTATTAGCGTCATTGCCAGAAGTCTGGTACGCGAACGCCAGCGAACCGGACTGTCGCTGGCGGAGATTGCGCGGCGCGCAGGCATCGCTAAATCTACGCTTTCACAACTGGAAGCAGGGAACGGCAACCCCAGCCTGGAGACGTTATGGTCGCTATGCGTCGCGCTCGACATTCCCTTTGCCAGGCTGCTGGAGCCGCAGGTACAAAAAACGCAGGTGATTCGCCGCGGAGAAGGCACCAAAGTGGTGGCGGAGCAGGCGCATTATCAGGCGATATTACTGGCGGCATGTCCGCCCGGCGCGCGGCGTGATATCTATCTGCTGTTGACGCAGCCGGGGGCCGACCGGATCTCTCACCCGCATCCGCCGGGGTCGGTGGAACATATTATTGTTACGCAGGGAAAAGCCCTCGTCGGCTTAACCGAGGCGCCGGAAGAGCTGGCGGAGGGCGATTACATTTGTTATCCCGGCGACCAGGCGCATATCTTTAAAGCGCTGGAACCGGATACTCAGGCTATCCTGGTAGCGGAGCAGAATTGAAATTGCCGGATGGCGGCGTAACCGCCTTATCCGGCCGACAAAAAATAAAACCGTAGGCCCGGTAAGCTTGCGCCACCGGGCACACGACTTACTGCAGATAGAACACCTCTTTTAGCTCTGCGCTGACCGGGCTGTTATCCGGATTCGCGGGCATAACGTCACGCATATGTTTCCACCAACGCTGGCAAACGTCGGTGCTGGCAACGGCGTTCCAGCGCTCCTCGGATTCAATCTCAACGGTGGCGAACAGCAGATTGCGCTCCTGATCGAGATAAATCGCGTAGTGATGCGCGCCGTGAGATTTTAATACGGCTTCCAGCTCCGGCCAGATTGGGTTATGACGACGCTGATACTCCTCGTGCGCGTCGGCATTTACCTGCATCACAAAGGCTTTGCGGATCATAACGCCTCCAGGTACAGCCCGCGAACTTCATCGCGGCTGGCGGTGCGCGGGTTACACGGCGCGCACGGGTCGGCGAGGGCTTTATCCAGCCAGCCTTCGATATCTTCTTTTGTGACGCCCAGCTTGCTGAAACCTTCTGGAATGCCGACGCGTTTGCTCAGCGTACGGATAGCGTTAATCGCTTCCTGACTTGCGGCTTCGTCAGACATACCGCGCGTCTCTACGCCCATCGCCTGTGCGATACGGGCAAAACGCGCGACGGCGTTCGGACGGTTAAAGTTCTCGACAATTGGCAGCAGGATAGCGTTGCAGACTCCGTGCGGCAGGTTGTGAGTTGCGCCCGGCTGGTGCGCCAGCGCGTGAACCAGCCCCAAACCGGCGCTGTTGAACGCCATACCCGCCAGGTACTGGCCGAATGCCATTTGCTCACGGGCTTCGAGGTTATGGCCATCGTCAACCGCTTTCGGTAGCCACAAATTGATTAAGCGAATCGCTTCCAGCGCGTTAGCGTCGGTAAGCGGATGCGCGCCAACGGAGACATAGGCTTCCACCGCATGGGTCAGGGCATCCATGCCGGTTGCGGCGGTCACAGAAGCGGGGATTTCCAGCATGACGCTGGCGTCATCCACGGCAATATCCGGGATGATATTCGGGTCGATGATCACCTCTTTGACCTTACGGGCAGAGTCGATAATCACCGCGTTGCTGGTCATCTCTGCCGCGGTACCTGCCGTAGTATTAATCGCTACCAGCGGTACGCCGGCGTTTTTCACTTTGCCGACGCCGGAGTAGGCGGTAGAAGGACCTGGGTTGGCGGTCAGAATTTTCACCGCTTTTGCGGTATCGATCGGGCTGCCGCCGCCGAAGGCGATAATGTAGTCACATTCTGCGCTCTGATACGCCGCAAAACCTTTCTGCACCAGCTCTTCTGTCGGGTTTGGGAACACCTCATCAAACAGGTGGTAAGACATTTGATGTTCATCCAGTGCGCTAAACAGGCTATCCAGCAGGCCCAGCTTTACCAGTTGACCATCGGTAACGATCAGCGCTTTGCCCCATTGCTTATTCGCCACGAGGTTCACCATATCGGCAATCGCTCCAGCGCCATGCAGGCTAATTTTTGGCAGTGCCAACATAAAGCTCATCACTATTCTCCTTAAAAAAATTCCCTGTTGCCCGATGGCGCTACGCTTATCGGGCCTACGGTAAAATGCGCACCGTCCTGTAGGCCGGATAAGGCAAAGCCGCATCCGGCGTTGAGTTGGGAGGTATCAGTACAGCGCTACGGCGCTGGCCAGCGGTGTCACACCAAAACGTTTGCCGAGTGCGACCAGTTCTTCGCGCGTGATGGTCTGCTTCATACCGCCCATCGAATAGATTTTGACTAATACCTCAGCGGATTTCTCTGCGGTATCTATCAAACCGAAGGTTTCATCCAGCGTAGGTCCGCTTCCGAACACGCCGTGGAACGGCCACAGTACCAGCGAATGTTTCTGCATTTCTTGCGCGGTGGCCTGGCCGATTTCATCGGTGCCTGGCACCATCCATGGCAGAATGCCGACACCGTCCGGGAATACCACCAGGCATTCGGTGCTGCCTTCCCACAGTTTGCGGGTGATCAGCGCAGTGTTGTTTTCCAGTACGTAGGTGAGGGCGATCAGGTTAGTCGCATGGCAATGCATAATGACGCGGTCTTTGCCGTGGGTGGCTTTGATGCGTTCGCAGTGGGAGAGGAAATGCGCCGGGAGTTCAGAGGTGGGTACCGCGTCGTGGGTTAAGCCCCACAGAATGTGGTAGCCTGCGCCGTCGCTGTCGATTTTGACCACGCCTAAATTGGCTGCCGGATCGAGCTGCACGTTGCGAAAGAATTTGCCGGAACCGGTGACAATAAACGGCGTGTTCGCCAGCAGCGGCATGGGTTGACTTAGCGCGATGTAGCGCGGTTTTTCGTGGAAATTAGCTGCAAACGGTGCGATATCGGCTTCATCCAGACGCAGCGTCAGGTTACCGCCATTACGTTCGTCCCACCCTTTCAGCCACGCATCAGACGTGGCTTTAATCATGCCCTGGACAAACCAGGAATCGGTAATATTTTGCATGTTCGTGTTCCCATTTATTGCCCGAAGGTTATTCGGGTCTTACGTAGGCCGGATAAGCGCAGCGCCATCCGGCAATCGTGTTTCATTTATTGCCGGATGGCGACGCGGGCGTCTTATCCGGCCTACAGATCAGGTGTCGCTGTCAGCTACGTTTGCTCAGGATCTCTTTTTCGTAGGCGCGAACGCTGTCCAGCCACTGGCTGCCAGCCGGCGTGTCGTGACGCTGGCAATACATTTCCCAGACGGCCTGCCACGGCAGAGATTTTTGCTCTTCCAGCAGCGCCAGACGCGCGGTGTAATCGCCGCTGGCCTCAAGCTGACGCAGTTGATCTGTGGGTTCCAGCAGAGCGCGCAGCAGCGCTTTTTTCATGTTGCGGGTACCGATAACCCACGCGGCGACACGGTTGATAGAGGCGTCGAAGAAATCCAGACCGATATGCACACGGTCGAACAGGTTATGACGGACGATTTCGCTGGCAATTGCCTGGGTTTCATCGTCCAGGAGTACCACGTGGTCGCTATCCCAGCGTACCGGGCGGCTGACGTGCAGCAGCAGCCGTGGCACGTAGAGCATGGCGGCGGAAATTTTGTCGGAAATCACTTCAGTGGGATGGAAGTGGCCCGCATCCAGGCACAGCGCGGTCTGACGGCTGGTGGCGTAGCCCATGTAGAACTCATTGGAGCCGACGGTGTAGCTTTCCGCGCCGATGCCAAACAGTTTGCTCTCAACGGCGTCGATGTGGTGCGCCGGGTCGAATTTCTCGCTAATGACCTCATCCAACGCTTCCAGCAGGCGCTGGCGCGGGGCTAAACGGTCGACGGTAATGTCTTTCATGCCGTCCGGAATCCAGATGTTCATCACCGACGGCGTACCGAGCTGCTCACCAAAGTATGCCGAGACGCGGCGGCTGGCTTTGCAGTGATCGATCCAGAACTGGCGAATTTTCGTGTCTGGATGAGAGAGGGTAAAACCGTCAGCGCTCAGTGGATGAGAAAAACAGGTGGGGTTGAAATCCAGCCCCAGCCGGTTCGCTTTCGCCCACTCCACCCAGTTTTTAAAATGCTCCGGTTTGATCTGGTCGCGAGCAACCGGCGTATCCGACTCAAGGTAAATGGCGTGTAGGTTCAGCCGTTTTGGGCCTGGGATCAGACGCAGCGCCTGTTCCAGATCGGCGCGCAGTTCGGTGGCGTTACGCGCTTTGCCCGGATAGTTGCCGGTCGATTGAATTCCGCCCGTCAGCGAACCTTCCGGGTTCTCGAATCCGGCAACATCGTCGCCCTGCCAGCAGTGCATGGAAACCGGCAGGCGATCGAGCTGGCGCAGCGCCTCCTCGACATCAATACCTACTGCGGCGAAACGTTGTTTTGCCAGTTCCCAGGCTTGTTCCAGTTGAGTGGTCATGCGCAAAGCTCCTTTGTCTGTCGTTTGGGTTGAAACTGCGCAACGTGGCGGGCAATTTCACTATCAGGATTAGGGATATAGGTTGTCAGGTCGTAGTTAGCGCTGACGACCTGACGGAAGTCATCGACGTTGTTTAATTCGTCGAGGGTCATAAGCTGAATACCAATATTGCCAAGGGTGGAGGCTTCAACCGGCCCGGCCATCACGCGAATGCCACATGCATCGGCGCACAACTGGTTGAGTAGCGAGTTTTGGCATCCGCCGCCGACAATATGCAGTTGGGTAAATTTTTCGCCGCGCAGATTTGCCTGTTCGTGCAGAATGTCGGCATACAACAGCGCCAGACTGTCGAAAATGCAGCGCGCCAGTTCGGCATCGCTGACGGGAACGGGCTGGTCGGTCTCGCGACAGGCTGCCTGGATTTCAGCGCGCATATCGTCAGGATTGATAAAGCGATCGTCATTCGGGTTAATCAGGAAACGGCAGGCCGGCAGCGCTTCTGTTTGGGCGATAAGCGCAGGCAGATCGGTAATGCGCCGTTCTTTCAGTACGCGCTGGAGCAGCCACAAACCCATAATGTTTTTCAGTACCCGATAACGCCCTTCCGCGCCGCCTTCGTTGGTGATATTGGCAGCCAGCGCCTCGTCAGTGGTGTAGGGCATTTTGCTTTCAAAACCCATCAATGACCAGGTGCCTGAAGACAGGTAAGCGCTATGTTTATTTGCCAGCGGAGAGGCAATAACGGCGCTGGCGGTATCGTGGCTGGCGACGGCTACCACCGGAATACGGTTGCCCTGCGGGCAAATCCAGTCGCCGATAACATTGCCAGGGTGCGAGGGGCGACCGAACCAGCTCTTTTTCGCGCCAGTCCACGCCAGCAGGGTATCGTCCCAGTCATCGGTATTGATATTGACCAACTGGGTGGTCGTGGCGTTGGTGTATTCCCAGTTCATTTCACCGGTCAGGCGGTAACTGAAATAATCGGGCATCAGCAGCGCATGAGCGACCTGCGCCGTTAACTCAGGCTGTTGTTTCGTCAGCGCGCGTAGCTGATAGATGGTGTTAAACGGCAGAAACTGAATCCCGCTGCGGCGATAGATTTCGCTTTTGCCGATCTGGACCAGCGCTTGCGGCATGATGCCCGTGGTACGGTTATCGCGGTAGGAGACCGGCAGGCCGACACGCTGACCTTGTTTATCCAGCAGGACATAATCGACGCCCCAGGTGTCGATGCCGATGCTGTCGATAAGAATGCCTTCATTGCAGACTTTCTTCAGACCAAGACGGATATCCTTTTCCAGACTGTCGATGTCCCAGGTGTCAAACCCGTCTGTTTTTTGTAGGCAGTTCACAAAACGGTGAATTTCACGTAGCGTCAGGGTACGGTGTTTGCTGTCGTAACGCGCCAGCATCACGCGCCCGCTGGATGCGCCGAGATCAACCGCGACACAATGGCGAAAAGTCATAATCAGGTCCTTCTTAGAGTCATTGCGCACAGTCTAAAAAAGCCCTCAAAGACCTACCTTCTCGTTACTGACAGGAAAATGAGCCGCTGGCAACAAGGCAAAGATGAACGTGATAGCGTTCACAGTTTCTACTAATAGGCCGGTGTGATGTCGTCCGCATTTCCCGCTTTTTCCCGCCTTTTCTTGAAAAAAAGACCATGTTTGCGCGCTTTAGCGTCAAAAATTTAAGGTGAGGCCGATAACCCTTAATTACTATTCGGACATGTTGAATTCAGGAGGAAGCAACCATGACCGTACTGCATAGCGTGGATTTTTTTCCATCAGGTAAAGCGCCCGTGGCGATTGAACCTCGTCTGCCGCAAGCCGCTTTCCCTGAACATCATCATGATTTTCATGAAATCGTGATTGTGGAACACGGTACGGGCATTCATGTATTCAACGGGCAGCCGTATACCATCAGCGGCGGTACCGTGTGTTTTGTTCGCGATCACGACCGGCATTTATATGAACATACCGACAACCTATGCCTGACGAATGTACTGTGGCGTTCACCGGACGCCTTCCAGTTCTTGGCGGGGTTGGATCAATTGCTGCCGCAGGAGCAGGATGGTTACTATCCTTCTCACTGGCGGGTGAATCAGAGTGTGTTGCAGCAGGTGCGCCAGTTGGTCGGTCTGATGGAGCGCGCCGGAGACGGCATGGATGCGCCTGCCGTGGCGAATCGCGAAATTTTGTTTATGCAACTACTGGTGTTGTTACGCCGCAGTAGCCTGATGGAAGGCGCGACCAATAACGACGCCAAACTCAACCAACTGATGGCATGGCTGGAAGACCATTTTGCGGAGGAGGTCTGCTGGGAGGCGGTAGCTGAACAGTTTTCGCTGTCGCTACGCACGCTGCATCGTCAGCTTAAACAGCATACCGGGCTGACGCCGCAACGTTACCTTAATCGCCTGCGTTTGATCAAAGCCCGGCATTTATTGCGCCATAGCGATCATAGCGTGACAGAAATCGCGTACCGCTGCGGTTTTGGCGACAGTAACCACTTTTCGACTCTGTTTCGCCGAGAATTTAACTGGTCGCCGCGGGATATCCGTCAGGGACGCGATGCGATAATCCAGTAACGCGAACGCTATCAACGTTTTCGTCGCCAATATGCTGATAATTATACCCTTTAATACCGGATGGCGGCTGCGCCTTACCTGGCCTACGGCGGCGAGCGGTAGACAGAATAAGCGTAGCGCCATCCGGCAAGCATTCAACATGAGGTGCTGCGGTGGCAAATCAGTTAATCCTTTTGAAAAAAGATTTTTTTACTGATGAGCAGCAGGCCGTTACGGTTGCCGATCGCTATCCACAGGATGTTTTTGCGGAACATACGCATGAGTTTTGTGAACTGGTGATGGTCTGGCGGGGCAATGGCCTACACGTTCTTAATGAGCGCCCATACAGAATTACCCGCGGCGATCTGTTTTACATTCGTGCTGAAGACAAACACTCCTATACTTCCGTTAACGATCTGGTGCTGCAAAATATTATTTACTGCCCGGAGCGTTTGAAACTCAATGTAAACTGGCAGGCGATGATTCCCGGCTTTCAGGGAGCGCAGTGGCATCCTCACTGGCGGCTGGGCAGTATGGGAATGAATCAGGCGCGGCAGGTCATTAACCAGCTTGAACATGAGAGTAATGGACGCGATCCGCTGGCGAATGAGATGGCGGAATTGCTGTTTGGTCAACTGGTAATGACGTTAAAACGGCATCGCTACGCGACCGACGATCTTCCGGCAACCTCCCGAGAAACCCTGTTGGATAAATTAATTACCGCTTTGGCTAATAGCCTTGAGTGTCCCTTTGCGCTGGATGCGTTTTGCCAGCAGGAACAATGCAGCGAGCGGGTGCTGCGGCAGCAGTTTCGCGCCCAAACCGGGATGACGATTAATCAATATTTACGCCAGGTCCGTATTTGCCACGCGCAGTATCTGCTTCAGCATAGCCCGCTGATGATTAGCGAGATTTCGATGCAGTGCGGTTTTGAAGATAGTAATTATTTTTCAGTGGTGTTCACGCGGGAAACCGGGATGACGCCGAGCCAATGGCGTCATCTCAGTAATCAAAGCGATTAACTGGCCATGCCTAAACCGACAATATTCGCCGCGATAATAATTACCACGCAGCCGAGGCTTAATACGGCAACGGGACGGCGGCCAGCATTTTTCCACTCTTTTAGCACCAGACCGACAAGCCCCCCGCACAGCACATAGAAGCTCATGTGCAGCATCCAGCTCATGTAGTCATATTGCGCTGGAATGCGCGCGTGACCCCAGGCATAGAAAAAGAACTGCAAATACCACATCAGACCGCCAAGCGCGGACAGCAGAATATTGCTGATAATCAATGGCCTTGCCAGCGAGAAGTCGGCTTTTATCGACAGATTTTGCACTTTTGCCAGGCGGATAAAACAGAAACCGAGGTTCACCAGCGCGCCGCCGCCCATAATCACCACGTAACTCGGCAGCGCGACATAGAGCGGGTCAACGCCAAGCGCGGCAGCAGCTTCATGCATCGGTTTCGCGGCGTTCATGGCAAAAGACATCCCCGCCGAGAAAATACCGCACATCACTGCCAGCAGAAGCCCTTTCTTCAGATTGAACTCCTCCGCTTTAATGCCCATTTTGCGTTCTTTTAACTGTCCGGCGCGCGTCACAATCCCGACGCCGATCAGCGCGACAAAAACGCCAAGTAGCGTCATGCGTCCCCCTTCGGTATGGATTAACACATCGAAGTTACCGTTGATGATAGGCGTCATCAGCGTGCCGACGATAAGCGTAATGCCGATAGCGATGCCGATACCCATCGACATCCCGAGATAACGCATGGTTAGACCGTAATTAATATTGCCGATGCCCCACATGGCGCCGAACAGAAAAACCGGTAAAAGGGTGGAGAGGTTAAACTGCCCATAATAGGCCCAGAAATCAGGCAGTAACAGAGCGCTAATTGTCCACGGCAGAATAAGCCATGAGACGATGCCGCCCACTGACCACATGGTTTCCCATGACCACTGTTTCACTTGCTTGAACGGGGCATAGAAGCAGGCTGCACTGGCCGCCCCTATCAGATGCCAGAAAATACCCATCGTAATCGCGTTACTCATGACATGTTCCTCATTATTTTTTATGGACGGGATACCCCTTCCGTTTGCATGAGTTTAAAAATTACGCAGCCTGGTAACCTTATAACGATTGCCGCCGTTGGGTGTATTCTGGCAATCAGCACGTTAATGAAGTGATTAACTTCACGTTTTAAAAAAGTCGGAGCGCATCGTGACCGTCTGGATGTTATTTAAATCAGTGGGTAATATTTGTTTTCTAAAATACCTTCATCATAACGACACGAAACGACTTAGCTGGCAGTAATGCAAAGAAAACGCTGCGTGAGATCACATAATGGGAATAGTCTGACTTACCGTTTGATAAAAGGGTAGTTATACAGTAATTATTTAGTTGTTTTATTTGTATTTACAATTTAAATATATTGAAATTAACGTTAGGAATCAATGAAATATAAATATAAGGAAATCCCTATATTGGCGTTGTTGATGGTGTTTTGATTTTTATTTTATATTACGAATATAAATTTCATTTATTTTATTTTGCTTTTTGAACATTATCCCAATTTTAAATTAAAGATCTTTGTCTATATTGTCGCCATTCACATTGCGTATTATGGTTGTAATGGTATGACATGAAACAACGTTTTAATTTTAAATTAAATGGATTCTGTTATGAGAAAATCTCTTTTCTTACTATTACCTCTTGTTGTAACAAATGCGCATGCAGTATATGTCGATGTTCGTCATGAATATCTTGATGACAGTAAAGCTAACTATGACCGTGCGTATATTTCTCATCGGTTTGCGAATGGTGTTGGTTTTGCGATAGAAGCTATCTCAAAATCAGGCGGGGATGACACCAATAAAGCGTTTAATGACCTGGAAACACAGGGTAACGAATATACGATAAGCTACCAATTTAAAACCGGTGATGTCGCCTGGCAACCGGGTTTCGTGCTGGAAACAGGCAACGGTTACTCTACCTATAAGCCTTACTTCCGCGCGACGTGGACATTAAATGAAAGCTGGTGGGTTGGTGCGCGCTATCGTTTTGAATATGTACGCCGTTCTTCTGATATCCGTGATGATGATACCATCAATCGTATGGATGTCTGGGCGGGTTATAAATGGAACAACTTTGACTGGACAATTGAAGGGATTTATAAGAAAGCCGATAAATATGATCTTTACGATGGCGGCAAAGATAACTATGAATATAACTTCAGAACTGCCTATATTATTGACCAATGGTCGCCATTCGTTGAGGTAGGTAATGTTTCCGTCAATAGCAACAGCGATGAAAGACAAACCCGTTTCCGCGTGGGTATAGGCTACACATTCTAATCATTATCCCTGTTTATTATTTATTCCCTTTTCCGGCTACTTTATAGGTAGCCGGTTTTTTTTACCTGGTGATGACCTGCGGATAATTATTATCGTGCGTTGGCCGGATAAGACGCGAATCGCCATCCGGCCAACGAGATGTGCAGGAAACTATGCGCTTACATGATGCCCAGTAGACGGGGTAAGAACAGTGTGATTTCCGGAATGTAGGTAATTAATAACAGAACGCCGATAATCGCGCCGTAAAAAGGCAGCAACGGTTTAATCACTTCCTCAACTTTGACCTTACCGACGCTCGCCCCGACATATAAACCACTGCCAACTGGCGGCGTAATGGTGCCAATCGCCAGGTTATAGATCATGATAATGCCGAAATGCACCGGATCGACGCCCAGTTTAGCCATGATCGGCAGCAGAATCGGGGTAAAAATCAGAATGGCCGGACCGATATCCATAAATGCGCCGATAATCAACAAAAAGACGGTAATGACTAACAGGATAACCAGTTTATTGGCGGAAATACCGAGGATCATATCGCTCAGCGCCGCAGGAATATTGGTGATCGACATCGAGAAGGACATCGCCGAAGAGGTTGCCAGCAGGAACATGATGACCCCGGTCATTACCACTGTCTGGAGCAAAATCGAAGGCAAATCCTTAATTTTCAGCGTGCGGTAAAACACCATCGTCAACAATAATGTATACACCACGGCAATCGCGGAGGCTTCAATGGCGGTGAAAATCCCCTGCACAATGCCGCCGACGATAATCACGATCAGCAGCAGGCTGGGAATGGCCTCAACGGCAACTTTTAGCGCCATGCCTTTTTGGACGGTGAAGAAAACCCGATAATTTCGACGCTTAGCGACCACCAGCGTGACCAGCATACAGCCAACGCCCCACAGCACTCCCGCGACCAGACCGCCGGCGAACAGAGCGGCAATCGATGTTCCCCCGCTTGCCAGCGCATAAAGGATAAAAGCCGTGGTGGGCGGAATTAACATTCCCGTCGGCGCGGAGGCGATATTCACCGCGGCCGCAAAGCCGCGATCGTAACCTTCGCGCGCGCTCATCGGCACCATCACGCCGCCGATGGAGGTTGAGGCGGCAATCGCCGATCCGGAAATTGCACCGAACATCATATTGCCGACGATGTTGGTATAAGAGAGCGAGCCGGGCAGTTTGCCAGTAAACAGTTTGGCAAAATTGACCAGCCGGGCGGCAATTCCCCCGCTATTCATGATCACCCCGGACAAAACGAAGAACGGCACGGCCAGCAAGGCAAAACTGTCCAGGCTGGAGAACATTTTTTGCGCGGTGGCGAACATCGAAATATCGAAAGGCAGTACCAGCATCATGGTGCTGAAAGAGGCGATAACGATGCAGATCCCAATAGGCGCGCCCATGGCCAGTAAAACAACAAAGACGGCAATTAGCGTACAGGACGCAAAAATAGGGTCAATCATGTGATTTCTCCAGAGTGTGCTCAGTGGTATCCGTGGCGGAATGGATAGCTTTCAGGGCGTCAACGATATTCAGCAGCCCATAGAGGATGATCAGTACGCCTGCGCAGGGGAGCGCGTAATAAATTTTCCCCATCGGAATGCCCAGCGCAGGGGAGATTTGCAGCATAGAAATCGCAGAAATCTTTAAGCCGCCGATAATCAATACCCAAATGGAAAACGCGATAAAAATGACCTGCAGAATAATATCCCACCAGCCACGAATCGTCGGCGACACCTTATCCAGTAAGAGAGTCAGGCTGATATGCTGTTTCTGACCGGCGACAAAAGCCATGCCCAGCATTGATACCCACACCAGGAGAAATCGCAGCATCTCTTCGGTAAGGGTGCTGGGAACGCCCAGAATGTAGCGGCTCACCACCTGCCAGCAGGCGATGCCAACCATTATCGCCAGCACCAGGCAACAGATAGCGCCCAGCAATAAATCAAGTCCTTTTCTGAATGTGTTCATCTTAATTTCCTGATTAGATTAATTTTTTGCTGTCTGGATACGTTGATACAGCCCGTAAAGCCGCGGTTTGTTTTTCAGGCCGTCGTAAATAGGCTGTACTGCCTTCTGGAAGGGTTTTTTGTCGATCTCGTAGAATTCAACGTTGAAATCTTTTACCGCCGCCAGCCTGGTTTTCTCTATTTCCTTGTCCCATGCGGCTTTCTCAAATTCGATCGACGCCTTGATGGCGGCTTCGACGATGCGCTGCTGTTCCGGCGTCAGCTTTTCCAGCGTGAGGGTACTCATTAGCAGGATATCGGGAATGCGGGTGTGCATATCGTAGGTGTAATAACGGGCGACTTCGCCGTGGCGGGCGATGGTGAGAGCGAACTCATTGTTTTCCGCGCCGTCGAGAATGCCTTGTTGTAACGAGGTATAGACCTCCGCCTGGCTCATGGCGATGGGCGAAGCGCCCAGCAGTTTGAGAGTTTGGATCGCCGTCTCACTCTGCATGACGCGGATCTTCTTCCCGCGTAAATCCTCAATGCGTTTAACCGGCGCTTTGCTCATATAAAAATTACGCGCGCCGGAATCATACCAGCCTACGCCGACAAACCCCTGTGCGGCGGTGGACTGATAAACAGGCTCCATCACCTGTGGGTTATCCATTACGCGGTAGTATTCATCGACGGTGGCAAACAGGTAGGGAAGTGAGAACACGCCGTACTCAGGCGAAAAACTTTCCATCAGCCCGGACGACACTTTAGTGATGTCGACGACGCCGACCTGCGTCAACTCCACCAGTTCGCGCTCGCCGCCAAGCTGTCCGTCCGGGAAGTACTGTACTTTGATATCGCCGCCCGTTTTCTCTTCAACTTGCTGCCCCAGGAAGTGCAACGCATCTTTTACCGGCTGGCTATTTTCAGCGTAGGCCAGGCGCAAAATGGTTTCGCCGTGGGAGAAGAAAGAGAGTGTGGAGAGTAAGGCCAACGTAGCCAGACGTATAAAACCAGGTTGCTTCATAATTCCCTCGCAATTGTAATAATTTACCGGGAATGTAATTGCATGGTGAAATTATAACCTTCTTGATTTTGCCACCGCTGACAAAAATTGGCACCAAAAGAAAGATTTTGAAACCCTGTTTCACATTTCATGATTTCCAGGAATTCATCAACAGGCGGTTTCGGTTGGAGGCGTAAAAAACGATTTTTTTCAGCGGATGCCGTAACGTTTATAACCCTGGAAAAAGTACGGCATTGATAATCATTTTCAATATCATTTAATTAACTATAATGAACCAACTGCTTACGCGGCGTTAACACTGTGCCGCTCGACAATAATGGAGATGATTATGAGTTATACACTGCCATCCCTGCCGTACGCTTATGATGCACTGGAACCGCACTTCGATAAGCAGACGATGGAGATTCACCACACCAAACACCATCAAACCTATGTCAACAACGCTAACGCGGCGCTGGAAAACCTGCCTGAGTTTGCTGACCTGCCGGTTGAAGAACTGATTACTAAACTGGATCAGGTGCCAGCGGACAAAAAAACCGTGCTGCGTAACAACGCTGGCGGCCATGCTAACCACAGCTTCTTCTGGAAGGGCCTGAAAAAAGGCACCACCCTGCAGGGTGATCTGAAAGCGGCTATCGAGCGTGACTTCGGTTCCGTTGACAACTTCAAAGCTGAATTCGAAAAAGCAGCAGCAACCCGTTTCGGCTCCGGCTGGGCGTGGCTGGTGCTGAAAGGCGACAAACTGGCTGTGGTTTCTACCGCAAACCAGGATTCCCCGCTGATGGGTGAAGCCATTTCCGGCGCTTCCGGCTTCCCGATCCTGGGTCTGGACGTGTGGGAACACGCTTACTATCTGAAATTCCAGAACCGCCGCCCGGACTACATCAAAGAGTTCTGGAACGTGGTGAACTGGGACGAAGCAGCAGCGCGTTTCGCCGCTAAAAAATAATTTGCATTGCACGTCTGTAGAAGCGAGTCTGATGACTCGCTTTTTTTGTATCCGCGTAAGGAGCAGCAGATGCATTATCCGGTTGACGTGTTTATTGGCAAAATTCGTGACTATGACGGCAGCCGCCCGAGCGCTATCGCCAAGGTGCAAATCGACGGCGAACTCATGCTGACCGAGCTGGGTCTGGCAGGCGATCAGCAGGCCGAAAAGAAAATCCACGGCGGCCCCGACCGCGCGCTATGCCATTACCCCCGCGAACACTATGCTGATTGGATTCGCCAGTTCCCCGAGCAGGCGACGCTGTTTTGCGCCCCGGCGTTTGGCGAGAATCTGTCGACGAACGGAATGACCGAACACAACGTGTTTATTGGCGATATCTACCGCTGGGGCGAGGCGTTGATCCAGGTCACTCAGCCGCGCTCTCCATGCTTTAAACTTAATTTCCACTTTGCCATCAGCGACATGGCCCTCCTTATGCAGAACAGCGGAAAAACCGGCTGGCTGTATCGGGTCATTGCGCCAGGTAAGGTCTCCAGCGATGCGCCGCTGGAACTGGCGTCGCGTCTGAGCGATGTCTCGGTTCATGAAGCGGGTGTTATCGCCTGGTCTATGCCGTTTGATGACGAACAATATCACCGGCTGTTGAGCGCCGCCGGGCTGTCGGCGAGCTGGAGCCGCACCATGCAAAAGCGTCGTTTGAGCGGCAAAATTGAAGATAGCGCCAGACGACTGTGGGGGGATAAAACTCCGCCAAAATGAAAGGAAGGATTATGACTGAAGCTGAAAATGCGGTGGCGATCGTAAAAGAATTTTTGGTGGCCTCGATGATTCCCGATGCTGAACGTGCCGCAACGTATATGCACCCGGAGGTGAAAATTACCTTCACCGGAGGCCGGGCGATGGCGGGCGCGGCAGATATCGCGCAGTTTAACGGCGCTCGCTACAAGTGGGTGAAGAAGGCGCTGGGCGAGTTTGATGCGGTGCAGCATGATGATTACGTTGTGATTTATTCCAACGGTACGTTGTATGGCGAATGGCCCGACGGTCGCCCGTTTGCCGATAACCGCTTTATCGACCGCTTCGAAGTGCGCGATGGCAAAATTACCCGGATGGACGTGTGGAACGACAGCGCCGAGTGGATTCTGGCGCCAGACATTTCCCGGTAAATCTCGACGGCGAGATAAAAAATCGGCCTGCATTCGCAGGCCGATGGTTTTTAGGTTCGCTTGTACAGCGGTAGCCACAGCGTGAGCCGCAACCCACCCAGCGGGCTATCGTCAGCCTTAACCCAGCCGCGGTGCTGCTGCATGGCGCTTTCGACAATCGCCAGCCCCAGCCCGGTGCCGCCAGACTCGCGGTCGCGCGCCTCATCAGTGCGATAGAACGGACGGAAGATCTGCTCGCGGTCTTCAGGGCTGACGCCCGGCCCGTCGTCATCGACCGTGATCGTAATACCGTCTTTATCCACCGAGAAGCCGACTTCAATCTTCGTATGTGAATAGCGCAGCGCATTACGAACTATATTTTCCAGCGCGCTTTCCAGCGCGTTTGGGTTGCCATAGAGCGGCCACGGCCCTGGCGGATAATTTACCGTTAACGACTTGCCCATCTGTTCGGCTTCAAAGGCGGCGTTATCCAGCACTTCGCCCCATAGTTGATTGGCTTTCATCGTTTCGCTGACCAGCGCGTTTTTCTGTTGGTTACGCGACATCACCAGCAGGTCATTGATCATGCTGTCCAGACGCTGCGCTTCGGTTTCAATACGCTCCAGCTCTTTGCTTTCGCCGCCACGACGACGCAGCAGCGCGGTACCCAGTTGCAGGCGCGTAAGGGGCGTTCGCAGCTCATGGGAGATGTCTGACAGCAAACGCTGCTGCGAGGTCATCATCCGTTCCAGCGCCGTCACCATCTGGTTAAAACTGGCGCCAGCGGCGAGGAACTCCTGCGGACCCGCCTCCAGCTCCGGATGCTGACGCAGGTTGCCTTGCGCCACTTCATCAGCCGCGTTTTTCAACTTACGCGCCGGTTTCGCCAGACTCCATGCCAGCCATAGCAAGAGCGGCGAACTGACCAGCATCGTGACAATGAGCAACAGGAGCGGGCGGTCAAACAGCAGATTAATAAAATCGGATTGCGAACTGCTGGCCGGTCGAATCAGGTAAAGCTGGTAATTATCCTCTCCGTCGCGAACGGAGAACGGCCCCACCATCTCTACGCGGCCATATTTTTTCTTCTGCGGATGATCGGCGTTATCCGCCTGACCAATGAAGTTACGAATGATCTGCATTTCGCTGCGTTCAGCGCCGATCACGCGTCCTTCAGAGGTCACCAGTAATAACCGCTGTCCAGGCGGCGCCCACTTATCGATCGCGCGGAACAGGCGACGCCACCACATCAGGTCGTTGGGCGGATCGTTCGCAAGTTCAGCTTCTACATGTTGCTCTATCATCAATCCCTGGCGCTGTTCGCTGTCCAGCAGCTCGGTCATCTGGCGTGAATCGAGCTTGGGCAACATCAGGACCAGCATTAGCACCAGCGCCAGCGTCAACCAGAAGATGGCGAAGATGCGCGCGGTTAAACTTCCTATCATGAAGCGGAAACCATCAGATAGCCGCGACCACGCAATGTTTTAAACCACGGGTGACCGTCTTTGCGTTCCGGCAGTTTGCGGCGCAGGTTAGAAATATGCATATCAATGGCGCGATCGAACGGCGTCAGGCGCTTACCCAGCACTTCCTGACTTAAATGTTCACGGGAAACCACCTGGCCGAGGTGTTGCGCCAGCAAATAGAGCAGGGTGAATTCCGTACCGGTCAGCTCCAGCGTTTGGCCATCGAAACTGGCTTCCTGGCGACCCGGATTAAGGCTTAGCGCATCGACTTCCAGCGTCGGCGAGCCGTTGTCGCTGCTCTGCTGCTGCTCGCTCCAGTGGGAACGGCGCAAAATAGCCCTGATACGCGCTACCAGTTCGCGGTCGTTAAACGGTTTGGGTAAATAGTCGTCCGCGCCCAGCTCAAGGCCGAGAACGCGATCCAGCTCGCTGCCGCGCGCGGTCAGCATAATGACAGGCGTCTGGTGTGTCTGGCGAAGCGCTTTCAACGTATCGATACCGTTTTTCTTCGGCATCATGACGTCAAGCAAAAGTAAATCGATGCTGTCATCCAAAAGCTCAAGCGCCTGCTCGCCGTCGTGGGCCACCAGGACATTAAAACCTTCCATTTCGAGGAGCTCTTTTAACAGGGAAGTCAGCTCTCGGTCATCATCAACTAACAGGATTTTATTCATTGTTTACGTACCTCCGAGGCAGAAATTACGTCATCAGGCGTCGCTAATCCATGACTTTACGTTGTTTTACACCCCCTGACGCATGTTTGCAGCCCGAATCGTAAACTGTCTCTCGTTGAATCGCGACAGAAAAGATTTTGGGAGCAAGCGATGCGCAAAGTTACCGCTGCTGTTATGGCCTCAACGCTGGCATTCAGTTTTTTAAGCCACGCAGCTGAAGTTGTTACAAGCGATAACTGGCACCCCGGTGACGGGGCCACGCAGCGTAGCGCGCAAAATCATATGTTTGACGGCATAAGTTTAACCGAACATCAGCGTCAGCAGATGCGAGATCTTATGCAACAGGCAAGGCATGAACAGCCTCCTGTTAATGTTAGCGAAATGGAGACAATGCATCGGCTTGTCACCGCAGAAAAATTTGATGAAAGCGCTGTGCGCGCTCAGGCAGAAAAAATGGCGCAAGAGCAGGTTGCCCGCCAGGTCGAAATGGCCCGCGTGCGTAACCAGATGTATCGCCTGTTAACGCCGGAGCAGCAAGCGGTTTTGAATGAAAAGCATCAGCAACGAATGGAGCAACTGCGCGACGTGGCGCAATGGCAAAAAAGTTCATCGTTGAAATTATTGAGTAGTAGCAACTCACGTTCCCAGTAACAACCCTGTTTTCCTTGCCATAGACACCATCCCTGTCTTCCCCCACATGATGTGGGGGTTTTTTTTATCTCCAGTTTGTCATTCTGTTATTAGCTTACTGTTTTAAACCATCCGTTATACTACCGGCAGAAGATAGCGGGAGTATTTATGAATCAAACCTATGGACGGCTGGTTAGCCGGGCGGCTATCGCGGCAACGGCGATGGCATCAGCGTTACTTTTGATCAAAATTTTTGCGTGGTGGTATACGGGATCGGTGAGTATTCTGGCGGCGTTGGTGGACTCGCTGGTGGATATTGCCGCGTCATTGACGAATTTGTTGGTCGTGCGTTATTCGCTGCAACCCGCAGATGATGAACACACGTTTGGGCACGGTAAAGCGGAGTCGCTGGCGGCGCTGGCGCAAAGTATGTTTATTTCCGGTTCGGCGTTGTTTCTGTTTTTGACCAGTATTCAGAATCTGATTAAGCCGACGCCAATGAACGACCCCGGCGTGGGGATTGGCGTTACCGTCATCGCTCTGATATGCACTATTATACTGGTCACGTTTCAGCGCTGGGTGGTACGCAAGACCCAAAGTCAGGCGGTACGGGCGGATATGCTTCATTATCAGTCTGATGTTATGATGAACGGAGCGATTCTTATCGCGCTGGGGTTATCCTGGTACGGTTGGCATCGTGCGGATGCCCTGTTTGCGTTAGGTATCGGCATCTATATTTTGTATAGCGCGTTACGTATGGGGTATGAGGCGGTGCAGTCATTATTGGATCGCGCGCTGCCCGATGCGGAACGACAGGAAATTATTGATATCGTGACGTCATGGCCGGGAGTCAGCGGCGCGCACGATCTCCGCACGCGGCAGTCAGGGCCGACTCGCTTTATTCAGATTCATTTGGAAATGGAAGATAATCTGCCGCTCGTTCAGGCGCATTTTGTGGCTGACCAGGTAGAGCAGGCGATTTTACAGCGTTTTCCGGGTTCAGATGTCATTATTCATCAGGATCCCTGTTCAGTCGTTCCCAGGGAAGGCAGGAAGTTCGAGCTTGTATAATTGATTGTTAAAAAGTGAGCCAGGCCAGCATTTTGTGTATAAATTACCGCCATTTGGCCTGACCTGAATCAATTCAGCAGGAAGGGATTGTTATACTATCTGTATATTCGTTGGATCGTTTCGAAGTGCGAAATCGGCTTCCGGCAATAGATTTCATTTTGCATTCCAAAGTTCAGAGGTAGTCATGATTAAGAAAATCGGTGTGTTGACAAGCGGCGGTGATGCGCCGGGCATGAACGCGGCAATCCGCGGTGTTGTGCGCGCAGCGTTGACGGAAGGGCTGGAAGTCATGGGCATTTATGACGGCTATCTGGGCCTGTATGAAGATCGTATGGTTCAGCTTGACCGTTACAGCGTATCTGACATGATCAACCGTGGCGGTACTTTCCTCGGTTCTGCCCGTTTCCCGGAATTCCGTGACGAAAATATTCGCGCTGTCGCGATCGAAAACCTGAAAAAACGCGGTATCGATGCGCTGGTAGTTATTGGCGGCGACGGTTCTTATATGGGTGCAAAACGTCTGACTGAAATGGGCTTCCCGTGCATCGGTCTGCCAGGCACTATCGATAACGACATCAAAGGCACCGACTACACTATCGGCTATTTCACTGCTCTCGGCACTGTAGTGGAAGCGATTGACCGTCTGCGTGACACCTCCTCTTCTCACCAGCGTATCTCTATCGTTGAGGTGATGGGCCGTTATTGCGGCGACCTGACGTTGGCGGCGGCTATTGCTGGCGGCTGTGAGTTTATCGTGGTGCCGGAAGTTGAATTTAATCGCGAGGATCTGGTGGCGGAAATCAAAGCCGGGATCGCGAAAGGGAAAAAACACGCTATCGTCGCTATCACCGAACATATGTGTGATGTTGACGAGCTGGCGCACTTTATTGAAAAAGAAACGGGCCGTGAAACGCGTGCGACGGTGCTCGGCCACATTCAGCGCGGTGGTTCCCCGGTACCTTACGATCGCATTCTGGCTTCCCGTATGGGCGCGTATGCTATTGACCTGCTGCTGGAAGGCCATGGCGGTCGTTGTGTCGGTATCCAGAACGAGCAGCTTGTTCATCATGACATCATCGATGCGATTGAAAACATGAAGCGTCCGTTCAAAAGCGACTGGATGGAGTGCGCGAAAAAACTGTACTGATTGTTTTTGCGCGCCTGATGGCGCTACGCTTATCAGGCCTACAGGTTGCAGAAACGTGTAGGCCGGATTAGGCGCTAGCCGCCATCCGGCAATCCCTCAGATTTATTCCTCGAAGTTATAGCCAATCTTTTTTTATTCTTTAATGTTTGGATCTCTTTCTGGCACGCTTTGCTCATCACAACACAACATAAGCGAGTCGGGCGATGAAAAAGTGGGGCGTGGGGTTCACATTATTGCTGGCGTCAACCAGCATTCTGGCAAAGGATATTCAGTTACTTAACGTATCATACGATCCAACGCGTGAGCTGTACGAGCAGTACAACAAAGCGTTTAGCGCGCACTGGAAGCAGGAAACCGGCGACAACGTCGTGATCCGTCAATCGCACGGCGGTTCGGGTAAACAGGCGACTTCCGTTATTAACGGCATTGAAGCCGATGTCGTGACGCTGGCGCTGGCTTACGATGTGGACGCTATTGCGGAACGTGGTCGTATCGATAAAAACTGGATTAAGCGTCTGCCGGATAACTCAGCACCTTACACCTCCACCATCGTTTTCCTGGTCCGTAAAGGCAATCCAAAACAAATTCATGACTGGAACGATCTGATTAAACCCGGTGTGTCGGTGATTACGCCAAACCCGAAAAGCTCTGGCGGCGCACGCTGGAACTATCTGGCGGCATGGGGCTACGCCCTGCACCACAACAATAACGATCAGGCCAAAGCGCAGGACTTTGTCAAAGCCCTGTTTAAAAACGTTGAAGTGCTGGACTCCGGCGCGCGCGGCTCAACCAATACTTTCGTTGAACGCGGTATCGGTGATGTGCTGATTGCCTGGGAAAACGAAGCGCTACTGGCGACGAATGAACTGGGTAAAGATAAATTCGAGATAGTGACCCCGAGTGAATCTATTCTCGCAGAGCCGACCGTTTCCGTGGTCGACAAAGTGGTGGAAAAGAAAGACACCAAAGCGGTAGCGGAAGCCTACCTGAAGTATCTCTACTCGCCGGAAGGGCAGGAGATAGCAGCGAAAAACTTCTACCGTCCGCGCGATGCTGACGTGGCGAAAAAATACGACGATGCGTTTCCGAAGCTGAAGCTGTTCACCATTGACGAGGTGTTTGGCGGCTGGGCGAAGGCGCAAAAAGATCACTTCGCTAATGGCGGTACGTTCGACCAAATCAGCAAACGCTAAACCGTTTATAAACCCGGTAACGTATTATGTTACCGGGTTTTTTCTTTGCCACAATTTTGCGTTACTCTTCCCCGTCTATGGGTCACAGGGAACGCATATCATGAAAAAAACAGGCTACTTTTTACTGGCGGTGATAGTGATTGTCGCCGCGGCGGGCGTCGGTTACTGGAAATTTTCCGGCAACCCTGATGCATTACGGGAAATCGTGCTTGAACAATGCCTGCCCGATCAGTTACAGCATCAAAACCCAGCGCCGTGCGCGGAAGTCAAACCTCGCGCTGGCTATGTCGTCTTTAAAGATCGTCACGGTCCGTTGCAATATTTATTGATGCCCACCTACCGTATCAACGGTACAGAAAGCCCGCTATTGCTGGAACCCGCTACGCCCAACTTTTTCTGGCTGGCCTGGCAGGCTCGCGGCTATATGAGTAAAAAATACGGGCATGATATTCCGGATAGCGCGGTCTCGCTGGCGATTAATTCGCGGCTTGGTCGTTCACAGGACCATTTGCATATCCATATTTCTTGCATCCGTCCTGACGTTCGGGAACAACTGGATAACGATCTCACGCGCATCAGCACTCGCTGGCTTCCGCTGCCGGGTGGCCTGATGGGGCATGAATACCTGGCGCGCCGGGTAACCGAGAGCGAACTGGCGCAGCGTAGTCCGTTTATGATGCTGGCGGAAGAGGTGCCGGAAGCGCGCGATCATATGGGACGCTATGCGCTGGCGGTGGTACGCCAAAGCGACGACTCTTTTGTTCTGCTGGCGACCGAGCGTAACCTGCTGACGCTTAATCGCGCATCGGCGGAAGAGATTCAGGACCATAGTTGCGCCATTTTGTCTTCCCGCTGATTTTCGTTACACCCCCTGCTCATTATCTTATTGATTCTTATCCCGGTTTAAAACTGGGGTAAGATCGTGTCTATAAAAATATGTGAAACCGATCAAAAGATATAAAGGTATACCTTTATATCTTTTGGTGGTTAGTTACACTCTCTTCATAGCCTCCATAGATTGTCTGGTGGATGGCTTATATAAAAACGTTTTTATTTCATGTAGTGACATCATTAATTGTTCACCAGATTTGCGCTGTTAAGCGTAAAGGAATATCAACATGAAACTTTCTATCGTGGAAAAAATCGGCTTCGGCGCGGGAGATATGGCGATAAACGTTGTGATTATCGCCATGCAGCTGCTCCTCGCCTATTTCTATACCGATATCTACGGCCTGAGCGCCGCTGATGTTGGCGTACTGTTTGTAGTTGTGCGGATGATTGATGCCATTATCGATCCGGCCATGGGGGTTCTTACCGATAAACTGAATACGCGCTGGGGGCGTTATCGCCCGTGGCTGCTGTGGTTTGCTATTCCTTTTGGTTTCGCCGTGTATTTGATGTTTATTACGCCTGATATGGCTTATATGGCCAAGCTGGCGTGGGCCTATGGCACCTATATTCTTATGACCCTGGTCTATACCGCGATCACCATTCCCTATATTTCGATGATTGGCGTGATTACCAGCGACCCCGTCGAACGGTTAAGTGCCAACGGCTATCGTTTTGTGATGACTAAGATTGCCGCTTTCCTGGTGACTATCGTCGTACCGATGCTTGCCGTCTGGCTGGGGCAGGGTAATAAGGCTTTGGGCTATCAGTTTTCGATGGGCTTAATGGGGGCAATGGGTGCGCTGCTGTTTATCTTCTGTTTTCTCACCACGCGTGAACGCAGCGAGCCGGAGATTACCTCGCTATCGGTGGGGAAACAGTTTAAATATCTGTTACGTAACGATCAGTGGATTATTCTCGGCGTTGTTATTCTGCTGCTGATGTGCGGTTATGTTATTCGCGGTTCCGTTGCCGCTTATTACGCCAAGTATTATCTGAACGGCGGAGATAGCCTGATTTCACCCTTCCTGACTACCGGCGTCGTTGCCTCTATTTTAGCGATGATTGCCACCACCTGGATAACCAAGTTCTGGGACAAAATTAAGATGTTCCGCTACACCCAGATTATTACCTTTATTCTGAGCGCGCTGATGTATTTCTCCGTCGGGCGTGAAAATCTTATCCTGGCGTTTGCGTTCTATTTTCTTATTAATTTCTTCTGCGATATGCAAATGCCGGTGTTCTGGTCCTCTATCGCCGAAGCGGTGGATTACGGCGAAAAGAAAACCGGTCTGCGCGTTTCCGGGTTGGCGTTTGGCGGCATCCTCTTCTTCCAGAAGTTTGGGATGGGGATCGCGGGCGGGATACTCGGATTCCTGCTGAGCCACTTTGGCTATCAGGCCGATGTTGAACAGAGCGCGCGTTCGCTCACCGGTATTGCGCTGATGATGACGCTCATTCCGGCACTGTTCCATCTTGCGGTTGGGCTGCTTATGAAAAAGTATCTGATTAATAACGAATATTATCGTGATATTCAGCTTGCCCTGGCGCAGAAGCAGGCATAAGGAGGCGCAAATGAAGGCCATGAATAAGGTTTGGGTTATCGGCGATGCCTCCGTTGATCTGGTGCCGGAAAAACAGAACAGCTATCTGAAATGCCCCGGCGGAGCGTCGGCGAACGTGGGGGTATGCGTTGCCAGGCTGGGCGGAGAGTGCGGTTTTATTGGCTGTCTTGGTGACGATGACGCCGGCCGCTTCCTGCGCCAGGTTTTTCAGGATAACGGCGTGGATGTCACGTTTCTAAGGCTGGATGCGGACCTGACCAGCGCGGTGCTGATCGTCAACCTGACGGCTGACGGGGAACGCAGCTTTACCTATCTGGTGCATCCGGGGGCTGATACCTACGTTTCGCCGCAGGATTTGCCGCCGTTCAGGCAGTACGAATGGTTTTACTTCAGCTCAATTGGCCTCACCGACAGTCCCGCTCGCGAAGCATGTCTGGAAGGGGCGAGACGCATGCGAGAAGCCGGTGGCTACGTGTTATTCGACGTCAACTTACGCAGCAAAATGTGGGGGAATACTGATGAAATCCCTGAACTGATCGCCCGGTCCGCCGCACTGGCTTCTATCTGCAAAGTCTCGGCAGATGAGCTGTGCCAGCTCAGCGGGGCCAGCCACTGGCAGGATGCGCGTTATTACCTGCGCGATCTGGGCTGCGACACCACCATCATTTCGCTGGGGGCCGATGGCGCGCTGTTGATTACCGCCGAGGGGGAATTCCATTTCCCCGCACTGCGCGTCGATGTTGTCGATACCACGGGAGCCGGCGATGCTTTTGTCGGCGGGCTGTTGTTCACCCTTTCCCGCGCAAATTGCTGGAATCATACCCTACTGGCGGAGGCCATCAGCAATGCTAATGCCTGCGGCGCTATGGCGGTGACGGCAAAAGGCGCAATGACCGCTTTACCGTTTCCTGACCAACTCAACACTTTTCTTTCCAGCCATTCGCTGGCACAAGCCATGACCGTGAAATAAGGAGTCATCATGCACGTTGATCAAAACAAAATACTGGGATGCCTGGTGGGCGCCGCCGCCGCGGACGCGATGGGAGCCGCGACGGAAGTACGCGCCCAGCAGCAAATAAAAGACTATTTTGGCGGCTGGGTGACGACCTTTCAAAAACCGCCAGCGGACACGTTTGGCCGCTGCAATGAAGCGGGTATGTGCACGGATGATTTTATTCAGGCGAAGTACATTATGGACGCGCTGCTGCGCCATCAACGCCAGGTCAGCGACGAGGCGATGCGCGAGGCTTTTCAGCAGTGGCTGGATTATCCTTTCTACGCCAACTTTACCGGTCCGACGACGCGTGCGGCAATGAAAGCGATATTTAATGATAATCGCGCCTCTTTGCAGGGCGAGCTGGAAGGCGAAAAACAGTCGGTACAGATTATTAATAAGGGTAACGCGGAGGCAACGAACGGCGCCGCCATGAAGATTTGGCCAGCGGCGGTTCTGCATCCGGGTGATATTGACGCGGCGATTGACTGCGCGCTACAGATTTGCCGTTTTACGCATAATAACGTGCTGGCGATGTCCGGCGCAGCGGCGATGGCGGCGGCAACCAGCGAGGCGTTAAGAGCGCAGACCAACGCAGACAGCATTATTGCCGCTGGTATTTACGGTGCGCAAAGGGGCTATCTGCTGGCGCAGGAGCAAGGGGCGATGATGGTGGCCGGGCCTTCCGTTGCCCGACGCATTGAGCTGGCCGTAGATATCGGTAAACGTCATCGTCATTGGGAAACGGCGATAGTGGATATTGCCGATATTATTGGCTCCGGGCTGCACGTGAGTGAAGCGGTGCCGGCGGCCTTTGGCCTGTTCGCGTGTTGTCCGAATTCTGCCGTAGATGCTATTATCTCCGGCGTTAATATCGGCAATGATACTGATACTGTCGCCACCATGGTTGGGGCGATTTCCGGCGCATTCCATGGCGTGGAGGCTTTTCCCGCCGATTATTTAACGACTTTGGATCGTATGAATCATTTCGATTTGGCAGAACTGGCCAGGCAAATCGCAGGGTAGCGAATTCACCCTGCCGGGGACGGTAAAACGTCCCCTGCTGGCGAAGACGTGAGGTGCGCAGCTTGCAGGTTGATAAAACGAGCTTTACTCCGCTTTATAAGCAACTATTTTTTATCATCTGTCAGCAGATTCAAAATGGATCCCTGCCTTTAGGCAGCCAGCTGCCGACGCAAAAAGAGATTGCCAGAGCCTACAACGTCTCGCTGATTGTGGTTAAACAGGCCTGGAGCGAATTAATCAATGCAGGCATTATTTCGTCGCAGCGCGGGAGTGGTTCTGTAGTGTGCTCGGTACCGGAAGGAGTGAGCTACGGGCACACGTTTCGCGGTATTACCCGCGATCTCCAGGACGCCAGCGTGGCGATTGAGAACCGTATTCTGGAAATCGCGCCGCGCCGCGCGCGCGACGCTCAGGCAGACGGCTTGAGCCTGCCCGCACAGCATCACTATCTCTATATTTCGCGTATTCGTTGCCTGAATAACCGTCCGTTTAACCATGAAAAGATCTATCTTGATCTTAGCTTCTTTCCCGATCTGCAACTCACACCGCAGGCGCTGGAGCATACGTCGCTTTATTCGTTATTAAACGTCACAAGCGACTCGGCGATAGAAAAAGTTGAGGCGATTTTACCTTCCGCTGACCTGTGCGAAAAATTGCAAATCGCCGCCAATAAACCGCTGTTATCCGTCGCCAGACAGACGTTTCAGGCCGGGAAGGACAGCCCTTTTGAGTATTGCCGCTATTACGTGCTGTCTGAATACTTTGGTGAAATTCATTATCACTGATCTGTCCACTTAATCCTGCGATAACCCCACTATATCTGGCGTTTACCTGCCTGACTGTCCGTCGTATTCTTGCTGAAAAAATCGTCAGGAGACAGATATGTCGCTTTGGTTGCCCCATCCTCTGTTCCTCCCTTCCATCATGGTTGGCATTACTATCCTTCTGTGGGCGACTTCGCTACTGCCGGAGTTTATGACCGCACTGCTATTTTTTGCTGCTGTGGTGGCGATGGGACCAGGGAAAGTTCCTGCGCGGGCGGGGATGCTGTGATGTATCGCGCTGGCGGTGGTACGCCAAAGCGATGGCTCTTTTGTCCTGCTGGCGACCGAGCGTAATTTACTGATCTTCAATCGCGCTTCTGCCGAGGAAATTCAGGATCATCAGTGTGATATCTTGAACCAACAGGTCATCAAATGACAGCTTGATATTGCATTAACGAATACCGTTTGGAGGCCGGACAAGGCTCTCGTGGCGCTATCCGGCAAAATCTGGCGATGGCGCGGGCGTTACCAGGCCGGTGGATCTGCGGGGTGGCTGTCATTTTCCAGATGCGGCGATTTAATAAACACGCCTTTCCAGGGTTTATCGCCGTTATTAATGAGGTAATGCGCCTCCCCAGGTTCGCACTGTAAAACATCTCCAGTTTGCAGGATATGAGGTGTTCCTTCCAGATACAGGCACACTTCACCGCTTAGGGTATAAAAAATCTCACAAGCGGTATTATGGCGATGGTTAGGGAATGACTGCCCTGGTTGTAGTATGACGACGCCCATATCGCAGCCCGGCCCACGGATTAAGTATTTAGGGCCATTATCGCCAAAGCGGTATTCATGATTCTTCTCATTCGTTTTTTGCATGCTTATTCTCCTGTTACAGGCCTGGCGCTTTCCAGAGGGATGTCGTTAAGCCACCATCGACCAGCGCGCGTTGATCCTGATAAACGGCCTGCCATTTTTCTCTGGCCTGCTGATAGACAGCGAAATTTTCAGGATTAGGTTTATGCTCCCGATCCCAGCGCACTAGCTTTTCTCCCGTTTCCGCCAGCGATGGCCAGACACCCACGCCAACGCCTGCGGCAATAGCGCACCCTAGCGCGGTAGCTTCTTTGACGACAGGTACGTGAACGGTGAGTCCCGTAACGTCGGCAAGGATTTGGCTCCATAATTTGCCTTTAGATCCTCCGCCGGCAAAAACCAGCGAGTCGGCCTGTACGCCGGAAAACGCGGCAATTTGCTGTAAATTGCAGGCGGAAACAATGGCGGCATTCTCTTCCAGCGCGCGAAATAGGGTCGCTTTATTACACTTTTCAGGATCGATAGACAGATTGATAAACGACGGCGCGGCATGGTACCAGCGTTTAAAACGCATAACGTCAGAGAAGATGGGCATCACACCGTACGCGCCGGGAGGCACCCGGCTGGCCATATCTTCCAGCAGGGAATACGCATCAATACCTAACCTTTCAGCGATTAGTTTTTCCTCGGCGCAAAAGGCGTCGCGGAACCAACGCATCGTTAACCCAGTAAAAAAGCTAATAGACTCGGTTTGTACCATACCGGGGATCACATGAGGATTGATGCGAACGTTCATGTTTGGGTCGGTGACCGGCGCGGGAAGATTGACGACCTGTTGCCAGAAGGTTCCGCCCAGCACGGCCGTTTGCGCCGGGCGTACGACGCCCAGCCCCAGACAGCCTAACTGCACATCGCCGCCGCCAACGATGACCGGCGTACCCGCTTGCAGGTCGCACTGTTCAGCCGCTTTCTGTGAAATGTGACCGAGCAGCGTCCCGGTTTCTTTTACCGGCGAGAGAATGTCAGAACGCAGGCCCGCCATCTGTAACAGACTACGTTTCCAGTTGCGGGTCACCAGATCCAATAACCCCGTCGTGCCTGCGTTGGAGGGATCGACCGCCAGTTCGCCACTGAGCATAAAGGCCATCCAGTCGCTGATCATAGTGACGGTTGACGCGCGATGATAAATATCCGGACGATGGTGGGCAAGCCAGAGCAGACGCGGAATAGCGCTGAGCGCCAGCGTTTGCCCGGAGCAACGATAAACTTCCTCCTCAAAGGTGTTATCGTGCAGCTCTTTTAATTCACTGACTTCGTGCGCCGCGCGGGCGTCAACATTAGCGCAGGCCCAAATTGGTTCGCCGTTACTGTCATAAATAACAATGCCTTCACGCATCGAACAGGCCGATACGGCAGCGATAGCCGTTGCAGGGATGGCGGCTTTCTGTAGTGCCTGACGGATACACTGGCAAGCCAGTTGCCAGTTTTTGGCAAGATCAAACTCCATCGAACCAGGCACATCCGGCACGGCCAGATGCTGCCATTCCGCTTGACCGACAGCTATTTGCTTTCCTTGTAGATCAAAAATTACTGCTCTGACGCTACCGGTACCGGCGTCAAGAGCCATCAGGTAATGTCCTGATTCAGTATGGGTACAGAGTCGAGCCATTTTTTTATCCTCGGCTATTTTTACATCGTTACATAAAATCCTGTCAGTTATTGTTTATTGAATTGAGGTAAGTGTTATTTTATTTTTTATTTTTCAATAAGTTGAATTATTTTCCCTGCGGTTTTCTGATCGGTAACCAGCGCATTGATATAGTTACCGCGCATAGCGGCAATAATAGCTTCTGCTTTTTGTTCGCCGCCGGCGACGCCAATCACGGTTGGGATCGTGGAAAGTGAATTTAACTTCAGGCCAATTAATTCGTTATGGATTTTGATGTCTGGAATAATTTCGCCATGAGCATCAAAAAAATAGCCCAGAATATCGCCTACTGCGCCTTTGCGGCCAATCATGAGTTGTTCACCCTGAGTGATATAGCCGGATTTTAAGATACTGGCTTGATCTTTCTGGTTAATTGCCCCAATCCCCACGATGGCGGCATCGGCAGCTTGCGCTGTGAGCATCACATCCCGCACGCTATTTTCATTGCGCAGCGTGCAGGCAATTTCCTGCGATGATGCGCGCAGCGGCGCGGGCATAATACTTACGCTACAAGCGGCATCAAGCTGGCCTATTCCGGTCATATACGGCCCCACGCCGCCGGATAACGTGACCAGTCGGATTTGTTGCGCCGAGATAAATCCGCTGAGGCGTTTTAATGTGGTCATCGTGGCTTCGCCAAAGCCGACGGCCAGCAGTTGCTGTGGCCGCAGTGACTCCATCAACATATGGGCGGCGCCGATTCCTAAGCGCAGACCAATATCGGCATCGGGTAATGCCGGCAGCACGCGGATATTCTGCAATGCGAAGTGGTTGCGCAAGGCATTTTCATACTCAAGACACCCTTCGAAGCGGGAGTTGATTTGTACGCGAATAATACCGGACTGATGCCCTTTCTCCAGCAGACGAGAAACCTTTAGCCGGGTTAGCCCCAGACGCTCGCTGATTTCACTCTGCGTCAATCCATCGTGATAGTAGAACCAGGCAATACGCGCCACCTGCTCTTCTTCGCACATTCCATAATCAGATACCAACGTATTATCGCTCATTGTCATAACCTGGCTTTACTTTGAACATTTCTAAATCATTAACACAATTGTTCAGTTATCACTCCGAAATAACCGTGATTAACGCCACAAAAACGCGCCAAATCTGAACATTTATCATCTAAAAATTCATTTATTCAGAAAACGTGATCTGGATGAGAGTTTTTTGACCAAATAACTACTACCGTTTTGAACAATTTCTTTTTCAAAAAACATTTGTTCAGTCCCGTCAGTCAACATTGAGGGAGCGGAGGCAACATGCAAATCAGTCACAATACTGCATCCCCTCTGATTTGTGTGCAGAACATTTATAAAAGTTATTCCGGCGTCGAAGTACTAAAGGGAATTGACTTTACTCTGCATGCGGGAGAGGTGCACGCATTGCTTGGCGGCAATGGTGCGGGTAAATCAACATTAATGAAGATTATTGCCGGTATAGTCCCGCCAGATGGAGGGACTATCGATATTGCTGGTGTGCGTTGCAGTCATTTAACGCCTCTGAAGGCGCACCAGTATGGCATTTACCTGGTTCCCCAGGAGCCTCTGTTATTTCCGAGTTTATCTGTGCGGGAAAATATCTTGTTTGGCTTGCAGGGACGTCAGGCCTCCACGGAAAAAATGCAGCAGCTATTAAAGGCGATGGGATGCCAACTTGATCCGGCGAGCGCTGCGGGTACGCTTGATGTTGCAGACCGCCAGATCGTTGAAATTATGCGCGGCTTGATGCGCGACTCGCGAATCTTAATTCTTGATGAGCCCACGGCGTCGTTAACGCCAGCCGAAACTGATCGGTTATTTACGCGTCTGCAAGAGTTGCTGAAAAAGGGTGTCGGAATTGTATTTATTTCTCATAAGCTACCAGAAATTAGACAGTTAGCTCACTGCGTTAGCGTGATGCGTGACGGTAAAATCGCATTATTCGGAAAAACGCATGACCTTTCTACCGACGAGATTATTCAAGCTATCACCCCGGCAACGCAGGGCGTCAGTCTTTCCGCGAATCAAAAGTTGTGGCTGGAATTGCCTGGCAGCCGCCCGCAGAACGAACGCGGCGCGACAGTATTAGCGCTGGAGTCACTGACGGGCGAAGGTTTTATGAATATCAACCTTGAGGTGCGGGCAGGCGAAATCCTTGGTCTGGCCGGGTTGGTCGGCGCGGGACGCACAGAACTGGCTGAAACGCTGTACGGTATTAGACCGGTCAATGCGGGGCGGATGCTGTTCAATGGTCAAGAAATTAACGCCCTGACAACCCAACAGCGGTTGCAGCTCGGCCTGGTCTATTTGCCGGAAGATCGGCAGTCATCCGGGCTGTATCTTGACGCTTCCCTGGCATGGAATGTCTGTTCGCTGACCCACAACCAAAAAGGATTTTGGATAAAGCCCCAGCGGGATAACGCCACCCTTGAACGTTACCACCGCGCGTTAAATATCAAACTCAATAATGCCGAACAGGCGGCGCGTACTTTATCCGGCGGTAACCAGCAAAAAGTATTGATTGCCAAATGCCTGGAGGCCTCTCCGCAATTACTGATTGTCGATGAACCGACCCGCGGTGTCGATGTCTCCGCCCGCAGCGATATTTATCAGCTGTTGCGCAGTATCGCGCAACAAAATGTCGCGGTGCTATTTATTTCCTCCGATCTGGAAGAGATAGAGCAGATGGCCGATCGCGTATATGTCATGCACCAGGGGGAACTGGGGGGGCCTGCGTTATGCGGCGAGGAAATTAACGTTGATACCATCATGCACGTTGCGTTTGGCGAACATGGTGCGTCGGAGGCAACATGTTGAAATTCATCCAAAATAACCGGGAAGCGACGGCACTGCTGGCAATAGTCTGTTTATTCGTGTTTCCTGGCGCGCTGGATAGCCAGTATTTGAGCGTGCAAACGCTGACAATGGTTTTCAGTAGCGCGCAAATTTTGATGCTGTTGGCGATTGGCGCGACGATGGTAATGCTCACCCGCAATATTGATGTATCGGTGGGCTCGACGACAGGCATGTGCGCGGTATTGCTGGGAGTGATGTTAAACGCCGGCTATAGCCTGCCGGTCGCCTGCCTGGCCACACTAATATTAGGAATTGTCGCCGGATTTTTTAATGGCGTACTGGTTGCCTGGTTGAAGATACCCGCCATTGTCGCCACGCTGGGAACGCTGGGCTTGTATCGTGGGATCATGCTGCTATGGACAGGGGGGAAATGGATTGAAGGATTACCCGCAGGCTTAAAGCAACTCTCTGCTCCGGTGTTTCTGGGAATTTCCGCAATCGGCTGGTTTACCCTGGTGTTAGCGCTGCTTATGGCCTGGCTCCTGGCGAAAACCGCCTTTGGCCGCAATTTTTACGCCACCGGAGATAACCTGCAGGGCGCCCGGCAATTGGGTGTCCGTACCGAGATGGTACGCATCATGGCATTTTCACTTAATGGCGGTATGGCGGCATTGGCTGGAATCGTGTTTGCCTCGCAGATTGGCTTCATTCCCAATCAAACCGGCACGGGGCTGGAAATGAAAGCCATCGCGGCCTGCGTATTGGGGGGAATTAGCCTGTTAGGCGGGTCAGGCACGGTCATCGGCGCTATTCTCGGCGCTTATTTTCTTACGCAAATTGATAGTGTGTTAGTGCTGCTGCGTATCCCCGCCTGGTGGAACGATTTTATTGCTGGCCTGGTATTGTTGGGCGTACTGGTATTCGATGGGCGGCTGCGTTGCGCATTACAACGCAATCTGCGCCGCCAGAAATAT
The DNA here is from genome assembly GCF_046552235.1 of Salmonella sp. SAL00670. Taxonomy (NCBI): domain Bacteria; kingdom Pseudomonadati; phylum Pseudomonadota; class Gammaproteobacteria; order Enterobacterales; family Enterobacteriaceae; genus Salmonella; species Salmonella sp. SAL00670. The sequence continues at coordinate 80,366 of NZ_JBGDUO010000008.1, forward strand.
GCCCGTTTTATATCACCACCCACTCCACTACAGACGGAAGCAAAAACGCACGCACAACAGAATAAAAACAAAGAGGTGGCATGATGAATCCATGGCGACGCTATAGCTGGGAAATTGCGCTGGCAGCCTTATTGATCTTTGAAATTCTGGCTTTCGGTGTGATTAATCCACGTTTATTAGATATTAATGTCTTACTTTTTAGCACTAGCGATTTTATTTGTATCGGTATTGTCGCTTTGCCGCTAACAATGGTTATTGTCAGCGGTGGTATGGATATTTCATTTGGTTCTACAATCGGGCTATGCGCGATTACCCTGGGTGTGCTGTTTCAGCTCGGTATGCCGCTACCTTTAGCGATTATTATTACCCTACTACTCGGCGCAATATGTGGGCTGATAAATGCCGGACTTATTATTTATACCGGCGTAAACCCGTTGGTGATTACCCTGGGAACCATGTATTTATTTGGTGGTAGCGCATTATTGTTATCTGGTATGGCTGGCGCCACGGGTTATGAAGGTATTGGTGGATTTCCCACAGCGTTCACTGACTTTGCCAATATTTCATTTCTTGGTATTCCTATGCCGCTTATTTTTTTTCTTGTGTGCTGTTTGTTTTTCTGGCTGCTCATGCATCGCACGCATATGGGACGCAACGTTTTCCTGATTGGCCAGAGCGCCCGTGTCGCGCAGTACAGCGCGATCCCGGTGAATCGCACGTTGTATACCGTGTATGCCATGACCGGATGCGCCTCCGCTATCGCCGCCGTATTACTGGTTTCTTACTTTGGCTCCGCACGTTCGGATCTGGGCGCCTCTTTCCTGATGCCGGCCATTACGGCGGTTGTGCTGGGAGGCGCCAATATTTATGGCGGCTCCGGGTCGATTATGGGGTCCGCGTTGGCGGCGCTGCTGGTGGGATTTTTACAGCAGGGGCTACAGATGGCCGGAGTGCCGAATCAAATTTCCAGCGCATTGTCCGGTGCGCTTCTCATTGTTGTTGTCGTTGGTCGTTCCGTCAGTTTGCATCGTCACCAAATCCTTGAATGGTACTCACGCCGTCGCAATGCGCATCAGGCATGATTTCCTTTTGAAATTTATGGAGAAAAAAATGGCAAGACACAGCATTAAAATGATCGCCTTACTCACTGCGTTTGGTCTGGCATCTGCGGCAATGACCGTGCAGGCGGCAGAGCGGATTGCTTTTATTCCCAAACTGGTTGGCGTGGGCTTTTTTACCAGCGGCGGCAATGGCGCGCAGGAAGCGGGAAAAGCGCTGGGCATTGACGTAACTTACGATGGCCCTACAGAGCCCAGCGTCTCAGGCCAGGTTCAACTGGTGAATAACTTTGTCAATCAGGGGTATGACGCCATTATCGTTTCTGCCGTTTCGCCTGACGGCCTGTGCCCGGCGTTGAAGCGGGCAATGCAAAGAGGCGTGAAAATATTAACCTGGGATTCCGATACCAAGCCGGAGTGCCGTTCTTACTATATTAATCAAGGGACGCCAAAACAGCTCGGCAGCATGCTGGTAGAGATGGCCGCTCATCAGGTGGACAAAGAGAAAGCGAAAGTCGCTTTCTTCTATTCCAGCCCAACGGTGACCGACCAGAACCAGTGGGTAAAAGAAGCTAAAGCCAAAATTAGCCAGGAACATCCGGGGTGGGAGATAGTCACTACCCAGTTTGGCTATAACGATGCCACGAAATCGCTCCAGACGGCGGAAGGTATCATCAAAGCGTATCCCGATCTGGATGCCATCATCGCGCCTGACGCTAACGCTTTACCTGCTGCGGCACAGGCGGCGGAGAACCTTAAACGCAATAATCTCGCGATTGTTGGTTTTAGTACGCCGAATGTAATGCGCCCTTATGTTCAGCGCGGCACTGTTAAAGAGTTTGGCCTGTGGGATGTCGTCCAACAGGGAAAAATTTCCGTATATGTCGCCAATGCGTTGCTGAAAAATATGCCAATGAATGTCGGTGATTCACTGGATATTCCCGGCATCGGCAAAGTCACCGTTTCACCTAATAGTGAGCAGGGATATCACTATGAGGCAAAAGGTAACGGCATTGTGTTATTGCCGGAGCGTGTCATTTTCAACAAAGACAATATCGACAAATATGATTTCTGATAACTGTTATGTATCGACGGAGTAAAGAATGGCTGATTTAGATGATATTAAAGATGGCAAAGATTTTCACACCGATAAACCACAAACTAACACTTTGTTCGCATTAAAAGGCTGTGGCGCGCTGGATTGGGGAATGCAGTCCAGACTGGCGAGGATTTTTAACCCCAAAACCAGAAAAACGGTCATGCTGGCCTTTGACCATGGATATTTCCAGGGGCCGACAACCGGACTTGAGCGTATTGATATCAATATTGCGCCGCTCTTTGAATATGCTGATGTCTTAATGTGTACTCGCGGCATATTACGCAGTGTGGTACCTCCGGCAATCAATAAACCAGTCGTTTTACGCGCGTCCGGGGCGAATTCTATTCTCACTGAATTAAGCAATGAGGCGGTTGCGGTGGCGATGGATGACGCTGTGCGGTTGAATAGCTGTGCTGCTGCCGCACAGGTTTATATTGGTAGTGAGCATGAACATCAGTCGATTAAAAATATTATTCAACTGATTGATGCCGGGTTACGCGTCGGGATGCCAATAATGGCAGTGACCGGGGTGGGTAAAGATATGGCTCGCGACCAGCGTTATTTTTCACTGGCAACGCGTATCGCTGCGGAAATGGGGGCGCAAATTATCAAAACGTATTATGTCGATAAAGGTTTTGAGCGTATTGCGGCAGGTTGTCCGGTGCCGATTGTCATCGCCGGCGGTAAAAAACTGCCTGAACGTGAAGCATTGGAAATGTGCTATCAGGCGATTGACCAGGGGGCTTCTGGCGTAGATATGGGGCGTAATATATTCCAGTCAGAAGATCCGGTAGCCATGATTAAAGCGGTACATGCTGTCGTTCATCATAACGAAACAGCAGAGCGTGCTTATGAGCTGTTTTTGAGTGAGAAAGGTTAAATGAGATCGCTTCCCCATCTTTTACCGATGCGAGGAGATGGGGATGACTGTTATTTTATTTGGAATAATCAGGGGGGTAATGATGCACGTTACGCTGGTTGAAATTAACGTTCATGATGACAAGGTTGAACAATTTATCGATGTTTTTCGGCAGAATCATCTGGGCTCAATTAAAGAGCCGGGTAACTTGCGTTTTGATGTTCTGCAGGATCCGCAGGTGCCTACGCGATTTTATATTTATGAAGCCTACGTTGATGAACAGGCCGTCGCTTTTCACAAGACAACGCCACACTACAAAACTTGCGTGGAGCAGCTTGAACCGTTGATGACCGGTCCGCGGACAAAAAAAGTTTTTATGGGTTTGATGCCTTAAGGAGCGCTCATGAACAGCCAGTTTGCCGGATTAACGCGCGAAGCATGTGTGGCATTGTTAGCGTCATATCCGCTTAGTGTGGGTATTCTGGCAGGGCAGTGGATTGCGTTGCATCGCTATCTGCAACAGTTGGAAGCGCTAAACCAGCCGCTGTTGCATTTGGATTTGATGGATGGTCAATTTTGCCCGCAGTTTACCGTTGGGCCATGGGCAGTTGGGCAACTGCCGCAAACCTTTATCAAAGATGTTCATTTGATGGTAGCGGATCAATGGACGGCGGCGCAAGCCTGCGTGAAGGCGGGCGCACACTGCATCACGCTTCAGGCTGAAGGCGATATTCATCTGCATCATACGCTAAGCTGGCTTGGTCAGCAGACCGTGCCCGTTATTGGCGGTGAAATGCCGGTGATCCGGGGGATTAGTTTATGCCCGGCAACGCCTCTGGATGTCATTATCCCCATTCTGAGCGACGTTGAGGTTATTCAACTACTGGCAGTGAACCCTGGATACGGCAGTAAAATGCGCTCCAGTGATTTGCATGAGCGCGTGGCACAGCTTCTCTGTCTACTTGGTGATAAACGCGAAGGTAAAATTATCGTTATTGATGGGTCGTTAACGCAGGATCAGTTGCCTTCGCTGATTGCACAGGGCATCGATCGTGTTGTTTCTGGTAGTGCGTTATTTCGTGATGATCGGCTGGTTGAGAATACGCGGAGCTGGAGGGCGATGTTTAAGGTTGCCGGGGATACTACTTTCTTACCCTCCACAGCATAAATGCCGGATGGCGGCTTTACCTTATCAGGCCTACATAAGCACTCGGCTGGTAGGCCTGATAAGCGCAGCGCCATCAGACATTGATTGGCAATTAAGCCTGTTTAGCAGCTTCTGCTGCTTTCACGATCACCGCGAAGGCGTCAGCTTTCAGAGAAGCGCCGCCTACCAGTGCGCCGTCGATGTCCGGCTGCGCGAACAGTTCGGCGGCATTGGAGGCATTAACAGAACCGCCGTACTGGATAATAACCTGTTCAGCGATTTTCGCGTCAGCTTTAGCAATGTGGTCACGGATGAATTTGTGCACTGCCTGAGCCTGCGCAGGAGTTGCAGATTTACCGGTACCGATCGCCCATACGGGTTCGTAAGCGATAACCGCGCCTTCAAAGGCTGCCGCGCCCTGCGTTTTCAGTACCGCGTCGATCTGACGTGCGCAGACTTCTTCAGTTTTGCCCGCTTCGTTTTCTGCTTCGGTTTCACCGATGCACAGAACTGGAGTCAGACCCTGCTCTTTCAGCACAGCGAATTTCTTCGCGATCAGCTCGTCAGACTCTTTGTGATAAGTACGACGCTCAGAGTGACCGATAATGATGTACTGCGCGCCGATATCTTTCAGCATTTCAGCACTTGTTTCACCGGTGAATGCGCCAGACAGGTTCAGATCAACGTTCTGCGCGCCCAGCATAATGTGGCTACCGGCAGCAGCGCGTTTCGCCAGATCGATATACATTTCCGGCGGAGCGATTGCCACGTCGCAGCCTGCTACGCCCGTCAGTTCTTTACGCAGGTTAGCCACCAGTTCGTTTACCATGTGGCGGCTGCCGTTCAGTTTCCAGTTACCCATCACTAAAGGATGTCGCATTTCATTTCTCCACGCTTAGTCAGCGAATTAAGGAAGATGGCCGCTCGTCAGAGCAGCATGGTCTGTGAAACAGTATAGAGATTCATCCCCGGAAAGGCTTTGCTTTTTGTCATCAATTCGCCCCTTCCAGATTTTCAGATAACGTCAGCTTAATCGGTTCAACCGCGAAGGTCAGCCCCTTTTCGCCGTTATCTGCGACAACATAACGTACCGCGCCTTCGGTCTCGGCGTAATAGTGTTTACCTTTACCGGCGATAAGCATCTTTTGCAGTTTTTTCTGGCTTTGCTCTTTTGTCAGTAACGGGGCGACAGTGCGAATAATGGCGGCCATATATTCCAGCGCTTTCGCTTTCGCCGCTTTCTGTTCCGGCCCCTGAATGGGCAGCCAGGTAATCTGCATACTTTTCACTTTGAGCGTACCGCGCTCCAGCGCCGTGGAGGCATACAGATTTTCGTTAATCTTACTGGCGGCGCGGGTCAGATTCGCCTTATCGCGGCTATTCTCAATGGCGCGAAATTCATTGAGCGGCAGATCGGGATTCTGGCGGTTAAAGTTCTCACGAAACTGGCTAATAGAAAGATCAAAGGTTGGCGAGCCCGCCAGCAGATAGGGCGCTGTCGTGGTCGATGAAGAGAGCTGCGCGTGCGCCGTTATGCTGGCGGTGAGAGCAGAAAACAACAGTAAAAACAGAGTACATCCTGGCTTCATCAATCTTACCTTTCGTTAGGACTGCTCACGATTAAAACGATAACTGTCGGGCTTGTCAAAAGGGTAAACTGTAGCGGAAGGCAAAATATAAGGAACTTACATGACCATACAGCAATGGTTATTCTCATTTAAAGGGCGTATCGGACGCCGTGATTTCTGGATTTGGATCGGCCTCTGGTTTGCCGGGATGCTGGCGCTATTTTCGCTGGCGGGGAAAAACCTGCTTGATATCCAAACGGCGGCATTTTGCCTGGTGTGCCTGCTGTGGCCGACCGCCGCCGTCATGGTCAAACGTCTGCATGACCGGGGGCGATCCGGCGCGTGGGCGTTGCTGATGATTCTGGCGTGGATGCTGCTGGCCGGAAACTGGGTGATGCTGCCGGGGATGTGGCAGTGGGTCGTCGGGCGATTTATTCCGACGCTGATCCTGGTGATGATGCTTATCGATCTGGGCGCGTTTGTCGGTGTTCAGGGGGAAAATAAGTTTGGGAAAGCGACACAGGACGTGAAGTTTAAAGCAGAACCGTGAACGGGCGGTAAACCGTAATTTGCCCGGTGGCGCTGACGCTTACCGGGCCCACAGATTGGTGATGATTTGCAGGCCGGATAAGCCCCAGCCGCCATTCGGTAAAACATCACCAGTAATGTTCAGCCGTCATCTGCCCCGGTCGGCGGCGCAGATGTTTAGTCATCTGTCTGGTCTCTTTCAGCAGTTGCTGCGTATCGCGCACCATCTGCGGGTTCCCGCACAGCATGACATGGCTGGTCTCTTTATCCATCGGCAATCCAACGGCTTTTTCCAGCTCGCCGTTTTCAATGAGCGCAGGCACGCGCCCGGTAAGCGAGCCTGGCACGCTCTCCCGGCTGACCACCGTTTGGATGCGCAGCTTGCCTTCATAACGCTGTTGCAGATCCAGCATTAGCGGCAGATAGCTTAAATCGGCGGCGAAGCGTGCGGCGTGGACCAAGACCAGATTTTTAAAGCGCGCGACATCCTGGCCATATTGCAGAATAGACAAATACGGGCCAATAGCGGTTCCGGTCGCCAGCATCCATAGCGTCTCGCAGTCAGGCACTTCATCCAGTACAAAGAAACCCGACGCGTCGCTGACCACTTGCACCTCATCGCCAGGTTTTAGCGCCGCCAGCCGCGGGCTGAGCTTTCCTTGCGGCACCGTCACCAGATAAAACTCTAAATTCGGATTGTCAGGCGCATTCACATAGGAATACGCGCGCTGAACGCGCTCGCCATCGATCTCCAGTCCGAGTTTGGTAAATTGGCCTGCAGTAAAAGGATTAATGGGGGCGTGAACGGTCAGGCTGAACAGTGCGTCAGTCCAGTTTTGCACCTTAGTGACTTTACCTGTTACCCAATCGGCCATGGTTTTCTCCTGTTCTGAATCGCTAACCTTATCTTCGTTCGTCAGGAGAAAGATTTCCAGCCCCGCGAGGCTGGAAGGCTCTAACTAACAAATGCGCTAGAGGATATGCGCCTGTACATCCGGATCTTTACGATCAAGATAGTGGATCGACTGAATGCGGCGGATGGTGCGTGATTTGCCGCGGATCAGCAGCGTTTCCGTCGTGGCAATATGGCCTTTCCGGCTAATTCCTTCCAGTAGATCGCCTTTCGTGATGCCGGTCGCGGAGAAAATAACGTTATCGCTACGCGCCATGTCGCCCAGGCATAACGCCTTGCCCGCTTCAATGCCCATTGCTTTGCAGCGCGCCAGTTCCTGTTCGCCAATGCGGCGGTTTTCTTCGCTGTTGCCTTTCACGTCATGGCGCGCCAGCAGACGCCCCTGCATATCGCCGTCCAGCGCGCGGATCACCGCTGCGGATACCACGCCTTCTGGTGCGCCGCCAATCCCGTACAGCACGTCGACTTCGCTATCCGGCATACAGGTCAGAATGGAGGCCGCGACGTCGCCGTCAGGAATGGCAAACACGCGTACGCCCAGTTTGGCCATCTCTGCGATGACCTCGTCATGACGCGGTTTTGCCAGAATGGTCACGGTCAAATCGCCAAGCGGTTTACCCAGCGCATCCGCGATGTTGTGCAAATTATCCGCCAGCGGCAGATTGAGATCGATCGCCCCTTTGGCGCCCGGACCGACAATCAGTTTTTCCATATACATATCGGGCGCATTCAGGAAACAGCCTTTATCGCCGACCGCCAGCACCGCCAGCGCGTTCGCCTGACCCATCGCCGTCATGCGCGTGCCCTCAATCGGATCGACGGCGATATCTACCGCATCGCCGTGGCCGGTACCGACTTTTTCGCCGATATAGAGCATCGGGGCTTCGTCGATTTCGCCTTCGCCAATCACGATGGTGCCGTCAATGTTGACCTGGTTGAGCATGATACGCATGGCGTTGACCGCCGCGCCGTCCGCGGTATTTTTATCGCCGCGTCCCAGCCATTTGTAGCCAGCCAGCGCCGCCGCTTCGGTCACACGGGAAAATTCGATGGCAAGTTCTCGTCTCATAACAAACTCGTAGCAAAAAGGAGTGGCGCGCAGTGTAGCACAGGGGAAGGAGGGAATAATTGATGTGTGTGCGGAGTTGCCTCCGCACAAAGATTTTGCCGGATGGCGACCTTACTTGTCGTGCTCTTCCCACGCCATTGCGCGTTTAACCGCTTTCTTCCAGCCGCTGTAACGGTAGTTACGCTCGGTGGTTTCAATGCCGGGGCGGAATTCTCGCTCAATGACGGCTTTTTCCTGCAGCTCGTCCAGGTTCTGCCAGTAACCGACGGCCAGGCCAGCCAGATAGGCGGCGCCCAGCGCGGTCACTTCGCGCACTTCCGGGCGTTCCACCCGCGTGCCGAGAATATCTGACTGGAACTGCATCAGGAAGTTGTTGGCCACTGCGCCGCCGTCCACACGCAGAGCGTGCAGGCGGATACCGGAGTCGGCCTGCATCGCTTCCAGTACGTCGCGGGTCTGGTAAGCGATGGATTCGAGCGTCGCGCGGATAATGTGATTAGAGTTCACGCCGCGGGTCAGGCCAAAAATGGCGCCGCGGGCATACGGGTCCCAGTACGGCGCGCCCAGACCGGTGAAGGCCGGAACCACGTAGACGCCGTTGGTATCTTTCACTTTCGTGGCGAAATATTCGGAGTCGAACGCGTCGCTGATGAGCTTCATTTCATCACGCAGCCATTGAATGGACGCTCCCGCCATAAACACCGCGCCTTCCAGCGCATAGTTGACTTCGCCGCTTGGGCCGCAGGCGATGGTGGTCAGCAGGCCGTTTTCCGATTTTACCGCTTTCTCGCCGGTGTTCATCAGCATAAAGCAGCCGGTGCCGTAGGTATTCTTTGCCATTCCTTCCTTTACGCACAGTTGACCGAATAACGCGGCCTGCTGATCCCCGGCAATCCCGGCGATAGGAATACGTGTACCGCCTTTACCGCCAATATTGGTCTGGCCGTAGACTTCGGAGGACTTACGTACCTGGGGCAGCATCGCGCGTGGGATATCCAGCACGTCCAGCATCTTATCGTCCCAGTCCAAATCATGGATGTTGAACAGCATGGTTCGTGAGGCGTTGGTATAATCCGTAACGTGGACGCGGCCCTGCGTCATCTTCCAGATAAGCCAGGTATCCACCGTACCGAACAGCAGCTCGCCACGCTTCGCGCGTTCGCGCGAACCTTCCACATGGTCAAGGATCCATTTCACTTTAGTGCCAGAGAAGTACGGGTCGACGACCAGACCGGTATTGTCGCGGATGTAATCTTCCAGGCCGTCGCGTTTAAGCTGTTCGCAAATATCGGCGGTACGACGGCACTGCCAGACAATAGCGTTGTATATCGGTTTGCCGGTTTCACGTTCCCAGACGATCGCGGTTTCACGTTGGTTGGTGATACCGATAGCGGCAATCTGATCGGAACTGATATCGGCCTTAGCCAGCACTTCTACCAGCGTTGAGCTTTGGGACGCCCAAATTTCCATCGGGTCGTGTTCTACCCAGCCTGGCTTAGGATAAATTTGCTCAAATTCACGCTGTGATACGCTGACGATATTCGCGTCATGATCCATAACGACCGCGCGGGAGCTGGTGGTACCCTGGTCGAGCGCAACGATATATTTTTTTTCAGTCATAATTTTGTCCCGTAATCAGATTACAGCGAAGCATTTTGTTGTGTGGTCGCGGTGGAGTCCTTCTCTTCCACGACGCAGGTATCGCACGGCAAATGACGGCCAATAAATTTGCGATAAGCAAACGCGCCCAGAATGGCGCCGACGATGGGGCCAAACAGTGGCACCAGGAAGTAAGGAATGTCTCTACCGCCGGTAAACGCAATTTCACCCCAGCCGGCAAGCCCGGCGAACATTTTGGGGCCAAAGTCACGCGCCGGATTCATCGCAAACCCGGTCAACGGCCCCATAGAGGCACCGATAACGGCGATCAGTAAACCAATGAGCAGTGGCGCAAGCGGACCGCGAGGTACGCCGTTTCCGTCGTCGGTCAGCGCCAGAATCAGCCCCATCAGAATAGCGGTAATCACCATTTCAACCGCGAAGGCCTGCACAAAATTGATATGAGGATTCGGGTAAGTTGAGAAAATGCCTGCGAGATCGAGACTTTCAACGCTGCCACGGACGATATGGTGGGTTTGTTCGAAGTCCACAAAAAGATTGTAATAAAGCCCGTAAACTAACGCCGCTGCGCAAAAGGCGCCGGCAACTTGAGAAATAATAAAAGGAACAACTTTACGTTTGTCGAAACAGGCAAATAGCCAGAGTGCGATGGTCACTGCCGGGTTCAGGTGTGCGCCAGAAACACCTGCCGTCAGGTAGATAGCCATCGCTACCCCCAGACCCCAGATGACGCTGATTTCCCACTGTCCAAAAGTAGCTCCGGCAACTTTAAGCGCAGCGACACAACCCACACCGAAAAAAATCAACAACCCGGTACCGAGGAATTCAGCAATGCACTGGCCTTTTAAGGTTGATGTTTGACTCATAATCGGATCCTGAAGAGTATGTAATGATTATTGGTATGCGAGGAGGTCATGGACATCCACGATGCCCTGTAGGCACACTGTTAATTTATCGTTAACGAGCAAAAACGAGAAATATCGAAATCAAAATGTGTGTACTGCGTCAATAAAATGAGCGTTATCGCGCCATGAAGCGCATTTTGAGACAGCAGAAGAGAGTGAATTGAATCATTTCATTAACCAATATGTTAACACTTTTAAGTTATTGAATGAATGTTACCAGGAGATGGATGAAAATTGCTGCAAACCGCGATCTACGCGGTATGTCGCTGGACAGCGAGAGCGGGGCTTCATACAATCGACACTATATATTGTGCGCGTTTACGTGAAGCGTCGCCTTGCAATTCAGGAGAGGTAAGATCATGTCTTTAGAAGTGTTTGAGAAACTGGAAGCAAAAGTACAGCAGGCGATTGACACCATCACCCTGTTACAGATGGAAATTGAAGAGCTGAAAGAAAAGAACAACAGCCTGACGCAGGAAGTGCAGTCTGCACAGCATCAGCGTGAAGAACTCGAGCGTGAAAATAATTCTCTGAAGGAACAGCAGAGCGGCTGGCAGGAACGTTTGCAGGCGCTGCTTGGTCGTATGGAAGAAGTCTAATCCTCGTCATATTTCACGTTATGGCGGCGTTGGCTGCGTGCGTTCACCCCAGTCACATAGTGGCCTATGCTCCTGGGGATTCACTTACTTGCCGCCTTGCCCTGACGCGAAATCTATAGAGGATTTAGAATGCGGATACCGGTGGGCCGGATAAGGCGTAAGCTGCCATCCGGCAATCAGCGACAACGCATAAAAAAGGCGCCTTACGGCGCCTTTTTTGATCACTCGATATCAAGCGGGTCTTCGGAAAGGATAATCCCGGTGTTGTCGGCATAGAGATGATCGCCGGAGAAGAACGTCACGCCGCCGAAATTGACGCGCACATCGCTTTCCCCAATGCCTTCACCTGCGGCGCCAACCGGAATGGCGGCGATCGCCTGAATGCCGATATCCAGCTCTTCCAGATCGTCCACCTGACGCACCGCGCCATAGATAACCAGCCCTTCCCATTCATTTTGCGTGGCCAGACGCGCCAGCTCCGCATCGACTAATGCACGACGGACAGAACCGCCGCCATCGACCAGCAGAACCCGACCACGGCCATTTTGTTCGAGCAGATCGTACAGCAACCCGTTGTCCTCGAAACATTTTACCGTGATGATTTGTCCGCCAAACGACGACCGCCCTCCAAAATTAGAGAACAGCGGTTCCACGACGTTGACATCTTCCTGATAGATGTCACAAAGCTCGGAAGTATCGTATTTCATAGGCTTAACGTTCAGTTGCTGCGAGAATTTTTAGTATATCGCGCTAAGTATACTGTTGGCAAAATCATCAATTGTTAATTGATATTTGTCAGTTAAACGGCCCACTGACTTAAGAGTATCCCAATCACAAATAACAGGTTGGTTAACAACGCGCCTTTAACGGTACGTTCAAGCATCGGGCGCATTGCCGCAGGCTCCCTTTCGCGCATTACGTAGCGCGCTTGTTTAATGAGCAAGGGCGCGGCCAGAATAAACAACCATCCCCACGGACTGTGTAGCGAGAGCAGATTAAACAGCGCCAGACAGAGCAGCGCGCCTAGCAACAGGCAGGCGTGATAACGACGCGCGTTGACATCGCCCAGTCGTACCACAAGGGTGTTTTTACCGTTCTCTCTGTCGCTATTAATATCGCGCAGGTTATTAATATTCAGCACCGCCGTCGCCAGTAAACCGCAGGCGGTGGCCGGGAGAATCAGCGCCGGAATCAGCGTATGCGCCTGGAGATACCAGCTCCCCATGACACTTAGCCAGCCAAAGAATACCAGGACAGAGATATCACCCAGCCCGATATAGCCGTAGGGCCGATTACCCACGGTGTAGGTGATGGCGGCGATAATCGACAGTCCGCCCAAAATCAGGAAGCCGACAAAATCGGTTAACGTATGGCACGCGACCGCCACCAGCGCCAGTCCGGAGATACAGATCAGCACGACGGTAATGATTAACGCCCGCTTCATCTCTTGCCGGGTGATGACGCCTTTTTGCATCCCCCGCAGCGGCCCGATGCGATCCGGTTTATCGCTGCCTTTGACAGCGTCGCCATAATCGTTGGCGAGGTTGGATAAAATTTGCAGCAGCCCGGCGGTGATAAGGGCCAGCAGCGCGACCAGAGGATCGAAATAGCCTTGCCACCATGCCAGGGCCGTACCGACGATAATCGCCGCGAAGGCGAGGGGTAAGGTTTTGGGTCGTAAGCTTTCCAGCCAGGCCTGGGTGCGGCTAATTTGTTGTTGTTCAGTCATATTTAGCGCCAATAAAAATGGGGCTTTTCAGCCCCATCAACAGTGATGAAAATGCATTGGACGCGATTATAAGATAAAACGGCTTAGATCTTCATCTGCGACCAGCGCATCCAGATGTTTGCTCACATATTCCGCATCAATTGTGATGTTTTGGCCGTGCAGATCGCTGGCGTTATAGGAAATTTCTTCCATCAGACGCTCTAGTACGGTATGCAGACGGCGCGCGCCGATGTTTTCGGTGGTTTCGTTAACCTGCCAGGCGGCTTCGGCAATACGTTTAATACCGGAATCGGTGAACTCGATATTGACGCCTTCAGTTGCCATCAGCGCTTTATACTGCACGGTGACGGAGGCGTTTGGCTCGGTCAAAATGCGTTCGAAATCGCTGGTGGTCAGCGCCTGAAGCTCAACGCGAATCGGCAGGCGGCCCTGCAGTTCCGGGATCAGATCAGACGGCTTCGCCACCTGGAACGCGCCAGAGGCGATAAACAGAATATGATCCGTTTTGACCATCCCGTGTTTGGTCGAAACCGTGCAGCCTTCTACCAGCGGCAGTAAGTCGCGCTGTACGCCTTCGCGTGAAACATCCGGGCCGGAGGTTTCGCCACGCTTACAAATTTTGTCAATTTCATCGATAAACACGATGCCGTGCTGTTCAACCGCGTCGATAGCGTCCTGTTTCAGCTCTTCCGGGTTGACCAGCTTAGCAGCCTCTTCTTCAACCAACAGTTTCATCGCGTCTTTAATTTTCAGCTTACGCGGTTTCTGTTTCTGACCGCCCAGGTTCTGGAACATAGACTGCAACTGGCTGGTCATCTCTTCCATGCCCGGAGGCGCCATAATCTCTACGCCCATCGGCGCGGCGGCGAGGTTAATCTCGATCTCTTTATCGTCGAGCTGGCCTTCGCGCAGTTTTTTGCGGAACGTTTGACGGGCGGCAGAAGGCTCCTGCTGCTGTTCGGCCTGGCCCCAGTTATTTTTTGCGGGTGGGATCAGTACGTCGAGAATACGTTCTTCCGCCAACTCTTCCGCACGATAGCGGTTTTTCTCGATAGCCTGTACGCGAACCATTTTCACCGCGGCATCGGTCAGATCGCGGATGATAGAGTCCACTTCTTTCCCGACATAGCCCACTTCGGTGAATTTGGTGGCTTCGACTTTAATGAACGGCGCGTTGGCGAGTTTTGCCAGACGACGGGCGATTTCGGTTTTACCGACGCCGGTCGGGCCAATCATCAGAATATTTTTCGGCGTTACTTCGTGGCGCAGCTCTTCATCAAGCTGCATACGACGCCAGCGGTTACGCAATGCAATCGCCACGGAACGCTTTGCGTTATCCTGGCCGATAATGTGTTTGTTCAGTTCGCTGACAATTTCGCGTGGGGTCATTTCAGACATGAGAGGTCCTTACGCTTTGGCGGTCAATTCTTCAATGGTGTGGAAATGGTTGGTGTAAATGCAGATATCGCCTGCAATATCCAACGCCTTTTCAGCAATTTCGCGCGCGCCGAGCTCGGTATTTTCCAACAGAGCGCGAGCGGCAGCCTGGGCATAAGGACCGCCGGAGCCGATAGCAATTAAATCGTTTTCAGGTTGCACGACATCGCCGTTACCCGTGATGATGAGCGAGGCGGTTTCATCCGCGACGGCCAGCAACGCTTCCAGTTTGCGTAGCATACGGTCGGTACGCCAGTCTTTCGCCAGTTCAACGGCGGCTTTGACCAGGTGCCCCTGATGCATTTCCAGTTTACGTTCAAACAGCTCGAACAGCGTGAATGCATCCGCAGTACCGCCTGCAAAGCCCGCAATGACCTTGTCGTTGTAGAGGCGGCGGACTTTCTTCACGTTGCCTTTCATTACTGTGTTACCCAGTGTGGCCTGACCATCACCGGCGATTACCACGTGGCCGTTACGGCGTACGCTTACTATTGTTGTCACGAGCAGACCCCTTGGTTACTAATGCTGAATTGCGGCCCCGTACGGCGTACGGGGCATAATGCAAGTATAGATGGGGGAGATTTTGAGGGTTTCAACCCCCGGTGGCGAGTCGAATGCAGTTTGTATGGCCCGCCATCTTCAGACGGTTAATGGTGCTGTCGGCATTTTCTTTACCCTTAACCGGCCCGATAACCACGCGATTCCAGCCGTTATTGGTGGTAATTTTGGAGTCAAAGCCTTCAAACGCCAGCTGAGCGCGGACGCTTTCTGCCTGCTCGGCGCCTTTGAATGAACCGCATTGCACCATCCAGCGACGTTCATCTTTTTTCTCTGCTGTCGCCTTCGGCGCTTCAGGCGCGCGCGTAATTGGCGCGGCTTTCGGCGCTGCCGCGCTGGTATGCGCCGGCGTTTGCAGCAAATCCTGATAAGGTTGCTGCGAGGCCGTCTGCTTCGGCGGCTGACTTTGGCGCGCAGGTTGCGCTGGGGCGGATTGTACCGTGCGCGTTTGCGGCTGTTCGTTTACCCGCGGCTGCGTGCGTGGTTGCTGAACAGGCTGCGTTTGAGCCCACTGCTGCTGCTGCTGCTGCTGCTGCTGCTGCGCCTGACGCTGGCGCTGTAGCGTTTGCTGGCGTTGTTCTGGCGTCTGCTCGTTCCACGGCACTTCGTTAAGTTGCGTTGGCTGCTGACGCATATCCGCCTGCATCTGCTCCAGGAGTTGACGCTGCTCGCTGGTGAGCTGATTCGGGTTCATGACTTCGCCGCCGGCGGACGGTTCCGTTGGCGTACGCACGCCCGGCTGGCGACTTTCCAGCTCTTTGATGTAACGCCAGCGCTCTTCCGGTTTTGGCGGAAGCCCATTGCCGGTGACTTTCTGGTTTTGTAGCGTTTCGGACTCTTCTTTCTTATGGTGAGTAATGAAGTACAGACCGCCGATAAAGGTCACAAGGACGGCTGCCGCAATCGCGACCATTGCCGGCGAGACGGCAGGCATGTTGCTTTGCTTCTTCCGTGAGTTCCGTGAGGTGCTCTTTTTGCGCCGCGAAGGAGCCGGTTGGCCGCGACGTACATAATCTCGTTGTGCCACTATCGTTTCGCTGTATTTATTCGTTCGTCAGCCCGTCATGTTACTGAAGCGGCGGGCCTTTGACCAGACAGGTGAGTCTTAAAGCTATTTACTTTAGGGTAAAGCGCGCGTAGAACCGCGAATAATCAGCTCGCAATCCATTAAACGCGAGCCGCTGCTCACATTTTGCCCCTGCATCTGATCGAGCAACAGCAGCATCGCCTCGCGACCAATGTCAAAACGCGGCTGCGCCACGGTTGTCAACGGAGGGTCGCAAAACTCGGCCAGCGCGATATTGTCAAAGCCGATAATCGACAGATCGTCAGGTACTTTCAGACCCTGGCGCTTGGCCCAGGAGAGCGCGCCCAGCGCCATTACGTCGCTATGACAAAAGACGGCGGTAGGCGGCAACGGTTGCTCAAGCAGCTGCTTTAATGCGTTTGCCCCGGCTTCAAAGGTAAAGTCGCCACGGGCGATGTAATGCGGATCGACCACAATGCCACTGCGTCTTAATGCCTGTACGTAACCTTGTAAGCGATAGTGACAGAGCGGCATATCTTCCGGCCCCGCAATACAACCAATCCGCTTGTGGCCCAAATCCAACAGGTAGTTCATGGCGTTGAACGCGGCGGTCAGGTTATCGATATGTACCGTCGGCAGTTCAAGCTCCGGCGCAAACTCATTCGACATCACCATCGGAGGCAAATTGCGCTGCTCCTCAACGCTGGCGTCAAAGGGCAGCCGGGAACTGAGAAGTACCATGCCGTCGATCTGTTTGGTGATGATGAGATTAAGAAAGGTTTTTTCTTTCTGGTTTTGATGGGCGCAATCGCCAATCAGCACCAGATACCCCTGTTCTGCCGCGGTCACTTCGATACCGCGGATAATTTCACTGAAGAAGGGATCGCAAATATCCGGGACAATCACCAGAATCGTACGGGATTCATTGCGTTTTACATTTCGCCCCATCGACTGCGGGAAATAACCCACTTCAAGCGCGGCCTGTTCAACCCGGCTACGGGTCGACTGGGAGACTTTATCGGGGTTCATTAACGCGCGGGATACGGTTGCCGTAGAGACTTTCGCCTTCAACGCAACATCCTTCATCGTAGCGGCAGTAACCTGCTTGTTCGATTTCACTCTTTCTCCTCGCCTGGGAACTGCTGGCGCAGATCTATCCCTGGTAACACTCATCGAAAACATTTTTATCAGATAGTGCGTGGAAGCGGTTACAGAATTTTCATAAAAAGTGTGATGGATCTTTAATTTTACGATCCGCCTCGCATCGTGAGGACTATCCTTCAATCGGATCGACGTCCAGAACCCATTTAACTTTCCGCGCTTCCGGGAGCGTATTGATCAACGCCAGCGTGCCGCTGATGATGTGTTGCAGGCGAATCCGTGAAGGATGCTGAAGTAAAATTTGCCAGCGATAGCGGCCGCCGCGTTTTGGCGCGAGAGCCGGAACCGGACCTAAGATCCACAGCTTATCGTCTGATAGCGGGCTGGCCTGAATCAGATTACGCAACTGCTGGAGAAAGACGGGGGCCTGCTGATTGTTGTGATCCTCTGCGCGAATAATGACGTGGCTGGTCCACGGCGGAAGCTGGAGCGTTTGCCGTTCCGCCAGCGCCTGCTCCGCAAACGCATCATAGCCTTTATACAGTAACGTTTGCAGCAGGGGATGCTCAGGATGGTGCGTTTGGAGCACCACTTCGCCCTGTTTGCCCGCGCGCCCGGCGCGGCCGGAAACCTGAGTGTAGAGCTGGGCGAAGCGTTCCGCCGAACGAAAATCTGCGGAAAAAAGCGCGCCATCGACATCCAGCAACGCCACCAGCGTGACGTCCGGGAAGTGATGACCTTTCGCCAGCATTTGTGTGCCTATCAGGATGCGTGCTCCGCCGCGGTGAACTTCCGCCAGATGCTGCTCCAGCGCGCCTTTACGACTGGTGGTATCACGGTCGATTCGTGAGATCGGCACGCCGGGGAAGAAGGGCGCCAGCACCTGCTCCAGCTGTTCCGTCCCTAACCCAACCGGTAGCATATGTGTGGAGCCGCAGGAGGGGCACTGACGCGGTACCGGACGCTGGCTGTCGCAGTGATGACAGCGTAAATGATGCTGCGCCTGGTGCAGCGTGTAGTAGTGATCGCAACGCGGGCACTCTGCAATCCAGCCGCAGTCGTGGCAAAGCAGCGCGGGCGCGAATCCCCGGCGGTTAAGAAATAAAATTACCTGATTGTCGGCCTGGAGATGTTGGCGCATACGGGCGATAAGGGCGGGCGCCAGTCCCGCCTGAAGACGCTGGCCTTTTAAATCCAGCACATGCTGCAGAGCTGGGCGGGCGTTGCCTGCGCGCCGCGTCAGACGCAGCATCCGGTATTTTTTCTGCCGCACGTTACATAGCGTTTCCAGGGCTGGGGTGGCGGAGCCGAGAATAATCGGGATCTGCTCGCTATGGGCGCGATACACAGCCAAATCGCGGGCATGGTAGCGCCACCCTTCCTGCTGTTTATAAGAGCTGTCGTGCTCTTCGTCGATGACAATTACGCCAAGATTTTTAAACGGCGTAAACAGCGAGGAGCGCGTGCCGATGACAATCGCCGCTTCGCCGTTTTTCGCTTTCAGCCATGCCGAAAGACGCTCGCTGTCGTTTAGCCCGGAATGCAGCACTTCCACCGGCGCGTTAAAACGTTCGCGAAAACGGGCGATCGTTTGCGGCGTCAGGCCGATTTCCGGCACCATCACCAGCGCCTGTTTGCCCTGGGCGAGGACGTTTTCCAGCACGCTCAGATACACTTCGGTCTTGCCGGAGCCGGTTACGCCTGCCAGCAACCAGGCGGAGAAACCGTCCGACGCGCTGTGAATCGCGCCGACTGCTGTCGCCTGTTCGGTATTCAGCCGCAGGCGCTCTCCTGCGACGGCATAATGCTCCCGCCAGTCGGTAAACGCGGGCGCTTCACTGGCAAGCTCACAAAGCCCCTTACGCCGCAGCGTTTGCAGCGTGGCGTCAGTAAAATCAAGCTCGGCTACCTGATAGCGCCAGATCTTTCCTTGCCGTAGCGCCGCCAGCGCCTGTTGTTGTTTGGCGGAGCGTTTCAGGCTGTTGATGTCGACGGCTTGCCCCTCTTCGGTGGCGAACCAATACCACAGGGGCGCGTTGCTGGCTGGTTTTCCCTGACGTAATAAAACCGGCAGAGCGTGAAACAGAACGTCGCCGAGGGGATGGTGGTAGTAATCCGCCGCCCAGAGGAGTAAGCGCCAGATGGAGGGAGAAAAGATTGGCTCGTTATCCAGGATTTCAATGACCGATTTTAATTCATCAAGCGGCAATTCGCTGTGGTCGCTAACCGAGACGACAATGCCCACGCGCTCTTGCTGCTTGCCGAACGGCACGCGCACGCGGCACCCGGCTTTGGCGACCCCGCCTTCCGGCAGCAGGTAATCAAAGGTTCGGGGAAGCGGAACGGGCAAGGCAACGTGCGCGACGGACATAGCATCTTCCTGACTTGAAATTTCGTCGGGTAGTATACACATTACGATAAGGGAGCGCGGATCAGTTTGCATACGGTGGTCAAATTCTGTATGATTCGCCGCCTTTGGTGCGTGTTGTGAGCATCAAACCCTTTACTATTAACTTCGCGTGGTGTCTGGCGTTAGGGCTGGAAGAGCGACGCGGCCTTACACTGAGGTTCCCCATGAAAAAAGGTATTCACCCGAATTACGTAGAAATTACTGCAACCTGTTCTTGCGGTAATGTTATCAAAACCCACTCTACCGTGGGTCACGACCTGAACCTGGACGTGTGCGGCAAATGCCACCCGTTCTTCACTGGTAAGCAGCGTGTTGTTGATACCGGTGGTCGTGTTGAGCGCTTCAACAAGCGCTTCAGCATCCCTGGCAGCAAATAAGTTACCGCCAGAAAAAAAAGCGCCGCAGGGCGCTTTTTTTGTTTTCTAGGGATAACAGTATTTGTTCAGACACATTCTGTGATCCGTAATCGCTTTCATTACGCTTCCTGCCGTGAGTTTTAACGAAGGATTTATAGTCAGTCCCGCGCTTTCCAGCCCCTTCGCTGTCCATTTATTGCAGGTATTGAGTATGCCGTAGCGGCCATTCGCGGCGTAAAACTGGCTATCGCCGTAAATTCCTTGTTTTAACGGAATCAGATTACCCCCTTCGTCACGCGCAAAGCTGCGGCCCAGATAGCGCATCAGACTGTTACGCTGGTTTGTGTGCAGGAGCAGTGATTTTATCTCGCTACCGACGAAATAGCGTTCTGGTTGACCGGAAAAGGCGACGATGTGCATAACCGCGCCGGATGACCAGAACATGGCCTGGAGCGTAAGCGCGGTGGTTATTTCTTGTGACTGATAAAAGCCCTTATCGCCCCAGCCGATTTCATACCACTGCGTCTCCTGAGCGAACCGTTTTTTAAGCTGTGGCAGAACGGTATTAACATCATGGGCCGGCGCAATAATTCCCGTGTGCCAGCCATGACTGACGATATAGATTTCCGTCGGGGAGGGCTGTCCGCCTGTCGTAGGTTTTACGGCTTGTGGAAAGGTTGTGCAGCCATATAGCAATAAACTTATCCAGGCGATAAAGAGATTTTTCATGACATATCACCAGCAAAGGCGCGGTATGTTGTGGCGTTTGTCTAATGACGCTGCGCTTATCGGGTCGGTGCCGGATTGGTAATTCATTGATATTTTTGCATTCCTCTTCGAGGGTAATAAAGCGAATGTCATAACTACAATACGTTTTAACCATTCAGGCGGAAGTTAGCTTCCGCCTGTTTTACTTTTACTATCTCGCTTTATTTTTTAAACATCTGCTCTGGATCGATAATCAGCGCCCGATAACCCAGCATACCGGCACGGTTACTGTGTACTTTTAGCTCCAGCATCACATCCTGAGTACCGTCTTTGACTTCATCCAGAACGGAAACGATCGGTTTTGTACCGCTCATTCCCGCTGTGGCCGAGTACATGAACATCGTTTTGGTTTCCGGGCGATATTCCGTGACGGAAGTAATGGCGCTGTACCAGTCAAAACCGCGCTCTTTACCATATTCCCACATTTGGGAAACCGTCATATTTTTTTCGTCAATTTGATATTCCACGCCGCGGGAATATTTCATTGACGGCATGGCCGGTTGTTCCATGCCGCGCGCATCGCCGTTATCAAAGGCGGTCACGACGGTTTTACCTCCGGTGCTTTTGGATGGCACTAACCAACCGGTATGTTGTGTCCATGTCCAGTCAAATCCACCGTCGCAGTGGTGCGCTTCGCAGGTTAGCGGTTTACCGTTGCTGTCTACGGGTTTCAGCACTTTTTTCGCCAGTTCGCCTTTCCAGCCGGATGGATCGGAAAGTATCCATTTCACTTTTTTATCGCGACCAATTTTGATGATGGCAGACTGGTGGCGCGAGCTAATGATAATGCTGTCGTCGCGAGGATCGTAGCTGACGGAGTTAACATGCGCCCAGTTGCGGCCCGGGCCGGAGCCCGCGATATCGCCGAAGGGTTGTTTTGCAAGCTGCTCTTTGGTCATGACCTGACCGGAATGTTCGGCATCGACGCTCAAACATACCGCTCCCTGATCCATCGCCAGAATAACGTCGTCACGATAGGGGTCGAGGATTTTTGGCAGATCCCAGTAATCGACGGTATCGCCGTTCTGGTCAACTTCAAGAATATGATCACGCACAGTATTGATGGTGTATTTACCATTTAATGGATAATTTTCTTTTGCGACACGCAGCAGGTAGGTGCCTTTCGGCGTTTCGGTAATGGCGTGCGAAAAATCAATAAATCCTTTTGGCAATCGTTTATCGGAAATAACGCGGCCTAAGAAATCATATTTAAAGTAACGTTGACCCTGGCCAAAAATAAGATTGCCATCGTTAACCTGGTGGAAGCTCATCATGGAACCAAAGCGCGTTATATCATCCTGGTTACGGAATTTATCAATATTCATATAGCCGCGAACATCGCCATTCGTATCGCTAATCCAGTTGATACCGGTATAATCCCAGTTCGCCGCGCCGCCTGCGACATGCATAATGTGGCCGGCTCTTGGCATCCCTGTTATATGGTTAAAAAGATATAAGCGTTTTTTAAGCGAGCTATCGACTTTAACCGGTTCTACCGTAGGAAGAACGGCAGTTTGCCCGGTAGTAGAGGGTAATGATACCGGTGCGGCGTAAATGGACCACGTATAAGTTTGTTTTTTACCTTCTTCAGTCCAGTCAACTTTAACCTTATTGACATAATCTGGATACAAGCCAAACACAGGTATGCCGTCATGGGTATTTATAGCCTGCGGGCCGACATCATAACTGATCGGGATACCTTTTTCCCCTTTCCCTAAAACGGTAACCTTCACGTCCTGTACATTATGATTGGCTTTATTAATGATTGCTGTTAATGGGAAAACGCCGCCGTAGGGAGCGACATCGACCATACCTAATGGCCCTTCATGTACTGGAATGACATCTGCTGATGCGACCATTGGCCTGTTTGGGTCTAAAACGCCTGAGGCCAAAACGCTGCCGCTCAAACACAGGCAGCATAATACAGGTAAGACTTTCCTTGTAAATAACATATTTATTTCCCCATTCGATATTATCGATAAAATGAATGTATATTAACCTTCTTATTTATCGGAGATGAAAAAACATTTAAAAAAGTAAAACAATCCGCGGAGGGGAATAATGATGTTGGTCACAAATATGAGGTGTCCATGGTCTTTTTAACAATACTTATCGTTATACTATTTGTTCAGTAAATATATGGCGGTGTATTATTATTCATGTACGCTTTGCTACGTGAAACATTAAATAAATATTGGAAGTTTAAATATAATAAAATTATATCGGTTATGGCATGTCGGGAATTTTTTGCAGGAAAATAACGAAGAGAAACTTATCATGTCTGACAAATTTATCCACCGAGGGCTATTCGGGAAGATAAACGTTTAGAACAATGTCGGAGATAGCCGCGTACAGGGGGAATCGTTAAAAAAGCGCGGCCAGAGGCGTTCTGACCGCATGCTTTGCTATCAGTATTCCCACGTTTCCGGGTCAATCCCCATCTCACGCATGATCTCTTTTGCCGCTTCCGGGATTTCATCGCTGCGCTCTTTTCGCAGATCGGCATCATCCGGCAAGGGTTGCCCGGTAAAGGCGTGCAGAAATGCTTCACACAACAGCTCGCTGTTGGTGGCGTGGCGCAGGTTGTTCACCTGACGACGCGTACGTTCATCGGTGAGGATTTTTAACACCTTCAGAGGAATGGAAACCGTAATTTTTTTGACTTGCTCACTCTTCTTACCGTGCTCAGCGTATGGGCTGATATATTCGCCGCTCCATTCAGCCATGAGATACTTAATCCTCTTCGTCATTAATATTGAGGTCTGAACCTGAGCCCGGACCATAATCGCGCGTAGTTTACCGTAGTGGCGCGGCCCTGACACGAAGTTAGCGGTCGCAGATGTGCGCTAATGCATATAATTTTAACGGCTATTTGCGGTTTGCTCAATCTATACGCAAAGAAGTTTAGATGTCCAGATGTATTGACGTCTATTGTGGTAGTGGTTAATCTGTGGCCTGACTTTCACCGACTCAGCCAGGAATATCTTCATATGACGCGTAAACAGGCCACTATCGCAGTGCGTAGCGGATTAAACGACGACGAGCAATACGGCTGCGTTGTGCCGCCAATCCACCTCTCCAGTACCTATAACTTTACCGGTTTCAATGAGCCGCGCGCGCATGATTATTCCCGCCGCGGTAATCCCACGCGTGATGTGGTTCAGCGCGCATTAGCGGAACTGGAAGGCGGCGCGGGCGCGGTATTGACGAATACCGGCATGTCGGCGATTCATCTGGTCACCACCGTTTTCCTCAAACCGGGCGATCTGCTGGTCGCGCCGCATGATTGCTACGGCGGCAGTTATCGTCTGTTTGACAGTCTGGCGACACGCGGCTGTTATCGTGTGCGGTTTGTCGATCAGGGCGATGAACGCGCCTTACAGGCGGCGCTGGAAGAAAAACCGAAGCTGGTACTGGTAGAAAGTCCAAGTAATCCATTGTTACGCGTGGTGGATATTGCGAAAATCTGTCGGCTGGCGCGCGAGGCGGGCGCAGTGAGCGTCGTTGATAACACGTTTTTAAGCCCAGCGCTGCAAAATCCGCTGGCGTTGGGTGCCGATCTGGTGTTGCATTCATGCACGAAATATCTCAATGGTCATTCGGATGTTGTGGCCGGCGTGGTGATTGCTAAAGATCCGGAAATGGTCACTGAACTGGCGTGGTGGGCGAATAATATTGGCGTGACCGGCGGGGCGTTTGATAGCTATCTGCTGCTGCGCGGTTTGCGAACTCTGGTGCCGCGTATGGAGCTGGCGCAGCGCAACGCGCAGGCGATTGTGAAATATCTGCAAACCCAGCCGTTGGTGAAAAAACTGTATCACCCGTCGCTGCCGGAAAATCAGGGGCATGAAATTGCCGCGCGCCAGCAAAAAGGCTTTGGCGCAATGTTGAGTTTTGAACTGGATGGGGATGAGGAGACGCTGCGTCGTTTTCTGGGCGGGCTGTCGCTGTTTACGCTGGCGGAATCTTTAGGGGGAGTGGAAAGTTTGATCTCTCACGCCGCCACCATGACGCATGCCGGTATGTCGCCGCAGGCGCGTGCCGCCGCCGGGATCTCCGAAACGCTACTGCGTATCTCCACCGGTATTGAAGATGGCGAAGATTTAATTGCCGACCTGGAAAATGGCTTCCGGGCTGCAAACAAGGGGTAAACATGAGTGTGATTGCGCAGGCAGGGGCGAAAGGTCGTCAACTGCATAAATTTGGCGGCAGTAGTCTGGCGGATGTGAAGTGTTACCTGCGTGTCGCAGGCATTATGGCGGAGTATTCGCAGCCTGACGATATGATGGTAGTGTCCGCTGCAGGCAGTACCACCAACCAGTTGATTAGCTGGCTCAAGTTAAGCCAGACCGATCGCCTTTCTGCGCATCAGGTATTACAGACGTTACGCCGCTATCAGTGCGATCTGATTAGCGGGCTGCTTCCCGCCGACGCGGCAGATGATTTAACCAGCGCTTTTATTAGCGATCTGGAACGTCTTGCCGCCTTGCTCGACGGCGGCGTAACGGATGCCGTCTATGCTGAGATCGTCGGACACGGCGAAATTTGGTCGGCGAGATTGATGTCCGCCGTCCTGAATCAGCAGGGGCTGGATGCCGCCTGGCTGGACGCGCGCGCATTTTTACGCGCCGAACGCGCCGCACAGCCGCAGGTTGATGAAGGACTATCTTATCCTTTATTGCAACAGCTACTGGCGCAGCATCCTGGCAAACGTCTGGTCGTGACCGGCTTTATCAGCCGCAATCATGACGGCGAAACAGTCCTGTTAGGCCGGAACGGTTCCGACTATTCCGCCACGCAAATCGGCGCGCTGGCGGGCGTTTCCCGCGTGACCATCTGGAGCGATGTCGCGGGCGTTTATAGTGCCGACCCGCGCAAAGTGAAAGATGCCTGCCTGCTGCCGTTGCTGCGTCTGGACGAAGCCAGCGAGCTGGCGCGTCTGGCGGCGCCTGTTCTGCACGCCCGCACACTGCAGCCAGTGTCCGGCAGCGATATCGATTTGCAGTTGCGCTGTAGCTACACGCCGGATCAAGGGTCAACCCGAATTGAACGGGTGCTGGCTTCCGGGACGGGCGCGCGTATCGTGACCAGTCACGATGATATCTGTCTGATTGAGTTTCAGGTGCCTGCCAGCCAGGATTTCAGGCTGGCGCATAAAGAGCTCGACCACATTTTAAAACGGGCGCAGGCGCGTCCGCTGGCAGTGGGCGTGCATCGCGATCGCCAGTTATTACAGTTCTGCTATACCGCCGAGGTAGCGGATAGCGTACTGAAACTCCTCGACGATGTCGGGCTGCCGGGCGAATTGCGCCTGCGGCAGGGGCTGGCGCTGGTGGCGATGGTCGGTGCGGGCGTCACTCGCAATCCGCTACACTGCCATCGCTTCTGGCAGCAGTTGAAAGGTCAGCCAGTGGAGTTTACCTGGCAGTCGGAGGAGGGCATTAGTCTGGTGGCGGTGCTGCGTACCGGCCCGACTGAGAGCCTGATTCAGGGGCTGCACCAGTCTGTTTTCCGCGCCGAAAAACGCATTGGCCTGATGCTGTTCGGTAAGGGGAACATCGGCTCCCGTTGGCTGGAACTATTTGCCCGTGAACAAAGCACGCTTTCCGCGCGTACTGGTTTTGAATTTGTGCTGGCGGGCGTGGTGGATAGCCGCCGTAGCCTGTTGAATTATGAAGGGCTGGACGCCAGCCGCGCGCTGGCATTCTTTGATGATGAAGCCGTTGAGCAGGACGAAGAGTCGCTATTCCTGTGGATGCGTGCGCATCCGTATGATGATTTAGTGGTGCTGGATGTGACAGCAAGCGAGCAACTGGCCGATCAGTATCTTGATTTCGCCAGCCACGGTTTTCATGTGATTAGCGCCAATAAACTGGCGGGCGCAAGCGCCAGCGATAAGTATCGCCAGATTCATGACGCGTTTGAAAAAACCGGGCGTTACTGGCTGTATAACTCCACCGTGGGCGCGGGATTGCCGATCAACCACACGGTGCGGGATCTGATTGACAGCGGCGATACGATTCTCTCGATCAGCGGGATCTTCTCCGGGACGCTATCCTGGCTGTTCCTGCAATTTGACGGCACGGTGCCGTTTACCGATCTGGTGGATCAGGCCTGGCAGCAGGGGCTGACCGAACCCGATCCGCGCGTCGATCTTTCCGGAAAAGATGTCATGCGTAAGCTGGTGATTCTGGCGCGCGAGGCGGGATACGACATCGAGCCGGATCAGGTGCGTGTAGAATCGTTGGTGCCGGCGCACTGTGAAGAAGGGTCTATCGATCACTTTTTCGAAAACGGCGACGCGCTGAATGAACAGATGGTGCAGCGTCTGGAGGCAGCCCGCGAACTGGGGCTGGTGTTGCGTTACGTGGCGCGTTTCGACGCCAATGGCAAAGCGCGCGTCGGCGTTGAAGCGGTGCGTCCGGAACATCCGCTGGCGGCGCTGCTGCCGTGCGATAATGTCTTTGCTATTGAAAGCCGCTGGTATCGCGATAACCCGCTGGTGATCCGTGGGCCGGGCGCGGGTCGAGATGTGACCGCCGGGGCGATTCAGTCGGATATCAACCGCCTGGCGCAGTTGCTGTAATAAAGGCAAGTTCGTGAGCGAAGCGCCGGGTTGCGCTTCGCTCCCTCATCAATACGTTATGCAGTCATTCTGTAGATACTGATATACGAAGCGCCATCCGATTGCTGACGAAACATTATGGCGTGATGCTTTTTACATTCTCAACCCGGACATCCATCCGGGGGTAAGGAATATTGATGCCGTTTTCATCCATTGCTTCCTTGATATTTTCCAGAAGATCGTAGTAAGTACTCCAGTACTGAGCGTTGGGCACCCATACGCGAACATAGAAATTCAGGCTAGAGGGCGCAAGTTCGCCCAGGCGGACCGTAATATCGCGGGTTTTATCAATGCGATGATCTTGTTCAATAATACGATGTATCACGCTTTTTACGTCAGCAATACGGCTTTGGTAATCCACGCCAATAATCAGATCAATACGTCGATAGGGGTGTCGTGAATAGTTGATAATATTATCAGCAATAATTTTACCATTCGGGATGACAACTTCTTTGCTATCCGCAGTGAGCAGAGTGGTGGAGAAAATATGGACCTTTTCTACTGTGCCGATAACCAGGCCAATTTGTACAATTTCCCCGGCGCGGAAAGGACGCAGGGAGACAAGCAGTACGCCTGCGGCAAAGTTGGAAAGTGACCCTTGCAGCGCCAGGCCAATGGCTAAACCCGCCGCGCCGATAACGGCAATAATTGAGGAGGTTTCTATACCGACACGGCCAAGAGCGGCTACTGCCGTGAAAGCTATCGTGATGTAGCGAACCAGCGCGGAGAAAAAGTGGACAATAGTGGCATCCACTTGCCGCCTGAGAAGTAATTTTTCCAGCCCCCTCGATAGTAAGCGAGCTATTAACTTACCGATGAAAAGTAGAATGATGGCGGCAACAACATTCCAGCCAAAATGGATTACCGAGTCACTGTGCTCGGCCATCCATTTGATCGCGCCTTTAATTTTTGGAAATAACTCAAAACCTTCCATGTTTATCCTCTGTCAGCAGTATCCGCGGTATTAGCAGTAATAAAACGGTTCATTTTTGCCTGGATAATCGCCGCGCCGACGGGTGGCAGCAGTAACGCCCAGAATAGTGTCCAGCCGGTTCGTATTCCGCCATCTTCGTTTTTATTCGCCAGCAGAGCGCGGATTTCATCGCTAAGCGTCAGACACAATATGGCTGTGCCAAACGGCATAATGGCTGACAGCCATCCCGCGCCACATGCGGTCATGAGTCGGGGCGAAGGCGCCACAAATTGCATTTCCCGGTGAATTCTGAAGAGCCAATAAATAATATAAAATGGAATGAAAAAGGCCAATAATGCGACGACAAGGGGTTCTGCGCACTCAGGTCGCTGGGTTGATGAGAACCTTTTGGGCGGTGCAATATAGAAAAGTTCTTTTTTGAGCGGTAATAGTAGCAAAAGCGCGATAACCGCTAAAGTAATTACGATTATTCCTATATAAGGAATTGAGTATATAAATATAGACAGATAGCCAGCGATGATAAATTTGAACAGTAAGCAGAGGCTAAATAAAATAACAAATGTCTGAGCACTGCCGATAGCGCTGAAAAGCAGCATGGGGACTAACAGCGTTACGATCCCCATACCCAGATTAATTAAAAACTGCGCTATGATAAGCCTGACTACGTCAGACGGGCCATTTATGCAGAAGGAACAGACCACGCCAATGATTAACAGGAGCGCAACAAAGTAGAAGGGGTAACAATTTTTTATACGGCAGACAAACCAGCTGGCAACCATACCCAGGAGGTATCCCAGTTGGCCGCCAACGAGAATAACACCAATACGATCGGCTGGAATAGACAGTGATTTACTCCAAAAATAAACACCATACGACGATCCCAGCGAACTGATAAAAGAGAGCACCAAAAAGAAAAAAGTGATCCCCCAGAATCGATAGCTACTCAGGAGATCGGCGCAGGTCCATTTTTTATCTGACATTGACGGTAAAGTAATTTCCATATTTATCCCTTGTTTTCCATAGAAAATAAGAATGTATAGAACTATTTAAATTGATAATAAATATTGATTATGTGAATAACGTTTATAGCCGATCTTAACTTAAAACGAAGGGCCATTTTATAAAATAGTTCTATTCTTTTTCAGCGTATAAAAGCAGGATGTGAGGTGATTAAATCTATAGCGCCTTCTGAATGATAATCTGTGATTTTTTATGCGTGGCATTACATCATTGGGTTAAATGTGATTCCATTGTGAGTTATATTTTTCCGTCAGCAAATACAGAATTTGCGTGACGCGTTTGGCGGAATAGTGGGCGCTTTGCTGGAATTCAGGTTGTTGCCATAGCCAGGTAACAAAGCGGCGACTGGCCGCCAGATTAACGGCGACACCTTGTTCTAAGTGGGAACCGGTTAACGAACAGACCATTTTGCGGTTGTGACCTTGCCCCCAGAGTTGCCACTGATTTTGCCACCATCCCTGCCATGTTTTGCCTAACAGTTGCCACTCTGCGCGGCAATCGTCATCGTTTATCTCTTCCTCAACGAACCACAGCGAGGAGAGACGCTGGCGAAACCGCTCCGCCCATGCCGTAATGACCGCGCCGCGCAAAAAACACTCATGGGCAATGATGTGTGTCGCGACATCAGGAAAGCGGTTTTTCAGCACCCGAAAATGACCATGCGCCGTAATGACCGGGCGAAGTATTGTTCCTTGCGCGTTACGTTTAAGCGCCGCCGGGCCATACTGAATCTCATCGAACTGACTGCGCTGTAAAAATTGCCGTTCTTTAATGGCGATACGGTGAATAATATCGCCCTTCTCGCCCTCGGGCGGCGCAATTCCTTTCCAGTGGTAATGCAAACTTTTTCCGGCAGACAGTAACGTGAAATTGCTGGAAAGGTGAAGAATATTGCCGCGAACAGCATCAAAACTGAATAAAAAGTACAATTGCTGGAAGGCATTCGCTCCCTGAAACGGTACGAGCAGCGGAATACTGCAAATCTGTTCCGGCGTTTCGGCGACATTCAGCGCGTGCTGTTTTGGCGTCCAGACTTTCTTACAGTACTGGCACTGAAGTCGCTGCGTTCCGCCGGGATTACGTCCATAACGAATCCATGTTTTTTGATAGCAGTCGGGGCAAAAGTGACCATGCTCTTTGGCATATTGCGCGATATAAGCAGACGCCCAGCGGCGAAATTCCCCCTCGTTGAAGAGCGGCGGATAACTGCCGCAGGCTCGACAATGCAATGCCGGATAACCCAGGCGATAGTCCGGCCACACATAATCCGGCGAGTCAGGCAGCCCAAGATTGCGACAACCAGCGCTTTTGCAGGCATTAATGGTGAACAGAGGCGGCATACATTTTACCAACGATTTTGGCAGGTCGTTGATTCTGCCTTCATAAAACGGTACGCGGGTGTGAGGACTCTCACATAAAAAAACCTTTCAGAACGTAACGTAGCGAATCTTTATATGACTGAAAGGGACTTATTTATGAAAGTAAAACTGCTTGCTGCCGGTATTTTGTTCACGCTGCCGTTCTGGGCCTGCGCCAAAGATGTCACCATTATTTACACTAACGATCTACACGCCCATGTGGAGCCTTATAAAGTGCCGTGGATTGCTGACGGTAAACGCGATATTGGCGGTTGGGCCAATATCACTACGCTGGTGAAGCAGGAAAAAGCCAAAAATAAGGCGACGTGGTTTTTTGATGCCGGAGATTACTTTACCGGACCGTATATCAGCAGCCTGACGAAGGGTAAAGCGATTATCGATATTTTGAATACCATGCAGTATGACGCTGCCACTATCGGTAATCATGAGTTCGATCATGGCTGGGACAATACATTGTTGCAACTGAGCCGGGCGAAATTCCCTATCGTACAGGGCAATATTTTTTATGAGGACAGCAGTAAATCCTTCTGGGATAAGCCGTACACCATTGTTGAAAAAGATGGCGTCAAGATTGGCGTAATCGGCTTACACGGTGTCTTTGCTTTTAATGATACGGTATCCGCCGCGACGCGCGTGGGCATTGAGGCACGCGATGAAATTAAGTGGCTGCAACGTTACATTGATGAACTTAAAGGTAAAGTCGATCTGACCGTCGCGCTGATCCACGAAGGCACCCCGGCCCGCCAGTCCAGCATGGGGAATACCGATGTGCGACGCGCGCTGGATAAAGATATTCAGACCGCAAGTCAGGTAAAAGGGCTGGATATTTTGATTACCGGCCACGCGCATGTCGGTACGCCAGAACCGATTAAAGTCGGTAATACGCTGATTCTTTCAACGGACAGCGGCGGCATTGATGTGGGTAAACTGGTGCTGGACTACAAAGAGAAACCACACCACTTTACGGTGAAGAACTTCGAGCTGAAGACCATTTTTGCTGATGAGTGGAAGCCCGATCCGCAAACGAAACAGGTGATCGACGGCTGGAATAAAAAGCTCGATAAAGTCGTGCAGCAGACGGTGGCGCAATCGCCGGTTGAGCTGACCCGCGCGTATGGCGAATCGTCGTCGCTGGGGAATCTGGCGGCGGATGCGCTGCTTTTTACGGCGGGGAAAGACACCCAGTTAGCGCTTACTAACTCTGGCGGTATCCGCAACGAAATCCCGGCTGGCGCGGTGACGATGGGGGCGGTAATCAGTACCTTCCCGTTCCCTAATGAACTGGTCACGATGGATTTAACCGGTAAACAATTGCGCAGCCTGATGGAGCATGGCGCTGGATTAAGCAACGGCGTATTGCAGGTGTCTAAAGGGCTGGAGATGAAGTATGACAGCAGCAAACCTGTCGGCCAGCGGGTTACCGTGCTGACGCTCAATGGCAAACCGATTGACGATGCTACGGTTTATCATATTGCCACCAACAGCTTCCTTGCCGACGGCGGCGATGGTTTTGCGGCGTTCACGGAAGGCCAGGCGCGGAATACCTCCGGCGGCTACTATGTGTCGAATGCGATAGTTGATTACTTTAAGGCGGGCAACACCATCACGGATGAGCAGCTCAAAGGGATGCGCGTTGCGGATGTGAAGAAGTAATTTCCCCTGCCGCGGCGCGTTCAGTGCCGCGGCGTGACATGAAGAAAATTCAACTTTGCTGAATATTCCTCATTCTTTGGCGTGATTTTTCAGTTGACGTCCTTCTGCTTTTCCGTCATTTTTACATCTGGACGTCTAAACGGATAGATGTTTACAGCACAACAAATAATAACATGCGATTGATGAGGTAAGGTATGAGCTTTTTTCACGCCAACCAGCGGGAAGCCCTGAATCAGAGCCTGGCGGAAGTACAGGGTCAGATTAACGTTTCGTTTGAATTTTTCCCGCCGCGCACCAGTGAAATGGAGCAAACCCTGTGGAACTCCATCGATCGCCTGAGCAGTCTGAAACCGAAGTTTGTTTCGGTAACGTATGGCGCCAACTCCGGGGAACGCGACCGCACCCATAGCGTTATTAAAGGCATTAAAGAGCGTACTGGGCTTGAGGCCGCGCCGCACCTTACCTGTATTGACGCCACGCGCGATGAACTGCGCACCATCGCCCGCGACTACTGGAATAACGGTATCCGCCACATTGTCGCTTTGCGCGGTGATTTGCCGCCGGACAGCGGTAAGCCGGAGATGTACGCCGCCGATCTGGTTGGTTTGCTCAAAGAGGTGGCCGATTTCGATATTTCAGTAGCGGCCTATCCGGAGGTACATCCGGAAGCGAAAAGCGCGCAGGCCGATCTGCTTAATCTGAAGCGTAAAGTGGATGCTGGCGCTAACCGCGCGATAACCCAATTTTTCTTCGATGTGGAAAGCTACCTGCGTTTTCGCGACCGCTGTGTTTCTGCCGGTATCGACGTAGAAATTATTCCCGGCATTTTACCGGTGTCTAACTTTAAACAGGCGAAAAAATTTGCCGATATGACCAATGTCCGCATTCCGTCCTGGATGTCACTGATGTTTGAGGGGCTGGATGATGACGCAGAAACCCGCAAGCTGGTGGGCGCTAACATTGCGATGGACATGGTGAAAATTTTAAGTCGCGAAGGAGTAAAGGATTTCCACTTCTACACGTTGAATCGTGCGGAAATGAGTTATGCCATTTGCCACACACTGGGCGTAAGACCGGGTTTATAACCTCCAGCTCCCTGCCGGGAGCTTTATTACACCTCATATTGATCTACATCTCTGTAACTAAAAATATAAAAGGTATTAGCTATCGAATCTGTGGATTAATTCAACTATATCTATTTGCTCCTGGTGTATATCGTAACGGTAACACTTTAAAAGGGAGCTGAGATATGAGCACGACCGACGATACCCATAACACGTTATCCACTGGAAAATGTCCTTTCCATCAGGGGGGGCATGACCGAAGCGCAGGCGCAGGGACTGCCAGCCGCGACTGGTGGCCGAACCAGCTTCGCGTGGATCTTTTGAATCAACATTCCAACCGTTCTAACCCGCTGGGTGAAGACTTTGACTACCGCAAAGAGTTTAGCAAGTTAGACTACTCCGCCCTGAAAGGGGATCTCAAGGCGCTGCTGACCGATTCACAACCATGGTGGCCCGCCGACTGGGGCAGCTATGTCGGTTTGTTTATTCGTATGGCCTGGCATGGCGCTGGCACCTACCGTTCTATTGATGGTCGTGGCGGCGCGGGTCGTGGTCAACAGCGTTTTGCGCCGCTTAACTCCTGGCCGGATAACGTCAGCCTGGATAAGGCGCGTCGTTTGTTGTGGCCGATTAAGCAGAAATATGGCCAGAAAATTTCCTGGGCCGACCTGTTTATTCTGGCGGGTAACGTGGCGCTGGAAAACTCCGGCTTCCGTACCTTCGGTTTTGGCGCCGGGCGTGAAGATGTCTGGGAACCGGATCTGGATGTGAACTGGGGCGATGAAAAAGCCTGGTTGACTCACCGACACCCTGAAGCGCTGGCAAAAGCGCCGCTGGGCGCGACCGAGATGGGCCTTATCTACGTTAACCCGGAAGGGCCGGATCACAGCGGCGAACCACTTTCTGCCGCCGCCGCCATTCGCGCCACCTTTGGCAATATGGGGATGAACGACGAAGAAACCGTGGCGTTGATCGCTGGCGGGCATACCCTCGGTAAAACCCACGGCGCGGCAGCGGCATCCCATGTAGGGGCCGATCCGGAAGCCGCGCCGATTGAAGCGCAGGGCTTAGGTTGGGCCAGCAGCTATGGTAGTGGCGTTGGCGCCGATGCTATCACCTCCGGGCTGGAAGTGGTCTGGACGCAGACGCCGACCCAGTGGAGCAACTATTTCTTCGAGAATCTGTTCAAATATGAGTGGGTACAAACCCGTAGTCCGGCTGGCGCTATCCAGTTTGAAGCGGTAGACGCGCCGGACATCATCCCGGACCCGTTCGATCCGTCGAAAAAACGTAAGCCAACCATGCTGGTCACCGACCTGACGCTGCGTTTTGATCCGGAGTTCGAGAAGATTTCCCGTCGTTTCCTTAACGATCCGCAGGCCTTTAATGAAGCCTTTGCTCGTGCCTGGTTCAAACTGACGCACAGAGATATGGGACCAAAAGCGCGTTACATCGGACCGGAAGTGCCGAAAGAAGATCTGATCTGGCAGGACCCGTTGCCGCAACCGCTCTATCAGCCAACGCAGGAAGACATTATCAACCTGAAAGCGGCGATCGCTGCATCCGGGCTTTCTATTAGCGAGATGGTTTCGGTTGCCTGGGCATCCGCGTCTACTTTCCGCGGTGGCGATAAGCGTGGCGGCGCTAACGGCGCGCGTCTGGCATTAGCGCCTCAGCGCGACTGGGAGGTCAACGCCGTTGCGGCTCGCGTTCTGCCGGTATTAGAAGCGCTCCAGAAAACGACGAATAAAGCTTCGCTGGCCGATATTATTGTGCTGGCGGGCGTGGTCGGTATCGAGCAGGCGGCCGCTGCTGCGGGTGTCAGCATCAGCGTACCTTTTGCGCCGGGCCGGGTGGATGCGCGTCAGGATCAGACCGACATCGAGATGTTCTCGCTGCTTGAACCGATTGCCGATGGATTCCGTAACTATCGTGCGCGTCTGGATGTGTCGACGACCGAATCGCTGTTGATTGATAAAGCGCAGCAGTTAACGTTGACCGCGCCGGAAATGACGGTACTGGTTGGCGGGATGCGTGTGCTGGGAACCAACTTTGACGGCAGCCAGAACGGTGTCTTTACCGACAGACCGGGCGTGCTCAGCACAGACTTCTTCGCTAATCTGCTGGATATGCGTTACGAGTGGAAACCGACCGACGAATCTAATGAGCTGTTCGAAGGCCGGGATCGTCTGACTGGCGAGGTGAAATACACGGCGACCCGCGCCGATCTGGTGTTTGGTTCCAACTCCGTACTGCGCGCGCTGGCGGAAGTTTACGCGTGTAGCGATGCGCACGAGAAGTTTGTGAAGGACTTCGTCGCAGCATGGGTGAAAGTGATGAACCTGGACCGTTTCGATCTGCAATAATCTGACAGGTTAATTCGTCAGCGGCTGCTATTCGGTAGTCGCTGACGTTTTCCGCGTTTAATGCGAAAAATAACGAAAATGCCCCGTTACTTTCCAGTTAAATAATACATCTTCCTCCTGTGCTCCCGCGCCTATGTTATGCACAACCAGCGGCACCCCTTCAGGCGTGACGTTCAGGGATACCACGCCAATATGCGCAAGGCCGTTATCCAGTCGCCAGGAGACAATATCTCCCGGTTGATAATCGCTATATTTATCTGTCACCGGTAACGCTTTGTTGTGACGCTGGAACCAGGTTTCCAGATTCGGAACGCGGCGATGGTCGATATTGCTGTCCGGGCGTTTCAGCTTCCAGTTATTCGGGTAGGCAGAGAAATGCGCCTGCATGTCTTCATGTACCCGTTTCTGTAAATCAACCTGCTGACTGCGCAGCGCGCGGATGACGACATCTGCACATACGCCACGCTCCAGCGGAAGATCGCCATTCGGATAATCCAGACGAACATAGGCAGCATCATAAAATAGCGTCTTACCTATTTGCGTCCCGGCACTTTGGGCGATTGCAGCATTAGTTTGCGCCTGAACGGTTATTGGTCTGGTATCAGAGCGTGGCGAATGATGAGAGATATGGCTAATAAAAAAAGCAGCAAGAATACCGATAAGCGCCTGTGCGAATTTCATCTTCTTCGTCCGTGAAGTGTGTCAGTACGTCATTTGACTTTCCGCGGAGAGAATGGTGCGTGATAAAAAAGTCTATTTCAGGACAAAATGGACTGATTCCAGGCTATGGAATACCTGATGATGGCGCTTCGCTTACCCGGCCTGGATGATTGGATAACAAGGCCAGATAAGGTGCCTGTGTCGACATTCGGCAAATGAATTCTGTTGTGTCAGCAAGCTGAAATACTCCTGACTATCGTCAGGAGTATTGCTCAGACCTTATTCCCATTCCTGCAAGAAGCGTTGACCGTACTGGTCGGCGACCAGCAGCGCGGCGTACACTTCATCCGGCGTTGCGCCGCCAGGCATGTTATGAATAGTTTCACCTTCTGCGCAGGAGGCTTCCGCGACGGTGCGCATTTTGGCCGGGATATCCTGTTTAATATCCAGTTGCGCCAGCGTAATCGGCAGGCCAACGGAATGGCACAGCGCCGCAACGGTTTCGATTTCTTCGACCGGCGCGTTTTCCAGCACCAGTTGCGTCAGCGTACCGAAAGCGACCTTCTCACCGTGATAATAGTGGTGCGCATCCGGAATCGCCGTTAAACCGTTATGAATCGCGTGCGCTGCGGCCAGACCGCCGCTTTCAAAACCGACCCCGCTCAGGTAGGTGTTGGCTTCGATGACGCGTTCCAGCGCTGGCGTGACGACGTGCTGTTCGGCGGCCAACATGGCTTTTTCGCCTTCTTCGATCAGCGTGTTATAGCATAGCTCCGCCAGCGCCAGCGCGGCCTGTGTACACTTGCCGCCCGCCATTGTGGTGGCGCCGCTGCGTGAGCAGGCGCGCGCTTCAAACCAGGTCGCCAGCGCATCGCCGATACCGGCTGCCAGCAGACGCGCCGGCGCGCCCGCCACTATCTGCGTATCGACAATGACCATATTCGGGTTATGCGGCAGCAGCAGATAACGGTCAAACTCACCGGCATCGGTATAAATAACCGAGAGTGCGCTGCACGGTGCGTCGGTAGAGGCGATGGTCGGCGCGATAGCGACCGGGACATTCATAAAGTGCGCCAGCGCTTTGGCGGTATCCAGCGTTTTACCGCCGCCGATACCCAGTACGGCGCCACACTGACTTTTTTCGGCGACGGCGCGCAGCCTGTCGATCTCATTTTGCGAACATTCGCCGCCAAACGGGGCGATTTCTACTGACAAACCGGCATCCGTCAGGCTTTTGCGCAGCGTCTCTTCGGCAAATCCCAGCACGAATTTATCGCCCACAACCAGCCAGTTGTTCGCCATTGGTTTTAAATAATCGCCAAGACGCGCGATGACGTTTGCACCCTGAATATACTTACCTGGTGACTGAATAATGCGATCCATACATTTCTCTCCTACAGGTTCAGATTACCAAAAGCGTTTTTCCAGTCTTGCTCAAACTTCTCTATTGCCGACTCTACCGCAGGCGTATTGAGCATTTGTTGCGCTACATCTAAAGGAAGGGTAATCGCCTGGCAACCTGCCAGTAAGCAATCCAGCGCCTGCCGCGGCGTTTTAAAGCTGGCCGCCAGTACCATGCTGTCGGGCGCGTGATGTTCCAGTAGCGTTTGCAGCTCCTGAACCATACGAATGCCATCGCCGCCCTGCGCATCAACGCGGTTGACGTAGGGAGCGACATATTTTGCGCCCGCCAGCGCCGCCAGCAGGCCCTGCGATGCGCTGTAGACGGCGGTGCCCAGCGTCACGATGCCTTCTTTTTTCAGCAACTTAATCGCTGCAAGACCTTCGGCGGTCACCGGAATTTTAACCACAATGCCGGGGATGGCGTTATTCAGTCGTTTGGCTTCTTCCACCATCCCTTTCGCGTCGCGGCTCATGGTCTGCGCAAATAAAGTGCCTTCTTCGCCGATGGCGTTTTGCAGCCTGGGCAGCACATCCCAGATAGATTCTTTGCTGGCTGCCACAATGCTTGGATTGGTGGTGACGCCGGCAATCGGGAAAATGCGCGCCAGACGTTCAACTTCCGCCACGTTAGCGGTATCCAGATAGAGTTCCATAGTCTTTCCTTTACAGTTCAAGTTCATGTTGCAGCAGGCTGGCGATAGCGTCGGCGGAAGCGGCGTTAACCAGCGTGTTGCGGAATTCTTCGTGCATGATGCGGCGGGCCAGGCGCGAGAAAATACGCATATGCTGGTCGCCCGCGGCGTGTTTGTTAAGCGTCAGCATAATGATGAACTGCGCCTCGTCATCTCCCCAGCGTACCGGCGCGTTCAGGCGCGCCACGCTGATGGTGGACTGTTCGATATGTTCCGATTTGCTGTGCGGAATGGCAAAGCTAAAGCCCAGTCCGGTGGAGAATACCGCCTCGCGCGCCCATAGATCGGCTTCCAGTTTGCGCGGGTAGCGGCAGCGGCCCGCCAGCAGCAGATTGTCGGTCATGCCTTTAATCACCTCCTCTTTGCTGCGCCAGTCGCTATCAAGCGTTATGCATTGGGCGGTAACCAGCGGGGCATCCTGCTGCGACATGCGGAACTGCGCCAGCAGATGCTCCACCTCCAGCGAGGTGCGGCAGGCCATCGCCTGATTCAACAACTGGCGGCAGGCTCGGCTGTCGAGTTGTGCCATCCGCGCTTTGGCGGCGGGAATCGACGGCGCGCCCATGCTGATCTCGTCCAGCCCCAGACCTACCAGCAATGGCAGAACCGAACCTTTGGCCCCCAGTTCGCCGCACAGACCAATCCATTTGCCCTGACGATGTACCGCCTGCACCGCGAAATCCAACGCGCGCAGGAAGGCGGGATTCAGGCTGTTGTAGTGACGAGTGACTTTGGCGTTATCACGGTCTACCGCCAGCAGGTATTGTGTTAGATCGTTACTACCAATACTAAAGAAATCAATCTCTTCACAGCATTGATCGATGATGAACATCACCGACGGCACTTCCAGCATAATGCCGAGTGGGATCTTCTCATCGAACGGGATATGTTCATTACGCAGCTGCTGTTTGGCTTCCGCCAGCTTCTCTTTGACCCACAGAATCTCTTCCATAGAGGAGATCATCGGGATCATGATTTTCAGGTTGCCGTGGGCGGACGCGCGGAGGATCGAGCGTAGCTGGGTGGTAAACAGAGAAGCGTACTCTTCATAAATACGGACGGCGCGATAGCCGAGGAATGGGTTGGCTTCGGCAGGAATATTCAGATAATCAACGGGCTTATCGCCGCCTATATCCATTGTGCGCACAATAATGCTGCGTCCCTTTGCGGACTCCAGCGCCTGGCAAAAAATATTGTACAGCTCGTTTTCGTCCGGCGCGCAGGCGCGGTCCATATACAGCATTTCTGTGCGGAACAGGCCAACCGCTTCCGCGCCGTTACTAAAGGCCGCTTGCGCCTCGACGGAGTGCGCGATGTTGGCGGCGACCTCCATGCGGATGCCGTCAGCGGTGCGCGCTTCCTGGGTCAGCCAGATGCGCTGCTGTTCGCGCAGGGCGTCTTGCACGCGGGCTTCCTGCTGATAGTAACGAGTGACAGGCTCGTCAGGCGCAACGACAATCGCGCCTGCGTTGCCGTCAATATAAACCGTCTGCTGACGCCACGGTGTTAAGGCCTCAATCTCCACGCCAACCAGGGTGGGAATGTTGAATGAGCGGGCGAGAATCACCGTGTGCGAAGTGGTGCCGCCGCTTTTTAACAGCAGACCTTTGAGAAAGGTTTTATCCAGTTCGAGGAACTGGCTTGGCGTCAACTCTTCCGCCATACAGATAGATGGCCGGGTCAACTGGCCCGGCGCCGGAAAGCGCTGCTCACCGTAAATGTGTTGCAGTAACTGGAAGCAAACGTCACGAACATCCAGCGCGCGTTCCTGTAAATAGCTGCTGCTGGCGCGAGCGAACTCATTGCAGAAATGGTTCGCGCTTTCCACGATTGCCTGCGCGCAGCTTAAACCGCGCAGAACGCCGTCCAGTAAATGCTGACGCAGTGAAGCGTCGCCTGCCAGCGAACGATGGGCTTCCAGAATCGCGCTGGCGGCACCGTCACTGTCAAGCTGACGAAACTCAATATGCTTTATCAACATCGCTAAGCCATTGTCCAGCGCGGCTTGTTCCGTCTCTGTGTCGTTGGCGGTCGGGAGTTCGCCGAGCGCATTGAGATCCAGGGAAGAGAGTGGCGTCAGTACGCCGCCCGCGCTGCCGCTACACACGCTACGGGCGCGGTAAATCTGCGGATTCAGCTGGGTCAACGACGCCGGAAGCGGCTCCAGTTCGCTGTTTTTAATCTCCGCCAGCGGCGCGTCGCAGAGTGGGAATTCATCGCGCAGCCATTGACTCAGACGCTGACAGGCAACCTGTTCATCGACACCGGAAATCACCAGCTGACAGTGGTCGCCAGCCAGCGTGTCGGTGCCAATCAGCGCCAGCGCGCTTTTGGCGCTGCCTTTGCGATCGGTGCGCAGGTTGTGCCACTCAATTTGCGACGTGAAGGTATTACACAGCGTTTCTACGTGGCTTGCCGGGCGCGCATGTACGCCATTCGGCAGTTCACAGGTAAATTCCACAATCAGGGGCATTGCCTCTCTCCCATAACGATTCTCTCGCTACAGCATAAAAGGAGGTAGCCGGAATACGCCATGTGACAAATCTGTCAAAAGCTGGATAAATGTAATGTAGCGCAAAAAGTGCGAGTTGTCTCACAACTTAGCGTGGTAGCGCGGGTTTTACCTTTTTCAGAAGTTATGAAGCGGATCGCATTTTTATACTGATATTACAAAAATCCAGTAAATGGCCTTTTTATCCACTGTCTGCGCGACAATGGATTGCCTATTGTTTTCCGCAGTAACTTTATGGACATGGGCTTTATCCAGCCCGGGAGCGACTTATGAAAGAGTTGGTACAGATCCTGAAAAATACCCGCCAGCACCTGATGACCGGTGTTTCGCATATGATCCCCTTTGTGGTGGCTGGCGGAATTTTGCTGGCAGTCTCCGTCATGCTATATGGCAAGGGCGCCGTACCCGATGCCGCCACCGATCCGAATCTTAAAAAACTGTTTGATATCGGTGTCGCCGGGCTGACGCTGATGGTGCCTTTCCTCGCCGCATACATCGGCTACTCCATTGCCGAACGCTCCGCGCTGGCTCCTTGCGCGATTGGCGCCTGGGTGGGTAACAGCTTCGGCGCGGGTTTTTTCGGGGCACTTATCGCCGGACTTATCGGCGGGATCGTGGTGCATTACTTGAAGAAAATCCCGGTGCATAAGGTGCTGCGTTCTGTGATGCCTATTTTTGTGATTCCCATCGTTGGCACTTTTATCACCGCGGGCATCATGATGTGGGGGCTGGGCGAACCGATCGGTGCGCTGACAAGCAGCCTGACCCAATGGCTGCAAGGGATGCAGCAGGGCAGCATCGTGCTGCTGGCGGTGATCATGGGGCTGATGCTGGCTTTTGATATGGGCGGCCCGGTTAACAAAGTCGCTTATGCGTTCATGCTGATTTGCGTGGCGCAGGGCGTATATACCGTGGTGGCTATCGCCGCGGTGAGCATCTGCGTACCGCCACTGGGACTGGGGCTGGCGACGCTGATTGGCCGCAAGAATTTTTCTGTTGAAGAGCGCGAAGCCGGTAAAGCCGCGCTGGTCATGGGCTGCGTGGGCGTAACGGAAGGGGCGATTCCTTTCGCCGCTGCCGATCCGCTGCGCGTGATCCCATCCATTATGGTGGGCTCCGCTTGCGGTGCGGTAATGGCCGCGCTGTTTGGCGCGCAGTGTTATGCCGGTTGGGGTGGTTTAATTGTTCTGCCAGTCGTGGAAGGCAAGCTGGGTTATGTCGCGGCAGTCGCCGTGGGCGCGGTGGTAACGGCAGTCTGCGTTAACGTGCTGAAAAGCCTGACGCGTAAGAATGTGTCGCAAGTTGACGAAAAAGAAGACGACCTGGATTTAGATTTTGAGATGAATTAAGCGAGGAATAAGCCATGACTAAAATTATTGCAGTAACCGCGTGTCCTTCTGGTGTTGCGCATACCTATATGGCGGCTGAAGCGCTGGAAAGCGCAGCCAAAGCGAAAGGTTGGGATGTGAAAGTGGAGACTCAGGGCTCGATTGGGCTGGAAAATGAACTGACGGCAGAGGATGTGGCGAGCGCCGATATGGTGATTTTGACTAAAGATATCGGCATCAAGTTCGAAGAGCGGTTTGCGGGTAAAACTATCGTTCGCGTCAATATCAGCGACGCGGTAAAACGCGCCGACGCCATTATGAACAAGATTGACGCCCATCTTTCGCAAACCGCGTAACGTTAAAATGCCCGATGGCGCAAGTTTATCGGGCCTGCTCACAGGCCCGATAAGAGATTTATGCCGCCATCCGGCGCTCGTGTCCACAGGAGCTCCTCATGACCCATCGTATTCAACGCCTCAAAGCCGCTCTGTTTCAGAATCACCGTGAAATTTCTCTGGAGCGCGCGCTGCTTTATACCGCCAGCCATCAGCAGACGGAGGGCGAACCGGTCATTTTGCGCCGCGCCAAAGCGACGGCGTATATCCTTGAACATGTTGAAATTTCGATTCGTGACGAGGAGCTGATTGCCGGAAACCGAACCGTTAAGCCGCGCGCGGGTATTATGTCGCCGGAAATGGACCCGTATTGGCTGCTTAACGAGCTGGATCGGTTCCCGACGCGTCCGCAGGACCGTTTTGATATCAGCGAAGAGGATAAGCGCCTCTATCATGAGGTTCTATTCCCGTACTGGGAAAAACGGTCGATGAAAGATTTTATTAACGGGCAGATGACCGATGAGGTGAAAGCCGCCGTCAGCACCCAGATTTTTAGCATTAACCAGACGGATAAAGGGCAGGGGCATATCATTATTGATTATCCACGCTTGCTCAATAACGGGCTGGGTGAACTGGCGGCGCAGATGCGCGCGCGCTGCGAGCAACAGCCGGAAAACGACTTTTATCAGGCCGCGCTGTTGTTACTTGAGGCATCGCAACGCCACATCCTGCGTTATGCCGTACTGGCGGAACAGCAGGCGGAGCGCTGCCCGGACGCTCGTCGTCGTCAGGAACTGCTCACCATTGCCGCCAATTCGCGGCATAACGCGCAGCACAAACCACAGACGTTCTGGCAAGCATGTCAGCTGTTCTGGTACATGAACATTATTTTGCAGTACGAGTCCAACGCCAGTTCGCTGTCGCTCGGGCGCTTCGACCAGTACATGCTGCCGTTTTATCAGACTTCGCTCACTCAGGGCGACGATCCGGCGTTCCTGAAAGAGTTGCTCGAGTCGCTGTGGGTGAAATGCAACGATATCGTGCTGCTGCGTTCCACCAGTAGCGCGCGCTATTTTGCCGGTTTCCCGACGGGTTACACCGCGCTGCTGGGCGGATTGACGGAAAGCGGACGCAGCGCGGTAAACGTGCTCTCTTTTCTCTGCCTGGATGCCTACCAGAGCGTGCAGTTGCCGCAGCCGAATCTCGGCGTGCGCACTAACGCGCTGATTGATACGCCGTTCCTGCTCAAGACCGCCGAGACCATTCGCCTCGGTACCGGCATTCCACAGATTTTCAATGACGAAGTGGTGGTTCCCGCGTTCCTTAACCGT
Organism: Salmonella sp. SAL00670; assembly: GCF_046552235.1. Classification (NCBI taxonomy): domain Bacteria; kingdom Pseudomonadati; phylum Pseudomonadota; class Gammaproteobacteria; order Enterobacterales; family Enterobacteriaceae; genus Salmonella; species Salmonella sp. SAL00670. The sequence continues at coordinate 124,420 of NZ_JBGDUO010000008.1, forward strand.
GGCGTGTCGTTGGAGGATGCGCGCGATTATGCGGTGGTGGGATGTGTTGAGCTGTCGATTCCGGGCAGAACCTACGGGCTGCATGACATCGCCATGTTTAATCTGCTGAAAGTAATGGAAATCAGCTTGTATGAAAATGAGGGCAACGACACTCTTACTTATGAGGCGTTGCTGGCGCATATTCGCGCCAAAATCAGTCACTACATTACACTAATGGTAGAAGGCAGCAATATTTGCGATATCGGCCATCGTGACTGGGCGCCGGTGCCGCTGCTCTCTTCGTTTATCAGCGACTGCCTGGAGAAAGGGCGAGACATCACCGACGGCGGCGCGCGCTATAACTTTTCGGGCGTACAGGGCATCGGTATCGCCAACCTGAGTGATTCCCTTCATGCGCTCAATGGGCTGGTATTCGATCAGCAGCGCCTGAGTTTTGATGCGCTGCTGTCGATCCTGAAAAACAACTTCGCCACGCCAGAAGGGGAAAAGATCCGCGCCAGGCTTATCAACCGCTTCGAAAAATATGGCAACGACATTGATAATGTCGATAACATCAGCGCCGAACTGCTGCGGTATTACTGCAAAGAGGTGGAAAAATACCAGAATCCGCGCGGCGGCCAGTTTACGCCGGGTTCATACACGGTTTCCGCGCATGTGCCGCTGGGAGCGGTGGTCGGCGCGACACCGGACGGGCGTTTTGCCGGAGAACAGCTGGCGGATGGCGGCCTGTCGCCGATGCTCGGACAGGATATGCAAGGGCCGACGGCGGTACTAAAATCAGTAAGTAAGTTGGATAACACGCTGCTGTCGAACGGTACGTTGCTGAACGTGAAGTTTACTCCTGCGACTCTGGAAGGAGAGGCGGGACTGCGCAAGCTGGCGGATTTCCTGCGCGCGTTTACCCAGCTCAAACTGCAGCACATCCAGTTTAATGTGGTGAATGCCGACACATTGCGCGAAGCGCAGCTACGGCCTCAGGATTTTGCGGGGCTGGTGGTGCGCGTGGCGGGCTACAGCGCCTTCTTTGTCGAGCTGTCGAAGGAGATTCAGGATGACATTATTCGCCGCACCGCGCATCAGTTGTGAGGTTGTGGGGGCGCGCGATGAGGAGACCGCGCGTATCTTCAATATCCAGCGTTATTCGCTGAATGACGGGCAGGGGATTCGTACGGTGGTCTTTTTTAAGGGCTGTCCGCATACCTGTCCGTGGTGCGCTAATCCGGAATCTATCTCGCCGCGCATTGAAACGGTGCGCCGGGAAAATAAATGCCTGCGTTGCACGCCGTGTCTGCGGGATGCCGACGAATGTCCTTCCGGCGCGTTTGAGCGTATTGGGCGTGATATTACGCTGGATGAACTGGAACGCGAAGTGCTGAAAGACGACATCTTCTTTCGTACTTCCGGCGGCGGGGTGACGCTTTCTGGCGGCGAAGTGCTGATGCAGGCGCCGTTCGCCACGCGCTTCTTACAGCGATTGCGGCGTTGGGGCGTTCCTTGTGCTATTGAAACGGCTGGCGATACGTCGGCCAGCCGTCTACTGCCGTTGGCAAGGGCGTGTGATGAGGTATTGTTTGATCTGAAAATTATGGATGCGGAGCGGGCGCGCGAGGTGATCAACATGAATCTGCCGCGCGTACTGGAGAATTTACGGTTACTGGTTAGCGAGGGAATCACGGTGATCCCTCGTTTGCCGTTGATTCCTGGCTTTACGCTTAACGCAGAGAATCTGCAGTGCGCGTTAACATTGTTGAGATCATTAGGAATAAAGCAGGTTCACCTGCTACCGTTTCATCAGTACGGCGAGCCGAAATACCGGCTGCTTGGAAAATCATGGATGATGAAAGATATTCCCGCGCCGTCGGTGCAAGAGATCGCTCTGTTTCGGGAGATGGCGGAGCAAGCAGGATTTCAGGTCACCACAGGAGGTTAATATGGCAGTACCTGTACGGCATCTGGTGGCAGTGACCGCCTGCGTGAGCGGTGTAGCGCATACCTATATGGCTGCTGAACGGCTGGAAAAACTTTGCCAGCAGGAGAAGTGGAGCATCAAGATTGAAACCCAGGGGGCACTCGGTACAGAGAACCGCTTAACGGAAGAGGATATCCGCCGTGCCGATGTCGTGTTGCTCATTACCGATATCGAGCTGGCGGGCGTGGAGCGATTTACCCGGAGTCGCTATGTCCAGTCGGGGATCAGCGCTTTTTTGCGGGAGCCACAGCGGGTAATGAGCGCTGTGCGTAAACTCCTTTCCGCGCCGCAACATACCCACCTTATCCTGGAGTAATCTGCTTTTCCGTTAGCTGGCTGTGATACTGGCGGCGATACTCCGACGGCGAGCGTTCCGTATTTTTGCGAAACAGGCGGCAGAAATAGTTACTGTCGACAAAGCCGCAACGGTGCGCCACCTCTTTCACTTTCAGGTCATAGCCCTTCAGCAACGTTTTGGCGTGTTCCAGTCGCGTATGGTTCAGGTATTCGTTAAAGCCGATGGCCCCCGTTTTCTGGAACAGGTGCGAGAGGTAATTTGGCGAGATATAAAACGCCTCTGCTACCGATTCACGCGTCAACGGCGCGGCGTAGCGTTCATCAATATACTCCCGAATGGCTTCAAAAAGCGCGCGGCTGCGGGAGGCGGTCTGGATTTGGCTGCCGAGCAGATCGCGGCAATGGCTTAGTAGGCTGGCGACAATCAATCTGGCCGTTTGCTGCTCTTGCGGCTGCATCTGCATCTCATTAAGCGTTTGTAACAGGAAAGAGCCGATACGCGGGCCACGGCGCGCAACGTGCTGTTTCGTGAGGTTTTGATGCTGCTGACCATCCCAGTGGACTACGCTGAAACCTAACTGCTGTTTGCCAAACAGAATGCTCAGGGTGGTGACGGGCGTTTGCCACTGCGGGATGTTCCAGCCGCCAGCCGGAACGTAGAGAACATCGCAAGGAATTAGCGGGGCGGTAATGCTCATGTCAGTAAGCTCGCCCTCCAGCACAATCTCCAGCCGCGGAAAATCCACCTGGTACGCCAGTTCCGGCGCTGGGCCGCTGGCGCTGGCAAAATAAATCTGGCGCAGCGGCAGCGGGCCGTTGATGAGACGGGAGAGAAGGTGGCTGACGTCGTGATACATGATAATCCCCTGCCGATCGCAAACAGAGGAAACAGTAACGTCGAAAACCGATGTCCTCAAGCGATTATTGCCGGATGGCGGCGCTTTGCGCCTTATCCGGACTACGGGAGAGAAGAACGCCAGGCCCGATAAGCGTTAGCGTTATCGGGCAGCATATAGGCTATTGATTACCGACCTGATCGCCATACGGCAACGTATCATAATCAATCAGCGCGTTTTTCTTATACGGGTTGCCAATCCAGCGCGTGGTCTCTTTGAACTGCGGGTTGGTGATGGAACGCGTCGGGTCGTAGCCATCATAGGTCAGGCCCGCTAAGTCCGACCAGGTATGGATAAGCTCGGAACTGCTGTACTTACGATCGACATCCTGTGAGAAGTCGCGCGGATGCGCTGCCTGCCATTTCTCTGAGGTCCACAGCAGGAACGGCACCGTATACATATGACGGGTTGGCGAATCTTCGTTTCGTCCCTGCGTCTTATGCGGCGGCGTGTCATACACTTCTTCACCGTGATCGGAGAAGTAGAGCAGGAAACCGTTCGGATCGGTCGCTTTATAGTCCTTAATCAGGCTGGCGACAACATAGTCATTATACAGGTTCGCGTTGTCGTAATCGTTATACGATTCCAGTTCGTCGCTGCTTAATCCCGGCGGAACATGGTCGGTTTTACCATCAAACTTGCCCTGGTTTTCTGGATAGCGGAACTTGTATTTAATGTGCGTTCCCAGCAGATGCACAATAATGAATTTTTTCGGCGCCGGGTCGGCTAACACCGCTTTAAACGGCTCCAGCACGTTGCTGTCATATTCGCGTGCGCTTTGAGTGCGCTGCTGGTTCATATAGAACTGCTTATCAGTCTGCTTAGAGAACACGGTCAGCATGGTATTACGCGCCGTCATCGTCTGCTGGTTAGTGATCCAGAAGGTTTTATACCCGGCCTGTTTCATCATATTCATCAGCGATGGCTTCGTCAGATACCAGTCCGGGTTCTTTTCGTCCGCGAACGTTAGCGCCTGTTGCAGGATCTCAATGGTGTACGGTCGCGAAGTTACCACATTATTAAACACGGTCAGCCCGGGGTCGGTTTTATGCAGCGCGTCCAGTTCCGGCGTGGTTTCGCGCGGATAACCGTACAGACTCATACGGCCACGCTGGGTCGATTCGCCAATCACCAGTACCAGTGTGCGCGGCGCATCGCCGGAGTGGTCCTGGAAGTTAGCCAGCGGCGGCAGGGCATCGTTTTCATTCAGCAGTTTATTCAGCGAGGCGAGCTGTAAACGGTACTGATAGTAGCCAGTAATAAATTGCCACGGCGCGGCGGGTTCCATTCGTGACGCCAGGCTATCCAGCGTTTTCTCCATCGACTTATGCTTGATAAAGGTATTCATCGCGATGGGATGGAGGATCAGCCCGTACAGCAGGGCAAACGACACCAGATAACGCCAGGGCGATGGAATATAAACCGGGCGCAGACGTGTCCACAGCAAAATCGCCGCCACCGTATAAGCCAGCGCGACAAGAACAATTTTCAGACTGAAATATTGGCTTAAATATTCGCTGGCTTCATTGGCGTTGGTTTCAAACATCACAAACAGCACGCTTTGCGAGAACTCCTGCCCGTAGATTACGTAATAGCTCAGCGCCGCCAGCGAGGCGGCCCAGAGTACGACGCCAATAACGGCAGCAATAACCCGGATGCGGCCTGGAAACAGAAAGACCGGGATCAGCCACAGTGAGCTGTACAGTAGCGAATCCCGCAGACCGTTTGTCCCGCTGTATCCGGTGAGATAAATAATGGCCTGCAGGAGGGTGGAAAAGAACCAAAAGTAGAGCAGTGCCCAGCCCAGGGCTTTCCAGCTAAACGCGGGTTTAGTCTGGAGTAATGTGGATTGCATAATGAGAGCCTGTCTTTAATCGTAGCGCCAAACGTAACGCCTGAACCTTAAAAGAATCTGAAGCAAACCTGCTTTATGCCGCACGTTTTGCTAAGAAAGATTTACAAATGCATAAAATGCAGACAGGAATATATTGAAAAAATGACGAGGATGACAGCAGTATTTCATGCCGCCCCCACATAACTGCGTGAGAGCGGCTCTCTTTTTGCGTTAGCCGGTGTTGCGCATACCGGCGGCGACGCCCGCAATCGTGACCATCAACGCCTGTTCGACGCGAGGATCGGGCGATTTGCCCTGCTCTTCAGTCAGACGGGAACGATACAGCAACTCGGCCTGCAACACGTTTAATGGATCGGTATAAACGTTTCTTAACTGAATGGACTCCGCAATCCACGGTAAGTCGGCCATCAGGTGCGAATCGTTGGCAATCGCCAGCACCACTTTAATGTCTTCTTCCAGCAGGTCTCGTAGCTCTTTGCCCAGCGGCCATAGCGTTTTCGCCACCAGACGCTGATCGTAATAGTCGGCCAGCCACAGGTCGGCTTTCGAGAATACCATTTCCAGCATCCCAAGACGCGTGGAGAAGAACGGCCAGTCGCGGCACATGGCTTCCAGTTCGCTTTGTTTACCGTCTTCCACCACTTTTTGCAGCGCAGTACCCGCGCCCAGCCAGGCTGGCAGCATCAGGCGGTTTTGCGTCCAGGCGAAGATCCACGGAATCGCGCGCAGCGATTCGACGCCGCCAGTTGGACGACGTTTCGCCGGACGTGAGCCGAGCGGCAATTTGCCCAGCTCTTGCTCCGGCGTCGCGGAGCGGAAGTACGGTACAAAGTCTTTATTTTCGCGCACGTAGCCGCGGTAGGTTTCACAGGAGATGACGGAAAGCTCATCCATAATATGACGCCAGCTGTCTTTCGGTTCCGGCGGCGGCAGCAGGTTTGCTTCCAGAATTGCGCTGGTGTAGAGCGAAAGGCTGCTGACGGTGACTTCCGGCAGGCCGTATTTGAAGCGGATCATCTCGCCCTGCTCGGTCACGCGCAGACCGCCTTTCAGACTGCCTGGCGGTTGCGAAAGCAGTGCCGCGTGGGCTGGCGCGCCGCCACGGCCAATAGAGCCGCCGCGGCCGTGGAAGAGAGTGAGCTCGATGCCGGCTTTTTCACAGGTTTTGATCAGGGCGTCCTGCGCCTGATACTGCGCCCATGACGCGGCCATAACGCCGGCGTCTTTCGCCGAGTCGGAGTAGCCGATCATGACCATCTGCTTACCCTGAATCAGTCCGCGATACCAGTCGATATTCAACAACTGGGTCATCACGTCGTCGGCATTGTTCAGGTCGTCGAGGGTTTCAAACAGCGGCGCGACCGGCATGGCAAAGCCGATACCTGCCTCTTTCAGCAGCAGATGCACAGCCAGCACATCAGACGGCGTTTTCGCCATTGAAATTACGTAGGCGGCGATCGACCCTTTTGGCGCTTCGGCAATAACCTTGCAGGTTTCAAGCACTTCGCGGGTATCGTTGCTCGGCTCCCAATTACGCGGCAGCAGCGGACGTTTGGAGTTCAGCTCGCGGATCAGGAAGGCCTGCTTATCGGCTTCCGACCAGCTTTCGTAGTCGCCAATACCGAGGTAGCGGGTAATTTCGCCCAGCGCTTCGGTATGGCGGGTGCTCTCCTGACGGATATCAATACGCACCAGCGGTACGCCGAAACACTTCACGCGGCGGAGCGTGTCGAGTAACTCGCCGTTGGCGATAATGCCCATGCCGCAGGCCTGTAACGACTGGTAGCAGGCGTACAGAGGTTCCCAGAGCTGCTCGTTTTGCGTCAGCAGGCCAGCCGGTTTGGGCAGCTTCTCGCCTTTCAGACGCGCTTCCAGCCAGGACTGGGTCGCCATCAGACGGGCGCGCAATTTTTTCATCAGGTAGCGATACGGCTCAGACGCGCCTTCTTCGCCCACTAACGCCAGCAGCTCCGGCGTGGCGTCGACCATCGACAGTTCTGATACCAGAACATGAATGTCTTTCAGGAACAGATCGGTGGCTTTCCAGCGGCTTAACAAGAGCACGTGGCGGGTGATATCCGCCGTCACGTTCGGGTTGCCGTCACGGTCGCCGCCCATCCAGGAGGTAAAACGTACCGGCACAAAATCCACCGGCAATTTGTAGCCGAGATTTTCTTCCAGCTGTTCGTTCAGTTCACGCAGATAGTTAGGTACGCCCTGCCACAGGCTGTTCTCAACCACGGCGAAGCCCCATTTGGCTTCATCCACCGGGCTTGGGCGCTGCTTGCGGATCTCATCCGTATGCCAGGATTGGGCAATCAACTGGCGCAGGCGACGCATCACCTGGTGACGTTCGTAGTCGGCGATATCGGTATTATCAAGCTGTTTCAGACAGTTATTGATTTCACCCATCTTGTGAATAAGCGTACGGCGGGTAATTTCTGTCGGATGGGCGGTTAGCACCAACTCCAGCGACAGCGACTCTACCGCTTTTTTGATGGTTGCGTCGTTGAGGTCCGGTTGGTTTTTCAGTTTGCGCAGAGTGCGGGCAATCACTTCCGGGTTGCTGGCGGCTTCGCCTTTTGGCGAAATGCTGTGGTATTGCTCGGCAGTATTGGCCAGGTTCAGGAACTGACTAAACGCGCGCGCAACTGGCAGCAGCTCGTCATTAGACAAATTTTGTAGCGTGGTGAGCAGTTCCTGGCGATTAGCTTCATTGCCGGCGCGTGAAGATTTGGATAGCTTACGGATTGTTTCTACGCGATCAAGAATGTGTTCTCCCAGCGCATCCTTGATGGTTTCTCCCAGCACCTTGCCGAGCATACTGACATTACTACGCAACGCGGAATATTGTTCGTTCATATGATCCCAGACACCCCATCTTTAATGTAATTGCCCTGTCTCTTTCATGCCACAGCGGCAGTGGCTGCGCTCGCCCGTATGCCAGTTCTGCGGAATGGGCTCGTTTGCCGCCTTGCTGTGACGTGAAATTTTTCGGACTTTGCTTTTTAGCCGTCTTTTATAAAGCCACGTAAAACCCGTGGCGTCAATTACTGCGAAATCGGTTCAGCAAACGAAAAAATGGCGGTAATTTATTAAAGTTAATTCGCATCGTGCCAAATAAGAAATGCTTATGAACATGTGGCGTAGAGACGCCGGATGGCGCTGCGCTTATCCGGCCTACAAGACGGGGTAGGCCCGGTAAACATCACGTCACCGGGCAATATGCATTAATGCCAGCAAAAATGGTGTACTACCTGGGTAATCAATTCCCGGGTTGGCTTAATAAAACGCGTTTCGAGATATTCATCCGGCTGATGCGCCTGATTAATTGAGCCCGGACCAAGCACCAGCGTTGGGCATAATGTCTGCATAAACGGCGCTTCAGTACAGTAGTTCACCACGTCGGTTTTTGTTCCCAACAGTTTTTCTACTACTTCAACCAGTTGGTGGTCCGGTGGACACTCGTAACCTGGAATCGGCGGATGTAATTCCGCCACCGTCAGACGGCCCGGCCAGCGTTCGCTTACCGGGGCCAGCGCGTCGTTAAGCAGTCCATTAAGGTCGTTTAACGTCATGCCCGGCAGTGGACGAATATCCATATGCAATTCGCAGCAGGCGCAGATACGGTTTGAGGCATCGCCGCCGTGGATATGGCCCAGATTCAGCGTTGGATACGGAACGGTAAACGCCTCGTAGTGATACCGCGCTTTCAGCGAGTCACGCAGTTGCATGATATGGCCAATCGCATCGTGCATCAGTTCAATGGCGTTAACCCCACGCGCCGGGTCGCTGGAATGACCGGACTGCCCCAGGACGCGAACGACATTAGAGATATGCCCTTTGTGCGCGCGTATCGGTTGCAACGACGTCGGTTCGCCAATGATCGCGCAGTCCGGACGTAATGCCGTGGTTTCGGAAAAATAACGCGCCCCCGCCATGCTGGTCTCTTCATCGGCGGTCGCCAGAATGTAGAGCGGCTTTTTCAACTTTGTGACGTCAACGTCACGTAGCGCGTCCAGAATAAAAGCGAAGAAGCCTTTCATATCCGCAGTGCCCAGACCATAGAGCTTATTGTCGTGCTCGGTCAGCGTGAACGGGTCGCGCGTCCAGCGTCCGTCATCAAAGGGAACCGTGTCGGTATGGCCGGTCAGCAGCAAACCGCCCGCGCCATGTCCGGTGCTGGCGAGCATATTAAATTTGTTTCGCGTTCCTGGAACCGGTTGAACCTCTACGTTGAAACCAAGATCGCTGAACCAGCCTGCAAGCAAAGTGATTAAAGACGCATTACTTTGATCCAGGGATTCTTCGGTTGCGCTTATCGACGGTGTGGCAATCAAAGCGCGGTAAATCTCGATAAATGGCGGTAAAACGTTTTTCATTGTTGACACACCTCAGGTCATGATAGTATCAATATTCATGCATTAATTATGAATAAAAATACATTAACGTTGAGCATAAAGGAACCCGATGTTGAATACGCTGATTGTAGGCGCTAGCGGTTATGCGGGCGCAGAGCTTGTAAGCTACGTAAATCGCCACCCACATATGACCATAACCGCTTTGACCGTCTCAGCGCAAAGCAATGATGCAGGAAAGTTAATTTCTGATTTACATCCGCAGTTAAAAGGGATTGTCGACCTGCCATTGCAACCGATGTCGGATGTACGTGACTTTAGCGCAGATGTTGATGTGGTGTTCCTGGCGACAGCGCATGAAGTGAGCCACGATCTGGCGCCGCAATTTTTACAGGCCGGATGCGTCGTATTCGATCTTTCCGGCGCGTTTCGGGTAAACGATCGCGCCTTCTATGAAAAGTATTATGGATTTACTCATCAGTATCCTGAGCTGCTGGAGCAGGCGGTGTACGGTCTGGCGGAGTGGAATGCCGATAAACTGAACACGGCGAATCTGATTGCGGTTCCTGGTTGCTATCCAACCGCAGCGCAGTTGTCGCTAAAACCGCTGATTGACGGCGGGCTTCTGGATCTGACGCAGTGGCCGGTAATTAATGCCACCAGCGGGGTGAGCGGCGCGGGGCGCAAAGCGGCAATTTCGAACAGTTTCTGTGAAGTGAGTCTGCAACCGTATGGCGTGTTTACGCATCGTCATCAGCCGGAAATCGCCGTCCATCTGGGCGCGGAGGTCATCTTCACCCCGCATCTGGGGAATTTTCCGCGCGGGATTCTGGAAACCATTACCTGCCGCCTGAAAGCGGGAGTAACCCATGCGCAGGTCGCCGACGTGTTGCAAAAAGCCTATGGCGACAAACCGCTGGTGCGCCTGTATGACAAAGGCGTTCCGGCGTTAAAGAACGTCGTCGGGCTGCCGTTCTGCGATATTGGTTTTGCCGTCCAGGGCGAACATCTGATTGTGGTGGCAACCGAAGACAACTTGTTGAAAGGCGCAGCGGCGCAGGCAGTACAGTGCGCTAATATTCGTTTTGGCTTCGCTGAAACGCAGTCTCTTATTTAAGGGTGAAATGATGAATCCATTAATTATCAAGCTGGGTGGCGTATTACTGGATAGCGAAGAGGCTCTGGAACGTCTTTTTACCGCGCTGGTCAACTATCGTGAGTCCCATCAGCGTCCGCTGGTGATTGTTCATGGCGGCGGTTGCGTGGTGGATGAGCTGATGAAAGGGCTGAATTTGCCCGTGAAAAAGAAAGACGGCCTGCGCGTGACGCCTGCCGATCAGATTGGCATCATTACCGGCGCGCTGGCGGGAACCGCTAACAAAACTCTGCTGGCCTGGGCGAAGAAACACCATATCGCCTCTGTTGGTCTGTTTCTGGGCGATGGCGACAGCGTAAACGTGACTCAACTCGATGAAGCGTTAGGCCACGTCGGGCTGGCGCAGCCGGGGTCGCCGAAGCTGATTAACATGCTGCTGGAAAACGGCTTTCTGCCGGTGGTCAGCTCCATTGGCGTAACAGACGACGGCCAACTGATGAACGTCAACGCCGATCAGGCGGCAACCGCGCTGGCGGCGACGCTGGGGGCCGATCTGATCCTGCTTTCCGACGTGAGCGGTATTCTGGACGGCAAAGGCCAGCGTATCGCCGAAATGACGGCGTCCAAAGCCGAGCAGCTTATCGACCAGGGCATTATTACCGACGGGATGATTGTGAAAGTGAATGCGGCTCTCGATGCTGCGCGGGCGCTGGGGCGCCCGGTGGATATCGCTTCCTGGCGTCATGCGGAGCAACTGCCTGCACTGTTTAACGGCACGCCGATTGGCACGCGTATTCTGGCTTAACTATTTGTTCGCCCGATGGCGGCTGCGCCTTATCGGGCCTGCGTGAACAGAAATTATAGGCCGGATAAGCGTAGCGCCATCCGGCAGTGAAATTCGAAGAATTAAGGAAGTCTATTATGGCACTTTGGGGTGGGCGTTTTACACAGGCGGCAGACCAGCGGTTTAAACAATTCAATGATTCGTTGCGCTTCGATTACCGTCTGGCGGAGCAGGATATTGTCGGTTCTGTGGCCTGGTCTAAAGCATTGGTCACGGTAGGCGTACTGACTGCCGATGAGCAACGACAGTTGGAAGAAGCGCTGAACGTATTGCTGGAAGAGGTTCGCGCGAATCCGCAGCAAATCCTGCAAAGCGATGCGGAAGATATCCATAGCTGGGTGGAAGGTAAGCTCATCGACAAAGTGGGTCAGTTGGGTAAAAAGCTGCACACCGGGCGCAGCCGTAACGATCAAGTGGCGACGGACCTGAAACTGTGGTGCAAAGAGACGGTGAGGGAACTGCTTACCGCTAACCGCCAGTTACAGAGCGCGCTGGTGGAAACCGCGCAGGCGAACCAGGACGCGGTAATGCCGGGATATACCCATCTGCAACGCGCGCAGCCAGTGACTTTCGCCCACTGGTGTCTCGCGTATGTCGAAATGCTGGCGCGCGATGAAAGCCGCCTGCAGGACACGCTTAAACGTCTGGACGTGAGTCCGCTAGGTTGCGGCGCGTTGGCGGGAACGGCCTATGAAATTGACCGTGAACAATTGGCAGGCTGGCTGGGCTTTGCGTCTGCGACCCGCAACAGCCTGGACAGCGTGTCCGATCGTGACCACGTACTGGAACTGCTTTCTGATGCGGCTATCGGCATGGTGCATCTGTCACGCTTCGCGGAAGATCTGATTTTCTTTAATTCTGGTGAAGCGGGTTTTGTAGAGCTTTCTGACCGCGTGACTTCCGGTTCATCGTTAATGCCGCAGAAGAAAAACCCGGACGCGCTGGAGCTGATTCGCGGTAAGTGCGGTCGCGTACAAGGGGCGCTAACCGGCATGATGATGACTTTAAAAGGTCTGCCGCTGGCGTATAACAAAGATATGCAGGAAGACAAAGAAGGGCTGTTCGATGCGCTCGATACCTGGCTTGACTGCCTGCATATGGCGGCGTTGGTGCTGGACGGTATTCAGGTGAAACGCCCACGTTGTCAGGACGCGGCGCAACAGGGGTATGCCAACGCCACGGAGCTGGCGGATTACCTGGTCGCGAAAGGCGTGCCGTTCCGCGAAGCGCACCATATTGTTGGCGAAGCGGTGGTAGAAGCTATTCGCCAGGGTAAGCCGCTGGAAGCGTTGCCGCTGGCCGATTTACAGAAATTCAGCCGCGTGATTGGCGACGATGTGTATCCGATATTGTCTTTGCAGTCGTGTCTGGATAAACGGGCGGCAAAAGGCGGCGTTTCTCCGCTGCAGGTGGCGCAGGCCATCAACGATGCGAAGGCGCGCCTCGCGTTGTAGGCCTTATAAGCGTAGCGCCATCAGGTAATACTGCCCGGCCGAGCATCAGCGACGCCGGGCTTTTTTACGCAAAAAAAAGCGGACCAGAGGTCCGCAAAAGTTCACGTTGGCTTTAGTTATTTCGGGTTCGAGAGATACCCTCTGAACGGGCGGTGTCTTCAAGGGTTAAACGAGAAACCGCTCCGTTCTGTGATGTATTATTAATCAGAAAGGTTGATAGGGATAATCGTTCGTTGCTATGCTACCTATCGCCATGAACTATCGTGGCGACGGAGGATGAATAATGAATATTCGTGATCTTGAATATCTGGTGGCGTTAGCCGAACATCGCCATTTCCGGCGAGCGGCGGACTCCTGTCACGTCAGCCAGCCAACCCTTAGTGGGCAAATACGTAAGCTGGAAGATGAGCTGGGCGTTATGCTGCTGGAGCGTACGAGCCGTAAGGTGCTGTTTACCCAGGCGGGCTTACTGCTGGTGGATCAGGCGCGTACCGTACTGCGTGAGGTCAAGGTGCTCAAGGAGATGGCAAGCCAACAAGGCGAGACGATGTCCGGCCCGCTGCATATTGGTTTAATCCCAACAATTGGTCCCTATTTGCTGCCGCTTATCATTCCAATGTTGCACCAGACTTTCCCGAAGCTGGAAATGTATCTGCATGAGGCGCAAACGCACCAGCTGTTAGCGCAACTCGATAGCGGCAAGCTTGACTGCGCTATTCTGGCGCTGGTGAAAGAGAGCGAGGCGTTTATTGAAGTGCCGCTGTTTGATGAGCCCATGATGCTGGCTATTTATGAGGATCATCCGTGGGCGAATCGCGATCGCGTGCCGATGTCCGATCTGGCGGGCGAGAAATTGCTGATGCTGGAAGATGGCCACTGTCTGCGCGATCAGGCGATGGGGTTCTGTTTTGAAGCGGGAGCGGATGAAGATACCCATTTCCGGGCGACCAGTCTGGAAACGCTGCGCAACATGGTGGCGGCGGGCAGTGGTATTACACTACTCCCCGCGCTGGCCGTACCGCAGGAGCGTAAGCGCGACGGCGTGGTTTATCTGCCATGCATTAAGCCGGAGCCGCGTCGTACCGTGGGGCTGGTTTATCGCCCGGGATCGCCGCTGCGTAGCCGTTATGAGCAACTGGCAGAGGCCATCCGTGGCGCAATGGATGGCCATTTCGACAAGGCGTTAAAACAGGCGGTTTAAGCCGTTCAACGCCGCAACCCGATAAGCTTCCGCCATGGTTGGGTAGTTAAAGGTGGTGTTAACGAAGTATTCGATAGTGTTACCGCCACCTTTCTGCTCCATGATCGCCTGGCCGATATGAATAATTTCGGCGGCGCGTTCGCCAAAGCAGTGAATCCCCAGAATTTCTTTGGTTTCGCGGTGGAAGAGAATTTTTAGCGTGCCGACGTTCATGCCGACGATTTGCGCTCGCGCCAGATGCTTAAACTGCGCGCGGCCCACTTCGTAAGGCACTTTCATTGCCGTTAACTGCTGCTCGGTTTTGCCGACAGAACTGATTTCCGGAATGGTATAAATCCCGGTGGGGATATCTTCGATAAGATGCGCGGTCGCTTCGCCTTTCACCAGCGCCTGCGCTGCAATACGCCCCTGATCGTAGGCGGCGGAGGCCAGACTGGGATAGCCAATCACGTCGCCCACCGCATAGACGTGCGGCAGGGCGGTCTGGTACATACTGTTGACTTTGAGCTGTCCACGGCTGTCTGTTTCCAGACCGATATTTTCCAGCGCCAGCGAATCGGTGTTACCGGTACGGCCATTAGCATAGAGCAGGCAGTCAGCCTTCAGTTTTTTGCCGGATTTCAGGTGCATGATGACGCCATCATCGCAGCCTTCGATTTTCTCATACTCTTCATTGTGGCGAATAACCACGCCGCTATTCCAGAAATGGTAAGAGAGAGAGTCGGACATCTCCTGATCGAGAAAGGCCAGCAGGCGATCGCGGGTGTTGATCAGATCCACTTTCACATCCATACCGCGGAAGATGGACGCATATTCGCAGCCGATAACGCCGGCGCCGTAAATAATAACGTGGCGCGGCTCATGGTGGAGACTCAGGATTGAGTCGCTGTCATAAATGCGCGGATGCGAGAAATCCACATCATTGGGATGGTAAGGACGCGAACCACAGGCAATAACAAATTTTTCTGCCGTCAGGGTTTCAACCGTGCCGTCATGGCATTCCAGCGCCAGGGTATGTTCGTCAATAAAATGGGCGTTGCCCTGCAATATTTCACAGTGGTTACGCTCATAAAACCCCTGACGCATACGCGTTTGTTGATTAATCACGTTATCGGCATGATTAAGGATGTCGGCGAAAGAAGAACGAAGGAGACGGGAGTGGTCGCTATAGAGCGGGTTTTGATTAAATTCAATAATGCGGCTGACGGCGTGGCGAAGGGCTTTGGATGGGATGGTGCCCCAGTGGGTACATCCGCCGCCAACGTTATGATAACGCTCAATCACCGCGACGCGTGCTCCTTGCTTAACCAGACCCATTGCAGCGCCTTCACCGCCGGGGCCTGACCCTATGACGACTGCATCATAATCCCAGGAATGTGGCATGGTATTACTCACCTGTTTTTATACATAAAATAAACACGATGATAACATTTGCCCAGCTTTAACCCAATTATCGTTGTGCTTTTTTGCGAAGCCGGAGCACAAACTGTCTGTAAACAATCATTCACAATCCAGTGTGAACCCGTTACTTTTATTCTCTGGTATAGTGCCGAATAAGGCATATGGAAGGATTCAGACATTGTGATGGGTGTTAGAGCGCAACAAAAAGAAAAAACCCGGCGTTCGCTGGTGGAAGCCGCATTCAGCCAACTGAGCGCTGAGCGGAGTTTTGCCAGCCTGAGTTTGCGTGAGGTGGCGCGTGAAGCGGGCATTGCGCCAACGTCGTTTTACCGTCATTTTCGCGATGTCGATGAACTCGGTCTGACGATGGTGGATGAAAGCGGTCTGATGCTGCGTCAGTTGATGCGTCAGGCGCGACAGCGCATCGCGAAAGGCGGCAGCGTCATTCGCACGTCGGTCTCCACATTTATGGAGTTTATCGGCAACAACCCCAACGCCTTCCGTCTGTTGTTGCGCGAGCGTTCCGGCACTTCAGCGGCGTTTCGTGCCGCCGTCGCGCGGGAGATTCAGCATTTTATTGCGGAACTTGCCGACTATCTGGAACTCGAAAACCATATGCCGCGCGCGTTTACTGAAGCCCAGGCCGAAGCGATGGTGACTATTGTCTTTAGCGCGGGCGCAGAGGCGTTGGACATCGGCGCTGAACAGCGTCGGCAATTAGAAGAGCGGCTGGTATTGCAACTGCGCATGATTGCGAAAGGGGCGTATTACTGGTATCGCCGTGAGCAAGAGAAAATAGCACATCATTCCGAATAACGTGAAGGACGAGTAATGAAACAGTCAGGTCAAGATAAAGGTACGCTGTTGCTGGCGCTCATCGCTGGCTTATCGATTAACGGCACATTCGCGGCGCTGTTTAGCGCTATTGTGCCGTTCTCCGTATTCCCGGTTATCTCGCTGGTGCTGACGGTATATTGCCTGCATCAGCGCTACCAAAATCGTACTATGCCGGTAGGTTTGCCGGGGTTGGCCGCCGCTTGTTTCATTCTTGGCGTTTTACTGTATAGCACCGTCGTGCGTGCAGAATATCCGGATATTGGCTCTAATTTCTTCCCGGCGGTGCTGTCGGTGATTCTGGTATTCTGGATTGGCTTTAAACTGCGTAACCGCAAGCAGGACACCGCGGAATAGTGTGCGAATGCCGGATGGCGGTATAACCGGCCATCCGACGTACATTTTACCTTGCGGTGAGTAATACCCCGCATTCCATATGATGTGTATACGGGAACTGATCGAATAGCGCCAGGCGAGACACCGTGTGCGTCTGGCTTAACGTTTCCAGGTTTTTGCACAACGTTTCCGGATTGCAGGAAATGTACAGAATACGTGGATAAGCCTGCACCATTTTTTCCGTTTCGCTGTCCAGACCGCTGCGCGGCGGATCGACAAAAATGGTTTCGCACTGATAGCCCTTCAGGTCGATCCCCTGCAGGCGGTTAAACTCACGAACGCCATTCATCGCCAGGGTAAACTCTTCCGCCGCCATGCGAATAATTTGCACATTATCAATATGATTAGCGGCAATATTGTACTGTGCGGCAGCGACGGACGGTTTGGCGATTTCGGTTGCCAGCACGCGGTTAAAATTGCGCGCCAGCGCTAAAGAAAAATTGCCGTTGCCGCAATACAACTCAAGCAGATCGCCTTTTGAGTCTTTCGTCACCTCCAGCGCCCACTCTAACATCTGAATATTCATGGCGGCGTTTGGCTGCGTAAAGCTGTTTTCGACCTGGCGGTAGATCATCTCTTTACCTGCCACAGGCAGACGCTCATCAATATAATCCTGATCCAATTCGATTTTGGTTTTAGTGGCCCGGCCAATCAGGTGTACGTTCAGACCTTGCGCGCGTAAAGCATCGCGTAACGCAGTGGCAGCTTCACGCCACTCTTCGTCCAGCTTCTTATGGTACAGCAACGACACTACCGCCTGGTTGCTCAAGGTCGTGAGATAATCCATCTGGAACAGCTTATGCCGCAGTGCATGATTATCGCGCACGCCGGCAATCATCGCCTTCATTAAGGTATTAATCAGTTGGCTGGCCGCCGGGAAGGTGTCAACGCGAATCCGGCTTTTGGTCTGCTGATCAAACATAATGTGGTACAGGTCATCGCCGTCATGCCACAGGCGAAATTCCGCACGCATACGATAGTGACTGACCGGCGAGCGAAATACTTCCGGAACCAGGTCAGAAAACGGCGCCATCATACTCTGCAAGCGCGCCACTTTTTCGGCTAGCTGCGCCTCATACTGTTCTGTCGGAAGATGTTCGGGGGTCATATCGCATCCTGAATAATAAAAGTACGCGGGGATTGTAGGGATTGCTCAGTGGATGTCCAGCTATTGATGATTTCTGATTTGTGATGCGCGGTCTGGACAGGGTGTTGTGACAGACGGTAGCATCCGTGGGCCGGTCCTGTGAGTTAATAGGGAATCCAGTGAAAATCTGGAGCTGACGCGCAGCGGTAAGGAAAGGTGAGATGAGAGCGTAAGCAGACACTGCCTCCGGCGGGAAGTCATCATTTCTGCTATCCAGTCAACGGATAACCCTCCAAGCCCGAAGACCTGCCGGCTAACGTCGCATCTGGTTTTTCATCATCGCGTACTATCGATGAAGCCTGCGGCATCCTTCTTATATTGTGGATGCTTTACAATGATTAAAAAAGCTACGCTGCTGACGGCGTTCTCCGTCACGGCCTTTTCCGCTTGGGCGCAGGACACTAGCCCGGATACCCTGGTTGTCACCGCCAACCGTTTTCAGCAGCCGCGCAGCGCGGTTCTGGCGCCCGTTACCATCGTGACGCGTCAGGATATTGAACGTTGGCAATCGACCTCCGTAAATGATGTTCTGCGCCGTTTGCCTGGCGTCGATATTGCGCAGAGCGGCGGCGCCGGACAAAACTCCTCCATTTTCATTCGCGGCACCAACTCCAGCCATGTACTGGTATTGATTGACGGCGTGCGTCTGAATTTAGCAGGCGTGAGCGGGTCCGCCGATCTCAGCCAGTTCCCGGTGTCGCTGGTACAGCGCATTGAATATATTCGCGGTCCGCGCTCCGCTATTTATGGTTCCGATGCTATCGGCGGCGTAGTGAATATCATTACGACGCGCGATAACCCAGGCACAGAATTAACCGCTGGATGGGCAAGCAATAGCTACCAGAATTACGACATCTCGACGCAACAGCAACTTGGCGAAAACACGCGGGCGACGTTGATCGGCGATTACGAATACACCAAAGGGTTTGACGTGGTAGCGAAAGGCGGTACCGGGATGCAGGCGCAGCCTGACCGGGACGGCTTTTTGAGTAAAACGCTTTATGGCGCGTTAGAGCATACCTTTTCTGATCGCTGGAGCGGATTCGTGCGTGGTTATGGCTACGATAACCGTACCGATTACGACGCCTATTACTCGCCGGGCTCGCCGCTGATTGATACACGCAAACTTTATAGCCAAAGCTGGGACGCCGGGCTGCGCTTTAATGGCGAACGTATTCAGTCTCAGCTGGTTTCAAGCTATAGCCACAGTAAAGATTACAACTATGATCCGCACTATGGCCGGTATGATACCTCCGCCACGCTGGATGAGATGAAACAGTACAATGTTCAATGGACCAACAGTGTGGTCGTGGGGCACGGTAATGTTGGGGCGGGCGTAGACTGGCAGAAACAGACTACCACGCCAGGTACCGGCTATGTGCCCGAGGGATATGACCAGCGTAATACCGGGGTTTACCTGACAGGATTACAACAGTTGGGTGACTTCACTCTGGAAGCGGCGGCGCGCAGTGATGACAACTCCCAGTTTGGTCGTCATGGTACATGGCAAACCAGCGCGGGATGGGAGTTTATAGAAGGTTATCGCTTTATTGCCTCCTACGGAACCTCCTACAAAGCGCCTAATTTGGGCCAACTGTATGGTTATTACGGTAATCCGAACCTGAATCCTGAAAAGAGTAAACAGTGGGAAGGCGCATTTGAAGGGCTAACCGCTGGCGTCAGCTGGCGTATTTCAGGTTATCGTAACGATATTAATGACATGATCGATTATGACGATCATCTGCAAAAATATTACAACGAAGGTAAGGCGCGCATTAAAGGTATTGAGGCGACGGCGAATTTCGATACCGGACCGTTAACGCATACGGTCAGTTATGATTACGTTGATGCGCGTAATGCGATTACCGATACGCCATTACCCCGGCGTTCCAAACAGATGGCAAAATATCAACTTGACTGGGACGTTTACGATTTTGACTGGGGGGTGACATATCAATACCTTGGTTCCCGCTATGATTCGGATTACTCCGCTTACCCATACCGGACAGTAAAAATGGGCGGCGTCAGTTTATGGGATCTTACGGTTGCATATCCGGTCACCTCACATCTGACAGTTCGTGGTAAAATAGCCAACCTGTTCGACAAAGATTACGAGACAGTTTATGGCTACCAAACTGCAGGACGAGAATACACCTTGTCTGGCAGCTACACCTTCTGAACCACGTCCCACCGTGCTGGTATTTGATTCCGGCGTCGGTGGATTGTCGGTCTATGATGAGATTCGGCGGCTCCTGCCGGATCTCCACTATATATATGCTTTCGATAACGTGGCTTTCCCCTACGGGGAAAAGAGTGAAACGTTTATCGTCGAGCGCGTTGTCGAGATTGTGACTGCGGTACAGCAGCGCTATCCCCTTTCACTGGCGGTGATTGCCTGTAATACCGCCAGTACGGTCTCACTTCCCGCATTACGTGAAAAGTTTGCCTTCCCGGTGGTGGGCGTTGTGCCTGCGATTAAACCAGCGGCGCGGCTGACCGCAAATGGCGTCGTCGGGCTACTGGCGACGAGAGCGACAGTCAAACGTCCTTATACTCACGAGCTGATTGCGCGCTTCGCTAATGAATGTCAGATAGCGATGTTGGGGTCGGCAGAACTGGTGGAACTGGCGGAAGCGAAATTACATGGCGACTCGGTCTCGCTGGAAGAGCTGCGCCGCATATTACGCCCATGGCTACGAATGCCGGAGCCGCCTGACACGGTCGTTCTGGGGTGTACGCATTTCCCTCTATTACGGGACGAGCTTTTGCAAGTCCTGCCCGAAGGGACGCGGTTAGTGGATTCCGGCGCGGCGATAGCGCGTCGTACAGCCTGGCTGTTGGAACATGAAGCGCCGGATGCGAAATCAACCGATACCAATATTGCTTATTGCATGGCAATGACGCCAGGAGCTGAACAATTATTACCCGTTTTACAGCGTTATGGCTTTGAAACGCTCGAAAAACTGCCGGTTTAATGGCGTTTTGGGTAAATACCAGGCACTTGAGAAATTATTTTAAATTTCCTCTTGTCAGGCAGAAATAACTCCCTATAATGCGCCACCACTGACACGGAACAACGGCATACAGACCGCCGGGTCAGCGGGGTTCAGACCAGAACCTCACGGAGAAAAGCGAAAATAAACGCTTGACTCTGAAGCGGGAAAGCGTAATATGCACACCCCGCGCCGCTGAGAAAAAGCGAAGCGGCACTGCTCTTTAACAATTTATCAGACAATCTGTGTGGGCACTCGAAGATACGGATTCTTAACGTCCTCGGACGAAAAATGAATACCAAGTCTCAAGAGTGAACACGTAATTCATTACGAAGTTTAATTCTTTGAGCATCAAACTTT
>NZ_JBGDUO010000009.1:0-116796 GCF_046552235.1 Salmonella sp. SAL00670
GATATCGCCGCTGCCCAGCGAATCCGCATGGTCAGCCGTCAGCGTACCGCCGGTAATGGTGGTGCCGCCGGAGTAATCGTTGCCGCCGCTTAACGTCAGCTCGCCGGTACCGGTTTTCACCAGCGAACCGCTGCCGGAAAGCGTATTTTCCAGATCGCCTTCGCCCACCTTAAGCACGCCGCTGTTGTCGATATCGCCGCTGCCCAGCGAATCCGCATGGTCAGCCGTCAGCGTACCGCCGGTAATGGTGGTGCCGCCGGAGTAATTGTTATCGCCGGTCACGATCAGATCATCGCTACCGCTTTTGACAATTTGGCCCCCGCCGGTCACGTTGTTATCCAGCGTGCCCTGGCTCAGCGCAAGCGTTGCGCTTTCTGCAATCGTCACATCGCCAGTGCCGAGCGCGGCGGCGTCTTTGGCGGCCAGAATGCCGCCGTCAATTTCAGTGTCGCCGTAGTCGTTGCCGGTGTTGCTGAGGATCAGCGTGCCGTCGCCTTGTTTGGTTAGCTTGCTGCCGTTCCAGTTGGAGGTCGCCGTGGTTTCGTCCAGTTCGCTGGTGACGGTAAAGGTACTGCCTGCATCAACGGTAAAAGTGCCATGCGCAGCGCGCGCAGAATTTGCGCCCGCGTACCAACTCAAGCCCGTAGACAACTCGTAGTTGGTATTATCATTCGCATCAACGCCCGCGTTGATCGTCAGGTAATCCGGCATAGCGGAGGTGTCGGCATC
The DNA here is from genome assembly GCF_046552235.1 of Salmonella sp. SAL00670. NCBI lineage: Bacteria > Pseudomonadati > Pseudomonadota > Gammaproteobacteria > Enterobacterales > Enterobacteriaceae > Salmonella > Salmonella sp. SAL00670. The sequence goes on from NZ_JBGDUO010000009.1 coordinate 730, forward strand.
CAGCGTTACGCTGTCAAAATCGGTAGTGATTGCGCTTTGCGAATCAATCAGCGTGATCGATCCAAAGTGTTCGTCGGTTTCGGGCGCGACAAAGGTGGCCGTTGAGCTAAGGTTCAGCGTCCCGCCCAGCGTGACGTTGGCGGCTTTGATAATTGGCGAGCTGTTGGCGGTATCCAGCGTCGCGTTTATCTGGCTGTCGTCCTGCAAAGTCAGGGTATTGTCCACCGTCAGCAGCGTACCTGTCGAACCGCTCGCGTTGCCCAGCGTAATATCGCCGTCGTTGGTCAGATTGCCGACGGTTGACGGGTCGGTCATGTTCCACTGGCTGGTGTCGTCGAGCGACAGCGTAGTAAACATCGCATCTACACTACCGGTTAACGTGGACCCCTGGCTTAAAGAGAGCGATGACGATGACATGTCACTCTGAGCAACGTCACCGATCAATGTCGTATTGTTGGCCTGAATTACCACCTTGCTGCCAAGCTTGATCACTTCCGGCGCTTCAAATGTGCTGTCGGTCAGCACGATAGGAGCGTTAATCGTCGTGCCAGTGTCCACATGCAGCGCAATCGTGTCTGAATTAACCTGTGCTTTGTTGACCGTCAGCGCGTTGAGATCCTCATACCCGTCGAGTTTTCTTTTGCTGGTTATAAAGATACCGTCGCCGTCGGCGTTGATGGTGGCGCCGTCGATCCTGGCGTCCGACGCCAGAATATACACGCCCGTACCGGCAGAGGTAATGTTGCCGCCTGTAATATCCAGGGTAGTGGCGTTATTGGCCTGTACCGCCGCGCCGCTGGCATTGGTATGTGTTATGGTCGCGTTGGTGAGATTAAGAGCGGCCTTATTGGTACCCTGGATGGTGCTCATCGTACCTGCAGAGCTGACCGAGCTATCAGACAGGTTCAGGGTGGAACCCTCGTCTGTCGCGGTGTTTCCGGCAACAACGTTTATCTGGCCTTGCGCCAGGGTGATTGTGCTACCGTCCAGCACGTTCAGCGTACTGCCTTGTTGCACCTGCGCGCTGCTGCTGTTAGCTGCCTCAACGATGGTACCGTCCAGCGTTGCTTCTGAACCCGTATACAACGTCATTACGCCGAAATTGCCGTCAATCGTTAGCGTACTGTCTGTTAACGTCAGTTTGCTGCCATCCGCTGCGGAAATACCCTGGGTATAAATACCCGTAGTGGTTATCTTCGCGTCGGTAAGCTCAAGGATAGCGTAATGATCCAGCGAAATGGCGTTGGAAACATACTTACCGCCATCCGGATCATCAGCCCCGCCTCCGCTTGTTTCAATGACGAGCCCCGTCCCTGTGACCGTGGTGGGCTGCCAGCCGACGGTGGCGACACCCGAGACATATAGCGCCGCGCCTTCATCGGTGCCCGAATAGCTCATCGGCGGCGTTGACGCATCCAGAACGTGGGTCTGCGCATCAGCATATGATACCTGATTGTCGGCCATGGCCAGCGGGCTGAAAAATCCGAGCGCTGCAGCCACGGCGCAAGCCAGCGCCGCGCGCGTTGCTTTTATTATTTGTCCATATTCGGACTTTTTGTTTAGGGAATGGATTTCACTCGCGCATACTTGCGCTTTAACTTTGCTGTGGCCTCGCGCCAGTTCTGAAGCCACGACATACATATTTCGCACGGCGCTCCAGACAATACTGTAAGTCCTGTTCAATTTTTAAATTTCCCTTTAATAACGTTCACGAAGCAAACTGGATTTTGATTGGGCTGCAAATAGCCTTTAAATGCTACATTATCAATGAGTTAAATAATAAATAACAAAAATACAGCTCTATGAATGGTTGCAATCACCTGAAACAATATATTATCCAAGCCAAATTATTAACTAATTTCAAGGCTTATTTCAATGCCAGGTCAATTTCTGGTTGATTTATAATTGATATAAATACATTCATCCATTTAATAAATATTTATGTTGTGAATAACATTTAATAACTTCATATATTAAAATAAATAAATGCGTGAAACAAAAAGGTGTGATTATCATGCGACACCTGGCGTTATTTTAAATATACTCGTCATACTTCAAGTTGCATGTGCTGCGGCTGCGTTCCCTCACCCCAGTCACTTACTTTAGTAAGCTCCTGGGGATTCGCTCGCTTGCCGCCTTCCTGCAACTCGAATTATTTAGAGTATATACGTAGCGCCAGATGCCGGGTTGCAGAAGGGAGACGGCGCTTTTACACACGCGCGGCAAACGGTGGTGGCGCCAATTAGCAGAACATATACTTTTCAATGAATGCTACTTTCACTTTTTCATGAAGCTCAATTGAACGTGAAAAGCAGATTATTTTCGTGCCAGACGCATAATACGTTACTCCACGCACGTCGCATAACCCGCTGAGCCTGCCGGCTTAATGGCGCAGTTTTGACTCTTAGTATTCTCATCTACGCCGCAATACATGCCGCCGCTCGAGGTTGATTTAGATAAATAGGGATAGCCCAGCGTCGGCCAGCCTAACGAGCTAATTGAATGATACAGCGTCAACAGGTCGTTATTATCCGGTGCTTTGCTAAGGCTACCGCACTGTTTGGCAATATCCCATTTCGTGTTGTCCACCGTATGCGCCATCGCCCAGTACTCGTTATTTGCATGCACTCCGTTGGTAAATACTGGCGTCACGCCTGACAGCATCTCAGCCTGAAGCCACGGACGATGCAGCGTTTTTCCGTTGACGGATGTCGTATCCGACATATTTCCCCAGAACAACGCTTTATCCGTATCCGGGCTGGTAAGTACCATAAAAATCACATCCAGCGATGCGTGAAGAGTCGTATTGTCCGTCACTTTCACCGTGAGTGGCGTTTTCAACCCCAGGCTTTTATCCTGATTAAGCGTAAACGTTGCCGTACCGTCGCTGCCGGTAGTGCCGGTAAAGACAATCCCGGTGGTGGTCATACTTTGGCTGGCGCTTGCGGGAGTCAGCTCTTTAAGCATGAGATCGTCTGCTCCGGCATCCGCTGCCACGTCGCCATCCGTTATCACCATACCTGCCCGATTTTTCGAATCGCCACGTGACAACGTAAAACCGACGTTGGCGACCGGGTTACCGCTGCTATCTTTTACCGTCACCGTTAACGGCATCGCGCTTCCCTTCGCCACTACCGCCGCATTTTTCGCGCTGTCCATCGCCGTCGAGGTCAGCGTAATACTGGCAGGAGTAGAAGTACGCGGCTCGACCAGACACACCTGAGCGCCGGTGGCAGTCGATGAACTGGCGGTGCCCTTACCGCCGCTATTCAGGTTTATAAATTGGTAATATCCGGTATTCGGCGCACGATCCGCCGCCCACCAGGATTTGTTCCCCGCCACCGGCCAGCCGTAATTTGTACCGATTGCGCCGTTAGGATTGTCGCTATACAACGTTTGCAGATCGCCCGACAACGGCTGGTATTCCGCATCACAGCCGGTTGCGCCCGCTTTTTCAGTGTTCGCTGCGGTGACTAAGGGCCATGTTTCATTGTTAACCAGGTAAGTACCGCTATTCGACGTCATCTCCGCCGCCAGCAGCGGACGCCGGAACTTCACGCCCGCGCTGTTGGTCACGGTTTCCGGCATGTGTCCCCAGTATTTGGCTTTATCGCTGTCCGGGCTGGTAATGACGGTGAAAATGACGTCCATATCGCTAACTGTCAGCGGATCGTCGACAAGCATCGCCTGTAGCGGTGTTCTCAGGCCACGGGAATCATCCTGCGTCACTTCGAGTTGCGCTTTACCATCCTCATCCGTAATGCCATACCAATAACTTGTGCACGAAGATACCGTGCAGTTAAACGTCATTGAGCCCGTAGACGGCGCAACCGATGTGAGTACCATGCCTCCGCCGGAACTGCCATCAACGACACCCGCCCGGTCTATCGAAAGCGTTCGTCCCAAACGGATAGCGGTATTGGGCTGCGGCGTGCCGGAACCATCCCTCACAGTGACGGTCAACGGCAGGCTCTCGCCCTTCTTCGCCACTGGAGCGCCTTTATCCGCATCCATGTCGCTGGAGGTGAGTTCTATCGACAAGTCCCGGCGCTTTGCCAGACAAAGCTGCGCCGTGGCGGTATTGGCTTTGGTTGTCAGCGTATTATTATCGCTGAGTCTGACATACTGAAACTGACTGTCTGAGTGCGTGGCATCCGGTACTGAGTTACCCGCCCCCCAATATTTTCCTGATGCCACCGGTAGGCCAAGCGTTGTCGTGAGTGCGCCATTGGGATAATCGGTATATAGCGTCTGTAAATCATTTACCGTCGGCAACCCCAGCCGATCGCACGGGCTGGCGGTGTCCTGATACATATTCGGATAACGGCTCCAGGTATACCAGGTCTCGTTATTTTCCGTATAACCCGACGTGTCCGCCGTTGAAGAAAGTTCAGCGCGCAGCAGCGGTCGCTTAAATTCAACCCCCTTACTGTTGATAAAGGTTTCCGGCATATGGCCCCAGTATTTGGCCTTATCGCTGTCCGGGCTGGTCACTACGGTAAAGATTGCGTCTTTGCTGTCTGTCAGGTTGCTGCCGTCCATCGTGGCGGCGCTGATAGTGGTTTTTAAACCGGCGGTACTGTCCTGCGCAAGGGTAAATGTCACCTGTCCCTGGGCATCAGTTTGCGCATACAGATATTTCGCCGACGTATCCAGCAGGTATGTCGCCAGGCCGGACGGCATCACATTACGCAGCGTAATATCGTCTGTGATGCTTGAGGACGATGTGGCGCTGTTGGCGCGATTGTACGAAGATCCGCGGCTGATTTTCACCATCACGTTTTTCATCGGCTGACCTGCGGCGTCTTTCACGTCGATGGTGGCGGCCATCTGCTCGCCCTTCTTCGCCTTTGCGCTTCCGGTGGTTTCATCCTGGCCTGCCAGCGTCAGCGTCAGGCTGGCGGCGGCGCTGCGCGGCGAGGCAAGACAGGTCTGCATGTAGTACATCGAGGTGCTGGTCGTCGTTTTGACATCATTGCCGTCGTTAAACAGGTTGACCGCCGCGTAGAGCGACTTCGTGCCGTCTGACGATATCACGTAATCCCCCGCCCACCAGTAGCGGCTGACGTTGTTGTTGCCTGAACTGGTCATCGGCCAGCCGTTACGGCTGCGCATGGCGTTATCCGGGTATGTCCCGTACAGCGTCTGGAGGTTGGCTACGGTCGGTAGCGTGTCGCGCCCACAGCCGCCACCGGTGCCGTTCCAGGCTTTATCGACGGTTATCATGCCCCAGGTTTCGCCTTTGTCGTAGTAGCCGTTGGCGATGGTCAGCGTTTTGCCGGGCGTAGCGCTAAACTCGCTGGCCAGCAGCGGACGCCTGTACGCCACGCCGCTGCTGTCGGTCAGCGTTTCCGCCATATGGCCCCAGTAGTTGGCCTTCGGCGTGTCCGGACTGGTGACCACGGTAAAGATGACTGGCAGCGGCGCGCTCGTTACGCCGTTGTGTTCTATCGCCGCCGTCAGCGGCGTTTTAAAGCCCGCGCCGCTGTCCTGGCTGATATTCAGCGTCAGCGTGCCGTCGGCGCCCGTGGCGGTGTAATAGTTAGCGCCGCTGCTACGCCCGTCGCTGTGGTTTATCTGTATATCCGCCGCCGCCGAGCTATTCACCTCCTGATTCGCGCGCCCGACGCTGTCGCCGCGCGTAAAGATAACCGGCGTGTCGGCGGCCGGGTTGCCCTGGGCATCCCGCGTGGTGATGATGACCGGGATGGTCTCGCCGACTTTCGCTTTGGCGAATCCGTCGCTGTCGTTATACACAGGCGAAGTGAGCGTTATCTGCGTCGCCGCCGGATGGGCGTTTTGCAGGCAGACAAAATAGAGTTGTTCATTCCACAATAGCGAACCGACGCCGCCGTCGCGCAGATTAATCGACTTAACGTAGCGGTTTTGCGTACTCCGGCTCAAATCGGCGGTGCTGTCCTGGTAGTTTTTACCATCCAGCGGCCAGCCCTGCTGGGTATTCATGGCGCCGCCGGGCCTGGCGTCGTACAGCGATTGCATATCGGCAAGGGTCGGCACGTATCCCGCGCCGCAGGCGTCGTTCGCCATTTCAAAATCGACGATTCCCCACGCTTCGTTGTTTTCCGTATTGTCGCCGTGGGTAACGCCGCTGGCGATTTCAGCCGATAACAGCGGGCGCTTAAACACCTCGCCGTTGGCCGCCGTCGTCGTTTCCGGCATATGGCCCCACATTTTGGCTTTGTCGCTGTCCGGGCTGGTGACCACGGTAAAAATAGTATCGATGCTGGCCGTCGCGCTGGCGTTATTGTACAGCGCCGCCGTAATCGCGACTTTCGTCCCGTGGGCATCCGGGCGGGTGACGTTGATGATTTTGCTGCCGTTTTCACCGGTCATACCGCCGATTTGGGTGGCGCTGTCGTTGAGCGAATCGCCGTCAATCACCACCGCCGAGACGATGCCGTCGCCGCTACCGGCGATATGTTTCTCCCCCTGGCGGGTATAGCCGTCGCCGCGGCTTAACACGAACGGCGCTTGCGGCAGCGGATTGCCGCTGGCGTCTTTTACCGTCACTTTAAGCTGGAGCGTATCGCCCTTTTTCACCTTCACCGCGTGTTCGCTGTTTGCGTTATACCACAATGCCGCATCCACCGGCTCAATGGTGATAGACGCCGCCGTCGGATTTTTGCTGACCAGACAGCTCACGTAGTCCGACGCATCGCCGGAAGCGGTATAGCCGCCCGCAGCCAGTGATACCGCCTGCCATGTAGCGGCGCTGGCGAAGGTGGAAGACCAGTAGTCATACGTCGTCGGCCAGCCGGATACGGTGTGGATTTTATTGCCGTCGCTGGAGGCATACAGTGCGGCAAGCTGATCGGCGCGCGGCAGATGGCCGGCCTCGCAGCCCCCGGCGTTGGGGTTATTCAGCGCGTCGGCGTGGCTGACGCGCGCCCAGGTTTCGTTATCCTGCTCCTGGGTACGGGTGGCGGCAGTCGCTTCCGCCGCCAGCTTTGGCCGCTGGAATTCCATATCACTTACGGTGAGCGTGTCCGCCATATGGCCCCACATCTGCGCCTCCGGCGTATCGGGGCTGGTGGGAACGGTAAATTTCACGCTGCGGTTGACGGGCGTGGTAATCAGTGAGTTGACCGGCAGTACGCTCAACGGCGTCAGCAAGCCCACGCCCTGCGGCTGTTCAATCACCAGCGTGGCGTTGCCCTCGGCATCGGTCATGCCCTGGTACGTCATCGACGCCTGGGAAGAGCCGAAAGGCGTTCCGCCCATCACCAGCGTTCCGTCGCTGGGATCGGTAAAGCCCGTGGTGGCGTTGTCGCGATTTTTGCCGTGCGACATGGTGACGGTAAAGCTGGCGTTGGGCACACTTAACCCGTTCAGCGCATTAACGGAATGGACGTTCATCGTGATTTGTTCGCCGACTTTGGCTACCGCATTACGTAACGACTCATCGCCATTAAAGTAAACGTCCAGACTGGTCACCAACTCATTGCCGGAGCAGGAGAGATAGTTCGGTTCGGCGCCGCTGAACATGCTGTCCGCGCCGGTCGCCAGGTTGACGTGCGCGGTGGTGGAACCATCAGTATCCGCCGCGATATAGCTGTGTTTCTGCGTCGGCCAGCCGTAGGTCGTTTCCATCGCGTTACCGGAATGGGCCTGATACAGCGTATCCAATAGCAGTTGCCCCGGCACCTGGCCGGTACCGCACTGGTTCGTCGCCGCCGTTACCGAGTTAAACGTCGCCCAGTATTCGTTATTCTCAAATTCGGAACCGGTATCCTGCGCGGCCTCTTCTGCCAGCAGCGGGCGTTTGTAGATATTGCCCGCTTCCACCACGCCCTGCATATGGCCCCACATGCGCGCCTGCGCCACGTCCGGGCTGGTGACGACGGTAAAAATCACGTTCTGCGTCGCTTCCGTGCCGTCGAACAGCACCACGCGCACCGGGGTTAATACGCCCGCACCCTTATCCTGAGTCAACACCAGCGAGAACTGACCGTTGGCGTCGGTGACGCCATGATAGTGGCCGTCGCTGCCTGCCAGATTGGTGATAATTACCGGATCATCCGTCCACTGATGCCCGCTATCAATATCGGCGTTCTTTTGATTCTGGCGATTTTGCTCGTCGCCCAGGTAGACGTTAAAGTAGCGATAAGGCAGCGGTTTATTGGTGGCGCTGTCGGTGACGGTGATCTTCATGTTGATCTCTTCGCCCACCTTCACTTTCGCCGCGTTGACCGTTGAATCAAAATTATCGGCGCTAATCACTAATTTCGGCGTGACCGCAGGCGGGGCTTTATCCACGCAGCTAACCAGCGATTGCGTGGCGTCCGGCATCTGCGTAAGGGCGCGGCTGCGCATATCAATGCTGATATGGTCAGTGGCAGTCGATCCCTGGGAGGAGGACCAGTACTCTTCGTCACCGGATGTCAGCCCTACCGGCCAGCCGAGGGTGGTGGCCAGATCGCCGCGCGCAATTTTTAACCCTTCCAGTTGGCGTGCATCCGGCAGAATATCGCAGTGCGCGTCGGCGTGGCCCCAGTTGAACTGCGCCCAGGTTTCATTGTTGATGCTGGCGGTGCGGTCTTCACCGTCGGTTTCCGCCGCCAGTTTGGGGCGGTAAAAGGTGTAGCTTGCGCCGTCCACCGTGGCGGTGGACGTCTCTGCCATATGACCGTACATGTTGGCGCTGCTGCTGTCCGGGCTGGTGAGGGTGGTAAAAATCACGTCCACGCTGGCTTTCAGCGCTGGCGCGCTCGACGGGTGCGCTATCAGCGGCGTTTTAACGCCCGGGCCGTTCGCCTGGGTGACGACCACGGTCGCCACGCCCTCGGCGTTGGTCGTACCGTGATATTCCGTGGCGGTGGTGGTCAGTTCGGTGTTGCCGACGCGCACCGGCGCGGCATTGTTTACCACGCCCTGGCGGTTTTGCGCGTCGCCGCGGGTAATCACGAAATCAACGTTGCCCTCCGGTTCGCCGCCGCAGTCTTTGGTCGTTACCGTCAGCATGATGCTTTCGCCCGCTTTGACCTTCGCGGCGTTGAGCGACTCATCCAGATGATCGGCGGCGAGCGTTACCGGGTCGCCCACGGCGGGCGCGATATCCACGGCAAACTTTTGATCAAGCACTTCGACCGCCGTGTTATAAGGCACGCCGGTGCGGGTAAGCAACCACAGCGGCGGTATGGCGGTTGAGGTATCCAGTTGCGACCAGACCACCAGATGGCGGCCCGCCAGATTCTGCGCGCAGAAACTTATATTGCTGACGGGTTGTGGATCAAGCGGCGTGTCCGGCGTGGCGGCGTCGGCCCACACCAGCGTGACGGTGGGCGCGCGTTCAGCCTGCCAGACCAGCGGCGGCACGGCGAAGATATCGCCTTCGGTGTCGTGCGGATTGGTTAAGGTCAGCGCGCTGCCAGCATCACTGGTGCTGAACTGGCTGGGCTTCGCGGAGTAGTCAACAGGATTCGCCGCATCAGAGCGCAACTGCACGCTGCCCTGATATACCGGGATCGTTACACTGTCGGCCTGAGGCGGAGTGCCATTAATAGCCGCAGTTTGCTCAGTGAGTTCCTGCCATGCGCCGCTGCTTCGCACGGCCTGCGCGAAGAAAGGCGTTAAACTGAGGGCGCATAGCAGCAGCCAGGGTAAAAAACCGACACACTTTTTCGATTTCACTGACGTACCTGAGAAAAGTCCATTTCGTTGCAGTTCATTCCATGAATACAAAAACGTAAAAATACATCGCTACCGGAACAGCGCCAGCTACAAGGGATACCCAGGTTGGGCGCCGCAAAGCGTCACCCAACATTCAAACCCGCTCCCGGCCCCATTCCCCATTCACTACGGCACCCGGCACGAGCCTAAGCCCGAGGTCGTCGCTTTTTCACGAGTACAGGTTGTCTGGCCGGTCGTTTCGTTAAATGAACAGTAGTACTTATTGCTTTGACCTTCATCTTGCGACACATAGTCCCAGGATGATGTCGTCGGCCATTGCAACGTGCCGATAACGCTCTGCAACGCTTTCAGATCGTCCAGCGAGGCTATATTTTCCTGCGATCCGCAAAGATGCGTCAACGACGTTTCCACGTGTTCGGACTGATAATAATAGTTCGTCCCCCAGATTTCATTATTAAACGGCCAGGTATCCCGGGGCGCGGCAGAGAGCTCGGCTTTCAGGTACGGGCGGCGCAGCGTAACGCCGTTTACCTGCACGGTATCCGGCATATGACCCCAGTAGGACGCATACGGCGTGTCCGGGCTGGTTTGCACCGTAAAGATCGCATCCACGCTCGCCGCCTCATCAAATTGATTCGCAAGCGCCGCCGTGACAGACGTTTTTAACCCCAGCGATTTATCCTGAGTTAACGTAAACCGCAACTTACCGTCATCGCCGGTGAAGCCAGACCATTTTGTGCTGAGGCCATTCTGGTTATTAAACGCCACTGCCGTACCCGCAGGTGCAATCGGCGTCAGCATCATATTCGCAGGCGAAGTTGTAAACGGAACCGGCTCGCCAATCACGCCTGGTTCAATGTATTGCTTATCCACCGCACCGCGCGAATAAGCGTAATCACGCGTCAACAGTACGGCCACCCCGGCCTGCGGCTGCCCGGCGTCGTTAGTCACCGTTACCGTCATCGGTATCGTTTCGCCTTTTTTCGCCATGGCCGCTGATTTATCGGCGTTCCATGCGTCGGAAGAGAGCGCGATATTCAGCCCGCTGCGCGATGTTGTCAGGCAGAGTTGTAAGTAGTAGTTACCCGGGTTTTCCGACATGCTGTAGTTTTTCCCCGTCTTGAGATCTTTATACTGCCAGTAAAGGGTTGAGCCTTTCAGCAGGCTATCCCCCGCCCACCACCGCTTCCCGACGGGCAATCCAATATCGGTCGCCACCTTGCCGCTTGGGTGATCGTTGTACAGCGCAGTGAAATCATCTATCGCAGCCATCTGGTTCATCGGACACCCGCCGTAATTGCCGGTATTAAAACTATTCACCATGATCCAGTTTTCATTGGTTTCGAAATAGGTATCCGTGTGCGCCTCCGATGAGGGCTCGCCTGCCACCAGCGGGCGCTTAAACTCCGCACCGTTGCTGGCGGTGAAGGTCTCCGGCATATGGCCGTACATGTTGGCCTTGTCGCTGTCCGGGCTGGTGAGGACGGTGAACACCACCGGCAGCGATGAGGTCGCCGTCGGCGTATCGTTCAGATTCGCGGTCAGCTGGTTTTTCAACCCTATGCCGCCGGGTTCGGCAAGCGTCAGGGCCAGCGTACCATCCGCGCCGGTGGCGCCGGTCAGAACCGATGTGGCATAGTAAAACTGTTGCTGCGCACCGGTGAGCGGCGTCACCGTCATGTTGGTGCCGTTAGTGGCTACAAATTTATTATAGTCAGGGTTGCGCGCCTTCCCGGCGTCGCGTTTAAGCGAAAAAGTCGCATAAGGCACCGGGTTGCCCATCGCATCGGTAGTGGTGATGAGTAGCGGGATCGACTCGCTGTTTTTCGCCTTCACCGCCTGAATAGCGTCATCCATCGCCTGCGGGGAGGTGAGGGTAATCTGCGTGGCCTGCGGCAGCGGCGTCGTGGCGCAAATTTGATACTGCCAGGCAGTGCTGGTCGCGCTGTTTTCTGACCGACGCGAACCATCAGCCAGATCGACTGCGTAATAGAAGTCAAGTTTTGCCCCGCTGGAAAATGACGTCGAGTTCGATCCGCTCCAGTAAGAATAGTAGACCGGCCAGCCCTGGGCGGTATTTATCGTTCGGCTCGGGTATTTGCTGTAGAGCGAATCCAGCGCCTCAACGGCAGGGTAATAGCCCGCCGCGCAACGGGCCGGATTGGCCCCTTCACTGGCTGGCCCATGAAAAACCGCCCAGGTTTCGTTGGTTTCTTGCTTAGACGCAGTATTGTCCGTACTGGACAGCTCAGCGTACAGCAGCGGGCGCTGGTACACCGCGCCATCCGCCGCCGTCAGCGATGGCGCCATATGCCCCCACATGCGGGCGACGCTGACATCCGGGCTGGTGACGACGGTAAAGATAGTGTCGATGCTGGCACTCACGGCGGCATTTTCATACAGCGTCGCGTTAATCGCGGTGCGGGTGCCGTGGGTGTCCGGGCGGGTGACGCTGATGATACGGGTGCCGTCAGTGCCGGTCTGCGACCCCATTTTGGTGGTGGTCCATGCCAGCGATTCGCCGTCGATCACCACGGGCGTCACGATGCCTTGCAGATCGTCACCGTCCTGAGCGGTATACTTTTCGCCCCGGCGATCGTAACCGTCGCCGCGGGTGAGCACAAACGGCGCTTCCGGGATCGGGTTGCCGCTGGCGTCCTTCACCGTCACCTTGAGCTGCATCGTCTCGCCCTTTTTCACTTTGACCGCGTGGACGTCGCTGCCGTCGTACCACTGCGACGGATTGACCGGTTCAATGGTGATGGACGCCGCCACCGGGTTATCGCTGGCCAGGCAGCTGGCGTAAATCGAGACGTTGCTGTTGGCAAATTCACTGCCGTTCGTCAGCGCGATCAGTTTCCAGGTGGTGGCGCTCTGGTAGGTGGACGACCAGTAGTTAAGATAGGTCGGCCAGCCCTGAATGCTGTGAATCTTGCCGCCGCTGTTGGCGTTATACAGCGCCTCAAGCTGGTCGATGCGCGGCAGGCGGTTCGCCGCGCAGCCGCCCGCATCCGGGTTGCCCACCGCGTCGCTATGGGCCACGCGCGCCCAGGTCTCATTGCTCTCGTCCTGGGTACGCAGCGGGTTGCTCACTTCACCCGCCAGTTTGGGCCGCTCAAAAGTCCAGTCGCCCACGGTAATCGTGTCGGCCATATGGCCCCACATTTTGGCCGCTGGCGTATCCGGGCTGGTGGCGACGGTAAACTTCACGCTGCGGGAAACCGGCGTGCTGATTAATGAATCGACGGGCGCAATATTTAACGGCGTCAGCAGCCCCACGCCCTTTTTCTGGGTGAGGATAATGGTCGCATCGCCGTTAGCGTCGGTGATCCCGTGATAAACCTGCCCGGCAACGTAGCCCACGTCGTCAAACTGCATCTCGCCGTTGCTGGTATCGGTAAAGCCGGTCGTCAGCCCGTCACGCCGCCTGCCGTTCGCCATGGTGATGGTGAAGTCGGTATTGCCGATCGCTATGCCGTTAAGGGCGTTGCGCGAATGGATGTTCATCTTAACCTGTTCACCCACTTTGGCGTCGGCGTTTTTGATCACCGGGTCGTCGTTGAAGTAGACGTCCAGCACCGCCACCATTTCATTGGCCGAGCAGGTCAGGTAGTTGGGCGTATCGGTAAATTTGCCGCTATCGCCGTTTTCGAGGTTGACGTGTACCGTCCCGGAGGCGTCGCTGTCGGCGGCGATGAAATAATCTTCAGTCGGCCAGCCGTGCTCGCTTTCCATCTGTCCGCCCGTATGTTCGCTGTACAAATGCGCCAGCGACGACTGATCCGGCACCTGGCCGACACCGCACTGCGCGGTGGCCGACGCCACGGAGTTAAACGTCGCCCACTCTTCGTTATTTTCGCTGAATTGGCCGTCTTTATGGCTGGCCTCCACCGCCAGCAGCGGACGTTTGTACAGGTTGCCCGCGTCCACCACGCCGCGCATATGGCCCCACATGTTGGCGCCGTCCACGTCCGGGCTGGTGACCACGGTGAAAATTACGCTAAAGGACAGCTCGACGTTGCCGCCTTCGTCGTCCGGCATCACGATGCGGATGGGCGTTTCGACGCCCAGGCCGCTGTTATGTTTTAACGTCAGGTGCGCCTGGCCGTTGACGTCAGTCACGCCGGTATAGTGCTCCGGCGACGAGGCGCTCATACCTTCGGAATCAACGGTGACCCGCAGGTTATCCCATGCGTCCTGATGTTCCCCTTTGCGGTTTTTCGCCGGGTCGATAAACAGCTCCATGTAGCGGTAAGGCAGCGGTTTTTGCGTGTCCCGGTCAACTACGGTCATCGTCAGATCAATCGACTCCCCCACCTGCGCTTTATACGGTCCTTGTGGGGAGAGAGTAATCTGCGGGTGCGCCGCAGGCTGGGCTTTATCCACACAGCTGACCAGCAGCGTGTCGCTGTCGGCGGCCCTGGCAACCGACGCGCTGTTCATATGTACGGCAGCGTGGTAGCCGCTCATCTGATCTTTGGTCGACGACCAGTATTCGGCATCGTCCGTCGCCGGCCAGCCGGTGTACGTTGCCAGCGTGCTGTGCTCATGTCGCATCTGCACCAGTTGTTCGGCGTCCGGCAGAATATTGCAATGGTTATCGGCGCCGTTCCAGTCGAACAGCGCCCAGGTTTCGTTGGTATCGACGACGCTTTTGTCAGCGCCGCTCGCTTCCGCCGCCAGCTTCGGGCGGGTAAAAGTGTAGGTTATACCGTTCAGCGTCGCGGTGGTGCTCTCTATCATGTGGCCGTACATACTGGCCTTATCGCTGTCCGGGCTGGTGATGGTGGTGAAAATGACGTCGACATTGTCGGTCAGCGTGGGATAGTTTTGCGAAGAGACGATAAGTCGCGTTTTTACCCCCGGACCGTTCTCTTGCGTTACCACCACCGTGGCGTTGCCCTGCCCGTCCGTTACACCATGATATTCTGTTTGCGCAGTCGTTAACTCGGTATTGCCAACGCGCACCGGGTTAGCGTTATTGACCACACCCTGGCGATTTATTGCATCCTCGCGACGGATCACAAACGGCGCATTGATCGCAGGTTCGCCATCACACGCTTTGGTGGTGACAGTAAGAGTAATACTTTCTCCGACCTTAACTTTCGATGCTTCAAAACTGGCATCGACATGATCGCCGCTCACAGAAACAGGGTCGCTCACCGCTGGTTTGATATTCAGCGCCACTTTCGGGCTTAACAGCGGAATGGTCGCATAATTCGGCACCCCGGTACGCGTAAAGAGCCACAGCGCGGGAACGTTGGTTTCATCTTCCACCTGCGCCCAGGCCACCAGCTGTCGCCCGGCGAGGTTTTGGGCGCAAAAGGTCAGGTTCGGAACCGGCTGCGGCGAGAGCGGCGTGTCGGGCGTGGCGGCATCGGCCCATACCAGGCCCATGGCGGGCGGCTGGCGGTTTTCCCAGGCGATGGTGGGCGGATCGCTAAAGAGATCGCCTTCGGTATCGGTGGAATTGACCGCCCGCATCGAGGTTGAGGTAGCATCCGCGCTAAAATCGCGCGGCATGGCGCTGAATTCAATATCGTGGGTTTTGCTCGGGTCAAGCAGCGTACTTCCCTGGTAAAGGGGGATAATAGCGCCGTCGGCCAGCGGCGCGGTGCCGTTAACCGCACCGGTGACTGAGTTCAGCTCTTGCCAGGTTCCGCCCTTTAATAGCGCCTGCGCAGGTGCGATCGACACTGCAAACATGATCAGTAATGTCAGTAAGAAATGTACAACTTTATTCACTTGCCGATTCCTGTCCATGAGCGATAGCCACCCGTTTTCATTCTCTGTCGTAATTCAACCCACTTTGCTTAGCGCGCGGCTAAGCAAAGTGCGCGGAAAATACCACTCCCCGCGGGGAGTGGTATGTTGAGGACAACTTATTTGCGTTTGTAGTCGATGGACAGACCAAAGCCCTGGACACCGTCGCTACCCACGGTAACGCCGCCTTCCGCACCCTCGAACGCCTCTTTCGCTTCGGCGTTGGTAAGCGGGATGACAAGGTCTTTATCGTTCCAGTTTTCGTTGACGATACCGCCGCTACCGGTACCTGCAATTTTACTGGTGCCGACGAATTTCCAGCGGTAGTCATACTGGCTGGTAACGTCTTCACCAGTATCATAGGTGCCGTTGCTGTTCTTATCGCTCCACAGCAGCACTTTATAGGTAGTGTCGGTTTTGAGCGGAGTAGAGGTACCCAGCAGGTTGGTGGTTGAGCCAGACTCATAGATAACCACATGGACGTTTTCATCCACCACCGGACCTTCCGGAATGTCGTCGCCATCCGCACCACCGCCCGCATCGGTCGACAGGTCTTTCAACAGCAGTTCGGTTGCCACGGCTGGGTCACCGGTGGTGGTGGTTGGGGTGATTTTGATACCGATATAATGGTCTGCGTCACCCGCCTGAATTTCATAGGTATCGCTGCCTTTGGTGCCAATCTCTTCGGGATTGCTACCATTCTGGTCGCTGTATCTCATCCACTGCACCGTCAGTTTCGTGGCGGCGTTGTCGACATCCAGGTCGCCTTCCGTATCGCCAATCGCCCAGTTGACCGTGACCTTATCGCCAACGTGGAACTGCTTATCGCCTTCGGTCACAATTTTACGATCGCCGCGATCGATAGTTACCGTTACGTGATCTTTGTCGGTATCCGCAGTTTTATCCGCCGCACGGGTAATCCACGGCACCGTACCCTGAATGGTGCCCGTCTGTTCAGAGACAATCTGCCACTGCCCCGATTTCAGATTACCGTTTGCCGCCACCGCTGGCGCGGCGCAATACCCGGCAACTACTAATGCTAAAGCGACCTTCGTCAGCCGCCGTTTTACTGTTGCTTGCATTCAGACTCTCCTTTTTCTCAAAATTCAGCGGCTGGCTGGTCAGCCACAACGCTGACGCTATTTCTGACTATACGTAACGCGTATGCCGTAACCCTGAACGCCATCTTCCACATTGGCGGCAAACTTCTGCGCCGCCTCTTTATTGGTTACTGGCAGGACAAGATCTTCATTCATGGTGTTGGCCAGCGCGCCGGTATGTCCGTTTGTACTCTGCCCGGTAAACTCCCACTGGTAGTCGTACAGCGCCATCTCTTCTTCCGTGAGCTGCTCGGACATCTGGAATACGCCGTCTTTATTTTTGTCGCGCCACAGCAGGAAACGGTAAGCATTATTGACCGTAGGGTGCCTATCTTCTTTGCCGATAAGGTTGACAGGGTTGGCGGCTTTGACCTGATAAATCACCGCATTCAGCGCGCTCAGGTTGTCGCCGATAAAAGTGACATCAACGTAGTTACTGTCGCCATAGGCGTCTGCTTTCGCCTTCCAGCGGAAAGTCCCCGGCAGGGTGCTGGAAAGCGTCACCGTCCCCGCTTCTTTGTCACGACTGGCAATAAACACGCAGGGGGTTTCCGTGGTGCAGGGCGTCTGGGCCAGGGTGACTTTTTTATCATTGCTGTCGTACAACACGGGCGTCATGGCATCGTCCACCAGTTCGTTACCATTGCGATCCGTGGAGTCGCCAAAGGAATCGGTGATCAGCAGATCCATCACCACGCCGTCTTCGCCATCGGCCAGCGCGCTGGCTTCATGGCTGTGATCGCTGCGATCGGTATCGGCAATGTTGTTGACGATCAGCTCAATTTTGCGATCCTGCTGGACGGTGATTTCCACCACGCCGGAGTTCTGCTTATTGCCCTTTTCATCTTCCAGCGTCATGCGTACTTTCCAGGTGTTCAGGGCGGTGCGCTGCTCTTCGGTATCGGCATTAACCCAGGCAGGAAGCACCAGATTCCAGCTGTTATTGTTGCCTTCGGTTAACGCATTAGCTTTTACCACCGGCATCACCAGCGTACGGGCGGCGTTGTTTTTCGCCTGCCAGGAGGCAGAAATAATTTTGTAATGGTGGTTAATCAGCGCGTTGACAGTCCACTTACATTTCTCCAGCCCCACCGCGGCCTCAGGCGTATCTTCAATCACGCATTCCGGGTGTTCATTGGTGGCGTCAGCCTTCAGCCACAACGTGACGTCCAGCGGATCTTTCTCGCGATATTCGAGAATGATGAAATTGTTACGATCGACAAAATCGGTGCGGCTGCCCATTAAGGAGTGCTGAATTTTAACGTTTTCCGGATCGAGCTGCGCCGCCAGCGGCGTGCCTATCTGGTAGTTCACGGTCGCGTTAACGCTAAAGTCGTTACTATCGCCAGTACCGGCTTTGTAATCCGTACCAACCGTGACCAGCGGTACCGGCGTATATTCCAGCCCCAAAGTGACGGCATGAGGATCTTTTTGCAGATTATCGGTGCCAAACAGCGCTACTTCATCGCCGTAGTACTGTTCGTAAACTAATTTAGCGCCAAGCTGCGGATAAAACGGCAGCCAGCTTTCCATGCGGATATCCCAGCCGCGCGCGGGTCGTTCTTCATAAAAGTCGAAATCTTCGGAGTCTTTCCAGTCAGAAAGAGGATGGTAATAGTTGCCGGAGAATTTCAGGTAATCCGTCCAGGCTTCGGTTCCCAGACCTAATCGACGGTGACCGCGCGTAAAATCGTAGTCATAGAATGCGTTGCCGCCAAGCAGCCAGTTGCCGACGTTCTGGCGAACGCCAAGCCCAAAGTTACCAATGGTGCGGTCTTCCTTACGCTGAGCCGAAATCTGGCTAAAGAAAAGCGTGCTCTGGTTGTCATACCAGGGAATAAAATAATCCAGCGAACTGCCGTCCAGATCGCCGCCTTCGCCCACGGACAGGCTGGTACGGATCTTGCCATAAGGTGACATTACACCTTCAAGATATGACTGTGCTGAGGAAGTGATTTGGTTTTGCAAATAGCTACGCGCCTGGGATTCCAGCGCTTCCGGGGTGAGATTATCAAAGCCCTGGGTGGCGGAATTAATAAAGTAGTCAGCGCCCTGTTCTTTAAAGGACTTTCCTTTATTTTCCTGTTCTTCTTTTTTCGCGGATTCGCTGGCTAAATCAGGCAGGGAGGAGTGGCTTTCATCATTTGCAGATGCAGAGTTATCTGCGCCAGAAGCCGCAACTGAGACTCCAGACACTAATAGCAAAACCAGAATGCGAATCCTTCGCACCATATGATATCCCTGTCGTTAAATAAACACGCCTCTATGAAAAGATATTATATGGATGATTCAGATGGAATCATAACTAACAGGCCTAAATATATTCCTAAAAAGAAAAGTTTAATATGAAACAGATTTATAATATTGATATAATAAATAAAAAGAAAGCTGTTATTTATTTCTAATATTAATTTTCGGGAATAATATTCCCTATAAATAGTTGAATCAATAAAAAGAATAAAATAACCGCCGGGCAGGATACTATGCTGATATTACGGGAGTATCGAATAACGCTTTTGCCCTTAGCCGGATAAGACGTCGGCGCCTCTGCTCTGCGGCGCAACGTCGACAGCGGTTTTATTGATCGGAAATGACGAAATTAACCCGTTTTTTTGAAATTAAACCATGACCGTTCTGGCAAAAATAGTCCACTGCGCCGCAGGCTTTCAAAACCTGTAACGGCTGGCGGCAGTCAGGACAAAGTGCCTGTAACGAGAAATCTTTAGCGCATGTCTCGCAATGCGCTGTATCGCCATTGCGCTCCAGCGCGTGATGGCAAACGGGGCAGGTTATTTCCATAACATTCTCCTCAGGCGCGTGACTCACTTTTACTTGAAAGGCCTGATAGCGCAGCGCTTGTCAGGCCTGGAATATTACTGAAAAAGCATTACTTGCTTTTCTTGATATGTTTCATCAGACGCTTACGTTTGCGCATTTGCGTTGGCGTCAGTGTGTTACGCTTGTTCGCATACGGGTTCTCCCCTTCTTTAAACTGAATGCGAATCGGCGTCCCCATCACTTCCAACGACTTGCGGAAGTAGTTCATCAGATAGCGCTTATAGGAGTCTGGCAGATCTTTTACCTGGTTGCCGTGAATCACCACAATCGGCGGGTTATAGCCGCCAGCGTGGGCATATTTCAGTTTTACACGGCGACCGCGCACCAGCGGCGGCTGATGATCTTCCACCGCCATCGTCATGATACGGGTCAGCATCGCAGTGCTCACCCGGCGAGTGGAACTGTCGTAAGCCTCGCGTACGGACTCAAACAGGTTGCCGACACCGCTGCCGTGTAGCGCAGAGATAAAATGAACGCGGGCAAAATCAATAAAGCCCAGACGGAAATCCAGCGTCTCTTTCACCTGCTCTTTGACTTCCTGGCTCAGGCCATCCCATTTGTTGACTACGATAACGAGTGAGCGCCCACTATTGAGGATAAAGCCCAGCAGAGACAAATCCTGGTCGGAGATCCCCTCGCGCGCATCGATAACCAACAGTACGACGTTAGCGTCTTCAATCGCCTGCAACGTTTTAATCACCGAGAACTTTTCTACCGCATCGGTGATTTTTCCGCGCTTACGCACCCCTGCCGTGTCAATCAGCACATATTCCCGTTCGTCGCGTTCCATCGGGATATAAATGCTGTCGCGAGTGGTGCCCGGCATGTCGTATACCACCACGCGCTCTTCGCCGAGAATACGGTTAGTGAGTGTGGACTTACCTACGTTCGGGCGACCGACAATCGCCAGCTTTATCGGCAGGCTTTGCGGGTCAAAATCATCTTCCGGCGCTTCTTCGCCATTTTGTTCCGCCTCGAACTGCGCCCAGTATTCCGCGTCTTCATCCACCTCTTCCTGCGGCGCGACATCATCCATCCACGGCAGAAGCACATGTTCCAGCAGGCTCAATACGCCGCGACCATGTGAGGCGGCGATAGGGTAAATTTCGCCTAATCCCAGCGAGTAGAAATCGACAACCGCCTGATCGGGGTCGAGACCATCCGTTTTATTCGCCACCAGGAAGGTCGGTTTTTCACGGGAACGTAGATGTTTGGCAATCGCTTCATCCGCCGGCATCAGGCCAGCGCGCGCATCTACCATGAATAACACCACATCCGCTTCTTCAATCGCCAGCAGCGACTGCTCCGCCATCCGCGTTTCGACGCCATCTTCGGTGCCGTCAATACCGCCGGTGTCGATACAGATAAACTCGCGGCCTTCAACTTCCGCACGACCGTACTTACGGTCACGAGTCAGACCCGGGAAATCCGCAACCAGCGCATCTCGGGTGCGGGTCAGACGGTTAAATAGCGTGGATTTTCCGACGTTAGGGCGCCCGACAAGCGCGACCACAGGTACCATGTTTAAAGCCTCATTAAAAAAATCATCAGACAACGCGCGTCATTTTTACGCCGTTGTTAAAAACAGGAAAACGGCCCCTACACCAGGAGCCGTTTTTTAAAACACACAACCGTGACGATTAACGCGTAATCGCGTAGACCGTACCGTCTTTGGCCTGGATGAGCAGTTTACCATCCGCCACCGTCGGTTCGGTCAGAAAACCGGAACTGTCTACTTTTTGTTGGGCCACAAAACGCCCGTCATCAACATTAATCCAGTGCAGATAACCTTCGCTATCGCCGACGACTAAATCACCATTATACAGCACCGGGGAGGTCAGCAAACGGTGCAGCAGATCGCTTTGCGTCCACAGCGTTACGCCGCCGTCAGTGGTCAGCGCCAGCACGCGATCGTTCTGATCGACCAGGTAGATACGGTCGCCGTCGACGATAAAGTCATTGACCGACCCCAGCTCGCGTTTCCACATAATCTGACCACTGCGCAGATCCAGCGCCGTTAAGTTACCATTATACGCCAACGCATAAACGACGCCGTTTACCACAACCGGCGTGGTATCGACGTCGCTCAGACGGTCAATTTCCGTTGGGCCAGTGGCCTGGGAGATACGCTGCTGCCAAATCATCTGGCCTTGTTGCATCAACACGGCGCTGACGCGGCCATTATCACCACCAACGATAGCCGCGCCGAACGCGGTTGCCGGCGCAGATTCGCCGCGCAGCGACAGCGAAGGCATATCCAGGTTCACCGTCCATTTAATGGCGCCATCCGCCTGATTTAGCGCCTGCAACTGACCGTTGCTGGTATGGATAAGGACGATTCCATCACTGACAACCGGGCGAGACAACGCTTCGCCTGCGACCTTCGTCTGCCATGCTGTGGTACCGTCGCTGGTATTCAGCGCATAAACCTCGGCCTTTTCACTGCCGATATAGACGTGACCGCCCGCAACAGTGACGCCGCCGGACAACA
Source organism: Salmonella sp. SAL00670 (assembly GCF_046552235.1). Classification (NCBI taxonomy): domain Bacteria; kingdom Pseudomonadati; phylum Pseudomonadota; class Gammaproteobacteria; order Enterobacterales; family Enterobacteriaceae; genus Salmonella; species Salmonella sp. SAL00670. The sequence continues at coordinate 22,573 of NZ_JBGDUO010000009.1, forward strand.
GCGCGGACGAACGAGAGAACCAGCCGTCTTTCTCGCCCAGATTCACAGACCAGATCTCTTTGCCATCATCCGCATTGAGCGCTTTTACCACGCCCGCGCGATCGGCTGCATAGACCACGTTATCTGCCATTACCGGATGAAGGTTAGAATAAAATTCGCCAATTCCGTTACCGACAGAGGTGCTCCAGACAGTGGTCGGGGTAAACTGGTTTTCAACCTGCGGTAATGGAGACATCTTGACGACATCTTCTTCGCCGCTAAACAGTGAACAGCCGCTGAGCAGGGTAACGGAAAGCAACCCTGGCAGAAGTAATTTACGCAATTGCATCGGGTCCCTCTCAGATGGACAAATTATTGATTTTCATCTGCATCATTTCGCTCAACGCCGGAGAGGCATCGCTATTGACGCCCGCTTCCCATGCGCTGCGCGCGCCTTTTTTATCACCCTTACTCAGCAACGCTTCGCCGCGCAAATCAGCGACAATGGCTGTCCATCCTTCGCCTTTAACGGCATCCAGAGTTTTCAGCGCGGCGTCGGCTTGCTTAAGCTGCAACTGAACGCGAGCGAGACGCAGATTAATCACCGCTTTGAGATTTTCATCGCTGGTGGCCGCCAACCCCTGCTGCAACTGGGCTTCGGCTTTTTTAAGTTCATTCTTATCCACAAACTGCTGCGCCAGTTCCATAGACGCCAGCGCACCATAGGTGTTTTTATTCTCAGCCGCGAATTTTTCAGCGGCGGGAATGCTATCCGGCTTATCGGCGCTTACCGCCGTCACCGCATTTTGATACGCCAGAGAAGCAGCACGCGCGGACTCCGTCTGATGGCTGCTCCAGTAACGCCAGCCAACCAGCGCGCCAACCCCTAAAATCACTCCGACAGCCAGCGCTTTGCCGTTTTCGGCAAAGAAGCGTTTAATCGCATCCACCTGGTCGTGTTCGTTCTCGTAAATTTCCACGCTGTCCTTCTCCTTAGCCCAATAAAGTGCGCAAATGCGCGGCAACGCTGTCCTGCGCCACTGCCGTTTGCTCACCGGAGCGCAAATCCTTCACTACAACAGTCCCATCGGCGACTTCAGATTCGCCAAGAACCAGTGCAATACGGGCGCCCCACTTATCGGCGCGGGCAAACTGTTTCTTAAAGTTGCCGCCGCCGTGGTTTGTCATTAGCTTCACGCCTGGCATTTCATCGCGCAGCCGCTCCGCCAGCGTCATTGCCGCAGACTGCGTTTGTGCGCCGGCAGCTACCAGGTATATATCGACAACAGGAGAGGCAATAAATTCCGGATTAACTGCCTGAACTAACAAAACAAGTCGTTCCAGGCCCATCGCAAAGCCCACTGCCGGGGTAGCGCGACCGCCCAATTGTTCCACCAGACCGTCATAACGACCACCCGCACAGACGGTGCCTTGTGACCCCAGACTGTTTGTTACCCATTCAAATACGGTGCGGTTGTAGTAGTCCAGACCGCGTACCAGCCGCTGGTTGACGGTGTAGGCAATTCCCGCCGCGTCCAGCAATTTACACAGGCCGGCAAAGTGCTCGCGTGAATCGTCATCGAGATAGTCGCCGAGAGCGGGCGCGTCGTTGAGCAGCGCCTGCACGTCCGGATTTTTTGAATCCAGCACGCGCAGCGGATTGGTATACATACGGCGTTTGCAGTCTTCGTCCAACGTCTCTTGATGCTGTTCGAGGAACGCGACCAGCGCATCGCGATAGTTCGCACGCGCCTCTAAGGAACCAATAGAGTTCAGCTCCAGGCTAACGTGTTCAGAGATGCCCAGCGCGCGCCACCAGCGTGCGGTCAGCATAATCAGTTCCGCGTCGATATCCGGGCCTTGTAAGCCAAAGACTTCGGCACCTAGCTGGTGGAACTGACGGTAGCGGCCTTTTTGCGGACGCTCATGACGGAACATCGGCCCGATATACCACAAACGCTGTTCCTGATTGTACAGGAGACCATGTTCGATGCCGGCGCGTACACAGCCCGCCGTACCTTCAGGGCGCAATGTCAGGCTATCGCCGTTGCGATCCTCAAAGGTGTACATCTCTTTTTCAACCACGTCAGTAACTTCACCGATCGCGCGTTTGAATAACGGGGTCTGCTCTACAATCGGCAAGCGGATTTCACTGTAACCGTAGCTGCCGAGCACGTTTTTGAGTGTGCCTTCAATGCGCTGCCAGATGGCGGTTTCGCCAGGCAGATAATCGTTCATGCCGCGAATGGCTTGAATGTTTTTTGCCACGTTTATTCTCTTTCTGAATATAAAAATGAACCCTCAGCGCTTCCCCGAACGAACCGGGAGCCATGCGGGTTCAATCATACACGGGAAGCGCGCCGCTTCCCATCACGTTCTTATTTTTCAACCTGCAACACGTCAATCCGACGCGCTTCATCAAGTTGACTTGCTTTCGCGCGAATACGGGATTCAAGCTGCGCGATCATATCGTCGTTATCGAGTCTGTCCTTACGCACGCCGTCTTCATACAGGCCACTTTTCTTATTGCCGCCCGTCACGCCCAGCGTCGATACCAGCGCTTCGCCCGGCCCGTTCACTACGCAACCGATGATCGAGACGTCCATCGGGGTGATGATATCTTCCAGACGCTGCTCCAGCGCGTTCACCGTGCCGATAACGTCGAACTCCTGACGAGAACAGGTCGGGCAGGCGATGAAATTGATGCCGCGCGCGCGAATGCGCAGCGACTTCAGGATATCAAAACCGACTTTGATCTCTTCCACCGGGTCGGCGGCCAACGATACGCGCAGCGTGTCGCCGATGCCTTCCGATAACAGCAGACCTAAACCGATCGCCGACTTGACCGCCCCGCTACGCGCGCCGCCCGCTTCGGTGATCCCCAGATGCAGCGGCTGATCGATCTGTTTAGCCAACAAACGATAAGACTCAACGGCAAGGAATACATCGGACGCTTTTACGCTCACTTTGAACTGATCAAAGTTGAGACGATCGAGATGATCGACATGGCGCATGGCTGATTCCAGCAACGCCTGCGGCGTCGGCTCACCGTATTTTTCCTGCAGATCTTTTTCCAGCGATCCGGCGTTTACGCCGATACGAATAGGGATGTTTTTGTCGCGCGCGCAGTCCACCACCATACGAATACGTTCTTCGTTACCGATATTGCCGGGGTTGATACGCAAGCAGTCAACGCCGTATTCCGCTACTTTCAGCGCAATGCGGTAGTCGAAGTGAATATCGGCAACCAGCGGGACGTTAACCTGCTGTTTGATAAGCTTGAACGCTTCGGCGGCGTCCATTGTCGGTACAGAAACACGAACAATATCTGCGCCAACGCGCTCCAGCGCTTTGATCTGATTAACCGTCGCTTCCACGTCAGTGGTACGCGTGTTAGTCATCGACTGGACGGCGATAGGGGCACCATCGCCAATCGGCACATTCCCAACGTAAATACGTGTCGATTTTCTACGTTGAATCGGAGCCTGGTTATGCATGAAAAACCTCCCGCGTTACCCGTCTGTTACTGCGCCGGTGTCGGTTCGGCATTAAGGGTCAGACGCGCAACCTGATTAGTTCTGATAAAGCGGCTCAGATCGACAGGTTTTCCTTGATACTGGATCTGCACCGCGGCCGGCGCGCCAATTTTAAGTTTATAAGGCGCCTGACCGGTTAGGTTTAAATTACCATCTTTACGCTGCATACCGCTAAACAGCTTCTTACCCGTGGCGTCAGTGACTTCGAGCCAACAGTCAGCGGTAAAATTCATCACCAGCGCGTTCGGATCGGCAGCAGGCGCCGCTACGCCAGCCTGACTGGTCGGCAGCGCGGACGGCGTCTCCGTTGCCGCTGGCGCGGCAGATGTCGCAGCCGTATCGACATTCGCCTGCGAAGGCGCGACTACCGTATTTTGCGTTGCCGCCGCCGTTGGCGCTGGCGTTTGCGTCGCCGCCGTCGAATCAACCGGCGTCGCAGGCGCCGGAGCCGTTTGCGCTGGCGTCGTATCCTGGCTTGTCGCGTCACGGGTGTCCAGCGGTACGCTTTGGCCGCTGTCTTTATCTGCGTTCAGTTCAGCCGTGCTTTGATCGGCCATTGTCGTGATCTCTTCCTGCTGCGCCTTGTGGTTCTGCCACCACCAGGCGCCGGTCAGCCCTACGACCACAAACAGTACCAGCCAGGTAAAAGACATTAACCAGCCGTCGCGTTTTTTACGACGCTTTCCTAATGAGAAACTCTGCATCGGGGCGACTTTAGCGGCGCGCAGCGGGGCCTGCTTTTCCAGCCCCGGCAGCAGTTCCTCTTCTGGAACATGCACCAGACGCGCATATGAGCGGATATATCCGCGCAGGAAGGTTGAAGCAAGATCGGACGGCGCCTTATCTTCTTCAATATCGCGTACCGTAGAAACCTTCAGGCAAAGTCGCTCAGCGACAGCCTGCTGGCTGAGTCCGAGTTGTTCACGGGCATTGCGCAGACGAACGCCGGTGGTTTGTGCTTCATTTTGGTCGTGCGTGGCTTCAGTATTCATTCGCTACAGCTACAGGTACGTGTAAATTAGGATTCAGGCGCCGACGAGCCGTAATGCCCGCCCACACCGCGAAACATCAGGTTAGTTAACCTTAGTCAGACAGTATAAGCCTGTCAGGCCGCAGATGACAAAACCGCTAAGACACAAGGCTAAACTCTTGTTGCACCATTACATACTGCCTTAAAGTCGACAAAAACGCACCGTTATTATTGACCAGACAAGTACAACGCCAGACATTATTCAACTGACATTGCGCCACGGTATAATGAATGCCCCGTGGCACAACTGCTATCAAATAGCCTTGATGTCAATCACCTCTCCCTGCATACGCTTACGCAGGGTACGTTTAGTACGGTCAATCACATCGCCTGCCAACTGTCCGCATGCCGCATCAATGTCATCGCCACGCGTCTTGCGTACGATGGTCGTGAAACCATAACTCATCAAAACTTTAGAAAAGCGATCGATACGGCTGTTAGAGCTGCGGCCATACGGCGCGCCAGGGAACGGGTTCCACGGAATCAGATTAATCTTACAAGGCGTCTCTTTTAGTAGCTCCGCCAGTTGATGCGCGTGTTCAGTGCCGTCGTTAACGTGGTCAAGCATTACGTATTCAATCGTCACGCGCCCCTGATTGGCGTTGGATTTCTCCAGATAGCGGCGAACCGCGCCCAGGAACGTTTCGATATTGTATTTTTTGTTGATCGGGACGATTTCGTCGCGAATAGTGTCATTCGGCGCATGTAAGGAGATAGCCAGCGCGACATCTATCATATCGCCCAGTTTATCCAGCGCAGGCACCACGCCTGACGTTGAGAGCGTGACACGACGTTTGGACAGGCCGAAACCAAAGTCATCGAGCATAATTTCCATCGCCGGTACGACATTGGTCAGGTTAAGCAATGGCTCGCCCATCCCCATCATGACCACGTTGGTGATCGGACGCTGGCCGGTGACTTTGGCCGCGCCGACGATTTTCGCCGCACGCCAGACCTGACCGATAATTTCCGATACGCGCAGGTTGCGGTTAAAGCCCTGCTGCGCAGTTGAACAAAACTTGCACTCCAGCGCGCATCCTACCTGTGAAGAGACACACAGCGTAGCGCGGTCGTCTTCCGGGATATAGACCGTTTCAACGCGCTGATCGCCGACAGCAATCGCCCACTTAATGGTGCCGTCTGAGGAACGCTGCTCTTCAACGACCTCCGGCGCGCGGATTTCCGCGACCTCTTTTAATTTGCCGCGCAACACTTTGTTGATGTCGGTCATCTCATCAAAATTATCGCAGCAATAGTGATACATCCATTTCATCACCTGATCGGCGCGGAAAGGCTTTTCACCTAAGTTTTTAAAAAACTCGCGCATCTGCTGACGGTTGAGATCCAGCAGGTTGATTTTTGTTTCGTTGTTAAGAACTACCGGGGTACTGCTTTCAGGTGTGACAATTTGTTCAGACATATGCTATTCCGGCCTCGTTATTACACGTTATGGCCCCTGGAGGGTTGAAAAAAGAAACGCCCCGGTAAGCTTACTGCTCGTCCGGGGGCGCTGCATTGTACAAATTCTGGCGTAAGGATGCCACGTCTGCACGCGGCATTAGCAAAAATAATATTTGAACCGATAATTTATCGCCAACGCATTTACAGCGTGAAAGACGAAGGAGATTAACGGGTGCGCGGGCACACTTCGCCTTCACCGAAGAAAAAGGCGATTTCGCGCTGCGCGGATTCCAGCGAATCCGAACCGTGGGTGCCGTTTTCAGTTAAGCTATCAGCGTAGTCGGCGCGCAGCGTACCCGCCAACGCGTTCGCCGGATTGGTGGCGCCAAGCAGATCGCGATGACGCTGTACCGCATTTTCACTTTCCAGCACGGATACCACGATAGGGCCAGAGGTCATGAACTCCACCAGACCGTCAAAGAACGGCTTGCCGTCGTGCTCAGCATAGAAGCCGCGCGCCTGCTCAACGGTCAGGTGCAGCATTTTAGTGCCAACAATTTTGAACCCTGCAGCTTCAAAGCGCGCAAAGATGCTGCCAATAACGTTTTTTGCCACCGCGTTGGGTTTAATGATGGAAAAAGTCCGTTCAATAGCCATGTTTACCTCTGAAATATGTTCTGTGGTTATGTCAGGCGCGGATTATAAAGAGCATCCCATCAATTGCCTATGGATGCAGGTAACATTTTTTTAAAATAAAATGAGCATTAGCAACAAAAGTTAAAGGCGCACAGCAAACTCAGGGGACTGACACAGCACGCAGTGCATGTGTTCAGGCGTGAGAGCATGGAAAGTACGTTTGCAGCTTTCGCAGGTGAGCGTATGCACCGCACTATGCCGCGTTGACGCGGGTTCCACGTCAAAACGCAGCCGCAGCGCCTGATGCGGACATACCGCCGCACAGCCGCCGCATCCCGTACAACGCGCCGCCGCTATCGTCAGGGTATTGTCGTCAAACTGGATAACGTTCTCCGGGCAGCTTCGCCAGCAGGCGCCGCACATCCTGCACTCTTGCGGACTGATTTCGGGTACGCATTCGCTGAACGCGGAAAACGCCTGTCTGAGACGCCGTTTCCCCGGCTCGACGGCGCACGGGGTAATGGCGTCGCGCGGAACATGAAACAGAGTGCGCCGCGAGGCGTTAATCTCCGCGCCGACAACGTGTTTGAAAGACCAGCCCGGCTCGCCGTAGCGGCGCAGCGCTAAATTTAGCCTCGCCAGCGCCATCAGCCACTGCGCCGATCGCTCCACCGCAATATCAATAAAGCGAATACCGTACTGGCTGTGCCAGAGAAGCAGTTCATCGACCGTTGGCGCCTGTAGCGAAAACGGCCCCACCAACGTATCCCCCTGCAAAAAGCGTTTAACCGGTTTGATACCGGTAATGGCGTCAACAGGACAGACAAACAGACAGTCGCCACAGGCTATGCAGCGCGTCGTATCTATGCTGACCTGCCCCTGCGCCAGCGAAAACGCCTGCGCCGGACAAACATCAGCGCAAGCGCGGCAGGAAGAAAAACGAAAGCGACGACGGACGCAGGCCTGCGTCACGTCTACCGCCGGATCGATCGTCAGGTTAACCATCAGCCAATACTAAAGAAGACGTAGCGCAGCATAATCTCGCCGAGAAGCAGCAATACGCTGCCCGCCACCAGAGTCCCTCTGGCGTTTCGCAGACCGCCTGCGGCAAAGCAGAGCATTCCCGCCGCTGAGACACACCAGCCGAGAAGATAGACGTCGCGCAACTGCGCCAGCGCCTGTAGCGGATGATGCGGGAAAGTGACGACCGTCGTATCCACCGCATTAATATCCGCCAGCCATAGCGGCTGCATGATCAGGCGAATCAGCACCATCAGTGCGACCACCACCACAGCGCAGCGCATTGCGGCGCCAGCGTTGCGCAGATAAGCCAGCGCAATGACTACCGAGCCGATAATGCCTGACGTGCCAAAGAACAGCGCCAGCGTGTTGCTATGCTGCCAGGTCGCCACCGAGGCATGGATATAAACCTGCGCCATGCAGAATACATCCACCAGCCCAAACGCTGCCGCCAGCGCCAGCAGCGGCTGCCAGCCTGGCTTTCGGAAAAACAGCAGCACAATCCCTAGCCCCAGCGCCGCCAGATAAAGGCTGGCAAAGACGATTTCGCGACTCAGCCACGAACTGGCGACATGACGTAACGCATTTAGCGCATTCAGGGGATAGCCCATGTGCAGCGCTGAAGCAAGCAGCCCTACGCAGGCCAGTACAAACGCCCCCGCCATCGCGGGAAGCGCGCCGTGTGCAGGCACCCGTCCCTCTACGGCGTACTGGCGGCCCAACGCCAGCCACAGAGTCACGCCCACGGACCCTTGCAAACAGAGCGTAAAAATCAGCAGCGGTAACTCATGCATGGCGTTTACCCTCTTTTTCTGCGCCCTGATGCGCTTTGACAACCAGATTAGGTTTGGTTATTGATGAATCTGGCAGCCCGTTAACGTCGCATACGCTACCGTACTTCGCGCGCAGTTCATCAATCGGGCCAAACTTGATGGCCTCAAGCGGACAGGTCGCGACACAGACGGGCGATTCACCTTTCGCCAGTAAATCAACGCACATGTCGCACTTAGACATTTGGCCGGTCTGCTCGTTAAGCTGTGGCGCGCCATAAGGGCAGGACCAGGCGCAATAGCCACAGCCGACGCATTTGTCGGTATCAACGCGCACAATGCCGTCGCCCGGGCGTTTATGCATAGCGGTAGTCGGGCAATTTTTGGTGCAGACAGGGTCCGCACAGTGGTTGCAGGAAATAGAAAGCGTATAAGCAAATACGTTATTGCTGACCCCGCCCTGCCCGGTCGGGATGAAACTTCCGCCCTTGACTTCATAGACGCGGCGGAAACGACGGCCTACTTCCAGATTGTTTTTGTCTTTGCAGGCCACCTGGCAGGCTTTACAACCGGAGCAGCGTGAGGAGTCGATGAAAAACCCCAGTTGTTTATCGCTCACCGGCGGGTAATGTGTAAACTGACTCATGCTTTAGCCACCTCCACCAGCATGGTTTGATGTGAATTTCCCTTCGCCAGGGCGGTAATACGGGCCGAGCTGAGGACGTTCGCACAGCCGCCTTTATCAATACCGTTCTCATCCGGCTGCCACCAGGCGCCGGCCTGCATCGCGACAACGCCGGGAATAATGCGCGGCGTCACTTCCGCCGGGATTTCGCAAATTCCGCGTGAGTTATGAATGCGCACCATATCGCCATGCGTAATGCCGCGCTTTTGCGCATCCTGCGGGTTGATCCACAATGTCTGCTGCTGCACTTCAATCAGCCACGGGTTAGCGTATTGCGTTGAGTTGGCGCGGTTTTTTCCTTTCCACGTAATTAACTGGAGCGGAAAATCTTTCGCCAGCGCATCCTCCGGGCCTTCATGCGCGGGAACGTAGTGCGACAACGCCGGGATTTCCGGATGCTGCATGTCGTACAGACGCTTCGAGAAGATCTCTATTTTCCCTGACGGCGTCGGGAACGGATGATTTTCCGGATCGCGAATATTGTCTTCAAAGGCGATAAATGGCGCGCTTTTGAACAGATGCTGACGGGTCTTTTGCAGCGTGGCGAAATCCGGCAGATTTTCGTCCGGCATCGCCAGGCGCGTCTGTTCCCAGATGTGTTCAATCCACGCTTTCTCATCGCGCCCCTGGCTAAATTCATTCTCAATGCCTAATTTCGCCGCCACCTCACGTAGCCAGTCGTAGTCGGAGCGACGCTCAAATTCAGGCTCGATCAGTTTTTCAGAGAGTATCAGGTAGCTTGCCGTGCCCCAGGTTTCACCGATGTTCCAGCGTTCCATAAAGCTGGTTTCCGGCAGCAGTAGATCAGCGTATTTCGCGCTCGGCGTCATAAACAGATCGCTGGCGACAATAAACTGGATCTTTGATTCATCCTCCAGTACGCGTACCGCCAGGTGCAGATCGGGGTTCTGATTCGCCAGATAGTTCCCGGCCAGCGAGAACAGAATACGGATGTTACTGTCCAGCTTATCGGCATCTTTCAGCCCCATATCCGGCGTCACTTTGCTGGCGTCGTCTGCGGCCTGCACCCAGTTCATCACCGAAATTTTGGCTTTTACCGGGTTATCCGGCATCTCCGGACCCGCGGCGAATTTACGGTTAGCGCAGCCGCCGTAACCCGCAGCCCAACCGCCTTTGATGCCGACATTACCGGTAATGGTCGCCAGTAGAGTCGAACCGCGCGCGGTGCGCTCGCCGCAGTTGTGGCGCTGTGGTCCCCACCCCTGAATCAACGCGGCGGGTTTGGTATTCGCGTAATCACGCGCTAACTGGCGAATGGTTTGCGCCGGCACATGGGTGATCTTTTCCGCCCACTCGGGGGACTTAACGACACCGTCTTTGGCGCCGGTCAGATACGCCACCAGCGATTCGTTAGCCGGTACGCCTTCCGGCATTGAGTCTTCATCAAAACCGATAGCGTAACGCGCAATAAATGCGCGATCGTGCAGATTCTCGCTGATGATGACGTACATCATCGCGTCCATCAGCGCATTGTCGGTGGTGGGCAGCAGCGGGATCCACTGATCCGCCAGCGACGAAACGGTGTCGGAATAGCGCGGATCAACCACGATAAACCGCGTACCGTTCTGCTTCATCTTCTGCAAGAAATAGTTGGTATGACCAAAAATGGTCTCCGTCGGGTTATGGCCCCACAGAATCACCAGTTTGGTGTCCAAAAGCGTATCCAGTGAACTGCCGCTGGCGGCAATGCCGTAAGTATAAGGCGTCGCGGCCGCCGTGTTGCCCATACTCACAGAATGGTAGCTTTCGAGATATCCGCCGGTCAGATTCAACAGGCGACGTGCCATTTTATCGCCGGAAAAGGTGCCGCCGGAAACGGCGGTACCAACATGAACATAGCGCGAAGCCGGGCCATATTTTTCAGTAATCGATTTTAAATTATCGGCGATTAAGGTTGTCGCTTCATCCCAGGAAATTCGCTCAAATTTTCCTTCACCGCGTTTTCCTACGCGCTTCATGGGATATTTAAGTCTGTCAGGATGATAAACAAATTTACGGTATGCGCGTCCACGAACACAGGCACGCATCACCGGCATTTGCGCATCCAGCGCATTATCCGGTCGCGTTGAAATTCGCGTCACGATACCGTCACTAACATGCGCCCGAATATCGCATTTGCCCCCGCAGTCAAAAGTGCTGCATGTCTGAACGACTTTTTCCGCAGGCCTGTTTTCAGTTGCCGTCACAGCGCGCGCCTGAGCGGTAGCTGGCGAGGAGACAAACGGTAACGCAATAAGCGCGGAGCTGGCCTGGATAAAGTGGCGGCGAGAAATAGCGGGCTGTTCGCCATTTCCCTGGCTTTTTATATTTTTCATGATCCGACTCGTCAAATAAAAACCCATTCTCACGTTTTTATGCGCTGGTTCTCTTGATATTTATCAAGCTCCCTCATTAAGGGTAATTCCGGAAAAATTAATAATTCTCATTAACTTTAAATTAAATGAAATTCATAATTTATTCTGAAGAGTTGTTAACGTATTAATTCAAAATTAACCGCTGCAACCTGACCGGACTCATCCATTACGACAAGTTGATAACGTCCAGCGATATTGAGTAATAAAGAAAGGCGATTATTTTCGCCATTAACAGGTTCGCCATTTAAAAACCACCAGCGACGCCCTTTACCGCCGGTAGTCGAGACGGGCAGCGTAACGTTTTCCTGGCCTGGCAATTGCCTGATCACCGCGCCATCCCTCACTCCTGACAGCATTAACGGCGCGGCATCATTGCCCTGTAGCGGCGGACAGTGGTCGGACGCCGCGGGCAAGCGGGCGCTACGTCTTTCCGCAGGCGGCAGCCACGGCTCCAGCGGCCGCGGCCAGACGATAAACGTATGCGCACGCGCCTGCGGACAGTCGGCAGCGACACGCCGCCCCGTATCATCCAGCCAGACCGGGAAACGAATACCGTTGATGTCTTCCTGCTCAGGTAACAGCAGCGTGGGCGGCTGGCTGTCATCGAGAAGCCATGTCGCCAGTCGGCGGCGACAGTTGCTGTCTCCGGCAGGCAGAGTCTGTCCGCCCGGCCAGCAAATGACGCCGCGGCTTACCGTCTGCGGACGCGGATCTTCCGGCAGGCGTCCCGTATGCGCCAGTAACAGATTATTGACTTGGTTAAGCAATGGCACCGCGCTGGCAAAACCAAATTGCCCCACCACAGGCGTGCCGTCGGGTCTGCCTGTCCAGATGCCGATGATATAGCGCGCGTTAACGCCAATAGCCCACGCATCGCGATAGCCGTAGCTGGTGCCGGTTTTCCACGCCAACGGCACAATGCGCGGCAGCGCGTTATCCGGCAAGGGTTGCGCTTCATCCGCCATAATCCGTCGAATGATCCACGCCGCTCCCGGCGACATTAATGGTCTTTCCGACAGCGGATCGTCCGGCTGTAACCGTAATTTCGCCGCTTTCCCATGACGAGCGAATGCGCTGTATGCCGCCGCCATCTCGTCAAGCCGCGCGCCCGCGCCGCCCAGAATCAGCGAAAGATTGGGCGCCGCGCCAGCAGGCAAATATAGCGGCAGGCCGACGTTACGCAGTTTTGCCGCAAATCGTTTCGGCCCATAGGCTTCAAGCACCTGAACGGCAGGCAGATTCAGCGAGCGTACCAGCGCGTCGCTCATGCTGACCGGGCCGTGAAATCCGCTGTCGAAGTTTCCCGGGCGGTAATCTCCGGTACGGCGCGGAACGTCCTGTAATAATGATGCGGGATGGATCAAGCCGTCATCCAGCGCCAGACCGTACACAAAGGGTTTGAGTACCGATCCCGGCGATCGGATCGCCGTTACCATGTCGACATGACCAAAACGGCTGTCGTCATTAAGGTCTACCGATCCTACCCAGCCGCGCACGCTCATATTGGTATGATCGACAACGATCATCGCCAACGAACTGCGTGCAGGCAGCCGCCCTTTCCATGCCCGCGCCAGATCTTCCAGTTGCCGCTGCAATCCGGCGTCCAGCGTGGTCACAATTTTGTCGTTCTGGCTTTTACTCAACATCATTCGGGCAAAAAGCGGCGCCAGTTGCGGCATTTGACGCGGCGCCAGCCAGACCGGCTCTTCACGCGACTCGCGTACCGTTTCGGCAGGCCAGACGCCCTGCTCCGCCATCCGATCCAGCACTTTATTCCGTGCCGCTTCGGCTCTCGCAGGCCATCGGTCGGGGCGTAACCGACTCGGCGCCTGCGGCAATACGGCCAGCAGCGCCGCGTCAGCGTAGCTCAGGCGCGCGGGCGGCTTGCCGAAGTAGGCCCAGCTTGCAGCGCCAATACCCTGTAGCGTGCCGCCGAACGGCGCGCGGTTCAGGTACAGCGTCAGGATATCGCGCTTGGACAAATGCCATTCAAGCTGGAGGGCGCGCCAAAGCTGGCGGATTTTACCGCCAAACGTGCGCGAATGCGGGTCCAGCAGTCTCGCCACCTGCATAGTCAGCGTACTGCCGCCGGAAATAACGCGCCCGGCGGTAAGATCCTGCCATGCCGCGCGCGCGACGGAGAAAGGGTTAACGCCAGGGTGCCGCCAGAACCAGCGATCTTCGTAATTGATTAAGGCCTCCAGGTAGCGGGGAGAGACCTCTTCAATCGTCACCGGATAACGCCAGATCCCCCCGGCGTCGGCAAAGCGCCACAGCGGCGTACCGTCATGGGCTACCACGACCCGCGCAGGATGGACCTCATTGAGCGGCAGCGGCCAAAGTTTATCCGCCGCCCATAACGCCAGAAGAATAAAAAGCGGCGCGCCCGCCAGCCACAGCCAGCGGCCACGTTTACCACGCCAACCGTTCATTTAAGGCGTCACAATCAGCAACCCCTCGCTCGCGCCGGTTGCCCGCCACTGAGGCGCGTACATCGATTCCACCTGCGGTTGCGCAAGCTGGTACGTCCCCGGCGTTACCGCGCGCGCCAGGTAGACCAGCGTCACGGGCTGGCCCTCATTGACAACGACGGCAGCCACAAACCGATCGTCGCGGAATTCCATATACTGAATATCCGCCTGCTGCATCTGATTAAGCAGATTTTGCACTTCGCTACCGCTCTCCGGCAGGCTGGCGCTGCTGTCAGCCAGATTCTGGTTTTCCAGCTCCAGCCCGGCCGGGAGCAGGTCCACCACCAGCGCATCCGGCACATTGCGATCGGCCACTACCGTTAACCAGACCAGCACCAGTTCGCCGCTACGCAACGAGGACAGCGATTTGCGCTGACCATCGGTCCCCAGTATTTGTCGTTCAATCTGCAAAACGTTGCTGGCAGGCTCAGGCGCAGATGAGGGATAGCCGCTGCTATCCAGACGCAGCCATAGCGGCTGGCTACCGGTGTTCGTCACCTCAAGGGCGGCTAGCTGGTCAGCATCCAGATTACGGGTCAACGCCTTGTCGCCCGACAGCGGCTGCGCCTCTAACGAGGTCTGCGCCTGCCAGGCGCCCGCGCTGGCCTGTCGCGAATGCGCGGCGAGGAACAAGGCATTGTTCTCCTGTGTAGAGAGCCAGCGCTGACCGAAGGCCTGCTCAGAAAGCGAGCTTAATAGCGCGTTTTGCGCGTCCGGTCTGAGGTTGTTCTCTTCCAGTAGCGACAACATCAGAGCGTTATCGCGCAGAGAACTGCCGTAATCCGCTATCCATTGCCGTTCGTCCTGACGCGGCGTATTCAGAGCCAGCGTAATGGCCTCTTCGCCGCGTCTGGCATCACCCATCGTGTTTAACGCGATGCCCAATTGCATCAGCGGCAGCCCTGAAGCCGCCTGACTACGGCGCTCCCAGATTTCGCGCAGCGCGCCGAGCGGCGCTTTCTGCTGACGCGCCAGTACCAGCGCGGCGTAAGCCTGAGCGGCAAAAGTACTGGCCTGGGTATTATCGCTATAACGAATCAGCATCGTGCCGGGATCCTGCAGATAGCGCAGCAGTCGCTCATTGCCCCGGTTAATGGCCTCCGGCGGGACGCTATATCCCTGCTCGCCCGCGCGAATGAGGAAATCCATTGCGTAGGCCGTTAGCCAGGGCTCTTCCGCCCCATTTTCATCCCATAGCGCAAAACCGCCGTTATCACGCTGCATCTGTAGTATCCGGGAGATGCCGATATCCACCGCGGCGCGCCGTTTTTCATCGCTATCGCCGGTAATACCGAGCGACTGCAATTGAGCGGCATTGGTATACAGCGCCGGGAATAACCCGCTGGTGGTTTGTTCCAGGCACCCGTACGGATATGCTTTCAGCTCGCGAATGTAGCGCGCCAGATTGAGCGGCGGTTTTCCGCTTAACAGCAGTTGTCCCTGTAACGTGGCTGGCGAGACGTTTGCCAGATGCTGCTCTGGTACATGCCAGCTCTCTCCCGGCGCCAGCGCAATGCCGCTATTTACCGTTTGGGCAGGCCAGGCCGGACGCACGCCGATTTGCCACTGCTTATGCTGCGCGTCGAGGGTTTCTCCCGGCAGATTCAGACCGCTAATGGTCGCCTGGATTTCGCCTTCGCCAAAACCTTCCAGCGCGCGTACCGGAACGAATAAGGTAGTGCGCACGCCCGGCGCCAGGTTGACCGGTTGCGGCTGCTGGCTAAGCAGTTCCAGTAACCCACTGGCGGCGAGCGCAATATTCAGCGTCTGCGGGCGGTCGGTCAGATTGGTGACGTCCAGCACCAGTCGCGAAACATCCCCTCCCGCCAGAAAACGCGGCATATTCAGCTCGGCAATCACTGGCGCGGCGACAACGACTTTGCTTTCGCCGCGACCAAAATCGTCCGCTGTCCATGCCTGCGCCATAACCCGCAGTTCGCCGTTAAAGTCGCCAATCGGCAGCGTTACGACCCCTTCGCCCTGCTCATTGAGCGTGATCGGCTGCGCCTGCTGCGCGATGATATTGACATGGTTTACCGGCGGTTTTCCGCCGCGCTTAAGGTCGTCGCCATCGCCGCCAAAACGCAACGCCGCCAGCCGCCCCTGCCCTTCAATGACCTGGCCGTAAATATCGTAGATATCCGCACCGTAGCGTTTTTGACCGAAGAACGCCTGCCACGGGTCCGGCGTCGCGTAATCGGTGATATTCAATACGCCGCTATCGACCGCGGAAACCAGCACGTTGATCTGTTTTGGCATTTCGCCGTGTTTAACGCTGGCTTTCACCCTGACGGTGAGCGGCTGATTCGGGCGCATTTTAGCCGGGCTTTCCAGCGCCAGATCGAGGCGGCGGTTTTCATCCCCCAGCGGTAGGTGTAGTAACCCCACGGCGCGTTTTGGCGTCGCGGAACGAGATTTATCGCCGGGACGCACCACCAGCGTACTGAGATAGAGATCGTGGCGATTCCAGGTTTTATCCACCGGAATCGTGAGCTCCAGACCTTGTGCCGGCACATCGATCGCCTGCCACCACAGCGGACCGTCGCTGGACTCCACCATCGCATAACCTTTACCAGCGACCGGCGCGGCGATATGCAATTTCATGGTATCGCCTGGACGATAACTCGCTTTATCCAGTTTGAGGGTGACGCGATCCGGACGCGCCGCGCCGCTACCGTCGCTGTTATCCTGCCAGCTATAGCCGGCCCAGAAACGAACGCTGCTGACCGTCTCATTCGGCGCTTTGACCTCCAGACGGTACGCGCCCCATTCCACCGGGAAGCTGACTTTTCCGGTTTCATCCGCGTTCAGATCCAGCGTCTGCTCGCCCTCCACCAGATCTTTTTGATCAAACTGCGACTGCCAGCCTTCGCTTTCCGACCAGTTCCAGTAATAGTCGCGACGCTCGCGAATGAGCCGCACCTGTAAACCGGACACCGCTTTTTTCTCGCCCTGCGCGTTGGCGTAAACAATATCGAATGCGGCGTTGCTGTCTTCGTCGACAATCGGTTGATTAACGGTGGTATCCGTACGGTAGTCGTATACCGCTTTGGCGGCGAACTGTGGACGAATTCCCGGTAACGTATCGGCAGGCCAAATCGCCTGCTCTACGCGACGAGTGACCGGACGACCGCCAGACTCCAGCAGGCTGGCCTGTAGAATTACCTGCAGCGGCGAATGCGCTTCTTGCCACTGGCTGGCAGCACTCACTTCACCACGTCCGCCTTTATCCAACGTCAGTTGAACTTCGTCCAGGCTGCGCGAAAGATTCTCTTCGGCAATATTGCCGAACTGGAAGCCAGGCAACGCCGCGACAGCGTCGCGCAGCGGACGCAGGAAAAGTTGCCCTTGCAGGGTATTGCCGTTAGCAGGCGCGCCATACAAGTAATAGCCGACAACGGAGAATTTCACCTCATCCGCAGGCGCCAGCGGTGTTTTTTGCGCCGTCAGGTTGAGCGCCATCCGCTCCGGCATAAAGTCTTCCACGTGGAAATCCCAACTCCGCAGCAAATTATCGCCGGTGTTGGCGCGGACATGCCACAAGCCGGTCGGCGCGTTGATATCCAGCGGATAATTCAAACGGTATAGCCCGTTTTCCGGCTGGCTGACGACGGTACGCATCACCTGTCCGTCTGGTTTTACCACTTCCAGCTTAACGGGTTGATCGGGCAGCGTTTTACCGTCGCTATCGCGCAGTAATCCGTTGAGGATAACCGTTTCGCCTGGTCGGTAGAGATCGCGCGGGCCGAACATAAAGAACTGCTTGCTGTAGCCGGGCGCGCCAGCGACATTAAATTCCGACAGATCCAGAGCCGGAAGCGTGAGATCGAGCAGCGTGGTCTGCTCCTCTTTACGCGCCAGTAATAGCGCCGCCGCTTTATCAGCTTCCAGTTGCACATGTCCCTGCGCGTCGCTCGTCGCCTGCGCCAGCGTCTGACCTTTATCATTCAGAAGAACGATCTCAATTCCCGACTGCGCCGCGCCGTTTTCCAGGCTTTGCGTAAAGATATCCAGCCGATTATGGTAACGGTGCGCGGACACGCCGATATCGCTAAGGGTAAACAACGTAGCGGCATTACTATAGTTGTAGTGTCCAGCCTGATTCATTACCGCCACATATACGCCCGCCTGTTGCAGCGGCTTAATATCGCTTAATGGCAGCAGCAGTTTCTCACGCGTATTGCGCGCCGGATTAAGATCAAAACGACCGGTATAAACCAGATCCGCCATTTTCAGCAGATGGTCGGACTCCCAGTTAGAGAGAGAACTACGGTACTCCCACTGGCTGACAAATGACGCCAACGATCCGGGCTTAACGCGGAAAAAGTTCACATCAACGTGGTTGACGTTAAGCGCCATGACCGGCAGTCCTTCCGCGATTTTCCCCGGTAGCAGCGATCCCCGGCTGGCAAAGCCGACGCTGGGCTGGACATCACGCGTGGTAATCGTTTTTTCATAAGACTTGCCGAAGGTGGCGTTATTCAGCGCTTTAACGGCGGGATCAACCGTGACCACCAGCACGCGCTCAGGTTCCAGATGACGTAACCTTAGCTCTTTTAAATTTGGCGCCAGCTCCCATGCGCCGTCAACGCTGCCGCTTTTCTTATCAACCACGTGAACCACACGGGAGAAATCCTGTTCAGGATCTAAAGGAATTGAAAACGTCAGCACCAGCGTCGCCGCGCCGTCAAGCTGCGCTTCGGAGGCGTCTAATAGCGTGAGCGCTTTGCCCTGGCTTTGCTGCGCCAGCTTTTGTAGCTGTGCCGGGTCTTGCGCGGGCGAGGGCTGCGCTACGGCTGGCGCTTCGCTTTTAGTCGTCGGGGCGGTTTTATCGTTGTTATCGCATCCCGCCAGCGCCAGCATGATCATGCAGGCCACCACGCGTAAATGTTTCATCTTTCATCCCTGGCCTTAACGGCCTGTCAGCAACGGTTGATGAGATATTATGCGCGAGAAATTTTATTGTGTAAGTCCGTATTACTGTGATGATGCGAAAATTTTACGCAGAAATGTGGTTTCGCCAGCCAAAACAGCCTCTTCTACTTGTCCCTTTTCGGGAAACGTCCGACAATTTGACCATAATCAGGTAACAATGGAGATGCCCATGACCACCGCCTTTTTTGTCGCCGCCGACTGGCTTGCCGAACATATTGATGATCCGGAAATACAGATTCTTGACGCCCGTATGGTGCCGCCAGGACAGGAACATCGTGATATGGCGGGCGAATATCGCGCCGGACATATTCCCGGCGCGCTGTTTTTTGATATTGAAGCGCTTTCCGATCGCGCATCGCCGTTGCCGCATATGATGCCGCGCCCGGAAGCGTTTGCGGTGGCCATGCGTGAACTGGGTGTTCGCCAGGATAAACACCTGGTCATATACGATGAAGGCAATCTGTTCTCCGCTCCGCGGGCGTGGTGGATGCTGCGCACGTTCGGTGCCGAGAAAGTGTCCATTCTGGCGGGCGGACTGGCGGGCTGGCAGCGCGACGAATGGCTATTGCGCGAAGGCGAGGAAGCGCATGAAGGAGGCGAGTTTGAGGCGAAATTCACGCCGCAAGCCGTGGTGCGTCTCACTGACGTATTGCTGGCAAGCCATGAAAAAACCGCGCAAATCGTTGACGCGCGTCCGGCGGCGCGTTTTAACGCTCAGGCTGATGAACCGCGTCCGGGACTGAGGCGCGGACACATTCCTGGCGCGCTAAACGTCCCGTGGACGGAACTGGTGTATGAGGGCGAATTAAAGACCACTGACGAACTGAATGAGGTTTTTTTCAGCCACGGCGTGAGTTTCGACAGACCGATTATCGCCAGTTGCGGTTCCGGTGTGACGGCCGCGGTCGTGGTGCTGGCGCTCGCCACGCTGGATGTGCCTGACGTCACGCTTTACGACGGCGCGTGGAGCGAATGGGGCGCGCGTACCGATTTACCGGTTGAACCCGCTTAATATCTGCCATGCCGGATGGCGCTCACGCTTATCCGGCCTACCGTTCAGGCTGATGTAAAACGATCTACAGACATTATTTTTATTCAGCTGTTTTCCACTGTCCTGCAAACGGGCATTATTTTCTCTTAATAAAATCCTATTTTTTATCGGTAAATACTTTACGCCGGGTATAAGGAGTATCATCACCGCTGTTTTGGTTTTCACCGGAAAATAACTCCTGTAAATATAATTTTTAAGGATGGAAAATGGATATTTCACTCGCTAATTTAATTGAGTTGGTTAAAAAGGTTAACCGTAATAAGGTACCTACTCCTATGTCTGCCGAGGAAATAAGTCGTCTGCGAGTGCGTAAGTATCGCGATCCGCAAAATACGGAAACCACTGAGTTACCAGAAAGCCTGAAGGCGCTACTGGCCTACGACCGCGATCTACTTAGCAATTATAATATGCCTGTGATTGAAACATTACAAAGATCTATTGATAAAGAGGGAGTAATACATTCTTACTCTCCTGATGAAGAGGCGTATTACGGCGCTGGCATGGATAGCTCAGGTATTGATATTGAAGATCTGATGCCTGTCTGGAGTAACGATCCCCGTCTTCCGGCATTAATTCGTATCGATCATGTCGGCGATCAGGCCATTTTTATCTATATCACAGAACGGGATGCCAACGGCGAATACCCTATTGCCCGCATGGAACGTAATGAATTCTGGCTGGCGGAGTCTTCTCTGGTGGAATATCTCTATAATATTATTTCGGGCGCTAAAGACATTGGCTTTACCGAAGAGGATTTACATCTTCCGCAATGGAAGGCACAGCAAAAAATGAATGAACAACGCGATGCCGCTTTACTTGACCTGGAGGATTATCATGAGGCGTTTTGGGCAAAACTGGACGCGCTCGTCGATTAATCGACATGATGTCGGGTGGCGCTCACGCTTATCCGGCCTACCGTTCAGGCTGATTTAAAACGAATCTACATAAATACTGTTTAAGCAGGCCACAAAAAAACCGCTCAGTTGAGCGGTTTTTTTGTGCTGGTCCGGTTCGCGGCCTTTCCAGCAGGCTTTGTTGCCATAGCAACGCAGGCACACCGTAGGGGATTAATACTCCCTTTTAAGGGAGCAAATGTCAATATAATTTATCAGGAAACTATTCAACATTTGAGGTATTATCTTTCCCGGCCCTTTCCGCCATCTCGCAAACGGGCGCTGGCTTCAGGAGAGGATAACCGATGGCCGTAAGCGCAGGCACACCGTAGTGCCTGCTATCACGGCATTATCGCCAGCGGTGCTGCCGTGATGCGGTCTTCGCAAGGACCGCAACATGAAGGTACGATACTTTTGTGTCGTGCTTCTTGTTTCTGGCACGTTGTGTCTTCACGCAGACAGAAGCCACCCAGGTAGCTCTGTTCCCGTAACGCTCAACGTCCAGAGCAGGTAAGCCAGGAGGCCGCCCTGTTGGGCGGCTTTCTTTTCTTCAGATGATGCGGTTCTGTTTAAAATCGCGCAGGAACCCGCCCCAGCGGCGCTCGTAGAACGGCGCGATATGCTCGGTGATAAAGTGGCTGATACCCTGCTCGCCCTTCCTCACCTGACAAATATCGATCGGTTCGTCACCCGGTAACGTGTCGGTCGCCACATTGCCCGCTGCGTGAATGATCTCTTCAATTTCGCCGTCAGCCTCAATGCCAATCAGCAGATTGGGTTGGGCGTCCGCATGTTCTTTAATCGCGCAGAGAAATGCGCGTTTCACCGGTTTGATGGTTTTAAACAGCGTAGTGAGGGAATCAATCATCTGCGACGGCGGCTCGGCCACTTCGGATAAAATAAGCGACTCGCCGCCTTCCAGCACTTCCTGCGTACTTAATGGGCTGCCTTCCTCAGCGAGAAGCAGGCTGATTTCACGCGGCATAAACTCTTTGCCGGTCGGCAATTTAGCGTTGAGGAATAGCGTTTCGCCAAGCGTCATTTCAAACAGCGTGCGCGCCGGCATCACCACAAATGCCTGTTCGTCTTCCACGGCCTGCTGCAGCGCCTCCAGAGAAGTAAAGAAGGGAATGACGGTCGTGCCGTCTTCTTTTTCCCAGTGCTGCAAATCCAGAGCGCTGTCTTCCACAATCGCCTCGCCTTCGGCAGCGCTGCCCGGCACCCAGACGGTGGACTCCAGTAAGGTACGGAAAAATGCCGGACGATGCGCGGGCTCAGTCGCCGCTTTCTCCAGCAAGATTTCTAATTCATTTTTAGTTTCGGACATAGGAATCACAAATTATGTATATGGGTTGTAGGCCTGATAAGACGCACGGCGTCGCCATCAGGCAAAATGCCGGGTGGCGCTTCGCTTACCCGGCCTACAAAAACACCGTTCAGGCGGTCAGCAGATTCGCGATGGTGCGCACACCCAGACCGGTTGCCCCGGCAGCCCACTGCTCAACCGGCGCTTTGCGATAAGTGGCGGAACAGTCAATGTGCAGCCAGCCTTCGCGGTAATTTTCAACAAAGTGCGACAGAAAACCTGCGGCGGTGCTTGCCCCGGCGGGATAAGCCGCGCTGCCGGTGTTGTTCAGTTCCGCAAAGTTAGACGGCAGCTGGTTACGGTGGAACTCCGCCAGCGGCAGACGCCAGAACGGTTCATTTTCTTGCGCCGCGCTGGTCAACAAGCGCCCCGCCAGCGTATCGTCAAAACTGAATAGCGCATGGTAGTCGTTACCCAGCGCTGTTTTCGCCGCGCCGGTTAACGTCGCCATATCAATGATTAGCTGCGGGTGTTGCGCGCTGGCGTCAATCAGGCCATCCGCCAGTACCAGTCGCCCCTCCGCATCGGTATTCATGACTTCGACATTCTTACCATTACGGTAGCGAATAATATCGCCCAGTTTAAACGCATTGCCGCTGATCAGATTATCGGCGCAGCACAGGAACAGTTTTACGCGTTTATTCAACCCACGGGTAATGGCGAACGCCAGCGCGCCCGTTACTGTCGCCGCGCCGCCCATATCGGATTTCATTGAGTCCATAAAAGCGCTTTGTTTGATACTGTAGCCGCCGGAGTCAAAGGTGATACCTTTACCGACCAGGCAGGCATAAACCGGCGCATCTTTGTCTCCCGTCGGGTTGTAATCCAGCGCCAGCAGCACCGGCGGACGCTCAGAACCACGGCCTACGGTATGCAACCCCATATAGTTCTGCTCGCGCAGATCTTCGCCTTTGGTGATACGGTAAGTGACGCTATCGCACGCGACGCTGCACAGCAGATCCACTGCGCGCTGCGCCAGTTGCTCCGGCCCAAGCTCTTCCGCCGGAGCATTAATGGTGTCGCGCACCCAGTCAATAATGGTCAGGCGGTTATCCAGTTCCTGACGTTGGGCATCGTCTAAATCCGGCCACATTACGGTACGGACGCCTTTTGGTCCTTTGTAACCCGCCCAGAATGCCCAACAACGCTCGATATCCCATCCCTCGCCTGTCAGCGCGACCTGTTTTATTCCCAGGCCGTCGATTTTACGCGCCGCACGCTGGATCAATCCCAGATCGTCTTTACCGTTAAGATGCAAGGTAATACCGTCGTTATTAATACTGTAAGTGGCTTTATCGCCCCAGCGCGCATCGGCAGGCTGCGTGGAAAGCGTAATTTTCATGGCTTCTGTCATTGTTATTTTCCTTATTAGCAAACGGGCCGCCGTAGGGCAGCCCGTTAGATCTTTTGCTAAATGATTCGCGTTGCAGGAAGGCGGCAAGTGAGCGAATCCCCGGGAGCATAGCAAACTATGTGACTGGGGTGAGCGAACGTAGCCAACGCACCTGCGGCGAGGATCATGACGCAAAAATTACTCTGCTTCATCCAACCAGACTAGCAGAATCGCCTCCAGAATTTTTTCATTGGATGCGTTAGGGTCGTCGTCAAAATCGTCCAGTTCGCAGATCCACTGATGCAGATCGGTGAAACGAACGGTTTTAGGATCGACATCAGGATATGCGTCGTATAACGCTTCGCCGATCTCGCGGCTATCGGTCCACTTGAGTCCCATACTACCCTCTGTTAATGCTCACGCGCATGGTTGATTGTGTAACGTGGAATTTCGATAACCAGATCGTCGTCGGTAACGCGGGCCTGGCAGCTCAGTCGACTTTCCGGCTCCAGCCCCCACGCTTTATCCAGCATATCGTCTTCTTCTTCCGAACTTTCCGGCAAGGAGTCGAAGCCTTCACGTACAATACAGTGACAGGTGGTGCAGGCGCACGATTTCTCACAGGCGTGTTCAATCTCGATGCCGTTGCGCAGCGCTACGTCAAGAATGGTTTCACCGGTCTCAGCTTCCAGAACTGCGCCATCCGGACAAAGATCCTGATGAGGCAGAATAACAATCTTCGGCATGTTAAACCTCGTCTACGGAATGGCCTTTCAACGCGCGACGAACCGACTGGTCCATGCGGCGAGCGGCAAATTCCTGGGTTTGTTTATCTACGTTTTTAATGGCTTGTTCTATGGCGTCAACATCATCGCCTTGTGCGACCGCGCTTAAATGTGCGGCGGCATCATCAATGCATTGACGTTCTGCGGCGCTTAACAGCGCGGCGTCGGCAGTTAGCGCGCCGGTCAAACTTTCCAGCACGCGCGCGGCTTCGACTTTTTGCTCCGCCAGCATACGCGCTTTCACGTCCTGCTCGGCAAAACTCATGGAATCCTTGATCATCGAGGCGATTTCGCCATCGGTCAGGCCATAGGAAGGTTTGACCTGAATGGAGGCCTCGACGCCGGTGGATTTTTCCATTGCGGTGACGCTCAACAGGCCATCGGCGTCTACCTGGAAGGTCACGCGAATATGCGCCCCGCCCGCCGGCAGCGGCGGAATCCCGCGCAGCGCAAAGCGCGCCAGCGAACGGCAGTCCTGCACCAGTTCGCGTTCGCCCTGCATCACATGGATAGACATCGCGGTCTGGCCGTCTTTGAAGGTGGTGAAATCCTGCGCGCGCGCCACCGGGATAGTGGTGTTGCGCGGAATGACTTTTTCCACCAGGCCGCCCATCGTCTCCAACCCAAGAGAGAGTGGAATCACGTCCAGCAGCAGCATTTCGCTGTCCGGCTTGTTGCCGACCAGAATATCGGCCTGAATCGCTGCGCCGATAGCGACCACTTTATCCGGGTCGATAGCGGTTAACGGCGTGCGGCCAAAAAATTCGCCCACCCGCTCACGCACCAGCGGTACACGGGTCGAACCGCCGACCATGACCACTTCCAGAACGTCCTGGGGCTCAACGCCGGCATCTTTCAATGCGCGACGGCAGGCCAATAGCGTGCGCTTAACCAGCGCGGAAATGAGATCGTTAAATTGCTCGCGAGTGATCTCCCCCTGCCAGCCCGCAACGTTAACGCGAACGGTATCGGCATCGCTTAAGGCGATTTTCGCCGCAATC
Organism: Salmonella sp. SAL00670; assembly: GCF_046552235.1. Classification (NCBI taxonomy): domain Bacteria; kingdom Pseudomonadati; phylum Pseudomonadota; class Gammaproteobacteria; order Enterobacterales; family Enterobacteriaceae; genus Salmonella; species Salmonella sp. SAL00670. The sequence continues at coordinate 47,840 of NZ_JBGDUO010000009.1, forward strand.
GCGGCATCCAGCAGTTCGCGCTGAACGCGATTGTCGCTACGATCGGCAATTCCCGCCTGCTCACGAATATAGTCCGCCAGCAGATGGTCAAAGTCGTCGCCGCCGAGCGCAGAATCACCGCCCGTCGCCAGCACTTCAAACACCCCGCGGCTCAGGCGTAAAATAGAGATATCGAAGGTACCGCCGCCGAGATCGTAAACAGCAATAACGCCTTCTTTGCCTGAGTCCAGACCGTAGGCAATCGCCGCCGCCGTCGGTTCGTTGAGCAGGCGCAGCACATGCAGGCCTGCCAGCCGCGCGGCGTCTTTCGTTCCCTGACGTTGGGCATCATCGAAATAGGCGGGAACGGTAATCACCACGCCATCCAGCTCGCCGGAGAGCGATTCGCTAGCCCGCGCGGCCAGCGCTTTGAGAATATCAGCCGATACGCGCACCGGATTGAGCAATCCAGCCGCCGTGTCAATCATCGGCAGCCCATTAACGCTTGCCTTAAACCGGTAAGGCAGATGCGGATAGCGCGTCTGGATATCCGCCAGCGAGCGTCCCATCATGCGTTTCACAGAGCTGATAGTGTTGGCCGTATCCTGCGCGGCATTGTCACGCGCAGCGTAACCGACCGTATGGCCCTGCTGCTGATAGTGAACCACTGAAGGCAACAGGTGGCGCCCTTCGTGGTCAGGCAGAGTTTCCGCCTGGCCGCTGCGAACCGTCGCAACCAGAGAGTTGGTAGTGCCTAAGTCGATGCCCGCCGCCAGACGACGCTGATGCGGCGCGGCGCTCAGACCAGGCTCACTAATTTGTAATAAGGCCATGTTAGATTCCAGTTAAAAATCGAGCAGCTTTTCTTCGAGTTGTTCTGCGCTGCTTCGCAGTTTATCGAGAAACCGCAGTTTGCGCACCGTATCCGCCGCCGCGTCCCACGCGGCGTTGTCCAACTGTTCCACCATTTGCTGAAGACGAGCATCAAACATCTTTTGTACGCGTTTGATGAAGCTTTCCAGCCGCACGTCGTCTTTTGATTGTTCGATATCGTCCAGCTCTTCGCGAAGCGTGAGTTGTTCCATCAGAAACGCGGTGTCGCGTACCGTATGTTGCTCGCTGGCCAGATCGAACCCGTGTAAGGAAAGCAGATACTCCGCGCGCGTCAAAGGGTGACGCAGCGTTTGCCAGGCCTGGTTGATCGTGGCGGATTGCTGGACGGCGGCAAGCTGCTGCGCCTGAGTGCCGTTGGCAAATTTGTCAGGGTGATACTGGCGTTGCAGATCCTGAAAACGAAGGCTCAGCGCCTGGGTGTCAATCTGATAACGGGCTGGTAAGCCAAAGAGGGTGAAGTAATCCATAACATTCTCAGGGATAGCCTGTCAGAACAAACCCCACACGCAGGCGACCACGGTGGGGTTATACCTTCTTACTTCGCGCCGCAGATGCGTTGTCTGCGCGGGTTCCCCCAGTCATTTACTCAAGTAAGCGCCTGGGGATTCACTCGCTTGCCGCTTTTCTACAGCACGAATGCTCGGTATAACAGCGGAACACGGTTACACGTGGAAGCTTTCGCCGCAACCACACTCATCTTTCACATTCGGGTTGGAGAATTTAAACCCTTCGTTCAGACCTTCTTTTACGAAGTCCAGCTGTGTACCGTCCAGAAATTGCAGGCTCTTGCCGTCAACCACTACCTTAACGCCTTTGTCTTCAAACACGGTGTCTTCCGCCGTTGGCTCGTCAACAGATTCCAGTACATAAGCCATACCTGAGCAGCCGGAGGTTCTCACGCCCAGACGCAGACCAAACCCTTTACCACGGTTGGCCAGGAAGGTATTAACTCGCGCTGCTGCACTGTCGCTAAGTGTAATCGACATAACAAAACCTCAATGTTAACGTTCTATTTTATTTCGCTTCGCGTTTGCTTTTGTAATCCGCAATAGCGGCTTTAATCGCGTCTTCCGCCAGAATAGAGCAGTGAATTTTCACCGGCGGCAGTTCCAGTTCGTCTGCAATGTCGGTGTTTTTAATCGCCTGCGCTTCGTCCAGGGATTTCCCTTTCACCCACTCCGTTACCAGAGAACTGGAGGCGATAGCGGAACCGCAGCCGTAAGTCTTGAAGCGCGCGTCTTCAATGATACCTTCATCGTTAACTTTAATCTGCAACTTCATGACGTCGCCGCAGGCCGGCGCGCCAACCATGCCGCTTCCCACGTTATCGTCGTTGTTGTCAAACGACCCTACGTTACGCGGGTTCTCATAGTGATCGATTACTTTTTCGCTGTAAGCCATTATAAATTCTCCTGATTCCGATACCGATTAATGATGTGCCCATTCGATGCTGTTCAGATCCACACCCTGCTTGTACATTTCCCACAGTGGAGAAAGGTCACGCAGACGGCCAATGGATTTACGAACCAGATCAATGGTGTAGTCGATCTCTTCTTCAGTGGTAAAACGACCTAAAGAGAAACGGATAGAGCTATGCGCCAGCTCGTCATTCATGCCCAACGCGCGCAGCACGTAGGACGGTTCCAGACTGGCGGAGGTGCAGGCGGAACCGGAAGAGACCGCCAGGTCTTTCAGCGCCATGATCAGCGACTCGCCTTCAACGTAGTTAAAGCTCACGTTGAGAATGTTTGGCGCGCCCTGCTCAAGGTCGCCGTTCAGGTAAACTTCTTCAATATCTTTGATGCCGTTCCACAGGCGGTTACGCAGACCGCGCAGACGGGCCATTTCGGTCTCCATCTCTTCTTTCGCGATACGGTAAGCTTCGCCCATACCGACGATCTGGTGGACAGGCAGAGTACCAGAGCGCATACCGCGCTCGTGCCCGCCGCCATGCATCTGCGCTTCAATGCGAATACGCGGCTTACGACGCACATACAGCGCGCCAATGCCTTTCGGACCATAAATTTTATGACCGGAGAAGGACATCAGATCCACTTTCAGTTGGCTCAGGTCGATAGGCAGTTTGCCCACGCTCTGGGTGGCGTCAACGTGGTAGATGATACCGCGCGCGCGGCACATTTCGCCGATGGTCGCGATATCCTGCACCACGCCGATTTCGTTGTTCACGTGCATGATGGAAACCAGAATGGTGTCGTCACGCATCGCTGCTTCGAGCTCGTTGAGATCGATGATGCCGTTGCGCTGGGGCGCCAGGTAGGTCACTTCAAACCCTTCGCGCTCAAGCTGACGGCAGGTGTCCAGCACCGCTTTGTGCTCGGTCTTGCTGGTGATGATGTGCTTGCCTTTTTTCTGATAAAAGTTGGCAGCGCCTTTGATCGCCAGGTTATCGGACTCCGTCGCCCCTGAGGTAAAGACGATTTCACGCGGGTCGGCGCCGACCAGTTCAGCAATCTGGTTGCGGGCGATATCTACCGCCTCTTCAGCCTGCCAGCCGAAACGGTGTGAACGAGACGCCGGGTTCCCAAAGGTTCCGTCCAGGGTCAGAAACTGCATCATTTTCTCGGCAACACGCGGGTCCACCGGCGTGGTTGCGGAGTAGTCGAGATAAATCGGTAATTTCATTGCTCTTAAACTCCGTACATCACTCAATGCAAGGAATCAGGCAACCGGCTGGATGTACGACCGTGTTGACGGGACGTCCGCGTCCCGGCCTGATTCTGAATTCTTTTTTACGCTTCATCCTTCAGACGACCGCGGCGTTCACCGCATGAGGCCGCCAGAAGAGATGGCGTAATATTTTAATTAAGCGCGTAATTTAACGTCGATAGCGTCCTGCGCACGACCGCTGGCGCGCGGCGCGTCATGCGTGTGCTGGCGACCAGACACATCCAGAACTTCCTGGTTATTCACCAGCTCGCCTAAGGTAATATTGTTGAGAAAGCCGGTCAGGCGATCGCTTAAATCACGCCACAGCGCATGGGTCAGGCATTTATCGCCGCCCTGACAGCCGCCTTTCCCCTGGCAACGGGTCGCGTCAACGGATTCATCAACCGCGCTGATCACTTCGCCGACCGCGATACTGCCAGCATCTTTACCCAACAGATAACCGCCGCCCGGCCCGCGTACGCTGGAAACCAGACCGTTTTTACGTAAACGGGAAAATAGCTGTTCCAGATAAGAAAGGGAAATCCCCTGACGTTCAGAAATATCAGCCAACGGTACCGGGCCCGCTTCGGAGTTGAGCGCAACGTCTAACATTGCGGTCACGGCATAACGCCCTTTAGATGTCAGTCTCATGTCTTACTTAACCTCAAACTCGCCCCTGCCCGGGGTTTTTTATTGTAAAATGGAGGTATTGCATAGCAGGGACAAGTCTGACATTCCCGAGTAATTTGGTCAACTATTTACTTGAGTAAATTAGTCAGGTATTTAGCGTTCCGTGCGATATTGACGCGGTTACTTGCCTTTATTCTGCTGCTCAATAGACGCCAGAATCCCACGCAGAATATTCAACTCCTGGCTTTCCGGGCGGGCGCGGGTAAACAGACGGCGCAATTTATTCATCACCTGCCCCGGATGGTTTTCGCGAATAAAGCCAGTGGAGAGCAACGTCTGCTCCAGATGGCCGTAGAAACGTTCAAGATCGTCCACCAGCGGATACGGCGCCTCTTCATGATCTGCCGCGTCGCCGTTTTCCTGCGTCGCCAGCCAGGCCATGCGGACTTCATACGCGATGACCTGTACCGCCATCGCCAGATTCAACGAGCTGTACTCCGGGTTAGCGGCAATAGCGACGTGATAATGGCATTTTTGCAACTCATCGTTAGTCAGCCCGACACGCTCACGACCAAAAACCAGCGCAACCGGCGTATTTGCCGCTTCCGCCACGCTTTTTAAGCCGCACTCGCGCGGATCAAGCATCGGCCACGGCAGAGTGCGGGAACGGGCGCTGGTGCCGACCACCAGGCTACAGCCAGCCAACGCTTCGTCCAGCGTATCGACGATCTGCGCATTACCGATCACATCGCTGGCGCCTGCCGCCAGGGCGATGGCCTGGGAGTCCGGTTTCACCAACGGGTTTACCAGCCACAGGTTAGTTAAGCCCATGGTTTTCATAGCGCGAGCCACAGAGCCCATATTGCCGGTGTGGGAGGTTTCCACCAGCACAATTCGAATGTTTTGCAGCATTGTCTTTCTTCAGCTAAAGATTATTCTGACATCTTACCATAAAACCAAGACAGATTCCGATCTCGCTGCTATACTCTGCGCCGTTTTCCCGTTCTTTAACATCCAGTGAGAGAGACCGATGCATCCGATGCTGACCATCGCCGTGCGCGCAGCGCGCAAGGCGGGTAATGTAATTGCCAAAAACTATGAAACTCCGGACGCTGTAGAAGCGAGCCAAAAAGGCAGTAACGATTTTGTGACCAATGTAGATAAGGCCGCTGAAGCGGTGATTATCGACACCATTCGCAAATCTTACCCGCAACACACTATTATCACCGAAGAAAGCGGTGAGCACGTTGGCACAGATCAGGATGTTCAATGGGTTATCGATCCGCTGGATGGCACCACCAACTTCATCAAACGTCTGCCACACTTCGCTGTTTCCATTGCTGTACGCATTAAAGGCCGTACTGAAGTGGCTGTCGTGTACGATCCGATGCGTAACGAACTGTTCACCGCCACCCGCGGTCAGGGCGCGCAGCTGAACGGCTACCGTCTGCGCGGCAGTACCGCTCGCGATCTGGACGGCACTATCCTCGCTACTGGCTTCCCGTTCAAAGCCAAACAATACGCGACCACCTACATTAATATTATCGGCAAGCTGTTCACCGAATGCGCCGATTTCCGCCGCACCGGTTCCGCCGCGCTGGATCTGGCCTATGTGGCTGCAGGTCGTGTCGATGGTTTCTTTGAAATTGGCCTTCGTCCGTGGGATTTCGCCGCGGGCGAACTGCTGGTTCGTGAAGCGGGCGGTATCGTCAGCGATTTCACCGGCGGTCATAACTACATGATGACCGGTAATATCGTGGCGGGGAATCCGCGCGTCGTTAAAGCCATGCTGGCGAATATGCGCGACGAACTGAGCGATGCGCTGAAGCGCTAAGTCTCTTCGGCGGATGGGGCCACTCATCCGCCGTGCCTTTTCAGGCGTTTTTCCTAAACACAGCCTCATCGCTTTACTTGCCTGCATGTTTTTGTACGATCGCTCCCTGCTCCGCTATTGGCATAAAGCGGCAAGGAAGCGAACATGACCCTTCAACATACCCGACGCATCGTCAAATCCCTTTTTATTCTGTTTATCATTGTGGTCTGTATTTATCTGCTACCCCGCGTAGCGATCAATGCCTTTTATTACCCGGACAATAAAGTCTATGGGCCAACCCCTGCCGAAGCTGAATCCATTACCTTTACCGCCAAAGATGGCACGCATCTGCACGGCTGGTTTATTCCCACTGCTTTCGGCAGGCCGGAAAACGCCGTCGCGACGGTGATTCATGTCCATGGCAACGCCGGAAATATGTCGGCGCACTGGCCGTTAGTCAGTTGGCTGCCAGAACGCAACGTAAACCTGTTTATGTTTGATTACCGTGGTTTTGGCGAATCTGAGGGTACCCCATCACAAGAGGGGCTACTGGACGATACGAAAAGCGCGATAGATTATGTGCGGCATCGCGCCGACGTTAACCCCGAGCGCCTGGTACTGCTGGGGCAGAGCCTGGGCGGCAATAATGTACTGGCCGCCGTAGGCCACTGCGTAGGCTGCGCAAATATGCGCTACGCCGACCAGGCGGGCATACGTGCGATTATCCTTGACTCAACGTTTTTATCCTATTCCTCCATCGCCAACCAGATGATCCCGGGCAGCGGCTATTTGCTTGATGACCGCTATAGCGCGGATCGCAATATTGCCAGCGTCAGCCCCATTCCGGTATTGATTCTTCATGGCACGGCAGACCATGTTATTCCCTGGCAGGACAGTGAGAAATTGTATGCCCTCGCCCGGGAGCCCAAACAAAAAATCTTCATTCCTGACGGCGATCACATTGATGCTTTTTCCGGACGTTATGCAAACCTTTACCGTGATGCAATGATTAAATTTATTCAGACCGCGCTATCCGCTAAATAGCGCGACGCTGTATATATGCATATTTTATGATTAAGAATATATTTATTATACCGATAGTAAAAACCATTTTTTCCCGTTAGCGAAGGCGGTGGATTAGCGCTAGCGTAACAGCAATATTCAACTGATTTTTATAACAATTTATTTTCATTTGTTTTTCCTGAATATTACTGTGGAGTATGTGATGGCTATCAAAATTACGCCTGACGAGTTTAGTCTGCTTATCCAGCGATTAAACAAAAAATGGCGCGTGTTTGCCCCGTCCGCAGAGTTTCGCGGCGGGCGTTTTTCCGACACTGACAACATTATTTATCAACGGATTAGCGGCTGGCGCGATCTCATCTGGCACGAGAAATCGCACATGTCGCCGAATACCATTATCGCCCCTATCACCGAAACGCTCTTTTATTTCGATAAAGACACCATTCAAATTGCCGAGACAGACACCTCCCCGATAATCATCTTTGCCCGCGCCTGCGACATTAACGCCATGTCGCGGCTGGATTATATGTATTTATCAAATGGGAATAATTCCGATTACAGTTATCAACTGCTACGGGAGCATATTCGTTTCGTCCTTATTGAGTGTGAAGAAAGCTTCGAAAATTGTTTCTGCGTCTCAATGGGTACTAATAAAACTGACTGTTATAGCGCCGCCATGCGTTTTAGCGATGAGGGCGCGCTTGTCAGCATCCGCGATCCCTTTATCGAGGCGGCGATACAAGGGCTGGGGCAGGAGGCTGACTATACCCCCTCTTTCGTCAGCGAAAACCGGGAAACCGTCGTCACGCCGGACAGCGTTTGCCGCGATCCGCAAAAAATTCGCGACATTCTCACCCGCCATCCGCTATGGGACGCTTACGACAGCCGCTGCATCAGTTGTGGCCGCTGCACTACCGGGTGCCCAACCTGTACCTGCTATAGCGTCTTTGACGTCGCCTATGATGAAAATCCGCAGCGCGGCGAACGCCGTCGCCAGTGGGCAAGCTGCATGGTGCCGGGCTTTAGCGACATGGCCGGCGGTCATGGTTTTCGCGAAAAACCCGGCGAGCGTCTGCGCTACCGCGCCCTGCATAAGGTCAATGACTACAAAGCGCGCAACGGCATTGAACATATGTGCGTCGGCTGCGGCCGCTGCGACGATCGCTGCCCGCAATACATCAAATTTTCTTTGATTATCAACAAAATGACCGCTGCCGTTCGGCAGGCGCTGGCAGAGGAGGCATAACGCATGTCACATTGTTCCTGTCATGATAAACCGCAGCACAGTTTGCTGCCTGCGGCGTACCGCATCCTCAGTATTACTCGCCACACGCCGCTGGAGTGGAATTTCCGCGTGGCCGTCGATTTTCCCGCGCACTGGGGGCAATTTGTTGAGGTGTCGCTGCCGCGCGTCGGCGAAGCGCCCATCTCCGTTTCCGACTACGGCGACGGCTGGATAGATCTGCTGATTCGTAATGTCGGAAAAGTGACCAGCGCCCTCTTTACGCTGAAAGAAGGCGACAACGTGTGGCTACGCGGCTGCTATGGCAATGGCTATCCGGTCGATACGCTGCGCCATAAGCCCTTACTGGTTGTCGCAGGCGGTACGGGCGTCGCGCCGGTGAAAGGCTTAATGCGCTATTTCGTTGAGAATCCCCAGGAAATTGGTCAACTGGATATGATTCTCGGCTATAAAAATCGCGATTGCGTGCTGTACAAAGAAGAAATGGCGACGTGGCGCGGCAAACATAATCTGGTGCTCACGCTGGATGAAGGCGAGGCTGATGACCGTTACCAGATTGGCCGGGTGACCGATCGGCTTGCCGACATGACGCTTAGCGATATCGACACTATGCAGGCCATCGTCGTTGGGCCGCCAATAATGATTACCTTTACCGTAAAAATGCTGCTGCAAAAAGGGCTCAAGCCGGAGCAAATCTGGGTGGACTACGAACGCCGGATGGCCTGCTCCGTCGGGAAGTGCGGCCACTGCCGTATGGGCGAAGTGTATGTCTGCACCGACGGCCCGATATTTAACTACGCCGTCGCGCAACGTTTTGCCGATTAAGGAGAACATCATGAGCATTGATATTGATATCATTAAAGCCCGTGCGAAAAACGAATATCGCCTGTCAAAAGTGCGCGGCGAAGCCATGATCAGCGTCCGCATTCCCGGCGGTATTTTGCCCGCGCATTTGCTAACAGTGGCGCGTGACATCGCCGAAACCTGGGGCAACGGACAAATTCACCTCACTACCCGCCAGAAGCTGGCGATGCCGGGTATCCGTTACGAAGATATCGACAACGTGAACGCCGCGCTGGAGCCGTTTCTTCGCGAGATTGAAATAGAACTGTGCGACGTCCAGGTTGAGGATACCAAAGCGGGCTATCTCGCTATTGGCGGGCGAAATATTGTCGCCTGTCAGGGGAACCGCATTTGCCAGAAAGCCAACACTGACACGACCGGTCTGTCCCGTCGTCTTGAAAAACTGGTCTATCCCAGCCCTTATCATCTCAAAACGGTCATCGTCGGCTGCCCGAATGATTGCGCGAAGGCGTCAATGGCCGATCTGGGAATTATTGGCGTGGCGAAAATGCGCTTCACTGCCGATCGCTGTATCGGTTGCGGCGCCTGCGTGAAGGCCTGTAGTCACCACGCGGTAGGCTGCCTGGCGCTGAAGAACGGCAAAGCGGTCAAAGAAGAGTCCGCCTGTATCGGCTGCGGCGAGTGCGTGCTGGCCTGTCCGACGCTGGCCTGGCAACGTAAGCCGGATCAGCTCTGGCAAGTCCGTCTGGGCGGACGCACCAGTAAAAAGACGCCGCGCGTCGGCAAGCTCTTCCTCAACTGGGTGACTGAAGATGTGATAAAGCAGGTGATCGTTAACCTGTATGAATTTGAAAAAGAGATGCTCGGCGGAAAACCGATCTATCTACATATGGGCCATCTGATCGACAAAGGCGGCTATCTGCGTTTTAAAGAACGGGTACTGCGCGGCGTTCAGCTCAATCCGGAAGCGATGGTCGCCGAACGCATTTACTGGGCCGAAGACGAATCCGTCGCGCGGATGCATCTCAAACCCGCCGGACACTAATCAACCACGCCATGGCCGCAGCCCGCCCACAGGCTGCGGCACGCTAAACCACATGACCAGCGCCGCGACAAGCAGTATGACCCCTCCGGCCAGCGCCAGCGTTGACCAGCCTACCTGCCGCCATAACGCTGGCGCTTTGTTTCCACTGAGCTTCACCGCCAGAGCACGAAAAGTGTGTACCAGCAACGCCAGCGAGGTAATCGTTAGCGAGGTTCCCGCCGCCATCGCCAGTACCGACGCCATTCCCCAGCTAAAAACGCCAATCACTTTACTGAATAACAGCACCATTATCGCGCCGGAACAGGGCCGCATCCCCATAGACAGTACGATCATGAATCGCGCGCGCCAGTCATCGCCGCTATGCAATTGTTCCTGCGTCGGTAGATGCTGATGTCCGCAGCCGCATTTTTCATGGTGAACATGGCGCGGCGTAAAAGCGATAAAGACAGGTTTACGTAGCAGCGCGCGTAACCTTTTTATGGCCCGCCAGCACAGCAAAATGCCCAGCCCGCCAACTAACGCATAGCTCCCCTTTTCCAGCCAGAAGCCGCTCAGATGGAGCTGCCTGGCCGGAAGTTGCAATACGGTCAGCACGCCCACCACCAACCCGATAGCCACGAACCCCTGTAATAAGGCGGCGGCGAGGGTTAACACGATACTTGATTTCAGCTTTGAAGGATGCGTCGCCAGCCATGTCGCGATCACCACTTTGCCGTGTCCCGGCCCCAGCGCATGAAGCACGCCATACATAAAACTCAGCAGAAGCAAAGATCCGCCCGCCCGCTCAGGATGCGTCGCCACCGCATTAAGCAGCGCGCTCAACTGCTGATTTACGTCCCGCTGCCAAAGAGCGCTTTTCAACATCACCTGCGGCCAGGCCTGCCATATCCACAGACCGCCAACCAGCATCAGCAGCAGGAATAACGCCAATGGCCACAGCGAGAGCCAGCGCCGCCCCGGAGTGCGTTGAGAAAAAATTACTGACATTGCAAGGTCACCGTTTGGGCAAACTGTTTACCTAAATCCATATCCTCCGGCGGCGCGTCCTCTTTATCCAGCGACTGGGCGAAACGTAGCGTCTCTTCGCCGGGCGCAGGAGTATAAACCTGAATCCGACACTTTTCGCGCAGCGGTTCCGGCATCGTGATATCGCTGTCCTGGTCATAATGCATATCGACATAATAAGAGGGATCAAACGTTGAAAAGGTATAACTCTGTCCGCTTAACGGCTGCGGTTCAGCCAGCGGTAGCGTAAAGGTCAATACCGCCTGATGCGCGTCACGCGTCATACCGTATTCTGTCGGCCTGTTTTTAAACTTCACTTTCGCGCCATTGCGCCACACTTCTGTAAAGTAGTGCTGCCCAAGTACGTTAGCCATCACTTCCGCCGCCAACTTTTTCCATATTTCTGACCCCGGTGCCGCGTTTCCGGCGTCATACAGCAGATCTGCGGACGTCAGCGCGTCCATTGTCCAGCGCATTTTTAACGCCACAAATTGCTCATTTTCACTGACCACCTGCGTTTGCAGACGGATGAAGCTGTGCGGATGCGCCGCCGCCACGAAAGATAAAACGGCAAGAAATAGTGTTAAGGCGCTGCGTTTCACTGGCTTCATCTGTTCCTCGCGATAAAAATTCTGTGACGTTCCTCAGCATTCCTGGCCTAAAAGCACGCTTATCACATTTTTCACACGCAAACTTTAGCTATCCTTACCAGACAAACTAACGGGAGACCTGACAGATGATGCCGACAATTGCCCCACCATCTGTACTTTCCGCTCCCCAGCGCCGCTGTCAGGTATTGCTGACGCTTTTCCAGCCGGAGCCAATTGCCACGGTGGAAATCTTCAGCGCGCTTAATGGCGTTGATAATGATACTGCCCGTGAGGATATCACTGAGACAAGCCTGGAGATCCAGCGCTATCATCGCCTTGCCATCACAACATGCCAGAACGGTTGCTATCGGATCGAAGGTACAGCACTCGATCAGCGCCTTTGCCTTTTACACTGGCTCAGGCGCGGCCTGCGTTTATGCCCGACCTTCGTCACGCAACAGTTTACCCCGGCCTTAAAAAACGCGCTAAAGCAGCGCGGTATCGCGCGTCCGCTGTATGATGATATTAATCTTCACGCGCTCATCAATCTGTGCGCCCGCCGGTTGCAAAAACCATTTGAACATCGCGACGTGCAGTTCCTGCGTCTCTTTTTACAGTATTGTCTGCTACAACACCATGCCGGCATCACCCCGGAGTTCAACCCTGTACAGCAGATTTGGGCGCAGTCGTGCGCGGAATATCCACTCGCCCAGGAAATTGGTCGTCACTGGCAGCGCCACGTGATGCAGGCCGCACCGCTCAATGAAGCGCTGTTTATGGCGTTACTGTTTTCAATGATTCGCCTCCCCGACCCGATTCGCGACACGCATCAACGGGCGCAGCAACTGCGACTGGAAGTGGCGCGGCTGGTGCTGCGCTTTCGAGAAAAAGGGAACGTACGCTTCAGCGACGAACAAGGGCTTAACGATCAGCTGTATGTCCATCTCGCCCAGGCGCTGAACCGAAGTTTATTCACGATTGGCATCGATAATACGCTTCCGGAAGAGTTTAACCGTCTTTATCCGCGTCTGGTTCGCACCACACGTGAGGCGCTCGCCGGGTTTGAAGCCGAATATGGTATCCACTTTTCCGAGGAAGAGACGGGGCTGGTGGCAGTGATTTTCGGCGCCTGGCTAATGCAGGATAACGATTTGCATGAGAGACAGATCGTATTGTTAGCGGATAAAAATGATGCGCTGGAGACGCATATTGAGCAGCAACTGCGTGAACTGACCCTGTTGCCGCTGAATATCAGACGGCTATCGCTCCAGGCATTTCAAAAAGAGGGATGCCCGCGCGGCGTAGCGCTGATTGTTACCCCTTACGCCACGCCGCTACCGCTCTTCTCACCGCCATTAATTCATGCGGATCGCACCCTCACAGAGCACCAACAGCAGCAGATCCGCAAGATCCTGGAATCATGACGCGGCAACCACTTTGGGCCGAAGGAAGATAGCGGGCAATGCCACCAGCGCCATAATCCAGAACACGCCGCCGCCCAGATGTTGATACAGAAAACCGGCAAATACCGTCATAATCGCGATGCTGCCGCCCATCGCCACAGCGGAATAGACGGCCTGCAAACGAATCACCTCGCTTCCCTGACGCGCAGCGATATAGCGCATGGCGGCCAGATGGCAAACGGTAAACGTGCCACAGTGCAGGATTTGTATCACAATCAGCCACGGCAACGCCGTACTCCAGCCCATCAGTCCCCAGCGTACCACGCCGCACACAGCGGAAAGCAACAGCAAGTCGCGGGCGCTAAACCGGCGAAATAGCTTTTTACTCAGGGCGAAAATGATCACTTCCGCCACCACGCCCAACGACCATAAATAGCCGACCGCCGATGCTGAATAGCCAGCCCCCTGCCAGTAGATGGCGCTAAAACCGTAGTAGGCGGCGTGCGCCCCTTGCAGCAAACAGACGCAGGCGAGAAAACGCCAACTTTGTGCCACCAGCGTACGCCAGGCGGGCCAGCCTGCGCTCTCCTGCTGACGGCTTTCCCCTTGCGGCGGCACGCTGGGACGTAACAACATACCCAGCAACATCGAGGCGACGCCGAGCGTCAGTAGCGCCAGAATCGCCTGGTAATCGTATAAACTCACCAGCTTACCGGTCAGCGCCGACCCTATCACGAAGGCGATGGACCCCCACAGCCGCACCCGACCATAGTCCAGGGTAATTTGCTTTTGCCAGGTATTGGCCAGCGCATCGGTCAGCGGCACCAGTGGTGAAAAGAAGAGGTTAAACCCAACCATCACCACCATTAGCCACGCGACATGCGTTCCTGCCCAAAATGCCAGCGCAAATACCAGCGTCAGCAATGCCAGTACGCGCAGCGCGGAGATCAACCGCGAAGGATCGCTTACGCGAGGCGCAATGAGCAGACTACCGAGAAAACGCGCGACCAGACCCACGCCCAGCAGAAGACCGATGGTTTCCGGCGTTAGCCCAAGACCTTTGAGCCAGACGCTCCAGAAGGGCAGAAAAATACCGTAACTAAAGAAGTAGGTGAAATAACTGAGCGCCAGCCAGCGCGTGGAATGCAATGCCATGATTCCCTCCCGTTTGGAGGCGATAGTCTGGCGGTAAACGGTTGCGCTGGCAAGGGTAACATAAGATTAACAAGCGGAGGGAGAAGTTCAAACGGCAACGCCGCCGGATAATGACTTCCGGCGGCGTCACGTTATGGCGCATAAGTAATGCCCGACAGACGCAGCGCCATCGGGCCATTTTCACAGCATAAGCGCTTACGCGTAAACCGGGAAGCGGGCGCAGATATCCAGTACTTTCGCTTTCACGCGTTCAATGGTGGCTTCATCATTGATGTTGTCCAGCACGTCACACATCCAGCCAGCCAGCTCTTTCACTTCCGCTTCTTTGAAGCCGCGACGAGTGACCGCTGGAGAACCGATGCGGATACCGGAAGTCACGAACGGGCTCTTAGGATCGTTCGGCACGCTGTTTTTGTTCACCGTGATGTTAGCACGGCCCAGCGCGGCGTCAGCTTCTTTACCGGTCAGGTTTTTATCCACCAGGTCCAGCAGGAACAGGTGGTTCTCAGTGCCGCCAGACACCACTTTGTAGCCGCGGTTCAGGAACACTTCTACCATCGCTTTGGCGTTTTTCGCCACCTGCTGCTGGTAAACTTTGAACTCCGGCTCCATCGCTTCTTTCAGTGCTACCGCTTTACCCGCGATCACGTGCATCAGCGGGCCGCCCTGCGCGCTTGGGAACACGGCGGAGTTCAGTTTTTTGTACAGCTCTTCATCGCCGCCCTTCGCCAGGATCAGGCCGCCGCGCGGACCCGCCAGGGTTTTGTGGGTGGTGGTGGTGACAACGTGAGCGTGCGGAACCGGGTTCGGGTAAACGCCTGCGGCAATCAGGCCCGCCACGTGCGCCATGTCGACAAACAGGTATGCGCCGATGCTGTCAGCGATTTCACGCATTTTTGCCCAGTCAACCACGCCGGAGTAGGCAGAGAAGCCACCGATAATCATCTTCGGCTTGTGCTCTTTGGCCAGCTTCGCCATCTCGTCATAGTCAATTTTACCGGACTCATCGATACCGTAAGGTACGATGTTGTACAGTTTACCGGAGAAGTTAACCGGGGAGCCGTGAGTCAGGTGGCCGCCCTGCGCCAGGTTCATACCCAGAACGGTGTCGCCCGGCTGCAGCAGCGCGGTGTAAACAGCGAAGTTAGCCTGAGAACCGGAGTGCGGCTGCACGTTAGCGTAGTCGGCGCCGAACAGTTCTTTCGCGCGGTCGATAGCCAGCTGCTCAACGACATCAACGTATTCGCAACCGCCGTAGTAGCGCTTGCCCGGATAACCTTCAGCGTATTTGTTGGTCAGCTGAGACCCCTGCGCCTGCATCACGCGCGGGCTGGTGTAGTTTTCGGAGGCGATCAGTTCGATGTGCTCTTCCTGACGTACTTTTTCCTGCTCCATAGCCTGCCACAATTCGGCATCATAATCGGCAATGTTCATTTCACGCTTTAACATCCGCATCTCCTGACTCAGCTAACAATAAAATTTGTGCCTGAAAAGGCAGTCCGTGGGACTTCGGCCAACAGTATAACCGAATCATTCTTCGATAACAGGTCTTGACAAAGGTTTTTACGCAAACGATTACCTATGCGTCAGATAAGGGTTTCCTGAACGAGAGCCTGACGAATTTCAACGGATTTCTTTTCAGCTTTGTGATGCAGATTTTTCACGTTGTTACCTCCATAACGTAAAGCAGAGAAGATCCATTTACAATGCAAGGGTATTTTTATAAGATGCATTTGATATACATCATTAGATTTTCACATAAAGGAAGCACGTATGCTTGACGCACAAACCATCGCTACAGTAAAGGCCACCATTCCCCTGCTGGTTGAAACAGGACCGAAACTGACCGCCCACTTCTACGACCGTATGTTTACGCATAACCCGGAGCTCAAAGAAATCTTCAATATGAGCAACCAGCGTAACGGCGATCAGCGTGAAGCCCTGTTTAATGCTATCGCGGCCTACGCCAGCAATATCGAAAATTTACCGGCGTTGCTGCCGGCGGTAGAAAAAATCGCGCAGAAGCACACCAGCTTCCAGATTAAGCCGGAGCAGTACAACATCGTCGGGACGCATCTGCTGGCGACGCTGGACGAAATGTTCAACCCGGGCCAGGAAGTGCTGGACGCGTGGGGCAAAGCCTATGGCGTACTGGCTAACGTCTTTATTCATCGGGAAGCCGAGATTTATCACGAGAACGCCAGCAAAGACGGCGGCTGGGAAGGCACGCGCCCCTTCCGCATCGTTGCGAAAACCCCGCGTAGCGCACTGATCACCAGCTTTGAGTTTGAACCGGTCGACGGCGGTACGGTGGCGGAATACCGTCCCGGGCAGTATCTGGGCGTCTGGCTGAAGCCGGAAGGTTTTGCGCATCAGGAGATCCGCCAATATTCACTGACCCGTAAACCCGATGGCAAAGGGTACCGTATTGCCGTGAAGCGTGAAGACGGCGGCCAGGTATCAAACTGGTTACACCATCACGCCAGCGTAGGCGATGTGGTACATCTGGCTGCGCCGGCAGGTGACTTCTTTATGAATGTCGCCGCTGATACCCCCGTTTCGCTGATTTCCGCTGGCGTCGGCCAGACGCCGATGTTAGCGATGCTCGATACGCTGGCGAAAGAACAGCATACCGCGCAGGTGAACTGGTTCCACGCGGCGGAGAACGGCGACGTCCATGCGTTTGCCGACGAAGTGAGCGAGCTGGGCCGTACACTGCCGCGTTTCACTGCCCATACCTGGTACCGCGAGCCGACTGAGGCCGATCGCGCCCAACGCCTCTTCGACAGCGAAGGGCTGATGGATTTAAGCAAACTGGAAGCCGCGATCAGCGATCCGGCAATGCAGTTCTATCTTTGCGGCCCGGTAGGCTTTATGCAGTTTGCCGCAAAACAACTGGTTTCACTTGGCGTGAATAACGAAAACATTCATTACGAATGCTTCGGCCCGCATAAGGTGCTGTAATTGCAAGAAATCCTCTGAAAAAACGGGCGTTATCGTTAAGGCGAACGCCCGTTTTCCTCCCCGTTCCCCTGCTTATTGCGCTGCTTTTTATGCCTTTCTTTTACAAAAAAGGGGAATAAAAAAAGTCTGTGCAAATCGTGTTATTATTAACGTTTGACTTAGCTCGTTAGGGCATCTTTTTATGCAGCAACCTGTTGTACGCATTGGAGAGTGGCTGGTTACACCTTCTGTTAATCAGATCAGTCGTCAGGGACGCCAGATTACTCTTGAACCACGGCTGATCGATCTTCTGATGTATTTTGCGCATCATCCGGATGAAGTGTTAAGCCGGGATAACATTATTGATCATGTCTGGATGCGCACCATCGTGACCAACCATGTTGTCACCCAAAGCATTTCTGAACTACGCAAATCATTAAGAGATGGCGGAGACAGCAATGCTGAATACATCGTTACCGTACCTAAACGCGGCTATAAGCTGACGGCGCCGGTTATCTGGTGCGAAGAAAATAGCGATGAGATCGATAATTCATCAACGTCGCCGCCGCCGCCGATCGCAGCGACGAATGCAGAACCGACGGAGGGGGTTACTGCCGCTACGCCTGTGCCGCCCGCCTCTTTGCAAACGCCGACTAAAAAGGCGAAAAAGCCGCGTATTGCCGCTTTCTGGACGTGGGTGATGTTCCTGCTCTCGCTGGCGACGCTGGTGGTGTTTATCGTGATGTCGGTGGTAGATCATAATGCCGCGGTAACAAAAACGCGGTTATTACTTAACCCACGAGATATAGATGTTCGTTTTGAAGGCGGCAATTCCTGTAATAACTGGGTCTCGCAGGAGTCCTACGCCATCGGTCTGGGTGGCTTAATCACCGACCTGCTGAACACCTACTCGACTTTTATGGTGCACGATAAAACCAATTACCGGGTCAATGAGCCAAGCAGCTCCGGTAAGACGTTAACCATTCAGTTTGTCAATCAGCGCCACTATCGGGCGCAGCAGTGCTTTATGTCTGTAGTGCTCATTGATAACGCCGATGGTTCAACCATGCTGGATAAGCGTTATTTCGTCACCAATACTAACCAGTTGTCCATCCAGGATGATCTGTTTAATAGCCTGTCTTTCGTTTTAACACAGCCCTGGCCTAATCGTATGCGAGAACAACTGGCCCTGTTCAGAACGCCGCAAAATACCGCGCTGATGCGTTTTTATGAGGCGCGCCAGCTTATTCTGAGCGGCGATGCGCAGGCGCTAGGTAAAGCCAGCGATATTCTGAATGGCATTATTAAGGAAACGCCTGATTTCAACTATGCCTATGAATATAAAGTGCTGGTAGATGTATTACGGCAATCACAGCAGCCGTTTGATAAAGAACAAGTGGCCGCACTGAACGAAGAGTTTAAAAAAATAGATCAAATTCCGGGCGTTGAGAAAACGTCTGTTTATTATAAAATCAAGACCGTTGATCTTTTGGGCAAAGGTGATATCGATGCAGCGTATGAGGAAATCAATAAAAGCATCGAGCTTGAAATGTCGTGGTTTAACTATGTCCTGTTGGGGAAAGTTTACGAAATGAAAGGTGAGAATCGTCTGGCCGCTGATGCCTATCTGACCGCCTTTAATTTACGTCCAGGTGAAAACACGCTGTACTGGATCGAAAATGGCGTATTTCAGACATCCGTTCAGAAAATTGTCCCTTATCTGAATAGTTTTCTGGCAGAAGATTAAATTTAACGCTGAACCATGACAAATAAAAGCGAAAAGATATTAAATTTTTCGCTTTTATTTTGTGAAAAACATGTTGCCAAAAATAGCTTATGTTAATTTTGGCAACATATTCATTGCAAAGATATGTAAATATAACTCTTTGTAATTAAACGATGTTTATCCTTTCATGATATTTTTCATGATATTTATATGTTAATTCAAAAAAATCAATCTATCAGTTTTTTCATGTTTGTGTTTATTTCACTTTTTCTTTAGGACTTATCTCAACCCAATCGTTAATCTTATCGACAGTTGAACGGGCACGCAGCATATATGAAGCATAAGCCCGGTTCTTAAAAATACAGCTCAGGAGAAATGAACATGAGTTCTGTCAAAAAGATCGGGCTATTTGCCTGTACTGGCGTCGTTGCCGGTAATATGATGGGGAGCGGGATTGCATTATTACCCGCCAACCTTGCCAGTATTGGTGGCATTGCCATCTGGGGCTGGGTAATTTCTATTATTGGGGCAATGTCGCTGGCTTATGTTTATGCGAGGCTGGCAACCAAAAACCCTCAACAGGGTGGCCCTATCGCTTATGCTGGGGAAATATCTCCGGCGTTTGGTTTCCAGACCGGCGTTCTTTATTATCACGCAAACTGGATTGGTAACTTAGCCATCGGTATTACCGCGGTTTCTTATCTTTCTACGTTCTTCCCGGCGTTAAATAATCCAATACCGGCAGGTATTGCCTGTATTGCTATCGTCTGGCTGTTCACCTTTATTAATATGCTGGGCGGGGCCTGGGTCAGCCGTTTGACAACGATTGGCCTATTCCTGGTGCTGATCCCGGTAGTCTTGACCGCAGTCGCCGGCTGGCATTGGTTCGATATCGCGACCTATCACGCGAACTGGAACACGTCTACGACGACCGACTCTCACGCCATTGTTAAAAGTATTCTGCTCTGCCTGTGGGCGTTCGTTGGCGTTGAGTCTGCCGCCGTCAGCACCGGCATGGTGAAAAACCCGAAACGCACCGTACCGCTGGCAACCATGCTGGGTACCGCGCTGGCAGGCATCATCTATATCGCCGCGACTCAGGTTATCGCCGGGATGTTCCCAGCTTCCGTTATGGCCTCTTCCGGCGCGCCGTTCGCTATCAGTACCTCCACGATTCTGGGTGGCTGGGCTGCGCCGCTGGTTTCCGCCTTTACCGCTTTCGCCTGCCTGACGTCTCTGGGCTCCTGGATGATGCTGGTCGGCCAGGCTGGGGTTCGCGCCGCCAACGACGGCAACTTCCCGAAAATTTACGGTGAAATGGATAAAAACGGTATTCCGAAAAAAGGTCTGCTGTTGGCTGCGGTGAAAATGACGGCGCTGATGATTCTGATCACCATCATGAACTCCAGCGGCGGTAAAGCGTCCGACCTGTTCGGCGAACTGACCGGGATTGCCGTACTGCTTACCATGCTGCCGTACTTCTACTCCTGTGTTGACCTGATTCGCTTCGAAGGGTTCAACATCCGTAACTCGGTAAGCCTGATTTGTTCTGTACTGGGCTGCGCATTTTGCTTCATCGCACTGATGGGCGCCAGCTCCTTCGAACTCTCCGGCACCTTTATCGTCAGTCTGATCATCCTGATGTTCTACGGTCGCAAAATGCACCAGCGCCAGAACAACGACAGCGACAACAATACGGCTGAAGCGCTTTAACCGCTAACTCCTTTTTCTCAAAGCCCCTTTCGTCACCTGCTATAGCGTAGCGGGAGGGGCCCACTTTACCAGGAACAAGACTATGAACGTTATTGCTATCATGAACCACATGGGCGTCTACTTTAAAGAAGAGCCTATTCGTGAACTGCATCGTGCACTGGAAGGTTTAAATTTCCGTATCGTCTATCCAAACGACCGAGAAGACCTGCTGAAGCTGATTGAAAATAACTCCCGCCTTTGCGGCGTCATTTTCGACTGGGATAAATATAACCTTGAGCTTTGCGAAGAGATTAGCAAGCTGAACGAGTATATGCCGCTGTACGCCTTCGCCAACAGCTACTCTACGCTGGACGTCAGCCTCAACGATCTGAGAATGCAGGTTCGCTTCTTTGAATATGCTTTAGGCGCCGCAGCCGATATCGCGGCGAAAATTCGCCAGAATACCGATGAATACATCGACAATATTCTGCCGCCGCTGACAAAAGCGTTGTTCAAATATGTGCGCGAAGGGAAATATACTTTCTGTACGCCTGGCCACATGGGCGGGACCGCTTTCCAGAAAAGCCCCGTCGGCAGCATCTTTTATGATTTCTTCGGCCCGAACACGATGAAATCCGATATTTCGATTTCCGTTTCCGAACTGGGTTCGCTGCTGGACCACTCCGGCCCGCATAAAGAAGCGGAAGAGTATATCGCCCGCGTCTTTAACGCCGAACGTAGCTACATGGTGACGAACGGCACCTCTACGGCGAACAAAATCGTCGGTATGTACTCCGCGCCGGCAGGCAGCACGGTACTGATTGACCGTAACTGCCATAAATCGCTGACCCATCTGATGATGATGAGCGACATTACGCCGATTTATTTCCGCCCAACCCGTAACGCCTACGGTATTCTTGGCGGTATTCCGCAAAGCGAGTTCCAGCACGCCACTATCGCTAAACGGGTAAAAGAGACGCCTAACGCAACCTGGCCGGTCCATGCTGTTATTACTAACTCAACCTATGACGGTCTGTTGTATAACACTGACTACATCAAGAAAACTCTGGATGTGAAGTCCATTCATTTTGACTCCGCCTGGGTGCCTTATACCAATTTCTCCCCTATTTATCAGGGTAAATGCGGTATGAGCGGCGACCGTGTGGAAGGCAAAATCATTTATGAAACCCAGTCCACGCATAAACTGCTGGCGGCGTTTTCACAGGCATCCATGATTCATGTTAAAGGCGACATTAACGAAGAAACCTTTAACGAAGCCTACATGATGCATACCACCACTTCTCCGCACTACGGTATCGTAGCGTCTACTGAAACCGCAGCGGCGATGATGAAAGGTAATGCGGGTAAACGCCTGATTAACGGCTCTATTGAACGTGCGATTAAATTCCGTAAAGAAATTAAACGCCTGAAAAGCGAATCTGACGGCTGGTTCTTTGACGTATGGCAGCCGGAACATATCGATGGAGCTGAGTGCTGGCCGCTGCGTTCAGATAGCGCATGGCATGGCTTCAAAAATATCGATAACGAACACATGTACCTCGACCCGATCAAAGTCACTATCCTGACGCCGGGGATGAAGAAAGACGGTACGATGGATGAGTTCGGTATTCCGGCAAGTCTGGTCGCCAAATATCTCGATGAACGCGGCATCATCGTAGAAAAAACCGGTCCATACAACCTGCTGTTCCTGTTCAGCATTGGTATCGACAAAACCAAAGCTCTGAGCCTGCTGCGCGCGCTCACTGAATTTAAACGCGCCTTTGACCTGAACCTGCGCGTCAAAAACATTCTGCCGGCACTGTACCGCGAAGCGCCTGAGTTTTATGAAAATATGCGCATCCAGGAACTGGCGCAGAATATTCATAAACTGGTCGAACATCATAATCTGCCGGACTTAATGTACCGTGCGTTTGAAGTGCTGCCGAAAATGGTGATGACGCCGTATACTGCGTTCCAGAAAGAGCTGCATGGCGAAACGGAAGAGGTGTATCTTGAAGAGATGGTTGGACGCGTCAACGCCAACATGATCCTTCCTTACCCTCCGGGAGTGCCGCTGGTGATGCCTGGTGAAATGATCACCGAGGAAAGCCGTCCGGTACTGGAATTCCTGCAAATGCTGTGCGAAATCGGCGCCCACTATCCGGGCTTCGAAACCGATATCCACGGCGCCTATCGTCAGGCAGACGGACGTTACACCGTTAAGGTGCTGAAAGAAAATACGAAATAAGTACCAAAGGGAAGTGGCTTGCCACTTCCCTTTTTTCACGCAGCAAGGAGACTTTATGAAAACACCCTCACAACCGCGCGCGATTTTTTACATCGTGGCGATTCAAATTTGGGAATACTTCAGCTTTTACGGCATGCGTGCCTTACTCATCCTTTATCTTACCCACCAGCTTGGTTTTAATGACAGCCACGCGATCAACCTCTTCAGCGCCTACGCCTCTTTAGTTTACGTTACCCCTATTCTTGGCGGCTGGCTTGCCGACCGCCTGCTTGGCAACCGCGTGGCGGTTATCACCGGCGCCTTATTGATGACGCTGGGTCATGTGGTATTGGGCTTAGAATCTGATTCAACGCTGAGTTTATATGCGGCGCTCGCCATTATTATCTGCGGCTACGGCTTGTTTAAATCCAATATTAGCTGTCTGCTGGGCGAACTTTACGCCCCTGATGACAACCGCCGCGACGGGGGATTCTCGCTGCTCTACGCCGCCGGGAATATTGGATCGATAGCCGCGCCGATCGCCTGTGGTCTGGCGGCGCAGTGGTATGGCTGGCATGTCGGCTTTGCGCTGGCGGGCGTGGGAATGTTCATCGGCCTGCTCATCTTTTTAAGCGGTCATCGCCACTTTCAGCAGACGCGCGGTGTTAATCGCCCCGCGCTGCGGGCGGTTAAATTCGCCCTTCCAACCTGGGGTTGGCTGGTATTAATGCTGTGTATCGCACCGGTATTCTTCACCCTCCTGCTGGAAAATAACTGGTCTGGCTATGTGCTGGCCATTGTCTGCGTCTTCGCGGCGCAACTTATCGCCCGTATTATGGTTAAATTTCCCGAACACCGTCGCGCCTTGTGGCAAATCGTTCTGTTAATGATCACCGGCACTCTCTTCTGGGTTCTGGCGCAGCAGGGCGGAAGTTCGATCAGTTTATTCATCGACCGTTTTGTCAACCGCCACTGGCTAAACATGACCGTCCCCACCGCATTGTTCCAGTCGGTCAATGCGATTGCGGTGATGGCGGCGGGCGTGGTGCTGGCGTGGCTGAGCAGCCCGAAAGAGAGCGCCCGCTCGGTGCTGCGCGTCTGGCTTAAATTTGCCGTGGGGCTGGTATTGATGGGCGGCGGTTTTATGCTGCTGGCGCTAAACGCGCATCAGGCCCGGTTAGACGGGCAGGCATCAATGGGAATGATGATCGCAGGGCTGGCGCTGATGGGCTTTGCGGAACTGTTTATTGATCCGGTCGCGATGGCGCAAATTACCCGCCTCAACCTGCCTGGCGTCACGGGCGTACTGACCGGTATTTATATGCTGGCGACCGGCGCGGTCGCTAACTGGCTGGCTGGCGTGGTCGCGCAACAAACCACGGAATCGCAAATTAGTGATACGGCGGTAGCCGCCTACGGACACTTTTTCTCGCAAATGGGCGAGTGGACGCTAAGTTGCGTGGCGCTGATCGTCGCCATTGTCGGCCTGAGATGGGTTTGCACCCGGACTACATCGGCGCTACCGCAGGGCGATTAAACGGTGGTTCGCTGCCCACAAGGAGGAGACGGGCAGCGAATCGGCACATCAGATAGCCGCGTCGTCTTCTTCGCCAGTACGGATACGAATAACGCGGGCGACATCAAAGACAAAGATCTTACCGTCGCCGATTTTCCCCGTCTGCGCGGTACGAATGATGGTATCAACACAGGTATCCACGATGTCGTCAGGCACAACGATTTCAATTTTTACCTTCGGCAGAAAATCCACCATATATTCCGCGCCGCGATACAGCTCGGTGTGGCCTTTTTGACGGCCAAAACCTTTGACTTCAGTGACCGTCATGCCGGTAATACCTACCTCGGCCAGCGCTTCACGGACATCGTCCAGCTTGAAGGGTTTAATAATCGCATCAATCTTTTTCATGCTATTCCTTGAAAAGGTCGCCTGTGTTTTGATCGGTTAAACGTAACATATTTCGCGCTACTTTACGGCATGAAAACTACTCTTTGAAATCATTCGCATCCAGTTCGTGACGGGAGAGTAGCTTATAGAATTCCGTGCGGTTGCGCCCCGCCATCCTTGCCGCGTGCGTCACGTTACCTTTGGTAATTTGCAGTAACTTGCGCAGATAGTTCAGTTCAAATTGGTTTCGCGCTTCGGCAAAAGTTGGCAGCGCGGTGTTTTCGCCTTCCAGCGCCTGCTCGACCAACGCATCGCTGATCACCGGCGAAGAAGTTAACGCCACGCATTGTTCAATGACGTTGACCAGTTGGCGCACGTTGCCCGGCCAGCTTGCCGTCATCAGCCGTTTCATTGCATCAGTAGAAAAGGCGCGAACAAACGGTTTATGCCGCTGTGCCGACTGTCTGAGCAGATGATTAGCCAGCAGCGGAATATCCTCGGTACGCTCCGCCAGCGCCGGAATTTTCAGGCTCACGACATTCAGCCGGTAGTACAAATCTTCACGAAATTCGCCCCGCGCCATCGCCTTCGGCAGATCGCGGTGCGTCGCGGAAATAATTCGCACGTCGATATCAATATCGCGATTGCTGCCCAGCGGCCTGACTTTGCGCTCCTGTAACACCCGCAGCAGCTTCACCTGTAACGGCGCGGGCATATCGCCAATTTCATCCAGAAACAGCGTGCCGCCTTCCGCCGCCTGGAACAACCCTTCACGATTGCTCACTGCGCCGGTAAAGGCGCCGCGCGCATGGCCGAATAATTCGGACTCCAGCAACTGTTCCGGTAACGCGCCGCAGTTAATGGCGACAAACGGCTTGTTACTGCGCGGGCTGGCATTATGAATCGCCTGTGCGAAAATCTCTTTCCCGGTGCCGCTTTGTCCGTTAATCAATACGCTGACATCCGACTGCGCGACCATGCGCGCCTGTTCAAGCAGTCGCAGCATCAGCGGGCTACGGGTAACGATAGCGTTGCGCCAGCTATCGTCCGTCGCGGGAGCGGACTGCTCCAGCGCTTCATCTATCGCTTTATATAACGCGTCTCTGTCGATCGGCTTCGTCAAAAAGCTGAATACGCCTTTCTGGGTAGCGGCCACCGCATCCGGAATAGAACCATGCGCCGTCAGAATGATAACCGGCATTCCCGGCTGTACTTTCTGAATTTCTGTGAACAGTTGCATACCATCCATTTCGTCCATGCGCAGGTCGCTTATTACCAGATCCACTTTTTCCCGATGTAGTACCCGTAGTCCTTCCTGGCCGCTCTCTGCGGTCACGACGCTGTATCCTTCACTGGTCAGGCGCATACCGAGCAATTTCAGTAATCCGGGATCGTCATCGACCAGCAGCAGGTGCGCCGGTTTACGGCTTATCATGGCGTTACCTCATCTTGTGACGGCGACGGCGCCGCGCCATCTTCAGACGTCGCGGGTTTGTCATTCGTATGCGGCGTATCGGCGTTGTAATTCCCTGCCGGTTTTCGTGTCGAAAGCTGGCGCTCAATATCGGTTAAACTCTCCAGCTTACGGGTGGTAAGATCGAGCTGCGTTTGCAAGGCCTGTTGCTGCTGGCGCAGCGCATCCAGCTCACTATCTGACGTTTGCTGGAGTTTGCTATAACGCTGACGTTCGGCAGAAAGTGCTAATTGCAGCGCCTGACCGTCATGCCAGATTTGGTAGACGGGCCGTACCTGAGCCGGTATTTGCGCGCTTAACGCCTCCAGACGGGTCACTATGGCGCGCCGCTCCGGCGGCGTAATTTTTGCATCCGCCAGTAAGATCCCGCGCCTGAAGGCATTTTGCCAGTTATCATCCGTCAACGCGCGCGCCTCTGCGCGCGACTGAACCGGCATCAGACGATCGGCGCAGTCAATCGTGCGTAGCCAGTACAGCGGATTCGTCTCCACCGCCTGCCCGCGTAGCGACCAGATATCCGCGCACGCCGTCGGGAGATAATCCGCCAGTTGATAATGGGGGAGCGTGTCCTGCGCTGCGCTACCGGGCAGTTGCTGTGAAGCATGGGGAACACATGCGGTCAGCGCCAGACACGATATGCCCACCGGTATTCCCCACCGCAAAAGGCATCGTTTAATAGTTTGGACGAAAACGTGTGACATACGCACCAGGCTTAAATTCATATTAGTGTTTGTCAGATGCAGGCAATGGCAGCGAGATGCGAAAACAAACTTCCTGCGCGTTGTCATCCACCAGTTGGATCTCTCCCTGCATTCGACGAATACAATCTCTGGCGATACTCAGCCCTAACCCACTGCCTTTTACCGCCCCTTTTCGCTGGTGGCTTCCCTGGAAAAAAGGCTCAAAAATCATTTCTCTTTCGGTTTGCGGAATCGGTTCGCCGCTATTAACCACATCGATATAAACCGTGGAGCCCTGAGAGCGACTACGGATACAAATGTTACCGGATTCAGCGCCATAGTGCACCGCGTTGGAATAGAGATTATCCAGCACGCTCATCAGCAACATGGGCTCTGCTATGCAGCGTTCGGCCTCCAGGTCGACATCGGTATGCATCATTTTAGCGCGGGCAGGCAAACTGTGGGCGGAAACCACCATATCCACAAGCGGCGCGATATCGACCGCTTCCAGCTCTGTGGCACTGTCTACCAGTTTCCGGTTGTAATCAAGCAATTGCTCAATCAATTTTTGTAAATTACGACTGCTGTCATCCAGAATATCGACCACCTCTTTTTGCTCCGGCGTCAGCGGCCCAACCACCTGATCGGCCAGCAGCTCTGTCCCCTCGCGCATACTGGCCAGCGGAGTTTTCAGCTCATGGGACAAGTGACGTAGAAACTGATGGCGTTGGGATTCCAGCCACGCCAGACGCTCACTCAGCCAGATAATGCGCTGCCCCACCGATCGTAATTCACGCGGACCGGTAAAGGTGACGGTATTCCCCAAAGAACGGCCTTCGCCCAGGCGATTAATCATCCGTTCAATTCCTTTCACCGGCCCGATAATCATGCGGGTAAAAAGTAGCACCATCGCCAGACTCACCAGAAATAGCACCAGCGCCTGCCAGCCGAAAAATTGTCCGCGCTCGGCGATTTCTTGTTGTAACTGCTGCCCGCGCGAGTAAACCACAGTACGCGTCGCCTGCACCATTTCCGTATTAGCGTTGGCAAAGGCCTCCAGACGCGCGGCCGCTGCCGCTTCCGGGCCGCTATCTTTACACTGCAATTGCGCCAGCGCGTTTAAATCCTGGCGTAACGCCTGATACAACTTATCATCCGGCAATACGCCGGCATGGGCATCCAGCATATCGCTATAGCGCTTACGCTGGCTTTGATACACTTTTGCCAGCGTCGGATCGTCAAGCACGCAATACTGTCGGTAGCTTCGCTCCATCTCCAGCGCGACGTTGGTCATCGCCTCGCTGCGCCGGGCGTCAATAAGCGTGCTGCGGTTAGTCACCGCAGCCTGATCGCTTAACGCGTTAAGGCTTTGCCACGCCTGCCAGGCCAGAACCAGCAACGGCAGCAGGATCAGCAAAAAGGCCAGCATGACCAATTGTCGTAAAGAACGGGGGAAAACAGACCAGCGCTTCAACGTGTCGCTCACATAAAAGAAGAATAAAAAAGATGCTAACCGAGGGAAGCGCCAGATACAACAAAGCCGGGCTAAACCCGGCTTTGTTATGGAATAAGGCGGTGCCTAACTCGACGTTTCGCCCGGAGGTTGATAAAGCTACGCTATTATCAGAAGTTGGACGGCAGGCACCTTGTTGTGCGTCATTCGAAGTTTATGTAGCGCGTCCCTAAGGGGCTGACATAAGAAGGTGAATGAGCCACTGGTTATCATTATGCAGTAATTGTGCCAACATTCAAAAGACTTTGTTAACACAATGATAGATATGAAAAATATCGTTATTCATGCTAAAAATGGCTCTGTCTGTTTTTTGCCCTTTCTGTCGCCAATCAGCAACACCTGCAACACCTAAAAATAAAACAATTTAAAATCAAATAGTTAAATGTCTCTTTTTGGCGACAACCTATCCCCCACTCATGTCGGGATTTCCCGACACTTTAATCTTGCGGCATAAGCACTAGTTTATTGCCGGATGGCGGCGTAAACGCCTTATCCGGCCTACCGCTTGACGTTCAAGACGGTAGCTACAACCACGCTTCCCCGTGGGCCTGATAAGCGCCGTCTACAAAAAAGCCCCTCGTGAAGAGGGGCTTAATGGCTATCGGGCTAATTAACCAAGCTGCTTACGCGCATTACGGAAGATACGCATCCACGGGCTATCCTCGCCCCAGTTTTCCGGGTGCCAGGAGTTGGCGACGGTGCGGAATACGCGCTCCGGATGCGGCATCATAATCGTCACCCGACCATTTTCGGTCGTCACCGCCGTGATGCCGTTCGGCGAACCGTTCGGGTTAGCCGGATAGGTTTCGGTCACCTTACCAAAGTTATCAACGTAGCGCAGGGCGACCAGGCCTTTGCTCTCAAGCGCGGCAAGATGCGCATCGTCACGCACCTCAACGCGCCCTTCCCCATGGGAAACCGCAATCGGCATCTGTGAGCCTACCATTCCTTGCAGCAGCAGCGATGGGCTTTGCGTCACTTCCACCAGGCTGAAGCGGGCTTCGAAGCGGTCAGAATGGTTACGTACAAACCGCGGCCACAGTTCGCTGCCCGGGATCAGCTCGCGCAGATTCGACATCATCTGGCAACCGTTGCACACGCCCAGCGCCAGTGTCTGCGGACGATGGAAGAAGGTTTCGAATTCGTCGCGCACCCGATGGTTAAACAGAATGGATTTCGCCCAGCCTTCGCCCGCCCCCAGCACGTCGCCGTAGGAAAAGCCGCCGCAAGCCACCAGCGCATGGAAGTTGCCCAGACCGATACGACCGCCCAGCAGGTCGCTCATATGGACGTCAATCGCGTCAAAGCCCGCACGATGGAACGCCGCCGCCATCTCCACGTGAGAGTTCACCCCCTGCTCGCGCAGTACAGCGACTTTCGGTCGTGCGCCTGTCGCAATGTACGGCGCGGCGATATCTTCATTAATATCAAACGACAGCTTCACGTTGAGGCCCGGATCGGCATCATTCGCTTTCGCCTCATGTTCCTGATCAGCACATTGCGGATTGTCGCGCAGACGCTGCATCTGCCAGGTGGTTTCCGCCCACCAGACACGCAGCGTAGTGCGGCTTTCGCTGAATACCGTCTGGTCATTAGCGGTAATCACAAAGCGATCGCCAGCCAGGGCCTGACCAAGGTAGTGGACGCAGTCAGCAAGACCGTACTGCGCCAACAGCGCTTCGACCGCGTCTCTGTCTTCAGCGCGTACCTGAATCACGCCGCCCAGCTCCTCGTTGAACAGTGCGGCCAGATGGTCATCGCCCAGCGCGGCGATATCGACCTGCACGCCGCAGTGGCCGGCAAAGGCCATCTCGGCCAGCGTCACCAGCAGACCGCCGTCGGAACGGTCGTGCCAGGCCAGTAATTTACGCGCAGCGACCAGCGCCTGCATGGCGTCATAGAAGCCTTTCAGTTGCGCGACGTCACGCACGTCCGCGGGTTTGTCGCCAAGCTGACGATAGACCTGCGCCAGCGCCGTTGCGCCCAGCGCGTTGTGGCCCTTGCCAAGATCGATCAGCAACAAGGCGTTATCTTCCGTTGACAGCTGCGGCGTAAGGGTGTGACGCACGTCTTCCACGCGGGCAAACGCGGAAATCACCAGCGACAGCGGCGAGGTCATTTCGCGCTGTTCGTTGCCTTCCTGCCAGCGGGTTTTCATCGACATCGAATCTTTGCCCACCGGAATCGTCAGGCCAAGCTGCGGACAGAGTTCCTCTCCCACCGCTTTAACCGCGTCATATAAACCGGCATCTTCGCCAGGATGACCGGCTGCCGCCATCCAGTTAGCGGAAAGCTTAATGCGCTTGATATCGCCAATCTGCGTCGCGGCAATGTTAGTCAACGCTTCACCGACGGCCAGACGGGCGGAGGCGGCAAAGTCCAGCAGCGCCACCGGCGCGCGCTCGCCAATCGACATCGCTTCGCCGTAGTAGCTGTCGAGGCTGGCGGTAGTGACCGCGCAGTCAGCCACCGGGACCTGCCACGGGCCAACCATCTGGTCACGCGCCACCATACCGGTGACGGTACGGTCGCCAATAGTGACAAGGAAGGTTTTTTCCGCCACGGTCGGCAGATGCAGAACACGATTTACCGCGTCGGCAATCGTGATATCCGCGCGGTTCAGCGCATCGCCTTTCGCCTTCAATGTTTGCACATCGCGGGTCATTTTCGGCGTTTTGCCCAGCAGGACATCCAGCGGCAGGTCGATCGGCTGATTGTCGAAATGGTTATCATGCAACGAAAGATGCTGTTCTTCGGTAGCGTCGCCAATGACCGCATACGGCGCGCGTTCGCGCTTACACAGTTCATCGAACAGCGGCA
The DNA here is from genome assembly GCF_046552235.1 of Salmonella sp. SAL00670. Classification (NCBI taxonomy): domain Bacteria; kingdom Pseudomonadati; phylum Pseudomonadota; class Gammaproteobacteria; order Enterobacterales; family Enterobacteriaceae; genus Salmonella; species Salmonella sp. SAL00670. Next base: position 79,069 of record NZ_JBGDUO010000009.1, read on the forward strand.
ACTGGTCAGCCGCGACCGCCAGCACATAGCGCTCCTGGGATTCGTTACACCAGATTTCCAGCGGGCTCATGCCCGGCTCGTCGCTAAGAATGTCGCGCAGTTCGAATTTCCCGCCGCGCCCGCCGTCGCTTACCAGCTCCGGCATCGCATTGGAGAGACCGCCCGCGCCCACATCATGGATAAACAGGATTGGGTTGGCGTCGCCCAACTGCCAGCAGCGGTCGATCACCTCCTGGCAACGACGCTCCATTTCCGGGTTATCGCGCTGAACAGAGGCAAAATCGAGATCCGCATCAGACTGGCCGGAAGCCATTGACGATGCCGCGCCGCCGCCGAGGCCGATATTCATCGCCGGGCCGCCAAGGACGATCAGCTTCGCGCCGACGACGATCTCGCCTTTCTGCACGTGATCGGCGCGGATATTACCGATCCCGCCCGCCAGCATGATCGGCTTATGATAGCCGCGCAGCTCTTCGCCATTGTGGCTGTTCACTTTCTCTTCATAAGTACGGAAGTAGCCGGTCAGCGCCGGGCGACCAAATTCGTTGTTAAACGCCGCGCCGCCCAGCGGACCTTCGGTCATGATATCCAGCGCGGTGACAATACGTTCCGGCTTGCCAAAATCCTCTTCCCACGGCTGTTCAAAGCCCGGAATACGCAGGTTGGAAACGGAGAAGCCCACCAGCCCGGCTTTTGGTTTCGCGCCACGCCCGGTGGCGCCTTCATCACGAATTTCGCCGCCGGAACCGGTCGCCGCCCCCGGCCACGGAGAGATGGCGGTTGGGTGGTTATGCGTTTCGACCTTCATCAGAATGTGCGCGGGCTCCTGATGAAAATCGTAACGGCCGGTATTGTGGTCGGCGAAGTAGCGCCCCACCGCAGATCCTTCCATCACCGCGGCATTGTCTTTATAGGCAGAGAGCACATAGTCCGGCGTGGTTTCGAAGGTGTTTTTAATCATTTTAAACAGCGACTTCGGCTGCGGTTTACCGTCGATAATCCAGTCGGCGTTAAAAATCTTGTGGCGGCAGTGCTCGGAGTTCGCCTGGGCGAACATGTACAGTTCAATATCGTTCGGGTTGCGCCCCAGTTTGGTAAACGCCTCCTGCAAATAGTCGATTTCATCTTCCGCCAGCGCCAGACCGAGACGCAGGTTGGCGTCAATTAACGCCTGACGGCCTTCTCCCAGCAGATCGACACTGGAAACCGGCGCAGGCTGATGGTGGATAAACAGTTTTTCCGCATCGGTTAAAGAAGGGAACACCGTCTCCATCATACGGTCGTGCAGCTCTGCGGCCACTTGTCGCCACTGTTCCGCCGTCAACGTCGAAGCCTCGATATAGTACGCTACGCCGCGCTCCAGCCGATCAACCTGTTGCAGGCCGCAGTTGTGGGCGATATCCGTTGCTTTTGAAGACCAGGGGGAGATGGTACCAGGACGCGGTGTGACCAACAGGAGTTTACCCGCCGGCGTATGGCTGCTAAGCGCCGGGCCGTATTGCAGCAGACGGGTAAGCTGCGCCTGCTCGCTATCATTTAACGGGGCGTTCAGGTCAGCAAAATGGACATACTCAGCGTATAAATTGTGGACCTGGAGGTTGGCAGCCTGAAAGCGCGCCAGCAGTTTATTGATACGGAATGCAGACAGTGCAGGCGAACCACGCAGAATTTCCATCATAAGTCTCTCGTCTTCTAAGCTTCGGTGTGCGCAAGGGGGGAAACGGCCGTCATTATAAAGAATCTGACGCGCCGACGAAACCGTTTGCGTAGAAATAAAATCACCGCTTTTTCTTGTCATACGGTGCGGCTATCGTTGCGAATAAGTTGCCAACTGGCGCATTGTTACGCAAAATGCCGCTCATTAATGACTTATCTATTGCAGCAAAACATCTTTTTCAGCCCGAGGCAACGCACGATCCAGAGAATTAACTAATTGAAAAAATTAAAGATTAATTATCTGTTCATCGGCATATTGACGCTGCTGCTGGCAGCAGCCCTTTGGCCCTCAATCCCCTGGTTCGGTAAAACCGAAAACCATATCGCCGCGATTCAAGCCCGGGGGGTACTGCGCGTCAGTACGATCGACTCGCCATTAACCTATTCCGTTATCAACGGTAAAAAATATGGTCTGGACTATGAACTGGCGCAGCAGTTCGCCAACTATCTCGGCGTGAAGCTGAAAGTGACGGTGCGCCAGAATATCAGCCAGTTGTTTGACGATCTCGATAACGGCAATGCCGACCTGCTCGCGGCAGGGCTGGTCTACGACAGCGCGCGCGTTAAAAACTATCAGCCTGGTCCCATGTATTATTCGGTTTCGCAACAGCTCGTCTACCGGGTCGGACAATATCGCCCACGTTCGCTGGCGACCGTTAACGAGAATCAGCTTACCATTGCGCCAGGGCACGTCGTGGTCAATGACTTACAGCGTTTAAAAGAGACAAAGTTTCCCGACCTGAGCTGGAAAGTGGATGATAAAAAAGGCTCGACGACGCTGCTGGAAGAGGTCATCAGCGGCAAACTGGATTACACCATTGCCGATTCAGTGGCGATCAGTCTGTTTCAGCGCGTTCATCCCGAGCTGGCCGTGGCGCTGGATGTCACGGATGAACAGCCCGTGACCTGGTTTAGCCGACTGGACGACGATAATACGCTCTCCGCCGCGCTGCTCGATTTTTTCAATTCGATCAATGAAGACGGGTCGTTGGCGCGGATCGAAGAGAAATATCTGGGACATGGCGATGATTTCGACTACGTTGATACCCGCTCTTTCCTGCGAGCGGTAGATAACGTCCTGCCGGAGCTGGAACCGTTATTTAAAAAATATGCCAAAGAGATAGACTGGCGCCTGCTGGCGGCGATTTCTTATCAAGAATCACACTGGGACCCGCTGGCGACCTCGCCAACCGGCGTGCGCGGCCTGATGATGCTGACTAAAAATACCGCCCAAAGTCTGGGGCTGACCGACCGTACCGATGCGGAGCAAAGCATCAGCGGCGGCGCTCGCTATCTTGAAGATATGATGGCTAAAGTTCCCGAAACCGTTCCGGAAGACGAGCGTATCTGGTTTGCCTTAGCTGCCTACAATATGGGTTATGCGCACATGCTCGATGCCAGATCGCTGACGGTAAAAACCAAAGGCAATCCGGATAGCTGGACCGATGTGAAGCAGCGTTTGCCTCTGTTAAGCCAAAAACCGTATTACAGTAAGCTAACCTACGGTTACGCGCGTGGACATGAGGCTTATGCTTATGTGGAAAATATCCGTAAATACCAGATAAGTTTGGTGGGGTATTTGCAGGAAAAAGAAAAGCAGGAAGCGGAAGCTATGAAACTGGCGCAGGATTACCCGGCGGTGTCGCCGGAGGAGCTGAATAAAGCCCCCTTCCCCTTCCTGTCGTTTTTATCGCAGTCATCAGGCTACCTGACGCATTCGCCGTCTTTACTGTTTACGCCGCAGAAGAAAGAAGAAAAATAGCGCGATGGTCTTATCGGATGGCGACGCGCAACGTCTTATCCGGCATTGCGCTATACTGCCGGCCCCGCGCCTTCCGCACGGTCGGCTTTCTTCAGAGCTTTAATTTCCTGACGACGCATACGGAAAAAATCACTGAGCAGCGTCGCACATTCATCGCGCAGCACCCCTTCAATAATCTCGACCCGGTGATTCATTCCCGGATGGTGCAGCACGTCAATTAGCGATCCGGCCGCGCCGGTTTTTGCATCGCGCGCGCCAAAGACAACGCGTCCAATGCGGCTATGCACCATAGCGCCTGCGCACATCACACAGGGTTCCAGCGTGACATACAGCGTGGTATCCAGTAACCGATAATTCTGCAATACCAGACCGCCCTGACGCAGCGCCATTATTTCAGCGTGCGCAGTAGGATCGTGGCGGCCAATGGGTCGGTTCCAGCCTTCGCCAATGACGCGATGGTTATGCACCAATACCGCGCCAACCGGAACCTCGCGTTCGTCCCAGGCGCGTTTCGCCAGCGTCAGCGCGTGGCGCATCCAGTATTCGTGATCTAATTCGACATCAGACAAAGAGGTAACTCCGGTAATGAAAGCGGGCGGCATTATACACAGACGCTATGCGTTTCACTATTCGAGCTGCTGCAACTCGCCGTGCGGCGTCACCCGCCAGCGATGCTGGCAAAAATAAAGCAGCGGGTTATCCTGTTTGCTGTCGCTGTAGCCGCTATAAAGACGCAGCGGCGTACCGATTTTACGTTCCAGTTGCGCGACTTTTTCATGGCCCAGACAGCGCACGGTTAATACCCAGCCGCCATACCGCCGCGCCATCTGGCTGGCGATGAGGTTAACGCGCGGCAGCCACGGCGTATCAAAATAGACTTGCTCTACCAATGATTGCGGAGAACCGGTAATAAGCCAGATATCCGCGTCAGAGCTCAATAGATAGGTGGTCAGACGCTCCTGTACTACCGGAAACGCCGTGACGTTAGCGCGAAACCAACGGACAAAATCCGCCTGATGCGCCTGCAAACGCGTTTCGCTATGGCCAAAAGTACAGCCCCACAATAACAGACTCATCGGCCAGCGGGCCGCACGCCCTTTTACCAGTAAACCGATACCGATAATGGGCAACAGCGGCAGTACGAGCAGCGCATTTAGCGGCTGACGGCGCAGCAAATAACGCAGAAAACTGCCGAACATATCCTGTTGATGTAACGTTCCATCCAAATCAAAAAAGACGACACGACGCTCGTGGCTGACCAAACCTTACTCCTCTGGATCATTGAACCCCAGCAGCCAGGTAAAAATAAACCCGGCAATTACCGCTATTAAATAGCCTAACAGATAGAACAGGACTTTTCCGGCAACAATTGTTAATGCCAGCGGCAAACCGGAAATACCAAAGGTAATTACCGTCGCCACTTTCCAGTAGCTGATCAACGCCCCGCCTACCGCGCCGCCGAGGCAAGCGCCAATAAATGGCTTACCCAATGGCAGCGTGACGCCAAAAATCAGCGGCTCGCCAATCCCCAGCAGTCCGACCGGAAGCGCGCCTTTAATCACCTTTTTGAGCCGCGCATTGCGGGTTTTCATCAGTACGGCAATGGCCGCGCCTATCTGACCAACGCCCGCCATCGCCAGGATGGGAAACAGCGCGTTATAGCCGTGCGCTTGCACCAGCTCCACATGAATAGGCACCAGCCCCTGATGCAGCCCGGTCAGTACCAACGGCAGGAAGGTTCCGGCTAACACCGCGCCCACCAGAAAACCGCCGCGATCGATAGCCCAGGACGCGCCGTGAGCGATAGCGTCTGAAATCCAGCCGCCAAGCGGTTGCAGAGCGACAATCGCTACCGCGCCGGTGATAACAGTCGTCAATAAAGGGTTAAGAATTAACTCCAGCGACCCCGGCAGCAGCTTACGGAACTGGCGCTCAATCCAGCACATTAACGCCACCACCAGCAGGACGGCGATAACGCCGCCCCGTCCCGGCTGAAGCACCTCGCCAAAGAGCGTAATCTGCGCCAGTTGCGGGCTGGAAAGGATCCCCGCCATCACGCCGCCTAACGCCTGCGATCCGCCAAAGACTTTCGCGGTATTGACGCCAACAAGAATGTTCATGATAGCGAATACCGCGCTACCAAATATCCCCATCAGGCCCAGCAGGTTAGGATAGTGGACGGCAACATCGCCGACGATATCCGGACGTTTAAGAATGTTGATAATGCCGGTAATCAAGCCGGATGCGATAAAGGCGGGGATAAGCGGTATAAAAACATTCGCCAGCTTACGCAACGCATCGCTCATCGGCGCTTTATACTTCGCTTTCGCCTCGGATTTGGTACGCGCCATAGCATCGTCCGGCTTTACACCACCTGCGGCAATCTGCACGCGCATCGCATCAACCACCTGCGCAGCCTTCCCCGGCCCAACGATCAGCTGATGTTGCTCCCCTTGCTTTACGTATCCACTGACGCCAGGCAACGCTTTTAAGCGCGGAATATCCAGTTGGCTGTCGTCCTGTACCTCCACCCTGACTCGCGTCATACAGTTTTCCAGGCGCAGAATATTTTGCTCTCCGCCGATACCACGTAAAATGTCGCTGGCGAGCGCTGCCGTCTTATCCATACACACCTCTTTAGTGTTCTAACGCCGCCCTTAAAAAGCCCTGATGAGCGGCGAGTTTTTCCCTGGCGGCTGCAGCATCCAGCCCCGTAAGCGCCATCAAAATGGCGGGCTTAACCTCAAAATCGGTCTGTTTCAGCAACGCTTCTGCTTCTTCACGACCTATCCCGGTCGCTTCAACGACCATCCGACACGCGCGATCGACCAGTTTGACGTTGGTGGCTTTCATATCCACCATCAGGTTTTGATAGACCTTGCCGAATTTCACCATCGCGCCGGTAGAAATCATATTGAGCACCATTTTCTGCGCGGTGCCGGATTTCAGCCGCGTGGAGCCGGTAAGCGCTTCCGGCCCGACAACGGGCGAAATAGCGATATTAGCCTCCCGCGCAATAGGCGAATCTGGATTACAGGAGACGGCAACAGTGGTACAACCGGACTGTCGCGCATAGCGCAGGCCGCCAATCACATAGGGTGTACGACCCGACGCCGCGAGCCCCACGACCAGATCCTGTTCTTGCAGATTTAGTGCGACAAGATCGTCTTCGCCTGCCTGTTGGCTGTCTTCCGCGCCTTCGACCGCTTTCAACAACGCGCCCGGCCCGCCGGCAATCAGCCCGACGACCAGACCGTGCGGAACGCCAAACGTCGGGGGGCATTCTGAGGCATCCAGTACGCCAAGCCGACCACTGGTGCCCGCGCCCATATAGATGATACGTCCGCCAGACTTCAGCGCCGCCGCCGCGGCATCAACCGCACGCGCAACGTCAGGCAGAGTGGCTTTTACTGCTTCCGCTACCAGCGTATCCTGTTCATTAAAACGCTTAACTAATTCAGGAGTAGGCAACGCATCCAGATCCATCGTTTGCGGGTTACGGGTTTCAGACACTAAGGTACCAAGATTCATTTTTGTCCCTCTGGAATTTTTAATTCATAATAAGCGTCCATGATGGAATAGAATATTCCCCCAGGCGAGTGAAATTTCGTTTTGTCGTCGCCATCACGTTTCGCAGGAGCTGCTCATGAACTGTTTGATTCGTATTCGCCAGCGTTATCCGGATCTCGCGCAAAGCGACAGGAAACTGGCGGATTATCTGCTCGCGCAACCGGATACGGCGCGGCATCTGAGCTCGCAGCAACTGGCGGCCGAAGCGGGCGTCAGCCAATCCAGCGTAGTCAAGTTCGCGCAAAAACTGGGGTTTAAAGGGTTTCCGGCATTGAAACTGGCTATCAGCGAAGCGTTGGCCAGCAATCCTAATCCGCATTCCGTTCCCGTTCATAACCAGATTCGCGGCGACGATCCGATGCGCCTGGTCGGGGAAAAATTAATTAAAGAGAATGTGGCGGCAATGCACGCCACGCTGGACGTTAACAGTGAAGAAAAGCTGTTAGAAAGCGTCACGATGCTGCGCCACGCCCGACGTATTGTGATCACCGGGATTGGCGCCTCTGGGCTGGTGGCGCAAAATTTTGCCTGGAAGCTACTGAAGATTGGCATTAACGCGGTGGTTGAGCGCGATATGCACGCCCTGCTGGCGACGGTGCAGGCGCTGGCGCCGGAGGATCTGCTGCTGGCGATCTCTTATTCCGGGGAGCGGCGCGAGCTGAACCTGGCGGCGGACGAAACATTACGCGCAGGCGCGAAGATCCTGGCCATTACCGGTTTTTCTCCCAACGCCTTGCAGCAGCGCGCCACCCGCTGTCTGTATACGATTGCTGAAGAGCAGGCGACGCGCAGCGCCGCTATCTCCTCAACACATGCGCAAATGATGTTGACCGACTTACTGTTTATGGCGCTGGTACAACAGGATTTAGAGCGGGCGCCGGAGCGTATTCGCCATAGCGAGGCGCTGGTAAAAAAACTGGTTTGAAAATGGCTCTTCCGCCTCATGCAGAAGAGCCATCAAGTTTATTGCGCTTCTTTAGCGTGAATCAATTGCGTCAGGAGTGTGTTAACCGGTACAGCAATATTGTTCTGAGCGCCGATTCGCGCAATCGCACCATTTAAATAATCGATTTCAGTTAGTCGGCCTTTATGTAAATCCTGATGCATAGAAGGATAGTGGTGGCCGCTCTCACGCGGATCGAACACTTTCTTCACCGTATTCATCACCATTTGCTCAGTCAACGGAATATTCTGGCTGGCAGCAACTAACACAAACTCATCAACTACCGCTTGCGCTAAATCTAAAGCACCAGGCCGCTGACCAAATCCGCCGACATTACAATCCAGTAGCGCGCAATAGGTGTTCATTACGCTATTAAAGGCTGCTTTCTTCCAGATCGATAATAATACGTCAGGGCTTATTTCAGCATTCAATCCAGCGCTATTAAGGGTGGCAATGACCTTAGCCTCTTGAGCCGAATCCTGGCTGGCTATCGGCTGCAGTTCAATCGTTCCGGTACCGGTGGCCATAATATGCCCAGCCCCCTCCAGTTCGCTGGACCATAACGTCACACCCGCATAGATTTTCTGCCGATCGACATATTTCTCCAGGGTTTCGATATTTCCCAGGCCGTTAGATAAAATCATCACGACCTTCGCGGCTGGCAGCAGCGGCTTAATACGCTGTAACATGCTATCCAACTGCATGGCTTTGGTAAACAGAATAACCAGCTCAAACTCCCCCTGGGATTCATCAGCCAACATAGCAGGGATGGGGTAATACTTCTGAGTCGTTTCCGTTTCGACAAACAACCCCTTGCTACGAATAGCGTCGACATGCTCCTGCCAACCATCGATAAGCGTCACGTCGTGCCCGGCCTCCAGCAGCATATAGCCAAAACGACATCCCATAGCGCCTGCACCTGCGATTGCAATTTTCATTTTTATTTCCTTATTATCTGATTAATGAATTTTGGCTAAAACCGTTGCGACATATTTTTTCGTTATCAGGGTCAACACGACTCCAATAAGCAACAGCACCGTTGTCAAAATAAATACTGTATTGTAGCTTCCGGTATATTTTGCAATAGCGGACGTGACGTAAGGAGCAATAACCGCACCGACGGCAAAACCAAAATACATAAAGCCGTAGTTTAGCCCCTGGTTACGCATACCAAAATTCTGGCTGGTCAAACCAGGGAAGATAACTAATATACCGGCATAAGCAAAGCCCACGCCCAGAGCGCTGAAATAAAATACCGAAGTATTGCCATTGAAGAAAAATAACAGCAGCATACACAAGCAGGTAAAGAGGTAAACAATAACCAGCGTATTATAGCCGCCTAATTTATCGGTTAACCCTCCCCAGAACAGGCGACCGATCGAGTTAAATATCGAGACCAGGCTAACGACTAATGCACCGGACAGTAAACCGTACTGCGTCATACCAATTTGCGCAGAGCTTGAGCTAATTACCATCCCAGAGAACACGCCCAGCGCCAGAATCATAAACAGCAGCCAGAAGCGCAGATCTTTCAGCATGTGCCGATAGTCTTTATCCAGTGGCGACGCTTTAATTCCTCCGCTATCTTTTGCTGGCGCGCTACGAATAAAGAACTGGACGATAAAAATAACCACCAGATAAACAATACCAAGATATAACAACGCCCGACTAACATCGTGAGTTTGCGCCATAAAATATTCGGCCAGGCGGGTGCAAAGTAGCGTCCCGACGCCAACACCCGCCAGTACGATACCGCTGGCAAGACCGCGACGGTCAGGGAAAAATTTCAGAATATTATTAAGATTACCCGTAAAAGCCAGGCCCGATCCCAACCCGGCAATGACGCCGTAGGTTAAAAACAGCATGGGCAAATTATCCACAAACCCGGACAAGATAAAACCTAAAGAAAACAGGATACCGCCGATAACTATCGCCTGCTTTCCTTTACCATTGTCGATCATTCTCCCGCCCCAAATCATCGGTAAAGGAATGATCCCCATGTTGATAGAGAATGCTAACGCCAGCGTAGCCGGATCCCAGTGATATTGCGCCATGAGTGGTGTTTTGAAATAGCTAAATGCGTAGACGCCCCCGAGCACAAAATTGATGCACACGTGAGCGGCAAGCATTCCCCAGCGGTTGATTGATGCCGACATAATTTTCCCTTTTTAAAATGCACTGATCACAGTTTAAAAAAAGCAAAATAGGCAAACAATTTGGTATTTTTTATAATCGTTATAACAAAACCCAATCGATTGGCATTAAATTTTAATGAATATCAAACAACTACACTCCTTCCTGATATTGTGTGATGAATTACATTATGGTCGGGCAGCCAGTCGCCTGTTTATCACTCAGCCATCATTAAGTCAGCAAATCAAACAACTTGAGTCATCACTTAAAACAATATTATTTAAGCGAAAAGGTAGAGGAATTAAATTAACAAAAGCAGGCATTATTTTGCAACGACACGCTAACAAAATAATGCTGGATTTAAAAAATGCCGAAAATGAACTTCTTCCCTATCAGGATCAACAGCGCGATACTATTTCAATCGGGGTGTCAGGCAGCTACCTGGTTCTGCCTGCTTTTCGCAGCTTTATGGCGCACCATCCGGAAATATCTTTAAATGTTAAAGAGTTCTCAACTGAGCAAACCATTAAAAAGCTGACGGATAGCGCCGTTGATATTGGCATTGTTTATCGAACAGCGCTCCCTGCCCAGCTAAGCTCGACCATGCTGTTTGAAGATGAAATTATCGCTGCAATCCCACTTTCTCATCCTCTGGCGACACGCGAACGTCTGCATTTAAAAGATTTAAACGACCAGCCCATTATCGTGCTTAATGACTCTCTGCTATTAAGAGGGATCATCACCACAGAATTTAATAACCGCAAAGTCGTTCCTAACGTCATCTGCGAACTGGATAACCACTACTCATGCCTTGAGTATGCCGAAGCGCAGATTGGCATCGCATTTATTACCCGCTCGCTAACCCATTTATCGACACCCAAAAATGTTCGCCTGGTTTCACTGGGCATCCCCGCATTCTTTATTCCTGTCATGCTGGTGCACAGTAATGACCTTTCACTGGATAACGCAACCATCTGCCTGCTCAAGCAGATCAAAAATTTTTACACTGTAGATAACAAATCAGCGCCAGAAAAGAGCTGGCCCGAGCAGAAAATAGGCGTATAATGCCCGCCCGATTTGTGTTGTTTCTGAGAATTTCCTGATGGCGCTGTTAATCACCAAAAAATGTATCAATTGCGATATGTGCGAGCCGGAGTGCCCGAATGAGGCGATTTCAATGGGCGACAGCATTTATGAGATTAACAGCGACAAATGCACCGAGTGTGTAGGCCATTACGAAACGCCGACCTGTCAGAAAGTCTGCCCGATCCCCAATACGATTTTGCAGGATCCCGCCCATGTCGAAACCGAAGAACAGTTGTGGGATAAGTTTGTTCTGATGCATCACGCAGATAAACTGTAAGCGGGTTAACGCACTTCCAACGCAACAATGCCTGATGGCGCTATGCTTATCAGGCCGACAATATATCGGCCTGTAGGTCAGATAACGTGTTTACGCCGCCATCCGGCAAATCTAACTCTCCAGAATGACCGTAGCGCAGGCGTAATGGCGTTCATCGGCCAACGTGACATGCATGTGCGCCACACCGAGTTTTTCCGCCAGAATTAACGCCTCGCCCCACAGCCGCAAACGTGGTTTTCCCAGCTCATCGTTAAACACTTCGAACTGATTGAACGCCAGACCGTTGCGGATGCCGGTGCCAAAAGCTTTCGCTGCCGCCTCTTTGACCGCAAAACGCTTGGCGAGAAAACGCACCGGCTGCTGATGCGTCTCCCAGATAGCCCACTCGTTGTCACTGAGCACACGCCTTGCCAGACGTTCGCCGGAACGGGAGATCACTGCCTCAATGCGGGCAATCTCTACAATATCCGTTCCCAGGCCGAGAATCGCCATTAGCCGCGCGCTTCCAGCATCAAACGTTTCATTTCAGCCACCGCCTCTTTCAGCCCCGTCATCACTGCCCGACCAATAATGGCATGACCGATATTGAGCTCGTGCATTTCCGGCAGTGCGGCAATAGCTTTGACGTTATGGTAAGTCAGGCCATGACCCGCATTTACTTTTAGCCCCAGACGGGCCGCCAGGGTCGCGGCGCTGGCAATACGCGCCAGCTCTTTTGCCTGTTCCGCATCGGTTTCTGCGTTGGCGTAGCAGCCGGTATGGATTTCGATAAACGGCGCGCCGACTTCCGCCGCCGCGTTGATTTGCGTTTCATCGGCATCGATAAAGAGCGAAACCTGGATGCCAGCCGCCGCCAGGCGCGCACAGGCATCACGCATTTTATCGCGCTGTCCGGCCACATCCAGACCGCCTTCGGTGGTGACTTCCTGGCGTTTTTCCGGCACCAGACAACAGAAATGCGGCCTGGTTTCTACGGCGATCGCCAGCATCTCTTCGGTCACCGCCATCTCCAGATTCATACGCGTATGCAGCGTCTGACGCAGAATGCGCACATCGCGATCGGTAATGTGGCGACGATCTTCGCGCAGGTGTACGGTAATGCCGTCCGCGCCTGCCTGTTCAGCAATAAACGCCGCCTGTACCGGATCCGGATAGTCGGTGCCGCGCGCATTACGTAACGTGGCAATGTGGTCAATATTGACGCCTAACAGTAATTCAGCCATGACAATCCTCGTTAATCTTTCTTCGTTTTTACTGTGCGTTTGGGCATAAATTGCCGGAACAGCTCCCGGCTTTTTAACGGTTTTCCCCCAAGATACGGCTTTAATGCCATACGGGTAAAGCGTTTAGCGGCACGCAGGGTATCTACATCCGGAAATTCCCGCGCCTCCAGCGCTTTCAGGTGCCGTCCGGTAAAGGTGTTGTTATCGATGACGACGCTGGCGAAAAAGCCTTTTTCTTCGCGGTAACGGTAGGTCATGGTGTCATCCACCCGTTCGCCGCTGCCTGCACAGTGGGTGAAATTGACGCCATACCCCAGATGACCCAGCAACGCCAGTTCGAAACGTCGCAACGCCGGTTCAGGCGAGCCGGTGGTTCCCGCCAGCGCCTGAATACAGTTCAGATAATCAAAAAAGAGTTCGGAGAAGCGCGTTTCATATTCCAGTACGCGAGAGAGGAGTTCGTTGATATACAGGCCGCTATAGAGCGTAATACCGCTTAACGGCAGCGCCAGAGAAACTGCCTCGGCGCTGCGCAGGGTTTTCACCTCGCCGCGTCCGCTGTAGCGTAACAATAACGGTGTAAAAGGCTGTAACGCGCCTTTCAAATTGGAACGTTTAGATCGCGCGCCTTTGGCGACAAGGCGCACTCGCCCCGATTCTTCCGTGAAGACGTCCAGCATCAGGCTGGTTTCGCTCCAGGGGCGACTGTGCAGGACAAATGCGCGCTGCCACCCTTCCACGCTGTGTTAACTCACAGATCGTCTACGTAACCGAGACTGCGCAGAGCGCGTTCGTCATCGGCCCAGCCGGATTTCACTTTCACCCACAGTTCCAGGTGTACCGGCGCTTCAAACATCTCCTGCATGTCTTTACGCGCTTCAATACCAATGGTTTTGATTTTGGCGCCTTTGTTGCCAATCACCATCTTCTTCTGCCCTTCGCGCTCGACGAGGATCAGCCCATTGATATCATAGCCGCCGCGTTCGTTGGTAACAAAACGTTCAATCTCAACGGTAACGGAATACGGCAGCTCGGCGCCGAGAAAACGCATCAGCTTTTCACGGATGATTTCAGACGCCATAAAGCGCTGAGAGCGATCGGTGATGTAATCTTCCGGGAAGTGGTGAATCGCTTCCGGTAAATGTTTACGCACGATACCGGCAATGGTATCGACGTTCATACCCGTTTCAGCAGAGATCGGTACGATATCAAGAAAGTTCATCTGGCTTGCCAGGAACTGGAGGTGCGGCAGCAAATCGACTTTTTCCTGCACGTTATCCACCTTGTTAACGGCGAGAATAACCGGTGCTTTGCCATCGCGCAGTTTGTTCAGGACCATTTCGTCGTCCGGCGTCCAACGGGTGCCTTCCACAACGAAAATCACCAGCTCAACGTCGCCAATCGAACTGCTCGCCGCCTTATTCATCAAACGGTTAATGGCGCGCTTTTCTTCCATATGCAGACCCGGGGTATCGACATAGATTGCCTGATACGGGCCTTCGGTATGAATACCGACAATGCGGTGGCGCGTGGTCTGCGCTTTACGGGAAGTGATCGAAATCTTCTGCCCAAGCAGTTTGTTCAGCAAGGTGGATTTGCCAACGTTCGGACGTCCGACGATGGCAATAAATCCGCAGTAAGTTTTGTCAGTGCTCATTCCAACTCCAGTTTTTTCAGCGCCTGTTCGGCGGCAGCCTGCTCCGCCTTACGACGGCTGGAACCCGTGCCAACCACCGGTTCGCTCAGGCCGCTGACCTGGCAGTGGATAGTAAATTCCTGATCGTGCGCCTCGCCGCGTACCTGCACAACCAGGTAAGATGGCAGCGGCAGATGGCGACCCTGCAAATACTCCTGCAAGCGCGTTTTCGGATCTTTTTGTTTATCGCCCGGACTTATCTCATCCAGACGGGTTTTATACCAGTTAAGGATTAACTGCTCGACGGTCTGGATATTACTATCGAGAAATACTCCGCCGATTAACGCTTCAACGGTGTCCGCCAGAATGGACTCCCGACGGAATCCGCCGCTTTTTAATTCGCCCGGCCCTAAACGCAGGCACTCGCCTAAATCAAATTCACGGGCTAATTCCGCCAGCGTATTACCACGTACCAACGTGGCGCGCATACGGCTCATATCTCCCTCATCCACCCGTGGAAAACGGTGATAAAGCGCGTTAGCGATAACGAAGCTCAGGATTGAATCGCCTAAAAATTCCAGGCGTTCGTTATGTTTACTGCTGGCGCTGCGGTGAGTTAATGCCTGCTGCAACAGCTCCTGATGATTAAAAGTGTAGCCCAGCTTCCGTTGAAGCCGATTAATTACGATGGGGTTCATGCGATACCAATAAATGAATGCGTCAACAATCCAGCACACGAAACAGACCTGATACACGTCATCTGTCCTGCCGCATCGCTGCAGCGGAAAGAAGGTTGTCTATAACCAACGCTGTTTCGTGTGCCGTGGCGACCAAACGGCGCCAACCTAAAACTTCGGGGGAATATTCTATACACAACGACAGGGGATGTCGTTAGTCTTAGGGAATTTATCCAGGAAATAATTCACGCTGCCGCTAAAAAGACGGCAGCGTGAACGATCATTTCATCACAGTTAGTGAATACCGCCGATACGACTCAGGCGTACGCCTGTCGGCCACTCCCCTTCCTGCTTGTCAAAGCTCATCCAGATAGCGACCGCTTTACCGACCAGATTCGCTTCCGGAACAAATCCCCAGTAACGGCTATCCGCGCTGTTATCGCGGTTGTCGCCCATCATGAAATATTGTCCCGGCGGTACAACCCAGGTCGCCAGCGGTTGTCCTGGCTGTTGGTAATACATGCCCAACTGATCCTGAGCTATCGGCACCATCAGGATGCGGTGCGTCACATCGCCCAACGTCTCTTTACGTTCGGTCAGGCGAATGCCGTTTTCTTTCGTCTCGTTTAGCGGAACTTCAAAGAAACCGCTGGTCGCTTCTCCGCCGTTACGGCGGGCAAAAGTCTGTACAAAATCGCTCGGCTCAACGTTAGAGTAGGTAACCGGCAGCGCATTTTCGCACGCCTGACCGGAGCTACAGCCAGGCTGAATCGTCACCTCTTTTGCAACCGGATCATAAGTGATTTTATCGCCCGGCAAACCGACGGCGCGTTTGATGTAATCTAACTTAGGATCTTCCGGATATTTAAATACCACAATATCCCCGCGCTTTGGATGACCGGTTTCAATCAGGGTTTTCTGGTAGATCGGATCTTTAATGCCGTAGGCAAATTTTTCCACCAGAATAAAATCGCCGATAAGCAGTGTCGGCATCATTGAGCCTGACGGGATCTGAAAGGGTTCATAAAGAAATGAACGAACGATCAGAACGATCGCCAGAACCGGGAAAACCGATGCCCCGGTCTCCAGCCAGCCCGGCTTAGGCGCCACTTTATTGAGCGTAGCGTTATCCAGCGCATCTCCCGACGCCGTTTGCGCGGCAGCCTGGCGCGCCCGACGTTTTGGCGCGAAAACAAACTTATCAACGCACCATAAAATGCCCGTCACCAGTGTGGCTATCACCAGAATCAGGGCAAACATGTTCGCCATGCCAACTCCTTAGGGATTATTTATTGTCTTTACCGACATGCAGAATGGCGAGGAACGCCTCCTGAGGCAGCTCGACGTTACCGATCTGCTTCATGCGTTTCTTACCTTCTTTCTGTTTCTGCAGCAGTTTTTTCTTACGACTGATATCGCCGCCGTAGCACTTCGCCAGCACGTTTTTACGTAACTGTTTTACCGTCGAACGGGCAATAATATGCGTACCAATCGCCGCCTGAATCGCGATATCAAACTGCTGGCGTGGAATCAAATCTTTCATCTTCTCCACCAGCTCGCGACCACGGCTTTGCGAGTTATCACGGTGCGTGATCAGCGCCAGCGCATCGACACGCTCGTTGTTGATTAACACATCAACACGCACCATATCGGAAGCCTGGAAGCGCTTGAAGTTATAATCCAGAGACGCATAGCCGCGCGACGTTGATTTCAGACGGTCAAAGAAGTCGAGCACCACTTCCGCCATCGGGATTTCATAGGTCAACGCGACCTGGTTACCGTGATACACCATGTTAGTTTGTACGCCGCGTTTCTCAATACACAGCGTAATAACGTTACCTAAATAGGCTTGTGGTAACAGCATATGACACTCGGCGATAGGCTCGCGCAGTTCATAAATGTTATTCAACGGCGGCAGCTTGGAGGGGCTATCAACATAGATAGTCTCTTTCGCCGTTGTTTCTACTTCATAAACCACGGTCGGCGCAGTGGTGATCAGATCCAGATCGTATTCGCGTTCCAGACGCTCCTGAATGATCTCCATGTGCAACAGGCCGAGGAAGCCGCAGCGGAAACCAAAGCCCAGCGCCGAGGAGCTTTCCGGTTCATAAAACAGTGAGGCATCGTTCAGGCTCAGCTTGCCGAGCGCGTCGCGGAAACTTTCATAATCGTCGGAGCTGACCGGGAACAGACCTGCATAGACCTGCGGTTTCACCTTCTTAAAGCCCGGCAACGCTTTTTCCGCTGGGTTACGCGCTGAGGTTAAGGTATCGCCAACCGGCGCGCCGAGGATATCTTTAATGGCGCAGACCAGCCAGCCTACTTCGCCGCACTTCAGCTCGGTACGATCAACCTGTTTTGGCGTGAAGATCCCCAGGCGGTCAGCGTTGTAGGTCTGCCCGGTGCTCATCACTTTAATTTTGTCGCCTTTACGCATGGTGCCGTTTTTAATACGCACCAGCGATACCACGCCCAGGTAGTTATCGAACCAGGAGTCAATAATCAGCGCCTGCAGCGGGCCGTCCGGATCGCCTTGCGGCGGCGGGATATCGCGCACCAGGCGTTCCAGAACATCCGTCACGCCGACACCCGTTTTGGCGGAGCAGCGTACCGCGTCCGTCGCATCGATACCGACAATGTCTTCGATTTCTTCCGCCACACGCTCCGGATCGGCGGCCGGCAGGTCAATCTTGTTAAGCACCGGCACCACTTCAAGATCCATTTCCATCGCGGTGTAGCAGTTCGCCAACGTTTGCGCTTCTACGCCCTGGCCGGCATCCACCACCAGCAGCGCGCCCTCGCAGGCGGCTAACGAACGGGAAACTTCATAGGAAAAGTCAACGTGTCCCGGCGTGTCGATAAAGTTCAGTTGATAAGTTTCACCATCAGACGCTTTAAAATCCAGCGTCACACTCTGGGCTTTAATAGTAATACCGCGCTCACGCTCAAGATCCATCGAATCAAGTACCTGAGCTTCCATTTCACGGTCAGACAGGCCACCGCAGATTTGGATAATACGGTCAGACAGCGTCGATTTACCGTGGTCAATGTGAGCAATGATCGAAAAGTTACGTATGTTCTTCATAGAGATAAATTATTATGCCTTACGCCTGGTTGACCAGACTTTAGAGGTCGCTGTTCTGAGCTTAACGTCTGTTTTAACTGAAACGCCGCATTCTACACTACAACGCTAAGGCGAGGAAATGTTCATAGTGTAAGGAGAGCGGGAACTGGAAAACGCCTCGCTTTTTTCCTGTAAAACACCGCAACGCAGGAAAAGCGCATGCTTATCGGGACAACAACCCAACGCGGCAGGTGCACCGTTGGGCAAAACGTTTACTGGCGCGTTTCGATTGAGGTAGTTTCGACGCGGACAAGGTTCGGCGGGAGGGCAACGTTTAAAATCACCGGCTGCCAGGCGTCGCGCTCCGCCAGTTTTCGGGAATAACCGCGGGCAACCAGAAAACCGCCCACGCCGCCCAGCACGGCCCCGCTTAATGCGGCAAGGTCAGATCCAAACAGCATCTGAAAAAGCGCCGCACAAAGAAATAGCCCTGCTAAAGGCGACATATAGACCAGCAACGCCGAACCTAAAAGGCTTTTTTCGGCGATGCCCAACTCGACTTTCTGCCCCGGCGCCAGCGGCTCCGCGCTTGGCACAACAATGGTATGCGTGGTTTGCGGCCCTAATTTATTCAGCACGCGACTGCCGCATCCCGCACGGGAGGCGCAGCTGCTGCATGACGCTTTAACGTCGCAGCTCACCACCGCCTGACCATTCTGCCAGGAGATAACGGTTGCCCACTCTTTAATCATTGTACTGCCCTGAATTTGATACTGTCGGCAATGCGCTTCGCCGTTTGCGGCGGAAGCTCGCCGACAATGGTGATTTCCGCGTTGTCGCGAACGCTGCTATAAACCGTTCGGCGCCCGGTGCGCAGCATCTGATCGCTGCTGTTTTGCGTCGCCCGGTTCACATTGACGGAAAAGCTAAACAGACCGTCAGAATAAAGCCGCGATTCGATAGGCAGGTTATCCATCGTCGGCAACGGACGACGGCTGCTGGAAACTTCGCTAAAGCCTTGCGGCACCCAGGATGGACTCCAGTTAAATTTCGTTTTTTCGCCACCGGGAACAGAAAGCAGCGGCGGCAGATTCGCCTTCGCCAGCGCCTGCATGTTGCTGCCGATATCCTGACTCACCGTGAACGCAATAACGCGGAACTGCTCCAGCGTCTCGCCATCGCGATCCAGCAGATCAACACGCATCGGCAGTTTGGTGTCCATGTCCATCCAGACGATATAGCTGTAACGCGTACCATCGCGCGCCACAACGCGGATAACTTCGCACAATCTGTCTGCGATACGGGTGCGTCCGACAGAAATAAAGTCGTAGTAAGGCGCCAGGCGCTTAAAGTCGGTGTAAATCAGGGAAGGCAGAGAATCGACAATATAATCACCGTTCAGGGTGAACGGCTCAAGGCCCGGTTCAAAATAACTGATTTCATTACCACGCTGTACGACCTCCCGGCGGGGACCGTCCAACTGTAGCAATTGCGCAAGCGGGCGACCATCCAGGCGTGCGTGTCGATAACGTAGAGATTCAACGCCTTGTTTCGTGATGCTGACGAATGACAGCTCGTAATTCAGTGACTGACTGGCGATGTTCATCTGCTGCAATAACGCCCCGGACGCAGGGTCGGCCGAGGCGTTTGCTGAGAAGAACAGGCTAGCCGCCACAAGGGACATGGCAAACCAAAGTTGCTTCATTACTGCGATTGCGTTCCTAAAGTTTGGATTCCTGGCACCTGTACCGCGGCTTGCTGGGTTTGCGCCTGCTCAAACTGAAGCTGTTCGGAGTGCAGTCGGCGCTGCAGTTCATAGTCCTGCAACATGGCATTAATGCGACGACGCTGCTCCTGTACCTGCTGTTGCTGACTGCCGACAGGCGCTGCTTCAGAAGGCACTCCCAGACTTACCGGGCTGGCTTTCCCCATCATAGGCAGGGTATTGAAAACCGGCGTTTCAGGTTGTTGGGATGTTTCAGATTGCCCATTATAGTGCTGGACACCGACGATAACTGCAAGTGAAACGCACGCCGCCACGCCCATTTGGGTAAGCTGCGCCGCCCACGGACGCACTTTTTTCCAGAACGGCATTTTCTGCCATTGCTGCGGAGCGGGTTGGGCCTCAGGGATTAATGGCGACACCTGACGTACTGGCTCGTTTTCAATAGCGGCCATCACGCGAGCGGATATATCGAAATGGAGAACGTCAGGCGTATCCCCCCGCATTGAATCGCGGATCAGGTGATAACTCTCCCAGGTTT
Organism: Salmonella sp. SAL00670; assembly: GCF_046552235.1. NCBI lineage: Bacteria > Pseudomonadati > Pseudomonadota > Gammaproteobacteria > Enterobacterales > Enterobacteriaceae > Salmonella > Salmonella sp. SAL00670. Next base: position 99,420 of record NZ_JBGDUO010000009.1, read on the forward strand.
TCTGCATTTCCGGGTCGTGCGTAAGCGCTTTGAGCAGCTCACTATCCAACGTTTCGCCATCCATCAAAGCGGAAAGTTTTTCTTTCTGCATGCCTAATACCTTTTCCAGTATCCCGCTATCGTCAACGCCTGATAAGCGGTTGAACTTTATTATCAATAGCTTCCCGCGCCCGGAAGATACGTGAACGCACCGTCCCCACCGGACAATCCATGATAGCCGCTATCTCTTCATAGCTCAGGCCATCCAGCTCCCGTAAGGTGATTGCCATACGTAAATCTTCCGGGAGGGACTCAATAGTTCGGAAAACTATCTGTCTCAGTTCTTCTGACAACATTAAGTTCTCAGGGTTCGAAATTTCTTTCAGCGCGCCGCCGCTTTCAAAGTTTTCTGCTTCAATCGCGTCTACATCACTGGAAGGCGGACGACGCCCCTGCGCAACCAGGTAGTTCTTCGCGGTATTGACCGCAATGCGATACAACCAGGTATAAAAAGCACTATCCCCCCGGAAAGAATCCAGCGCGCGATAGGCCTTAATAAATGATTCCTGTACGACATCGGGAACGTCGCCCGATGGCACATAGCGGGAAACCAGACTCGCCACTTTATGCTGGTAGCGCACTACCAGTAAGTTAAAGGCTTTCTGATCTCCCTTCTGGACCCGTTCAACCAGGACCTGGTCCGTTAACTGCTCGCTCATCCGAGGTAATGTCTCCCCAAACCAAATTTCCACGCGCTTTCGAAACGCCACTCCATAAGCCGCACTATGAGCAAGCAACAGGTTAGAGTGTCTATGTTTCGTAAAGTTCCGTTACGCATTTGTTTTTGTTTGTCATGTTGTAGACAGGTCTTATCTTCCATTATAAGTCTACAGATGCTGAACAACGCACTATCTGTACAGAAATGCCCATTTCGTCGTTTGCAGAGTAACCTAACAGCATCTTTATTTCACTACAAAATCCGACGCTAACACCCTGCCCTATAAAATATTTTTTGCCGTTTATCTCTCGCCGTATTTTTATTTTATGTTTAATAAGCACAACACCAGAGAAATCATTATGTGCTTTTTAGCGCCATATAGTGCTAATCTGCCGCAACCATGTTTAGTAAATTAAACAAGAACCATGATGACAACTCCTGAACTGTCCTGTGATGTGTTAATTATCGGCAGCGGCGCGGCCGGACTCTCGCTGGCGCTGCGTCTGGCTGAAAAACATAAGGTTATCGTCCTGAGTAAAGGGCTGGTGAGCGAGGGCTCCACGTTTTATGCGCAGGGCGGTATTGCCGCCGTGTTTGATGAAACCGACAGTATTGCGTCGCATGTCGAAGATACGCTGATTGCCGGCGCCGGAATTTGTGATCGCCACGCGGTGGAGTTTGTCGCCAGCAACGCCCGTACCTGCGTGCAGTGGCTTATCGATCAGGGCGTGCTGTTTGATACGCATGTCCAGCCAAACGGCAAGGAGAGCTATCATCTCACGCGTGAAGGCGGCCATAGTCATCGCCGTATCCTTCATGCCGCCGACGCTACCGGAAAGGAAGTCGAAACCACATTGGTCAGTCGGGCGCAAAATCATCCTAATATTCAGGTGCTGGAGCGCAGCAACGCCGTTGATTTAATTATCTCCGATAAAATGGGTCTGCCGGGGCCTCGCCGGGTCGTCGGCGCCTGGATCTGGAATCGCAATAAAGAATGGGTTGAAACCTGTCATGCGAAGTCGGTGGTGCTGGCGACCGGCGGCGCCTCAAAGGTGTATCAATATACCACTAACCCGGATATTTCCTCCGGTGACGGTATCGCGATGGCCTGGCGCGCGGGCTGTCGGGTCGCTAATCTGGAATTTAACCAGTTTCATCCCACCGCCCTTTATCACCCGCAGGCGCGTAATTTTCTCCTTACCGAAGCGCTGCGCGGCGAAGGCGCATACCTTAAACGTCCGGACGGTTCACGGTTTATGCCGGACGTTGACGAACGCGGCGAACTGGCGCCGCGCGATATTGTCGCCCGCGCTATTGATCATGAGATGAAACGACTCGGCGCAGACTGTATGTTTCTCGATATCAGCCACAAGCCTGACGATTTTGTCCGCCAGCACTTCCCGATGATCTATGCGAAACTGCTCGATTTGGGTATGGATTTAACCAAAGAACCGATTCCCGTTGTTCCTGCCGCACACTATACCTGCGGCGGCGTGGTCGTCGATGATTATGGTCGTACCGATGTAGACGGCTTATATGCCATTGGCGAAGTCAGTTACACCGGCCTGCACGGCGCTAACCGTATGGCGTCCAACTCGTTGCTGGAATGCTTAGTGTACGGCTGGTCCGCAGCAATGGATATCGACAGGCGAATGCCTTCTGTCCACAGCGTTGACGTCCTTCCCGCCTGGGATGAAAGCCGCGTGGAGAACGCCGATGAGCGGGTGGTGATTCAGCATAACTGGCATGAACTGCGCCTGCTGATGTGGGACTATGTGGGGATTGTGCGCACGACGAAACGGCTGGAGCGCGCCCTACGGCGTATTACCATGTTGCAACAAGAGATTGACGAGTATTACGCCAACTTTCGCGTCTCGAATAATTTACTGGAGCTGCGCAATCTGGTGCAAGTGGCCGAACTGATTGTGCGTTGCGCGATGATGCGTAAAGAGAGCCGGGGGCTGCACTTTACGCTGGATTATCCGCAACAACTGGCTGAATCAGGCCCATCGATCCTTTCGCCGTTAACGCCTCACATAAACAGATAAAATGCCTGGGTCAGCGCCGTATAACTTTCAGAATAATGCTGGTCTGACCCGCGAATTACTAATCTGTCGCTAAAGCACTCCCCGGCTTGCGGGGAGAATGCGAGCAAAACCCGGTGCGGCAAGCGCGCTTCGTTTTCCGCAACGTCAGTACGTAGCCGCAAATGCCATCCCATGTTGAGCGCTTGCTGCGTAAAAGCGTTACCTATTTGTTCCGGCAAGACTACGCAAAAAAAGCCGTCTTCGGTAATACAATCCGCCGCAATAGCCAATAACGTCTGGTGATCCAGCGTAGCGGTGTAACGCGCCTGCTCCCGCTGCGGCGAGGCGCATTCCACTCCGGGTTCGTAATAAGGCGGGTTGCTGATAATAAGATCAAAGCGTACCGTCTGGCGAGGCGCCCAACGCTGAATATCGTCAGTATGCACCGTTATTCGATGCGGCCAGGGAGAGTGAGCCACGTTTTCCTGCGCTTGCATGGCAGCCCCGGCATCCAGTTCCACGGCGTCAATAGGCACATTGTCATCCGTCCGCTGCGCCAGCATTAACGCCAGCAGACCGCTTCCAGTACCGATATCCAGAATTCGCTTTACATCCGCGACCGGCGCCCACGCCCCGAGTAAAATACCGTCAGTTCCCACTTTCATCGCACACCGATCGTGTGCGACAAAAAACTGTTTAAACGTAAATCCGTTACGACGAAGAACGGAGCCAGACTGAGACATGTAAAAACAACCTTGCAAAAAACGGCGACAGCGCCGGGTGAAAACAATACCTGAGAAGGGATATCCATACAAACAGATGAAGATTGCGGCCGTAACGTCTATAATCAGCGCCCCACACAGAGGTAGAACATGACTGTAACGACTTTTTCCGAACTTGAACTCGACGAAAGCCTGCTGGATGCCCTCCAGGATAAAGGTTTCACTCGCCCGACCGCCATTCAGGCTGCCGCCATTCCGCCTGCGCTCGATGGCCGTGATGTACTCGGTTCTGCGCCGACAGGCACCGGTAAAACGGCGGCATATCTGCTGCCGGCGTTGCAGCACCTGCTCGACTTTCCGCGTAAAAAATCGGGGCCGCCGCGCATTCTGATCCTGACGCCAACCCGCGAACTGGCTATGCAGGTTGCCGATCACGCTCGTGAACTGGCTAAGCATACTCACCTGGATATCGCCACGATTACCGGCGGCGTGGCCTATATGAACCATGCTGAAGTGTTTAGCGAAAACCAGGATATCGTGGTCGCCACGACGGGCCGTCTGCTGCAATATATAAAAGAAGAGAACTTTGACTGCCGGGCGGTTGAAACACTGATCCTTGACGAAGCTGACCGGATGCTCGACATGGGCTTCGCTCAGGACATTGAACATATCGCTGGTGAGACCCGCTGGCGTAAACAAACGATGCTGTTCTCCGCCACGCTGGAAGGCGATGCGATTAAAGATTTTGCCGAGCGCCTGCTGGAAGACCCGGTTGAGGTTTCTGCCAATCCGTCAACCCGCGAGCGTAAGAAAATTCACCAGTGGTACTACCGTGCCGACAATTTCGAACATAAAGTTGCGCTGTTGAAGCACCTGCTAAAACAAGACGATGCAACCCGTTCTATCGTGTTTGTACGTAAACGTGAACGCGTCCATGAACTGGCTGAAACGCTGCGTCTGGCAGGGATCAACAATTGCTATCTTGAAGGTGAGATGGCGCAGATCAAACGTAACGAAGGTATTAAGCGTCTCACCGACGGTCGCGTTAACGTCCTGGTCGCGACCGACGTCGCGGCACGCGGGATTGATATTCCTGACGTCAGCCACGTCATTAACTTCGACATGCCGCGCAGTGGCGATACCTATCTGCATCGCATTGGTCGTACAGGCCGTGCGGGTCGCAAAGGCACTGCAATCTCGCTGGTAGAAGCCCACGACCATCTGTTGCTGCTGAAAATCGGTCGCTACATCGAAGAGCCGCTAAAAGCGCGCGTCATTGATGAGCTTCGCCCGACCACGCGTGCGCCCAGCGAAAAGCTGACCGGCAAACCGTCGAAAAAAGTGCTGGCGAAGCGCGCCGAGAAGAAAAAAGAGAAAGAAAAAGAGAAGCCGCGCGTGAAGAAACGTCACCGCGATACAAAAAATATCGGTAAGCGCCGCAAGCCAAGCGGTACGAAGATGCAGGAGCAATCCAGCGAAGAGTGATGATAATGCCGGGTTCGTTAACCCGGCATTTTTTTATCTTCCACGGTAAAACACGCCTCCATACACTGCATAAATATCTGCATTGCCGGGCTGACCGCTTTCCCGGCATGATGGGCGCACAGCGCCATAATCGATAGCGACGGCGCGCCAAACGGCAGCTCTTTCAACTGACCGGTACTAAGTTCTCGTTCAACGGCAAAACGTGGTAAAAAGCTGATGCCCAGGTTAGCAGCCACACACTGTTTAATGCTTTCAATACTCCACAGTTCAATGGTGTTTTCCAGCGTAATCCGCCTCTGCCGTAGCGTACTTTCAAACAGCTGGCGGAAGACACATTGCGGTTCATTGATGATGAAGCTACAGGGGATATGCTGATCTGGCTGCGTAAAATCAGCATCCTGTAGCAGTGGAGAGGCCACCAGCGCCAGCGACTGCTCCCCCAGTTGCTGCATCGTGAGCGCGTCATCATTGCCTACGCGATAAAAAACGCCCAGATCGACCTCGTCATTCAGCAACGCATCACGTATCACATAGCAATTCAGCGACTGTAGCGACAATCTGACATTCGGCGCTCGCAGCTTAAAACGTTGTAAAACCTGCGGCATTTTGTACGCCAGTAAGGTTTCACCTGTCGCCACGCGCAGCTCTCCGCCGGGTTCCGCATCCTGCCTTGCGGCTTCACGAATCGACTCCATCACACGCGTCAGTTCATGGATATGCGGCATCAGCTTTTTCCCCTCAGTGGTCAGGCACATTCGGCGCCCTATTTTCTCGAACAGTTGCAGGGAAAACTCACGTTCAAGCTGTTGAATATGAAAAGTTACCGTCGACTGAGTGCAGCACAGCTTTTGCGAAGCCCGCAGAAACGAGCCCTCTTCCACTACCGTTTTCAGCGTAATAAACCGACGCAGATCCATAACCACCAACCTATCGAAAATCTCGAATTCAGAATTAAAAAACATTCATTTTTTTAAATATTTCATATCGGGTACTGTCTGCTAAAACAGAGGAGATGACAAGTGACACCGATGCTTTTAAGCGCTTTCTGGACTTATACATTAATCACCGCCCTTACCCCCGGCCCTAACAATATTCTCGCGCTTAGCGCAGCAACTGCACATGGTTTTCGGCAGAGTATTCGTGTACTGGCAGGTATGAGTCTGGGATTTTTGGTCGTCATGCTGCTGTGCGCCGGGATCGCGTTTTCCCTTGCGGTTATCGATCCGGCAATCATTCATTTGCTCAGTTGGGTGGGGGCTGCGTATATCCTGTGGCTGGCCTGGAAAATTGCTACCAGTCCAGCGGCGGATGAGAACGCCAGACCAAAACCGGTTGGCTTTTGGGTAAGCTTTGGCCTGCAGTTTGTGAACGTCAAAATTATTCTGTACGGCATTACCGCTCTGTCTACATTTGTTTTACCGCAAACGCAGGCGCTGAATTGGGTCATCGGCGTCAGTATATTGCTGGCATTGATCGGCACGTTCGGTAATGTGTGCTGGGCGCTGGCGGGACATCTGTTTCAGCGGGCGTTTCGCCATTATGGTCGCCAGTTAAATATCATTCTGGCGTTACTGCTGGTGTACTGCGCGGTGCGGATTTTTTACTGACCCAAATAAAACAAAAGCGGAAAAGGCCCGGCCTCTTCCGCTTGTTATTACCGGATAAGCCTTACAGGCTTTCGGTAAAGGTACGAGCGATAACGTCGCGCTGCTGTTCCGGCGTCAGGGAGTTAAAACGCACCGCATAACCAGAAACACGAATAGTCAGCTGCGGGTATTTTTCCGGATGCTTAACCGCGTCTTCCAGAGTTTCACGACGCAGAACGTTAACGTTCAGATGCTGACCGCCTTCAACGCGTACTTCCGGTTTAACTTCCATCGGAATTTCACGGTATTCAATCTCGCCCAGTTTGCTGACAGCCACAACTTCATCTTCAGCAAAGCCGGATTTTGCAACGATGCAGCGCGCTTCGCCTTTTTCGCTGTCCAGCAGCCAGAAGGAATTCAGCAGGTCGTCGTTAGCGGCTTTAGTAATCTGGATACCTGTAATCATGTGATGCCTCCCCAGGCAAAATTATTTGATTTCGGTCGGCCTAATCCCGGCCAATTGGTAAAACCATTGTTGCTTGAGTGTATATATACCCTTCGATCACCCTTCATTCTTTGATTTAAATCAATAAAAACCACACCATAAAAAGGGTGATGAATGGAATTTATTGTTTTACATCAACTTACACCATTCAGACCTATAAAATTTTTACATAAATTTTCAACTATCTTTTGTAGGTAACCGTTTTTGTAGCACGCAGGATTTTGCACTGCAGAAAGAAGCAGTTAAGCTAAGGGAACTGGAAATTCGCAGGAGAGCGAGATGGCGACTGAGTTAACCTGGCACGATGTGCTGGCTGATGAGAAACAGCAACCTTACTTTATCAATACGCTTCACACTGTTGCTGGCGAGCGTCAGTCGGGTATCACGGTCTACCCGCCGCAAAAAGATGTGTTTAACGCCTTTCGCTTCACGGAACTGGGCGACGTTAAGGTGGTGATCCTGGGACAAGATCCTTACCACGGCCCCGGCCAGGCACATGGTCTGGCGTTTTCCGTGCGTCCTGGGATCGCTCCCCCGCCGTCATTAGTGAATATGTACAAAGAGCTGGAAGCCTCCATTCCCGGCTTTGTCCGCCCCGCGCACGGTTATCTGGAAAGCTGGGCACGCCAGGGCGTACTGTTACTGAATACGGTGCTCACGGTACGGGCAGGCCAGGCGCATTCTCATGCCAGCCTGGGGTGGGAAACCTTTACGGATAAAGTGATAAGCCTGATTAACCAACACCGCGAAGGGGTCGTCTTCCTGCTGTGGGGCTCGCACGCCCAGAAGAAAGGCGCGATTATTGATCCACAGCGCCACCATATTCTGAAAGCTCCGCATCCCTCGCCACTCTCTGCTCACCGCGGATTTTTTGGCTGTAACCATTTTGCGCTAACGAACCAATGGCTGGAACAACACGGCGAGAAAACTATCGACTGGACGCCAGTATTACCGGCTGAGAGTGAATAACGTTGGCGACTCGCCGTTTTATCGCCCGGATAACGGCGCGAAAGCGCCTTGTCTGACCGGGCGGTAGAAAGTACATCATTGGCCCGGCGCGCGTTGCGTCACCGGGCTGCAGCCCTTACGCTTTATTCTGTCGCCACCACTCGGCGAGCAGTACGCCTGTCGCAACCGACACATTCAGGCTTTCCACGTTCCCGGTGCCGTTAATTTTCACGCACAGATCGTCGGGTTCGCGCGCCGCTTCCGGCAGGTAGTCATATTCACGGCCTAAGACCAGCACCATCTTTTCCGGCAGGGTCGTACTAAAGAGCGCCTGACCGCGATCGCTGGACGTCGTCACCACGGTGTACCCCGCCTGACGAAAATCATCCAGTACGTCAACAATGCTTTCACCAGTGATCGGCTGGACATGCTCCGCCCCGCCTTCCGCGGTACGAATCGCCGCGCCGGACTCCAGCAACGCCGCATCCTGTACCACCACGCCTTTCACGCCGAAGTGCGCGCAGCTACGCATCATGCCGCCCAGATTATGCGGGTTAGCGACATCTTCCAACGCCAGCACGCAGTCTTGATCCGCCGCCTGCTTTACCCATTGCTTAACGGTCGTACCGTTACGCTTTTTAATCAGGAAACACACGCCACCGTGGTGCTCAGTCCCGGAAGCTTTTGCCAGTTCGGCTTCATCCACCACATGGTAGGCTTTACGATTCGCCGCCATCCAGCGCAGCGCCTCTTTAAAACGCGGCGTTACGCTTTGGATAAACCATGCGCGCACGATGGCGTCAGGACGGCTCTGGAATAGCGCCTGGCAGGCGTTTTCACCGTAGACGCGCGTCTCTTCCGCACGCTGGCGACGCAAAACTTCAGGGTCAATAAAACTTTTACCGCTAATACCACCATGATCGACTTTCTCAGGCGTTTCATCGCCTGGCGCGCGGGACACGGTGCGCCACGGCGAAGTTTCATGTTTACGGTCACGGCTCTGATTATTTCGCTCATCACGGGCGGGGCGACGTCCACCGTCAGTGCGAGACTTTGCTGGGCGGCCTCCCCCTTTCCCGGTACGCGGGTTATGGGTGCGTTTATCAGAGTCATCATCACTACGGACATACATCACTTTGACTTTGCCGCTTTTGTTTTTTAATTCATCGTTCATGCTTTTCTCCACCAGCGCTGCGCGAAGCGCGAAGATTACCCGATGTGCATCCGGTTAGCCATGATTTCGTTTAAAAGCTTGCGACTATTGTACTCATTGAATAAAACACATTGTTGTTTAGCACAGACTCCTCGATAATATGTAACATTATAGAAACATCCCGCGCGTAGCGGGACGTCTTCCGACGTATTCAGAGGTTAGCTATGAACACCGTTTGTACCCATTGTCAGGCCATTAACCGCATCCCCGACGATCGGCTTCAGGATGCGGCAAAATGTGGACGCTGCGGTCATGAGTTGTTTGACGGAGAAGTCATTAATGCGACCGGCGAAACGCTGGACAAACTGTTGAAGGACGATCTTCCAGTGGTGATCGACTTTTGGGCCCCCTGGTGCGGCCCTTGCCGTAACTTTGCGCCAATCTTCGAGGATGTCGCAGAAGAGCGCAGCGGTAAAGTCCGTTTCGTCAAAGTGAATACCGAGGCGGAACGGGAACTCAGCGCCCGTTTCGGTATTCGCAGCATCCCGACGATTATGATTTTTAAACATGGACAAGTGGTCGATATGCTTAATGGCGCAGTGCCTAAAGCGCCTTTCGACAGCTGGCTGAACGACGCGCTGTAAACGCCACGGGGCGCATCTTGTGCCCCGTTTTCACCTCTGCCACAATAGCGTTTTTCTCCGCAAACGCTTTCTATGACCAATAACGCTGTCCTTCAGTTACGCGCCGAACGGCTTGCGCGCGCTACACGCCCTTTTCTTGCCAGAGGCAATCGGGTTCGCCGCTGTCAACGCTGCCTGCTGCCGCTAAAATCTTGCCTGTGTGATACGTTAACGCCTTCTCAGGCGAAAAGCCGTTTTTGTCTGGTCATGTTTGACACTGAACCGATGAAACCCAGCAATACCGGCCGGCTGATAGCCGATATTTTGCCGGATACCGCGGCGTTTCAGTGGTCGCGTACCGAGCCGCCGCAGGCGTTGCTGGAGCTGGTACAGCATCCGGATTATCAGCCGATAGTGGTCTTTCCTGCGTCCTACGCCGGCGAAGCGCGCGAGGTCATTTCCACCCCGCCCGCCGGGAAACCGCCGCTGTTTATCATGCTGGACGGCACCTGGCCCGAAGCACGTAAAATGTTTCGTAAAAGCCCTTATCTGGATCATCTGCCGGTCATTTCCGTCGATTTATCGCGTCTTTCCGCTTATCGTCTGCGTGAAATCCATGCCGAAGGGCAATATTGCACCGCCGAAGTCGCCATAGCGTTGTTAGATCTGGCGGGAGATACCGAGGCGGCAACCAGTTTAGGTGAACATTTTTCCCGTTTTAAAACGCGCTATCTGGCAGGAAAAACGCAACATCCGGGAAACGTCACAGCATAAAATAGCGAAAGCGTTTAAAATTATCCGGTCACTTCTGTGTAAGGGAAACCGGTATGAGCCAGCAAGGACTGGAAGCGCTACTGCGACCAAAATCGATCGCGGTGATTGGCGCATCAATGAAGCCCCACCGCGCGGGTTACCTGATGATGCGTAACTTGTTGGCGGGCGGATTCAATGGCCCCGTCCTTCCCGTAACGCCCGCCTGGAAAGCCGTTTTAGGCGTCATGGCCTGGCCGGATATCGCCAGTCTTCCTTTCACCCCCGATCTGGCTATTTTATGCACTAACGCCAGCCGTAACCTGGCGTTACTGGACGCGCTTGGCGCGAAAGGGTGTAAAACGTGCATTATCCTTTCTGCTCCCACGTCACAACATGAAGAACTTCTTGCCTGTGCCCGGCATTATAAAATGCGTCTGCTGGGTCCAAACAGTCTTGGGCTCCTCGCGCCGTGGCAAGGGCTGAATGCCAGCTTTTCTCCCGTCCCGATTAAACAGGGCAAGCTCGCTTTTATTTCCCAGTCTGCCGCCGTTTCCAATACTATTCTTGACTGGGCGCAACAGCGTGAAATGGGCTTTTCCTACTTTATCGCACTGGGCGATAGCCTGGATATTGATGTCGATGAACTACTGGACTATCTGGCGCGCGATAGCAAGACCAGCGCAATTTTGCTCTATCTGGAACAGTTAAGCGACGCCCGCCGTTTTGTTTCCGCCGCCCGTAGCGCTTCACGTAACAAACCGATTCTGGTGATTAAAAGCGGCCGAAGCCCGGCAGCCCAGCGTTTACTTAATACCAGCGCGGGAATGGACCCTGCGTGGGATGCGGCCATCCAGCGCGCAGGCCTGCTGCGAGTCCAGGATACGCACGAGCTTTTTTCCGCCGTCGAAACACTGAGCCATATGCGTCCGCTACGCGGCGATAGACTGATGATCATCAGCAATGGCGCCGCGCCTGCCGCGCTGGCGTTAGATGAGTTGTGGTCGCGTAACGGCAAGCTGGCGACGTTGAGCGAAGAGACCTGCCTGCAACTACGGCAGGCGCTTCCCGCGCACATTGATATTGCCAATCCGCTGGATCTGTGTGATGACGCCAGCAGCGAACATTACGTCAAAACGCTGGATATCCTGCTCGCCAGTCAGGATTTTGACGCGCTTATGGTTATCCACTCTCCCAGCGCTGCCGCGCCGGGTACGGAAAGCGCCCATGCTCTGATCGAGACGATTAAGCGCCACCCCAGAGGCAAGTTTGTTACGCTGCTGACAAACTGGTGCGGCGAGTTCTCGTCTCAGGAGGCAAGACGGCTATTCAGCGAAGCCGGATTACCAACCTACCGCACGCCGGAAGGCACGATTACCGCGTTTATGCATATGGTGGAATACCGGCGTAACCAGAAGCAACTGCGGGAAACGCCAGCGTTGCCGAGTAACCTGACGTCCAATACCACTGAGGCGCATAATCTGTTACAGCGGGCGATTGCGGAAGGTGCCACCTCACTGGATACCCATGAAGTACAGCCGATTTTACACGCCTATGGGCTGCACACGCTCCCAACCTGGATTGCCAGCGATAGCGCTGAAGCGGTGCATATCGCCGAACAGATAGGCTATCCGGTAGCTCTCAAGCTGCGCTCGCCCGACATTCCGCATAAATCTGAAGTTCAGGGGGTCATGCTTTACCTGCGGACCGCAAGCGAGGTACAACAGGCCGCGAACGCCATTTTCGATCGTGTAAAGATGGCCTGGCCGCAGGCGCGGATTCACGGTTTGCTGGTACAAAGCATGGCTAACCGCGCCGGCGCGCAGGAGCTTCGTGTGGTGGTCGAGCACGATCCGGTGTTTGGTCCTTTGATTATGTTGGGTGAAGGCGGCGTAGAGTGGCGTCCGGAAGAGCAGGCGGTCGTCGCGCTGCCGCCGCTCAACATGAATCTGGCGCGCTATCTGGTGATTCAGGGCATTAAACAGCGGAAAATTCGCGCCCGTAGCGCGCTGCGTCCGCTGGATATTGTCGGTTTAAGCCAGCTGCTGGTCCAGGTTTCAAACCTGATTGTCGATTGCCCGGAAATTCAGCGTCTGGATATCCATCCGTTGCTGGCTTCCGCCAGTGAGTTTACCGCGCTGGATGTGACGCTGGATATTGCCCCGTTTGATGGCGATAACGAAAGTCGACTTGCGGTACGCCCCTATCCCCACCAGCTTGAAGAGTGGGTGGAGATGAAAAACGGCGATCGCTGCCTGTTCCGTCCGATCCTGCCGGAAGATGAGCCCCAGCTGCGACAATTCATCGCACAGGTCACCAAAGAGGATCTTTACTACCGTTATTTCAGCGAGATCAACGAATTCACCCATGAAGATTTAGCCAACATGACGCAGATCGACTACGATCGAGAAATGGCCTTTGTGGCCGTGAGGCGGATGGACAACGCTGAAGAGATCCTCGGCGTAACGCGCGCGATCTCCGATCCTGACAACGTAGATGCCGAATTTGCCGTATTGGTGCGTTCAGATCTTAAAGGGTTGGGTTTAGGACGCCGTTTAATGGAGAAATTGATTGCCTATACTCGCGATCACGGATTGAAGCGGCTAAACGGTATTACGATGCCAAACAATCGCGGCATGGTCGCGCTGGCCAGAAAACTGGGATTTCAGGTCGATATTCAGCTCGAAGAGGGCATCGTGGGATTGACGCTGAATCTGGCCAAATGTGATGAATCGTGAGTAATGTACTGGAAATGTTGACCACTTTAACGGGTACTGATGTTATTATTGCTCGCTTATGTCGTCTGCATAGCACAGAGGACCCTTCAATGAACAGAGAAGAAATGCACTGTGATGTTGTCAAAATTTAAGCGTAATAAACATCAACAACACCTTGCCCAACTCCCTAAGATTTCTCAGTCAGTTGATGATGTAGATTTCTTTTATACTCCTGCTACTTTTCGGGAGACACTGCTGGAGAAAATCGCCAGCGCGACGCAGCGTATTTGTATCGTTGCCCTGTATCTGGAACAGGACGATGGGGGTAAAGGTATACTCGACGCGCTCTATGCGGCTAAACGGCAGCGTCCTGAACTGGACGTGAGGGTGCTGGTCGACTGGCATCGCGCGCAACGCGGGCGCATTGGCGCAGCGGCCTCGAATACCAATGCAGACTGGTATTGCCGACTGGCGCAGGAAAACCCCGGCATTGATGTCCCGGTTTACGGCGTACCGATTAATACGCGAGAAGCGCTTGGCGTACTGCATTTTAAAGGCTTTATCATTGATGATAGCGTCCTGTACAGCGGCGCCAGCCTGAACGATGTCTATCTCCATCAGCATGACAAATATCGCTACGATCGCTACCAGCTGATTCGCAATCGGCAAATGGCAGACATCATGTTTGACTGGGTGACGCAAAATCTGATGAATGGTCGTGGTGTGAATCGTCTGGATAATACCCAGCGGCCGAAAAGCCCGGAGATTAAAAACGATATCCGCTTATACCGTCAGGAGCTGCGTGATGCGTCATATCATTTTCAGGGTGACGCTAATGACGAGCAGCTCTCCGTTACGCCGCTGGTCGGGCTTGGAAAATCTAGTCTGCTGAACAAAACCATTTTCCATCTCATGCCCTGTGCGGAGCATAAGCTCACCATTTGTACCCCTTACTTCAATCTACCAGCGGTACTGGTGCGGAATATTATTCAGCTACTGCGCGACGGAAAGAAAGTCGAAATCATTGTTGGCGATAAAACCGCGAATGATTTTTACATTCCGGAAGATGAACCGTTCAAGATCATTGGCGCGTTGCCCTATCTCTATGAGATTAACCTGCGCCGCTTCCTGAGCCGTTTACAGTATTACGTCAATACCGATCAGCTTGTGGTGCGTCTGTGGAAAGATGACGACAATACCTATCATCTGAAAGGGATGTGGGTAGATGATAAATGGATGCTACTCACCGGCAACAATCTGAATCCCCGCGCCTGGCGTCTGGATCTGGAAAACGCCATTCTGATCCACGATCCTAAGCAGGAGCTTGCCCCTCAGCGGGAAAAAGAGCTGGAACTTATCCGAACGCACACAACCATCGTAAAACATTATCGTGACCTGCAGAGCATTGCCGACTATCCGATAAAAGTGCGTAAATTGATTCGCCGCCTGCGCCGGATCCGCATCGACAGATTAATTAGCCGTATCCTGTAATCGAAGCCCCGTCCTGTACGGGGTTTTCTCTTAGGAGTGAACTGGTGCGCGTGTTGATTCCTTTTACGGTGTTGTTTCTCTCCGGGTGCAGCCATCTGGCTAACGACCGCTGGAGCGGTCAGGATAAAGCCCAACATTTTATGGCATCAGCGATGCTATCGGCAGCCGGTAATGAGTATGCGCGTCACCAGGGAGTAAGCCCTGACCGCAGCGCAGCGATAGGGCTGATGTTTTCTTTGAGTCTCGGAGCCTCAAAAGAACTCTGGGACAGCCGCCCGGAAGGCAGCGGCTGGAGCTGGAAAGATTTTGTCTGGGATGTCGCTGGCGCGACAACCGGTTACGCTATCTGGCAAATGGCGCGATACTAAAGGCGCAAGCCCTTTCCTTTACGGTGCAACATCAGCGAAACCAGGAAAGCCAGAACGGCCATCGCGGTAACATACCAGAAGAACGAACTCTCCATACCGACAGATTTTAGCGACAGCGCGACATATTCCGCAGAGCCGCCAAATAACGCGTTTGCTACCGCATAGGATAAACCGACGCCCAGGGCGCGAACCTGCGCCGGAAACATCTCCGCTTTCAGGATCCCGCTAATCGAGGTATAGAAACTCACAATCAATAGCGCGCACATCACTAAAGCAAATGCGGCATAAGGCGACGTCACATTCTGCAACGCGGAGAGAATTGGAACGGTGAAAAGCGTCGCGAGCGCGCCAAAACATAGCATAGAAGTGCGCCTGCCAATCTTATCGGATAACGCGCCGAATAACGGCTGCACCAACATGAAAACACACAGCGCGACCGTCATAATGCCGCTGGCGACATTGGCATGCATACCTGCTGTATTTACCAGATATTTCTGCATATAGGTGGTGAAGGTATAAAAGCACAGCGAGCCTGCCGCGGTGAAACCAAGCACCATCAAAAAGGCTTTGCGATTACGCCACAAACCTTTCAACGAACCGGCTTCTTTTAATGCGCGAGTCTCATGCTTCGAGGTTTCATCCAGCTGGCGACGTAGCCATAACGCCACAACCGCCAGCACGGCGCCCAGCGCAAAGGGAATACGCCATCCCCAGGCACGAAGCTCAGCATCCTCCAGAACCTGCTGCAAAATCACAACGACCAGCAATGCCAGTAGTTGGCCACCGATAAGCGTAACGTACTGAAACGACGCGAAAAATCCCTTACGACCTTCAAGCGCAACTTCACTCATATATGTCGCGCTGGTCCCATACTCTCCCCCTACCGAGAGCCCCTGAAATAACCTTGCAATAAGTAGCAGCGCCGGTGCCCAGGTGCCGATGGTATCGTAACCAGGTAAGCAGGCAATCACCAGCGACCCCATGCACATCATGCACACCGAAATCAACATTGAGGCTTTGCGCCCGCGTCGATCGGCAATGCGTCCAAACAGCCAACCACCGATAGGCCGCATTAAAAAACCGGCGGCAAAGACGCCTGCTGTTTGTAAAAGCTGAGTGGTGGTATTACCAGAAGGAAAGAAGATATGTGCAAAATAGAGCGAGCAGAAAGAGTAGACGTAGAAATCAAACCATTCCACTAAGTTTCCGGAAGAGGCCCCCACGATAGCCCATATGCGTCGCCGCATCTCCGGAGCCTCAGCGTTGTTTTTATCTATACGCTGAATAATTTCTGCCATACTGTTCTCCTTGTTGCCAGGCTTAATCGGCCTTTTATTTTGGAGATTCAGATTACGCGAGACCCAAAAGTAAATAAAGTGTTAATTATTTGTTTGCTAATTTTTATCCCCACCGTGCCTGATGCTGGCGTTTCCGTTTCAGATAGTCTTCGTCCTGACGGATTTTATCCCACCAACCTTTGAAAACCGTTGCCGCCGCGGCCTTAATAGGATCATTACCCCGTGTATTCAGGCTGCCGTCTTCTGCATACTTTTTACCGCCTTTATAGTTAGCGTATCGCCTGGCGCGGGTGTATCCCATCTGAATAAATTTACGCGCCATGTCCATACCAACGAAATCATCCTGCTGCCGGTAAGCTTCGAACAACTGGTAGATCTGTTCTGCGGATTTCATCGCCGATGCTTCATCTTTATAGCGCCAGAAAGGAAGAATTTCGCTTTTGTAGGGTTCAACCAGTAGCACCCCCTGCTCGCCTCGTCCAACCTGATACAATTCAGGCTGCTGGCGGAAGTCAATGCTGGAAAAGTCCTGCTGGTAGTTAAAAGGTTTGATAGCCAATGAAAATCCTCACTGCTTATATAAGCACGTGTAAAGGATAGTTCATCGTTAACGATTGGGTGGGATGTACTCTTGTCGGTTCTACAAGAACACCAGCTTCGTAGGCGGGATAATTCCTGTAGGCCGGATAAGGCGGAGCCGCCATCCGGCAGTGCCGGTTGCCTGATGGCGCTGCGCTTATCAGGCCTACGGTTTTACAGTTACCGCACACGCAAAAAAGCCCGTCCGTCAGGATGGGCTTCTTCACTTGTCTGATGCCTGGCAGTTTATGGCGGGCGTCCTGCCCGCCACCCTCCGGGCCGTTGCTGCGCAACGTTCAAATCCGCTCCCGGCGGATTTCTCCTCCTCAGGAGAGTGCTCACCGACAGACCACAGATAAAACAAAAGGCCCTGTCTTCCGACAGGGCCCTTCGTTTTATTTGATGCCTGGCAGTTCCCTACTCTCGCA
>NZ_JBGDUO010000010.1:0-89084 GCF_046552235.1 Salmonella sp. SAL00670
TAAAGAGCAGTGCCGCTTCGCTTTTTCTCAGCGGCGCGGGGTGTGCATATTACGCTTTCCCGCTTCAGAGTCAAGCGATTATTTTCGCTTTTCTCCGTGAGGTTCTGGTCTGAACCCCGCTGACCCGGCGGCCTGTGTGCCGTTGTTCCGTGTCAGTGGTGGCGCATTATAGGGAGTTATTTCTGCCTGACAAGAGGAAATTTAAAATAATTTTCTGAGTGCGCACTTTTTATTCTTTGCGTTTATTTTGCCGACGATTTGTTGGTTAAATGGGCTATTTCACGGGCAAAGTGCGCAACCTGCTCCCAGTCGGTGTACACCACTTCTTTACTGGTATCCGTTTCGCCGCCCGACATCTTCATAATAAGCTTGATCATCAGACGGTCATACCAGCGATAGCGGGGATAGCGAAGCGCGCCTGCAATGACGGCACAGTAGTCAGGTCGCCACGGAGAGCTCATTAAAAACTTACGCGCGTAGCTGTTAGTCTGCGGCGTCCGTTTTTCAGCTTTACGCGCCACCAGGTTAACGGAATAAAAGGCGCTCGGCATTCCGTTCAACCGCGTGGCATATTTCTTAACAAACTCCTGAAAGGCGCTGTGGTAATGACCATAACGAATAGACGCGCCAATCACTACGCGATCATAGCTATCCCAGTCCGGCTCTTCTGCGCGATGCAGATTAACGACATCGGCCCAGATCCCCATCTCTTTGAGTTCAGAAGCCAGATAAGAGGCAATTTCGCGCGTTTGTCCGTCCCGGGTAGAGAAAAGAATCAATGTTTTCACGTGTTACTCCATTATTCACGCCAGAAAGTCGGGGTAAAAAGTACCAGCAAAGTGAATA
This sequence comes from Salmonella sp. SAL00670, assembly GCF_046552235.1. Taxonomy (NCBI): domain Bacteria; kingdom Pseudomonadati; phylum Pseudomonadota; class Gammaproteobacteria; order Enterobacterales; family Enterobacteriaceae; genus Salmonella; species Salmonella sp. SAL00670. Next base: position 847 of record NZ_JBGDUO010000010.1, read on the forward strand.
CTTCCAGACGACCAAATAGCATGTTGGCGATGAGTATCCATTTCGCAACCGGATTCATACTGGCGAAGTTATCAGCAACCACCCCCAGCCCCGGTCCCAGGTTATTAAGCGTAGCCACTACCGAGGCGAAAGCCGAGAAATCATCTACGCCTGTAGCGATAATGGCCAGCATACTGACGATAAATACCAGCGCGTAGGCAGAAAAGAATCCCCAGACGGCTTCCAGAATACGTTCTGGCAGCGCCCGGTTCCCCAGCTTAATACTGTAAACGGCATTCGGATGCACCAGACGTTTGAGTTCGCGGTTCCCCTGTTTAAACAACAACAGAATACGGATGACCTTTAACCCCCCGCCCGTTGACCCGGCGCAACCGCCAATAAACGCGGAACATAGCAGCAAGACGGGCAAAAACAGCGGCCAGCGCGCAATGCTGTCCGTGGTAAACCCTGCCGTTGTCGCCATCGACACAACCTGGAAGAATGCCTGATTTAGCGTTGTCAGCGCCGAGTCGTAGATATTATGGAACCACAGTACCAGCGTGCAGATCACCACCAGCGTCAACTGTACGCCGATGAACATGCGGAATTCCGGATCGCGCCAGTATACTTTCAGGCTACGCCCGCTTAATAAAGAGAAATGCAGGCCATAGTTACAACCGGAGATCAGCAGGAAAATAGCGATGATGGTATTAATAGTGGGACTATCAAAATAGCCTACGCTGGCGTCATGCGTTGAGAAGCCGCCGATAGCGATAGTGGAGAAGCTGTGTCCGATAGCGTCAAACGCGGGCATCCCTGCAAACCATAGCGCCAGCGCGCAGGCTACCGTTAGCAAGACATAGATAAGCCACAGCGTTTTCGCCGTCTCGGCAATACGCGGGCGCATTTTGTTATCTTTGAGCGGCCCCGGCATTTCCGCCCGATAGAGCTGCATCCCCCCGACGCCGAGGATAGGGAGAATCGCCACCGCCAGCACAATGATCCCCATACCCCCAAACCATTGCAGCATCTGACGATAAAAGAGAATGGCGTGCGGTAATGAGTCCAGCCCCACCAGCGTAGTGGCGCCCGTGGTGGTTAACCCGGAGAACGATTCAAAAAAAGCATCGGTAATGGTGAGGTTTGGGCTTTCCGAGAAAATAAACGGCAGCGCACCCACGCTGCCCAGCACGGTCCAGAACAGCACCACGATAAGAAATCCTTCGCGGGATTTCAGCTCGCCCTTTTCCCTACGGTTTGGCCACCACAGTATGGAACCGATCGCCAGCGCGACAAAAAAGGTCTGCGTGAACGCTCTTCCTGCGCCATCACGATATATTAGCGCTACCAGTCCCGGGAGAATCATTGTCCCCGAAAATAAGATAACCAGTAGTCCAACGATTCGGGTAATGGCGCGAAAATGCATCTCTGCCGCTTCCTTTATTCTTAAAAATGAGGTGGGGATTATTCTTCAATCGCTAACAATTGCAATGAACCACGGCTAAAATCCGCCAGTTTTGTGGAAAATACATTCACATGAGCAAAAGGAAGCGCCACCCTGAGCCGAACAGACGCCTGATAATCGCTGGAAACGATCTTCCCGGCAAACTGTCCTAATAATGCTTCGATTCCGGCCAACTGACCGTACTCACACTGCAAAGTATATTCGGTTAATGGCGTCTTGCGTTGTGTGGCAAGCTGACGTAATGCCTGATTCACACCGCCGCCATAGGCTTTTACCAGCCCGCCCGTACCCAGCAGAATACCACCATAGTAGCGCACGACGACGGCAGTAATTTCTCCGACGCCGCTGCCCATCAATTGCGCAAGCATTGGCTTGCCCGCCGTTCCCGCCGGTTCGCCGTCGTCTGAAAAGCCCAGTTGCTGTGAGTCGTCCGGCGCACCCGCCACCCACGCCACACAATGGTGGCGCGCATCAGGGTGCTCAGCTCTGACTAACTCAACAAACGCTTTCGCCGCGTCTACGCCATCGGTATGCGCCAATAGCGTAATAAAGCGGCTTTTTTTGATCTCTTCAACAACGGTGACCGGCGCTGCAGGGATTAACCAACTGTCCATTACGCCAGTTTTAAATCCCGCGTCATGTTTTCCACGCCGTTTTCGTGGATGACCACGTTATCTTCAATGCGAATACCGCCGAAAGGCTTGAGCGCTTCAATTTTCTGCCAGTTGAAGTGCTTGCTGAACGGGCCTTCGCGCCATGGCGCTAACAGCGATTCGATGAAGTAAATCCCCGGTTCGATGGTCAACACCATTCGCGGCTGTAACACACGCGTGCAGCGCAGATACGGGTATTTGGACGGCGCGGCGAGATGCGTACCGGAATCATCCTGCATAAACCCGGCCACATCGTGTACCTGCAGACCCAACGGATGACCAATACCGTGCGGCATAAACGGCCCGGTGAGATCATTTTCCACCATCGCCTCTTCACTCATGTCGGTAATGATTTGATGTTTACGCAGCAGCTTCGCGATGCGCTGATGGAATTGAATATGATAATCCACATAGCTGACGCCCGCCTTCATGGTAGCGATCAGCGCCAACTGTTCGTCGTTAACATCTTTCACCAGGTGGGCGTAGTCGTTATCGCTTTTCGCCGACCAGGTCCGCGTCAGATCCGCCGCGTAGCCGTTGTATTCCGCGCCCGCATCCAGCAGGAAACTGCGCATTTCAGACGGTGCCTGATGATCCAGTTTCGTGTAATGCAGCACGGCGGCATGTTCGTTCAGCGCCACAATGTTGCTGTATGGAACATCGGTATCGCGATGTCCCGTGGCGGTCAGGTACGCCAGGTTGATGTCGAACTCGCTCATGCCGGAACGGAAGGCCTCTTCCGCCGCCCGATGACCGCTCACCGCCATTTTCTGCGCTTCGCGCATACAGGCCAGTTCATAATCCGTTTTATAGGCGCGGTAGTAATGCAGATAGTCGATAACACCTTTCGGGTTGATGTTGCTGGCGGCGATATCCAATTGTAGCGCGCGCTCAGGAACCGGGCCGATATAGCCGATATTGCCACGCGCGGCAGGCAGTTGGCTGCCGATGCCATCCGCTTTCGGTAAGGCGACGACCTCGACTTCTTCTGTCCAGAAGGACGTTGGCAGCGGTTCAACGTTATGCCAGTAATCGACCGGCAGATAAAACCACAATTTGGGTTTGTTGACGCCATCGACCAACAGCCAGCAATTTGGAACCTGAGTTACCGGCACCCACGCTTTAAACTGTGGATTGACCTTAAACGGATAAGGGTGATCGTCGAGAAAGACGTTGAAAAGCTCGCCAGAATGAATAAGTAACGCATCCAGCTTAAAGCGCGCCAGAACATCGCGCGTCCGTTCTTGTAAGGTAACAATATGATTTTTATAGAGCGCGGCCAGTGATTCCATTTTTTACCCTTCTGTTTTTTTGACCTCAAGTTCCCGCATCTTAGCACATCGCCCCACGAGAGCGTGATCTCTGCCGAGCGTGATCACATCGGCATTTCTTTAATCATTTATTTGCATTTTTTTAACACAAAATACACACTTCGCTTCATCTGGTACGACCAGATCACTTTGTGGATTCAGGAGACTGACATGCTTTATAAAGGCGACACCCTGTACCTCGACTGGCTGGAAGATGGCATCGCCGAACTGGTGTTCGATGCTCCAGGCTCGGTCAATAAACTCGACACCGCAACCGTCGCCAGCCTCGGCCAGGCGCTTGAGGTGCTGGAAAAGCAACACGATTTAAAAGGGCTGCTGCTGCGCTCTAATAAAGCGGCCTTTATTGTCGGCGCGGACATCACCGAATTTCTTTCACTGTTCCTCGTCCCCGAAGAGCAGTTAAGCCAATGGCTGCATTTCGCTAATAGCGTCTTTAACCGTCTGGAAGATTTACCCGTACCGACCCTTGCCGCCGTAAACGGCTATGCGCTGGGCGGCGGGTGCGAATGCGTGCTGGCCACCGATTACCGTCTGGCGACGCCAGACCTCCGTATCGGTCTGCCGGAAACTAAACTGGGCATCATGCCGGGTTTCGGCGGCTCCGTTCGTCTGCCGCGTATGCTGGGCGCAGACAGCGCGCTGGAGATTATCGCGGCAGGTAAAGATGTCGGTGCTGAGCACGCGCTGAAAATCGGCCTTGTGGACGGCGTGGTCAAACAAGAGACGCTAATTGAAGGCGCGATAGCGGTGTTACGCCAGGCCATTACCGGCGATCTCGACTGGAGAGCTAAACGCCAGCCGAAACTGGAACCGTTGAAACTCAGTAAGATTGAAGCAGCGATGAGCTTTACCATCGCTAAAGGCATGGTCGCACAAACGGCGGGTAAACATTATCCGGCGCCGATGACCGCAGTGAAAACCATTGAAGCCGCCGCGCGTTTTGGTCGTGAAGAAGCGCTGAATCTGGAAAATAAAAGCTTTGTTCCGCTGGCGCATACCAATGAGGCTCGTGCGCTGGTCGGTATCTTCCTCAACGATCAATATGTAAAAGGTAAAGCCAAAAAGCTGACCAAAGATATTGAGACGCCGAAACAGGCAGCCGTACTGGGCGCGGGTATTATGGGCGGCGGTATCGCTTACCAGTCGGCCTGGAAAGGCGTACCGGTCATCATGAAAGATATCAACGATAAATCGTTGAACCTCGGCATGACCGAAGCGGCCAAGCTGCTGAACAAACAGCTGGAGCGCGGCAAGATCGACGGTCTGAAGCTGGCGGGCGTCATTTCGACCATCCACCCGACTCTAGATTATGCCGGTTTCGATCGCGTAGATGTTGTTGTCGAAGCGGTAGTCGAAAATCCGAAAGTCAAAAAAGCGGTACTGGCGGAAACCGAGCAGAAAGTGCGCCCGGAAACCGTGCTGGCCTCAAATACCTCCACCATCCCAATTGGCGAACTGGCAAGCGCCCTGGAACATCCGGAAAACTTTTGCGGAATGCACTTCTTCAACCCGGTACACCGGATGCCGCTGGTTGAAATCATTCGCGGCGAGAAGAGTTCAGACGAAACCATTGCCAAAGTCGTCGCCTGGGCCAGCAAAATGGGCAAGACACCGATTGTAGTCAACGACTGCCCCGGCTTCTTTGTTAACCGCGTGCTGTTCCCCTATTTCGCCGGTTTCAGTCAACTGCTGCGCGACGGCGCGGATTTCCGCAAAGTCGATAAAGTGATGGAAAAACAGTTCGGCTGGCCGATGGGCCCGGCCTATCTGCTCGACGTGGTGGGTATTGATACCGCCCACCACGCGCAGGCGGTAATGGCGGCAGGCTTCCCACAACGGATGCAGAAAGAGTATCGCGACGCGATCGACGCATTGTTTGACGCCAGCCGTTTTGGGCAAAAAAACGGTCTGGGCTTCTGGCGCTATAAAGAAGACAGCAAGGGTAAGCCGAAGAAAGAAGAAGATGCCGCGGTGGATGACCTGCTGGCAAGCGTCAGTCAGCCGAAACACGACTTCAGCGACGACGAGATAATCGCCCGTATGATGATCCCGATGATTAACGAAGTGGTTCGCTGTCTGGAAGAAGGCATTATCGCAAGCCCGGCGGAAGCCGATATGGCGCTGGTCTACGGCCTGGGCTTCCCTCCGTTCCACGGCGGCGCATTCCGCTGGCTGGATACACAGGGCAGCGCGAAATATCTTGATATGGCGCAGCAGTATCAACACCTCGGCCCGCTGTATGAAGTGCCGGAAGGGCTGCGTAATAAAGCGCGCCATAACGAACCGTATTATCCCCCGGTTGAACCAGCCCGTCCGGTTGGTTCTCTGAAAACGGCTTAAGGAGTCACAATGGAACAGGTTGTCATTGTCGATGCTATTCGCACCCCGATGGGCCGTTCGAAGGGCGGCGCGTTTCGCAACGTGCGGGCAGAAGATCTCTCCGCCCACTTAATGCGTAGCCTGCTGGCGCGTAATCCGTCGCTTACAGCGGCGACCCTCGATGATATTTACTGGGGCTGCGTACAACAAACGCTGGAGCAAGGCTTCAACATTGCCCGTAACGCCGCGCTGCTGGCAGAAATTCCCCATTCGGTACCGGCGGTCACCGTCAACCGTCTGTGTGGTTCCTCGATGCAGGCGTTACACGATGCAGCGCGAATGATCATGACCGGCGATGCGCAGGTTTGTCTGGTTGGCGGCGTGGAGCATATGGGGCACGTGCCGATGAGCCACGGCGTGGATTTTCACCCGGGTCTGAGCCGCAACGTCGCCAAAGCGGCAGGGATGATGGGGCTAACGGCGGAAATGCTCTCCCGCCTGCACGGCATTAGCCGGGAAATGCAGGACCAGTTCGCCGCCCGCTCTCACGCTCGCGCCTGGGCCGCTACCCAGTCTGGCGCATTCAAAACGGAGATTATCCCGACTGGCGGTCATGATGCAGACGGCGTGTTGAAGCAGTTTAACTACGATGAAGTGATCCGCCCGGAAACCACGGTCGAAGCGCTATCAACGCTGCGTCCGGCATTTGATCCGGTTAGTGGCACGGTCACGGCGGGCACCTCATCCGCGCTTTCCGATGGCGCAGCCGCCATGCTGGTAATGAGCGAAAGTCGTGCCCGTGAGCTGGGCCTGAAACCTCGCGCCCGTATTCGCTCAATGGCAGTGGTGGGTTGTGATCCGTCAATTATGGGTTACGGGCCGGTTCCGGCGTCAAAACTGGCGTTGAAAAAAGCGGGACTGTCAGCCAGCGATATCGATGTGTTTGAGATGAACGAAGCGTTTGCCGCACAGATCCTGCCATGCATTAAGGATCTGGGATTGATGGAGCAGATAGACGAGAAGATCAACCTCAACGGCGGCGCGATCGCGCTTGGTCATCCGCTCGGCTGCTCCGGAGCACGTATCAGCACCACGCTTATCAACCTGATGGAGCGCAAAGACGCGCAGTTTGGTCTGGCGACGATGTGTATTGGTCTGGGTCAGGGCATCGCCACGGTGTTTGAGCGGGTTTAATCAAAGATAATATCCCCTAAATAACTCGCACTGCAGCGCAGCGGCAACTGAGCGAATCCCCGGGCACATAGATAACCATGTGCCCGGGGTGAGCAAAGGCAGCCAACAAAGAGGCTGCGCGAATTATGACGGGAAACAGTTTAGTTGCCGTTTTTCCCGCCCGTCAGGGGCGGGTTTTTTCACCGTATGGCCCGCTCTACTCAGTAAGCGCTTTGGTCAGGCTAAATGGCATAGCCTGATATCCACGCGCACCATGTATTTGCATTTCAACCGCAGGCTCTTTTTCTCCCCATTTGAACTCTTCCAGATACGGATTAGGCAAGCTGGTAAATGCGCCTACCGACAAATCAAACGCACCACCTGCTGTTGCGGAATACACGAACACAGAATTCTTGTCAGTCTGGTACTCGGTGATAGAGGTTACCGGGCTAAACCACTCGTTCCCGCGCTCTTTACCGTATTGCCAGATCTGTTGGACTGTCTTGTTTTTCTGGTCGATTTTGTAAATCACGGAGCGGCTGTATTTCATACTCTGCATAGCAGGCTGTTCTAAGCCGCGGCCATCGCCATTGTCGAAAGCGGAAAGGTATAAGATATCGCCTTTACTCTTACTATCAATTTTAAAGGCCGTATGTTGCGTCCATGTCCAGTCGAAGTCACCCTCGCAGCCACTGTCCTGGCAGGTGATTTTTTGGCCTTTGCTATCCACAGGCGTCAGAATTGCGGCATTAAATGGCGCTTTCCAGCCAGCAGGCGTACCCAGTATCCACTTCACTTTCTTATCGCGGCCGATTTTGATAATCGCACTCTGGTGGCGGGAGCTGATGATGATGGAATCATCTTCACTGTCATAGTCGACGCTGTTGACATGCGCCCAGTTGCGGCCAGCCCCACTACCCACGATATCCCCGAATTTGTCGGAGGAGTCCAGCGCCGCCAGATCTTCTTCGCTCAACGTATGGCCGGACTGGCTGGCGTCGATATTCAGGCACACAGCGCCCTGATCGAGGGTTTTCATTATCACATCACGATAAGGATCGAGGATATCAAACAGACGCCATTCATCCACTACCACGCCGTTCTGATCAACTTCGGCAATCACATCACGCACGGTACGAACATTTTTCCCATCAGGACGTTTATAGTTAGAGCTGGCTACACGCAGGAAGTAGTGACCGTTGGCCGCGTTATCCATTGAGTGTGAAAAATCGTTATAATTATCCGGCAGGCGGCGGTTAAAGATTTCACGCCCCATGATATCGTATTTCACATAACGCTGACCGTAGCCCCACGATAGTGCGCCATCCTGGTTTTGTTTAAAGCCCATCATAACGCCAGCACGATAAATTGACTTTAAATCATAAATTGAACTTGGATTCATAAACCAACGAATATCACCGGAGGTGTCGATAATAGCGTTAGCTGTAGTGAAGTTCCATTCTAATGCACCCCCAGTAGGGTTGTTCCAGACAGTACGCGTTCCATTCCCAGACTTATCTTTCGTATTATTCAAAAGATACAAGCGATCTTTAAATTCTGGGGAAACCTTTTTAACATCGATAGTAAAGAGTGCTGATTGTTCTTCTTTTGTACCCGCTGATTCAATATAGGCAGGCGGTGCATACATTTTATAGCTTTCTTTTACATTTTCGGTTTTACTACCCTGGATCCTTGTATATTCAACTTCAACGGTATTGACATAATCCGGGTAAAGACCAAAGACGGGAATACCGCCATACGTTAAAAGGTATTTATTATTAACTTTATACGCGATCTCCTGGCCATTTTCTTTGGGTACAATCCGTACATGCACGTCACGTAACTGGTAACCGCCATTACGAATAACGGCGGTTAGCGGCGCGATATCATAGGGGTTCATAACAACTTCGCCAATTTTTCCCTGGACCTGATAGTCCACTTTAGCGCCGCTGGCGCCGCCGATGGCGAAAGCAGTAGAAGGTACTGATGACAAAATTGCAACAGATAATGCGAGAGAAGTTAAAGCATATTTAAATTTCATAACACTCTCCATCTTATAAATAAATAACTAACTTTCCATTTTATGTTTCTTTTATAAAAATAAATGAAGCATATATAATTAACTATTTTTATTGATAGCCTCAGGACATAATATTACTTAATTTATTACACGCAATACAAAGCCTGTAGATATTCAATATCATAACGTTTTATAGTTGACGATTAATTAATATTTAAGAGGACTTTTAGGTAGGCTAACGTAAAAAGGGACGCTACTGCGTCCCATAAAATAGTTAAATAAATGCGAACGCATCGCCAAACAGACGATCTTCCCGCGCGTTACGCTCATGACAGAACAGATCGCGGGCGATTTTCGCCATCTCAAAACGTCCGGCAATATAAATATCGTGCCCCGCCAGCGTACCATAATCCTGCAATACCGCCGTAAGTACCGTTCCTGTACGTCCACGCCAGCCTTCTTCCGGCTGCTCGACCACAGGTTCAATACGCAAATTCGGATGGTTAACAGAGAGTGCTTCCAGCTCAGAGAGATCATAGAGGTGCTTTTCTTCGCGACCGCCCCAGTAAATGGTAACATCGCGGGCCAGGTTGCGCGCTAACGCCGTCAACAGGATGGAGCGCACATAAGAAAAGCCCGTACCGCCCGCGATCAGAATCAATGGACGCTCTTCATCGTCACGTAGCCAGGCGTCGCCATGCGGAATATCGACGACGATTTCCCGGTCTTTCAGAATCCGATCCATGACCGCCATCGCATACAGATTGAGCTCGGAGGCGCCAATGTGTAATTCAATAAACCCTTTCTCGTCCGGCGTTGAAGCCATCGAAAACGGGCGTTTGTCACGCTCGTCCATTACGACCATCAAATACTGACCAGCGCGGAATGAAAACGCCGCGTCCGGCACTAAACGAACCCGATATACGGTATCGGTGATAGCTTCTACCGAGGTCACTTTACAGCTTAAGGTTGTCATGCGCTCCCTCTGTCGGGTGTCGGGTCAATACCGACATTTTTCAAGCCGAGTCGCCGCAGCCTGAAATGTCGATGTCCGCTTTCAGTTATTTAAAGATAGCCAGCTCATCCCAAATCGCATCAATACGCGCGGTAACTTCAGGATCTTTAACAATAGGACGACCCCACTCGCGTTGGGTTTCGCCCGGCCATTTGTTTGTGGCATCCAGCCCCATTTTTGAACCCAGCCCGGAGACCGGCGAGGCAAAATCCAGGTAGTCAATCGGCGTATTTTCAACCAGCACCGTATCCCGCGCAGGGTCCATACGGGTGGTAATCGCCCAGATCACATCATTCCAGTCGCGTGCGTTAACGTCATCATCGCAAACGATAACAAACTTCGTATACATAAACTGGCGCAAAAACGACCAGACGCCCATCATGACGCGTTTCGCATGACCAGCGTACTGCTTTTTCATCGTCACTACCGCCAGGCGGTAAGAACACCCTTCCGGCGGCAGATAAAAGTCGACGATTTCCGGAAACTGTTTTTGCAGAATAGGCACGAAGACTTCATTGAGCGCCACCCCTAATACCGCAGGCTCATCGGGCGGACGCCCGGTATAGGTGGAGTGATAGATGGCATCCTCACGCTGCGTAATATGCGTGACGGTAAAGACCGGAAAGTTATCCACTTCATTATAATAGCCCGTATGATCGCCATACGGTCCTTCCGGCGCCATCTCTCCCGGCTCAATGTAACCTTCAAGGATAATCTCGGCGCTGGCAGGCACTTCCAGATCGTTAGAAAGGCATTTAACCACTTCAGTTTTCGTGCCGCGCAGCAGGCCCGCAAAGGCATACTCCGACAGAGTATCGGGAACAGGAGTCACGGCGCCAAGTATCGTCGCCGGATCGGCGCCCAATGCGACGGAGACCGGGAAACGTTCACCCGGACGCGCGGCTAACCACTCCTGAAAATCCAGCGCGCCGCCGCGGTGAGACAGCCAGCGCATAATCAGCTTATTTTTACCTATCAACTGCTGACGATAAATGCCCAGGTTTTGCCGCTCTTTGTGCGGACCACGCGTTACCGTCAGTCCCCAGGTAATCAGCGGCGCGGCGTCGTCCGGCCAACAGGTCATGACAGGAAGACGCGTTAAATCGACATCATCGCCAGACGCGATTTTCTGCTGGCAAGGCGCGCCGCGTAACCGTTTCGTCGGCATATTCAGCACTTGCTTAAACTGCGGCAGCTTGTCAAACAGATCGCGAAAGCCTTTCGGCGGCTCAGGTTCTTTAAGAAACGCTAATAATTTACCCACTTCCCGTAAGGCGGAAACATCATCCTGCCCCATGCCCATCGCCACGCGTTTTGGCGTGCCAAAAAGGTTGCACAGCACCGGCATGGCGTAACCTTTAGGATTTTCAAACAGCAACGCCGGTCCACCGGCACGCAGCGTGCGGTCAGCGATTTCCGTGATTTCCAGATGAGGATCCACAGGTAGCGTGATGCGTTTTAGTTCCCCCTGCTGCTCAAGTAGCGTCAGGAAGTCGCGTAAATCGTGATATTTCATGGCGTCCATTGTAGCCTCTTGGTAAGCGCATCATTATACGGCGTTCATCATCGGGATGCTGTATTTTTGTTAAATTAGCGTGAACTCTGGCAACCAACGCTAATCCAGATACGGCTTAAAGGATGAAGTGTATAATTAACTTCGCGCATGGCTTTTGCTATGCTTGCGCCCCGAACAAGCGGATAAGAGTCATTATGCAATCCTGGTATTTACTGTACTGCAAACGCGGGCAACTTCAGCGTGCTCAGGAACACCTCGAAAGACAAGCGGTAAGTTGCCTGACACCGATGATCACCCTGGAAAAAATGGTACGCGGAAAACGTACCTCCGTCAGCGAACCGCTCTTTCCTAATTATCTGTTCGTTGAATTTGATCCGGAAGTGATACATACCACTACAATCAACGCCACGCGCGGCGTCAGCCATTTTGTGCGCTTTGGCGCGCATCCTGCGATCGTGCCTTCCAGCGTTATTCATCAGCTTTCTATCTACAAGCCCGAAGGCGTTGTCGATCCTGAAACCCCCTATCCCGGCGATAGCGTCATCATCACGGAAGGCGCATTTGAAGGGCTGAAAGCGATTTTTACCGAACCGGATGGCGAAACGCGTTCGATGTTACTGCTTAATTTACTCAATAAAGAAGTGAAGCAGAGCGTAAAAAACACCGGTTTTCGCAAGATTTAGCTATCGTTCAGAATACGACCTCAAATAAGGTTCTGGCGTTGGCATCTGTCATCGCCGCTAACCATTGCGGATCTTCACCACGCCATAGCGCTATGCGCTCCAGGATGTGAGGCAGATACGCGGGCTCGTTGCGTCGTGACGTTGGTTTCGGCGTAAGATCGCGAGGCAACAGATACGGCGCGTCGGTTTCTATCAGTAGCTTTTCCGCTGGAATAAACGGTAAGAGTTCACGTAGCTCAAGCCCGCGTCGTTCGTCGCAAACCCACCCGGTAATACCGATATAGAGCCCTCTATCCACACAGGCCTGCATTTGCTGGCGTGAACCGGTAAAGCAGTGCAGTATTGCACCAGGAAGACTATCCAGCCAGGGATCAAGCAATGCCAGAAATCGCTCATGCGCGTCCCGGCAGTGCATAAAGATTGGCATCTGCAATTCGGCGGCAATTTGTAGCTGCGCCTGAAAGGCACGCTCCTGCTCCTGCGGCGTGGAAAAATTGCGATTGAAATCCAGCCCGCACTCACCGATAGCGACGACTTCCGGCTGGTTCGCCAGCGCAATAATGGCGTCTTCAGACGCGGATGACCACTGACTGCTGTCATGGGGATGGACGCCAGCCGTCGACCAACAATGGGGGTAGCGCCGCGCCAGTTTTAACGCCTGCTGACTTTCATGGATGTTCGTTCCGGTCAGTAGCATACCTTTTACTCCCGCCGCAAACGCACGGGCGACCACATCATCACGATCTTTTGCAAACTGGCTACTGGTTAAATTAACGCCAATATCAAACATGCTTGCCCCCATATGACAACCGCCCTGGCGGGCGGTTGTGTTTAGTCTTCAGTGTGCTCGGCCTTTTCGGTTTCGGCCTCGTTATCTTCGTCGCGCGTCCGTCGCTTACCGACATAAAAGCGTGAGCAGAAAACGCCAATTTCAAACAGGCAGTACATCGGTATCGCCAGCAACGTTTGCGAGAAAACATCTGGCGGCGTAAGCAGCATTCCCACAATGAATGCCCCGACCAGGATATAAGGCCGTTTTTTACGCAAATCTTCTGGCGTGGTGATGCCCATCCAGCACAGCAACACAATCGCCACCGGCACTTCAAAGGCTACGCCAAAGGCCATAAAAAGCGCCATAACAAAGCTAAGATAGCTGGCGATATCTGTCGAAACCTGTACCCCTTCCGGCGCCGTATGCGTCAGGAAACCAAAGGCCAAAGGGAATACGACAAAATAGGCGAAGGCCATACCAATATAGAAAAGCAGCGAGCTGGATACCAGCAGAGGTACGACCAGACGACGCTCATGCTTATACAGCGCCGGGGCGATAAAGGCCCAAACCTGGTACAAAATGACAGGCGCGGATAAGATCAAAGACACCATGAAGGTGAGTTTGATAGGCGTAAAAAACGGCGACGCCACATCCGTCGCAATCATTGTCGCCCCTTGCGGCATCTGTTTAATCAGCGGTGCGGCGACTAAATGATAAATATCATTGGCGAAATAAATTAACGCCAGAAAAATCAGAAGTACTGCGACGATGCAGTTTAGCAGGCGCTTACGCAACTCGATCAGATGCGTGATAAGCGGTTGAGTATCTTCTACAGCCATGTTTACGGTTTATCACTCGACGAGGGGGAAGATTCGACAACAGGCGCAGCGGATTTCTTCTCGGCGTCTATCGTGGCTACGGAAGCGGTTTCCGTCGACTCAGGCACGTTAGCTTTAACGGGCTCCGGCTTTTGTTCCGGCGCGCTCGCCTGTGTTTCAGCGGCGGCAGGGGTAACGCCCTCATGCTGCGTTTCGTTCCCTTTTACCACCGGATTATGGATGGTATGCGCTTCATCGCTCGCTTGTTCGGGATCGTTAGCGCTGTAGGTGCGTTTCATCGACTCCGCCGCCTGACGCAGTTCATCCATAGATGCTTTCAGTTCGGGAGTCAGATTTTCCAGGCTCGCCTTTTCGACTTTTTTCAGACTGTCCTGGAACTCCTGAAGTTTCAGTTCCTGAGTCAGTTCATTCTGAACCGTTGTCGCAAGGGACCGCAACGCGCGAATCCAGCCCGCTACCGTTTTTACCGCTACTGGCAATCGTTGCGGCCCCAACACAATGAGGCCGATAACGAACACTAACAGCAGTTCGCTAAAACCGATATCAAACACGGATTATACCTGCTCTTTATCTTGGCTTTTAGCGTCTTCCTTTTTCGCTTCGCCTTGCTTATCCGCGATAGATTTAGCGGTAAAATCAGCGTCCTGACTGGTTTTATCCTGTTTGGCATCATCATCGCTCATGGCCTTTTTAAAGCCTTTGATAGACGCGCCAAGATCGGAACCGATGGAACCGAGTTTTTTGGTGCCGAACAGCAGTACGACGATAACGGCAACAATCAACAACTGCCAAATACTGATACCACCCATACATGTTCCTCTGTGATAGATGATGAATTAATAGGGCCGCATTATACACATTATCCTTCGCGCTGCCTCTTTGTTAGCCGCTTTCGCCCGCCCTATTCACATACTTTTACATACGACCGGGACGACATTGACTTGCGGCCTGAGTACTGCCTCGAGTGATAATATGTACCTGCGTGACACAACCGGCGTTGAGCGATAAAAAATCTCAACGAGTTTTACGCCAGCCAACCAGCCAGACAACTACGCCGCCGACCATGAGCCAGCCAGGCATCAATCCCCATTCAGGGCGGTTGACGAGTAAGAATGACCCGCTCAGTAACAGCGTTGCGCCAATTCCCAATAAATAACGAGACTGACTTTGGCGCACATGGTTTACCTGTAACTCGCGCGCAATCTTATCAACACTGTGCTGTAAATATTTGCCCTGGCGCAAACTGTCGTACACCAGTTCAGGTATTTCTGGCATTTTTTCGACCCAGAACGGCGCTTTTTCTTTAAGAGCCCGCGTGAGAGCCGGAATACCCACCTGATCTTTGATCCAGGACTCAAGAAACGGCTTCGCCGTTTTCCACAAATCAAGCTGAGGATAAAGTTGCCGCCCAACCCCTTCAACATACAATAATGTTTTCTGCAACAACACCAGTTGCGGCTGGACTTCCATGTTAAATCGACGCGCTGTATTGAAAAGGTTTAACAACACATGACCAAACGAGATTTCCGCGAGCGGCTTTTCAAAGATAGGTTCACAGACGGTGCGGATGGCAAACTCAAAATCTTCAACGTTGGTATCTGGCGGAACCCAGCCTGAATCGACATGCAGTTCTGCCACCTTTCGGTAATCGCGATTAAAAAACGCGATAAAGTTTTCAGCCAGATAACGCTTATCTTCTTTGTTTAGCGACCCGACGATACCGCAGTCAATGCCGATATATTGCGGGTTTTCAGGGTGTTCATGGCTGACAAAAATATTTCCCGGATGCATGTCCGCATGGAAAAAGCTGTCGCGGAAAACCTGGGTGAAGAAAACTTTAACCCCGCGTTCCGCCAGCAGTTTCATGTTGGTGCCGTTCTTTTCCAGCGCCGCCACATCCGAAACCGGAATGCCGTATATCCGCTCCATCACCATCATGTTCTGGCTACAGTAATCGGAGTACACCTCCGGGATATACAGCATGGGACTATTTTCAAAATTGCGGCGTAACTGAATCGCGTTGGCCGATTCCCGCAGCAGATTCAGCTCATCGATCAGCGTTTTCTCATACTCACGCACCACTTCCGTCGGGCGCAGACGACGCCCATCCGGCAACAGGCGTGGTACCCAGCGAGCAAGGCGATAAATCAGTTTCAGGTCTGCCTGAATTACCGGCAAAATATCCGGGCGAATGACCTTAATAACCACTTCTTTACCGTTTGATTTCAATCGCGCGGTATGTACCTGGGCGATTGACGCCGACGCTAAAGGCTGGATATCAAAGTCGTCAAACCAGGCTTCGACTGGTAGCCCCCCCATCGCCTCTTCAATCTGGGCTTTCGCCAGTCGACCATCGAATGGCGCGACTTTATCCTGGAGCAAAGCGAGCTGATCGGCGATTTGCGGCGGGAACAGGTCACGGCGCGTGGAGAGCATCTGGCCAAATTTGATCCAGACCGGTCCCAGCTCTTGCAACGCCAGTCTTAATCGTTCACCCAGCAATTTATCTTTATGCCGGTTTGGCATCCAGAACAGCGAATAGCGCCATAATCGGAGTGGCAGTGTAAGACGCATTCGGGGGATGAGTTCATCAAGGCCGTAGCTTAAAAACGTGCGGATGATGAAATATAGGCGCCGTACTTCACCTGGCGTCATTTGGCCTCCAGTTTTTCCAGCCGTGTGGTCAGAGCATCTACGGCGCGCTCAACAGCCGCGGTTTCTTCGGCAAACCATGCGACTTCCAGCGGGCCAGGCGCCATACGCCACTCTTCAGTGATCGCTTCAGCGGCATAACGCTGCTGGCGTTGAAACCCGTGGCGCAGGAATTTAGCCCCGCCACGCACGGCCTTACCGATACTTTCCGCCGCAATATCACCCGTGTATGGCGCCAACAGCTCCGCAGGATCGAATTCGGCGAGATCGGCGAGCGCCACAAAATTTTGCACGACCTGAATATCGCCCTGCACTTCCAGTTCGCCGCTGCGAATAAGCGCGGCCAGCTGCTGACGATCGCGTAGTTTTGGCAAAACGCTAGCTTGAGTGATTACCGTACAGTCCGCTTCGCCTTCCCATGCCCCCAGCACATCAACCTGGCGTTCGCTGAATACCAGGACTAATGGCGTTGAAAATCCCTTTAGTTTCACACACAGTACTTTTCCCTGTAAGCGCGTTCTGGCTGATTTCAGCGCTGGCGAACGATACAGAAACGTATTGAGGAGACCTTCAATTCCTGCGGTCACTAAGGGTTTAAAAGGCATTCCACCCTCCTAGAATTTATAACCACGGTGCAATGCCACAACACCCGCCGTCAGATTGTAATAATCCACGCTCTCAAATCCGGCGTCCTGCATCATGGCTTTTAAGGTATCCTGATCGGGATGCATACGGATGGATTCCGCGAGATACCGATAGCTATCCGCATCGTTTGCGACCATCGAGCCAATACGCGGTAAAATATGGAAAGAATAGGCGTCATACGCTTTACTCAGCGGCTCAATGATAGGCTTGGAAAATTCAAGCACCAGTAAACGTCCGCCGGGTTTCAACACACGGAACATTGACCGCAGCGCTTTTTCTTTTTCCGTTACATTGCGCAAACCAAACGAAATGGTAATGCAATCAAACGTATTATCAGGGAAAGGCAGAGCTTCGGCATTCGCCTGCACATACTCTACGTTGCCGATCACGCCGATATTGCGCAGCTTCTCACGCCCCATTTTGAGCATGGAATCATTAATATCCGCCAGGATAACTTTGCCAGTTTCCCCGACCATACGTGAAAATTTCGCGGTAAGATCGCCCGTCCCGCCCGCTAAATCGAGAACGGTTTGTCCACGACGCACGCCACTGCAATCAATGGTGAAGCGCTTCCACAAACGATGAATGCCAAATGACATTAAGTCATTCATCACATCGTACTTTGACGCCACAGAATGAAAAACGTGGGCCACCATGTCAGCTTTCTGCTCTTTAGCGACGGTCTGAAAGCCAAAGTGCGTCGTTTCTTGTGAATCTTCCACCATCTCAGTGCCTGCTTATCGATAAAAATGTTCAAGAAGTGTAACAGATTGGGCCAATTTGCCCTACTCTGCGCCAGGACTAAACTACTCCGTATGGGTTAACTTAACTGCTGCTTCACCCGTTCATCATTGGGATAATGTTCATCCTGCCGCCCTTCAGGGATCGATCGTAAACGATATTCTTCATCTTGCGTAACGGCCTGTTCCGCTAAATCCGGATTAATCTCGCGTTTGATTTCCACGCCTAGCCCCCGGAAGGCCTCCGCCTGCGCCAAAACGTTGCCACGCCCCGACGCAAGTTTTTTCATCGCCTGGCGGTAGTTATCCTGCGCTTTATCCAGACTCTGACCGATCGCTGACATATCATCAACGAACAACCGCATTTTATCGTAGAGCTTACTGGCTCTGTCTGCGATGTGCTGCGCATTGCGGCTCTGGTGTTCATAGCGCCACAGGTTGGCGATTGTCCGTAACGCCACCAGCAGCGTCGTGGGGCTTACCAGCATAATGTTATTTTTCAGCGCCTCGGTTATCAGTTCGGGCTGTTTATCTAACGCCAGCAGGAAAGCGGGTTCTACGGGGATAAACATCAGAACATAGTCCAGCGAGCGGAGGCCGGGAAGCTGCTGGTAGTCTTTACGCCCCAGTAAGCGAATATGATTGCGCACCGAGGCGATGTGCTCTTGTAAAGCGGCCTCGCGCGTATAGTCATCTTCAGCGTTAAAGTAACGCTCGTAGGCGACTAACGTCATTTTAGCGTCGATGACCACATCTTTGCCCTGCGGCAAGCGGACGATGACATCCGGCTGCATCCGCGAGCGCGCATCGTTCTCAATACTGACCTGGGTTTCGTATTCGTAGCCTTCACGCAGTCCGGATGCCTCCAGTACCCGCGCCAGCACAACTTCGCCCCAGTTTCCTTGCGCCTTATTGTCCCCTTTCAGGGCGCGCGTCAGGTTGATCGCTTCCTGCGCCATTTGCGCGTTAAGCTGCTGCAAATTACGAATTTCGTGCGCCAGCGTATGCCGCTCCTGCGCTTCTTTGCCAAAACTCTCCTGAACCTGGCGGCGAAAACCGTCCAGTTGCTCACGCAGCGGCGTCAGCAGGCTATTCAGGCTTTGTCGGTTTTGTTCGTCTACGCGACGATTACTGTGTTCAAAGATACGGTTCGCCAGATTTTCAAACTGCTCGCTTAAACGCTGTTCGCTGTTGATCATCTGACGGATTTTGTCTTCCGCGTGTTGTTGAGTCGCTTCCAGACGGGTCGTGACTTCACGCAGATCGGCTTCCAGAGAGGTATTAATACTGTGCAGGCTACGCAGTTCGTTATTAAGTAACTCGCATTCACTGCGCCAGTGCGCTTCTTGCGCTAATTGCTGCCGGGCCGCGCTAAGTTCGATATCCAGCTCACGCCGTTCTTCGATAAGATCGGCGCGGATTTGATCGGCGTGCGCTTTCGTCGCCAGCCAGCCAATCACCGCCCCAGCCGCCAGCGCCACGACGGCGCTTATCATAAGAGTAATATCCACAACACCTCTCCTGGAACCACACTGTCCTGCACAAAATAGAATTGTGCTGTATAAACGTCCAGTTTAAAAGGGATTTCCTGCGAGGCGCCACGCAAAAAGAAAAGGCCGAACGCGTCGGCCTTTGCAAAAGAGAGGAGAATTACAGCAGACGACGGGCCGCTTCCACGACGATTTTCACCGCGTGGCTTTCAGTTTGTTTCATCGTTTCCGCATTCGGAATCTCTTGTTGGGTACGGTTAACGATAACGCCCGCCACCATACCTGCGCGTAAACCCTGGCTTGCGCACATGGTTAACAGCGTAGCGGATTCCATTTCGTAGTTCATCACGCCCATCGCCTGCCACTCTTCCATAGAACCTTTGAAGCGACGCACAACGCGGCCAGAATAGGTGTCGTAACGTTCCTGACCCGGATAGAAAGTGTCGGAAGAGGCGGTTACGCCAACGTGAGTCGTGGCGCCAATCGATTTCGCGGCTTCAACCAGCGCAGTGGTGCAGGCAAAGTCGGCAACCGCCGGGAATTCCATCGGCGCAAAATGCAGGCTTGCCCCATCCAGACGTACGGATGCGGTCGTTACCAGAACGTCGCCGACGTTAATGTGCGGCTGAATAGCCCCCGTGGTGCCGATACGCAAGAAGGTACGAATACCCAGTTGCGCCAGTTCTTCCACGGCAATAGAGGTAGACGGGCCGCCGATACCGGTAGAGCAAACGATAACTGCTTTACCATCCAGCTCAGCGCGCCAGGAGGTGAATTCGCGGTGAGATGCCAGCTTAACCGGCTTATCCATCAGCGCGGCGATCTTTTCCACACGCTCAGGATCGCCAGGGACGATGGCGAGCTGGGCCCCTTGTAAATCGTTTTTGGTGAGGCCGAGATGAAAAACATCAGACTTGGACATATAAAACTCCTCTGTGAATCGGGTTTGTCAGAAGAAGCAAAAAGACACTTTACCTAAGGCATAAAGATATTTTCGTGACAGCCATCACTATGACGTAAAACAATTGCACTCGTTTACCATTAAAAAGTGATGTGCATCACAATAAATAATCAATATCGCCAGGCATTGCACAAAAGATAGCCGCTTTAAGGCAATGTGGTTTGTTACACACTGTCTATAGTTAAGATTGCGCTATTTTTTAAGGGTACGGAGAATACCATGACAACGACACATCCATCCGGCTTTGCACCTGCAGCTTCCCCACTTGCCCCTACGATGATTCATACGCCTGATGGGGCCATTAGCGCGGGGATAACGTCGATTCCCTCTCAGGGCGACGATATGCCAGCCTATTACGCCAGACCAAAGGCAAGCGACGGCGCATTGCCTGTGGTCATTGTGGTACAGGAAATTTTTGGCGTACATGAACACATTCGCGATATTTGCCGACGACTGGCGCTGGAAGGCTATCTCGCTATCGCGCCGGAGCTCTATTTCCGCGAAGGCGACCCCAATGATTTCGCCGATATACCCACATTATTGAGCGGGCTGGTGGCTAAAGTACCGGATTCGCAAGTTCTTGCCGACCTGGATCACGTCGCCAGTTGGGCTTCGCGCAACGGCGGGGATGCGCATAGGCTGATGATCACCGGTTTTTGTTGGGGAGGCCGAATTACCTGGCTGTACGCCGCGCACAACCCTCAGTTAAAAGCGGCGGTAGCGTGGTACGGCAAGCTGGTGGGCGACACGTCACTCAATTCGCCGAAGCATCCCGTTGACATCGCCACCGATCTTAACGCGCCGGTACTGGGTTTATACGGCGGGCAGGATACCAGTATTCCACAGGAGAGCGTGGAAACCATGCGTCAGGCGCTACGCGCCGCTAATGCGAAGGCGGAAATCGTGGTCTATCCCGATGCAGGGCACGCGTTTAATGCCGATTATCGTCCGGGCTACCACGAAGCCTCAGCGAAAGACGGCTGGCAAAGAATGTTGGAATGGTTCGCGCAGTACGGTGGGAAAAAAGGCTAACCACAGCGCATTACGATGTTTGTTGGGCCTACGAGACCGGAGTCGGTGTAGGCTCAACAAATCGTCATCGCCACGTTAGCTATGCTTTACCACAGCATTTTTTATATTTTTTGCCGCTGCCGCAGGGACAGAGATGGTTACGACTGACGGCTCCTGTGTCTTTACGCGCGTCCTGCGTCAGCCAGCGCATGATCGATGCCATCGGATAGCCTTGCGCCAGCAGCTCCCGCCAGACATTCATATACGGCGTAACGTGCTGGAAAAAATGTTTATAGCCCGCACACAAGTAATTATGCGCAGGATGACCGGACGGCGAGACGGCAAAGCGATGCTTCGGACAGCCGCCATGACACGCAAAGCGGTAGTCACAGCGACGACAATCGGCGGTCAGGGTCTCCCGCTTGGCCTCGCCAAACGCAATAGCCCGCTCGCTATTATTTAAGGTTTTGATGCTGTGCTGGTGGATATTCCCCAGCAGATGCTCCGGGTAGACAAAGTGGTCACAGTTGTAGAGATCGCCGTTCGACTCCAACGCGAAGGCATGTCCACAAGTCTCGGAATGTACACACAGTACCGGCTGCTGCGCCGTCCAGGCGGCTAACGCCACGTCAAACATCTGCACATAGACGCGGTCTACGTCGCGACGAACCCAGATATCAAAGATCTGGTTGAGAAATTCGCCATATTGCCACGACGGTACCGTCCATGGCGCCAGCGTCGCCGCGCTTTCGCCGGGCATCACCAGATTAAGTACCGATGAGTTATCGGTGCTCATTCGCTCCACCAGCGGGATAAACTGAATAAAACGCGATCCCGCCGCCAGAAGAAATTCGTAGACGTCTGCTGCATGACCGACGTTATGTTTTCCCACGACGGTTAAGGTATTAAAGTCGACATGGTGCGCTTTAAGCCGCGCCATGGCTGCGACGACCTGTTCATGAGTTCCTTTTCCAGCGCGATTAAGCCGATAGTGGTTGTGTAACGACGCCGGACCGTCGATAGAGAGACCGATGAGAAAATGCTGTTCAGCGAAAAAGCGCGCCCACTCGTCATTCACCAGGATGCCGTTCGTCTGCAACGCATGAGTGATTTTTCGCCCATCGCCGTACTTTTCACATAATGCGACAACCCGACGGAAAAACGGTAGTCCCATCATGGTCGGTTCGCCGCCCTGCCAGGCAAAGTCAATGCGGTCGCCACTCTGCGCGGCAATATGCTGGCGTATAAATTGTTCCAGCGTCTCGTCCGACATCCGCCAGTTTTTATTGCGTTCCGGGTACAGCGCCTCTTTTTCAAGATAGAAGCAATATGTGCAATCAATATTGCAGATCGCGCCGCCGGGTTTGGCCATTACGTGACAACCTGCTACCGCCATGTCAGACATCTCCGTTAAAAAATAAGGTTCACCAGCGCCATGAGACAATGCGACGTTTATCGTCGCCAGGGAACATAACAGAATGGAAAACCTCGTTTTGTGCTATGAGAGCGCTGGGCGATCATGACAGGAAAAACGATCTGCGAGGCAATAGCTGCTTCCAGGGACGCTATCCGCCTGGTTGTCATTCATACGGAGAACCTTTTTATTATCAAGATCGCCAAATAGCCAGATCCTGAAAAGGACAGCGCGGAAAATAAGAAAAAGGGAAATGAGAAGAAAGAGGCGCTGTTAATCAGGTCAGACACGGGCGCTACCCGTCAAAGGGTAGCGCCGCATTGCTGCCGGATAAACGCAGCGGCCAGGATGGGTTATTTCGCCTGACGCAGATTGTGCGCCGCTTTGACCATGTTCGCTAACGCCGCGCGGGTTTCCGGCCAACCGCGAGTTTTCAGACCGCAGTCCGGATTCACCCACAGGCGTTGTGCCGGAATACGCTGTGCCGCCTTCTTCAGCAGGGCTTCAATCCACTCGACGCTCGGCACGTTCGGCGAGTGAATATCGTACACGCCCGGCCCGATTTCGTTCGGGTAGTCGAACGCTTCGAACGACTCCAGCAACTCCATATCCGAGCGGGAGGTCTCAATGGTGATCACATCCGCGTCCAGCGCGGCGATCGAATCCATAATGTCGTTGAACTCGCAGTAACACATGTGGGTGTGGATCTGTGTTTCATCCTTCGCCACCGCCGCGTTGATGCGGAAGGCTTCCACACCCCATTCCAGATAGGCGTCCCAGTCGCTGCGACGCAGCGGTAGACCTTCGCGCAGCGCCGGTTCGTCAATCTGAATAATCCCAATCCCCGCCGCCTCCAGATCCGCGACTTCATCACGCAGCGCCAGCGCAATCTGTTTCGCAATCGTTTCGCGGGTCACGTCTTCGCGGGGGAATGACCAGCAAAGAATAGTCACCGGGCCGGTCAACATCCCTTTTACCGGCTTGTCGGTCAGCGACTGGGCATATTTCGCCCACTCCACGGTAATCGGTGCCGGACGGCTGATATCGCCAATCACTACCGGCGGTTTCACACAGCGGGAGCCATAGCTTTGCACCCAACCATTCTGGGTAAAGACGAAGCCGTCCAGATGCTCGCCGAAGTATTCCACCATGTCGTTTCGCTCGGCTTCGCCGTGTACCAGCACATCCAGCCCTAAACGCTCCTGCTCGATGATAGCCTGTTTGATATGTTCGGCGATGCCGGTGCGGTAGTTATTCGCGTCGAGGTTGCCCTTTTTGAAGTCCAGACGCAGGCCGCGAATTTCCGTGGTTTGCGGAAACGAACCGATAGTCGTCGTCGGCCAGGCGGGAAGTTTAAAGCGGGCGCGTTGCGCTTCAGCGCGCACCTCATACGGATTCTCACGCTGGCTGTCCTGCGCGGTGATCGCCGCCAGGCGTTTTTCTACCGCGGCATTATGTACGCGACGGGAGTGACGACGAGCCTGAATCGGTGCGCTCCATTCCTCAAGCGCCGCCGTTTCGCCGCTGTTCAGCGCATCGCGCAGCAACGCCAGTTCACCGCATTTTTGCAGCGCAAAGGCAAACCAGCTTTTAACTTCCGTATCCAGA
This sequence comes from Salmonella sp. SAL00670, assembly GCF_046552235.1. Classification (NCBI taxonomy): domain Bacteria; kingdom Pseudomonadati; phylum Pseudomonadota; class Gammaproteobacteria; order Enterobacterales; family Enterobacteriaceae; genus Salmonella; species Salmonella sp. SAL00670. The sequence goes on from NZ_JBGDUO010000010.1 coordinate 25,133, forward strand.
CGCGTTTCGACGCTGAGATCGATCGGGCTGTGCAGCAAAGAGCAGGAGGATGCTACCCACAGCGCGCGTTTGCCCACAAGGGCGTTAATCTGCGCGTATTTTTCGGTCAAATCGGCGCGCCAGACATTACGCCCGTTAATCAAGCCTGCGGAAAGCAGCCAGTCGACCGGCAGACGTTGATGCAGTTCCGCTACATCATCTTTGCCATGAATGAGGTCAACATGTAGCCCCTGTACCGGTAGCGCGATAATAGTGTCCAGGTTTGGCGTCACGCCTTCAAAATAGGTCGTCAGCAACAGCTTCACCTGGCCGGCGAGCGCGTCGTAAGCCGGTTTGAAGGCATCCAGCCACGCCTGCGGCAGTTCCAGCACCAGTGCTGGCTCATCAATTTGGACCCACTCAATACCACGTTTTGCCAGTTCAGCCAGTACGTGCTGATACACCGGCAAAATGTCTTTCAGCAACGTCAGGCGGTCAAACGGCTCGCCTTTCACTTTACCCAGCCACAGATACGTGACAGGCCCCAGCAGTACGGGTTTGATCTTATGCCCCAGCGCCAGCGCTTCGTCCACTTCCTCCAGCAATTGTGTCCAGGTGAGTCTGAACTGCTGGCCTTTGCTGAACTCCGGTACTATGTAGTGATAGTTAGTATTAAACCATTTGGTCATTTCCGCTGCCGCCGCCGGTTCGCCGGTTGGCGCGCGACCGCGGCCAATGCGGAACAGAGTGTCGATGTCCACGGAACCGTCGTTGTTCTGATGACGAGCCGGCACATTGCCTAACAGCAGGCTGGTGGTCAGAACATGGTCGTACCAGGCAAAGTCGCCTACCGGTAACAGGTCAATACCCGCTTGTTTCTGCTGCTCCCAGTGACGCGCGCGCAGTTCGCGCCCCACCGCCAGTAACGCTTCACGCGTTGTGTTCCCCGCCCAGTAGCTCTCTTGCGCTTTTTTCAACTCGCGACGCAGGCCAACGCGAGGAAAACCGAGGGTATGAGTCAATATTGTCATTTTACTTCCTCTCTTATTTTATTGAATCTGAAAGTAAAACTCTAAATAGTTCGGCTTGCAGGAAGGCGGCGACACAGCGCATCCCCAGGAGCTTACTGAAGTAAGTGACTGGGGTAAGCAAGGAAGCCAACGCATCTGCAAGTCGAAATATGACGAGTTTTAGACGTCTGGATGTTTACACATCCATAATGTAAAGGTACTGTATATTCCTCAAGCGCAATTTGTTCATGGCGAAGTGAAGGACTTTCATGATCGAAATTAAACATCTGAAAACACTCCAGGCATTGCGGAATAGTGGATCGCTGGCTGCCGCGGCGGCGGTGCTGCACCAGACCCAATCCGCTCTGTCTCATCAGTTCAGCGATCTGGAACAACGCCTTGGCTTCCGCCTGTTCGTGCGTAAAAGCCAGCCGCTGCGCTTTACGCCGCAGGGGGAAGTTCTGCTGCAACTGGCAAACCAGGTGCTGCCGCAAATCAGCCGTGCGCTGCAGGCGTGCAACGAACCGCAGCAAACTCGTCTGCGCATCGCTATTGAATGTCATAGCTGTATTCAGTGGCTGACCCCGGCGCTGGAAAACTTCCGTGCAAGCTGGCCGCAGGTAGAAATGGATTTCACATCCGGCGTCACTTTTGATCCGCAACCGGCCTTGCAACAAGGCGAGCTGGATTTGGTGATGACGTCGGATATTTTGCCGCGCAGCGGGCTGCATTATTCGCCGATGTTTGATTTTGAAGTCCGACTGGTGCTGGCGCCCGACCATCCGCTGGCCAGCAAAACGCAGATTACGCCGGAAGATTTAGCCAGCGAAACGCTGTTGATTTACCCGGTGCAGCGCAGCCGACTGGATGTCTGGCGACATTTCCTGCAACCGGCGGGTATCAGTCCGCTGCTGAAAAGCGTGGATAATACGCTACTGCTGATTCAGATGGTGGCGGCCAGAATGGGTATTGCCGCCCTGCCGCACTGGGTGGTGGAAAGCGTTGAGCGCCAGGGTCTGGTGGTGACCAAAACCCTGGGTGATGGTCTGTGGAGCCGCCTGTATGCCGCCGTGCGCGACGGCGACCAGCGTCAGGCGGTGACCGAGGCGTTTATTCGCTCGACGCGGGATCACGCCTGCGATCATCTGCCGTTTGTGCGGAGCGCGGAGCGACCCATTTTCGATGCACCCACAGCGAAGCCAGGATCACAGCCGCGCCTGTAATAAAGCTTGGCCAGTGGGGCTGCTGATGCCAGATGGCAAGATTAACCAGCAGTCCTGCGGGAACATGCATATTATTCATGATACCCAGCGTCCCGGCGTCTACCTGGGTAGCGCCATAGTTCCACATAAAGTAGCCAATGCCGGACGCCACCACGCCGAGAAACACCAGAATGCTCCATTGCAGCGTGGTTTCCGGCAGCTTTTGCGCGTTCCCCAACAGCGACCACGCCACCGCCGCCACCAAAAACGCTCCCAGATAGAACCACGCAAAGGCGTTGTGCTGCGGCATGGGACGGGTCTCCATCAGACGTTTATACCCCACCATTCCGATAGCGAAACTGATATTAGAAAGCTGCACCAGGAGCAAACCGACCCAAAAATGGTCGGTCACGCGATCGTAGCGAATAATCCCGGCGCCAATCACCGCCAGCAACGCGCTAAATGCATAGCCCCAGCGCAAACGACGCTGACTCATCACATCGTAAATCAGCGTGATATAGAGCGGCGTCAGAACGGTAAACAGCAGCAGTTCGGATACGGTCAGGTAGAGGTAAGCATGGAAGCTCAACATATACATGATGCCAAGCTGCATCGCCCCCACCAGCATATACAGGCTGATGGTTTTTAGGTTGTGTCCGCGAGTACGCAAAAACGGCAGAAAAACGAGCGCCGCCAGCCCAACGCGTATCAGCACCGCGAAATAGCTATCGACATGCCCGGCAAGATACTCGCCAAATAGACTAAAGGAGAAAGCCCACAGGATAGTGGTAATGATGAGTAGCGCCACAATGGATGTCTCTTAAAACAGGGAGCACCCATTGTAGCGGAGAGTGAAGTTGACAACTGGTCAACTAACAAACAATCACATCAGCGTAAGAAAAGATCGCGCAGGTAATGCGGCACGGCGTTATCCGCGTTGATGCCGATCACCTCAAGTTCGGGATACAGGTCTTTCAGACGCTGGTGCGCATTGCCCATGATGCAGCCTTTGCCCGCCATCGTGAGCATTTCAGCGTCGTTCATTCCGTCGCCAAAGGCGATACACTCTTTCAGACTGTACCCCATTGCCTGAGCGACCGCTTCCAGCGCATGACCTTTCGACACTCCGCCCGCCATCACTTCCAGACAGGTTAGCGTAGAGAAGCTCACGTTTACCCGATCGCCCCAGCGCGCGTTAATCGCCTGCTCCAGCGGCAACAACTTTTCATGAGTGTCGCTGGTGAAAAACACTTTGCTGACGCCCTCCGGCTCCAGCAGCGCAGGCTCAAACAACGAGTAGTTAAATACCGCCTCTTTGAAAAAACGCATTTCATCGGGGCGATGACGATTCATAAACCATTCGTCGTCGCGATAAACGTTAGTCACGATGTCCGGGTTCGCATTCACCACGCCGAACAGGTCGCTGGCAATGTCGCTGTCCAGATTATGCGTAAAAACCAAATTCCCGTCGGTATCGTGCACTCGCGCGCCGTTGGAGGTGATCATGTAAGACTTGATTTCAAGATTATCGCGGATTTGCCCTACATCGACATGATGACGACCAGTGGCAAAGACAAAATGGATGCCGCGTGCGGTCAACAGCTTCAGAGTCTCTTTGGCATAAGGGGACAACGTATGGTCGGGGGAGAGCAGCGTGCCATCTAAATCAGACGCAACAACCTGATACATAATAAAATTTAACCTCTAAGCAAAGCGATTTCCGCTGGATAAATTAGGCTTGTTGAAAAATTCAACAATGGCGTTAAGCGCGACTGAGCGCATGGCGTCCTTTTCAAAAAGGATCTCATGGTACGCGCCTTTGATAACCAGCGGTTTTCCCCCTTCACAAGGGTATCCCGCCGCGGCGCGAATTTCACAAAAACGATCGTGGGTGCGGTTATCCACTACCCGCTCTTCTTCCGCCTGAATCAGTAGCGTAGGCGTCGTGTCATCGCTCGCCCCGGCCAGAACCTGCTCACCCGCCAGAATGCCTTCGCGTACCCAATGCCAGGTGGGGCCGCCAACGCGCAGCTGCGGCTCGTCGGCATAAAATCGTAAGTTGCGCTGATAACGCTGGCGGCTGTGGGTCAGCGCATTCATCCCAAACGGCAACGCCCGCCACTGACCGGTACCAATAGCGTAATCTTCACGGATACGCTGGTGCCCCTCGGCCCAGTCGAGAATATGGCGCACCATAAAGGAAGGCAAGCGTATCACAATACCAAACATCGGCGCGGTGAGCGCAATAGCGTCGCACCGCACACGATGGCGTTGCAGGAACAGGGTGGCTATCGCGCCCCCCATTGAGTGCGCCAGGATATAACGCTTACGCCACGGCCCCGGCTCAATTTCCTGCTGCCAGAACGCCGCTAAGTCCTCAACATAATCGTTAAAATGATCAACGTGGCCCCGATGCGGGTCCGATAACATCCGCCCGGAGCGCCCTTGACCACGGTGGTCGATGATGAAGATATCAAAACCGAGATGAAAAAGGTCATACGCCAGTTCAGCGTATTTTACATAACTCTCAATGCGGCCAGGACAAATGACGATCGTCCGATCGTTGGAATCATTTCGAAAACGGACAAAGCGCACCGGAATGTTACCCACGCCGATAAACTCCGCCTCTTCCCGCTGACGCCAGAAATCGGTCAGCGGCCCCATAGCAAAAGCGGCAAACGCATTTTCTCTTGTTTCCCAGTCATTTTGCTGCTGAAACATCGGGTTTTCGGCCTCGTTTACCAGGTAAAATCGTTTTTTGCGTCGTGCCTGACACAACACAGCGGCAGTAGCGTATTGTGGCACAAAAACAGACAACCAGGGAGTTTCGCATGACCTTTGAATGGTGGTTCGCCTATCTACTGACCTCAACTCTGCTGAGTCTTTCTCCGGGTTCAGGCGCCATCAATACCATGACGACGTCTATCAACCATGGATATCGTGGCGCAGCGGCTTCTATCGCCGGACTCCAGACCGGACTGGGGATACATATCGTACTGGTGGGCGTCGGACTGGGTACGCTCTTTTCGCGCTCGCTCATCGCTTTTGAAATCCTGAAATGGGCTGGCGCGGCTTATCTTATCTGGCTGGGTATCCAGCAATGGCGCGCCGCAGGCGCTATCGATCTGCATACTCTCGCCCAGACGCAATCGCGGGGTCGGCTGTTCAAACGCGCGGTCTTTGTCAATCTAACCAATCCCAAAAGCATTGTCTTTCTTGCCGCCCTGTTTCCGCAATTCATCATGCCGCAGCAACCGCAACTGGCGCAGTACCTCATTCTCGGCGTCACCACGATTGTGGTGGATATGATTGTGATGACCGGTTACGCCACACTGGCGCAGCGCATTGCCGCCTGGATTAAAGGACCAAAGCAGATGAAGGCGCTGAATAAAGCGTTTGGTTCGTTGTTTATGCTGGTAGGCGCGCTCCTGGCGTCGGCAAGACACGCGTGATAGTCGTGCCGGATGATGTTTATCCGGCCCGGAGGTAAATTAACGCGAAATAATCAGGTGAATACCAAAGCCCGCAAACAGAGCGCCGGCAAAGCCATCAATCCATTTCGCCAGACGCTGATAGCCGCGGCGCATTTTCGGCAGCGCGAACAGGCTGGCGACTACGGTAAACCAGGCCAGCGTTTCCAGGGTAATTAACGCGAAAATACCCCAGCGCGCCGCAGCGCCGACGTTATCGCCGACAAACAGTGAAAAAACGGAACCAAAATAGATAATCGCTTTCGGATTCGACAGATTGGTCAGCAGCCCTTTGAGAAAACTGCGCCCGCTCTGCGCCAGTTCAATGTGCGGAGAAGACGCCGCCGCATCCTGTTTTTTCAGCGCGCCGCGCAGCATCTGATAGCCCATCCAGCACAGGTACAGGCCGCCGCCTACCATAATGATCGTATGCAGCCAGGCCATTTTTTCGATGATGAGATGCAGGCCAAGCAGCGCCACGCCCGCCCATACCATCACGCCGCAAGTAATGCCCAGTACGCCCATCATCGCTTCTTTACGCGAACGGCTGACAGCAGTTTGAGACACGAAGAAAAAGTCGGGGCCGGGGCTCATTAGCGCAACGATGTGCACCATTGCCACGGTGAAAAATAGCATCATCATAAAAATGGCTCGCGGGGAAATAGTTCAGTGAGTCACCATCCTGGCACTTTTTTGCCGGGCTGACTACTCTTCGTCATCACCATCGACATGCGCGCGGATGAGCGCCATGAATTCTTTCCCGAAGCGCTCCAGTTTGCGCATCCCAACCCCGTTAACGCTTAACATCTCGCTGGCGGAAACCGGCATCTGTTCCGCCATTTCTATCAGCGTGGCGTCGTTAAAGACCACATACGGCGGGATATTCTCTTCATCAGCGATAGCTTTACGCAGCTTGCGCAACTTAGCGAACAATTTGCGATCGTAATTACCGCCGAACGATTTCTGCATCACGCGGGGTTTGAGGGCGACAATGCGCGGCACCGCAAGCTTTAGCGGAACGTCTCCACGGAGTACCGGACGCGCGGCATCCGTCAACTGTAATGCGGAGTGCTGCGCAATATTTTGCATTACCAGCCCCAGATGAATGAGCTGGCGAATCACGCTCACCCAGTGCTCATGGCTCTTTTCGCGTCCCATGCCATAAACCTTGAGTTTGTCATGACCGAAATCGCGGATGCGTTGGTTATTCGCGCCGCGGATCACCTCGACAACGTAGCCCATGCCAAAACGCTGGTTAACCCGACCAATGGTAGAAAGCGCAATCTGGGCATCGTTTAAGCCATCATATTGTTTGGGCGGATCGAGACAGATATCGCAGTTGCCGCACGGTTCTTGTCGGCCTTCGCCAAAGTAATTAAGCAATACCAGGCGACGGCAGGTTTGCGCTTCAGCAAAAGCGCCCATCGCATTCAGTTTATGCCGTTCAATATCCTGAAGCTGTCCGGCTGGTTTCTCTTCCAGACAACGACGTAGCCAGGCCATATCAGCCGGATCGTAAAATAGCATGGCTTCCGCAGGCAGTCCGTCGCGCCCGGCGCGGCCCGTTTCCTGATAGTAGGATTCAATATTGCGCGGGATATCGAAATGCACAACGAAACGTACGTTAGGTTTGTTTATGCCCATTCCAAAAGCGACGGTCGCCACCACGATTTGCAGATCGTCGCGCTGAAATTTTTCCTGCACATCGGCGCGAATAGCGTTTTCCAGCCCCGCATGATAGGCCGCCGCGCTAATGCCGCGACTTTGCAAGCGCGCAGCGGTATCTTCCACTTTCGCCCGACTGTTGCAGTAGATGATACCCGATTTGCCGCGTTGCTCCTGAACATAGCGCATTAGCTGGTCGAGCGGCTTAAACTTCTCCATCAGCATGTAGCGGATATTCGGTCGGTCAAAGCTACTGATCTGGATTAACGGATCGTTAAGCCCAAGCAGACGAATAATATCCTGGCGCGTGGTGTCGTCGGCGGTGGCGGTCAATGCCATAAACGGCAAAGCGGGAAAACGCTGGCGAAGCTGACCGAGCGCCGCATATTCCGGACGGAAATCATGTCCCCACTGCGAGATACAGTGCGCTTCATCCACCGCCAGCAATACCGGATTCCAGTGCGCCAGATGATCAAGAAAGTTGTCCAGCATCAGGCGTTCCGGCGCAATATACAGCAGACGAATCTGTCCGGTACGGCACCCCGCCATCACCTCAAGCTGCTGCTCGCGGCTTTGAGTGGAGTTCAGGCACGCCGCCGCCACCCCGTTCGCCAGTAGCTGATCGACCTGGTCTTTCATCAACGAGATCAGGGGCGAAACGACGACGGTCAATCCGTCCAGCAACAACGCGGGGATTTGATAGCACAGAGATTTGCCGCCGCCGGTGGGCATGACGACCAGACAGTCGCGACCGGAGAGCGCAGTATCAATAATCGCTTCCTGGCCCGGGCGAAACTGTTGGTAGCCAAAGGTTTCCTGCAAAACCTGTTTGGCCCCTGATTCCAGATTCAACACTTCCGCCTGCGCCACATTAACCCCGTTCACCATAAATCAAAACAGGCGCTATTTTCAGCGCCTGCGAGAGAAACTGCAATGTTTAAAACACAATCCAATCAGAAGATATCGTTAAGCATCACGCCGACGCCGACACGTGTCTGATTAAAATTATAGTCGATCAGCGATTCGCCATAGCCGCTGTACACCTGGGTATAAAGCCGGACATGTTTAGTGACCGGATAGCTTAATCCAACTTCCGCGCCGCCGTAGCCTGTATTCCAGTTGTACTGGCCTTTGGCGCTTAATACCGCCTCGCCCAGGTGATAACCGATTTTAAGCTGGTAATAACCCATATATTTGGTGATGTCCGGATTATCATCGGTACTGCCAATCACGTACCACGGTTTGACCTCTACCAGCCAGTTACCGTTTTCGGCCATCAGACGGGTATACAGACGGTTCCAGCTACGCGAGGTGGGGTCCGAACGTCCGTTAGAGTCATGGTTGTAGCCCATCTCTACGTCGCGCAGCGTCCAGCCGGCAAAGCGATAATCGGTAGCAAAACCAAGAAAAAGCTGCGGTTCGTAGTTGGTTTCGCGAAACGGCGAAGACTCTTTACTGTTGGAAAGCTGCCACCAGGATTTCTGCGTATAGGAAGCGCCCAGTACCGAGTTCGGCCCCAGTATTCCGCGCCACAGCGGAAACGCCAGGCTCAACTGAAATTTCACTTCATCTTTACGTGCGTTTTCAGACCAGTTGTAGGTACTTATGGCCTCTTTGTTCAGATCGCTGGTGTTCGTGTAGATCAAGTAGTTCGTGTCATAAGGGTAAAGCGTAAAAGGGTTATCATGCTCCTGTAGCATGTTAGCGATGATACTTCCCCGTACTGCAGGCGCATCATGAACCTCTTTTATCGTAGCTTCTTGTGCATATGCCGCTAATGGCAGTAGCGTGGCTGGCAACAACCCTCTCAAAATCGCCCGCATTCTTGACGTTCTCCTGACGAAGTATTTTCAGCTTGAATCATTCTCTGCCAACCATTTTTACATATTTACACACATAGCCGTTAGTTATCCCTTCTTAAAGTAGAAAACAACAATTAAGAAGCATAATATCAACATTTCATTAACCAATGAGGTGTCAGGAATCTATGTCCGCTGTACTTACCGCTGAACAAGCTCTGAAATTAGTGGGTGAAATGTTTGTCTACCACATGCCGTTTAATCGGGCGTTAGGGCTGGAGCTGGAACGCTATGAAAAAGCGTTCGCCCAACTGGCCTTCAACAACCAGCCGATGATGGTCGGCAACTGGGCGCAAAGCATTTTACACGGCGGCGTGATCGCCTCTGCGCTGGATGTCGCCGCCGGACTGGTATGCGTCGGCAGCACGCTAACTCGCCACGAAACCATCAGCGAAGATGAACTACGCCAGCGCCTGTCGCGGATGGGAACGATTGACCTGCGCGTCGATTACCTGCGTCCGGGCAGAGGCAACCGCTTTACGGCCACCAGTAGCCTGCTGCGCGCAGGGAATAAAGTGGCCGTCGCCCGCGTGGAATTACACAATGAAGATCAGCTGTACATCGCCAGCGCCACCGCTACTTATATGGTGGGATAAAAGCAGGTAAACTGTTGTTACACTTCAGATACGAGTTTTCCGGATGGACGCAAAACAAACACGGCAGGGCGTATTACTCGCTCTTGCCGCCTATTTTATTTGGGGGATCGCCCCCGCGTATTTCAAGCTGATCTATTACGTTCCCGCAGATGAGATCCTGACGCACCGCGTGATTTGGTCATTTTTCTTTATGGTGGCGCTGCTTAGCGTCAGTCGGCAGTGGCGACAGGTTAAGCGCCTACTGAAAACGCCAAAGAAGATTTTCCTGCTGGCCCTGTCCGCCGTACTGGTCGGCGGTAACTGGCTATTGTTCATTTGGGCGGTAAATAATCACCATATGCTGGAGGCCAGCCTGGGTTATTTCATTAATCCGCTGGTTAACATCTTGCTGGGGATGATTTTTCTTGGCGAACGCTTCCGTCGAATGCAGTGGCTGGCGGTGATTCTGGCGGTGTGCGGCGTGCTGGTGCAACTCTGGACCTTTGGCTCGCTGCCGATTATCGCGCTGGGGCTGGCGTTTAGTTTTGCGTTTTACGGCCTGGTGCGTAAGAAGATCGCCGTTGAAGCGCAGACGGGTATGCTGGTTGAAACGCTATGGCTGTTGCCGGTCGCCGCGATTTATCTGTTTGGCATCGCCGATAGCCCTACCAGCCATATGGGGCAAAACGCACTATCGTTGAACTTGCTGTTAATGGCGGCGGGTGTGGTCACTACGATTCCGCTGCTGTGCTTCACCGGAGCGGCTACGCGTCTGCGTCTTTCTACACTGGGCTTTTTCCAGTATATCGGCCCAACGCTGATGTTTTTACTGGCGGTGACGTTTTATGGCGAAGTGCCGGGCGCGGATAAGATGGTGACATTTGCGTTTATCTGGGTCGCGCTGGCGATTTTCGTGATGGATGCGATTTATACGCAGCGGCGTAAGCATTAAATAATAAAATGGCAGCTATTATCTGGCTGCCATTTTATGTTATTTCTTCTTAGTAAATAGCAATACAATAAATAATATAATATTTGTTACTGGAAACACGCCCAACACACCAATAAACTTATTCCAACCAACAAACGTTAAATAGCGGGCATGGATCTGGCAAAAGCCGAATCCCAACGCTATTCCAATCCCCCTCAAATTTAATGAAGTACAAATCGACAGTACACCGAGCAGGACAATAGCAATCACCCACCATCCAATCCAGGCTTTAATGAATTCGGCTTTAGAAAAAGGGTCTTTACCAAAATAAATTTGCCAGAAATTTTTCTTTTGCATTTTATGAAATCCATTCATTGAAATTGTTAATTACCAGATAATATATTTAATTATTATCGATTGCTGTACAGCGTAATTATCATGACATTAATTACCATTGCTGTCATTAGAAAATTCAGTGTAATATATTTACATGTGAGATCTGAAGTTGGTTATCAATATGGAAAAAATAATATGATTAGGATTATTAAAGATATTTTTCACCCTTCCCCAAGGGATACATTGAAGCGAGCAAAGTTTGTTATTTATACATTATCATCATGGATAATATTATTTACTATAATGCCTAAAAACCAATATCTTAATTTAATATTTATTATTGCCAATACCTATATCCATATTAATATTGGCGCGAAGAGAATCAGAGATTCAGGTTGCAGGGCACTTTATTTCATCGCATTGTCTATAGGTGTAAATGTCTTCTGTACAGTCAGTGTCGCACTCAATGGGGCTGATTGCGATAACATTGGTATACAACTCAATATTGCCTGGGTAATACTCACAACACTACTGCTATCTTTCATCGCTTCTTCAAAACAAGAACTTTCCTCATGATGAAGAACTTCCAACGGACTGGCGGTTAAATCGCCAGTCCGTATATTTTACAGCCAGTTCTTGCGCTTAAAGTACAGATACGGCGCAAGCCCCGCCAGAATCATAAAGATAATCGCGCCTGGATAACCAAAGCTCCACTTCAGCTCCGGCATAAACTCGAAGTTCATCCCATAGCTGGAAGCGACCAGCGTCGGCGGCAGGAACACCACGGAAACCACCGAGAAGATTTTGATAATACGGTTCTGCTCGATGTTGATGAAACCCATCGCCGCCTGCATCAGGAAGTTCACCTTCTGGAACAGCGATTCATTGTGCGGCAGCAGAGATTCGATATCGCGCAGGATCTCACGCGCCTGCTCCAGCTGTCCGCCCGGTAAGCGCGCCTTGCGCACCAGGAAGTTCAGCGCGCGTTGGGTATCCATCAGACACAGGCGTACCTTCCAGCCGATATCTTCCAGCTCCGCCAGCGTGGAGAGCGCTTCGTCGTATTCATCGCCCTGATGCCCTTCCATAATGACGCGGCTCAGTTTTTCCAGATCGCTGTAGATGTTTTCGATTTCATCCGCCAACTGTTCAATTTTGGTTTCGAACAGATCGAGCAGTAGTTCGTAAGCATTACCATCGACCATCGCCTGGCTGCGGGCGCGCATACGATACAAACGGAAGGCGGGCAGCTCGCGTTCACGTAGCGTAAACAGACGGCCATCGCGAATAGTGAATGCCACCGTAGAGTTACCGGCATGATCTTCCGCATCTTCGAAGAAGAAGAAGGAGTGGATATGCAGTCCGTCTTCGTCTTCAAAGAAGCGCGCGGATGCTTCGATATCTTCCAGTTCAGGACGCGTCGCCAGACTCTGGCCCAGCTCAGATTGTACGCGCAATCGCTCGTCGTCGTCCGGTTCGACCAAATCGACCCATACGGCATCAATCAGGCTTTGTGACTCCTCGACTTCCAGCCGGGTCAGTCGGTTTTTTTCCAGTTGAAATGCGCTCAGCATGACCGGGACTCCCAATGCGTAAAAATATCGGACAGTTCAGATGGGCACACAGAAACAAATTGGGTTTCAGACCATTAAACAGCCTGACTCAACGCGACGGGAAAAAATGAAAGGTCGCTGACAACCGCTAAGGCTATCAGCAAAAAGGGATAGCCTTAGGAGTTGATCCTGGATGACAGGATAATGAGCCAGTATCTACTGGGTGTGTCCAAGGCGAATGTCCTCTTAGCGTAATCGTGGGCGCATGTTACGCCAGCAAAAATTTGCCGTCAACACGCAACGAAACGCGAAAAAGCAATAATTTCCCCTTATGCAGAAAGGTTAGCAGAGTGAGAGTATTTATCTATGATTTCAGAATATTAACATCAATATATCGCCGGATGGCGGCTTCGCCTTATCCGGCCTACAAATCAAAATGTTAGCCAGCGCGTAGGCCGGATAAGACGCGCCATCCGGCACTATGAGAGCCGGTCAAACCGTTTCCAGCTTCGCATACGCGGCAACCAGCCATTTGATCCCTTGCCCCTGAAAAGCCACCTGCAACCGGCTATGCTCGCCGCTGCCCTCCAGGTTGACAATAGTTCCCTCGCCGAACTTCGCATGGCGCACGCGTTGACCGAGTTTGTAGCCTGTGTCGTTTTCCGCCAGCGGCGTTCCCATTCGTTGATGGCTCACCGGACGACTGACGGTGGCGCGCAGACGGACCTCTTCCACGCACTCTTCCGGCAACTCGCCGATAAAACGCGACGGGCGATGGTAGACCTCTTTACCGTACAGACGACGCGTTTCCGCATAGGTTAGCGTCAGTTTCTGCATGGCACGGGTAACGCCGACGTAGGCCAGACGACGCTCCTCTTCCAAACGCCCGCCCTCATCCAGCGACATCTGGCTGGGGAACATGCCCTCTTCCATGCCGACAATAAACACCTGCGGAAACTCCAGGCCTTTGGCCGAGTGCAGCGTCATCAGCTGTACCGCATCCTGCCAGGTATCCGCCTGCCCCTCGCCCGCTTCCAGCGCCGCGTGAGAGAGGAAGGCCTGCAACGGCATCAAATCTTCATCTTCGTCGTTGTAGCTGAACTGCCGCGTTGCCGTCACCAGTTCCTCTAAGTTTTCGATGCGCGTCTGGCCTTTCTCGCCTTTTTCTTGCTCATACATGGTGCGCAGGCCGGAATCTTTGATCACCCGGTCAGTCTGCACATGCAGCGGCATGTCGGCGGTTTCCTGCGCCAGGGCGTCGATCAGTTCCATAAAGCGTTGCAGCGCGCTGGCCGCACGCCCGGCCAGGGCTTTTTCCTGTAACAATTCACGGCACGCCTGCCACAATGTTAGCTGGCGATCGCGCGAGGTCTGACGCACCACGTCCAGCGTGCGGTCACCGATGCCGCGCGTTGGGGTATTCACCACGCGTTCAAAGGCGGCATCATCGTTGCGATTGGCAATCAAACGCAGATAAGAGAGCGCATCTTTGATCTCCTGGCGTTCGAAGAAGCGCATACCGCCGTAAATGCGGTACGGCATACTGGCCTGTAATAACGCTTCTTCCAGCACGCGCGACTGGGCGTTGCTGCGATAAAGGATGGCGCATTGCGCAAGCGCGCCGCCGTTGTCCTGCCAGGTTTTGATACGGTTAACCACAAAGCGCGCTTCATCCAGTTCGTTGAAAGCGCAGTACAGCGATATCGGTTCGCCGTCAACGCCGTCAGTCCACAGCTTTTTACCCAAACGCCCATTGTTATTCTCAATCAGAGCGTTCGCCGCGCTAAGGATGTTGCTGGTCGAGCGGTAATTCTGCTCCAGACGAATGGTCTGCGCGCCGGGGAAATCATTGAGGAAGCGCTGGATGTTCTCTACCTGGGCCCCGCGCCAGCCGTAGATCGACTGGTCATCGTCGCCAACGATCATCACCTTGCCGGTGTCGCCCGCCAGCAGACGAACCCAGGCGTACTGAATGTTGTTGGTATCCTGGAATTCGTCCACCAGGATGTTAGTAAACCGCTCGCGATAGTGTTGCAGGATGTGCGGCTTGTTCAGCCATAGTTCATGAGCGCGCAGCAGTAGCTCGGCAAAATCCACCAGACCAGCGCGATCGCACGCTTCCTGATAGGCCTGATACACCTTCTGCCAGGTCTGTTCCACCGGATTGCCATAGCTTTGGATATGGTGCGGGCGTAGCCCTTCGTCTTTCTGGCTATTGATGTACCACATCGCCTGACGCGGCGGCCACTGCTTCTCATCAAGATTCATCGCCTTAATCAGGCGTTTAAGCAAACGCATCTGATCTTCGCTGTCGAGAATCTGGAAATCCTGCGGCAAATTAGCGTCCATATGATGCGCGCGCAGCAGGCGGTGCGCCAGACCGTGGAACGTCCCTACCCACATTCCGCCCTGGCAGGTCCCCATCAACTGGCCAATACGATGGCGCATTTCCGCCGCCGCTTTATTGGTAAAGGTCACCGCCATGATGGAATATGGCGAGTTGTTTTCTACGCTCAGTAACCAGGCGATACGGTGCACCAGCACGCGGGTTTTCCCGCTTCCCGCGCCCGCCAACACCAGCATGTTGCTACGTGGCGCGGCCACCGCTTCGCGCTGTTTATCATTAAGGCTGTCGAGCAGGTAAGAAACGTCCATTGGCACCGCCGCGTAAAAACATGAAAACTAAAAACGCCCGGTGGCGCTTCGCTTACCGGGGCTACTTATCGTAGGGCGGATAAGCATAGCGCCATCCGCCAGAATAACTGGGAATTTATACAGAACTACTGGTGATTATATCAGCGAGGTGAGAGATGCCAACCGCGAAATTTCGATATGCGGCAGTAAACGGCTGTCTTGCGTCCGCATCAGGTCGGCATTTTCAGGTTTAATCCAGCAGGCCTGCATCCCACAGCGAATAGCGCCAGCCACATCGGTAGTCAGATCATCGCCGACATGCAGGATCTCGCCGATCGGCACATGCAGCTTTTCCGCCGCCAGGAAATACATGTCGCTAAACGGCTTGGAACGTCCATCCGGGCCGGCGCGCAGTACAAACTTAAAGTAATCGCCGAGGCCAAACAGTTCCGGCTGGGCGTTGCCGTTAGTGATCGCCACCAGCGGCCATTTTTTCGCAAGCTGCTGTAACGTCTCATGGGTAGCCTGCGGAACCTCAATCTGGCTGCGCCATTTGGCAAAATGCATCATCGCCGCATTCGCGCCGGCAATGGCCTCCTGCGCCGATAATCCCGCATCCCGCATGGCCTGCTCTATCGCGCGATGGCGCCAGCGGGTAACGTCATGATAGATTTCCGGCTCCGCTTCACGCACCGCCTGCCGTATCCGCTGTAAATCGACGTTTTGAAACGAACGTAGCGACGGGTGATAATTTTGCATAAAAGCGAGCGCTTCCTGCTCAGTACGCAAAATCACCGGACGGTTATCATAAAGGGTATCATCCAGGTCAAAGGTGAGCGCGGCAATACGCCCCAAAGGCCGGTAAAAACGCATTATTTCCCCCGTTTAGCGCGCGGATGCGCCGCGTCGTACACTGAAGCAAGATGTTGAAAATCAAGATGAGTATAAATTTGGGTGGTGGAAAGGTTGGCATGACCCAGAAGCTCTTGCACGCCGCGCAGATCGCCGCTCGATTCCAGCATATGGGTCGCGAACGAATGGCGCAGCTTATGTGGATGCACGTGGCTGTTTAGCCCCTGCTTTATGCCCCATTCGGCGAACCGTTTTTGGACATTGCGCGCGGAGATACGCTTGCCGAGCTTCGACAGGAATAACGCCTCTTCATCGCTGGCGAACAGGCCGCGCAGATCCAGCCAGTGCTCAATCCACGTCACCGCGTTACGGCCAATCGGCAGGCGTCGCTCTTTGCTGCCTTTACCCATTACCCACACTTCGCCGGTATCAAGATCGAGGTGCTTTATATCCAGGCCAACCAGTTCGGATAAACGCAGCCCCGCGCCGTACATGACCTCCAGCATCGCCCGATCACGTACGGCGAGCGGATCGTTAAGATCGATGTCCAGCAGGCGGTTAACGTCGTCGACATCAATATTTTTCGGCAGATGACGCGGCGCTTTCGGTGCGGAGACACCCTTCGCCGGGTTAGCTTTCAATTCGCCCTGACTGACTAACCAGTCAAAAAAGCTTCGCAATGCCGAGAGACGTAGCGCCAGACTGGCAGGGCCAAGCCCTTTGCGCCGACTGCGCACCGCAAAACTGCGCACAATCGCAGCGTCACATTGTTGCCAGCTTTTCAGCCCGGTTTCTCCGGCTAAAGCGATAATGGCATCAAGCTGACGCTGGTAGTTCTGCAGGGTAATAGGGCTAAGCTGGCGCTCCACGCCTAAATAGCGCAGGAACCGCGAGACGTCCTGAGAAAGCGCGACATCCGTCATACGCGTTTAATCCAGCGTTCCAGCAGTTCCGGCAGCATCAGCGCGATCTCCTGTAAAAGCTGCGTCCCCTGTCCCGGCTGATAGTGATGCGGGTCACGGCTGCTGAAGAGAATCACCCCGAGGTCGCCATCGCTGCCCATCATCGACATGGCTACCGAGCCTACAGCCTTCGCCTCCGGCAAGACTACCAGCAGTTCCGGGCCGTTTAGCGGGCCAAGATAATGCTGCGACTGTCCCAGCCGTTGAATACGCAGCGGCTCAAAGGCCTGACGGTTTAAAGCCAGATGTGTATAGCGCGATGGCGCGCCAAGACGCCACCGCTCCGGGAACAAACGCAGCGTCGCGCCGGCAAGCCCCAAATCGCGCGCCCAGCGGTGAAACCGCACTAGCATCTCATCCAGACTATCCGCGGCGACCAGACGGCTTTGCAGATGCAGCAAGCGATAAAACAGGCTTTCATTGGCATGAGCCTGTTCCATCAGCAGCGTCATATTTTCTTCAAGCACATTGATGTGATTACGCGCGCGGGCCATATGCCACTCAACGAGCGAAACCGTTCCCCGCACGGGATGTGGAACACGCATCGCTTCAACGGCGTGGGCGTTACGGATAAAAAACTCAGGGTGGTGGCGCAGGTAATCGACGACCGCTCGATCGTCCAGTTCCGTGAGCGTTTCCTGTAGTTCTTCCTCTGGTTGCTTCATAAATGGATAAATCCGTCGTAGATATGTGCCGCCGGACCAGTCATGTATAACGGATGACCCGGACCTTTCCAGGCGATATCCAGCCGACCGCCCGGTAATTCCACGCGTACTTCTTCAGCCAGCAGCCCCTGCTGAATCCCCACGGCAACGGCAGCGCACGCGCCGCTGCCGCACGCGCGGGTCTCCCCTGCGCCGCGTTCATAGACTCGCAGCCGGATATGCTCACGTCTTACAACCTGCATAAAACCAATGTTGGCGCGTTCCGGAAAACGCTCATGGCTTTCCAGAACCGGCCCCAGTGTTTCAACGGCCGCCGTGTCGACGTTATCAACCTGAATGACACAGTGCGGATTGCCCATTGAAACCACGCCGCACAGTATGGTCTGTTCCGCCGCTCGCATAATATACGTCTTTTCCGCTTTGTTGGCGCGAAAAGGCACCTGCGCGGGTTCAAAGTTTGGCTCCCCCATATTCACCCGCACCAGTTCATCTTCCGTGACGCTCAGTACCATCCGGCCATTCGCGGTACTGACCCGAATGTCGCGTTTATTGGTTAGCCCTTTCAGGCGAACAAATCGCGCGAAACAGCGCGCGCCATTGCCGCACTGCGAGACTTCACTGCCGTCGGCGTTGAAGATGCGGTAATGAAAGTCCAACTCAGGATCATAGGGCGGCTCAACCACCAGCAGCTGATCGAACCCTACGCCCAGGTGTCTGTCGGATAGCCGACGAATCAGTTCCGGCGAAAAAAAGACATTCTGCGTTAC
Organism: Salmonella sp. SAL00670; assembly: GCF_046552235.1. Taxonomy (NCBI): domain Bacteria; kingdom Pseudomonadati; phylum Pseudomonadota; class Gammaproteobacteria; order Enterobacterales; family Enterobacteriaceae; genus Salmonella; species Salmonella sp. SAL00670. The sequence goes on from NZ_JBGDUO010000010.1 coordinate 43,593, forward strand.
CGCGTCGACGACCATAAAATCGTTGCCAAGGCCATGCATTTTAGAGAATTGCATCATTCACTCCGTTCACGCGGGGACAGAAAACTATCCTCAGTAATTGACCTGGGACGGGCCATCTCCCGTTGCGCGATCGTTCTTATCGGGCATCGTGGACTGCGTTTGCGAATCGACTTTTTTCGTCGGCGGCGGCGCATTTTTATCGGCTGGCGGGAAATAAAGCGGCCCTTTCAAACCGCAGCCCGTCAGGCTGAACAGAGTCAGAAGTACAGCGAGTGTCTTAAACACGTTTTTCATTATGGATTGCCTGTAAGTTCATGCTTTCTATTTTCTATCATCGCAGGAGAAGGCGTAAAAGCAAGCGTTTAGGGGCTCTTTATAAAATCTGAAAAGCGGCGCGTTGCCATGATTATTGCGCATTTACATCAGGGAACATGCTTTGCTAATCACTTTAGGTTTACGTACCACGTCCGGATGACCTTATGCAATATCGTAATTTGTTTTGCCTTTTTTCGCTTTCACTTCTGCTGCCTCCCGCCTGGGGATGCCGGCTGAGTGAATCTCCGCACAATGTTTATCAACGGCAAGGCAGCGGCGTGGTTTATCTCCAGCCAGAAGAGGAGAACAATCTTTCGTTGCCGGAGGTGAATTTCAAACGCCTGCGTCGGTTACCCAATTCATTGATTAACCCGGCAACTCAGGGCTGGAACTGGATAGCACAGCCCCCTTCCTGAACCAGAAAATTAACGCCGGAAAAGAGCACGGCTACTTTATGCATAATAGCCAGCAGGCTCAGGATATTCAGGTCTTTAGCATCAATGGGCCGCTAAAAGTCACCAAGCGTTTTGCGTATGACAACCGCTATGTTTATACGTGGATTGGCAGCCAGCTTTACCGAACAGCATCCCCCTGCCCGGATAAGACGCATACTCTGAATAGGAACGTCATGTACACCAATAATAAAGATATCATCATCATAACGCAGGCGCAGGAATGCCAAAAATGACGCCGCTAAGCCGTTTTGCGCGCTTGAATAAACATTTGAAAAACGCCCTTTGGGGCGTGGGGATCGGTTCATGCATTTACGTCATTATTGAAAGCGTTATGCACGGCACGATAAACGGTGTTGAAGCTGCCGGAGTCCTGACGATAAGCGCGGTACTCGGTCTGCTTAGCGCTCTTTTAGATATCAAAGCAAAGCCGCGCGCCCCCTTAATCCTGTTGCATTTTCTCCTCTGCGGCGGCTGCGTCGCGCTGATGGTGGCAATGCTGTCGGCTCTGAACCATTTCCCGGTTAACGCGTCCGTCATACTTATCACCAGTGCGCTATTTATCGTCATTTATCTACCGCTGAGTTTTATCCTTTACCGCTCACAACGGTAATTCGTATCGGTTCCAGAAGCTGACGCTTCCCCTTATACTGGCGCTATCACTCAATAGCGAGATAAAACAATGAACGACAGTGAATTTCATCGCCTGGCTGACGCCCTGTGGCTCACCATTGAAGAACGCCTCGATAACTGGGACGGCGATAGCGATATCGACTGCGAAATCAACGGCGGCGTGCTGACCCTCAGCTTTGAGAACGGCAGTAAGATCATTATTAACCGTCAGGAGCCGCTGCACCAGGTGTGGCTGGCAACCAAACAGGGCGGCTATCACTTTGACCTGAAAGATGACGAGTGGGTTTGCGATCGCAGCGGCGAAACCTTCTGGGATCTGCTGGAGCAGGCGGCGACGCAGCAGGCGGGTGAAAAGGTGAGTTTTCGTTGATTTATTTGCCGGATGCGCTTTGCTTATCCGGCGTACTGTAGGCCCGGTAAGGCGTAGCCGCCACCGGGCGAAAATCCTCAGGAGAAATACTGCTGCAATAGCGGCGCGTCATGATCCTGGTTTGCTGGCGGCACGGTGTTGATAGGCTGCGTACGGAATGGGATCACCTGTGCGCGGCCATCGGTTTTCACTATCTGGTAGAACTGCGGCAGGTTAAAGTTGATAAAACTGGAGCCATACGTGAAGCGATCGTGCGATGACGAATAGAAGCGACTGACGTCGCGCACCAGTTCTTCCTTGCTACCCTCGCAGTGGTGATACACTTCCGCCCGGTTACTTTCATCCAGAATATAAATATTAAAGCCTTTCTCATCGCCCGTTTCTTCAAAGAAGAACTGGATGATCCCTTCGCTGGCGAAGCCATCCACCACTGACGGCAATTTCACCTGGTTGGTTTCCACCTGTACCGACAGCCCGTGCAGCTTGTTATGCGAAATCGCGCCGTAGAATTCGATAGCGTTCTCCAGCTTCTGCACCGAGACATTCAAGCGTTCGAAGAATAGCCCCCACGTCTGCCCGGAAACCCGCAGCGCCTTGAAGCGACCGGTCTCCTGACGGGTGCTGGAAAGACGTAGCTCAATACATTCGGAGACCAGTTGCTGCACACGGGTGCGAATCAGGCCGCGAAGATGCTGACTGTAGCAGAACACCTCCACGCTATCCGGCGGCGCGGCATCCTGGTGCATTTTCCCCAGAATCGTTTTCAGCGCTTCGATCATCGCCTGCTCGCCGTTAAAGTGCAGAGTACGCACTTCGTTCCACGAGTTGCGATATAACAAGTCGATACTGCCTATCAGACAGTTTTGCTCTTCGCCAAAGCTGAAAACGTCCAGCTTACGGAAGTCAAAATGGACCACTTTATTGCGAAACGCCGCCGTCGGGTCATATTCGAGGTTAACGATAATCGCCAGATGGCGAATTTCACAGGGGCTGTAGAGCGCTTTCGGCGTCGGAGCAGGCAAGCGCAGCGGGAAATGGTGCGAAACATCGGCGACCATCTCCTGCAACTTAGGCAGGTCGACAATACCGTTGCCCTTAATAAACAGATGCGTTCGCGACGTCAGCAGGCCGTTGAACCACGCCCACGCGACCAACTTATTAAGATAACGGTTATATTCCAGCGGCTGGTGGCTGATGATGGAATCCATGTTCGGCGCGCGGTTGTAGAGATACCAGCCTGAACGGTTGGCGCGTCCCGGCGGCACATGGATAAAGGTTAAATTCGGCTCGGACAGATCCGGCGATATCTGCGGGTTCACCAGCGTGACTTTACCCGGCAACGCTTCAAAAGCCGCGTACAGCTTACGCGTCAGTACGCCGATATCCTGCGGGCTGGCACTCACGCTGAGGTTGTTGCGCCGCGCAAAGCGAATCAGATTACGATAGCTCTGCATCATGGCGTCGAGCAATTCGTTGTGGGCTTCGCGCACCTGATCGATTTTCCAGTTTGCGCGATTATCGAGCATGGTCAGACGCGCGTCGTCCCATCCCCACTCGCTGACTAACTGGCTTAATACTTCCCGACGCCAGCCTACGCAGGCACGCTCGCGACTTAATTTCTCGCACACTTTCAGGTAAAAGCAGCGGCGGACTAAATCCAGCCGCGTCGGATCTTCAATCGCCGTCAGGTATTCAGTGACCCGTTCCAGCATCATGCAGTAGGGATCGAGTCCAAACGATACGATTTCACCGTCATGCAGACGTTGTTTAATATCTTTCGCCAGCAGACGTGGGTTGGGATATTCCCATGAGTAGGCTTCCAGCAGCAGCGTTTTCAGCACCGCTTTGTACGGCGAGTCAATGCTCTTGTATAGCTGCCACAGGCTGGCGCCAAAGTACTCTTCGGCGGAGAGCGAGCTTAAGCCCCCCAGATCCAGCCATTCGTTTGGCGTTAATACGCCCTGCGCGTAGAGCGTCATGACATAGTCGTCGTAATGCTCTTCTTCGTCGCACGGCACCATGCTCCACAGGATACGCTTCCCGGCCAGGCGCACAGCGGTACGATAAAACTCATCAAGCAACAGGATATGCTGCGTAGAACCACAGTCTTCCCCGCCCAGACTGCCGCTTTCGTTATGGCGGAAACGGTTCTCGTCGATCAGGAAGAAGCTCACCTCAACGCCAAGCGAGGCGGCCCAGCTTTCCAGCAGGCTACACTTACGTTGCAGCAACTGACGCTCTTCGCCGTCGAGCCAGGACTGATGGCACACCCAGATATCCAGGTCGGACGAACAGCTCTGCCCGACCGAGGAGGTGCTGCCCATGGTGTAAACGCCGGTAATCGGCAGCTCGCCCTTCGGCGGGTCCTGCGGCGTCATACCGCGGTACAGCTCAAGTTCGTTCAGATAGTGGCGTTGGGTTTCATCAGGCGTGTAGAAGCAAATACCGCTGGGAACGTTACCATCAAGGTAACCCGGCATCAGTGGATGGTGATAGTGCAATAATGTCGGCAGAAGACTGTAAACCTGCTGAAAAGCGGGTCCCATGGCAGCAAGCGCGCGATCCACACGCAGTTGATTTATGGCATCCAGTCTCTGTTTCAGAGTCTCAATATAGAGGTACAAGACGTATCGCCTGATGTTGCTACCCGTCATGGTGCAGGTCAGTACTTGACCGTCGCCATTCGGGATAAACCGTATGTCAAAAATAACCGTTACCCTTTCTCGTCTGCATATTTTTATCTAATACCGACGAAAAAATGGTCTAAAACGTGATCAATTTAACACCTTGCTCATTGACCGTAAAGAAAGATGCGCTACATACAAGTGTAGCACCGTTCGCTGCGTGTAAATTCTTAAATACGGGCTGGCGGTTTCTCGTCATTATTCACTGTCATTGACGACACTGCGCCTTATCCTCTCACTCACGGTGACCGGAAAACTAACATACTCTCTATAAGGATGTTAGGATGGTCAATGATTGATAATGACGGTAACAAGCATGTTAGACAATGTTTTAAGAATTGCCACACGCCAAAGTCCCCTTGCGCTTTGGCAGGCACATTATGTCAAAGACGCATTGATGGCAACCCATCCGGGACTGACGGTAGAACTGGTGCCGATGGTCACACGCGGCGACGTGATTCTCGATACTCCCCTGGCAAAAGTGGGCGGTAAGGGACTGTTTGTTAAAGAGCTTGAAATCGCGCTGCTGGAAAAGCGCGCTGATATCGCCGTGCACTCTATGAAAGACGTTCCGGTGGCCTTCCCGGACGGTCTCGGTCTGGTGACCATTTGCGAGCGCGAAGATCCGCGCGACGCGTTTGTCTCGAATAAATATCACAGTCTGGACGATCTGCCCGCGGGTAGTATCGTCGGGACGTCCAGTTTGCGTCGTCAGTGTCAACTGGCGGAACGCCGTCCGGACCTCATTATCCGTTCGTTGCGCGGCAACGTCGGCACACGTCTCGGCAAGCTGGACAACGGCGACTATGACGCCATTATCCTGGCCGTGGCCGGTCTGAAACGCTTAGGTCTGGAGTCGCGCATTCGCACAGCCTTGCCGCCCGACGTTTCACTTCCTGCCGTAGGCCAGGGCGCCGTCGGGATTGAGTGTCGTCTTGACGACGCGCGAACGCAGGCGCTGCTCGCACCGTTGAATCACTCGCAAACCGCGCTGCGCGTAACGGCGGAACGCGCTATGAACACCCGCCTGGAAGGCGGGTGTCAGGTGCCAATTGGCAGCTATGCAGAAATCATCAACGGTGAAATTTGGTTACGCGCGCTGGTTGGCGCACCGGACGGTTCGGTGATGGTGCGCGGCGAACGTCGTGGTTCTCCCGAGCAGGCGGAGCAAATGGGCATCTCGCTTGCAGAGGAACTGCTGGAAAACGGCGCACGCGCGATTCTGACGGAAGTTTATAACGGCGAGACGCCCGCATGAGTATTCTGATCACCCGCCCCTCTCCCGCAGGGGAAGCGTTAGTGAGCCGTCTGCGCGCACTGGGGCAGGTGGCCTGGAGTTTTCCACTGATTGAATTTGTCGCCGGTCGGGAGCTACCCACCCTGGCCGACCGCCTGGCGACGCTCGCGGAAAACGATCTGGTTTTTGCCCTTTCACAGCACGCTGTCGCCTTTGCTCACGCCCAGCTCCAGCGGGATGGTCGAAACTGGCCTGCGTCGCCGCGCTATTTCGCGATTGGCCGCACCACGGCGCTCGCCCTTCATACCGTTAGCGGGTTCGATATTCGTTATCCATTGGATCGGGAAATCAGCGAAGCCTTGCTACAATTACCTGAATTACAAAATATTGCGGGCAAACGCGCGCTGATTTTGCGTGGCAATGGCGGCCGCGAACTGCTGGGCGAAACCCTGACAGCTCGCGGAGCCGAAGTCAGTTTTTGTGAATGTTATCAACGATGTGCGAAACATTACGATGGCGCGGAAGAAGCGATGCGCTGGCATACTCGCGGCGTAACAACGCTTGTTGTTACCAGCGGCGAGATGTTGCAACGGCTCTGGTCGCTGACTCCCGAGTGGTATCGTGAGCACTGGTTACTACGCTGTCGGCTATTGGTCGTCAGTGAACGTCTGGCGCACCTCGCCCGGGAGCTGGGCTGGCAAGATATTAAGGTCGCTGATAACGCCGACAACGATGCGCTGTTGCGCGCATTACAATAACTCTCATAATGGGATGCCATAATGACGGAACAAGAAAAATCCTCCGCCGTGGTTGATGAGACCAGGGAGAGCGTGGAAACCACGCCACAGCCAGTTAATACCGAGAAAAAAAGTAAGAACGGCGCCGCGCTGGTATTAAGCGCGGTGGCGATTGCGATTGCCCTGGCGGCAGGTATTGGGCTTTATGGCTGGGGGAAACAGCAAGCAACCGCGCAAACGGAAACCAGCGATGCGCTGGCGACGCAACTGACCGCCTTGCAAAAGGCGCAGGAGAGCCAAAAAGCGGAGCTGGAAGGGATTATCAAAAAACAAGCGGCGCAGTTAGAAGACGCGAATCGCCAACAGGCGGCGCTGGCGAAACAGCTTGATGAAGTACAACAAAAAGTCGCCACTATTTCCGGCAGCGATGCTAAAACCTGGCTGCTGGCGCAGGCTGATTTCCTGGTGAAACTCGCCGGACGCAAGCTATGGAGCGATCAGGACGTCACTACCGCCGCTGCGCTGCTCAAAAGCGCTGACGCCAGTCTGGCGGACATGAATGACCCCAGCCTGATTACCGCACGACGCGCGATTACTGACGATATCGCCAGCCTGTCATCCGTTGCGCAGATCGACTACGACGGCATTATTCTCAAGCTCAATCAGCTCTCTAACCAAATCGATAACCTGCGTCTGGCGGATAACGATACCGATGGTTCGCCGATGGATTCAGACAGCAGCGAGCTGTCCAGCTCGCTAAGCGAATGGCGCGTTAACCTGCAAAAAAGCTGGCAGAACTTTATGGACAGCTTTATTACCATTCGCCGCCGCGATGATACCGCCGTACCGCTGTTGGCGCCCAACCAGGACGTCTATTTACGCGAAAATATTCGCTCCCGCCTGTTAGTCGCCGCGCAGGCCGTGCCACGCCATCAGGAAGAAACATACCGTCAGGCGCTGGATAACGTTTCGACCTGGGTTCGCGCTTATTACGATACTGACGACGCCGCGACAAAAGCCTTCCTGGAGGAGGTCGATAAATTAAGCCAGCAAAATATCACGATGGATCTGCCGGAAACCCTGGGAAGCCAGGCGATTCTTGAAAAACTGATGCAAACCCGCGTGCGTAATCTGCTGGCGCAACCGACAGTCTCTACGGCAGCGCCTGCCACGCAGACAGACGCTCCGGCAGCCGCGCCGCAAGGAGAATAATGATGCTAAAAGTATTATTGCTCTTTGTGTTGTTGCTCGCGGGTATCGTGGTCGGCCCGATGATAGCCGGTCACCAGGGCTATGTGTTAATCCAGACCGATAACTACAACATTGAAACCAGCGTCACCGGACTGGCGATCATTCTCATCGTCGCTATGGTGGTGCTATTCGCCATTGAGTGGTTGCTACGCCGTCTGTTTCGTACCGGCGCGCACACCCGCGGTTGGTTTGCCGGCCGTAAACGCCGTCGCGCCCGCAAGCAGACCGAACAGGCGCTGCTGAAGCTGGCGGAGGGCGACTATCAGCAGGTTGAAAAGCTGATGTCAAAAAATGCCGACCATGCTGAACAACCGGTGGTAAATTATCTGCTGGCGGCAGAAGCGGCGCAGCAGCGCGGCGATGAAGCACGCGCTAATCAGCACCTTGAACGTGCGGCAGAGCTGGCGGGGAACGACACCATCCCGGTCGAGATCACGCGCGTGCGCTTACAGCTGGCGCGCAATGAAAATCACGCAGCGCGTCACGGCGTGGACAAACTGCTGGAGGTCACGCCGCGTCACCCGGAAGTTCTGCGTCTGGCGGAGCAGGCCTATATTCGCACCAGCGCATGGAGTTCTTTACTGGATATCATCCCATCCATGGCGAAAGCGCACGTCGGCGATGAAGCGCATCGCGCCATGCTCGAACAACAGGCGTGGATAGGACTCATGGATCAGGCGCGCGCCGAGCAGGGCAGCGAAGGATTACGCACCTGGTGGAAAAACCAAAGCCGTAAAACCCGCCATCAGGTGGCGCTGCAGGTCGCGATGGCCGAGCATCTGATCGAATGTGACGATCATGATATGGCGCAGCAGATTATCATCGATGGTCTGAAACGCCAGTATGACGATCGGCTGGTGCTGCCCATTCCTCGCCTCAGAACCAATAATCCGGAACAACTGGAGAAAGTGCTGCGCCAGCAAATCAAGACGGTAGGCGATCGCCCGCTGTTATGGAGCACGCTCGGCCAGTCGCTAATGAAACACGGTGAATGGCAGGAGGCGACTCTGGCTTTCCGCGCCGCGCTGAAACAACGCCCGGACGCGTATGATTATGCCTGGCTTGCCGATGCGCTTGATCGACTGCATCAACCGGAAGAGGCTGCCGCCATGCGGCGCGACGGCCTGATGCTGACATTACAGAACAATCCCTCGCAGTAATTCCCTCTTGCCCGGTGGCGCTTCGCTTACCGGGCTTACCGCCTACACAAAATCATTCGGAATGCATAAAAAAACGCCTGCCCGGTTAAGGGGCAGGCGTCAAAACAGGTCTGTATGACAACATAAAGGGGTGCTTCACTCAACGTTGTGTCCAGGGTGTTTGATGAGGCGTAAGCGACATCTGTCAGTGGACGATAAGCACCGTAAACGGCTCTGCATCATTCCTGAGTTTATGAGGCCAGAAGGCGAACATAAGAGATGGCATGAGCATCTACCCGTACATTATTGCACATAACGTGCCATCTTTGCACCGCTAAAAAACAGGCGCAGGCATTAAAAAAACGTAGAGAATTCACGCGATTGACATCCCCCCGCTGCTGGCGAGGTTTTAGCGTGTCGCCCGGCGGAGACAGAACAGGATGCTTTTTATAAAGTGATTATAAATCAATAGATTATTCGTCACCGAATAGCGACAAATAAAGTCTGGGATATCGCCAATAAACCATAATGGCAACACGTGCGGGGTAAGTAGTTGAAAATGAACAGAAAACAAAAAACCCCGCCGAAGCGGGGTTCAAAATTGGTCGGCGAGAGAGGATTCGAACCTCCGACCCACTGGTCCCAAACCAGTTGCGCTACCAAGCTGCGCTACTCGCCGATATACTGCTTTTTTGAATTTTTAGTTCAATTCATTGAGTCGTGGTGCGAGGGGGGGGACTTGAACCCCCACGTCCGTAAGGACACTAACACCTGAAGCTAGCGCGTCTACCAATTCCGCCACCTTCGCGTTTCACAACTCTATATTAATGGGGTGGCTAATGGGATTCGAACCCACGACAACTGGAATCACAATCCAGGGCTCTACCAACTGAGCTATAGCCACCACTGAAACTTTTTACGCGGTATTAAACCACCGCAGCTCAAGCACCTAAATAAATGGTACGCCCGACAGGATTCGAACCTGAGACCTCTGCCTCCGGAGGGCAGCGCTCTATCCAGCTGAGCTACGGGCGCTTAGCGCCGTTGCGGGGGTGGATAATACGGACTTCACACCCCGCTGTCCAGTGCCTTTTTAAATAAAATGCGCGTTTGGTTATGCTTTGCGCATTTTGGCGCTTATTCCCCCACCTTGTGGGCGGTTCCGTGACGATTCAGACCGAAAACTTTGTAGACCAGCGTGACGGCCAGCAGGAAGATGACGCCGACAAACAGCGACATGCGCGTATCTTCATTAAAGTACATGCCGATTAAAACGCAAACCAGAAACGCCATCGTCAAATAGTTCGCCCACGGAAACATAATGGAACGAAAAGGATGATCCGCAATCGCTTCTTTATGCGCCCGACGAAAGCGCAGTTGGCTAATCAGAATGACAAACCACGGCACCATCCCCGGCAGTACGCTGGCGCTATAAACGTAAACAAAGACGCGCTGCGGATTGGGGATGATGTAGTTCAGGCAAGAACCTACCAACAAAATCAAAATAGAGAGCGCCACGCCCGCGACCGGCACGCCGTGGCGAGAGACTTTCGCGACTGCCGCCGGCAGTTGACGGTTTTTCGCCAGCGCGTAAAGCATACGCCCACAGCTATACATTCCGCTGTTACAGCCGGAGAGCGCCGCCGTCAGCACGACAAAGTTGATAATGCCTGCCGCGGCGGTGATGCCGATTTTCGCGAAGGTGAGCACAAAGGGACTGCCGTTGCTGCCAATCTCATTCCACGGGAAAATGGTGACGATTACGAAAATCGCGCCAACATAAAAAATCAGGATACGCCACAGCACTTTACCCACCGCGCTACGCAACGTCACCTGCGGATTCTTCGCTTCACCGGCGGTAATACCGATCAACTCAACCCCCTGATAAGAGGCCACCACGATACATAATGCGGTCAGAAAGCCTTTCCAGCCGCCGGCAAAAAAGCCGCCATGCTCGGTCAGATTACCAAAGCCAATCGCCTGGCCGCCGTTACCAAAGCCGAAGAAAATCACCCCCAGACCGATGATGATCATCACAATAATCGTGGTGACTTTGATCATCGCAAACCAGAACTCGATTTCACCATACAGGCGCACCGCAGCCAGATTCGCCAACGCGACCAGTCCGACGGCAATCAGCGCCGGTATCCACTGCGCCATCTCCGGAAACCAGAACTGGACGTAGACACCAATGGCGGTAATTTCCGAGATCCCGACCGCCATCCACATAAACCAGTATGACCAGGCGGTAAGATAGCCAAAAAAAGGACTCATATACCGGTGGGCGTACACGGCAAAGGAGCCGGTAACAGGTTCCAGAAAGAGCATCTCCCCCATCGAACGCATGATGAAAAAGACGAACAATCCGGCGATGATATACGCCAGCAGCACTGACGGGCCCGCCCATTTCAGCGTACTGGCGGCGCCCATAAAGAGTCCGACGCCGATGGTGCCCCCGAGGGCAATCAATTCAATATGACGAGCTTCCAGCCCACGCTGTAGCTCCGGTTTTTTCTCTGCCATAAATCCTCATGTCGTGTTTGCAACGGTTCCGGTAGTACCGGTTATTGTTATGGGTACATCGATTGTTGCGAATATTTTCTTAAATTTGGACAAATGGCAAATGGAGCATTAAAAAAATGCACTTATTGTGTAAGAAATCATCGATTATGTTGTAAATGAGCAGCACCATAAGCACAATCCGCTGCTCAAGTCATCAGAAGGGAGAATTAGAGATCGCCAGTATAGTGCCAGCGAAGATAGCGCAGCAGGCGCATCTGGCGGGTAATACGCCTCGGTTGAGAAAGCAGACGATACAACCACTCCAGTCCCAGGTTCTGCCATATTTTTGGAGCGCGTTTGACGTGACCAGTAAACACATCATAGGTCCCGCCCACCCCCATATATAACGCATGGGGATGCACTTCCCGACAATCGCGCATTAGCAATTCCTGTTTTGGCGATCCCATCGCGACGGTGACAATTTTCGCGCCGCTGGCATGGATACGCGCAAATAGCGCCTGACGCTGCTCCGGCGTAAAGTAACCGTCCTGGCTACCCACAATATTGACGTTCCACTGCGTCCGCAGTTTTGCTTCCGTCTGCGCCAGCACCTCAGGCTTGCCGCCGACAAGAAATACCGGTGTGCCTTCTTTTCCCGCGCGCGCCATTAACGCTTCCCAAAGGTCGGCGCCAGCCACACGAGAAACCTGCGCCTGCGGAAATTTTTTACGTATTGAACGCACCACGCTGATTCCATCGGCATATTTAAATTCCGCCGCCGCTATCAACGCGCGGACTTCCGGATTATCTTCCGCCGTCAGCAGCTTTTCGGCGTTGATCGCCACCAACGTGCCTTGCTTCAGTTGACCATCGGCAAACAGATAATTCAGCGCATGTGACATGTCGCGCCAGCCAATCAGAGGTAATCCACGCAGCGAGTAAAGGGGCGCAGCGGCATTATTGGTCATAGTTTTCCTTCCACCTGTGCCTGAGGGAGCGAAGTTGTACGTTTATGAATCAGTCCGGCGCTATCAAATAACCAGAACAGAAGCTTAGCGACCAGCAGGCTGGCGCCAAAAACCACCAGGAAGAAAACCACGCGCGAAACAAACGAATCCAGCCCTTCTCGCGCCAGCACAATCATATTAAAGATGGCGCCAAAGCAGAAACTGTGCAGAATCGCCGCCTTATAGCGATTGGGCTCCCGGTTACCCAGTTCATACAGCCAGTCGAACCATTTGATAATCATCCCGACGACGATCGCGCCGAGCGGAATAAACAGCGCCCCGCCCATGACCACCAGCGATCCGATAAGCGTTGGCGATATCGCCAGGCCAGAATGGTTGTTCAGGACTTCCCAGGTGAAGTAATTCGCAGAATTCAGCACGATGCTGGGTCGTCCCGGCCATAACCAGGTGGGAATAAAGACGTAGAAATCACGCACGATAGGGGCCAGCCCCTGAAACTCGATATTGTGGTAATTTTGCAACAGCAGCGCCAGATTCTCCCACGGCGAAAAGGTATCGCGCGTCAGATAAAGAAACGTATAGAACGCCTCATCGCCGCTCACATTTAATCCGTAGCGTTTGAGCGCCAGCCAGAACATACCGACAATCCCCAGCACGCCCGCCGCCGCCAGCATCCACAGGCTGATCCAGCCTCGAATAATGCCGATAAACAGGAAGATAGCAAACGCAATAATGATGTTAGCGCGCGTGCCGCCGACAATCATGTAGGTCAACAGACCAAACGCGACGGTGCTCACCAGAAAGAACAGCCACGCTTTGCTGTCCTGGCGCAGGAAATAGACCACCAGCATCGCCGGAATGAAGAAATAGAAGAACCGTTTTAACGCCACGCCGGAGACTTCGCTGGAAAAGATCTGGCTGTAGGAGTGCAGCCGGAACAGCAAAAAGCCGTTATGCATAAAGAAAATCGCCACGCTCACCAGCGCGATGCCCATCAGGATCACCCAGGTAAGGTGGGTTTCCACCCGGTTCATGGTAAATAGCGGCTTGCGTGGTACATCCACAACGCGTTTGCGTAAACGCGTTTTATAGGTCACGTAATACACGCCGTAGAAACAGGCGGCGGATAATAGAGCCTGCAATAAGATTTCCGGCGGCGCGACGCCAACGTCGAAACGAAATACCAGCACGCTGGTTAGCGGAAAACCAAAAAAGAAGGTCAACAAAAACAGCAACGAAAAGAAAACGTTGAAGTTAAAACGCACGCGGCGGAATTCAAACCAGGTCAGCGTGGCGATAAACAGCGTAGAGAGCAGCCAGACCACCAGCAGCCCGCTGAATTGCATTAAACTCATTCGGCTTCTCCTGCGGCGATTCTCAACGCATTATGCCACGGTTGCAGGTAGTTGGGGCTAAAGAAGGTGATGCCGCTTTTATCTACCGATGCGAGCTGACGCTGCGCCTCGCGCACGACCTGCTCATTAAGATCGTCCGTGGTAAACAGGACGGGCAGATGCTGTTCCGCCATATCCTGCCAGAAAGGATTGTCGCGATTCAGTACGCACGGGATATCGGCCTGAATTAGCAGACATAACGTCCCGATCCCCTGTTGGCGGGCAAAAATAAAATAACCGAGGTCGCACTGGCGCAACAGCGCAAGATAGGCATCAAATTCCATTTTTTCGCTAAGAATTTGTAAATTTTCGGCGCTAAATAGCGCCAGACCGGCCTGACGAACCTCATCAATATAGTCCTGGTTATTGGCCGGATAGCCCATCGGCACCACCACGTTTACCGTGTCGCCAAACTGCTGATACACCGCCCGTAACGCCGCAATATGTTGGTTACTGCGATCGCCGGAGTTCCCTACTAAAATGGTCAATTTTCCCGCACGTTGGCACTCTTTTGCCATAGCATTCAGGGAAGGATCCATGCGCGTCGGGAAATAGAGCAACTCGCCGCGTACGTCCGGATGCTGGCGCGCAAAATAGCTGAGATCGCCGCGCGTCGCGAATACGCACCCTACTCGCCCCTGCGCGATACGACGAAGCGGGTAGAAAAGGCGGAATTTCAGCCCGTTGGACACTTCGTAGAGATCCGCGCCCCAGATATGCCAGTAAAACTGAGCTGGCTTAATACCGCCGCTTAACAGCGCCAGCCACAGGCTGGTGTTGAACTGACCGTGAAAGAAGAATCTCTGTCGACGATTTGCTTTCGCTTTGGCGATGACCGCCTGCGCCAGCGCTTTCTTACTGCCATAAAAACGAAGCGAGAGCGCCGGGCAGCTTTCCGTGAAGCCGTTATCTTCACCGGCAACCATAAATTCGCGCGCGTGCTCGCTTGTGGCGGCCAGCGTATCATTGAAAAACCGCAGCACGGTGTGGTTATGGTGAGGGATATCCGATCCCAGGACGTGAATCAGTACAGTCATGCTCGCCTACGCCAGAGTAAAAATACGCCGCAACAAAGTGAAAAATAGACAATATAGGTGGCCATATAAGCCTGTGCCGCACCCAGCGCGCCGTGAGCGGGAATCAGCCAGTGAGCGAACGCCGTTAACAGAATGAACTGGCTAATTTCGGCCAGAATGTAAAATCGCAACGACGCTTTGGCAATCACCAGATAACCGAAAACATAGGCGCCGACTTTCAGCACGTCGCCCACTAACTGCCAGGCGAACAGATCGCGCATCGCGGTGAATTTGGCGGAAAAAAGCAGCCAGATAGCAAAATCGCGCAGTAGCCAGACGGTAAAACTCGCCGCCGCAACCGCCGGTAAAACAAATTTCAGCGCTTTTACCACTTCACGCGTAATGTCCTGTTTTTCCGTCAGGCGTGAGAGCGTGGGTAACAGGTAAACGCTGAAGGAGGCGGTGATAAATTGCAGATAGGCGTCAGAAATGCTGCTTACACCCTGCCAGATCCCGACATCGCTCCAGCTATAGTGCGCGGCCAGTTGGTTTCGCATCATCACATAGGCGACCGGCATCGTAACGGAGGTAATCAGCGCCATCAGGGTAAATTTACTGAGCTGCCCTGCCAAACCGTTGTTCCAGGAGGGCTTGAGATAGCGTAGCGGGACGGTGCCGCGCTTAATCAGTATTATACCGGCTGGCACTACCACCAGCGCCGGCACCAGCGCCAGGCCAAGCAGAGCGCCTTCATAGCCGCCGACACGGTAGCAGAGATACCAGGCGGCGATGCCCAAAAAGCTGCCGACAATTAACGATAAGGCATTACCCGACGCGTCACGAAAGCCCTTCATTAGCGCCAGCAGCAGGTTCGCCCAGGCGATCCCCATTTGTACCAGCGCAACCAGACGCACCAACCCTTGATAGTCCGTATGACCGAACAATCCCTGGCTAATCGGCGCCGCCGCCAGCAGGAAGACCAGCGCCAGCAGCGTAGAGAACCCCAATACCATCGCGGAGGAGGTTCCCACCACGGTACGTAACTGCGCCGGGTTATCATGATGTTGTGCGACAAGTTTGGTAACGCCGTTAAATATCCCCGCGCCAGCCAATACGCCCAGCACGGTAATCATCTGGCGGAAGTTACCCGCTTGTCCGACGCCCGCCGGGCCAAAAGAGACGGCCAGTAGTTTCACCACCAGCAGTCCGGCGCCAATTTTTACCAGCGTACTGACCGCCGTCCACAGGGAGGCTTTAGCAAGCGACATATCAGGAGAAATAATTTAGCAAGGTAGTAATCACCGTTCGTTGATCGACGGGCGCAAGGTTATAAAACAGCGGCAGACGCAACAAACGTTCGCTCTCTTTTGTGGTGTAGACATCGTCCCCGATAAACTCGCCGAATTTATCGCCCGCCGGACAATCATGCAGCGGAATGTAATGGAATACCGCCATGATTTCCGCCTCTTTCAGGAAATTAATCAGCGCGCTGCGATCGGCGATATCCCGCAGTTTGATGTAAAACATGTGGGCATTATGCCCGCAGTTTTCCGGAATAGAAGGCAGCTCGATACGCCCGGCGCGCGCCAGCGGCGTTAACGCATCGTAGTAAGTCTGCCACAGCGACAGACGCTGTTGATTGATACGATCGGCGGCCTCCAGTTGCGCCCACAGATAGGCAGCCTGCAGATCGGACATCAAATAACTGGAGCCGATATCCCGCCAGGTGTATTTGTCCACCTGACCACGGAAGAACTGGCTACGGTTGGTGCCTTTTTCGCGGATGATCTCCGCGCGTTCAATCAGCGTACGATCGTTGATCAGCGTCGCGCCGCCTTCGCCGCCAGCGGTGTAATTTTTGGTTTCATGGAAGCTAAAACAGCCGATGTGACCGATCGTCCCTAACGCGCGCCCTTTGTACGTGGACATCACACCCTGGGCGGCATCCTCGACAACGAACAGATTATACTTATCCGCCAGCGCCATGATGACATCCATTTCACAAGCGACGCCAGCGTAGTGTACCGGCACGATAGCGCGGGTTTTATCAGTAATCGCCGCCTCAATCAGCGTTTCGTCAATATTCATCGTATCCGGACGAATATCGACAAATACAATTTTCGCGCCGCGCAGGACAAAAGCGTTAGCGGTGGAGACAAACGTAAAGCTCGGCATGATCACTTCATCGCCGGGCTGAATATCCAACAACAGAGCCGCCATCTCCAGCGACGCGGTACAGGAAGGCGTCAGCAACACCTTCGCGCTGCCGAAATGTTGCTCCAGCCACTGCTGGCAACGACGCGTAAAGCCGCCGTCGCCGCACAGTTTGCCGCTGCTCATTGCAGACTGCATGTATTCGAGTTCGGTTCCCACCACCGGCGGCGCATTAAAAGGAATCATGTTGTCACCTGTATAACCAGTACGCAGTGCTTTCGATGTTGGCACCGCTTTGTATGTAACGTTTAAGCGCGGCGGTGTTGCCCAACTGGGTCGCCACCCGCAATGTTGCTTTGCCGCGACTCTGCGCCCAACAGATCGCCGCCTGCATAAGTTCCGCTCCCGCGCCGCGTCCGGCCAACAGGCCAATGCGCGCGTCGGTATCATTCAATTCCCGCAGCGAGACGTAACCGCGGATAGCGCCTGTCTCCGTGCGAAGCACCAGGCATTGGTGATCAAACGTGCCGCGTACCGCATTCTCAATCCACTGGGCGTAAAAACGGACGCTGGCGTCGGGCGCATACCACGGCGCGCGAAAACGACTCTGCGTAAACGCCTCTCCGGCCAACTGACGCAAAGCAGGAATGTCTTTAAGGTTTGCAATTTCCGCGCCATGCTGGTCGCGATGCCCTTTTACCGGCAACGCAAAATCCACCTCGCCTTCAACCAAAGAGAATCCCAGCGATTGCAACGCCGACAGCCAGGCGATGTTTTCAGCCGGCACTTTTACCTGCACGCGTTGCCACGCCTGCAGCGCTTCTGGCGTTAATTCGGGCGCTGAGGCATCGATACGCACAATGCCGCTATTCACGCCAAAGAACGTATTTTCCCAGAGTAACGGTTCAATACTGGCGCGGACGGGCACGGAGCAACTCCAGTAAATATTGGCCATAGCCGGTTTTTTCAAGCTGACTGGCGGCGCGTTTCAAACCATCATCATCCAGCCAGCCGTTGCGCCAGGCAATCTCCTCCAGACAGGCAATTTTGAAGCCCTGGCGCTTTGATACGCCGCGCGTAATGGGATGCAACCGGGTACCGGAACCTCCGGCCAGAATGATGCCTTTCATTCGTTTCTCCTCCAGGAGTAAGAACCTGCCGTTTAGCGTTTCAGCCCTAAGCGTTCGCCCTGATAACTGCCATCCTGCACGGGTTTCCACCAGGCCTCATTGGCGAGATACCACTGAACGGTTTTTCGCATCCCGCTTTCGAAGGTTTCCTGCGGCGTCCAGCCCAGCTCGCGGGCGATTTTCGACGCGTCGATGGCATAGCGTAAGTCATGGCCGGGGCGATCGTCGACGAAGGTAATCAGATCGTGATAATTCGCCACACCCTGCGGTTTTTGCGGGGCCAGTTCCTCCAACAGAGCGCAGATCGTCCTGACCACATCCAGATTTTTACGTTCGTTATGACCGCCGATATTATACGTTTCGCCCACCGCACCGTTCGTCACCACGTGATACAACGCACGGGCATGATCCTCTACATACAGCCAGTCGCGAATTTGCTGACCGTTGCCATAGACCGGCAATGGTTTACCCGCCAGCGCGTTCAGAATCATCAGCGGGATCAGTTTTTCCGGGAAATGGTAGGGCCCGTAGTTATTAGAGCAGTTGGTGACAAGCGTAGGCAGACCGTAGGTACGTAACCAGGCGCGTACCAGATGGTCGCTGCTGGCTTTGGAGGCGGAATAAGGGCTGCTTGGCGCATATGGCGTGGTTTCGGTGAAGAAATCGTCTGCAGTATGCAGATCGCCATACACTTCATCGGTGGAGATATGGTGGAAGCGGAACGCCGCTTTAGCGTCCGCGTCAAGCGCGGACCAGTAAGCGCGAGCGGCTTCCAGCAAGGTGTAAGTACCAACTATATTCGTTTCAATAAACGCCGCCGGGCCGTCGATGGAACGGTCTACATGGCTTTCCGCCGCCAGGTGCATCACGCTATTGGGATGATACTGCTGGAAGACTCGCTCCAGTGATGCCCGATCGCAGATATCCACCTTCTCAAAGGCGAAACGGTCGCTTTGCGTCACCGATGCCAGAGACATCAGGTTGCCCGCATAGGTGAGTTTATCCACCACCACCACCGCGTCTGCCGTTTCATGGATGATATGCCGCACCACCGCAGATCCGATAAAGCCTGCGCCGCCGGTCACCAGAATGCGTTTCATCAGCGCCAGACCCCTTTGGTATCAACCACATAACGTTGATGAACCGCATCGCCGGGAATCGCTTTAAATTCGTCGTGATCGACCAGCATCACCAGCACATCGGCGGCGGCCAGCGCCGCGTCCAGTTTCGCCAGCGTGCAAAGTCCGTCCAATTTTTTCGGCAACTGACGGATATTCGGTTCGACGACCAGGGTTTCGCCGCTGTGCCAGCGGGCGATACTTTGCGCGATCCCCATCGCCGGGCTTTCGCGCAGATCGTCGATATTCGGCTTAAAGGCCAGCCCAAAACAGGCGATTTTCACTTCGCTGGCGCGTTTATCGGTGGCCGCCAGGTAATCTGCGACCGCGGCTTTTACCTGATCGACCACCCAGTGCGGTTTGCCGTCATTCACTTCACGCGCGGTGCGAATCAGTCTCGCCTGCTGCGGATTTTGCGCCACAATAAACCACGGATCGACCGCAATGCAGTGCCCGCCAACGCCTGGGCCCGGCTGCAAAATATTGACGCGCGGATGGCGGTTCGCCAGACGGATCAATTCCCAGACGTTAATCCCCTGTTCGGCGCAAATCAGCGACAATTCATTCGCAAAGGCGATATTCACATCACGGAAGCTATTTTCCGTCAGCTTGCACATCTCTGCGGTGCGCGAGTTGGTGACAACGCATTCGCCCTCAAGGAAAATTTTGTACAGCGCGCTGGCGCGAGCCGAACATACTGGCGTCATACCGCCAATCACGCGGTCATTTTTAATGAGTTCCAGCATCACCTGACCCGGCAGCACACGCTCCGGACAATAGGCGATATTCACGTCGGCCTGCTCGCCCGCCTGCTGGGGAAAGGTCAGATCCGGGCGCATCCCGGCCAGCCAGCCAGCCATTTGCTCCGTTGCGCCGACCGGCGATGTTGATTCCAGAATCACCAGTGCCCCTTTTTTTAATACCGGCGCAATGGATTTTGCCGCGGCTTCCACATAGGCCATGTCAGGGTCGTGCTCGCCTTTGAATGGCGTCGGCACGGCAATCAGGTACGCATCGGCCTCGACAGGTGTCGTCGTCGCACGCAGAAAGCCACCCTCCACCGCCATCTTCACCACATTGCCCAACGCCGGCTCCACGATGTGAATTTCACCGCGATTTATGGTGTCTATCGCATGTTGGTTGATATCCACGCCGATAACCTGCTTCTGGCGGGAAGCAAAAGCGGCCGCAGTCGGTAATCCGATATACCCCAGCCCAATAACAGAAATGGTCGTAAAACTCATAACGATACCCGATAACTTTTTAACGCCTGTAAAATGCGCGCGCATGATTGCCCGTCACCATAAGGATTATGGGCGCGGCTCATGGTTTGATATTCATTTTCGTCGTGCAGCAGACGCATAACTTCCGCCACAATGCGCCGGGAGTCCGTGCCGATCAGTCTTACCGTACCAGCGGTAATGGCTTCCGGACGCTCTGTGGTTTCACGCATGACCAATACCGGCTTACCTAATGACGGCGCTTCTTCCTGAATACCGCCGGAATCGGTCAGAATGAGCCAGGCGTGATTCATCAGCCAGACAAAAGGTAAGTAGTCCTGCGGCTCAATCAGTACCACGTTTTCAACATGGCCGAGGATACGGTTGACAGGTTCGCTGACGTTGGGATTGAGATGCACCGGATAGACAATTTGCACATTCTGGTTCGCGGCGGCGATTTCCGCCAGCGCCTGGCAGATATGCTCAAAGCCCTGACCAAAGCTTTCACGCCGATGACCGGTCACCAAAATCATCTTCTTATTCGCGTTGAGGAAAGGATACTGCTCGGCCAGTTCAGCCTGTAATGTATCGCTCGTCAGAACGCGATCGCGTACCCAGATCAGCGCGTCGATAACGGTATTGCCAGTGACAAAAATGCGCTCATCCGGAATGTTCTCCCGCAACAGATTCTGCCGCGAGTTTTCCGTCGGCGCAAAGTGGTACATCGCCAGATGTCCGGTCAGCGTGCGGTTTGCCTCTTCCGGCCAGGGGGAATAGAGATCGCCGGTTCGCAACCCGGCTTCTACGTGCCCTACCGGAATTCGTTGATAGAAAGCCGCCAGGCTGGTAGCAATCGTAGTGGTGGTATCGCCATGAACCAGCACCACATCAGGTTTAAAATCTGCCAGGATCGGCTTTAATCCCTCCAGAATTCGGCAGGTAATTTCCGTCAACCCCTGTCCCGGCTGCATAATGTTGAGATCGTAATCAGGCACAATAGAAAAAAGAGTTAATACCTGATCAAGCATCTCCCGATGCTGCGCAGTAACGCATACTTTGGCCTCGAAATGAGGATCTTTTTCCAGCGCATGGACCAGAGGCGCCATCTTAATGGCCTCCGGTCGTGTACCAAATACAGTCAGTACTTTCACATCGATTCTCTTCGAATAGACAGTAGGGGCCCAGCCCCCTACTGCAGAGGTGTTGCTAAATCGTGCGGCGACGGGTTAAGGCAACGCCCGCACCGATTAGCGCCCCAACGATACCCCACATGATCATCAGGAAGGCTCGGCGTGGGCTATCACGTTTTACCGGTTCTTCCGGCGTACGCAAATAACGATAGGTCTGAAAACGAGGGTCCAGGGTCGGCCCCACATTAAGCGTATTCAACATTGCCCGATTTTGAAAGTAGTCCAAATCGAACGCAGGGCCAACCGCTTGCAGATTTTCAAGACGCGCCTGCAACATAGGGCGACCGAGTAAAAAAAGCTCTGAGTCCGGTAATTCATCCGCCGGGACATCCGTCGCGCTACGAGAAATATTATGTTGTTCCGCAATTTTGAGCGCCTGCTCAATACTGTTTACACGACGCGAATAGATCGCTTTCGCAACCTCCTCCTGCCGTTTGACCTGGGCTTTCATCTGCACGGTACGCGCAGCCCAGGCACCTTTTAATTCATCATTCAGATGGCTCGCCGCCCGCTGGCTGGCGAATGCGACATACTGACGCAGCAGATTATTGGCGTCCGGCGCAGTTTCAGCAATCAGCTTCACATTGTCGTTGATGGCGCGTGTAAAATCGCCGGGCGTAAACTGTATGTTATTGATCAGTTCATCAAGCATCGCCGCATCAGCTTTGCTATTCCCGACCATTCGCTGCTTGTAATAGTCCGTCTGTAACCAGAAATCGCGACGCGTATCCCAGGAGGCAAGTTGCATGATGAACTCTTTATACGCTTCATCCATCACTGAGGGTTTATCGGAAGAAGCAGGATCGGTCTTAATATCCAGGTTGCGCAGAAACTGCTGCTGGGAGTAATAACCGCCCAACATATTTACGGTTGGGCGATCGGTGATCGCCGTCGCACTCCACTCCTGACGAGCAAAAAAGGTATAGGCTAACGCGATAAGGGCAAATAGCAGGCCAATGCCGATAATCCAGAATTTGCCAGCCCATAAAGTACGAAACAACCCGCGAATATCCAGTTCATTTTCAGCGCTCACCGCGCGTGCCCCCGGTAATGGTTGTGTCATCGTATCCTCATTTACTTGGTTAAGTTTGGCCGGTTCTCACGTTGCCTGCGCAGGCGACGCTTCACACGCTTAATAAATCTCGCCACCTTCCAGGCCCGCTTAATGCAGTAGCCATAGAGGAAGAATGCTAGCAAAAAGAGCACCAACATAACCCATTCAGGAACAAAATGAGAGTATTCTGCCGTTACGCCTACTCCCGCCAGAATCGCCGCTGCGAGCGTAATAAGAACAAATGCCTGGCGGGAAGTAAACCCTGCTCGCATAACCAAATGATGAATATGTTGGCGATCAGGGGAAAAGGGGCTCATCCCTTTACGCAGACGGCGATACATAATCGCCACCATATCCATCAATGGAATAGCGATAATCCATAGCGCGGTAACCGGGCTGATAGAGTGAGTTTTCCCCTGCGTCGTTTCCAGTAAGAGCCAGATGACGGTAAAGCCAATCAGTGTACTACCGGCATCGCCCATAAAGACTTTGTAACGCCGCCCCAAAATACCGAGATTAAGCATAATGTAAGGCAGAATCGCGGCGATCATGGCAAAGCACCACATTGCCAGACTAGTCTGACCATCAAACCATAAAATCAGCCCCATCGCCGCAAATGAGACGCTGGATAACCCACCCAGCAGGCCGTCAATACCGTCCACCATATTGAAAGCGTTGATCGCCGCCCATACCGCAAACAGAGTAAGGAAATAGCCAAAGGGGCCAAGCACTAACTCCCAAGGCCCAAAGATGTAACCAAGGCTACCTAAGTGAAGTTTTGCGATAACCATCATTACAACCGCAATAACAGCCTGAACCACAGCACGAATTTTTACACTGATATCAAAACGGTCATCCATCGCACCAACAAAAACCAATACACCAGCGCAAATAAGATATAGCGATAAGTGCGGTATGTAGTAATCCGAGAGGCCAAACATAAAGCAGATTCCTGCAAACACAGAAATCCCGCCGACTAATGGGATAACGCCCTGATGTCGTTTACGAAAGTTTGGTTTATCCACTAAACCAATTTTTATGGCTACTTTTCGCGCAAGAAAAATAAAAATGGTCGTGAATAAAAAAATACTGATTAGCTCAGATAAAGCGGTGAGTAACTTCACAGTGTATGTGCTCTCAGCATATATCATTTCCTTAAAGTATAATGCGTTACGCCAGCTCCTAGAAGAGACCTGTTAGAACATTACACTTTTTACCGCAAACAATGTGTATTGTGCATGGTGTTACTCTGTAGCGCATATCCCGATGACCAGTTTATATGACATGACGCCAGGATGAATCGCAAAACAAAAACGCCACGTAAAAACGTGGCGTTTTCAGGTAAAGACCAGGTTATGAGCGCTTCATCATCTCGAAAAAGTCGTCATTAGTTTTGGTCATCGCCAGTTTGTTAATGAGGAATTCCATCGCGTCAATCTCACCCATCGGATGGATGATTTTACGCAGGATCCACATTTTCTGCAGCTCTTCCTGAGTGGTGAGCAGCTCTTCTTTACGGGTACCGGAACGGTTGTAGTCGATAGCCGGGAAGACACGTTTTTCAGCAATCTTACGCGAGAGATGCAGCTCCATGTTACCGGTGCCTTTAAACTCTTCGTAGATAACTTCGTCCATCTTGGAACCGGTATCGATCAGCGCCGTCGCGATGATAGTCAGGCTACCGCCCTCTTCCACGTTACGCGCCGCACCGAAGAAACGCTTCGGACGATGCAGGGCGTTAGCGTCCACACCACCGGTCAGTACTTTACCGGAAGCCGGCACCACGGTGTTGTAGGCACGCGCCAGACGGGTGATGGAGTCGAGCAGGATGATAACGTCTTTCTTGTGTTCAACCAGACGTTTCGCCTTCTCGATAACCATTTCGGCAACCTGAACGTGGCGGGATGCCGGTTCGTCAAAGGTAGACGCAACCACTTCGCCTTTCACCAGACGCTGCATCTCGGTTACTTCTTCCGGACGTTCGTCAATCAGCAGCACCATCAGCACGCAGTCTGGGTGGTTATACGCGATGCTCTGCGCGATGTTCTGCAGCAGCATGGTTTTACCCGCTTTCGGCGGCGCGACAATCAGACCGCGCTGGCCGCGACCGATCGGCGAAGCCAGATCCAAAACGCGCGCCGTTAAGTCTTCGGTAGAACCGTTACCACGCTCCATACGCAGACGAGAGTTTGCGTGCAGCGGGGTTAAGTTCTCAAAGAGGATTTTGTTACGGGCGTTTTCCGGTTTGTCGTAGTTAACTTCGTTAACTTTCAACAGCGCAAAATAGCGTTCACCTTCTTTCGGCGGGCGAATCTTACCAGAAATGGTATCACCAGTGCGGAGGTTGAAACGGCGGATTTGGCTGGGGGAAACGTAGATATCATCAGGACCGGCGAGGTAGGAGCTGTCTGCAGAACGGAGGAAACCAAATCCATCCTGCAATATCTCCAGCACACCGTCGCCAAAGATATCTTCGCCACTCTTTGCGTGCTGCTTCAGGATGGCAAAAATAATGTCCTGCTTGCGCATACGGGCCAGGTTTTCCAGCCCCATACTTTCGCCGAGAGTGATCAGCTCAGAAACCGGCGTATTCTTTAATTCGGTAAGATTCATAATGGTGTGAGTTCTTAAACTTGGGGTAAATCTCGAACTTAATGTTGTGAATGGTATGGCAGGGTCATCCATGCCTGTTTACGGCTATCAACTCATGTCTGTTCGCTGTCTGGTCACAGGAAAGTACGCAGAACTGAAACGACAAGACGGAATGAGCGAAGAGCCAGGAATCTTTCCACTTCTCGTGCGAGAAAAAACGGGAAGTGACGGATAAAACCAGATTCAAACTTAATAAGGTATGTTTAATTCGAAGTCAATACTAACTTAGCACGACTCAGACCGGGCGTCCAGAGATCCTGACAATTTAAGAATAACGTAAGGACAACAGACGCCACGAAACTGCCTGATACCTTAATCATTCGTCGAATGACAGACGCCTGACCATACAGCGCCTTTGTCATTCGACGTATAAAAGGTATTACGCCAGATTGGCGTCGAGAAACTCTTTCAACTGACCTTTAGACAGTGCGCCTACTTTGGTTGCCGCCACTTCGCCGTTTTTAAACAGCAGCAGAGTCGGAATACCGCGGATGCCATATTTAGGCGCAGTACCAGGGTTCTGGTCAATGTTCAGTTTGGCAACGGTCAATTTGCCCTGATATTCGTCAGCGATTTCATCCAGAATCGGAGCGATCATTTTACACGGCCCGCACCACTCTGCCCAGAAATCAACGAGGATAGCCCCGTCCGCTTTGAGTACATCCGTGTCAAAACTGTCGTCAGTCAGGTGAATAATTTTATCGCTCATATATAACTCCACAGGAATAAGCCTGGCGTGTTGGTGTAGCATTAACCAACGAGGTGCTGATGTTAACTTCGCCAACAAAGGTTGACTTTATTTCACCGGATACGCTTTCGTAAAGCAATAGTAAGCTGATATTCTACCACACTATGAGCAAAACACATTTAACAGAACAGAAGTTTTCCGACTTCGCCCTGCACCCACAGGTGGTTGAAGCCCTTGAAAAAAAAGGGTTTTATAATTGTACGCCCATTCAGGCACTGGCCCTTCCGCTAACGCTGGCGGGTCGTGACGTTGCAGGGCAGGCGCAAACCGGTACCGGGAAAACGATGGCGTTTCTGACGTCAACGTTTCATTATTTACTTTCTCATCCCGCGATCGACGATCGCAAGGTGAACCAGCCGCGCGCGCTGATCATGGCGCCGACGCGTGAATTAGCCGTACAAATTCACGCAGACGCGGAGCCGTTGGCGCAAGCGACAGGCTTAAAATTAGGCTTGGCTTACGGCGGCGATGGTTACGACAAGCAGCTTAAAGTGCTGGAAAGCGGCGTTGATATTCTTATTGGTACGACGGGCCGACTGATCGACTACGCCAAACAAAATCACATTAACCTCGGCGCCATTCAGGTCGTCGTACTCGATGAAGCCGATCGCATGTACGATTTGGGCTTTATTAAAGATATCCGCTGGCTGTTCCGTCGTATGCCGCCGGCTGCGCAGCGTCTGAACATGTTGTTCTCCGCCACCCTGTCTTATCGGGTTCGCGAGCTGGCGTTTGAACAGATGAACAACGCCGAATATGTTGAAGTGGAACCGGAGCAAAAGACCGGCCACCGCATTAAAGAAGAGCTTTTCTACCCCTCTAATGAAGAGAAAATGCGTTTACTGCAAACGCTGATCGAAGAAGAGTGGCCGGATCGCGCCATTATTTTCGCCAACACCAAGCATCGTTGCGAAGATATCTGGGGACATCTGGCGGCAGATGGCCATCGTGTTGGTCTGCTGACCGGCGACGTCGCGCAGAAAAAGCGCCTGCGGATTCTGGATGAGTTCACCCGCGGCGATCTGGATATTCTTGTGGCGACCGATGTCGCGGCGCGCGGGTTGCATATCCCCGCCGTAACGCACGTCTTTAACTACGATCTGCCAGACGATTGTGAAGACTATGTTCACCGTATCGGTCGTACCGGTCGCGCTGGCGCCAGCGGGCATTCCATCAGCCTGGCTTGCGAAGAGTATGCGCTGAATCTGCCCGCCATTGAGAGCTATATCGGCCACTCGATTCCGGTCAGCAAATACAATCCGGAAGCGCTCATGAACGATCTACCCAAGCCGTTGCGCCTGACGCGTTCGCGTCCTGGCAATGGTCCGCGTCGTGCTGGCGCTCCGCGTAATCGTCGTCGTTCAGGTTAAGAAAAGTTATGCCATACACAAAATCATTTAGCCTGTATCAAGGCGGCAAGAAAACAAATCCCGATGAGCGTACTTTAGTAAATGATTCAGGGGAGTGTACGCAGCCAACACGGATACAGGTTGAAGGATGAAGTGTATGAATTCCACCTCGTTGTATGCCGCCATTGATCTCGGTTCCAATAGTTTTCATATGCTGGTCGTGCGCGAGGCGGCGGGAAGCATCCAGACGCTGACCCGAATAAAACGTAAGGTGCGTCTGGCCGCGGGTCTGAACAACGACAACCACCTTTCAGCCGAAGCGATGGAACGCGGCTGGCAATGCCTGCGTCTGTTTGCTGAACGTTTGCAGGATATCCCGCAGCCGCAAATCCGCGTGGTTGCCACCGCAACATTGCGTCTCGCCGTTAATGCGGGTGAATTTATCGCGAAAGCGCAGACTATCCTTGGTTGTCCGGTGCAGGTTATCAGCGGCGAAGAAGAGGCGCGGCTGATTTATCAGGGGGTCGCTCATACCACCGGCGGCGCAGATCAGCGACTGGTGGTGGATATCGGCGGCGCCAGCACTGAACTGGTTACCGGCACTGGCGCGCAAACCACGTCGCTATTTAGCCTGTCGATGGGCTGCGTAACGTGGCTTGAACGCTATTTTAGCGATCGTAATCTGGCGCAAGAAAACTTTGATGATGCGGAGAAGGCCGCGCGCGATGTACTGCGTCCGGTCGCCGATGAACTGCGTTTTCATGGCTGGAAGGTCTGCGTGGGTGCCTCCGGCACCGTACAGGCATTGCAGGAAATCATGATGGCGCAGGGGATGGACGAGCGCATTACGCTCGCCAAACTGCAGCAGCTAAAACAACGCGCGATACAGTGCGGGCGTCTGGAAGAGCTGGAAATCGAAGGCCTGACGCTGGAGCGCGCGCTGGTTTTCCCAAGCGGGCTGGCTATTCTGATCGCGATATTTACCGAGCTGAACATCCAGAGCATGACGCTGGCAGGCGGCGCGTTACGCGAAGGGCTGGTGTATGGGATGTTGCATCTGGCGGTAGATCAGGATATCCGCAGCCGCACGCTGCGAAACATTCAGCGTCGGTTTATCGTCGATACCGATCAGGCGAACCGCGTAGCGAAGCTGGCAGATAACTTCCTCAAACAGGTAGAAAATGCCTGGCATATTGAACCTATCAGTCGTGAACTGTTGCTTAGCGCTTGCCAGTTGCATGAGATCGGTCTGAGCGTTGATTTTAAACAGGCGCCCTATCATGCCGCCTATTTAGTACGCCATTTGGATCTGCCTGGCTATACGCCCGCGCAGAAAAAGTTGCTCGCCACCCTCTTACTGAATCAGACCAATCCGGTCGATCTCTCTTCGCTTCATCAGCAAAACGCGGTACCGCCCCGTGTTGCGGAACAGCTATGCCGTTTGCTGCGACTGGCGATTCTTTTTGCCGGTCGCCGTCGTGACGATCTGGTACCAGAAATTACGCTACAGGCGCTAAATGAAAATCTGACGTTAACCTTGCCTGGCGACTGGCTGGCGCATCACCCGCTGGGTAAAGAGTTGATTGATCAGGAAAGCCAGTGGCAAAGCTATGTACACTGGCCGCTGGACGTTCGCTAACCGTAGTCTGATTGCCGGATGACGCTTCGCTTATCCGGCCTACGATTTCGCTCGCTTTGCCGCCATCATGGCTTTCAGATTAGCCAGGTGACTTTGCCCTTTTTGCATTCGCTCCTCAGCGCTTACCACTTTGCGCTCCTGCTCCCAGATTAAATCATCCTGCGGCAGTTCTAACAGGAAGCGACTGGGTTCCGGGCGCACCAGTTCCCCATACTGACGGCGCTCTTTACATAATGTAAAGGTGAGCTCTTTCTGCGCACGAGTGATCCCGACATAGGCCAGCCGACGCTCTTCCTCAATATTATCTTCGTCAATGCTGCTTTGATGCGGCAAAAATCCTTCTTCCATTCCCACCATATAGACATACGGGAATTCCAGTCCTTTCGATGCATGAAGCGTCATCAACTGTACCTGATCCAGCTCTTCTTCGCTCTCGCCACGCTCCATCATATCGCGCAGCGTAAAGCGTGTAACCACCTGGGTCAGCGTCATCGGCTCATCGAGTTCGTTGCCTTCCAGCATCTCAGTCATCCAGCTAAAGAGCTGGTTAACGTTTTTCATACGCATTTCCGCCGCTTTGGGGCTCGGCGAGGTTTCGTACAACCAGGACTCATAGTCAATACCGTGGATGAGATCGCGCACGGCGGCGACAGGCTCGCGTTCGGCCAGACGCTGGATTTCCCCCAGCCAGTGGGTAAAACGCGTCAATGAATCGTAACCACGTCCGGTCAGCTTTTGGCTAAGTCCCATATCAAAGCTGGCGGTAAACAGGCTTTTATTACGCGTCATTGCCCATTCACCCAGCTTTTGCAGAGTAGCCGGACCGATTTCGCGTTTTGGCGTATTCACGATGCGCAGGAAAGCGCTGTCATCATCCGGGTTGGTCAACACCCGCAGGTAGGCCAGCAGGTCTTTAATCTCCGGACGGGAGAAGAATGAGGTGCCGCCGGAAATTTTGTACGGAATGCGGTTCTGCATGAGGAATTTTTCAAATACCCGCGACTGATGATTCCCGCGATACAGAATGGCGTAATCCTTGTACTGGGTCTTGTTCACAAAGTGATGGGCAATCAGTTCGCCGATAACGCGCTCAGCTTCATGCTCTTCATTGTTTGCGCTTAACACTTTGAGTTCCGCGCCGTAACCGAGCTCGGAAAAGAGGCGCTTTTCAAAGACGTGCGGATTGTTGGCGATGAGAATATTTGCCGCTTTCAGGATGCGGCCCGAAGAACGATAGTTTTGCTCCAGCTTAATCACCTGCAGCGCCGGAAAATCCTGGCTCAGTAACACCAGGTTTTGCGGACGCGCCCCGCGCCAGGAGTAGATAGACTGATCGTCATCGCCCACGACCGTAAAGCGCGCGCGTTGCCCGACCAGCAGCTTAACCAACTCATACTGGCTGGTGTTAGTATCCTGATATTCATCCACCAGCAGATAACGAATTTTATTCTGCCAGCGCTCGCGCACCTCGTCATTGCGTTGCAGCAGCAGCGTCGGCAGCAAAATCAAATCATCAAAATCGAGAACGTTACATGCCTTCATATGGGCGTCGTAAAGCCCGTAGCAGTGGGCAAAAATACGATCGCGTTCGCCTTTCGCCCCGGCCGCCGCCTGCGCAGGCGTTTTGAGATCGTTTTTCCAGTTGGAGATCGTGGAGATCAGCTGTTGCAACAGAACCTTGTCGTCTTCGATCAGGCCTTCGGTCAGCTCTTTGAGCAAGGCGACCTGGTCGGTATCGTCAAACAATGAAAAGTTCGATTTCATCCCCAGCGCAGCGTACTCGCGCTTAATAATATCCAGCCCTAGCGTATGAAAGGTGGAGATCATCAAACCGCGCGCTTCCTTACGGCCGAGCGTCTGCCCGACGCGTTCTTTCATTTCGCGCGCTGCCTTGTTGGTAAACGTCACCGCCGCAATATGCCGGGCCTGATAGCCGCATCCGCGGATCAGGTGGGCGATTTTATTGGTAATTACGCGAGTTTTACCAGAACCCGCTCCTGCCAGCACCAGGCAGGGTCCGGTGACGAATTCGACAGCGTGTTGTTGGCCGGGATTTAAACGCATGGGAATAGTGCTCAATCTTCGAACGGGGGAGGGATTGTAGCAGAAAGCGAGGCCCAGAGAAGACCAGGCTGCTTTTTCAGGCAGCCTGGAAAAGGTCAATCAGCAGGCTCTGGCGGCAAGCGGCGTATAGCCATTACGCTGTGCGCTCTTGATCCAACTGAAAGAACCCATTAACGCGATCGCCGTCAGCAGAACATACTCAAGCGACATCGCATAAACGCCCTGTACTGCATGATTTCCAACGGGCAGTATTTGAGTAATTCATAGAGCACTGGGTCGCGTACGACCTGGCGTAGCCCTAAAAGCCAGTCGTCTGGAAATTCTGCGTTTTTCATTATGTTCATGGTATCTCGCCCCTTGTCAGAAAGGACAGGACCGCCGTCCCGCACATCCGAAATACGCCTGCTAAAAATGCCGCTTATCTCCCGGTTCATTAAATCAGGCGGGACATCTGTCCTGTAATGGCGAAGAGTATATGTCTGACGGCCTAAGGAGTGATAAAGTGACGGCCAATCTTTGCGACGTGAGAACACAATAATGGCAAAAATGGCAGCAGCACTGCATATCCTTGTAAAAGAAGAGAAACTGGCATTGGATCTTCTGGAGCAAATTAAAAACGGCGGCGATTTTGAGAAGCTGGCGAAGAAGCATTCTATCTGCCCATCCGGTAAAAAAGGCGGTCATTTAGGCGAATTTCGTCAGGGCCAGATGGTTCCGGCATTCGATAAAGTAGTCTTTTCCTGCCCGGTACTGGAGCCAACCGGCCCATTGCACACCCAGTTCGGTTATCACATCATTAAGGTATTGTATCGCAAATAAAAAGCCGGGTGGCGGCTACGCCTTACCCGGCCTACATCGTCTGCTTGATTTTGTAGGTCGGGTAAGCGCTAGCACCACCCGACAAGGTATATCAACCCGCTACCGCAATACGCTTCATATCCTTCATATAGCCGCGCAGTTTCTTACCTACCTGCTCAATCGCATGGCTACGAATCGCGTCGTTCACGTCGCGAAGCTGTGCGTTGTCTACCGCGCCTTCCGGGATAGCACTACCCAGATCGCCCGGTTGCAATTCCGCCATAAACGGTTTCAGCAGCGGTACGCAAGCGTAAGAGAACAGGTAGTTACCGTATTCTGCGGTATCAGAGATAACCACGTTCATTTCATACAGACGCTTACGGGCGATGGTGTTCGCGATCAGCGGCAGTTCGTGCAGTGATTCGTAGTAAGCGGATTCTTCGATGATGCCGGAATCGACCATGGTTTCGAACGCCAGCTCAACGCCCGCTTTCACCATCGCGATCATCAGCACGCCTTTATCGAAGTACTCCTGCTCGCCGATTTTACCTTCAAACTGCGGCGCGGTTTCGAACGCGGTTTTACCGGTCTCTTCACGCCAGGTCAGCAGTTTCTTATCGTCGTTAGCCCAGTCAGCCATCATGCCGGAAGAGAATTCGCCGGAGATGATGTCATCCATGTGTTTCTGGAACAGCGGCGCCATGATCTCTTTCAGCTGTTCAGACAGCGCGTAAGCACGCAGTTTCGCCGGGTTAGACAGACGGTCCATCATCAGAGTGATGCCGCCCTGCTTCAGCGCTTCGGTGATGGTTTCCCAGCCGAACTGAATCAGTTTTTCGGCGTATGCCGGGTCGGTGCCTTCTGCCACCAGCTTGTCGAAGCACAGCAGAGAACCGGCCTGCAACATACCGCACAGGATGGTCTGCTCGCCCATCAGGTCGGATTTCACTTCCGCCACGAAAGAAGATTCCAGTACACCCGCACGGTGACCGCCGGTGGCCGCTGCCCAGGCTTTAGCAATCGCCATGCCTTCGCCTTTCGGGTCGTTTTCCGGGTGAACGGCGATCAGCGTCGGCACGCCGAAACCACGTTTGTATTCTTCACGCACTTCGGTACCCGGACACTTCGGCGCCACCATCACCACGGTGATGTCTTTACGGATCTGCTCTCCCACTTCCACGATGTTGAAGCCGTGGGAGTAGCCCAGCGCTGCGCCGTCTTTCATCAGCGGCTGTACAGAACGTACAACGTCGGAGTGCTGTTTGTCCGGCGTCAGGTTAACCACCAGGTCAGCCTGCGGGATCAGCTCTTCGTAGGTGCCTACTTTGAAACCGTTTTCGGTCGCTTTACGCCAGGAGGCGCGCTTCTCAGCAATAGCTTCTTTACGCAGGGCGTAGGAAATATCCAGACCGGAGTCACGCATGTTCAGGCCCTGGTTCAGACCCTGAGCGCCACAGCCGACGATGACCACTTTTTTACCCTGCAGGTAGCTCGCGCCGTCGGCGAATTCGTCGCGGCCCATAAAGCGGCATTTACCCAGCTGCGCCAGCTGCTGGCGCAGATTCAGTGTATTAAAGTAGTTAGCCATGATGGTGTACTCCGTGATGTTGTGTGTCGCGCTTATTGTTCGGTTTACAGATTGCTATCTGTGCGAATGAACCCACATTACAACAGGAAATTTATTGCGGAAATTGATATATTCACAACGTTATGTTGCGGTTTATGCAACGTCAAAAACCGGAGGTCTGTCTGTGGATTTACGCGATCTAAAAACCTTCCTGCATCTGGCGGAAAGCCGCCACTTTGGCCGCAGCGCGCGGGCGATGCACGTCAGCCCCTCCACGCTCTCCCGGCAGATTCAGCGGCTGGAAGAAGATCTCGGCCAGCCGCTGTTTGTGCGCGATAACCGCACGGTCACGCTGACCGAAGCCGGCGAAGAGCTGCGAGTGTTTGCCCAACAGACGCTTTTGCAATATCAGCAGTTGCGCCATACCCTCGATCAGCAGGGGCCGTCCCTTTCCGGCGAACTCCATATCTTCTGTTCAGTGACCGCGGCATACAGTCATCTGCCGCCGATCCTCGACCGTTTTCGCGCCGAACACCCTTCTGTTGAAATCAAATTGACGACCGGAGATGCTGCCGATGCGATGGAAAAGGTGGTAACGGGAGAAGCGGACCTGGCAATCGCCGGCAAACCAGAAACGCTACCGGGCGCAGTGGCGTTTTCGATGCTGGAAAATCTGGCGGTGGTGCTGATCGCCCCGGCGCTGCCCTGCCCGGTGCGCAATCAGGTTTCGGTTGATAAGCCCGACTGGTCGACGGTGCCATTTATCATGGCCGATCAGGGGCCGGTACGCCGCCGTATTGAGCTGTGGTTTCGCCGCCATAAAATCAGCAATCCGCAGATTTACGCCACCGTCGGCGGTCACGAAGCGATGGTCTCAATGGTGGCGCTGGGCTGCGGCGTGGCGCTGCTGCCGGAAGTGGTGCTGGAAAACAGCCCGGAGCCAGTGCGCAACCGGGTGATGATTTTAGAACGCAGCGATGAAAAAACGCCGTTTGAACTTGGCGTCTGCGCGCAAAAAAAGCGGCTGCATGAGCCGCTAATTGATGCGTTCTGGAAGATTTTACCGAATTAGTTTTACGGCCCTACCATTACCCGAACAGGCTTCCCAATACGGCTAAGCATATTCACCAGAGCATCAATGGTGAATTTGCTGCATTTCTTGTTGACGACATCCGAAACGCGCGGTCGGGATATATGCAAAACTGTAGCAACCTCGGCTTGCTTCATCTGGTTTTGCGTAATCCAGAGGGTAATTTCTTCCATTAGCTGTTGTTTAATGGCTAACGTGTTTTCGATTTCATTCAGGGAATCAGCGTAAAACTTTTCTGCGTCCTGCTTATGAAACCCCAAATCAGCAAAAACATTACCGCCAGATGGCGTCACATGGCGAATATCACTATCAGTTTTGGCAATCACAAGCTGTTTCTCCGTTGTTGCACCACCCGGTTATAACGCGTTCTGGCGATGTTTTTATCATGCTGACTGGTTTGTTGCGTCTGTTTTTGGAAACTATGCAAAACGTAGAGTGCTTCTTCAAACTTAGCGACATACATAACGCGATAGATACCATTGTTGTCACGAATACGAATTTCATTTACCCCAGCCCCAATTTCTGAAAACGGTTTCCAGTCATCGGGTTCAATTCCATACTGAATTTTGTGAAGCTGATAACCGACTGCTTTACGTACCGTTATGGGAAAAGCCAGGAGATCCTCCAGAGAAGATCCCACTCATCGAATTTCTTTTTCATTGGAGAGAGCTCGGGTGAGTAACATAACATCCTTGCGTATAAAATTTTATACATTGTTTTTAGCAGGTGCAAGTGATGGCGGTGCTAACGATATGGTGAGCCGAGTTTCACCACAAGCAGATTGGGCGCCTTCTGGAAAACGTCTCGCAAAATGAAATGAGTGGATGCTCCGGGCTGGCAGAAAAGCCCAATAACTGAGGGAAGATAATATCTGGATATCAGGCCCACTTTACTTTGTGGGCCCGAAAAACTAAACGCTGAATTAACCCGCCAGAAAGAACCGGAACGCCGGGTTATTGCTCTCATCATGGCATTCATAGCCCAGCTCATGCAGCCGGGTTTCGAAATCCGGCTCATGATCGCCTAACTCGAACGCCGCCAGCACGCGGCCATAATCGGTACCGTGGCTACGGTAATGGAATAGCGAAATATTCCAGTGCGTGCCAAGCGTATGCAGGAATTTGAGCAACGCGCCGGGCGACTCCGGAAATTCGAAACTATACAAACGCTCCTGTAATGGCTTGGAGGGGCGTCCGCCGACCATATAGCGCACATGCAGCTTCGCCATTTCATCGTCGGAGAGATCCACTACGCTATAACCGCCGTCGCACAGTTGGGTGATAATCTCTTTTCGCTCCTCCAGCCCCTGACTGACGCGTACGCCAACAAAAATACAGGCATTTTTCGCGTCGGCAAAACGGTAGTTAAATTCGGTGACCATACGCCCGCCAAGCAACTGGCAGAATTTGAGAAAGCTCCCCTTTTCTTCCGGAATGGTCACCGCCAGTAACGCTTCGCGCTGTTCCCCCAGCTCGCAGCGTTCAGACACATAGCGCAAGCCGTGGAAGTTGACGTTGGCGCCGGAAAGGACGTGCGCCAGGCGTTCGCCGCGAATATTGTGCTGGGCGATATATTTTTTCATCCCCGCCAGCGCCAGCGCGCCGGAGGGCTCCGCCACCGCACGCACATCTTCAAACAGGTCTTTCATCGCCGCGCAGATCGCGTCGCTATCGACTGTAATAATGTCGTCGAGATATTCCTGGCACAGCCGGAACGTTTCGTCGCCGATGCGTTTTACCGCTACGCCTTCAGCAAACAACCCAACGCGCGGGAGATCCACTGGATGACCGGCTTCCAACGCCGCTTTCAGGCAGGCGGAATCCTCCGCTTCGACGGCGATAACTTTGATTTGCGGCATCAATTGTTTGATCAGTACCGCTACGCCCGCCGCCAGGCCGCCGCCGCCAACCGGCACAAAGACACGATCGAGATGCGAATCCTGCTGAAGCAGTTCCAGCGCCAGCGTGCCCTGCCCGGCGATCACCATTGGGTGATCAAACGGCGGCACCCAGGTAAAACCCTGCTGCTGCGCCAGTTCAATAGCTTTCGCTTTCGCTTCATCAAAATTAGCGCCGTGCAACAGCACTTCGCCGCCAAAACCGCGTACCGCATCGACTTTAATATCCGCCGTTGCTTTTGGCATGACGATCAGCGACTTCACGCCAAGCCGCGCGGAGGAGAACGCCACGCCCTGCGCATGATTGCCCGCCGACGCGGTAATCACGCCGTGGGCTTTTTGTTCTTCGGTCAATCCGGCCATCATCGCGTAAGCGCCGCGCAGCTTAAAGCTATGTACCGGCTGCCGGTCTTCGCGTTTGACGAGAATAACGTTATCCAGACGTGACGAGAGCTTTTCCATTTTTTGCAGCGGCGTCACCTGCGCCGCTTCGTATACTGGCGCGCGTAGCACCGCGCGCAGATACTCCGCCCCTTCCGGCGCGACTGACAGTGGTTGAGATTCCGCCATCATCAACCTCCCAGTTTCGATTTATCGCGCACCGCGCCTTTATCGGCGCTGGTCGCCAGGCTGGCGTAGGCACGCAGGGCAAACGAAACCTGACGCTGACGATTTTTCGGCGTCCAGGCTTTGTCGCCACGAGCTTCCTGCGCCTCGCGGCGTGCGGCGATTTCAGCCTCACTCAACTGCAACTGAATGCTGCGGTTCGGGATATCAATCGCAATAGTGTCGCCATCTTCAATCAACGCAATAGTGCCGCCGCTGGCCGCTTCCGGCGAAACGTGGCCAATAGAGAGACCGGAAGTCCCGCCGGAAAAACGCCCATCGGTGATGAGCGCGCAGGCTTTGCCCAGCCCCATCGACTTCAGGAAACTGGTCGGATAGAGCATTTCCTGCATTCCCGGCCCGCCTTTCGGCCCTTCGTAGCGGATCACGACTACATCGCCTTCCACTACTTTGCCGCCGAGAATCGCCTCTACCGCCTCATCCTGACTTTCATACACTTTCGCCGGGCCGGTGAATTTAAGGATGCTGTCATCGACGCCCGCGGTTTTAACGATGCAGCCGTTTTCGGCGAAGTTGCCATACAGCACCGCCAGACCGCCGTCTTTGCTATAGGCATATTCCAGCGAGCGGATGCAACCCGCTGCGCGGTCGTCATCCAGCGAATCCCAGCGACAATCCTGCGAGAACGCCTGAGTAGTACGGATACCGGCAGGGCCAGCACGGAACATTTTTTTAACCGCTTCGTCCTGCGTAACCGTGATGTCGTACTGTTCCAGCGTTTGCGGCAGCGTCAGGCCTAATACGTTTTTCACGTTGCGGTTCAGCAGCCCGGCGCGATCCAGCTCGCCTAAAATACCCAGCACACCGCCGGCACGGTGAACATCTTCCATATGGTATTTCTGGGTACTTGGCGCCACTTTACACAGCTGCGGCACCTTGCGGGACAGCTTGTCGATATCACTCATGGTGAAGTCGATTTCCGCTTCCTGCGCCGCCGCCAGCAGGTGAAGAACGGTGTTGGTCGAA
The DNA here is from genome assembly GCF_046552235.1 of Salmonella sp. SAL00670. Taxonomy (NCBI): domain Bacteria; kingdom Pseudomonadati; phylum Pseudomonadota; class Gammaproteobacteria; order Enterobacterales; family Enterobacteriaceae; genus Salmonella; species Salmonella sp. SAL00670. Next base: position 81,554 of record NZ_JBGDUO010000010.1, read on the forward strand.
CCGCCCATCGCGATATCCAGCGTCATCGCGTTTTCAAACGCGGCTTTGCTGGCGATGTTACGCGGCAGTGCACTTTCGTCGTTTTGCTCGTAATAGCGTTTAGTCAGTTCAACAATCCGCTTACCGGCATTGAGGAACAACTGCTTACGGTCAGCGTGAGTTGCCAGCAGCGAGCCGTTGCCCGGCTGCGACAGGCCCAGCGCTTCGGTCAGACAATTCATGGAGTTAGCGGTAAACATGCCGGAGCAGGAGCCGCAGGTTGGACAGGCGGAGCGTTCAACCTGGTTACTTTGATCGTCAGAGACTTTCGGGTCCGCTCCCTGAATCATGGCATCAACCAGATCCAGCTTGATAATTTTGTCTGAAAGCTTGGTTTTCCCGGCTTCCATCGGGCCGCCGGAGACAAAGATCACCGGAATATTCAGGCGCAGCGAGGCCATGAGCATCCCTGGGGTGATTTTGTCGCAGTTGGAGATACACACCATCGCGTCAGCGCAGTGAGCGTTCACCATGTACTCAACGGAGTCGGCGATCAGCTCGCGCGACGGCAGTGAATAGAGCATACCCCCGTGCCCCATGGCAATCCCGTCATCCACGGCAATAGTGTTGAACTCTTTCGCCACCCCGCCGGAAGCTTCAATCTGTTCGGCGACCAGCTTACCGAGATCGCGCAGATGAACGTGACCCGGCACAAACTGAGTGAATGAGTTCACCACGGCGATAATCGGTTTGCCAAAATCACTGTCGGTCATTCCGGTGGCGCGCCACAGCGCGCGGGCACCCGCCATATTACGACCATGGGTGGTGGTGGCGGAACGGTACTTAGGCATGCTTTATTTACTCCCCATCTTTTCCCTTCATACTTCACGCCACAGGTGCGTTGGCTGCCTCACTCACCCCAGTCACTTACTACAGTAAGCCCTGGGGATTCGCTGCGTTACCGCCTTCCTGTGACGCAAATTATTTTGGGAAAATATTAATTTTATTTATTATGAATTTACCGGATCCAACCAGCCCCATTTATCCTCGGTTTCTCCAGTGAAGAGACCAAAGAAGGCTTGTTGAATACGCTTGGTAACAGGGCCGCAACGGCCTTCACCTACCTGGATACCATCAACGCTGCGTACCGGAGTAATTTCTGCCGCGGTTCCGGACATAAACACTTCGTCGGCCAGATACAGCGACTCACGGGACAGCACCTGCTCGCGCACTTCAATACCCAGCTCTTTCGCCAGTTTGATGATCGCGTCGCGAGTAATGCCTGGCAGCGCGGAAGAGGTAAACGGCGGAGTAAACAGCACGCCATCTTTTACCTCAAACAGGTTTTCACCTGCGCCTTCGGAGATATAGCCGTTTACATCCAGGGCGATGCCTTCCTGATAGCCGTGGCGGCGCGCTTCGCTACCCACCAGCAGTGAGGAGAGGTAGTTACCGCCCGCTTTCGCAGCGGTTGGAATGGTGTTCGGCGCAGCGCGATTCCAGGAAGAAACCATCGCATCGATCCCCTGATCCAGCGCTTCGGCGCCCAGGTATGCCCCCCACGGGAACGCGGCGATGATGACGTCAGTGGTGTATCCCGGGGGCGGGTTAACGCCCATACCGACATCGCCGACAAATACCAACGGACGGATATAGGCGCTGGTCAGGTTGTTTTTGCGGATCACTTCGCGGCAGGCTTCCATCAGCTCATCAATACTCTGGGAAACCGGAAAACGATAAATTTTTGCTGAGTCGCGCAGACGCTGCATATGTTCACGATGACGAAACACTACCGGGCCTTTGTGAGAGTCGTAGCACCGAATCCCTTCAAATACCGACGTACCGTAGTGCAGCGCGTGGGACATTACGTGAACCTTCGCGTCTTCCCAGCGCACCATCTCGCCATTGAACCAAATATAATCAGCTTTTTTCGTCGTCATTTTTCTTCCTTTTGCGCTCAGGCGCGGATTTGTTGTGATGTTGCAGCGCTCTGGCAGATCGCGACATGCGCAACATCTACCAGTTTACTTAACTGACTAAACAGTAAGTCGACCGACCGGGGACTGGCAACGGTCAATTCAATATTTATATTCTGCGCATCGGTCGCGGCTTCCATATTCATGGAGCACACCTGAAAACCACGATGGCGCACCACGCGTAAAACACGTTCTAAGGTTTCTGGATTAAAGCGTGCCGATACATTGACCTGATGTTGCATCATGATAATTTCTCCAGCATTTCAGAGTTACTGGCGCCAGGCGGCACCAACGGCCAGACATTTTCAAGTTCGTCGATTGAGACGTGAAGCAGGTACGGCCCTTCGCTTGCCAACATAGTGTCGAGTGCCGCTTCAACCTGGTCTTTACGAGTAATGTGCTGGCCTGGAATGCCGAAGGCGCTGGCCAGCATGAGGAAATCGGGGTTATCGGTCAGGGTGGTTTCGCTATATCGCTCCTGGAAAAACAGTTGCTGCCATTGTCGAACCATCCCTAACCGCTGGTTGTCGAGTAAGACTATCTTCAACGGTAACTGCTTGCGTTTTACGGTGCCCAACTCCTGAACATTCATCATGAAGGAGCCGTCACCGGAGATACAGATAACGGTATCATTCGGTCGCGCTACCTGCGCGCCAACGGCCGCCGGTAAGCCGAATCCCATCGTCCCCAGACCGCTGGAGGTGATGAAGTTCTCCGGGCGGGTGTAAGTCATATGCTGGGCTGACCACATCTGATGCTGCCCCACATCCGTCGTCACCACACTGTCTGCGGGTTTGCGTTCCGACAATTGCTTCAACAACAACGGCGCATAGATAGTCTCGCCAGGATGATCATAGCGCCAGGCGTGTTCTGCGCGCAGCTCTGCACAGGACTGACGCCATGCGTCGATCTTCAGCGGTTGCTGTAATGCCGACAACAGCGAATTTAAATCGCCCTGCAACGCGACGTGTGCCTGACGCAGTTTGTTCATTTCCGCCGGGTCGATATCCATATGGATCACGCTGGCGTTCGGCGCAAACGTATTCAGCTTACCGGTCACCCGGTCATCAAAACGTGCACCCACTGCGATCAGTAAATCACACTCTTGCACCGCGAAATTAGCCGCTTTAGTACCGTGCATTCCCAGCATGCCCAGATAGTACGGATAATCAGCTTCAACAGCCCCTAGCCCTTTCAGCGTGCAGGTAACTGGCATTTGCGTTACCGCGATAAATTTACGCAGCGCCGGAACTGCCTGCGCCATACCAACACCACCGCCGACGTACAGCATGGGTTTTTTCGCCTGTTCCAGCATCTGGCGCGCCTGTTCCGCATCAGCCTGCGGGAAAGTCGCTTCGTTATCAACGGTAGTAAACCAGGGTTCCAGCTCACCGCTGGCCAACTGGATATCTTTCGGGATATCCACCAGAACCGGGCCAGGACGGCCAGCGTTGGCGACTTCAAAAGCCTCCGCCATGATGCGCGGCAACTCTGCCAGCGACTGCACCAGGAAGCTGTGTTTGGTGCAGGCCAGCGACAGCCCTAACACATCCACCTCCTGGAACGCATCGGTGCCGATGAACGGGGCGGAAACCTGACCCGTGATCGCGACGACGGGGACCGAATCTAACAACGCATCCGCCAGGCCAGTGATCAGGTTAGTGGCGCCAGGGCCGGAGGTGGCGATACAAACACCGGTTTTGCCGGTAGAACGGGCATAACCGATTGCCGCCATTGCGGCACCCTGTTCGTGTCGGCACAACAAATGCTCCACACCACCGTCATACAACGCGTCGTAAACCGGCATAATTGCGCCGCCAGGATAACCAAATACGGTTTTCACCCCCTGCGCTCGCAAAGCATGTACCACCCACTGTGCCCCGTTCATAGTTACATCCCCGTCGTAAATCTTGAGAAACAGAATTTTATGCTGTTATTCACGCTCTGCTCCTCGCTTAAGTTTTTCAGGCCAAAAAAAACCCCCGGACCTTTCGGTGCGGGGGTCTTAGTTCGTTAAGGCTTGATTTCTAAGCCTTTCCTCGTCCAAGTGCAGCCCCGCACGGTGGGATAATAATCACCACCACGCTAATCACGACCAGGCTAATCACTCGTAGAAGGGCTGTCATTTTTGTCTATTCTTGCATCTTGTTCGAAGGAATACCTAAAGAGTTACCATAGGTTTTGCCAATAGCACAAGATATTTTTTTAACCACGTTTCAGATAATGCAGGTGAATGCCTAAAAGTGCTTTGTTTTTTATAAGAAAAATTAGCAACTGAAAAATTTTCACGTTTTCCTCCCCCTTTTGGCGCGCTTTACACCCTGTTTTCCTTCTTTTCGCTTCTGCGAGCGTTCTTCCAGTTTGATGTTTCTTACCTGAAAATGACGCCAAAATTCAGGAAGCAGCCGCTAAAAAACAAAAAGTCAGTAATTCGATTTTCTCTTCTATTCCGCATAATCCACGTAACAGGAGGGATTATGTCACTGGCGATTGTTCATACCCGCGCCGCACTTGGCGTCAATGCGCCGCCTATCACTATAGAGGTGCATATCAGTAATGGTTTACCGGGACTAACCATGGTTGGCCTACCGGAAACCACGGTAAAAGAGGCGCGTGATCGGGTACGTAGTGCGATTATTAATAGCGGATATGAATTTCCGGCTAAAAAAATAACCATTAACCTTGCTCCAGCCGATCTACCGAAAGAGGGTGGAAGGTATGACCTGCCTATTGCTGTTGCGCTTCTGGCCGCGTCTGAGCAGCTTACAGAGTCGAATCTTGAGGCATATGAGCTGGTGGGTGAGTTAGCGCTTACAGGCGCATTACGCGGCGTTCCTGGCGCAATATCAAGTGCAACGGAAGCCATCAGGGCCGGCAGAAATATTATCGTCGCAACAGAGAACGCGGCGGAGGTTGGGCTTATCAGCAAAGAAGGTTGTTTTATCGCCGATCATCTACAAACCGTCTGCGCCTTTCTGGAAGGGAAACACGCCCTGGAAAGACCTTTAGCTCAGGATATGGCATCGCCTACCGCAACTGCCGATCTTCGCGATGTGATCGGTCAGGAGCAGGGTAAACGCGGCCTGGAGATTACAGCGGCAGGGGGACATAATCTGCTATTGATCGGCCCGCCGGGTACGGGTAAAACCATGCTGGCCAGTCGACTGAGCGGGATTCTTCCACCATTAAGCAATGAAGAGGCGTTGGAAAGCGCCGCGATCCTCAGTCTGGTTAATGCCGATACGGTACAAAAACGATGGCAGCAACGTCCCTTTCGCTCACCTCATCATAGCGCCTCGCTTACTGCTATGGTCGGCGGCGGCGCAATACCCGCCCCGGGAGAGATATCGCTGGCGCACAACGGAATTTTGTTCCTTGATGAATTGCCTGAATTTGAGCGACGCACACTGGATGCGCTACGTGAACCTATAGAATCCGGTCAAATTCATTTATCCCGTACCAGAGCGAAAATAACGTACCCTGCCAGGTTCCAGTTAATCGCCGCAATGAATCCCAGCCCGACCGGACATTATCAGGGAAACCATAATCGCTGCACGCCAGAACAGACACTACGTTACCTTAATCGGTTGTCAGGCCCGTTTCTTGATCGTTTTGACCTTTCGCTTGAGGTACCGCTTCCACCGCCCGGGATTCTTAGCCAACACGCCTCAAAGGGTGAGAGCAGCGCTACGGTAAAAAAGCGGGTCATCGCCGCCCATGAACGGCAGTACCGACGCCAGAAGAAGTTAAACGCGCGTCTGGAGGGTCGCGAAATCCAAAAATATTGTGTTTTGCATCACGATGACGCTCGCTGGCTTGAAGACACGCTGGTGCATCTTGGGTTATCCATTCGCGCCTGGCAGCGTTTACTAAAAGTGGCCAGAACCATTGCCGACATAGAACTGGCTGACCAGATCTCGCGTCAGCATTTGCAGGAGGCGGTAAGCTATCGGGCGATAGACAGGTTGTTAATTCATTTGCAAAAGCTGCTGGCGTAAAAAAAGGGCATTACGCCCTTTTTATTAATCATCAGCTTCGGTGTAGTCTTCTGCGCCTTCAACTTGCGGCTTGCCGCCAGACAAGGTGTGGAAGCGTTTTGGACGCTTGATACGCGTCATATACTTGGACCAGACGCGTTCTGCATCCGTTACCGGCTCACGTTCACCGCGACATACCGCTACAAACAGCTTCTCTTCTTCAGTCACAGGCTCACGCTTGCCAAGATCCAGATCATTAAAGGCATGACCATGACGCTCAAGCAGTTGTGCCTCTTTAATCGTGAAATCACCGTGACGAGAGAATCCACGTGGATAATGTTTATTGTCAAAATATCGATTAGTCGTCGTAAAGCTTTCCGCCATCCTGCACGCTCCTAATTCTTTGTCTGAGCTATTTATGGCGCGGAGTATTAGTTACGCTTGACAGAGTGTAAAACAAAACATTTAAATCATAACGACAAATAATTTTGTGGAGAGCACAGTGGATACGGAATTGTTAAAAACTTTCCTGGAAGTTAGCCGGACACGCCATTTCGGGCGGGCCGCAGAAGCACTTTACCTGACGCAATCCGCGGTGAGCTTTCGTATCAGGCAACTGGAGAATCAACTGGGCGTAAACCTTTTTACGCGGCACAGAAACAATATCCGTTTAACCACGGCTGGCGAAAAACTTTTACCGTATGCGGAAACGCTGATGAATACGTGGCAGGCGGCACGTAAAGAGGTGGCGCATACCTCACGCCATAACGAGTTTTCCATCGGCGCCAGCGCGTCTTTATGGGAGTGTATGCTTAACGCCTGGCTGGGTCGACTGTACCAACTACAGGAGCCGCAAAGCGGCCTGCAGTTCGAAGCCAGAATCGCTCAACGGCAATCGCTTGTGAAGCAACTTCATGAACGCCAGCTTGATCTCCTCATTACTACCGAAGCGCCCAAAATGGATGAGTTCAGCAGTCAGCTGTTAGGGCACTTCACTTTGGCGTTATATTGCAGCAGCCCTGCCCGTAAGAAATCAGAACTCAATTATCTGCGGCTGGAGTGGGGACCAGACTTCCAACAGCATGAAACAGGGCTGATCGCAGCAGATGAAGTGCCGGTATTAACAACCAGCTCAGCCGAACTCGCCCGACAGCAGCTTAGCGCATTAAATGGCTGTAGCTGGCTTCCTGTAAACTGGGCAAATGAAAAGGGCGGATTACATACCGTTGCCGACAGCGCAACGCTTTCACGGCCGCTATACGCTATTTGGCTGCAAAACAGCGATAAATACTCGCTGATCTGCGATCTGTTAAAAACGGATGTGCTGGATGGCCAATGAAAATGATGAAAAGAAAAAGAAGGGAACTTACGATTACCTGACCAGATAATCAGGTAATTTCAGGCAAAAAAAATCCTTAGCAGATGCTAAGGATTATTTCTGGCAGGGGCGGAGAGACTCGAACTCCCAACACCCGGTTTTGGAGACCGGTGCTCTACCAATTGAACTACGCCCCTAATTAGGGTGGCGGAACGGACGGGACTCGAACCCGCGACCCCCTGCGTGACAGGCAGGTATTCTAACCAACTGAACTACCGCTC
>NZ_JBGDUO010000011.1:0-45527 GCF_046552235.1 Salmonella sp. SAL00670
CAGCCGCAACAGCCGCAACAGCCGCAACAGCCGCAACAGCCGCAACAGCCGCAACAGCCGCAACAGCCGCAACAGCCACAGCCCACGGTTGTCAGCGATAAAAAATCAGCAGCGGCGGGTACCGCCGTGAATACGCCTGCAGGCGGTGTCGGACAGGAACTGAAAATGAAGCCGGAAGACGAAGAGCAGCCACTGCCCCCCGGGATTAATGCGTCCGGTGAGGTGGTGGACATGGAGGCGTATGAGCGCTGGCGGCAGGAGCAGGAGGTGAATACTCAGCAGCAGATGCAACGGCGGGAGGAGGTGAATATCAACGTTCACCGTGGGCACGGAAAGGATGAACCGGAGCCGGGAGATGATTTCTGATGGCGGTATCAGCTCCAGTCCTCAGTTCTCAGTCCACCCACACGTTCAAACTCCCGGGTGTTGTTCGTGACAACAATCAGTCCCCGGCTGCGTGCGTGACCGGCAATCATCTGATCGAATGGCCCGACAGGGCGTCCCTGACGGGCAAGCTCTGCCCTGATCTGCCCCGTATGGGTGGCGGCCGGCGTGTCATAATCCAGAACATCAAGTCGGGAAACAAACCCCTCTATCACAGCGAGATTTCTTTCGGGCATCTGGCTTTTTTCGGCACCGTAAATCAGCTCTATCAGGGTGACCGAGCTGATACACATTCTCCCCTGGTTCAGGTTAAAACGCTCCCTGACGCTGGCAGGTTTGTTTTTTATCGTGAAAATGCAGATGTTAGTATCCAGCATAAACTTCAGCATCAGAATGATTCCCGTTCCTGCACAGAGGGTTGTTCCCGGTTATCCATAAAATCGGCGCTGACGTTGTTCCCGTCGAACCATTCATCCCACGATTCTCCGGCCGGCGTGATGATCCGGGTTTGCCCGACAGCGATAACTTCCACACGTTTTACATGTTCCGGCAATGCCACTGCTTTTGGCAGTCTGACCGCCTGGCTTCGGTTACTGAGAAATACGCTGGTTTCCATCATGTGCCTCCTTACAGGGATATGTCTTACGTATATCCATTATGGTTTTTGTGATGGGATATGTCAAAGGGATATACATTTATGATGAGCATTGCACAGGTCCGGTCAGCGGGGAGTGCCGCCGGTTATTACAGCGACAGGGATAACTACTACGTGCTGGGCAGTCTGGAGGAACGCTGGGCCGGAAAAGGCGCGGAGCAGCTGGGGCTGCAGGGCGCCGTCGATAAGGAGGTGTTCACCCGGGTACTGGAAGGCAGACTGCCCGACGGGGCTGATCTGAGCCGGCAGCAGGACGGCGGCAACAAACACCGCCCCGGCTATGATCTGACCTTCTCTGCCCCCAAAAGTGTTTCCCTGATGGCCATGCTGGCAGGCGATAAACGCCTGACTGAGGCACACAACCAGGCGGTGGATATCGCTGTCCGTCAGGTGGAAGCGCTGGCCTCCACCAGGGTGATGACGGACGGGCAGTCAGAAACGGTGCTCACCGGTAATCTGGTGATGGCGCTGTTCAACCATGACACCAGTCGTGACCAGGAGCCGCAGCTGCATACCCATGCCGTGGTGGCCAACGTCACGCAGCATTACGGGGAATGGAAGACCCTGAGCAGCGATAAGGTGGGAAAAACGGGATTTATCGAGAATGTCTATGCTAACCAGATAGCCTTCGGGAAGATTTACCGCGCGGTGCTGAAAGAGAAGGTTGAAGCGCTGGGCTATGAAACGGAAGTGGTCGGTAAGCACGGTATGTGGGAGATGCCCGGTGTCCCGGTGGAGGCCTTTTCCAGTCGTTCGCAGACTATACGGGAAGCAGTAGGTGATGACGCGTCGCTGAAATCCCGGGATGTGGCGGCGCTGGATACGCGTAAATCCAAACAGCATGTCGATCCGGAAGTGAAAATGGCTGAGTGGATGCAGACCCTGAAAGATACCGGGTTTGATATCAGCGCATACCGTGAGGCTGCGGACAGGAGGGCGGAAATACAAGCAGCGCAGCCTGTTCCGTCACAGGAGCAGCCGGATATTCAGCAGGCGGTGACGCAGGCCATTGCCGGGTTAAGCGACCGGAAGGTTCAGTTTACGTATACCGACGTGCTGGCCAGAACGGTCGGGATGCTGCCGCCGGAAGCCGGCGTGATTGAGAAGGCCCGGGCCGGGATTGATGAGGCCATCAGCCGCGAGCAGCTTATCCCCCTCGACCGGGAGAAAGGACTGTTCACCTCCGGTATTCATGTGCTCGATGAGCTGTCTGTCCGGGCACTCAGCAGCGATATCATGAAGCAGAACCGGGTGACCGTCCATCCGGAGAAGAGCGTGCCCCGCACGGGAAGTTACAGCGACGCGGTGAGTGTCCTGGCTCAGGATCGCCCGTCACTGGCCATTATCAGTGGTCAGGGCGGGGCTGCCGGTCAGCGGGAGCGGGTGGCGGAGCTGACGATGATGGCCCGGGAGCAGGGGCGTGAGGTGCAGATTATTGCCGCCGATCGCCGTTCGCAGACGAACCTGAAGCAGGATGAACGTCTGTCCGGTGAGCTGATAACCGGGCGTCGTCAGTTGCAGGAGGGCATGTCATTTTCCCCGGGCAGTACCGTTATTGTCGACCAGGGCGAAAAGCTGTCCCTGAAGGAGACTCTGACCCTGCTGGATGGCGCGGCGCGTCATAACATCCAGGTGCTCATTACCGACAGCGGTCAGCGCACCGGTACCGGCAGCGCGCTGATGGCCATGAAGGAGGCCGGCGTGAACAGTTACCGCTGGCAGGGCGGGCAGCAGACCCCGGCGACCGTTATCAGCGAGCCGGACCGGAATGTCCGCTATGCCCGGCTGGCCGGGGATTTTGTGGCCGCGGTGAAAGCCGGGGAAGAGAGCGTGGCGCAGGTCAGCGGCGTTCGTGAACAGGCCATACTGGCGGGGATGATACGCAGTGAGCTGAAGACGCAGGGGATACTCGGGCAGCAGGACACCATGATGACCGCGCTGTCACCGGTCTGGCTGGACAGCCGGAACCGTTACCTGCGCGATATGTACCGTGAAGGGATGGTGATGGAGCAGTGGAACCCGGAGAAACGGTCCTATGACCGGTATGTGATTGACCGGGTGACCGCACAAAGTCACAGTCTGACCCTGCGGGATGCGCAGGGAAAGACGCAGATGGTGCGGATTTCAGCCCTGGACAGCAGCTGGTCACTCTTCCGGCCGGAGAAGATGCCGGTGGCAGACGGCGAGCGTCTTATGGTGACGGGAAAAATTCTCGGGCTTCGCGTCTCCGGCGGCGACCGGCTGCAGGTATCAGCGGTGAACGATGGCATGATGACGGTCATCGTTCCGGGACGGGCTGAGCCGGCTTCCCTGCCGGTGGGGGATTCCCCGTTCACGGCGCTGAAGCTGGAAAACGGCTGGGTGGAAACACCCGGACATTCCGTCAGTGACAGTGCGAAAGTTTTTGCCTCCGTCACACAGATGGCGATGGACAATGCCACCCTGAACGGTCTGGCCCGCAGCGGCCAGGATGTCCGGCTGTATTCCTCACTGGATGAGATCCGCACCGCTGAAAAACTCTCCCGTCACCCGTCTTTTACGGTCGTTTCTGAGCAGATAAAGGCGCGTGCCGGTGAGTTATCGCTGGAAACCGCCATCAGCCGCCAGAAAACCGGGCTTCACACGTCGGCACAGCAGGCCATTCATCTGGCCATTCCTGTGGTGGAAAGTAAAAACCTGGCATTCAGCCAGGTGGACCTGCTGACGGAGGCGAAATCATTTGCTGCAGAGGGAACCGGTTTTGCTGACCTGGGACGGGAAATTGATGCTCAGATAAAACGGGGCGATTTACTGCATGTGGATGTGGCAAAAGGTTATGGCACAGACCTGCTGGTTTCCCGTGCGTCGTATGAGGCTGAAAAGAGCATTCTGCGCCATATTCTCGAAGGCAAGGAAGCGGTCACGCCGCTGATGACGAAGGTGCCGGGCGAACTCATGGAGACGCTGACATCGGGGCAGCGTGCCGCCACCCGTATGATACTGGAAACGAAAGACCTTTTCACCGTGGTACAGGGCTACGCCGGGGTGGGCAAGACCACCCAGTTCCGGGCGGTGATGTCTGCCGTGAACCTGCTGCCGGAAGATGAACGTCCCCGCGTTGTGGGGCTGGGGCCGACCCACAGGGCGGTCGGGGAGATGCGCAGTGCCGGCGTGGAAGCACAGACGCTGGCGTCCTTTCTGCATGACACGCAGTTGCAGCAGCGCAGCGGTGAAACACCGGATTTCAGCAACACGCTGTTCCTCCTTGATGAGAGTTCGATGGTGGGCAACACCGATATGGCGCGGGCATACGCCCTGATTGCGGCCGGTGGTGGTCGTGCCGTAGCGAGCGGTGACACGGACCAGCTGCAGGCCATCGCACCCGGCCAGCCTTTCCGCCTGCAGCAGGCACGCAGTGCCGCCGATGTGGCCATCATGAAGGAGATTGTGCGCCAGACGCCGGAACTGCGGAACGCCGTGTACAGCCTGATTAACCGGGATGTGAATAAGGCACTGTCCGGGCTTGAAAACGTGAAGCCGGTTCAGGTTCCCCGCCTGAAGGGGGTATGGGCGCCGGAAAACTCGGTGACGGAGTTCAGCCGTCTGCAGGAGCGGGAACTGGCGAAAGCCGCACAGGAGGCGGAGAGAAAGGGCGAAGCCTTTCCGGATGTGCCCGTGACGCTGTATGAGGCCATTGTCCGCGACTATACCGGCAGAACGCCGGAAGCCCGGGAGCAGACGCTGATTGTCACGCATCTGAATGAGGACCGTCGGGTGCTGAACAGCATGATTCAGGATGCGCTGGCGAAACCGGGTGAGCAGCAGGTCACTGTCCCTGTACTGACCACCGCGAATATCCGTGACGGGGAACTGCGCCGTCTGTCCACCTGGGAGGCGCATCCGGGGGCGCTGGCCCTGGTGGATAATGTGTATCACCGGATTGCCGGTATCAGTAAGGAGGACGGGCTGATTACCCTGGAAGATAAGGCGGGTAACACCCGCCTTATTTCCCCCCGGGAAGCAGCGGCAGAGGGCGTCACACTGTACAATCCGGAAACTATCCGGGTGGGGGCCGGTGACCGGATGCGTTTCACGAAGAGTGACAGGGAACGCGGGTATGTGGCCAACAGCGTCTGGACGGTGACGGCGGTTTCCGGTGACAGCGTCACGCTGTCAGACGGGAAACAGACCCGCGTGGTGCGTCCCGGGCAGGACAGGGCAGAGCAACATATTGACCTGGCGTATGCCATCACCGCCCACGGTGCGCAGGGGGCCAGTGAGACGTTTGCCATTGCGCTGGAGGGAACCGAAGGGGGCCGGAAACAGATGGCCGGTTTTGAGTCGGCGTATGTGGCGCTGTCGCGTATGAAGCAGCATGTGCAGGTGTACACCGACGACCGTCAGGGCTGGGTTAAGGCCATCAACAGTGCGGAGCAAAAGGGCACGGCCCACGACGTGCTGGAGCCGAAATCAGAGCGTGAGATGATGAACGCAGAGCGCCTGTTCAGAACCACCCGGGAACTACGGGACGTGGCCGCTGGTCGTGCCGTGCTGCGCAACGCCGGACTGGCGCAGGGAGACAGCCGGGCGCGGTTTATTGCACCGGGGCGCAAATATCCGCAACCGTATGTGGCGTTGCCGGCGTTTGACCGTAACGGTAAATCCACCGGTATCTGGCTGAACCCACTGACAACGGATGACGGTGCCGGGCTGCGGGGCTTCAGCGGTGAAGGACGGGTGAAAGGCAGCGAAGAGGCACAGTTTGTGGCCCTGCAGGGCAGTCGTAACGGCGAAAGCCTGCTGGCTGATAACATGCAGGAGGGCGTCCGGATTGCCCGCGATAACCCTGACAGCGGCGTGGTGGTGAGAATTGCCGGTGACGGGCGTCCGTGGAATCCCGGCGCCATTACCGGCGGCCGGGTGTGGGGCGATATTCCTGACAGCAGTGTGCAACCCGGCGCGGGCAACGGGGAGCCGGTCACGGCAGAGATTCTGGCACAGCGGCAGGCAGAAGAGGCAGTCCGCCGTGAAACAGAACGCCGTGCGGATGAGATTGTCCGTAAAATAGCGGAGGACAAATCTGACCTGCCGGAGGAGAAAACCGCGCAGGCGGTCAGGGAGATTGCCGACCAGGAGCAGGACAGAACGCTCCTGCCTGAACGGAAACCCCCGCTGCCGGAGAGTGTGCTGCGCGAACCGGTACGGGAGCGGGAGACCATCCGGGAAGTGGCGCGGGAAAACCGGGTCCGGGAGCGCCTGCAGCAGATGGAGCAGGAGATGGTGCGCGACCTGCAGAAAGAGAAAACCCCGGGCGGGGACTGATACGGAAAGATAGACCACGATGACGATGGATAACGCCACACGTAACGATTCGCGGGCAGTCCGGGTGGAGACCTGGTTGCTGCAGCGGCTGGTCTGGTCACCAGGGCAGCGGGATGTCATTAAAACCGTGGCGCTGCTGCTGATGGTGGCTGACCATGTTAACCGTATCCTGCACCTGGACCAGACGTGGCTGTTTCTGGCCGGGCGCGGGGCGTTTCCGCTGTTTGCCCTGGTGTGGGGGCTGAACCTGTCCCGGCATACGTATATCCGCCAGTCTGCGATTAACCGGCTGTGGGGATGGGCGGTTATCGCGCAGTCCGGATATTTTCTGGCGGGATTTCCGTGGTATGAAGGGAATATTCTGTTTGCCTTTGCGGTGGCCGCGCAGGCGCTGAAGTGGTGTGAGCAGCGCTGCCTGTTTCACTCTGTGACCGTGCTGTTACTGCTGACGGCGTGGATACCCCTGTCCGGAACCAGCTACGGCGTTGCCGGCGTGCTGGTGCTGGTCATCTGTTACCGGCTGTACCGGGCCGCAGATACTGAAGAGCATCTGGCGCTTGCGGCCTGCCTGGTGGTGGCCGTCTCCGCGCTGAATCTGCTCACCAGCGATGTTGCGGCCGCAGCAGGGCTTCTGGTAACCGGCCTGGCGGTATGGCTGGTGTCGCTGACAGGCAAATCACAGCCCCGGTTCTGGCCGGCTGATTTTTTCCCGATCTTCTACACCTGTCATCTGGCTGTGCTGGGCGTTCTGGTGATGTAACGGGTGTGGTATCTTTGGCGGTATGAGCAGGATTTGGCAGGGGCAGCATACAGCATGACTGAGCAGAAACGACCGGTACTGACACTGAAACGGAAAACGGATGGGGAAGCGCCGGCCCGCAGCCGCAAAACCATTATTAACGTCACCACGCCCCCGAAGTGGAAGGTGAAGAAACAGCAGCTGGCTGACAGGGCTGTCCGGGAAGCGTCACTGGCAGAAAAAAAAGCCCGGGCAAGAAAAGATCTATCCATCTACTTGCGACTTCAGTCAGTGGAGGAAGCGGTCAGCACGCTGAAACCCTGGTGGCCGGGGCTGTTTGACGGCGACACGTCCCGTCTTTTCGCCTGTGGCGTGCGTGAGGCGCTGTTTGAGGACGCCTCCAGGCGTGGTATCCCGCTGTCACACAAAAAGATAATCCGTGCGCTGAAAGCGATTGCCCATTCTGAAGCATATCTCAGCATGATGAAAGCCGGGGCCTGCCGGTATGACCCGGAAGGGTATGTGACGGAGCATATTACCGTGGAGGAAGAACAGTACGCACTGGCGCGACTGGCAAAGGTTCGGGCGCAGAACGCCAGAAAAGCGGAACTCCGCGCGGTGCTGGCGCAGACGGTCTGAACCGGAGAAGCCCGGTATAATGAGTGAACGGATGAAACAGAAAGACCGTCTGTACGGCGTGGCACCGGCCTTACCCCGATGCTGCAGGCTGTGATGTAAGCCAGGCCGCAGGTCCGCTATGTGTTTAAGTACTGGCCCACATTTGTACAGCAGTGGGAAAACTCGCTGAAAGCCGCACAGAAGGGGCTGCAAATCTGGAAATCTGGAAATCAGCGAGGGCGGATGCCTGGCTTGCGTATCACAACGGTATTTTTGCCACCAGTCATTATGAAGGCGCGCTCACCAGTGAAGATATCAGTAGTGTGGCTACCGCCGCCCTGAAAGGGCATAAAATCAGGGGTGGAAACGTGAACACGAAAAGCATACTGGATGCCAGTAGCAGACTGGCACATACGCTTGCGCTGCAGGGCTCGCCGGCGATGATAATGATGCAGGTTAAGGAGGCCACGGAGAAGAACGTGACAGTAATACCGGGCGGCGCGGGACAGGAAACCCTGGAAAACGCGGCCGTGCTGGAGCGTAATGTGATTGTGCCACCACCAGGGAAGGCAATAACAATTTATCCTGACGCCTCCGCCGCTGGTGTTGTTGTCCAGCCCCGGCAATCCGGGAAAAACGAGTTTCCCCTGATTCCGGCGTTTCTGAAGTAATAAAATCACTACTCTAATCAAGTTCATATGAGGTACATAATGAGACTCAGGAAAGGTCATGGATTGACGTTGGTCACACTTGCGTGTTTATCCCTGCTGGGCTCCCTGCCAGCTATTGCGGCACCGTCCGTTCAGGCCGGTTTTTCACCGGAGGGCAGCGCAGAGCAGCTGGTTTTTAAGACTATTGAGGCTGCGCAACATAATATCCGGCTGATGGGGTATTCCTTCACCTCTCCGGAGGTGGCTGGCGCTCTTATTAGTGCAAAACGTCGGGGAGTGGATGTCAGGGGGGTACTGGACTGGAAAGCCAATACAGGGAAAAACAATAACGCCAGCTGGGTGACAATGAACCTGCTGACCAGTGCCGGCATTCCGGTTCGTACCGTCAGTGTGTACAAAATTCTTCATGACAAAGTGATCGTCAGCGACGGTCGCCACACCGAAGTGGGATCGTTTAACTATTCCCGTGCAGCAGACCGTTCGAATTCGGAGAACGTGCTGTCGTCTGGGATGACCCAGTCCTGGCCCGCAGCTACCTGAACCACTGGACATCCCGCTGGGCGCAGGGAACGGACTGGAAACAGACGTACTGACATCCCAGGAAACGATCCTGAAACATAAACCGTGCGCCAACACAGGTTACGTTCATAAAGTAAGTCGCTGATTTTAGAAATCTGTAGTATTCTCTGCAAACGATCTAGGTTTGATCCTTGAGGAGGCAGAGATGTCGCAGATTGAAAATGCAGTAACTTCCTCATCGAAACGCATTTACAGAAAGGGTAATCCCTTATCTTCCGCTGAGAAGAAGAGATTATCTATTTCACGAAAAAAAACGACGCATAAAGAGCTCAATGTTTTCATACAAAACATGCATAAAGAAAGCTTGCAGAAGCTTTGTGAAGAGACTGGAACTACTCAGGCTCAAATGATTGAGTTACTAATTGAACGGGAAATGGCCAAAAGAGCCTGAGATAAGAAGGTGAATGAGTAACTTTCTTGATCGTCTCGTCAGTGAGTGTTAGATTGCTGATCGTCTAAAGAATTTTGATGGCTGGCCACGCCGTAAGGTGGCAGGGAACTGGTTCTGATGAGGTGTCTACCCGGGACCAGAAAAGCAAAAACCCCGATAATCTTTCTATTCTTGGCGGGACAGAAGATTAACGGGGCCTACTTAAACTGTATAGCCACCAATCAGGCTATGCAGGGAGTATAGTTTTATGCTCAGAAAATTTCAATACTTGTTTCTGTGGCATTTACTCCTTCCGTGCATTGTAAGTGCAGGCAGAAGTGACTGACACCCGAACACTGTTCACTCATTACCGACAGGTCAAAAATCCGAATCCGGAGTTCACGCCGCGAGAAGGGAAAAAGACCCTGCCGTTCTGTCGTAAGCTGATGGCGAAAGCCGAAGGGTTCACGTCCCGTTTTGATTTTTCCGTCCATGTGGCGTTCGTTCGTTCGCTGGGAAAGCGTCACCGGATGCCGCCTTTGCTGCGCCGTCGTGCCATCGATGCGCTGCTTCAGGGGTTGTGCTTCCATTATGATCCACTGGCCAACCGTGTACAGAGATCCATCACCAATCTGGCTATAGAGTGCGGTCTGGCCACCGAGTCAAAAAGTGGCAATCTGTCCATCACCCGAGCCACACGGGCGCTGAAGTTTATGGCAGAGCTGGGGCTGATTACCTACCAGACCGAGTATGATCCGCAGATTGGCTGCAACATCCCGACCGATATCACCTTCACGCCGGCACTGTTCTCCGCGCTCGACGTCTCTGACGTGGCTGTTGTGGCCGCCCGCCGCAGTCGTGTCGAATGGGAAAATCAGCAGCGCAAAAAGCAGAATCTGGAGCCGCTGGAGATGGACGAACTGATAGCGAAAGCCTGGCGATTTGTGCGCGAACGGTTCCGCAGCTACCAGTCTGAACGTAAACTGCACGGACTGAAACGCGCCCGGGCGCGGCGTGACGCGGACAGAACCCGTAAGGACATCGAAACACTGGTGAAACAGCAGCTGACGCGGGAATACGCCAGCGGACGCTTTACCGGCGGGCTTGATGCCATGAAGCGGGAGCTGCAGCGGCGCGTGAAAGAGCGCATGATGATGTCGCGGGGCAAAAACTACACGCGACTGGCCATGGCCACCGTCCCCATATAACCCACCAGATTATGAAAATCCGGCTGACGCCGGAGGATTTTGTACGTCTGTCGCCGGGCGCCGCCTGTTTTCTGCGCGGAACGCTCGTTCTTCCTGCCAAAATATCTCTCATTCTGCTGCCAGAATGGCCAGAAATGTTCCCGCCTGAGCCATTTCCGGTCGCAATATTCAGTTACCCACAAATAACTGCAAGGGACCTTTCCATTAAGTTACAACCGATATACTGACAAAGCGCCAGGCGACCTGATTTCAAAGTGCGTGGTTTCCTTTAAACCCCAGATCTATACTTCTTTTAAATACATAATCTTTCTCTCTTATAAATAAATAACCTGTTCATCACCTGCCCTGTGGACAGGTTCCAGAGAATGCCCGCCCTTGCAGCGGACTCACGTCCGCGCCGGTTCGGAAACACCATTAGTACCTCCCGTCGCTATGCGCCGGGCCCCGGTCGTGCAAATAGTTACAACATCCAAAATTCTGACCAACGAAACCGGAGCAAAAACCTGATATCCAGCCCATTCCCACCACTGAAAAGCGCCGCCGCCCCGGCCCAAAGGGCCGGAATGGAGTCGCTTTTAATGATGAATGATGTAACTAAACTACCGAGTGGCGTTATGCCCCGTCTGGCTTTGCAGGGCGATGGCCCACTGCGTGAACCATCACCCCGCCAGCAGGGTATTTTCTGTGCAGTTGTCAACCACTGAATCGGAACCCCAAAGGGGCCCCCACGATTCAGCAGTTGACAATTCCACCCTCCGTGCCAATACAACAGTTAAATTTTTCTTTTTTATGTCTGTTGTAATGAAATTATGCTAATATTTCATAGCGTTATGCTTATTTTTCCGG
This sequence comes from Salmonella sp. SAL00670, assembly GCF_046552235.1. Lineage (NCBI taxonomy): Bacteria > Pseudomonadati > Pseudomonadota > Gammaproteobacteria > Enterobacterales > Enterobacteriaceae > Salmonella > Salmonella sp. SAL00670. The sequence goes on from NZ_JBGDUO010000011.1 coordinate 11,372, forward strand.
GGGGTTATGACGGCAGGTAAACAAAAAAATACACCGGTCATTGTGATGAAGAAAAAACGCCACATTATTTCTCCTCCACCAACGGAGGAACATGTAATCACTCCTCCGCCTCCGGAGCTTCCTTCCGGGACTGTGGAAAACGAAATGCCGGCACATCAGGCGAAAAAAAACAAAAAATGGACGCCGGAATTCATCAACGCCAGTCTCGAAAAGGTTAAAGCACTCTTTCCCCTGTTGCGGGCTGAAGAAGGCGGTTTCCGTCCGCTGAAAATTGGCATCACCAGGGATGTTACCGACTTTATTGCACAGAACCCCGACGCCGGTTTAACCCTCCCGGAATGGCAATGTGCTGCCCGGATTATCACCCGCAGGTGGAAATACCTTGAGCGAATTTCTGTTCCCGGTGCTTTACGGTATGGCATCGATGGATTGCCTACCGGTGTCGTTTCTGAGCATGAAGCTCAGCATGCCCGCGCTTTTCTGGCATCAAAGCTGGCCAGCAAAAATAAAAATAATGGGGCGAACGACGACAAATCAGCAATATAAAAAAGGCTCTGCATTCTGTCCGGCAGTGCGCCAGGCGTAATGCCGCCGCTGATTGCGTTTTAACGCCTCCCGTTTAATTCCGGCCCGGTCGTACGTCATGTTCTTTTCATTTACCCACAGGATTGTGCACCGGTTCTGTGGATAAACCTCTGCGCGGGGAGATTTGCACGATCGGCGTCGACACTGAATTCTGTTTTACGATGATGCGGAAAACGTTGAAACTGATCCTGAAAATAGCGGACACGGGGGATAAACGGAGAAACCAGTCAGGGCTGAACCTGCCAGCCGCCTGTATGAAGGCGATGTATCGCCAGGGCTCGCAGATTTGGTAATTCCGCTTGTTCTGTGGAAGGCGTTGTCCGGATAACCGACGGGGCCTCCCGACATTGTCTCTCCTTTTGATTAATTACTGACTGGTTTCGCTTTTTTTTATGTATTTTCGTTTTATTGAAAAATGAATATGTCGCTGTTTGTTATTCTTCATCTGAAAACCGTATTTATTGCCGGGATGCAATGGAGTACCGCCAGCTCCGGTCGGATCGTGCAAATTACGGTAGATAAATTATCTGTTTATTCTGCATGAATAAATACAACCATCCGGAAGCGAGTCCTGCCAGGGGCGTTGGGGCCCGATGTCGCTCTCTTCCACTTTTAGTTACGTTCATCTTTATGTGGTTATTCACAGGGGACTGTTGAATCCGATCGCGACAGGTTACAGTGCTTTCCTGGTTTGTCGTATCCAGGCTCTTTATAACAACGGTTATTCCACAAAGACCGTTATCACAGGCGACGGTCCACTGGAACTGCATATTTCGCACGATCATAACGGTTCCTTCGAACTACAACTGGTGAAGAAAGCCAGCTCCGTATTACTGAAATGACTAACCAGCTCTTCTCGTTGTACGTCAAATAGAAGCCCCCGGAAGATTGCCGCCGCATCCAGGGAGTTGTACGACGCAGCTGTCTCGTCAGCGTTGATCTCAAAGGGCACCGACGCCATCATGAAACAAGTTACCACATGACAAAACCCTCCACTGGATACGGTCTATCCCGTTATTTATCTTGGCTGTATTGTTCTGAAAGGACGGCAGAACAGTTCTGTTATTAATTAACAGGTATTTCTGGCACTAGGCATCAATATCGAAGGTCAGAAAGAACGGAGGCAATAGTATAGATAATAGCCTTCCTACTGTGTTTTGTTCAAATTGCGGTTAATTTTCGCAATATGTTGTTTTTTATTCATAAAAAGATAATTAGTGAGGGTATTGTTAGTTATATTATAAAATATTTTAATTAATGAGGGGTATTCTGTTTCTTTTGAAACAGTGATTATTATCACTGTTTTCATTGCAATACTTTCTTTTTTATTTCAACTAATGCTGATAGGATTAAAACTTGTTTTGGAATATTCAATTATGAGGTGTTTTCATGAAGGCTTTAATTTTATCTGAACCCTATAATATATCCATTGAGGATAAAGTTTTTGATGAAAGTCTTGGGGACAATGATGTAAAAATAAAAATTCATTCTGTCGGGATTTGTGGCAGCGATGTTCATTATTATCAGCATGGTCGTATTGGCCCATTTATCGTTAATTCACCCATGGTACTTGGGCATGAAGCATCAGGTATTGTGATAGAGACAGGTAAAAATATAACGCATTTAAAGCCCGGAGATCGTGTATGCATGGAACCAGGGATACCCGATTTCCACTCTATACAAACTCTATCAGGATATTATAATCTGGACCCTGATATCCGGTTCTGGGCTACTCCTCCTGTTCATGGATGTTTGCGCGAAACTGTTATTCATCCCGGAGCATTTACTTTTAAGTTGCCGGATAATGTCAGCTTTGCAGAAGGTGCAATGATAGAACCTTTAGCTATCGGTATGTATGCTGCAACCAAAGCAGAAATAAAACCCGGTGATATCGCACTGGTTACAGGAGCCGGAACTATTGGTATGGTAACGGCCTTGTCTGCACTGGCTGGCGGATGCTCTGATGTTATTATTTGCGATCAGTTTGATGAAAAGCTATCTGTTATCAGGGACTATGACAGTATTCATACTGTAAACGTAAAAAATGAGTCATTAGAGGATACTATAAATAAACTTACTGGCGGGCATGGTGTTGATATTGTTTTTGAATGCTGCGGAGCCCAGTCAGTTATTGAAAAAATAACTGATTATGTAGTCCCTTGTGGGAAAGTTGTATTAATAGGTATGCCAGTAACACCAGTTTCACTGGATATTATTTCTGCACAGGCTAAAGAAATAACGATAAAAACCATTTTCCGTTACGCCAATATGTATCCAAGAACACTACAGTTACTTAGGTCAGGAAAGCTGAAAGTATCTCCGCTGATTTCTGCTAAATATAAATTTTCGGAAAGCGTACAGGCTTTTGAGCGGGCAGCTCTGGGACGTCCTGGTGACGTAAAAATCCTCATTGAAATGGAGTAAGAAATGGGAGTTTATGCCGGAATAGACTGCGGAACACAGGGAACGAAAGTCAGCATTATTAATGCGGTATCGGGTGAGGTCCTGGGAACAGGAAATGCCTCACATCAGTTAATAGCAGATGCAAATGGACGCCGTGAACAGCATGTTAGTTGGTGGATAGATGCGCTCTGTATTGCATTCAGAAAAGCCATCTCTAATGCAGAAATTTCACCCAGAGTCATTAAGGCAATATCTGTCTCAGGACAGCAGCACGGATTCATCCCTGTTGATAAAAATGGCAGGGCACTGTATCCAGCGAAATTGTGGTGCGATACTGAAACAAATGCTGAAAATATTTACTTTACAAAACAGGCTGGCGGCGAAACTGAACTGCTGAAGCAACTGGGGCTTGTCGTTGCAACAGGATACACCGCCTCAAAAATTCTCTGGTTTAAGAAATACCATCCTGATTTATGGAAATCAGTATACCGGGTTTTTCTTCCCCATGAGTATATAAATTTCTGGTTAACGGGAGAGGCGGCGTCTGAATATGGTGACTCCTCCGGGACAGGTTTTTTTGATGTACGTAAACGAACATGGTGTGAGACTGTCATCAACCTGATTGATGACAGTGGGAAGTTGTTAAAGGCTCTCCCTCCCCTGGTTCCGCCGGGGAGCATTATAGGCAAAGTTAATAAACAGGCGGTTGAAATACTGGGCTTGCATTCACAGACTCTCGTAGCGTGTGGTAGTGGCGACAACATGATGGGGGCTATTGGTACAGGAAACATTGAATCAGGCATAATGACCATAGGGCTTGGTACATCGGGAACTTTATATTCCAGTACGCCCACTGTGCCGACGACTGCGTCAGGGCTTGTTGCAAATTTCTGTTCTGCTACTGGTACCTGGCTTCCACTGGTTTGCACAATGAATGTCACGTCCGCAACCACTATGATTCAGAAGATGCTGAACTTAACATTGCCTGAGTTTAATAAACTGTTGTCAACAACAGTCCCCGGAGCAGATGGTATAATGGCTCTGCCTTTCTTTAATGGTGAGCGAGTACCTGCTTTACCAGAGGCTCATGGGGGATTTTATAATTTAAACAGCAGCAACTGTGAACCAGGCAATATTTGTCGGGCTGTTGTTGAAAGCGCCACTTTTGGCTTAAAGTATGGATTCGATTTATTCAAAAGAATGGGAATCATCACTAATGAAATTAGACTGACTGGTGGTGGTTCGAAAAATGCCGAATGGCGTCAGATAGTTGCTGATATCATGGGATGTTCTGTTATCGGACTTTCCGGTAAAGAAAATACTGCTCTTGGTGCGGCTATTCATGCAGCCTGGAGTGTCGGTGAAGATGAATTAACAAGTTTATGCTCACGCTTTGTTAAACCGGATAACTCAACTTATTGTGAGCCTGACAAAAACAGGATTTCACAATATGAAATGATATACTTTGAATATTTAAAGTTACTGGAAAAAGAATATCCTGGTTTTAATAAGGAGTGAAATATGCAGTCCCGACAATTAATTACTTCAGACAACAGCGTTAACTCCACAAAAATATTTTTCGGAATGCCGGTTAATTTATTATGGGGGTATATAGCCATCGCTATTTTTATGACTGGCGATGGCATTGAGCTGGCTTTTTTATCGAAATACATGGTGGAGACAGGATTTAAACCAGATCAGGCTGCTATAGTTTTTTCGGTTTATGGTTTTACAGCCGCCGTTTCAAGTTGGTTTTCTGGGGTTCTTGCTGAGCTTTATGGTGCAAAAAAACTGATGATAACAGGAGCGGTATGGTGGCTGCTTTTTCAGACTCTATTCCTGTGTTTCGGTCTCGGACGACATAATTATACATTAATGTTGTTATTTTATTCATTGCGGGGTTTTGCTTATCCTCTTTTTTTCTATGGCTTTTTCTTTTTAGTCATTCAGGCTGCTCCAGCCAACCGCCTGGCTTCTGCTGTTGGGTGGATATGGTCAATGTTTACCATAGGTTATGGTATAATTGCGTCGTTTCTTCCATCCTGGACTATACCACGCATTGGTTTCATGCCAACCTTGTGGCTTTCCATGTTATTTGTGGCAGTCGGTGGAGGTATAGCCACTTTTTTGTTAAAAGTGCAACACCACTCTGTGCCTGCATCCAGCCCGGCACAGGATAAACTCAGAGAAATAAGTAAAGGATTGACCCTTGTTTTTACAAACAGAGATATATTTCTGGCATTAATAACAAGAATAATATGTAATCTGTCTTTTTTTGGACTGCCTGTTGTATTGCCCTTATTCTTCACATCAGAAAGAATAGGTTTTTCTACCAGTGAGTGGTTATCCATATGGGGGATCTGCTTTCTGGTTCAACCTGTTACTAATGTTGCCTGGGGCATTATTGGTGACAGAATAGGTTGGATGAAACAAATGAGGTGGTTTGGTTTTGTTGGCTGTGGGTTTGCAACTCTCACGTTTTACTACGCACCTTATATATATCCTTACAGCTTTATGGTTGGTGCCCTTGCTGCTGTATTTTTTGCTTTAACCGTTACCGCATTTGTTCCTATGGGGGCAATCTTTCCGGTAATCGCCCCGGAACACAAAGGGGCTGCCATATCAGTTCAAAACTTAGGCGGGGGATTATCAAACTTTATGGGGCCGGCATTAGCTGCCGTGTTACTAAGTCATTTTGGCATCAGGGGAGTAGTTCTTACCTATGCTGGTTTATATTTTCTCGCAGCCGTTGTGACTTGCTTTATCCGGGTTAATCAACCCGAAGGAATATCAGCCATGTCTATCAAAATCCATTAGTGGGGTTGAGATGAACAGGTCCGTCGGTTACCTGGACGGGCCTTTACTCAGAACCGGAGGGCATGAAAAAGTGTGGGGCAGTTACCGAATTTTTTTTTGCAGAAGTTAAAATCACTACCAGGACCAGCTGACGCATTTGAACAATCTGTGGCTTCTCGAATGCCGACTTTTTTGCATGTCTCTAATTCATCACATTTCTAATTTCGCTTCAGATCTGCCTGTTTTTCTATGTATTTCCCCAGCATATAAGCCTGTTCTGTTCCCTGTTTGTCGCTGAGGACACTCAGTCAATCCTGGTGCGACATTGTGGCCATCAGGTTTATAAGTATGTTATTTTCTCGTTACCATTCAGCATGCTCCTCAAATAATATTTTTTTTATAAAACCGAAAGTGGTTAATCATATTTATAACAAACGAGTTTCCAGAGTCTTATATCATCTGCTTTTGTGAATGACTCGCAAACCAGAGCATGCCATGTCAAATAAGCCCCGTAAGCGTAATCATGTCGTTGTTTTTCAGTGTAAACTGAATCAGAAAGAAGTTGGTTTATATGGTTTTCAATTGAAATTGTTATTTCACTATAATTCATACCTTTTGCGTCCTTAAAGGATAAATCTTCGTCGATGAATATACTTCCATGCTGACAAGCTTGCAATCGCAATGTTTATTTCGTTTTTTGGTTTGTAGTGTTTCGCATTGTATTGTATCTCGCGACTGTATTTAACTTAAAATACGGCAATTATTACTGCTTTCTTATGAGAATTTCATGGTAGGGGCTGCTATGGGTATCAACTTTCCTAATTTCAGGATATTAACAGGGGCCTTGTTTTTAGTACTGACCGGTTATACTTATGCCGGAATACAGGTTTCACCGATGACTATTAACCTTGATAGTCAGGATGATTACAGTGGGTCTGTCAGTGTATATTCAACTTCAACTGAGACGCAGTATATAAAAGTCACAGTAAAGAAAATAATTTTTCCGGGAACATCACAACAAAAAGAAATACCTGTGCTTCCCGGGGATGGCGAAGGTCTGGTGGTATCACCTCAGCGTTTTGTCCTTTCTCCACAGGGAAAACATATTATCCGACTGCTTCCTCTGAATGTCCCTCAGAACGAAAGCATCTATCGTGTATATGTGTCTTCTGTTCCAAATGAAAATGAAGTGGATAAGGCGGATAATAATGCCAATATAACGATAAACGTAATCTGGGGTGCACTGGTTTATGTGGAGCCCAAGAATAGCATTATATCACTGTCATATGACAATAAAACCGGAGAATTGGTCAATCATGGAAACAGGCATATCCGTGTATCCGATTATGGATTCTGTTTATCAAAAGAAAAATGTCAGTGGAAAAAATATGCTCGAACTATATACCCTGGAATGAGTTTGAAAATTTCAAACTGGCAGGATAATGAAGGAGGTTCTTTATTTATAAAATATCAGGAAGGGACGGCTGATCTTGTACAAAAAGTTGAATGAGCGTTGTTTATTATTTTAGCAAACCAATAATGAGGTCGTATTGTGAAAATTAAATATACTTTTTTAAGTGCTCTAGCCGCTTTTCCGTTTTTGGCAAGCGCTGCAACGGGGACCGCAACAATCAACATTTCCGCAGATGTTAATCCTGCAGTGGCAATCCTGTCTGCCAATAATACTGCGCTTACTGACCTGCAACTGTCATTCATTCCTGGAGTTGGCCTTAATACGGCCTCAGAAATGGTTCGGCTTGCAAGCAATGATACCCAGCATGGGGTGGATGTCAGTCTGGCCAATGATGTGCAGTTAACAAACTCAGCTGATGCCAGCACTGTTCCAATGTCTGTAATCCTGGCAGGTAAAACTTTGTCTACTAAAGTCACTCCTTACGATAAGACTCTTTTTGCTGACGGCGAAACCAGCCCGATGCAACTTTCTGTTAAAGCAACCGGTGATACCAAAGCGCTGACTGCGGGGCATTATACCGGCGTAATTAACTTAGTGCTGGCGCAGTCCACCAACTAATTTATATAAAAGAAAATCAATTATGTGGGAACCCGGTATTTATCTAAAAAAATTATATCCCTTTATGTTCGGAGTAATTGCTGGAATTACCGGTTCCCCTGCGTATGCCAGAAATGTCCCACCGGGTTTTGAGGCGCTCAGTCTTGGTCAGAACGAATTTCTAAATGTTTCTTTTCAGGGAGACAATGAAGGTGTGTTTTCGGTTTTTGTCACTCCCGAAATGCTGACATTTAGGGAACCTAAGGTTCTCTTTGACAAACTACCACTTGATGAAATTCCGGAAGAGATAAGAAAGAAAATTCTGACTGAACTGTCAGGACCTCTTCCCCGCCATGATGGGGCATTTCATTTAACTCCGGGTGAAAATATCGGAGTGATTTACAATGAGCAGGAACAGTCCGTCATGTTGCTGATAAACCCAGCATGGTTCAACACTAATGATCGGCAGTTCTGGCATCCATCACAGAATTCACGTATTGCGATGGTCAGCCATCAGTCACTGGTTTTCAGTCATGATAACCAAATGGAAAGTCTGGGCGGGACAGGCTCCCTGGCGCAGGGGCTCGGTGACAGAAGTTATATGCAGGGGGACTGGACTCTCTTTCAGAATGCCAGCAAAAACACTCAGTCAAAATCACATTTTCAATTCAGCAATCTTTTTCTGAGATCCGATGTGACTCAGGGAACTTATGTCCAGGGGGGACGCATGGACATCACTAATCTTAACTCCCGCCTTGGAGGAAATTTTTCTCTGTCCCTGCTGCCCCTTGCTCAGACAGACGGTATTCGACTGGGGTCAACCAGTGCCTATGTCAATACAAGTCTTGACAACAATACCGATTCCTCACCGTTAACCGTAATGCTGGCACAGGCGGCGAGGGTTGATGTGTATCGCGGAGAACGCTTGCTGGGTACCAGCTATATGGACGCCGGTATTCATGATATTGATACCCACACTTTTCCGGCCGGAGCCTATCCGGTAACATTAAAGGTGTATGATAATGGGCGTCTGCTTCGTCAGGAAACACAGTTTTTTGAAAACAGCGGCCAGATTCGGTCTGCTTCCGGCCTGCCACAATGGTTTCTGCAGGTCGGAAAGAGAACCGCAAGTGATATAATTAATAACCAGGCAAAAAGAAAAAACAGAGTGGGGATCGCTGGCGGCCTTAATCTGGCTTTATCTCGCAATTTAAGCTGGACTGGTGCGGTTCTGACCGGTACCGAAGATAATAAAATTCTCAGTGAAAATGATCTGAGCTGGACTATTCCTTCGCGTACCGGGCTCTGGACTTTGAAAACCGGCTATCTTATGCAAGGAGGCCAGGGTACTGCTGATAATGAGCAGATAAGCTGGAATTATAAAGCAAATGCATTTTATTTATCCCGTTATCATACTTTCTGTCGAGGTCAGATACCTACCGGGTGTTACAACAATTACAGTGCTACTGCCAGTACAGAATTGTATGGCTGGACGGCTTCACTGGGATATAACTACTCACGTTCTGTACAACATTTCTGGCTGTTCCCGGGAATGGCAGATACAGCTTTCGTAACTGAAAGTCAGCGGGTAAGAGCGCCAGGGGCAGTATCTGACAATCGGTATTCCACATCAGGAATATTACTGACGCTGGGGACATCTGTTAATTACCGGAACTGGAATATATGGCCAAGAATGGGGGTATTCAGTAACAGGAGCAGCAACGGATACCAGCAGGATACGGGAGTCTTTCTGACGCTGTCACTCTCCAGAAATACCCAACTGGATTCAGGTGTCAGCAGTAATACGACAGCCACGCTGAATTACCGTCAGCACAATCAGGACAATAACCTGTCACTGCGGCAGCAGTGGGTTTCAAACCGCCATGATTATCGCTCTCTGGATGTCATGTTGTCTGGCGGTAATAATTATCAGAACGCACTTGTCAGCGGGGAATGGGATGGAGCTCTGGGAAACAGCGGAATGGCAGCCGGTTACAGCCACTCGAGGAAGTACAGCAACAGTACCCTGAACGGTCATTATGATTCAACATTTGCCATATCCTCCACCGGACTGGTATGGGGCAATCGTGGCGGTAATGAATCCAGTCTGTCCGGTGTGGTGGTTGATGCCCGTAATAACAGGAGTGAAAACATTTCCGGACCGGTGGCTAAAATTAGTTCGATACAGGGAGGCGAGGTCTATCTTCAGGATGGACAGCAGACCTTCATGCCTCTTATGGATTATATGCCGGATGAAGTAACGGTCGAGAACTCCGATACACATGGGGCCAACGGAAATCTTGTCCGTGGCGCAGGTAAACATAATGTATTTCTTTTACCGGGGCATGTCACCATCAGTCGGTTACGTGCTGATGCAACTTATATTTATGTCGGGCGATTACTGGTGAACGGGAATAACCTGCTGGCCGGTGGACATATACTTAATGCTGAGGTTCCGGATATTAATCCGGATGGCAGTTTTGTTGCTGAATTTAATTTCGCACCAGATTCATTATACGTGCTTAAAAACAGACAGTTTTATATTTGTCCGGTTAAATATACAAAGGGGTTTAATGGTGTTCGCAGGATGAAGAACGCGAATTGTCAACTGGTAAGTAATGCCGATTTACCAGAAAGCATGCGTAAATCGGAAAGGGTGGCCAGACTTGTTTCTATGGCTATCGGTCACTGATTTTTTAGCTTTGTAAGCTGATTTATTGAAGTTGCTTTTAATAAAATTCGCGGAGCAATAATATCAACGAAAAATGTCAATGCATGGTATTGATATTGTAAAAATAATTGGTGCCAAAATGCGATATTTACACTACAAAATATTCATTACGTTTTTTATATGCTCTTGGCTGGGGATACCTATGCGCTCAATCGCATCTGTTCCAGAGTATTTTAATTATTCTAACATTGTAAATACGACTCTGGATTTAAGTTCACTACCAGAAAAAACCGCAATATGGGATGGCGCTAAGGTATTTTCCGAAGATGTACCTAGTGGTGACATAATAGGACATATGTATCTTACTTGTCTTTCTGATACAGATGCAACTAATGGTGCATGCCCGGTAAATAAAGGGCATTGGGTCACGGGGGGGGATAGTGTAAAATTGAAATTTGTCGAGGAGCGCACGCATATTTCAAAAATATTAATCCTTCATGGATGGATAAATACGCCATGTGGCCCTACGCGTGACATAGCGAACGTGTCATCAGGATGCGGGTATTGGGGGCAACCCAAACTATATATTTACTCAGACCAACTAAAAAGATTATTTGGTGGAATATGGAAGGCTCATTTAAAACTCCAGGTCGGTGAGCTTGGTGGAGGAGCAGGCTCATATGATAATGGGCTCATGAATGCTTATATGAGTTCAGATATAACACTGCATGTAACGGATAACAATAATATTCGTATCTGGCTTCCTCAGTTTCATGGAAGCACTGCTAATGTAGTGATGCCAGTTATGCCTGCATACTGGACCCTTAACAAACCCGGACAGGTTTCTGCTGAAAAAGTTATTGAAACTTGTCTGTATGACGGGTACAGCAGTAATAGTAAGAGTTTTGAAGTAACGCTCAACAGTAATTATACCGAGCCGGCCACGCAGGACTTTCTTTTGCAGAATTCGTCTGCGCCTACGAGCAAACCACTTCATTATCAGGTTATTGCATCACCTCCAGGCCAGGCAGGGACAATGCAGCGCCTTAAACCAGGGGTAACACAAACATATGTCGGTATTAATACGGCAGGTATACGCCAGGTAATGATGCCGGGGCTCCAGACTCCGGTAGCCTGTGTGCCCTGGCCCATCAGGATAAAGCTGCTACCATTTGATTTATCCCGTCAGGCGGCGGGACATTATAGTGGGACACTTTCAATTATATTTACACCGTCACTTGATTGACGTAAATAAGTGTTTACACAACATTGAAAATTGCTTATTAACAATTGAAAAATTACACATAAATAGTTATACAGACTCACTTCAGATGAAAATGAATTTTCTACGCGGCACATGATAAGTCCAGCGGTTATCCGGTTGCTGGCTGAACTGCCCCGGCATATAGACAGTATAAGCACAACACAGGATCTGACATGGAGTGTGCGAACCTGGAGTCGAAGGTATATAAGGTAATGCATTTATACGAAAACGAGAGGAAAAGCGAAGCACAGCCCCGAGCGGGCTCAGTGGTAGGATGCGTGGCTTAACGCCGTTCCAAAAAGAAAAATTCTGTACATGGTGAGATAAAATGTTTGATAATCCTGAAATAATTATATAATCATACACTCCATAATAGTGAGTCAACATTAAGCGGTTTCGATATAAATATAATTCCCGGGAGGAAGTGTTTTGTACAAAAAAATACAGACCTATCTGCTACCGTTACTGTTTGTTATGATTGTGGGGAGCATAATTCATACCGCAAACGGTAACGCAGTGTTACCTGATAATTTGTATGCCACACAACATTATGAAGAGCTGGTTAATAGACTTCATGATATTCGTGACGCCGTTCATAATCGTATTGATGAAATCTGGTGTTATGAGCAAAAGCAAAGAAAGTCCTTGCAAGGGGGGGGGTATTAAATATCCTCGTAGTAAATATAAGCTATCCATTGACATCTTCGTTTCGTTTTTTATTGTTTGGTTTTCGCTTATTGACTGTATTAAATATGGTTTTGATGTAAAGGATATCAGATATATCGCTTGCTGTATATAAATGCCACCTTTGGTGTACGAAGGTGTAGAGGCTTTTTTATTGTGGTCTCTTTCACAAAAGAGACCACCTTTTTTATCCTGAATTCGTTTATTTGAAAAAAACGGATTATTTGTTATGTTCAGTATTTTCAAAAATTACTAGCAATGATAGAATATTCGTGTCTCTTAATCAGAGGCCGGATTTTCTGACGACTTATACATCTGCGAAGATGTTTACTTAGTTGCACTAAAAAGATTCAACTGGGGCGATATTTACCTGTCTTTTTCGGGAGAAAAAGGCTCCACTGTTCTTTCCCATCTCATTGGGAATGATAAGTCGTGAACAACGGTATACGCCATGTGGACGTATTGTGCTGGCTATCCAATTTATGCCTGGAAAGCTAAGGAACTACGGGGGTTACAACTGCAATACTAATACTCTATATAAACCGTTGTATGACTTAATATATTGTGCAGGTGCGACAATGAAAGCTATGTACCGCTTTACAACTCAACAGCTTGTTACTTGTAATGTACAATTTTTTTGTCTTTCCAGTCACACTCGATAATATTTCCCTTTTCACGGCATGGCCCTTGAGGCGAATCCATATGATATAGCGGATCGTAAAATAATATTAAAGTATTTTTTATCTGTGACAAAGACGATCCGCATCCCTGTAGCATGGGAGCCATCAATAAGACTATAAGGAATTTTTTCCTCAAATTTATTTCAGATCCTTCATATATGATATTTCTTAATGCGTATTATAGCGTGTTAGCTCAAATAGTTAAGTTCCAGATGAACTATCTGCTGCTGTGATGTACTTAAATCGTACAGATGCAACCACAATCTGTCGCGATTTTTACCGGTGCCGGGCACAGTACTACGGTCTGCGCCCTGTTAAGTTACCAGGCTGGATGTTTTAAAAAGGGAAATAACGATTGATAATGTGCTGATGGGGGCGGACAGGTTACACAACCAGCATTGCTCACTCAGTGTTTCAGCTATTTCTTCTTAAGGCGTACCTCCTGTAATACCGTGACGTTATGGCTGCTGTAGACCGGTTTGTGTACCTGCAGGAAGGAAAGTCAGTAAAGAAGACAGTCTCGAAAGCTACCCGAACAACGGATAGGATATGCTTAGCGGGAAAATCTGGTGTATGTGCTGTCAGTGTAAGCACGATGCGGAAAATATGACCGGGGTTGATTACCGCACCCACAAAGTGTTGTTCCGGGTGCAATGTCCAAAATATTTTGTCTGACACAAAAAAAATCTTATTTTTCGCTTTCTGCTTAATGCAGATTTAAATAAGTCAGTACAATATCTAACGCCCCCCCTTACAAGGGGACGCACTATATTAATTTTTTGTAACCACATAAGACATGTCTGTGAGACAGACATGTTCAATCTGATGTTTTACAGAAAAAAGGCAGGTATGTGGTGATATCCGAGTTCATCTCCGTATATTAGTAATGACCAAACTTCAGGCTAAAGTGATTTTTTATTTTTTGGGGATCTTTCTTATTAAAGAAAGATCCCTCTTTTAACACGCTGTTTCCAGTCCAAAGTGAATTCCATTACTCCACCATGTCTTTTGCAGCAGGTATCCGTTGACATTATGAGTCATGTTTTGTTCAGGGTAACTGTTTATGGTTACAGGCAGGATAATTAACCGGGGACAGGATTTACACAGCGCGAAGCGAAGGTCCCGTTCAGCCAACGGAGTCCTGAACGTTATTACGTTCGGATGGGGTAAAAAAAGCGGTAATTTCACAGGGAGGGGGGGGCTGGGATGACCCAGCTGTATGATGCGATGCCAAACTGAGCCGAAAGTATCAGGAATATCAGAGAATTGTTGACAGTGGGCTCCAATTTATTTCCCAACAGAGACTTTCTATAACGCACAGATATAAGCATATCACCCATTATAAAATCCATCTGGAACAAAACAGGAAGATAACGCCGCCCACCCCAGAGTCTTGAACCACGCTTTGAACAAAGAAAATCTGTTGTAATTTCTTTTTCTGTTAGTCTTTTTTCGTTTAATTAACTCTGAAGTGGGGGGGATCGGTTAAGCTAGTTAACGATCCAATGATTTTGGAGCATGCAGTAGTCTGAATTCAAGCATGCAACACTAGTTTCATATTTGTTCTTTATGGTTGCACCTTTTGGTGCAACAATTTTTACAGAAATACGGGATTTGTAAGCGATCTCATCATAGAAACCTTAAACATGCGTTATGCTTGATTTAATGAAATATTATAGGTTGTCAGGCGAACAGTGAAAGATTTTTAATTCTTTTGAGGAGCTAATCAGGTTCTGGGGCTAGGATAGATAATAATTTTTTATTTCTGAATGAGTATATATGTGTGTTGTGATTTATATGCTTTATTATATACTGCAGCCTGGTGTTTTATTGATGCCCCTACTTGAGGTGGTTTTATCGTTGAATTGACAATCCATTATCTATGGCTGAAATGGTGCTTTCCTTTATTTATTATAGGAGGAGGAGGGGGGGTCTGTTGTGGATGGATATGCTTTAATCTTATTCTTTCTGACAAAGAATGTCATCAAAATAAATTATAGCATTGATGTCAATGTGGAACAATACAGTCTGGTAATTTTAAATGATAGTGCCATTTGTTATACTGTAAATAACAAGGAAAAGTTTTATTATATATCTGTACCGTGTGAGGTTTTAAATGAATATGTTGAAGGGTTTGTTTGTGATGGGGGTATTCAGAAAATAAAAAAATACAGGGAAAGTTACTTTATTTCTCCATCAGCAGATCCGGTTTTTTTAATAGACATATTTAAAAGTATAAACTCATGTATCCACAATGCTGCTCAAAAAAAAGCTCTTATATTCTTTGTGCTGTCTTTTTTTTCAGAACAGAAGGGTTTTATCTTTTTTGTGTTATCCACAGGTAGACGTATTGAAAATAAAGTAAAAACAATTATTAAGCGCGATTTAAGTCTGAAATGGAAATTACCTCAGGTGGCAAGTATGTTGTGTATGAGTCCAGGTACACTTAAGAAAAAACTCAATCGTGAAGAAACATCATGGACGAAAATACTAATAAATTGTAAAATGCAAAAAGCAACAGAGTTATTTCTTGTCAGAAATAAAAGTGTCCAACAGGTAGCTGCAAGTTGTGGATATAACAATGTATCTTTTTTTATCCGCTTATTCAGAGAACATTTTGGAATCGCCCCTCATGAATTCATAAAAAAATACGGATCATTCTGAATGTGTGTCAGGGGGAGGGGGCGAAAAAAAATCAACATAATACGAATTTCTTTGGTGTTTTATAGCATGTGAAATCAAATAGTTGTTTAATAAATTCCACCTTCAATAAGGTGGTTAACAATGAAATCTTCATCATAAACAAAAAGGAATAAAAACTTATGAAAAAAAGTATTCTGGCAATGGTCCTTACTACCGTGTTAGGTGTGTCCGGCGCTGCTTTTGCTGATACGGGAGCTGCGCCGCAGGCTACAGGTAGCAGTCCGTTAACTGCCTCGCAATGGCGCACTGTGGACAAGATTGCCAAAATTGGTAATGAAGCGATGCAGGACGTTCAGTTAGCACGCGTGTCGCTATTTAACGGGGATACAAAAAGCGCGAAAAAGTTGTTATCAGACGCTCAACAGAAGATCAATGATGACAAAACAGACTGGACCAAATTTATTAAAAAAGATAAAAAAACGCCTGTAGACGGCGATAATTATATTGTTATTAACGCATCAATATCGATTAGTGAAGATTATCAGGCCTCTGATGAAAAAACAAAAGCAATTAAAAATGCGAATGAAAAACTCAAAAAAGGCGATAAGAAAGGCGCTATTGAAACTCTGAAACTGGCTGGTATTACCGTTGTTGAAAATGAAGTGCTTATGCCACTGAAACAAACCAGAACAGATATTCAGAAGGCAATTGCACTTTTTGATGACGGTAAATATTATCAGGCTAACCTGATGCTCTTATCTGCTGAAGAAGGTGTTATACTTGATAGTGAAACTATCCAGGAATAATACTTAACTTCCAGATGACTGTACTCCGGCTTTTGGGATGATGTCGGAGTGCAGTGCTTCTGCCAGTAAATGCATTTGCAGAAAACATTTATTATTTCCGTCATATAAATAATTGAGTGCAGCATATCTGTAAAGCAAAGATGCTGTATAATACACAGACCAGCCTGCAACTGAATCGGTGTAATAATATTTGTGGACATCCCCCATACTTCTTCCACACTCCCCCTCTAAAAATCCCCCTCCCACATCTGTACTCGTGGCAGAGCAGCCAAAGAGTTTATTGCTGACCGCAATACAGAACGTTTTTGGATCATCCTGGTAAAGGAAAACAGGGGCAGTAATTAATCGGAACTGCAGAATACTCCGGTTACGAGTGCTTCAGAACAAAACATAATGATACACAAAAAAACATTAACATTAATATGGCAACGAAAATGCAGGTGTAATAGATAATTTTCACAAACATCATAAAATAAAATTCTGTGTTACCTGTTTAGCTTCCACCAGTGAATAAATCCGGCTTAGTGTCGGTAATCAGATACTGAGCCGGATGCAACAGATGGTGAGAGTGTCTTCCACTGAATCTGGTATACTGCTAAACCGACACAGGAAACCCTGTTGCGAGCCCGGGCGAGCATTTATAGCTCATTCATAATGTGACTGAGTTAAATGCCATAGCCTGCGATCGTCTTCTGGTTTGAATGTGCCTTTAATCAGAGCATGCCATGTCAGATAAGAACCATAAGCAAATCCCAGTCGTTGCTCAATGGTATAAGTTGTATCACTCAAGATATTTTTGATAAACATTTCTATTTCGGTTGTAAGGTCAACATATGTCACCCCCCCCTCCTTCATTAGCATAATGTTAACATATTCCGTGTTCTTATAGTAACGATGAGATATTAAATTTTGAATATAATTTCATTTTTTTTTGTTTTTTTTTCGGCGTGCATCCTGTGATATACCTGAGTGTAAATCAGATAAATGTGGCTCAGGCTATCGACTCCCCCCTCGCCTAATGCCCCCGGAAAATTAACCTTCGAGTCCTGGACGTAGCAAATGGTTTAAGTTTCATCGGCTAGGGAACACAAGCGACCGGTGCAGACCCGGCATTGACAATAACTTTTTATTTACTGGTGATTCACAATCTTCTGAAAATATGCTGGATATAGTTTCACAGATATTCTGTACCCTTGTATTAATAACCTCACTGATGTATGATTTATGTGTAATACGTATCGATAATCATGGGGAAGGAGGGATTATTTATAACCCTGGATACGTACCCGGTTTTTACTTATTTTTTCAAAAAGCTTATCTGAATGATAATTGGTTTATTTATATTCTGGTGGTGCTTTAATTTTGTTGATTTTATAAAACGTGCAAAGAAAATTATCACAGATGATCAGGACAGCCCTGTGTGTATTTCGTTACTGTTATGAGGTTTTTGGGTAATATTTGTGACTCTGACATCTGTGTTTTATGGTGGAAGCAGGCTTGATTTAAACGGTGATATGACGATGATAAACATAAAAGAGTTGATTGCAGCTCATTGTGAAGGCCTAAATGAATGGGGCAATACTATAAAGAAAGAGCTTGGATTCTCTGATGCAAAAGTTAAAACGCCATCAGGTGTGGAGCCAGATTTGTTCCTTGGTCAGATGTCTGTTGATGAGCTAAATAATGGTATTCTGAAAATAAAAATTTATTCATCCTCTCAACAAACAGATCTGGTACATAAAGACTGCCTGCTCGGGTTAAAAAAAAGGATATTTATTGTTAATACCTGTGGAAGCATGCTGATAAGAAATGAAAAAAACAGGAAAATAATTTGCCCCGGGGATAGTGTAATTGTTCCCTCATGGAGTAGTGTTATTGAAGAAAGTTTTTCGAGAAGAACCAGCCTGTCATTTATAATAGATATATCAACTTTTGCTGATTCATATGATCAAGTTAAAAATTTGCTTTGGAAGAACGTATCTGAACTAACTTATGGTGTTGAAATTAATAAAATAATATCAAACTTTTACAATAATAATTCTGACCGTTTTTGTGAAAAAAATATGTCTGCTTTAACTGGGCTTCTCAGCCTTGAAGCAGAATTAAACTCGTCTTCTGGCAATAATACCTTTTGCAAGACACATAATAACCGATTTGCTGTTATTATAAACTATATAAAAAACAACGTTAAGAATCCGGGGCTTTGT
The DNA here is from genome assembly GCF_046552235.1 of Salmonella sp. SAL00670. Lineage (NCBI taxonomy): Bacteria > Pseudomonadati > Pseudomonadota > Gammaproteobacteria > Enterobacterales > Enterobacteriaceae > Salmonella > Salmonella sp. SAL00670. Next base: position 30,122 of record NZ_JBGDUO010000011.1, read on the forward strand.
TTGTCTATGATCGCAACCCATTTAGGGTTAACAGAACGTATGGTTCAGTATATATTATCAAGTGAAAATCTCAAGTTTCATCAACTATTATCCACTGAACGATGTGCGTTTTTAGCCAGCAAAATCAGGAATGATGTATACACTGATGTTCATGTCTGTATTTTTGAGTCCGGGTTCGACTCTGTAAATACCGCAAACAGGCAGTTCAAAAAAATATACGGCCTAACACCACGGCAGTATCAACAAAAAATAAAAAGAGAATCTCCGGACAAACGTTTATATATCAAGCATATTTTGGGTTAAGTCAGCACCTCAGAAATTATTCACTGATTTGCTCCCGCCTTTTTCATTCTGTGGGCGGGGGATATTACATTATCACTTTTTCTTCAGATGAACCCGGGATATACGGGGTTGTGTTATCAGTTCTTAACAACTTGCACTTCATTTTTTTTGCTTGCTTTTTTCGTGTTTTTAGCTCTAAAAATTTTATATCTACCTATCCTGTTATGTGTGTGTAGTGAATCCCCCTGAGCGGAAGCGCTGGCTGATAAAAATGTTTGACGTTATGCAGTAACACAGCGGCTTGCAGTCATCAGCCTGCAAGTCATCGGGGGGCACCCGACACTACACACGTCGTATCTATCATCGTTCCTACCAACTTTATTTTCAGCCCGATATCTCCGTGTAGTTTCGGGCTTTTTTTCTGTAGGCAGCGCAGACAGAACATTACGTTGCTTGTTGCACTTCCGGATAATTGCCCCGGTCACGGTTGTACTGAATTCTGGCCATTTGCAGTATTTCCTTTTTTCACGGATGCGTTTAATCAAAAATTCCCGTAGCGCTGCTCAAATTCTTTATCTCCAGTCAGCTGTCCATCCGGAAGCATTCATTTGAGCGGGTGTCGGCCGCAGGCACCAGGGCGTTGCGGAAGGCGTGGATACGGCGTCTGATTTCTGGTGTCATTTCGTCCCCCTTCCGCCTTTCGGCTCTGCCCGGGCCTGCATCAGCAGTTCTTTCTGCAGCGCCTTTTCACTGGCCCGCAGGGTTTTCACTTCCTCCCGACTCTCCTGCAGCTGTTCATTCAGGTGTTCGCTCCGGGTCTGCTGACGCACCACCTCCTCGCGCAGCGATATCATCTGTTCCTGCAGCGTCTGCTCCTGCTGCAGCAGACGGTCACGTTCGGCCTGAACCTCCCGCAGCACCGCCAGCTCGCTTTCCAGTTCGGCCACTTTCGCCAGCGCGGCGTCGCGCTCGATGTCGGCCTGTTCAATGTCGGCGTCGGCCTGCTCGCGCGCGGCCAGCGCCCCGGCGTCCGCCTGCTGCACGGCCGCCTGCCACAGCAGCCCTAGGTGACCGGTCAGCAGCTGCGCCAGCTCCGGCGGTAACGGCAGGGTTTCTTCCCGGGCCTGTTCGCGCTGCCGGGCGCGGAACGCGCGCATCACCGGGGATATGGTGGCCAGGGAGCCGCTGCCGAGGTGGTCGCGCACCTGGACGTTGGTCGGGTTCGGGGTGCCGGCCGCGATGAGGGCCGCAGCAGCGTCCTCGATGCGACGGACCATGTCGGGGGAAGGCAGTTTGCTCATGGGATATCTCCGTGGGGGCGTTATACCGGCAGTGTATCCTTTGAATGAAAAATACACAATACATTCGATACGGTACAATACAATTAATACAGTACGATACACACAATACATACAGTACAGTTAATACATACAGTACGTACAGTACATACACCTTCTCTCTTTTTTCACTCAGATCCGAAAAAAGGCAGAGTAGGATCCTCCGGAAACGCACCCGTGCACTGCGACCCGGTAACACAAGATGTAGCGTCTTCATCAGCTAATAAAGACGCTACATCTTGTGTTAACGTCTCCTTATCGTGACCCGGCGCGCGGCGCAGAAAACAGCGCTTTGCTTATTCCATGAGCGTGGTACACTTCCGGAAATCAGTCAATAAGCAAAAAGTCGGATCACCCGAAAACAGCCGTCAGGTAATTACATGATGAAACTGTAACTATATTTATTATCGGCGTAACATGGATTATGCATTCATAATGAGTCTATATGGATGCATTCTATTATGTTATTGTAGATGTGATTATTTGTGCTTTTTGCACGTAAAATGAGTCTTTTCGTATAACAATTCTGTGAGGGAATCATGGCGAAGATTCAGGCGCGTAACGTGGACGATGCTCTGTTTGCGCGCATCGAGCAGTCAGCAATGAAAAATGAACGTTCAGTGGAGGGCGAGATCCGCCTTGCGCTGGCCAGACTCTACCCGGCTACCGAACCGTCGCAGAACATTGTGCCGTTGTCCATGCGTGAACGCTGGCAGCAGGAAACCGGACAGCGCCTGCGGTGGCTCCTGCAACGCCTGAATGAGGACGGGTTTGGGGCCCGTGCGCGCACCGGCGATTCCAGCGCCAGTGTGGCTGATTATGTGCGCCTGGGTGACCAACTGAGTACCAGCCCCGGCCTGCTGATGGATATTGCTGAAGGGCGCGCGGAAATGACGCCGGAAATGGCCGGCGCGCTACAGAGCTGGTGCGGAGCCAGCGGAGACTGGCTGCTCAGCGGTGAAGGTGAGTCGTTTCCGGTGGTGAAACTCGGAACCTACTCCGGAGTCAGCTGGCAGGAATTCTTTTTTCCGGATGACGATGGCCGGTATGTGTTTGAGTTCATCCGCATTGAGGGTGGCCTGCATGACGGTACCCTGCTGATCCTGCGCCGGCATGAACATTCCGGGAGCATCACCACGGGTCTGGTGACAGAAGCATTTTACCTCGGGGCCGGGATGGGCAATGGCGGCTATGGCAACCTGAAAACCTTTTTGCTGTTTCTGAAACAGCACGGTGGCCCCCTGGTCATGAATGCGTATCAGTTCACGCCCCCGGAGCCGGATTTTGATTTCTGGTCAGTAATGGGCAGACATCACCCGGTCTGGTTCCGCGACATCAACCGCTGCTCGCCCTCCCGCTGGCTGCAGCAGGTACTGAACGGCGAAGATCCGGGGGAATGGTTTGCCGGAGGCTGGTCATCGATACTGCAGGAAGTGGTGGAACACCACTGCGGATAACGCTACTTAGCATGCTGACCAGGTGCGCGATAAGCCCCGCCGTTCAGGGGGGATGTCAAAAAGATAAAGATTGATCCAATACATCCGGCTCTGCCGGGGATGTTTCATCATTACGCAGCGGGAGAAGATAAATGATGCCAGCCCTGTCCGGTACTGCTCTGCCGGTTTCCACCACTCAGTTGCCGGTGACAATCGATTACCCGGCCGCCCTCGCTTTACGTCAGATGGCGCTGGTTCAGGACGAACTGCCGAAATACCTGCTGGCGCCGGAAGTGAGCGCTCTGCTCCATTATGTACCGGATCTGCACCGCAAGATGCTGCTGGCGACACTGTGGAACACCGGCGCGCGCATTAACGAAGCGCTGGCACTGACCCGGGGAGATTTTTTGCTCGCGCCCCCTTATCCGTTCGTGCAACTGGCCACACTTAAACAACGGGCCGAGAAAGCCGCCAGAACTTCCGGCCGGGCCCCGGCCGGAAGTCAGGCTCATCGCCTGGTTCCGCTCTCCGATCAGCTGTACGTCAGCCAGTTGCAGATGATGGTGGCCACACTGAAAATACCGCTGGAGCGGCGTAACAAGCGCACCGGCAGAACCGAGAAGGCGCGCATCTGGGAGATTACAGACCGTACCGTCCGCACCTGGCTCAGTGAAGCGGTGGCGGCCGCAGCGGCCGATGGGGTGACGTTCTCAGTACCGGTGACGCCCCATACGTTCCGCCACTCCTACGCGATGCACATGCTGTACGCCGGCATACCGCTGAAGGTGTTGCAGAGTTTAATGGGGCATAAGAGCATCAGCTCGACGGAGGTGTACACGAAGGTTTTTGCGCTCGACGTGGCAGCCAGGCACAGGGTGCAGTTTCAGATGCCGGAGAGTGAGGCGGTGGCTATGCTGAAACGTACGGTATAAATGCTGATGATAACGACCTGACGCGACCGCCTGGCTTGCCCAGCCCCTCATCAGTCCAGAAGTCAGTTCTGAACTGATGAGGGGTTGCATGGATTCCGTTTTGGTGACATCGACGAGAAGTTGCCGCTCTGTATCCGGTCTTATGCAGTAAGAGCTGCGGGACATTATGAGATTCTCTGGCCTGAGCCTCATTCTCTGTTCGGACTTCATGTCCCGGCACTCAATAAGATTTGTCAGATCAAGGTATTACCGCCTGTGTCATCACTCTGATCGCCATAGCAACCGTCTTCATCCGCTCCTGGGCTACCAGGAACTCTGTGTGTTCCGAACTTCATAAGTCTGGATCGTTCATCTCATTCTTTGAGTGTCCGTTTGGTAATTCCGGTTGTCGCGTCACAGTTATGATACGGAGAAATCAGGTGTGGCTCTCAGTCTGGTCTGGCTTGAACGTGGCCATCCCAGAGCCAGTGCTGTTGCTGATGTACTTTCAGCCGCAGGCTTTCCTGATTTCGGGAAGTAGCTCCAGCAACTGGCCAAAGAACCTTCGCAACGTTGAATAAGCCTGATTTATTTGCACTGACTTATGTGATTAATGCTAATGTACGCATACATTAGCATTAATCATGCATTTAATCCCCTGCGCCTTTCTGTCTGTTCTGATTTTTCTGGTAGTCCTGCTTCACTCTCCCGATATTCTTCAGAACTGTCTGCCAGTGGTCCTCTGCCTGCTGCCGGTAGCGTTCGGCAATGGCAGCAATAATGTCAGGATCACTGTCATGGCTGCGGTGCATGCGTCCCTTCTGGCCAAAGATATCAACAATAATATTCTGGCTGCCCTGCCTGTCGAAAAGATGAGCGCACAGGCGCTTTACAACCAGCGGAGTATAGTCCAGCCCGGCCTCATCAGCGATCTGGAAGAAGAAGTACAGCATCTCATACGTTTTGTAGCGCTTGACGGCCGCACTGAGTCTGGCTGCCCGTTGTGGTGCTTCCCAGGTGTCATCCCTGTAGTTACGCAGTTCTGCCTGGTAGTCGGATTCCAGGTCTTCCTCTGTATACCGGTGGTGGCGGAAAAAGTATTCCCTGGCCCGTTTGACGACTGATTCATCCTGCGGCATGTCTGTCTCTGGTTAATGCTAACGTATGCGTACATTAGCATTAACATCAATACCTGGCAAGGGGAGTGGCGTGCATCGTACCTGTGGTGCATCCCGCCCGGGCTCCGGACATGCTGTGCCAGCAATTCGACCGGCGGTGCGCTGTCCCCCGTTTTCCTCGATACCGAAACGACCGGACTTGATGCCGGCGCGCAGGCGCTGGAAATCGGTCTGGTGAATGCCCGCGGTGAGAAGATATTTGAGACCCGCCTGAAACCCACTGTCGGCATCGATCCGGCAGCAGCTGCAGTACAAATCGTTACGGAACCATATCGCTTTCCGGTGCTGTCAGTCAGGCTGGCCTGAGCTGGATCGAGGAGGCTCATTCCGCCGTCACTGACGCCGTTATGACAGCACAGGTGGTAAACAATATTGCCGGATGCTGGCATGAACTCCAGTGTGAAATGAATGATGACGCAGGGAGTGAGCCAGCATAACGCTGCTATCTGGCTGGTCAGACAGCTGCAGGGATTAATTCAGGAGTCTGAAATGGAGAATATGTTGAAAACTATGCGTGAGCATTTCCCCGCTCGAACAGTCTCTGGATATGTTTGGTGTCAAACGAAATGAGGACGGGACGTTACTCTTCCCCCGTCGCTCCGATAAACGTTTTCCCGTTGCACGTATCCGTAAGCGACTGGCGGCTTATGGCTGGCGAGGAGAACGCCTGAATAAGGAGGTGGCGCGAATCGTCGCGGGCCCTGATATCCTCCCTGAGAGGAGGGACTACAGCATTATTTTCCCTTACGGATGGGAGACGCGTGAGATGCGGCGAATGTTTTCCCGTAAGACTGGCTGACGTGTGCTGATTATGCTTGATGAATTACATCATTTTTCTGACTTGCGGGAGAAGCCGTGACATTGACAGAAAAATCAGGTCATCTGGCGTGGTGTGCCCTGGTGGCGCTTGCGCTGGCCAGGCAGGATGGTGGCGTTCTCTCGCCGGCACAGGAAAACCTCTTTCTCACCCGCTGGCTGGCGACTGCGCTGAAGCAACGGCGTTTTTCTCGTGATGTGACGCCCGATATCGAGTGGCTTTTGAAACAGGGACGTCAGATGGGCGTCAGCGCCAAGCTGGCCAGCAAGCTGAATTACCTCTGGCGTTCATGCACCGGTGAGTTGTCCGAGCAGAACGACCTGTTCCGGCTGACGTATGCTCTGGAAACAGCGAAAGATATGCACTGGAACTACCGTCTGCTGAGCGATCGGGAATGGTCCGGCCGGAATGCTGTGGCGCTCAGTGCAGGCGTGAACGGCATTTATCTCTCACGGGCCAAACTCGATGTCGGTTTTGACGACAGCGGCCGACAGATAAATCCGCTGACAGCACGTTTGACAGGGAACGTAGCGGGGGTAATGAAGCTGTTTGATCGCTGTGGCTGGCAGGCAGAGCCTGAGTTTGATGCCTCCCTGCCCCACCAGTATTCGCTGATGGCCGGACAGGGAGCGACGGGAAAGGGGGATTAGTGGCGGATCTGCGCCAGGTCGTCTTCAGTCAGACCGGTCATTTTCATGACGGTATTGCGGTCAATGCCGTTCTGGAGCATGGTACGGGCTATTTTCAGAGTCGCTTCGCGCTCACCTTCTGAACGACCTTCCTGTCTTCCAAGCTGGATACCTTTCTCAATACCCTTTTGTTCAAGTTGTTGTGCGATGGTCATAAGTGCGTCTCCGTGTTGCGGCACACGCTGTGCCAGTTCGCGTACAAAAGCTTCGGCGTCCGATGTTTCGCCTGCCTGTACTATATAGTGTACCAGCGATATCACCTGCGATGAAGACAGATATCCGGCCAGCAAAATGGGCGCCAGCCGGTCAACCAGTTCTGCCAGGTCCCGCTGGTGAATATGTTTCTGCAGTAAAGTCAGGGCGGCCATACTGCGATGCCCGGCGATTTCATCATCCGGAATGACCGTAACGTCTACCAGCGGGAAAGCGCTGCTGTAGAGTTTGCCTGCCAGCCCGGGATCGTCAAACTCATCCAGCCAGCGGGTGGAGTACGGATACGGGCTGCGCTTACCCGTATAGAACAGCACCGGTATCACCAGTGGCAACTTTTTATGCCCTGCCTCCAGGTGGCGCTGCATGGCAGCCACCGCATAGCGTATGAGGCGGAAAGCCATATGCTTATCCGGGGAGGACTGATGTTCTATGAGTACGTGAACATACCCATCACCGGCTGTGGTTTTCAGGCTGTAGAGGACGTCGCTGAAATACTGGCGGAGATCCTCCTCAACGAACGAGCCGGATTCCAGTTTCAGTGTACTGAGATCGCAGATGGCACGCAGCTCTGCCGGAAGATGCAGCTCCATAAAATCCCGGGCAATGTCAGGTTGTGTCAGAAACTGACGGAATGTCGCGTCGTGGGGAGTAGGCGTAGTGTTTTTCTTTTTCATCAGTCCATGCTCTGAAAAATGACCCGGTCATAGTATCACAGGCAAAAAATGCTGACATTGCGAGGAACGGAATTGCAATTCCTTCAGGGGCAGTGCCGGGGGCAGTCCCCTCTTTCTTTTTTAATCATCAGCTTGCTTGCCCGGAGATATCCATGTCCTGGCAGAAACTATACCCTAATGTGCCTGGCTGACGCGCCCCTTGGGCTTGTCCAACCCTTCGCCTGCTCAGATGCAAGCTCTGAACAGACTCACGGTTTGCGCTGTGGGTCAACAAAATGATTGTGGATGTAGTGCCCTCTTCTCCATTTAATCTTCGGTGCCTCCTGTGAGAGCAAAATCAAAATATTATGATTTATTTCTTGCAACATGATTCTTTTTGTTCAAAATGACAAAAAAGATCATGAGGTGATAAATGGAAAATATTGAGCAGTTACGGAAAGTCGCCACACGTGCAGGTAAACTTCTGACATCCTTGAGCGAAAGTATCCGCCAGCAAAAAGAGGAATTGAAGCTTACCGAGTTCTATCAGGAATACAGCAAAGCCGCCCTATATAAGCTGCCTAAGCTCAGCAAAGGGAGTGTTGAGTATGCTGTGGCCGAAATGGAAGCCAGTGGCTACATTTTTAAAAAGAAACCTTCCGGCAATACTATGAAGTACGCGATGACGATTCAGAACGTCATCGATCTGTATTTCCATCGTAAAGTGCCCAAGTACAGAGATCGCTTCGATAAAGCTTTCACTATATTTGTATGTAACCTTAAAGGTGGCGGTTCCAAGACAGTTTCTACCGCTTCATTATCCCATGCCTTTCGGGCTCATCCTCAGCTTCTGTTCGAAGACCTGCGTATCCTGGCCATCGATTTCGATCCGCAGGCATCTCTGACAATGTTCCTGAGCCATGAGAATTCAGTGGGCCTGGTTGAAAATACGGCTGCTCAGGCCATGCTCCAGAACGTATCTCGTGAAGAATTACTTTCCGATTTCATCGTGCCGTCAATTATCCCGGGCGTTGATGTTATTCCCGCTTCCATTGACGATGCATTCCTTGCTGAAGGCTGGAAGGGATTGTGTGAGGAACATCTGCCAGGGCAAAATATTCATGCAGTGCTTAAAGAGAACATTATCGACAAGCTCCGGTATGACTACGACTTTATCTTCCTTGATAGTGGTCCTCACCTCGATGCGTTCCTGAAAAACTGCATCGGAGCGGCAGACCTGATGTTGACCCCTCTTCCTCCGGCAACGGTTGATTTTCATTCTTCCCTGAAGTTTGTAGCCAGCCTTCCTGCGCTTATTGATTCGATCGAACAGGATGGACACACCTGCAATCTCATCGGAAATGTAGGTTTTATGTCCAAAATCCTGAACAAGTCTGATCACAAAATTTGCCATAGTCAGGCCAAAGAAGTATTCGGTGCCGATATGCTCGACATGGTTCTGCCGAGGCTGGATGGCTTCGAGCGATGCGGGGAGACTTTTGACACAGTTATTTCTGCAAATCCAGCAACCTATGATGGAAGCACCGAGGCGCTTAAAAGCGCAAAATCAGCAGCGGAAGACTTTGCGAAGGCCGTATTTGATCGCATTGAGTTCATTCGTACTAACGGAGGTATGTGATGTCGAATGAGAGAAGAAAAACCATTGGCAGACAGTTAAATACCCATGCGTCAATGGTTGAGATGGCTGACACCCAAAGAAGTCAGGTATTTACCCTAAAAACCGGCAGGAAGATAACGTTCAGGTTTGTTCGGGTACCTGCATCGGACGTTGAAAGTAAGACATTCGTAAACCAGGAAACCAACGGAAGAGATCAACTTGCTCTGACCAGGGAGTCCCTGAAATCTATTATCCAGACGATTAAGTTTCAGCAGTTCTTCCCCTGTATTGGCATTCAGCAAGGTGAAAGGATTGAGATACTGGATGGTTCAAGACGGCGAGCCTCAGCGATTTATATCCGTACAGGCCTTGATGTAATGGTTACCAATGAACTTTTATCAGCTGATGAAGCTCGCCATCTGGCTAAAGATATCCAGACAGCTAAAGAGCATAACCTTCGGGAGATCGGCTTAAGATTGATGGCTCTGAAAGAGTCTGGATTCAATCAAAAGGAAATTGCTGAACTGGAGGGGTTATCCCAGGCTAAGGTCACCAGGGCACTGCAGGCGGCTGCAGTACCGCAAGAATTGATTTCTCTGTTCCCGGTTCAGTCTGAGCTGTCGTTTAGTGACTATAAAATTCTGTTAGAGGTTAATGAAAAACTCAGTGAAAAGGGTTTAACGTCTGAAGGGCTCATTCAGTCTGTCTCAGATCAGCATGATGCAATTTTGAGTGACTACGAGCGACCAGACGACGAACAGAAAGCCAGTATACTGAAATTGATTTCTCAGACCTCTCAGGCATTGATAGCTCCGCCTCCTAAGGAAAAGTCAGTAATTTCCGCACTCTGGACCTTTGAAGAAAAGGACAAGTTCGCGCGCAAGCGTGTTAAAGGGCGTACGCTGACTTATGAGTTTAGCCGTATGTCAAAAGTGGTTCAGGATGAACTGGACAAAGCTATCAACGAGGTCCTTGAGAGAAATTTGAGTCAATAATTTCGCCACGGCGATTTCACATCTAACTTATTGTAATTAAGTTATTTATTTTGAGAATTTCAAGGTGAAATCGCCACAATTTCAAGTCAATTTCGCTGCAGGAGTATCTGCCCAGCGTGTCGTATAAGCTGGCGAAAGTAGTTCCCTTTTCATCTGCCACTCGGGGGCAATCCCCCGACCGGCGAACTATATTTTCCCCTTGCCCGAATGGTTAATCCCATCCAGGACTTGCATCAGCTGCTCGCTCCGTTCCCGCGGCTGTACTTCATCAAACAAATTAAGCTGCGATACCCCGGATGGCGTGAAATCGTTCAGCATACAGCCTGCCTTTGCGTAACGGTGACCATCCACCCAGATCCTGTCCAGAGCTCTGACGGCAGCGCCAATGATGTCCCGTGTATCCTGCGTGGGGCTGAGCAGTTTTTCACTGGCCAGATTACCGTAGTAGGGCTCAGTTACGGCGAACGGCGATGTTTTCACAAACACGGCAATATGCCTGCAGAACTGCCGTTCCCCACGCAGCTTTTCGGCGGCACGTTCAGCATGCTGACAGACTGCCTGCCACATCGCTTCATAAGTCGTGACTCGTTCTCTAAAGCTTCTGCTGCAGACTATCTGCTGTTTGGGGGACGGTGCTTCCTCCAGGGAAATACAGCTTTCTCCATTGAGTTCCCGGACCGTTCTCTCCAGAACCACATTAAAGTTTTTCCTGATGAACGTTGGATTCGCGCGGGCCAGCTGCAGTGCTGTGGTGATCCCCATTGTGTTCAGCTTCTTTGAGATCCTGCGGCCCACCCCCCAGATTTCCTCCACCGGCTGCAGTGACAGCAGTTTCTCCGTTCGTTTCTGATTGTGTAACGTCAGGACAAGCACGCCTCCGAACTGTGACCATTCTTTCGATGCCCATTGCGCGCTTTTAGCCAGCGTTTTTGTCGGTCCCATTCCGACGCCGATGGTCAGCCCTGTGCCGGAACGAACATGCTCACGCAGCTGCCGGCCGAAATCCTCGAAATCGATGCTGCTGTCTATACCGCGAATATCCAGAAACTTCTCGTCAATGGAGTACTGCTCAACGCGTGGCGCCAGCTCTTCCAGGTGAACCATGACCCTGTTCGACATTGATGCGTAGAGGGTGTAATTACTGGAGAATGCGATAACCGGCTCCGGAAATTTCACCGACTTCAGCTGAAACCACGGCCCCCCCATTTTTATACCCAGCCGTTTCGCTTCAGCGCTGCGCGCGATTACACAACCATCGTTATTACTCAGGACCACCACAGGTCTGTCACGCAAATCGGGACGAAATACTTTCTCGCAGCTCGTGTAAAAGCTGTTAACGTCAGCCAAAGCGAACATCAGTCTGTGCTCCTGGTTTTGTGTATAAAAGCCGTCACCACCCCGAAAATCTGCAGTTCTTCCGGATAAAGCGTGGGGTAGGCCGGGGTCATCGGCAGCAGGGCGATACGGGGCTTCAGCTGCAGGCGCTTAACGGTGAACTCGCCATCTGTTTCCGCGATGACAATATCTCCCTGCATGGGTTTCTCAGCTTTATCGACAACCATTAAATCGCCGGAATGCAGACCCATCTCTTTCATCGAATCACCGATAGCCCTGACGAAGAACGTTGCAGCCGGGCACCGGATACAATAGGCATTCAGATCCAGTTCCTCCTCCGTGTAATCGGCGGCCGGCGACGGAAACCCCGCTGGGCAACGTTCGGTGAACAGCGGGGCAGTGGACTGCACCGGCTCCTGCTCGGGGGCTACAAGCAGTAACATGGCATACCTCTTAAGATGCCTGTTTTTATATACAGTATTATTTAAGATGTTTTCTGTCCTGCAAGTGAAATTTTACTGTTTCCCGCCAGATAACTGTTCTGCCTGGAAAAACAGATGTCAGGTTATCCACAGAATCAGTTAATAACCCTGTGGAGGAGCGACGCAGAACTGTTGGTATGTCATCTGTCCTCCTCTGGTGTTTCCCTTCCCTCAGCTCCTGTTGTCACCCCGGCCATTCCTGCACACCTGATGCTGACTGCCCCCCGCTGCCAGTGTGCCGTGTCCGGCCTGTCACGGGACGGGCGTTTTTATCGCTCAGGCCTGGCGTCGTTGTGATTGTACGCCATACCCTCGCCAGTTTAAGGGCGCCCTTCAAGCCGCTTTCGCGGCATAAGCTCGCCGACGATGAGAATTGTCGGCTTGTTATTCCACGATCGGCGTTGACCCGCTACCGGACGCGACGAACAGGCAGCGGGCGGCAGGGAACGGTATCGCGGTGATGCCTCCTGCCGGATGTTGAGGAAAATCTTATGTTCAGAGTGACCTGTATCGACCTGGAAAATGGCGAGTTTGCGCTTTATATCAACGGACATTATCTGTCCAGTGAAGACGGCAGCGGCGAGAAGCTGTACCTGGGGGATATTCTGGAACGTTTATCCCGTCTGCCCGGTGTGACCACGGAAACTGTAGAGCGACCTGTGCCGGACAGTGATGAATGGAACTGGAACGATGTGGCCGACAGTGTGTTTCCGGTGTCAGTTCCTTTGTCCAGAAAGATGACAGTCGCCGCGTTTAAACAACGACTTTCTGAATACCCCGACGATACGCTCTGCTGTGGTACGTTCTGGCTGGCTGAGGATTTTCTGGTGCTGGATAACTCTTTTGAGGCCGCAGAAATTGACGCGGCGATGGAGCTGGCGCAGCACAACCATGATGCAAATGAGGGGTTCAACTGGAGCCACCTGAAGTGGGCAATCAATGAGTTGAAACGCGTATGAACACCTGGCTTGTTGGCCTGATTGTCGATGTCGATGACACTGAAATGATGGTGTATTACCTGGTTTCCGCGACTGACCTGGAGCATGCCGAAGCGGGTGTTCTGGAAATGGGGCGCACCTGGTGGCCATCGTTGAAACGCGAGGATGACCGGCATCGGTGGGAATATGAAACAGGCGTGGTCTGGTTTAACAGCATCATTCTGCTCGATGACGTGGAAAACAGTATCCTGCGTGGTCTGAAGTTCCTCAATGCGTGGACAGTGACCGGCTCAACGGATGCGCCGGTACTGCGCGATGAGTGGGGGAATGACTGGCGGGATATCACCCGCTGACAATCTGCCGGGCAGTACGTCTGCCCGGTACTTCCTGAATGAATAATGATGTCGCGCAGCTTCTCTTTTTTCGGCGCCAGCGCCGGCGGCGCGGGAGCAACGCTGCCTGTGGTCAGTATCCCGCGTCCGGCCGGGCACGGGACGGGCGATTTTTCTGCTCCTGCCGGGCGCTGTCGCTATTATGCGCCCGGCACTCGCCTTCTGATGAACGCCCTTCAAGCCGCTTTCGCGGCATAAACTCACCGACGGTGAGGACTGTCGGCTCGTTATTCCACGGTCGGCCTGACCCGTTACCGGACGCGGTGAACAGCCCACAGGCAGCGGGGAACGGGCGTCACAGGGACGCCCTCCCGGTGCCTCCTGTAACCGCGAGGAATCTCTATGTCCCGTTTAATCCTGGGGAACTGTGTCGATATTATGTCCGGCTTTCCTGACCGCGCCGTCGATTTCATTCTGACCGACCCGCCTTACCTTGTCGGATTCCGTGACCGTTCCGGCCGCAGTATTGCCGGTGACAGAACCGACGAGTGGCTGCAACCCGCCTGTAACCAGATGTACCGCGTACTCAAAAAAGATGCGCTGCTGGTCAGTTTCTACGGCTGGAACCGCGTGGACCGTTTCATGGCGGCCTGGAAAAGTGCCGGTTTCAGCGTGGTCAGACACCTGGTATTCACCAAAAACTACTCGTCAAAATCCGCGTATGTCGGCTACTGCCATGAATGCGCTTACGTGCTGGCGAAAGGCCGTCCGGCTCTGCCACAGAACCCGCTGCCGGATGTCCTCGGCTGGAAGTTTTCCGGCAATCGCCACCACCCGACGGAAAAGCCCGTTACCAGCCTGCAACCGCTGATTGGGTCTTTCACACACACGAACGCCATTGTTCTCGACCCGTTTGCCGGCTCTGCCTCCACCTGCGTTGCCGCGTTACAGGCGGGGCGCAGATATATCGGTATCGAGCTGATGGAGCAGTACCACAAAGCCGGGATTGAGCGCCTGACAGCCGTACAGCGCGCCATGCAACGCCCGGCCGCCAACGACGTCTTTTATCCGGAGGCCGCGTAATGAACTATTCCGGACACGAAAAACTCCGCGCAGAAGTGGCGGCGCTGGCCAACAGCATGTGCGACCTGCGCGCCACCCTGAAAGTGCTGGAAGAGCGTTATCACTGGCAGCGTCACGGACTTACTGAACGACTGGCCGGGCAGAGTCTGCGGCGTATCAACACCCTGCTGGATGAAGCGTACAACGAAAGCCTGATGCTCAATGAGTGTTTTAAAGACTGACAGATGACGAGACCACGGGCGGCGGTGCCGCCCCACTGAACCAACGGAGAAAATCATGATGTATGGCACACGTAAAGAACTGAACTCAAAGCTGAAACGCATGTTTGACAACGACGAGCGTTTTGCACTGCTGGTCTGGACGAAGCAGGACGTTATGTCACTGACTCAGGAGATGACCGAAGTGGAGGCCGATGCGATTTTGCGTGAGATTGGCCGAAAAGGTATGGGCGAACATACCGGATACGGTATTTCAGACAGCACGGTACAGGCGCTGTACGCCGGATTACGGACTGAAATCCCGACCGTCAGTGTTCCCGCCGACCTGCTGGCAAGGGTGACGAATATCGCCGGGCTGGCGCCTGCGGGGGGAAGGACAGGGGCCGCGCTTTTCCCCCTCTGCCTCTGATGGCGTACACTTACAGCCGGTTTCCATTTCTGTCGGAGGATGTGATGTCCGGACTGAATCTGGCGGCAACAACTAAAGAAGAGCAGGATAAAGTGGCCATTGACCTGGTTGCTTCAGGCGTGGTCTATAAAGAAAGGCTGGCGATGCCGGTGGTCGCTGAGCTTGTCGTCAGGGAACAGCCTGAGCATTTGAGAGAGTATTTCCGGGCGCGGTTGGAGTATTTGCGCAACTCCCGGACAAGAATGCCCCGGAATATGCCAGAAAAGAGGATGAGGTTAAAAAATAGCGCCATTCCTGATGCATTCTGCCTGTCGCTGGCCGGATTTTACGCATGCCGGGTGATGTTTTTTTCTGGCCGGGGTGTGTGATTTTCTTCCTGCCGGTGATAATACGCTGCCTGTTCCTGTTCCTGTTCCTGTTCCTGTTCCTGTTCCTGTTCCTGTTCCTGTTCCTGTTCCTGTTCCTGTTCCTGTTCCTGTT
>NZ_JBGDUO010000011.1:45625-78081 GCF_046552235.1 Salmonella sp. SAL00670
GTCATTCTGCGGCTGATATTTCCTGACAGATTTCGCTGACGCCGGGCGACTTCCCTGACGGGAACCGGGGCTGTCATGCTGCGCACCGAGCCAGCTGCGCTGTCTCTGCCCGGCCCCTTCGGGGCAGCGGGTTTCCATCCCACTATCGCAACGTCAACGGCAGGCTTGCTGCGACCGTTCCGGTCACGCCGCCCCTGGCGCGCCGTTTCCTGCGCTTTTCGCACTCCGGCGGTAAGGCTGCCGGGCTGTAAGGCGCAACGCCGTTTCGCGTGCCGCGTCCCGACGTTGCGGCGGGTTCCTGCTCATCTCCGTTTCTGGTGCCGTTACCCGTTTAAGTCCCTGTCGCCGGGGGCTGATACAGCCACAACCCGCCGCACTGGCTGTCCAGGGTGAAATGAACAGCCCACAAAACTTTTTGCCGTAAAAGGCCGGCAAAAACTTTTGCGTTCTGCCCCGGACAGGTGCGTCGGGCCGTGGCAGTGATGCCCCTTGCGGCGAAGGTTCTCAAACGGGTGATGGCAGTACCAGAGGGAACAGAACAGCAGGTCCCCGCAAAACGTCAAAACCGCGGCTCCCGAAACTCAACGGGTGATGGTTTTTAAAGTCAAAACAACGCATTAAGGAGATTTATCATGGCAGCACGTGGCGTAAACAAAGTTATTCTGGTCGGTCATATCGGGCAGGACCCGGAAGTACGTTACATGCCCAACGGGGGCTCGGTGGCAAATCTTACCCTCGCCACGTCAGAAACATGGCGTGACAGGCAGGACGGGGAGATTCGCGAACACACCGAATGGCACCGTGTTGTCGTGTTTGGCAAGCTCGCTGAAATTGCCAGTGAATATCTGCGTAAAGGTGCTCAGGTCTACATCGAGGGCCAGTTACGCACCCGCAAATGGACCGATCAGTCCGGTCAGGACAAATACACTACCGAAGTGATCGTTAACGTGGGCGGCACCATGCAGATGTTCGGTCGCCACAACAGCCAGCCACAGCAGGAGCCTCAGACCCCACCTACGGCGGCCAAGGGAGAAGGCAAAGCGGTAAAAGGGGCGGGAAATGCAGCAAAAGGGAAAAACGCAGCAGCCGCCAGCGCAACCCGATCCGGCGTATGACTTCGACGATGATATTCCCTTTTGACTCGGTAAATTTTCACTGATGCCCCGTCTGACGGGGCTTATCCAGGAGAACACGATGACAGACAACATCATGATCCCACTGAAATCCCTGCCTGATGGCACGTTCACCCACGAACAGGCCGAAGCGGTGGCAGCACAGTATCAGAATGTCGCCATTGAAGACGATCAGGGGACGCACCTTCGCTTGGTTGTGCGTAAGGACGGCGAAATGGTCTGGCGGGGCTGGAATTTTGAACCGGGCGGCGAGTACTGGCTCAACCGCTGTATCGAAAGCCACGGTATCCGTAAAACGCAGTAAGCCGTAAGAGGTGCCGGACGGGAACACGTCCGGCAGATAATTATTAATATCATGAAGGAGTATCAATAATGTCAGTTACCAATTCTAATGCAAAATCCGCAGTAAAAACCAGCCGTAAGGCGAAAAACGCCGCCAGTGCCAGTAACACCGTATTGTCGGCGGTGCTGGCGCAGACCGAAGAACAACACGTACCGCTGTCCGCACTGGTCAAATCCCCGCAGAACGTGCGTATCGTGCCGTATTCCGCAGAGAGCGTCCGCGAACTGGCGGACTCTATTAAAGGGATTGGACTGCTCCAGAATCTGGTTGTTCACGCCCTCCCTGACGGCCTGTACGGTGTTGCCGCTGGCGGTCGCCGTCTGGCGGCGATGAATCTGTTGGCCACTGAGAACACGATCCACCCGGACTGGCCTGTCCGCGTGAAGGTTGTGCCGGATAATCTGGCGACCGCCGCTTCACTGACCGAGAACGGGCAGCATCTGGAAATGCACCCTGCCGAACAAATTGCGGGATTCCGCGCGATGGCAGCGGAAGGCAAAACTCCTGCACAGACTGGCGATCTGCTGGGCTATTCGCCCCGTCACGTACAGCGGATGCTGAAACTCGCGGGGCTGGCTCCGGTTATCCTGGAAGCGCTGGCTGCGGACAAAATCACCACGGAGCACTGTCAGGCGCTGGCGCTGGAGGACAATCCCGACAGTCAGGTGCAGGTGTACGAGGCGGCGTGTCGAGAGGGCTGGAACAATAAACCGGAAGTGCGCGTGATCCGTAATTTGATCACCGACAGTCAGGTTTCCACCCTCAACAACAGCAAATATACGTTTGTCGGTGAAAAAGCTTTCTCCGGCGATGAAATCCGCGCAGACCTGTTCAGCGACGAACAGGGCGGTTTTGTGGACAAACTGGCGCTGGATACGGCCCTGCTGGAAAAACTTCAGTGGGTGGCGGAGTGCCTGAAAGAGGCCGAGGGCTGGGCATGGTGCGCGGGACGGATGGAGCCTGTCAGCCGCTATGGTGAGGATACCGAAGTGTACCGTATTCAGGATGAGCCTGACGCGGTTTACACGGAGCAGGAACAGCAGCGCCTGGACGAGTTGCAGGAACTGTACGACGAAAACCAGACCGCCAGCGATGAAACCGACACGATGGAGTCAGAGATAGAGGCCATCGAATGCGCGGCACAACTCCGGGCATGGACGCTGGAAATGCGCGCACAGTCCGGCGTGGTGGTGTCATGGCGTCACGGTGAAATCTGTGTCCAGCGCGGGGTGAGCCTGCGTGAGCAGTCTGAAACGGAAGATGAACCCGTCAGGTTCCGGTATATGAGCGCCAACCGGAGCCTGTGGACGAAATCAGTGTTCCCCTGCTGACCAGAATGTGTGCAGAACGGACATTGTCGGTCCAGGCGGCACTGATGCAGCAGCCGGAAAAATCCCTGGCGCTTCTGGCATGGACGCTGTGTCTGAACGTGTTCAGCAGCGGCGCGTATAACCGACCCGCTCAAATCAGCCTGAACTGTAAGCATTACTCCCTGACAAAGGATGCGCCGTCCGGCGAGAGCGGTGTTGCGTTTGTGACGCTGTCGCAGGAGGGAAAACGTCTTGAAACGTTGCTACCGGAGGGCTGGACACAGGACTTCACCACCTTTTTCACCCTCAGCGCCAAAGACCTTACCGCCCTGCTCAGTTTCTGCACCGCATGCAGTCTTGACGGTATGCAGATGCGCGGCGCCGGAGGCACCACCCGCAGTCCGCTCGATAAGCTGGAAATCGCGCTCGCTTTCCATCTGCGCGACTGGTGGCAACCGACGAAGGCCGATTTCTTCACTGGCCTTAAAAAACCGCAAATCATCGCCGCGCTGAATGAGGCCGGACTGACAGGCGCGGCGCGGGATGCGGAGAAGATGAAGAAGGGTGATGCGGCTGAACTGGCAGAGGACAAAATGCGTGACAACCGTTGGGTGCCTGTCTGGATGCGCGCCCCTGATGCAGAAAACGACGTATCTGATACCGAAAACGGCAGTGCTGATGCAGACAGCCACCACACCCTGCCCGATGCAGCCTGATAACGGAGGCCGCCCTTCGGGGGCGGCAGCAAGGAGAAAATGATGCGTAACATTATTACCCCCGCTGTATTGAGTACAATGATCCCCCAGGAATTCGAAGACTGGCGCGACGGCGGCGAAGACCTGCGCCGTGACCTGACATGTCCCGCAGGCTGGGACATGAACGGCGAATATCGCAGTGAGTTTGGTGGTTTTTTCCCGGTGCAGATCCGTTTCACGCCATCCCGCGGCAATTTCAGCCTGGCGGTATGCAATCCCGGGGATATCAGCCCGTCCTGGATGGTGGTCTTTATTCCGGTCAGCGGTCGCCCGTTCTCTGTTATCCGCACGCTGCCAGCCTGGTCGCCGGAGGTTATCACGCATACACTCAGCCAGGTGGCTCACCTTGATGCCGATGGTTACAGTCAGGCCAGCATCATCAGCGTTCTGGCGATGGAGGGGGCAGCATGATCCACTCTTCACACGCCCTGGTTACCCTGAAGCCAGCCCGTCAGGCGGCATTACAGGCCATTCTGACGGTGGAAGAATCCCGCCGCCGTGGAGCACGTCTGCCCGCCCTGCCACATGCGCGTACTTTTTTGCGCGTGCTGAGCGGCAGCAGCCGGATTAACACGACAGTGGCACAGCGTATTCCCGGCCTGAACTGGGAGCCGAAGAACCGGCTGACCAGCCTGAAACAGGTGGAAGAGGCGCTGGACCGCCTCATCTCCAGCCACGGGGAGTATTGCCCGCTACCACTCTCCGTGGATGTGCAGGCCGAACTGTTCCCGGAGGTGATACACGCGCGCACAGATCGCCGGATGCAGCGTGAGAAAATCGCCTTCAACCGCAAAATGCGCCGGGAGGAAAAAGCGCTGGAACATGCCTGGCTGCTGCGCCAGAACCTGCTGGAGCAGGCCATGACGTAGCTTAACTTTCAGTCGCCGGAAACCATCAATACCTGGTATACGCGCTGGGCTGACGAGTTTGACGCGCGGGAGCTGGCGCAGGGGTTCTGGCAGTGGCGGACGCGGTTTACCTCGCTGACGTCGCTGGACTGGCTGCGCGACAGTGATGAGCCGCTGTACAACGTGATGTATGAAATCCGGTTCATCGTCCGTGAAAACCCGGTATATGTGCGCGAGGCCGAATGTTGGCAGGTACCCAACAAGCTGACGAACCGGAGGCCCGGGCGACTTCCCTGATAAAGCCCGTCTGGAAACGCAGACCGCCCGGCTGATGGACCAGCTGGAGGTACAAATCCGGCTCATCCCGGTGGCAACGCCGCCATTGCAGCAAAAAGTGGATGAGATAGCACAGATGCTTCACCTGATGGCGCAGTTTGCCGGAGCTGAACTCAGGAAGTGACCCGGATGGCGGGGAATATCCCCGCCCCGTTATCGAAAGGAGATATCATGCGTAACTTTGAATCTACTGAAAGATGGTGGAAAAAATGAAAAGCCAGCTGGTAGCCGCTGCTGATCGTGCGGCCATGAGTGTCGCGTATGGTCAGGAAGCCGCAGATCATTACGGTATTCAGTATGGTTTTATCCGGTCTGTACGTGCCTGGATCACCGGCTTCACCGAGGGGATTAAAGGGGAACGTTGTTGAATAACACCCTCTTTTGTTACTTGAGTGTTAACGGAAATGGCGGTGTCTCCGGTCACTGCTTTTTCTTCAGAATTTTTTCATTAATTATATAAGGAATACGTTATGAGACTCGCTTCCCGTTTTGGTAGACAGAATTCCATTCGTCGTGAGAGTCCTTTGGCTGACGCTGAATTAATGCAGACTGTGCCTTCAGTTTTTTCCGGAGACAAACATGAATCCCGGAGCGAACGTTATACTTATATTCCAACCATTAATATCATCAACAGGTTACGTGAGGAAGGTTTTCAGTCGTTCTTTGCCTGCCAGAATCGTGTACGTGATTTAAGTCGCCGGGAATACAGTAAACATATGCTGCGTTTTCGTCGTGAATGACAGATTAATGGGAAAGAGGTTCCGGAAATTATTTTGCTCAATTCTCATGACGGTTCGTCAAGTTATCAGATGGTTCCCGGGCTGTTCAGATTTATCTGTACAAATGGACTGGTATGCGGATCATTTTGGTGAAATACGTGTGCCACACAAGGGAGATATTGTTGGGCAGGTGATTGAGGGGGATTATGAGGTTATGGGGATCTTCGATAAAGCTACCGAAAATATGGAGTTAATGAAGTCAGTGATACTTAATCAGGATGAGCAATATCTGTTTGGTAAAGCGGCACTGACTGTCAGATATGAGGACGAAAATAAAATCCCTGTTTCTCCTGAATAAATAATTACTCCACGTCGTCGGGAGGATAAACAAAATGACCTGTGGACAACATATCAGCGTGTACAGAAGAATATGATGAAGAGTGGGTTACCCGGCAGGAATGCCCCGGAAAAAATACCCGGATCAGGGCAGTTACCGGTATTAATGGTGATATCCGGTTAAACAAGGCGCTGTGGATGATTGCTGAACAGTTTCGTGAATGTAAGTCATAATAACATAAGTAAAGCCCCGAAAATTTTTCGGGGCTTTACTTATGTTATTCTTCCCGGACATTGTCAGATTGTCTGTAACATCCCATTTTAATCAACAGACTTCATCGTTTTCTGTCATTTATGTGCCAGCGATAAAAACGGATCTGACAGGGTGGAAGAAGATATGATAACGGGTTCCCGTTTCGCGGGATTCCGGGCAGTCAGTATTACATTTCTGTGTTTATTCCATTCTGCTATGCGGCATAAAAAATATATGGGTTTCGGTTGATAATATTATCCCTTCTTCTGCTTGCCGGATACAAAAAGGGGATCATCGGGCGGGAGTCTGCCTGGTTTTACTTTGTTTTATCGCGATCCAGATTCGGTGTACATCAGTCGCATAGTCCAGACGACGCGCATCCTGAAGGGGAGTCTTTTTAAATCCGGCGTTGTACGCTCCGACTGCTGTCCAGGATACCCCCCACTTTCTGAATGCGATTGCCAGATAATAAGCTCCGGTGTAAATATTCAGGCAGGGATCGGAGACAAGTTGTTCCGGTTTTATTCCATAACGAGCCAGTTCTTTAAAGTGCTGAGAGTCAACCTGCATTAATCCCGAGCCATATCCCGTAACCGGGTTAATACCGACGGCATTAACCCGGTTACGGGATTCCTTCCATGAAATCGCCCGCAGTAAATCCGGATCTATTTTATAGTCTCTCCCGGCCAGATCAAAACAGTCAGCGGCATGGACTACCGTGCTCATTAATACCAGGAGGACAGACAGGAGCCATTTATACATTAATTTGCCTCTTGCGTAGTCATCCGGTAATAACTTAACCCACTCCAGCTCCATACTCAACAAATTTGCCGTCCTCACCACCAAAAGCACCACACCCCACGCAAAATTAAAATTTTGCTGATTTGTTTTTAGTAACAGTGAGTTATGTTCATAATAATGTAATTTAATTTATTTTAATGTATTAAATAGCGGTGCAGACACGTCGCCGGCACCGCTATGACGACGCTATACAGGGGTAGTACTGACTATTTTTATAAAAAACATTGCATTATATCAGGGGCGCTGCTAGCGTCGCTGTGCCTGTTTTTAAGTAACACCCATGGGGGCGCTGCCAGGGGTGTTACCCCTTACAGAGTGCTCCTGAATCCGGAGTTTATAATGTTCTTATTCGTTGCGGAAAAAAAGGTGATAGTGAATGGCTAAAGTCAATGTATATATAAGTAATGAGGTACACAATAAAATAACTGCTATTGTGGAAAAACGACGCCAGGAAGGGGCGAGAGATAAAGATATCAGTTTTTCTGGTACATCTTCGATGTTGCTGGAATTAGGGCTTCGTGTCTATGAGGCACAAATGGAGCGTAAGGAGTCGCCATTTAATCAGACAGAATTCAATAAAGTATTACTTGAAAATGTACTTAAAACACAGTCATCCGTAGCCAAAATTTTAGGTATAGGATCTCTCAGCCCTCATGTCGCCGGAAATCCAAAGTTTGAATATGCAAATATGGTTGAAGATATCAAAGAAAAAGTATCTTCAGAGATGGAAAGATTTTTCCATGAAAATGAAGAATAATAGCGGGATTAAATCCTGATTTAGTTTAAATAAAAGTATGTTGATCTATAAAAATATAGTGACAAATTAAGGCTGAAAACAATATAGTGTCTTTGTAGTTAACGCTACGTTAAAAAAACAAGTTAAATCGCCGATACAGGGAGCTGTCACTCCCTGCATCGACTGTCCATAGAATCCTTTGAGGAGGTTCCTATGTGTCCGACGGATCGTAGAGAAAGAACACTCGCCAGTCAATCTGTAAATAAATACATTCTGAGTATTCAGGATATCTATAAAAACTCACCAGTCCCTGTTTGCGTCCGTAATCAAAGTCGGAAAATCATTTACGCAAATGGAGCCTTTATTGAACTCTTCTCTAAAGAGGATCAGCCTCTTTCGGGAGATAGTTATAATCGTTATGGGGTTGAAGTTTTTCTGTCATCCCTAGAACTTGAATGTCAGTCGCTTGGACATGGAGCTGCTTTTTGCCGGCGTTTTAATTTTCATGGGGAAATTTATCAGATAAGAATGGAGAATATTTCATTCGATAATAATGAGATAATTGTGTTGTGGCAGATAAATTTATTTCCAGATCATCCATTTTTTTCTCCTGACACAAAAACTAAAAATTTGTCTCTCTCAGGAACTGAATCATTCTGGAACGAACTGTCCCCCGGAACTTTGCTTGTTTTTTCTTTTTATACATTAGGAGTTAGTCACGCAAATATAGCTAAAGAATTAGGTATTACTATCAGAGCATCAGAAGACAGAATCAAACCTGTTAAGCGTAAAATTAAAAGGAATTATGAATCTTTCGATTCATTCAGAATATCATGTATTTCTAAAGGTAAAATAATATCATTGATAGACATTATTCGTGAATTTTATTGTGTTAAGTAAATGTTAATTAAGGCACGCCATTTTTGGCGTGTTTTTTTTTGCCGTTTTCCGTGTAATCATAAGTTTATTAGTCGTGTAAGCAGAGGTGAATTTGTGAGGAGGAGAAACGCAAGAGAGGGGATAAGTCGAACTGTCTCAGTGTATCTCGATGAAGATACGAATAACCGTCTTATCAGGGCTAAAGATCGGAGTGGAAGAAGTAAAACAATAGAAGTTCAGATTCGTCTGAGGGATCATCTGAAACGATATCCGGATTTCTATAATGAAGAAATTTTCAGGGAGGTAATTGAAGAAACAGAGTCCACATTTAAAGAGATTTAACTTTCATATTCATAGTTGATATTACTCAAAAGAGGAACCATATGAGCGCTATTTTAAGTGTTCAGGGTGCTTCTGCGCCCGTTAAAAAGAAATCGTTTCTGTCTACGTTCACACGTCTGAACCTGCTGAAACTTGCCCGCGCAGTGATCCCGGCGGCAGTACTGATGTTCTTTTTCCCGCAACTGGCAATGGCTGCCGGCGGTTCGCAGGACCTGATGGCCAGCGGTAACGGTACGGTCAAGGCGACATTTGGTAAGGATTCCAGCGCCGTCAAGTGGGTTATTCTCGCGGAAGTGCTGGTCGGTGCCGTGATGTACATGATGACCAAGAACGTCAAATTCCTGGCGGGTTTTGCCATCATCTCGGTCTTTATTGCCGTTGGTATGGCTGTCGTCGGCCTCTGACAGGAAATAAGACCATGTCGGGAGACGAGAATAAACTCAGGAAATATCGTTTCCCGGAAACACTGACCAACCAGAGCCGCTGGTTTGGCCTGCCGGTGGATGAATTAATTCCTGCTGCTGTCTGTATTGGCTGGGGATTAATGACATCAAAACAACTTTTCGGCATCAGCGCTGCGGTTCTGGTTTATTTCGGGATAAGAAAACTGAAAAAAGGGCGGGGAAGCTCCTGGCTGCGTGACCTGATTTACTGGTATATGCCGACAGCCCTGCTTCGCGGTATTTTTCATAACGTTCCCGATTCGTGTTTCCGGCAGTGGATTAAGTAATCATTATTCCGGGATGAGTATATGGAACACGGCGCCCGTTTAAGTACCAGCCGCGTACTGGCAATAAGTTTTATTTTTATGGCCCTGCTGATTGTGCTCAGTCTGGCCGTGAATGTCATTCAGGGTATTAATAACTACCGGCTGCAGAATGAGCAACGCACGGCGGTCACTCCTATGGGATTTAACGCGCCCTTTGCGGTGTCACAGAACAGTGCCGATGCCTCTTATTTACAGCAGATGGCGCTGTCGTTTATTGCCCTGCGTCTGAATGTGTCGTCAGAAACCGTCGACGCGTCACACCAGGCACTTCTGCAATATATTCGTCCGGGCGCACAGAACCAAATGAAAGTCATTCTGGCAGAAGAAGCGAGACGAATTAAGGCCGACAACGTTAACTCCGCTTTTTTCCAGACCAGTGTCAGGGTCTGGCCACAGTATGGCCGCGTGGAAATTCGCGGTGTGCTGAACACCTGGATTGGAGATTCAAAACCGTTTACCGACATCAAACATTACATTCTTATTCTGAAACGGGAAAACGGCGTGACCTGGCTGGATAATTTCGGGGAAACTGACGATGAGAAAAAATAAGCCGTATAAGCCATTTTTACTGGCGGCCGGATGGTTATTTTCCGGTCTGGTGATGGCGTCGGGTTCCGGTACGCTGGCCCCGGTGGTGGTGTCCCTGGCTAACGGCGGTCAGGCGAACATTGCTGTCAGCAACACCGACCCGAACCTGTTTACGGTACCGGGTGACCGTATCACTGCGGTCAGCGGTCTGGACGGCATGCTGACAAACAGTGAGCAGACAGGCACGGGCGGCGTGGTGGTGGCCACGGTCAGTAAAAAGCCGTTCACCTTCATTCTGGAGACGGAGCGCGGGCTGAACTTTTCCGTCCGGGCCGTCCCCCGGGCCGGTGCCGGACGCACCGTACAACTGGTCAGCGACCTGCGCGGAACCGGGGAGGAGGCTGGCGCATGGGAAACGGCCACCCCTTATGAATCCCTGCTGGTTGCCGTCAGCCAGGCAGTTCGTGGAGGCACGCTGCCTGCCGGCTGGTATCAGATCCCCGTCACGAAAGAAGCGCTGCAGGCCCCGGCCGGTTTGTCTGCACGGGCTGACGCTGTGTGGACCGGCAATCACCTGAAACTGGTACGGTTTGCTGTGGAAAATAAAATGCCGTCAGCCCTGAACATCAGGGAAAGTGATTTCTGGCAGCCCGGAACCCGCGCCGTGATGTTCAGCCAGCCCGTCAGCCAGATACTGGCCGGCGCACGAATGGACGTGTACGTCATCCGTGACGGGGAGGGCAACTGATGGCGAGCATCAATACGGTTGTAAAGCGTAAACAGTACATCTGGCTGGGGATTGTTGCGGTGGGGGCTGCCGCTGCCATTGGCGGAGGCCTTTACCTGTCTGACGTCGACATGAGTGGCAACGGGACGGCCGCAGAGCAGGAGCCGGTACCGGATATGACCGGGGTGGTGGACACGACCTTTGATGACAAAGTTCGTCAGCATGCCACCACGGAAATGCAGGTGACGGCGGCGCAGATGCAGAAACAGTACGACGAAATCCGCCATGAGCTGGATGTTCTGAATAAGCAGCGCGGTGACGACCAGCGTCGTATTGAGAAGCTGGGGCAGGACAACGCCGCCCTGGCCGAACAGGTGAAGGCCCTGGGAGCGAACCCGGTGACGACCACAGGAGAGCCCGTGCCGCATACACCTGCCTCACCGCCCGGTCCGGAAGGAGAACCTCAGCCGGGTAATACGCCGATGACCTTCCCGCCACAGGGAGCCGTTCCTCCGCCAACCGCTTTTTATCCGGGGAATGGCGTCACGCCTCCGCCACAGGTGACATACCAGTCCGTGCCGGTGCCGAACCGTATACAGCGTAAAACGTTCAGCTATGACGCTGCCGCGAAGAAAGGTCCCTCCCTGCCGTATATCCCGTCCGGGAGTTTTGCAAAAACCATGCTGATCGAAGGAGCGGATGCCAATGCCTCCGTCACCGGTAATGAATCGACGGTCCCTATGCAGTTGCGCATTACCGGCCCGGTGGAGATGCCGAACAGTAAAACATATGACCTGACAGGGTGCTTTGTGGGTCTGGAGGCTTGGGGGGATGTGTCCAGTGAACGCGCGATAGTACGTACCCGTAATATCAGCTGCCTGAAGGACGGCAAAACCATCGACATGCCGGTTAAGGGACATGTCAGCTTCCGTGGAAAGAACGGCATCAAAGGTGAAGTGGTGATGCGTAATGGCAAAATCCTCGGCTGGGCGTGGGGCGCCGGTTTTGTGGACGGTATCGGCCAGGGGATGGAGCGGGCATCCCAGCCGGCGGTGGGGCTGGGGGCCACTGCGACTTACGGCGCGGGCGATGTGTTCAGAATGGGGATTGGTGGTGGTGCATCGAAAGCGGCACAGACACTCAGTGATTATTACATCAAACGTGCCGAGCAGTATCACCCGGTGATCCCGATTGGTGCCGGTAATGAAGTGACCGTGGTGTTTCAGGACGGTTTTCAGCTGAAAACCGTGGAAGAAATGGCACAGGAGCAGGCCCGTCACCGGAAGGAGGATGAAAATGCGGAAAGCCCGGTGCCTGTACCTCCGTCAGTCGACAGCCATATGAACGGCTTTAACACCGACCAGATGCTGAAGCAGCTGGGTGACCTGAATCCACAGCAGTTTATGTCCGGCAGCCAGGGAGGACATGTAAATGGGAAATAACCGGCTGAACAACCTGAAGGGACGTGCCGTTTTATATCGTATTGCCGGTCTTCTGCGCTGGCTGATATGGGGCGTGAAATATGCCGTTATCTGGCCGCTGGCCACAACAGCCATTGTTGTCATTCTGCTCTTCCGGACGGGGGATACCACGCCGGGACAACAGATGGCGCAGGAAATCGGACGGGTGAGGGCAATGGCCCCGTCCGGGATGTTTCCGGTCCGGGACTGCCCTGACCCGGCTTTCACGGTGTCGTCACCTGTACCGCTGAATCTGACGGAAAACTGTCCGCTAAAAATAACCGGCGCGGAAGAATACGCGGCAGATATCGACCAGTCCCTGTCGCAAACGGGATGGCTGTTATGGGGGATGCTGGCGCTGTTGTATACCGCGGTGGCAGTAATGATCGGAGACCGGCCGTACCGTCACAATCCACTGACATATGCGTATGACACAGCGACAAACAACCTGAAGTATATTGATAAAGAAAACGAAATCCGGACTTTAAAAGAAAATACAAACGGGCAGGTTTCTTATTCTGGTAATAAAGAGGCTAAAAAAGAGGGTGATAAAAATGAACATACGTAATGTTATTTCAGTTCCTGATGAACCCGTGCAGGATGATTTTGTGAAATATGTTATCAGTAACTACACTACAAAAATAATACTCTCCGGTCGCCGGGAATATAATTTCTCACGACAGGAATATAATTTTTCAGTTACCGGAATGCCTGGCGCAGGGAAAACATGTGTTCTGTCTGAATTAATCAAAAAGCTGCTGCGTGAGAATAAGAAAGGGGCGAAATCATGAACCGGATTTCATGCCTGATCTCTTTCTGTGGCGCGCTTCTGCTGTCCGGATGCGCCGGAACGAACTCCGACTTTGAATGTACCGCCACCACGTCAGACACCTGTATGACGATGGAGCAGGCCAATGAAAAAGCGAAAAGACAGGAGCAACCTGAGACGGTAAAGCCGGGTGCGGTATCACTGCCGCGCCTGGCTGAGGGTAACTTTCGCACGACGCCGGTACAGGCAGTCAGTACCGTCACTCTACCCGTCGCAAAGACCGTGGCCGCCCCGCGTTCCGGGCAGAAACCGCCGGCACCACACCCGCTGTTTACGGCTGCCCGGGAGGTGAAACCGGTGGCGGCTGTCAGTACGGTCTCTCCTGTGGTGCCGCCCCGTCCACTGAGAACCGGGGAGCAGACGGCGGCGTTATGGATAGCGCCCTATATTGACAGCCAGGATATTTACCATCAGCCGTCCGGCGTATTTTTTGTCATTAAACCGTCCGTGTGGGGAAAGCCACGGATTAATTAACTGACGCGTCAGTCAGATATCAGCCGGCAATGCCGGCCGGCTTTCTGTATTCAAAACCTGCCTGTAAAACGAGTGCCCTGTGCGTGAAAAGGGACGGGCGGTAGCGTGTCAGAACGTGTCAGGAGACATATTCCATGATCGATGAAGCCGATGAGGCATATTCAGTGACAGAACAACTGACCGTGACGGGAATAAACCGGATACGGCAGAAAGTAAACCGTAAAGGTATTCCGGTTTACCGGTGTGAAGCATGCGGTAATCCCATTCCGGAGGCGCGGCGAAAAATATTTCCTGGCGTGACGTTGTGTGTCGAATGCCAGTCTTTTCTGGAAAAACAGGGCAGGCATTATGCATAAATCAGACGCTGAAAAAATGGAATCCATTATTGATAAACATGACCGGATATACCGACGACAGGTTCGGGTATTTAAAAACCTGGGCTTCCTCTCAATAATTACCGCCGTACTGAGTGTGATTACTGCGTTATTCAGTACCTCCCTGCTCCTGAAATACACGCTGTGTGTCGTGATATGCGTTTGTCTGATTTATCTGGTTTTTATGTTCTTCTGCCTGGACAGGTATATCGCGCTCAGTCGTCAGACACTGCTGTGGCTGTTGCGCCGGGTGGAAGATACCGCAGACGTTCGCCGGGAGCTGCTCCGCCGCCTGCTGTCCGGGAAAACGCTGACTGGACGGGATGAAGACGACATCCTGCGTCTCTGGTGGGAGAGCAGTAATGAAGTGGAGGAGCTTGCAACCCGTCAGCGTGAACAGGATGCCATCCGGAAGTTTGTCGGCGGGGATAAATCAGAATGAAGGTTTATCTGCAGCGTTACGGCGTGGCCGGTTTTCTCCTGGTGTACTGGAGTCTTTCCTTTGTGAATGAATATTTCCTGCATGAGCATCCGCTTTCTGCTGAATCCTGGAAGTGGATGAGATTACAGGCGCTGCTGGTAACAGGCTCTGTTGTGGTGACCGTGTTGCGGCTTTTTCTCCTGAACTCCGTGGTGCGCCGGGAGGCAACGGCCATCATGACCGGGGGCGCTGCAGGTCTTCATGTTTTTGCTCTGCTGGCTCCTTCCGTCTGGTTGTTTTATCAGTGGCAGTGGAACGGACTGTTTCTTCTGCAGTGGCAGGGAGCAGTCTTCCTGTTCTGTCTGTTCGCGCTTCCCGTTTCAACATTCTGTTTTTCTTAAGGTTAAGGTGTTCGTGTGAAGAACCTGCTTGATACTGTCACTCAGGCGGCCAACTCGCTGCTGACCGCGCTGAAGCTGCCGGATGAATCGGCACAGGCCAATCAGATCCTCGGCGAGATGAGCTTCCCGCAGTTCAGCCGTCTGCTGCCGTACCGGGACTATAACCAGGAGTCCGGCCTGTTCATGAATGACGCCACGATGGGCTTTATGCTGGAAGCCACGCCTGTCAACGGCGCTAACGAGACCATTGCGCTCTCCCTTGACCATCTGCTGCGTACCAAACTGCCGCGCGGGATACCCCTGTGTGTCCACCTGATGTCCAGCCAGCTGGTCGGGGAGCGTATTGAGTACGGGCTGAGGGAGTTCTCCTGGTCCGGTGAGCAGGCGGAGCGGTTCAACGCCATCACCCGCGCCTACTACATGAAAGCCGCAGAGACTCACTTTCCGTTACCGGAAGGAATGAACCTGCCCCTGACCCTGCGCCATTACCGGGTGTTCATCTCATACTGCGCGCCCTCCAGAAAAAAAAGCCGGGCCGATATCCTGGAGATGGAAAACCTGGTGAAGATTATCCGGGCTTCCCTGCAGGGGGCATACATCAGCACACAGACCGTTGATGCGAAGGCATTTATTAATATTGTCGGGGAGATGATTAATCACAATCCGGAATCCCTCCATCCGACCCGGCGCCGGCTGGACCCGTATTCCGACCTGAATTACCAGTGCGTGGACGACTCCTTTGACCTGAAGGTCAGGCAGGATTACCTGACGCTGGGACTGCGCGATAACGGGAAAAACAGCACCGCGCGCATCATGAGTTTTCATCTGGCCCGTAACCCGGAAATCGCCTTCCTGTGGAACTCGGCGGATAATTACAGCAATCTGCTGAACCCGGAGCTGTCCATCTCCTGTCCGTTCATTCTGACGCTGACCCTGGTGGTGGAAGACCAGGTGAAGACCCACAGCGAAGCGAACCTGAAGTACATGGATCTGGAGAAGAAGTCGAAGACCTCCTACGCCAAATGGTTCCCGTCCGTGGAGAAGGAAGCGAAGGAGTGGGGAGACCTGCGCCAGCGCCTGGCGTCGAACCAGTCCTCGGTGGTGTCCTACTTTTTCAATATCACGGCGTTCTGCCGCGACAACAAGGAAACGGCGCTGGAAACGGAGCAGGATATCCTGAACAGTTTCCGTAAAAACGGTTTTGAGCTGATTTCGCCGCGCTTTAACCACATGCGTAATTTTCTGGCCTGCCTGCCCTTTATGGCCGGGAAGGGACTGTTTAAGCAGCTGAAGGAAGCCGGTGTGGTGCAGCGGGCGGAGAGCTTCAATGTGGCCAACCTGATGCCCCTGGTGGCGGATAACCCGCTGACGCCCGCCGGGCTGCTGGCTCCGACCTACCGTAACCAGCTGGCCTTTATTGATATTTTCTTCCGGGGAATGAACAACACCAACTACAACATGGCGGTCTGCGGAACTTCCGGGGCGGGCAAGACCGGGCTGATACAGCCGCTTATCCGCAGCGTGCTGGATTCCGGCGGCTTTGCAGTGGTGTTTGACATGGGGGACGGGTACAAGTCCCTGTGCGAAAATATGGGCGGGGTGTACCTGGACGGGGAGACCCTGCGTTTTAACCCCTTCGCCAATATCACCAATATTGACCAGTCGGCCGAACGTATCCGCGACCAGTTGTCGGTGATGGCCAGCCCCAACGGCAACCTTGACGAAGTCCATGAGGGCCTGTTGCTGCAGGCGGTCAGGGCAGCCTGGCTGACAAAAAAGAACCGGGCGCGTATTGATGACGTGGTGGATTTTCTGGAAAACGCCCGCACGAGCGAACAGTATGCGGAGTCACCCGGTATCCGCAGCCGCCTGGATGAAATGATTGTCCTGCTGAACCAGTACACGGCAGCAGGCACTTACGGCAGATACTTCAACTCCGATGAACCCTCCCTGCGCGATGATGCCAGGATGGTGGTGCTGGAGCTGGGTGGCCTGGAAGACCGCCCGTCCCTGCTGGTTGCGGTGATGTTTTCCCTGATTATCTACATCGAAAACCGGATGTACCGCACGCCGCGTAACCTCAAAAAGCTGAACGTGATCGACGAAGGCTGGCGTCTGCTGGACTTCAAAAACCGCAAGGTCGGGGACTTCATCGAAAAAGGCTACCGTACTGCCCGCCGTCACACCGGCGCGTATATCACCATCACGCAGAATATCGTCGACTTTGACTCCGACAAGGCGTCCAGCGCCGCCCGCGCGGCATGGGGTAACTCTTCCTACAAAATTATCCTCAAACAGAGCGCCAAAGAATTCGCGAAATACAACCAGCTGTATCCGGATCAGTTCCCGCAGCTACACCGGGAGATGATTGAGAAATTTGGCGCCGCGAAAGACCAGTGGTTCAGCTCGTTCCTGCTGCAGGTGGAAAACCATTCCTCCTGGCACCGTCTGTTTGTCGACCCGCTCAGCCGCGCCATGTACAGCTCGGACGGTCCTGATTTTGAGTTTGTACAGCAGAAGCGGAAAGAGGGGCTGAGTATTCACGAGGCGGTCTGGCAGCTGGCGTGGAAAAAGTCAGGACCGGAGATGGCCTCGCTGGAGGCCTGGCTGCAGGAGCATGAGACATTCAGGGGAACTTATGAGTACAAAGCAGAAACAGACTGACGGCACGGGAGCGCGTAAGCGTGACGGGCTGTGGATGATACCGGGATGCCTGGGGATGGTGGTACTTAACGCCGCCATCAGTTACGGGATAGTCCGGCTGAACACGCCGGTGACGGTGGCATTCAACATGAAACAGACCGTGGATGCGTTTTTTGACAGCGCCGGCCAGAAAAAACTGACGGAAGCGCAGTCGAAAGCGTTGTCCGGGCGCTTTAATGCGGCCCTGGAGGCCAGCCTGCAGGCGTGGCAGCGGGAGCACCATGCCGTCATTCTGGTTTCACCGGCGGTGGTACAGGGCGCGCCGGATATCACCCGGGAGATCCAGCAGGATATTGCCCGGCGTATGAGGGCAGAGCCGTGAAATGGCGGGGGCTGACAGCCCTGCTGATATGGGGGCAGAGCGTGGCGGCCGCAGACCTGGGCACCTGGGGCGATCTGTGGCCGGTGCAGGAGCCGGACATGCTGGCGGTGATTATGCACCGGCTGGAAGCCCTGCAGCAGTCCGGTGAGATGGGCCGCCGGATGGAGGCCTTTAAGGAGCGGGTGATCCACAACAGCCTGCGACCGCCTGCGGTGCCGGGTATCGGGCGCGCGGAGAAATACCGCAGCCGGCTGTTTGATCCGTCGGTCAGACTGGCGGCCGATATCCGGGATAACGAAGGACGGGTGTTTGCCCGTCAGGGGGAGGTGATGAATCCGCTGCAGTATGTGCCCTTTAACCAGACGCTGTATTTCATTAACGGCGATGATCCGGAACAGGTGTCGTGGATGAAACGCCAGACGCCGCCGACGCTGGAGAGCAAAATTATTCTGGTGCAGGGCAGTATCCCTGAGATGGAGAAGGCGCTGGACAGCCGGATTTACTTTGACCAGAACGGGGTGCTGTGTCAGCGCCTCGGGATCGACCAGGTGCCGGCCAGGGTGACGGCCGCAAAAGACGGGCGTTTCCTGAAAGTGGAATTTATTCCGGCGGAGGACGGCAGAAAATGAAACGGTATCTGTGGCTGTGTGTACTGATTCTGCTGGCCGGTCATGTCCCCACGGTATCGGCTGATGCGGCCTGTGAAAGTCGTTTTGTAAACCCGATCACGGATATCTGCTGGAGCTGCATCTTTCCGCTGTCGCTGGGCAGTACAAAAGTGAGTCAGGGAAAGCTGCCGGATACGGCCAATCCCTCAATGCCGCTCCAGTTCTGTCCGGCGCCGCCGCCCATTTTTAAGCGTCCCGGACTGGCGATTGGCTACTGGGAGCCAATGGCGCTGACGGACGTCACCCGCTCTCCGGGCTGCATGGTGAATCTGGGGTTCAGCCTGCCGGCCTTCGGGAAAACGGCACAGGGTACGGCGAAGAAGGAGGATAAACAGGTGAACGGGGCGTTCTACCACGTTCACTGGTACAAATACCCGCTCACGTACTGGCTGAATATCATCACGTCGATGGGGTGTCTGGAGGGCGGTGACCTGGACATTGCGTACCTCTCCGAAATCGACCCCACGTGGACGGACAGCAGCCTGACCAGCATTCTCAATCCGGAAGCGGTAATTTTTGCCAATCCCATAGCCCAGGGGGCCTGCGCGGCAGATGCCATTGCCAGCGCCTTCAATAAACCGCTGGATGTCCTGTTCTGGTGTGCAGGCTCTCAGGGCTCCATGTATCCGTTTAACGGCTGGGTGAGTAACGAATCCAGTCCGCTGCAGTCCTCCCTGCTGGTCAGTGAGCGGATGGCCTTCAAACTGCACCGGCAGGGGCAAATTATGGAGACCATCGGGCAGAATACCGCCGTCTGCTTTGAATATCCGTCGCCCATTCTCCCTAAAGAGCGCTGGCGTTATCAGATGGTGAACATGTATCCGGACAGCGGGCAGTGCCACCCGTTCGGGCGCAGTGTGATGCGCTGGGAAACCGGGAAAAATCCACCCAACACGAAGAAGAACTTTGGCTATCTGATGTGGCGTAAGCGCAACTGTGTATTTCTGTAAACCGATACCGAAGAGAGGGTGTTTATGCGAATTATTTATAAGAGACAGCATTATCTGTCCGTTATCAGGTGGGGGGCGGTTGCTGTCGTGCAGGTCCTGAATGAGAGTGTAAAACTGTTTCCGTTTGCGCTGGTGATGTTTGCGCTGATGGCTTTTTATTTTCTTCCGGAACGCATCATCTCTGATGTTGTTAATTCGTGGATGGAAACAGACACGACCGGAAAAATATCGCTCATCAGACTTTACCTGGAAGTGACATTTATGCTGTCCCTCGCGTCTTCTTCTCTTTTATTTATGTACCGGGGAAAGCGATGCATAGGAAAATAAAATACCTGGCCGGACTGATTATGGTCATAAGCGGGACGGTATCAGCCGGCGGAGTCGCTAATACCCCTGAAAACCGCCAGTTCCTGAAGCAGCAGGAGGAACTGAGCCGGCAGTTGCGCGACCGGCCTGATGCTGAACTGAAAGCGTGGGCAGACCGGCAGATTCAGGCGAATCCTCTGGTGCAGTCAGACCGGCATTTCCTGGATGACCTTGCCCGAAAGCAGCAGACTTCTCAGGCGGATAAACCGGAGCAGGGCGCGGTGTACTTTATCTCGTTTTCCATTTCGGAAGAGGGGCTGAAGCGCATGCTGGGCGAAACCCGTCGCTACGGTATTCCGGCCACGCTGCGGGGAATGCGGGATAACGACCTGAAAGCCACGGCAGATGCCGTTCTGTCCCTGGTAAAGGATGGGGCAACAGATGGTGTGCAGATTGACCCGACGCTGTTCACGAAATATGACATCCGCAGCGTACCGACTCTGGTGGTGTACTGCCGACAGGGATATGACGTTATCCGGGGCAATCTGCGGGTGAAGCAGGCGCTGGAGAAAGTGGTCACCGCCGGGGACTGCAGGCAGGTGGCTGCCGGATTACTTGATGGTGCCGGAGATAAACCGCAATGACATTCCCTGCGGAATAAACAGCAGGAAGGAGATGTTATGGCGCTGACCAGAAAACAGCGGGAAAGATTGCGTATGAAATTCGGCGGCCGCTGTGCTTACTGCGGCTGTGAACTGCCGGAGAAAGGATGGCATGCCGACCACGTTCAGGCAGTGCTCCGCAAATCAGAGCGGTGCATGAAGGCGGCAGAGAAAGGCATTTTCAGACTGAAATCCACCGGTGACGTTTTCAGGCCGGAGGCCGACTGTCCGGAAAACATCTTCCCGTCCTGTGCGCCGTGCAATTTGCTGAAAACGACATATTCGCTGGAGATGTTCAGAAAACAGGTCTCCCTGCAGGTTGTGCGGGGGCGCCGGAGCAGCGTTAACTTCCGGACAGCAGAGCGTTTTGGGCTGATTAGTGTGGTGAATAAACCGGTTGTTTTCTGGTTTGAGCAATACGAGGGGGAGAATAAATGAAACGTATGTTACCTCTGTTTCTGCTTCTGGCAGCCGGCCAGGCACAGGCTGACAGTAACAGTGATTATCGTGCGGGTTCAGATTTTGCCCATCAGATCAAAGGCCAGGGCACCGGCAGTATCCGGAATTTTAATCCGCAGGAGAGTATACCCGGCTATAACGCGAATCCGGATGAAACGAAATATTACGGTGGCGTGACCGCCGGCGGTGACAGTGGGCTGAAGAATGACGGCACGACGCAGTGGGCCACAGGCGAAACCGGTAAAACCATTACAGAATCGTTCATGAACAAGCCCAAAGATATTCTGTCACCGGATGCGCCGTTTATTGAAAAAGGAAGGGATGTGGTGAACCGTGCCGACAGTATTGTGGGAAATACCGGGCAGCAGTGCAGCGCGCAGGAGATTAACCGCAGCGAATTCACGAATTATACCTGTGAACGCGACACCACTGTGGAGGAATACTGTACCCGGACGGCCACCATCACCGGCGACTGGAGAGAGACAACAGAGGTCAGAACCTATACCCTCACCGCCTTTAGTTTCAGCCGTTCCGGTAAGCAGATCGTTTTCAGCGTAACCGTGCCGGAAGCGGGTACGATAAGCAGCGCCAGCCTGAATGTGATCACACAGAATTATCTGTGGAATTCCCGTGCCGGCTTTATGAATACCATCTTCAACATGACGTGGGGCAGTACCATTACACTGGGTGGCGCGACGGGAATGATGCTGAGTAAGGGCCAGATTCTGAGCGGGACAAGCTGCAGCGGGAACGGTAGCTGTACCGGGACGCTGGATGACCGCATTTTTAACGAACTGACCAGCGGGAGGACGACGTTCACGCTGACACTGGTGATGCAGGTAAAGGACCGGGAGTGGATACCCCGGGTGGAGTGGGTGGAAAGCTGCCCGTTTAATAAAGCGGATGGCGTGCTGAAAGGCACAGAATGCTCAAAGCCAGGTGGTACGAAAACCGGGGTGATGGAAGGAAAACCCTGGAGCCTGACGGAGGCCTGCTGGGCATACCGCGATAAATATGTCACCCAGTCTGCGGACAACGGCACCTGCCAGGCGTATGTGGACAATCCGGCCTGTACTCTTGCCACCCGGCAGTGCGCGTTTTATTCCGGTGAGGGCACCTGCCTGCATGAGTACGCCACGTACTCCTGTGAGTCGAAAACGTCAGGAAAGGTCATGATTTGTGGCGGGGATGTGTTCTGCCTCGATGGGGAATGCGATAAGGCGCAGAGCGGAAAGAGCAATGATTTTGGCGAGGCGGTATCGCAACTGGCGGCGCTGGCGGCGGCAGGTAAAGATGTCGCGGCCCTGAACGGTATTGACGTCCGTGCATTCACCGGACAGGCGAAATTCTGTAAGAAGGCCGCAGCCGGGTACAGCAACTGCTGTAAGGACAGTGGCTGGGGGCAGGATATCGGTCTGGCTAAATGCAGTAGTGACGAAAAAGCTCTGGCCAAAGCAAAAACGAACAAACTGACGGTCAGTGTCGGGGAATTCTGTTCGAAAAAGGTACTGGGTGTCTGTCTGGAGAAGAAACGCAGCTACTGCCAGTTTGATTCGAAGCTGGCGCAGATAGTCCAGCAGCAGGGGCGCAACGGCCAACTGCATATCAGCTTCGGCAGTTCAAAACATCCTGACTGCCGGGGTATCACCGTGGACGAACTGCAGCAGATTAAATTCGACCAGCTGGACTTCACGAACTTCTACGAAGACCTGATGAATAACCAGAAAATCCCGGACAGTGGCGCGCTGACGGAGAAGGTGAAAGAACAAATTGCAGACCAACTCAGGCAGGCCGGAAAATAAGGACAGTCAGATGAAGATAATGTCTTTTCTGGTTCGGGTGGTGGTGACGCTTATTGTGATATCCCCGGCGGTGTACTGGTCATGGGATGCGGTAAGCACAACCACAGCGGACGATATCATGCTGGCGGTGCTCATTATTGCCGCTTACGGTCTGATGTTCACGCTGCTGTTCTGTTTCGTGAATGTACTGACGAAACTACTGCAGCATGATAATGAATCCAGTTGAAGGGGGGTATGATGCGAAAAATACAGGCCGTATGGGTGGCAGCGTTACTCTGTGGCTCCCTGACGGCATACGGAAAAGATGCCGGATGGCAGTGGTATAACGACCCGGTAAAATTACCTGACCCAAAAACGACGGATAAATCCGCTCAGGTTCGTCAGGAGCCTGACATTATGCAGAAATTATCTGCGCTGCAGACCGCAACAAAGCGGGCGCTTTATGAAGCCATTCTGTATCCCGGTGTGGATAATTTTGTGAAATATTTCCGGCTGCAGAATTACTGGACGCAGCAGGCGGGGCTTTTCAGCATGAGCGCCAAAAAAGCCATGCTGGCGCATCCTGAACTGGACTATAACCTGCAGTACAGCCACTACAACGGCACGGTACGTAACCAGCTGGCCGCAGACCAGTCTCAGCAACGGCAGGCCATATCAAAGCTGGCTGAACACTACGGTATCATGTTCTTTTACCGCGGGCAGGACCCCATTGACGGCCAGCTGGCGCAGGTGATTAATGGCTTTCGCGCCACTTACGGTCTGAGCGTTATCCCGGTGACCGTGGACGGGGTGATTAACCCGATGCTGCCGGATACGCGTCCTGACCAGGGGCAGGCGCAGCGTCTTGGTGTGAAATATTTCCCGGCCATGATGCTGGTAGACCCGAAACAGGGCAGTGTCCGTCCGTTGTCATACGGGTTTATTACGCAGGACGACCTGGCAAAACAGTTCCTGAATGTGTCAGAAGATTTTAAGCCGAATTTCTAAAGTAATATCAGGGGATGGTATTACTGTCACTCGTTCGCAGGTAAATAATGCAGATGAAGCGGCTGTCTTTATGCCCTTTATTTTTAATTCAGATAAATAGCCCCCACTGTTAAATAGTTTATTCATGGCGGCGTTTTTTAGCTGATGAATATTCTGTTCTCTGATAATAAATCAGGCATCGCATATATTAAATAACAATGGAGTGACTCCACTGTGCGTAAATATAAATTATCGCTTCCTTTACCGGATATTACTGGAGTATGGGTTTTCTCCCTGGGCGTCTGGTTTCACATTGTCGGGCGGCTGGTTTACCGCAAACCCTGGATGGCTTTTTTTCTGGCGGAACTGATTGCCATCATTCTGGTGTTGTCCGGCGCTTACCGGGTGCTGGATGCCTGGATAGCCCGCGTCAGCCGGGAAGAGCGTGCGTTACTGGAAGCCCGTCAGGCTGCCATTCTGGCTGCTGAAAAAGAAGAAAAGGGGGATAAATCACATGTCTCTCAATAAGGCTTTGCTGTTCCTGTTGCTTCTGATGGGGACGGGGGTTAATGCCTCCACGCGGGAAGAGATTGAACGGCTGTATAACCCGCACGGGATGGCCGCACCGTCCGGGCAAAAGCAGCCAGCAGATACGCAGGGCGTGCAGAAGGTAACGCCGGCGCCCCGCTGGTTTCGTCTCAGCAACGGTAAAACGGTTAACCTCGCCGACTGGAAAGTGGTGTTGTTCATGCAAAGAAGCTGCCCCTGGTGCCACCAGTTTGACCCGGTACTGAAGCAGGTGGCACAGCAGTATGGATTTTCGGTATTCCCTTATACCCTGGACGGACAGGGGGATGCCGCGTTTCCGGAGGCGCTGCCGGCACCGCCGGAAGTGATGCAGACCTTCTTCCCCAATATTCCCGTCGCCACCCCGACAACATTTCTGGTTAACGTGAACACACTTGAAGCATTACCTCTTTTGCAGGGGGCCACCGACGCCGCCGGTTTTATGGCCCGGATGGATACCGTTCTGCAGATGTACGGAGAAAAACATGCAGGGTAAAACGAGAATTAAACCGCTTTTCATATTATGTACGGCGCTGATGACCGTCGCACCCGCCGTCTCTGCCGATGTGAACAGCGACATGAACCAGTTCTTCAATAAGCTGGGCTTTGCTTCCAATACCACACAGCCCTCCGTTTGGCAGGGACAGGCGGCAGGATATGCCTCCGGCGGCTCTTTATATGCCCGGACACAGGTAAAAAATGTCCAGCTGGTCTCCATGACCCTGCCGGATATCAATGCCGGTTGCGGGGGCATCGATGCCTATCTCGGCTCATTCAGTTTCATTAACGGCGAGCAGCTGCAGCGTTTTGTGAAGCAGATTATGAGTAACGCCGCAGGGTACTTTTTTGACCTTGCGCTGCAGACGACGGTGCCGGAAATCAAAACGGCAAAGGATTTTCTGCAGAAAATGGCCTCCGACATTAACAGTATGAACCTCAGCTCCTGCCAGGCGGCGCAGGGGATTGTCGGGGGGCTTTTCCCAAAAACACAGGTCTCCCAGCAGAAGGTCTGCCAGGACATTGCCGGTGAGAGCAATATTTTTGCCGACTGGGCGGCGTCCCGGCAGGGATGTACTGTGGGCGGGCAATCCGACAGCGTCAGGGATAAAGCCAGTGACAAGGATAAGGAGCGGGTGACCAAAAATATCAACATCATGTGGAATGCTTTGTCCAAAAACAGGATGTTTGACGGCAACAAGGAGCTGAAAGAGTTCGTGATGACGCTGACCGGTTCACTGGTTTTTGGACCCAACGGCGAAATCACGCCCCTGCCTGCCAGAACCACCGACCGGGCTATTATCCGGGCATTAATGGAAGGCGGAACGGCGAAGATATACCACTGCAATGATTCGGATAAATGCCTGAAGGTGGTGGCCGACACGCCGGTGACCATCAGTCGCGACAATGCGCTCAAATCACAGATTACGAAGCTGCTGACCAGTATTCAGAACAAGGCGGTCAGCGACACTCCCCTGGATAATAAGGAAAAAGGGTTTATCTCCAGCACCACCATCCCGGTTTTCAAATACCTGGTTGACCCGCAGATGCTCGGCGTGTCAACCAGCATGATTTATCAGCTGACGGATTATATCGGGTACGACATCCTGCTGCAGTATATCCAGGAGCTGATCCAGCAGGCCCGGGCGATGGTGGCCACAGGGAATTATGACGAGGCGGTTATCGAACATATCACCGACAACATGAATGACGCGACCCGGCAGATAGCGTCCTTCCAGGCGCAGGTCCAGGTGCAGCAGGATGCGCTGCTGGTTGTCGACCGTCAGATGAGCTACATGCGCCAGCAGCTGTCAGCCCGCATGCTCAGCCGTTACCAGAACAACTATCATTTTGGCGGAGGTGCGCAGTGAACGAAGTCTATGTCATTGCCGGCGGAGAATGGCTGAGTAATAACCTGAACGCCATTGCGGCCTTCATGAGCACCCGGACGTGGGACTCCATTGAGAAAATTGCGCTGACCCTGTCCGTTCTCGCGGTGTCCGTTATGTGGGTACAGCGACATAACGTGATGGATCTGCTGGGCTGGGTGGCGGTGTTTGTGCTGATATCACTTCTGGTGACCATACGGACATCAGTACAGATAATTGATAACAGCGACCTGGTGAGGGTTTACCGGGTGGATAATGTGCCGGTCGGACTGGCACTCCCCCTTTCGCTGACGACCCGGATCGGGCATGCGATGGTGGCCAGCTATGAGATGATTTTTGCCCAGCCGGACAGCGTCACCTACAGCAAGACAGGTATGCTGTTCGGGGCGAATCTGATTGTGAAAAGCACCGATTTCCTGTCCCGGAATCCGGAAATCATTAACCTGTTTCAGGACTACGTCCAGAACTGTGTGCTGGGGGATATTTACCTCAATCACAAATATTCCCTGGAAGAACTGATGGAATCCGATGACCCCTATACGCTGATTTTTTCCCGCCCAAGTCCGTTGCGGGGGGTTTATGACAAAAACAATCATTTTGTCACCTGCAAGGATGCGTCGGTCACGCTGAAAGACAAGCTGAATCTCGATACAAAGACAGGAGGCAAGACCTGGCATTATTATGTGCAGCAGATATTTGGGGGCAGGCCGGACCCTGACCTGTTATTCAGGGAACTGGTAAGTGACAGTTACAGTTATTTCTACGGCTCCAGCCAGTCAGCCAGCCAGATCATGCGTAAGAATGTAACAATGAACGCTCTGAAAGAAGGGATCACCAGTAATGCAGCCCGTAACGGTGATACCGCCAGTCTGGTGAATCTGGCCACCACATCCTCGATGGAAAAACAACGTTTGTCACATGTCTCCATTGGTTATGTGACAATGCGAAACCTGCCGATGGTACAGACTATTCTGCTGGGGATAGCCATCGGGATTTTCCCGTTACTGGTTCTGGCCGCTGTCTTTAATAAACTGACGCTGTCAGTGCTGAAAGGGTATGTATTTGCCCTGATGTGGCTGCAGACATGGCCGTTGCTGTATGCCATTCTGAACAGCGCCATGGTGTTCTATGCGAAACAGAATGGTGCCCCGGTGGTGCTGTCAGAACTCTCTCAGATACAGCTGAAATATTCCGATCTGGCATCAACCGCAGGTTATCTCTCTGCCATGATTCCCCCGCTGTCGTGGATGATGGTAAAAGGTCTGGGCGCTGGATTTTCCAGCGTTTACAGCCACTTTGCGTCTTCGTCTATCAGCCCGACGGCCAGTGCGGCTGCCGGCGTGGTGGACGGCAATTATTCCTACGGCAACATGCAGACGGAGAACGTCAACGGCTTCAGCTGGAGTACCAACAGTACCACGTCATTTGGCCAGATGACTTACCAGACCGGTAGTGGGGCGACCGCCACGCAGACCCGGGACGGCAATATGGTCATGGATGCCAGCGGTGCGCAGTCCAGACTGCCGGTGAATATCAACGCGACCCGGCAGATAGCGGCGGCACAGCAGGAGATGGCGCGGGAAGCCAGCACGCAGGCAGAAAGCGCCCTGCATGGTTTCAGCAGCAGTATCGCCAGCGCCTGGAATACGCTCAGCCAGTTCGGGACGAACCGGGGCAGCAGCGACTCAGTGACCAGTGGTGCTGACAGCACCATGAGCGCGCAGGATTCCATAATGGCCAGCCGGATGCGCAGCGCAGTGGAAAGCTATGCGAAGGCACATAATATCAGTAATGAGCAGGCCACTCAGGAACTTGCAGCGAGAAGTACGCGAACATCTGGGGGTATTTATGGTGATGCAAGTGCAGAGTGGGGCATAAGGCCCAAGATATTGGGGGTCGGTGGTGGAGCTGGTGTTAAAGCCGGTGGTCGTGCTGGTATTGATTGGAGCGATGATGATACGCATCAGGCCAGCAGTAGTTCACGATCCAGCCAGGATGTTCGTCATGGTGTTGATGCCAAAGCCACGCAGGATTTTAAGGAGGCCAGCGATTACTTCACGAGCCGTAAGGTCAGTGAGTCCGGAAGCCATACGGACAATAATGCTGATTCTCGTGTGGATCATTTGTCTGCCGCCCTGAACTCAGCGAAACAGAGTTATGACCAGTACACCACGAACCTGACCCGCAGCCATGAGTATGCTGAGATGGCGTCCCGTACAGAAAGCATGAGTGGGCAGATGAGCGAAGATTTGTCACAGCAGTTTGTGAATTTTGTGCAAAAGCATGCGCCACAGGATGCAGAAAATATTCTGACAAATACCAGCTCGCCGGAGGTGGCAGAACGACGTCGGGCAATGGCCTGGGCCTTTGTTCAGGAGCAGGTACAGCCTGGTGTGGATAATGCCTGGGGCGAAGCCCGCGGTGATATTGGCAGTGGTATGAGCACAGTATCCGGTGGTGGTGATAAACAGGATGTGGTAGCCGATCATCAGGCCCATCAGGCAACGGTGGAACAACGGACGCGGGACAGTAATATCAGTAATGATGTAAAAAACCAGGTTGATAATATGGTCACAGACTATCATTCCGATATAAACGATACTTATGGAAATATCCAAGGTGAGGAAAAGACTATTGACCAGCAGTATTCTGGCCTGCAAAAACAGTATAAAACAGAAGCACTATCTCAGAATAATAAATATAATGAAGAAAAGGCTGCACAGGAAAGGATGCCTGGCGCGGACAGTCCTGAAGAACTGATGAAGAGGGCAAAAGAGTATCAGGATAAGCACAAACAGTAAGGCGATATCCGGGAGGTGGGAATGAAAAATTTAGCTCAGATTGTTCTGGTGACAGTGGTACAGTTTATTGCCTGTTATCTAGCTGAGTGGGGAGTCGCTGAAACAGGGATTATCCTGTTATTTGTCCTGCTGTGGCAGGGGCTGTTTATCTGGTTATTTATTCAAATTCGTAAAAAAAATAACATATCTGATGAGTTCAAGTTTAGTAAAGGAATTTGGTATGTAATTATGCCCGTATGCTCATTACTCTCGCCATTATTAAGTTTAATGATTTTTATCGGTGGAACATTATATGAATTAAGACGAGTAAGTGGTTGTATAAGCATAAAAGAGTGGATGAAATGTCAGCTTGATGACCAATATGATGAAGATAGGGGTCTGGATTTTGAATCTGTTGAGTATCGTCAAACGACTTACTACAACCCCTCAACTGGATATCCTATGCATGGAGGAGTTGATTCGGCTGGTAATACTTTTGGGTCTCGCTGGCAGGATAATAATGACAGGTAATAAGAAAACTATGGTTGGTAAATAAAGGTAATTGGATGAAAATGAAAAAAATAATGATGGTTACACTGGTCAGTTCCACTCTGGCCCTG
Source organism: Salmonella sp. SAL00670 (assembly GCF_046552235.1). NCBI lineage: Bacteria > Pseudomonadati > Pseudomonadota > Gammaproteobacteria > Enterobacterales > Enterobacteriaceae > Salmonella > Salmonella sp. SAL00670. Next base: position 75,091 of record NZ_JBGDUO010000011.1, read on the forward strand.
TCAGGGTGTGGTGCGATGAGCACAGCAATCAAAAAGCGTAATCTTGAAGTGAAAACCCAGATGAGCCAGACCATCTGGCTTGACCCGTCCAGTGAACGGACGGTGTATCTGCAGGTGAAAAATACCTCCGATAAGGATATGAGTGACCTTCAGAGCCTGATTGCAAAAGATATTCAGGCAAAAGGGTATACTGTGGTTACCTCACCAGACAAAGCATACTACTGGATTCAGGCCAACGTGCTGAAGGCCGACAAGATGGATTTGCGTGAGTCCCAGGGATGGCTGAACCGTGGTTATGAAGGTGCGCTCTCCGGGGCAGCGCTCGGGGCCGGTATCACAGCGTATAACTCTAACTCAGCAGGTGCCACGCTGGGAGTAGGGCTTGCTGCCGGGCTTGTGGGGATGGCCGCTGATGCGATGGTGGAAGATATTAACTACACCATGATCACCGACGTACAGATCTCAGAACGGACAAAAGCGACCGTGACAACGGACAATGTTGCCGCCCTCCGCCAGGGAACCTCGGGTGCCAAAATCCAGACCAGCACCGAAACCGGTAATCAGCATAAATACCAGACCCGTGTGGTATCGAATGCCAACAAGGTTAACCTGAAGTTTGAAGAGGCAAAACCCGTGCTGGAAGACCAACTGGCCAAATCAATCGCAAATATTCTTTAATCATCTTCAGGAGGCCGGTCTGACTGGCCTCCTGACTGACGCCTCGCTTTGCTCGTTGTCCAGGCCCGGAAAGAAATAAAATAAATTTCATTTCTCTCCGGCGTTTCCGAAATAAATATGAAAACACTGAGCGGTTGTGCAAATTCTTTGTGCGTCCGTGAAGTGTTGCCGCGAAGCGGGAATAATAAGGATACGGAATGCCATGATCAGAACTTCTTTGTCACATGACTAACGGCAATCCGTTTTCCTGGCTGTTTGCTGTACTGGTAGTCTGTGCTGCTGTTCTTTATTTTCTGAAAAAACGAAAGTAACGGTTGGTCATTTATTCAAATTAATTCCCCGTCCGGACTGATAATCTTTCTTTGGAATAACATCTATGAGCTTTAATGCGAAGGATATGACCCAGGGCGGTCAGATTGCGTCCATGCGTATTCGCATGTTCAGCCAGATCGCCAACATTATATTTTACTGCCTGTTTATTTTCTTCTGGATACTCGTCGGCCTGGTGTTATGGGTGAAACTCAGCTGGCAGACGTTTGTGAATGGGTGTATCTACTGGTGGTGTACCACGCTTGAAGGAATGCGAGATTTAATTAAATCCCAGCCTGTCTATGAGATCCGGTATTACGGCCAGACGTTCCGGATGAACGCCGCTCAGGTTCTGCAGGACAAATACACGGTCTGGTGTGGGGAGCAACTGTGGTCGGCCTTTGTTCTGGCCGCCTGTGTGGCGCTGGTTATCTGCCTGATTACATTTTTTATGACCACATGGATTCTGGGACGTCAGGGAAAACAGCAGAGTGAGGATGATGTTACCGGAGGACGCCAGCTTACCGACAATCCGAAAGACGTTGCCAGAATGCTGAAAAAAGACGGAAAAGCGTCCGATATCCTGATTGGCGATTTGCCAATCATTAAGGATTCAGAGATTCAGAACTTTTTGCTCCACGGGACAGTCAGTACCGGTAAGTCTGAAATCATACGCCGGCTGGCTAACTATGCCCGTCAGCGCGGCGACATGGTGGTGATGTACGATCGTTCCTGTGAGTTTGTCAAAAGCTACTACGACCCGTCCATCGATAAAATTCTCAACCCCTGTGACGCGCGGTGTGCCGCATGGGATTTATGGCGGGAATGCCTCACCCTGCCGGATTTTGATAATGCGGCGAATACCCTGATCCCGATGGGCACGAAGGAAGATCCGTTCTGGCAGGGTTCCGGACGAACCATTTTTGCTGAAGCGGCATACCTGATGCGTAATGACAGCGATCGCAGCTACAGCAAGCTGGTTGACACTCTGCTCTCAATCAGGATTGAAAAACTGCGAACCTACCTGCGTGATTCCCCGGCGGCCAACCTGGTGGAAGAAAAAATCGAGAAGACGGCCATTTCCATCCGGGCTGTGCTGACCAACTACGTAAAAGCCGTCCGCTATCTTCAGGGGATCGAGCGTAACGGTGAACCGTTCACCATCCGTGACTGGATGCGCGGCGTCCGGGAGGATCAAAAAAACGGCTGGCTGTTTATTTCTTCAAACGCTGACACACATTCTTCCCTGAAGCCGGTGATTTCCATGTGGCTGTCCATTGCCATCCGGGGCCTGCTGGCGATGGGAGAGAACCGTAACCGTCGGGTGTGGTTCTTCTGTGATGAGTTGCCCACGCTGCACAAGCTGCCCGACCTCGTGGAAATTGTCCCGGAAGCCCGTAAATTCGGGGGCTGCTATGTCTTTGGTATTCAGTCCAGTACACAGATGGAGGATATCTATGGTGAGAAAGCGGCGGCAACCCTGCTGGATGTGATGAACACAAGGGCCTTCTTCCGCTCACCCAGTTATAAAATTGCCGACTATGTCGCACATGAGATTGGTGAAAAAGAGATCCTGAAAGCCAGTGAGCAGTATTCCTATGGTGCCGATCCCGTTCGTGACGGGGTGTCGACCGGTAAAGAGATGGAGCGTGTCACACTGGTCAGCTACTCCGATATTCAGTCACTGCCCGACCTGACCTGTTATGTCACGCTGCCCGGACCCTATCCGGCAGTGAAGCTGGCCCTGAAATACCAGGAACGTCCCAAAGTGGCGCCGGAGTTTATTCCCCGGGAAATGAATCCGGAGGCGGAAGCCCGTCTGAGCGCCGTTCTGGCTGCAAGGGAAGCCGAGGGACGTCAGATGTCCAGCCTGTTTGAACCGGATACAGAAGCGGTTGCGCCGACAGCAGCAGAAGCGCAGGCTGAACAGCCGCAACAGCCGCAACAGCCGCAACAGCCGCAACAGCCGCAACAGCCGCAACAGCCGCAACAGCCGCAACAGCC
>NZ_JBGDUO010000012.1:0-77247 GCF_046552235.1 Salmonella sp. SAL00670
GTTCCGTGTCAGTGGTGGCGCATTATAGGGAGTTATTTCTGCCTGACAAGAGGAAATTTAAAATAATTTTCTGAGTGTCTCTTTTTTCATCAACAGCGTGCTTAACGTGCCATAAAATAAGCAAATTGCCGTTATTGCAACTGCAATCACACTTCCAGGTGGCATACTAATAACCAAACGAAAGAGAAAGGAAGAACATTCATGCCTTTAAGCGCACAACAATTAGCCGCACAGAAAAATCTATCCTATGTTCTGGCTGAAAAGCTGGCGCAGCGGATATTAAAGGGTGACTACGCCCCCGGTACGATTCTTCCCGGCGAAATAGAACTGGGCGAGCAGTACGGCGTAAGTCGAACGGCAGTTCGCGAAGCGGTGAAAACGTTGACGGCTAAAGGCATGGTGCTACCCCGTCCGCGCATTGGTACGCGGGTGATGCCGCAGGGAAACTGGAACTTTCTGGATCAAGAGCTGCTGACCTGGTGGATGACGGAAGAAAATTTTCATCAGGTGGTGGATCATTTTCTGGTGATGCGTATTAGCCTGGAGCCGCAAGCCTGCCTGCTGGCGGCGACTCTTGGCACACCGGAGCAGAAAGCGCGGCTTAATGCCTTAATGGAAGAGATGGTCGCGCTGAAAAAGCATTTTAAGCGTGAACGCTGGATTGAAGTGGATATGGCGTGGCACGAGCATATCTACGAAATGAGCGCCAATCCCTTTCTAATCTCTTTTGCTACGCTATTTCATTCGGTTTATCACACTTACTTTACCTCAATCACCTATAACGAGGTGGTAAAGCTGGATTTGCACCAGGCCATTGTTGATGCCATCGCTGATGGCGACGGCGAACGCGCTTTCCAGGCCTGTCAGGCGTTGTTAATAGCGCCCAATGAGAGACCAGATAATTAACAGGATATTGAATGACCAGCAAAAAAGCGCGCAGTATGGCTGGCCTGCCGTGGATCGCGGCGATGGCCTTCTTTATGCAGGCGCTAGACGCCACCATTTTGAATACCGCTTTACCGGCTATTGCGCATAGTCTTAACCGTTCCCCACTCGCCATGCAGTCCGCTATTATCAGTTATACCCTGACAGTAGCCATGTTAATTCCGGTAAGCGGCTGGCTGGCTGACCGCTTCGGTACGCGTCGCGTCTTTATGGTTGCCGTAAGTCTGTTTACGTTAGGCTCGCTGGCCTGCGCGCTCTCCAGTTCACTATCTGAATTGGTTATTTTTCGCGTCGTACAAGGCGTCGGCGGAGCGATGATGATGCCAGTGGCGCGGCTGGCGTTATTGCGAGCCTATCCGCGTAGTGAGCTGCTGCCCGTTCTTAACTTTGTCACTATGCCGGGGCTGGTAGGTCCGATTCTGGGGCCGGTATTAGGCGGCGTACTGGTGACCTGGGCAAGCTGGCACTGGATCTTCCTGATTAATATTCCCATTGGTGTTGCAGGCATTCTGTATGCCCGCAAATATATGCCCAACTTCACCACGCCGCGTCGCAAGTTTGACATGATCGGCTTCTTTCTTTTTGGGTTAAGTCTGGTTTTATTTTCCAGCGGAATGGAACTGTTTGGCGAAAAGATTGTGGCGACATGGATCGCATCCGCCATTATTTTTTGCAGTATCGTTCTACTATTGGCCTATATCCGCCACGCCCGCCGTCATCCGACACCGTTAATATCACTATCGCTGTTTAAGACACGCACATTTTCCGTTGGCATTGCCGGCAACCTCGCCACGCGTCTGGGGACAGGCTGCGTACCTTTTTTGATTCCGTTAATGCTACAGGTTGGTTTTGGCTACCCGGCTCTGATCGCCGGCTGCATGATGGCGCCGACAGCTTTGGGTTCTATTATCGCGAAATCGACCGTAACGCAGGTTTTGCGACGTTTGGGATACCGGAAGACTCTGGTCAGCATTACGGTATTTATCGGTCTGATGATTGCCCAGTTTTCGTTTCAATCTCCCGCCATGCCGATCTGGATGCTCGTACTGCCGCTATTCATTCTTGGAATGGCGATGTCCACTCAATTTACGGCAATGAATACGATTACTCTTGCGGATCTGACAGACGATAACGCCAGCAGCGGCAACAGCGTTCTGGCGGTTACGCAGCAATTGTCTATCAGTTTAGGCGTGGCGATCAGCGCGGCGGTGTTACGTATTTATGAAGGTTTTGCGGGCACCAGTACCGTGGAACAGTTCCACTATACCTTTATCACGATGGGGGCGATCACTATCGTGTCCGCGCTGATGTTTATGCTGCTAAGAGCCAAAGACGGCAACAATCTGATTAAAGAACGGCATAAATCTAAACCGACCCACGCACCGTCAAAATCGGAGTAAGCTGAAGTCGCTGTTGTTGCAAGGCGGGCTGCGCCATCCGATGAATCAACACATCAATAGCCAGCTCGCCCAATTCATCTTTCGGCTGATGGATAGTCGTCAGCGGCGGCGTCATATAGCGCGCCAGCTCAATATCATCATAGCCAATGACTGCCATATCCTGCGGAATACGAAGCCCCGCCTGATATAGCGCCTGATAGGCGCCGACAGCCATCGCATCGTTTCCGGTAAAAACCGCTTGCGGTCGCTGTTGATGGGCGAGTAACGCCTGCATGGCGTCAAAGCCGCCGCCAAATTCAAAATCGCCGGTGATCTCATAGCCTTGCGGAATAGCCAGCCCTGCGCGTTTCATCGCCGCCCGATACCCTTCCAGCCGCAAACGCGCTGGCGTTTTGTCCAGCGGGCCGGTAATACAGGCTATTCGGGTAAATCCTTTATCGATAAGGTGTTGGGTGGCAAGATCGCCGCCTAACAACGAATTATCCTGAATGAGATCGCTACCGCCCTCGCCATCAAACGGCGACCAGTCCATCATGACGGTAGGAATAGACGGATAACGCTCCATGATTTCACGAGAAGGCTGATGCGTTTCGGTACACAGCAGCAGTAAACCGTCTACCCGTTTTTGCATCAGGGTCTCCAGGTTGCGGTTCATCCGTTGCTCGTCGCCTTCGGTATTGCACAACACCAGACTATAACCGCGCTCAAAACAGCTTCGCTCAACGCCGCGCACCAGTTCGGAATAAAAAGGGTTGGTACTGGCGGTAATTAGCATACCAATCGTGCGGGTCTGGTTTAACTTGAGGCTTCGCGCCAGCGCAGAAGGCGCATAGTTAAGTGATTTAATCGCCGCTTCAACTTTTTCGGTTATCGTCTCACTCACAAAGCGATCTTTGTTAATAACGTGAGAGACCGTCGATGTAGAGACTCCCGCCAGGCGGGCAACATCTTTCATAGTAGCCAAGCGTTACCCCTGCTGATGTAAAAACGCTTCTATCTCTTCGCGCCACGGAACGGACGGCTGCGCGCCTTTACGCGTTACGGCAATCGCGGCGGCGGCATGGGCAAAGCGAATCGCTTCCGGCAACGGCGTCTCCTCCAGTATCGCGGTGATAAAGGCGCCGTTAAACGTATCTCCGGCGGCAATGGTATCGACAGCCTCAACGCTAAATCCAGGAACGCGGCGGCCCTCGCCGTCTACGCTGGCCCAGACGCCACGGCTTCCTAAGGTAATTAATACGGTTCGAATGCCTTTATCATGCAAAACCTGCGCAGCTTTCGCGGCATCGTCGTCATTTTCCACACGCACGCCCGTCAGCTTTTCAGCTTCCGTTTCATTTGGCGTGATGATGTCCACCAGCGCCAGCAGTTCATCCGGTAGCTCACGGGCAGGCGCCGGGTTAAGCGCAACAGTAGTATGATGTTGATGGGCGATTTTCGCCGCCGCCAGTACGCTTTCCAGCGGCGATTCCAGCTGCATCAGTAACGCATCCGCCTGCGCGATACGTTCACGTTGCGCATCAACCAACGCCGGCGATAACGCGGCATTCGCTCCGGCATGAATACCGATGACGTTCTCGCCTTCGCCGTTAACGAAAATCAGCGCCACCCCGGTAGACTCGCCTTTAATAACGCTAACTGGCGCGATATCAATACGATCGCTGACTAATTGTTTACGAATACTGTCGCCAATATCGTCATCGCCCGTGCAGGCGATAAACGCAATATTTGCCCCGCTACGTCCCGCAGCAACCGCCTGATTCGCGCCTTTCCCACCAAACGCGACCTGATAATGGCTACCGGTTACCGTTTCACCCGGGGTAGGGAAGGACTCAAGATTAAGGATATGATCGGCATTAATGCTGCCAAGGACGATGAGATTACCTGCGGTTTTCATATTCGGGGTTCCACGTCAAAGTGCGCCACCGGTTAGGGTGGCGCGTGCCCTGCTTTTCTTTTTTTACGTTCACCTCAGCGGAGGCTCGCGTATTTCTGTCGCCATCAGGCCATAGTTGACCCGTGTCGTTTATTACTGCTTGATGACCAGTTTCAGGTCAACCGGATATTTGGCCTGAACTTTTTCGCCTTTCAGCACCTTATCCGCCACTTCAACGCCTTTGGCGCCGATTTGATCCGGTAACTGAGCGATAGTCGCTGCCAGTTTGCCATCTTTTACGGCCTTTTCGCCATCCGGCGTACCGTCAAATCCAACCACCATCACATCTGCTTTACCGGCAGTTTGCAGCGCGCGCAATGCGCCCAGCGCCATTTCATCGTTCTGGGCGAAGACAGCCTGAACATCCGGATGCGCGGTCAGCAGGTTCTGCATGACGTTCAGACCCTTAGTACGGTCGAAATCGGCAGGCTGGCTGGCCAGGACATTAAATTTGTGGGCGGCTACCGCCTGCTGGAAACCTTCGCCACGCTCACGCGCCGCAGATGTTCCAGCAATGCCTTGCAACTCAATCACTTTGGCGCCTTCGCCAGCTTTTTTCGCGATATAGTCGCCAGCTATCTTACCGCCCAGCACGTTATCAGACGCAATATGGCTGACGACATCACCTTTGGTTGCCTGGCGGTCAAGCGTGATAACCGGAATCTTCGCCTGGTTCGCCATCTTCACCGCGTTACCCACCGCATCGGAGTCAGTCGGGTTGATCAGCAGAATTTTGGTCCCGCGAACGGTTAAATCCTGCACGTTCGCCAGCTCTTTGGCAGGGTTGTTCTGGGAGTCCAGCACCACCAGGTTATAACCCAGTTTATCCGCCTCTTTTTGCGCCCCGTCTTTTAACGACACGAAGAAGGGATTATTGAGGGTAGAGATCACCAGCGCAATGGTGTCTTTCGCCATTGCATTCGCGCTCACGGTGGCGCTCAGCGCAACAGCAGATACCAGGGTAGCCAGTTTTTTCATGTTCATATTTCAGATGTCCTGTAGTCGTTGTTACTGCTTTTTGTTGTCTACCAGTACCGCCAGCAAAATCACCACCGCTTTGACGATCATCTGGTAATAGGAGGAAACACCTAACAAATTCAAACCATTATTAAGGAAGCCGAGAATCAATGCGCCGATCAATGTCCCAACAATGCGCCCTTTACCACCTGCAAGGCTGGTGCCGCCCAGCACCACGGCGGCAATAGCATCCAGCTCATAGCCGGTACCCGCCGTCGGCTGCGCGGAAGAGAGGCGCGCCACTTCAATGATGCCCGCCAGCGACGCTGTCAGGCCGCAAAGTGAATAGACGATAATTTTCACTTTGCTCACGCTAATGCCAGACAGGCGCGTCGCCGCTTCGTTACCGCCCAGCGCGTAGATATAGCGTCCCAGACGGGTGTGATGCAGCATATACCAGGCGGCGATAAAGACGATAGCCATGATCCAGACCGGCGTAGGAACGCCCAGCGGACGGCCGATACCGAACCAGCCAAACAGATCGGCGTTATCGGTAAAGCCAGTGTTGACCGGGCTACCGTCGGTGTAAACCATCGTCACGCCGCGCAGTAGCAGCATCATCACCAGCGTAGCGATAAACGCCTGTACGCGGCCTTTCGCGACGATAACGCCAGTAACAGCGCCAATCGCGGCGCCCAGCGCCAGCGCGGCGGCAACCGCGACCAGCGCATTCACTTCAACGCCGACGATTGAAGCGGCAACCGCACCGGTAAGCGCCAGCAGGGAACCGACGGACAGATCGATCCCCGATGTCAGAATCACCAACGTCATCCCCACCGCCATAATGGCGTTGACGGAGGTCTGTTGAAGAATATTGAACAGATTATTAACGGTAAAAAAGTTGGGGCTCAACGTCGAAACAATCGCGATCAGCACCAGCAGGGCAATGAGCGACTTCTGCTCAAGAAGCCACGCTTTAGTGAAATAACGGCGACCAGAAACAGCCTGGGTTGTCATCTTTTTTACTCCTGATTCACGCGATTAAGCTTGCCCACTGCGGCAGCCATTAACACTTCCTGGGTGGCCTGCTCGCGAGTAAATTCACCGCTGAGATGCCCTTCATGCATGACGATGATGCGATCGCTCATGCCTAATACTTCTGGCATCTCAGATGAGACCAGAATGATGCTCAGGCCGTCGGCCTTAAACTGGTTGATAAGCTGGTAAATCTCTTTCTTGGCGCCGACGTCCACGCCGCGGGTCGGCTCGTCGAGAATGAGCACTTTCGGGCGCGTCATCAACCCGCGGGCAATCGCCACTTTTTGCTGATTACCGCCAGAAAGCAGGCCTATCGCCTGTTCCATTGACGGCGTCTTGACGTTGAACAGACGGATAAAATCCCCCACCGCCTGCTGCTCATCTTTGTGTTTCAGGCTTCCGCCAGCGCGGCTGAAATAATCCAGCGCAGTCAGCGACATATTCTCTTTAACTGACATGCCGAGCACCAGTCCATCGCGCTTACGGTCTTCAGAGATATAAACGATGCCATTGGCCAGCCCGTCCTGCGGAGAACGCGTCACCACTTCGTGTCCATCGAGCGTCACGTAACCGCTGGTTCGCGGCATCGCGCCGTACAATACTTTCATCAGCTCGGTGCGACCGGCGCCCATCAGGCCGGAGATGCCAAGGATCTCGCCTTTTCGCAGCACAAAAGAGACATCATTCACGCCCGGTCCGCACAGATTATCGACCTTCAGGCGAATCTCACCCGGCGCGTTATCCAGATGCGGGTACTGATCTTCCAGCTTACGTCCCACCATCATTTCGATAAGAGAATCTTCGGTCAACGTGGCCACTTCACGCTCGGCGATAAATTGCCCATCGCGGAAGACCGTCACGTCATCGCAAATTTCGAAGATCTCTTTCATACGGTGGGAGATATAGACAATGCCGCGCCCCTGCGATTTTAATTCGCGGATAACGCGGAACAGAGAGTCGGTTTCAGTGTCGGTCAGCGCATCGGTCGGTTCATCCATAATGATGACTTTGGATTCGAAGCTCAGCACTTTGGCGATTTCCACCATTTGCTGATCGCCGATAGAGAGTTCGCCCACCAGCTTATCGCTCTTAAAACGCAGATTGAGTTTGGCTAAGAGGTGGTCGGCTTCGGCATACATCTTTTTCCAGTCGATTTTGCCAAAGCGATTCACAAACTCACGGCCCAGGAAGATGTTTTCCGCAATGGTCAACTGCGGGATCAGGTTCAGTTCCTGATGAATAATGCCGATCCCGGCTTCCTGAGACGATTTAGGCCCATTAAAGGTGGTCTCTTTACCCAGCCATAACAACGATCCCGCATCTCGCGTATAGATGCCGGTTAATACTTTCATCATGGTGGATTTTCCGGCGCCGTTTTCCCCCACCAGCGCCATAACGCGGCCAGGATAAACGTTTAACGCGGCGCCGGAGAGAGCCTTCACGCCGGGGAACGCTTTATCGATCCCTTTGAGTTGCAGTAATGCGTCCATAGCGGCCTCAGAAAGTGACGCCAGCGCAAAGAATGACGTTCGCATACGGGGAACACTCCCCGCTGCGAATCACCGCCTGACTGTCTGCAGTCAATTTTTTGAATTGTTCGTGTGTCGTATAACTAATTTTTATGGTGTTTCCCTGGTGTTGCTGCAGTTGCTCAAGGTGAGTGAGCAACGTTTCGTGGAGCTGCGGATTCTGTTGTTTGATTTCCGTTGCAAGAATCGCCGCCTCAACCTGCATTTCCCGGGTCACGACATCCACCACCTGCATAAAAGAAGGTACGCCCTGGGTTAGTGCCATATCGATACGCGCGGTGCTATTCGGGATGGGTAAACCCGCATCACAGACCACCAGAGTATCAGTATGCCCCAGACGGGAAATGACCGACGAGATTTCAGAGTTGAGTACGGTGCCTTTCTTCATTTTTCTGCTCCACTAGCGAAACGTTTCGCTGGCCGCAGTGTAACCCTGGATGTGTTCATAAAACCATCATGACGTAACAGAATTGTGATCGCCGTCGAAACGTTTCGCTAGCGGAAATCAGGCGATTATCTTGTGGGAATCTACGGATTGGCCAGGCCGGGTAAGCCAACGCGGCCCCCGGCATGTTGATGGGAGGTTAAATCTCGACCTGCGTACCTAACTCAATCACGCGGTTAGGCGGGATCTCGAACTGATCCGGCGCGCGCAGGGCGTTGCGTTGCAACAACAAATACAGCTTGCCACGCAGACGCAAATACCACGGGCGTTTGCCGACAATCAACGACTCGTGCGACATAAAGAACGACGTTTCCATCATCCGACAGCTAAGGCCTTCCAGACCGCAGCGGTGGAACACCTCTTCAACGTTTGGCGTTTCGCGCCAGCCGTAGCTGGCCACCACGCGCCAGAATGTCGGAGACAACTGCTCAATCTGCACCCGGCGAACGTTATGCACATAAGGCGCATCTTCCGTACGCAACGTCAGTAAGATTACGCGCTCATGCAACACTTTGTTGTGCTTCAGGTTATGCAATAAAGCAAAAGGGATCACACTGAGCGCGCGCGACATGTATACGGCAGTACCCGGCACCCGAACCGGCGGTGACTTCTCCAGTGAAGCAATCATCGCTTCCAGCGAATTACCGTGTTCATGCATACGACGCAACAGACGGAAACGCTCGCTCTTCCAGGTGGTCATGATCGTGAACATGATCAGGCCCAGGCTCAGCGGCAGCCAACCACCGGACAACAATTTATCGAGGTTAGCCGAGAACAGCGGGATATCCACGCACAGGAACGCGATGAGGATCAGCGCGACAAAATATTTGTTCCAGTGCCAGTTCTTACGCGCCACGGTCGTAGAAAGAATAGACGTCAGCACCATCGTGCCGGTCACGGCGATACCATAGGCCGCCGCCAGGTTGCTGGAGTGCTCAAAGCTAACGATAACAACCACGACCGCGAAATAAAGCAGCCAGTTAACGAAAGGGATGTAGATCTGACCGGACTCCATCTCGGAGGTATGGATAATGCGCATTGGCGACAAATAGCCAAGGCGCACAGCCTGACGCGTCAGCGAAAAGACGCCGGAAATGACCGCCTGGGAGGCGATCACCGTCGCCAGCGCGGCCAGAATCAGCAGCGGAATTAACGCCCAGTCCGGCGCCAACAGGAAGAAGGGGTTTTTAATCGCTTCCGGATGCTTAAGTAGCAATGCGCCCTGACCAAAGTAGTTCAGTACTAACGACGGCAATACCACGGTAAACCACGCCAGGCGAATCGGGAACTTACCGAAGTGTCCCATATCGGCGTACAACGCCTCTACGCCGGTAATCGACAGCACCACCGCGCCCAACGCAATAAATGATACGGTTTTATATTCAAGGAAAAAACGTACCGCCCAGACAGGATTCAGCGCATGTAACACTTCGGGATTGGCGATAATACTGCGCAGGCCAAGTACCGCCAGGATTAAAAACCAGGTCAGCATGATCGGCGCAAAGAGTTTCCCTACCATTCCCGTACCGTGCTTCTGAATCATAAACAACAGAGTCAGCACAATAATGGAGAGCGGGACAATCCAGGTATCCAACTGCGGCGCGACAATCTCCAGGCCTTCAATCGCCGACATCACCGAAATCGCCGGCGTAATGACCACTTCGCCATAGAAAAAGCTGCCGCCTATCAGTCCCATGATAACTAACATGGATGTGGTGCGCGCCGAGGTATTACGCCCGGCAAGCGACATCAGCGTCAAAATTCCACCTTCACCCGCGTTATCGGCGCGCATCACGAAGGTGAGATATTTGATGGAAACCACAAAGATGAGTAGCCAGAAGATCAGCGACAGAAAACCAAACACGGCATCTCGTTCAACGCCAAAACCAAACTGACCGGACAAACATTCACGAAGCGTATAAAGCGGGCTGGTACCAATATCACCGTAGACAACCCCAATAGCTGCGAGGGTAATCGCAGGCAACGATTGCTTATTATCAGTGCTCATAGACTCATCTTTCGTTTATACACGTCACCCTTCACCCTACCTCCTTGTCGGCTGCATTCGCTTACCCCAGTCACACGTTTAAGTCAGTGCCAGGGGATTCACTCCTTTGCCGCCTTGATGTAGTTTGAATGAATGAGTGTATAGATATGAAATGTGTGCTTAGTCCCTTGGCCCACAAAAAAGCGCACAGTATGCACGATTAATCATAAAATCGTACCCCTAAATGAAGCCAGATTAACCTGGCTCAAAGAAAAATAAACAGCGCGTCAGACGATTACAGCCCCGGTGGTGAAACGTCTATACTCGCAATTAGCATGATCCATTTGTCGAAAGGACGCCTCTTTATTATGGCTCACCCACATTTATTAGCGGAAAGAATTTCCCGTCTGAGCAGCGCCCTTGAGAAGGGACTGTATGAACGTAGTCATGCCATACGCCTTTGCCTACTGGCGGCGTTAAGCGGTGAGAGCGTCTTTTTGTTGGGCCCGCCCGGTATCGCCAAGAGTCTGATTGCCCGCCGCCTGAAGTTTGCTTTCCAGCGCGCCCGCGCTTTTGAATATCTGATGACACGCTTTTCCACGCCGGAAGAGGTTTTTGGCCCGCTCTCTATTCAGGCGCTGAAAGATGAAGGTCGCTATGAACGCTTAACGACCGGCTATCTTCCCGAAGCCGAAATCGTTTTTCTGGATGAAATCTGGAAAGCCGGGCCCGCTATCCTGAACACATTGCTGACCGCCATTAACGAACGCCATTTCCGCAACGGCGCATTTGAGGAAAAAATTCCGATGCGGCTGCTGGTGGCGGCCTCCAACGAACTGCCCGAAGCGGACAGCAGCCTGGAAGCCTTGTACGACCGAATGTTGATTCGCCTGTGGCTGGATAAAGTTCAGGATAAAGCCAATTTCCGCTCCATGCTGATTAGTCAGCAGGATGAGAGTGATAACCCGGTCCCCGCCTCGTTACAGGTTAGCGACGAAGAATATCAACAGTGGCAAAAAGATATCGGCGCGATTTCACTCCCTGATCCGGTCTTTGAGCTGATATTTACTCTGCGCCAACAGCTGGATAATTTGCCGAATGCGCCTTATGTCTCCGACCGTCGCTGGAAGAAAGCCATCCGCCTGTTACAGGCCAGCGCCTTCTTTAGCGGACGCGACGCGGTTGCGCCGATTGACCTTATCCTGCTAAAAGATTGCTTGTGGTATGACGCGCAGAGTCTGAATCTCATGCAACAGCAACTAGAAATATTGATGACCGGACACGCCTGGCAGCAGCAGGCCATGCTGACTCGCCTCGGCGGTATTGTCCAGCGCCGCCTCCAGTTGCAGCAACAGCAAAGCGATAAAACCGCCTTCACCGTCATTAAAGAAGGCGGTATGTTCAGCCGCCGCCCGCATTACACTTTACCGCCGGAAGCCAGTGCGTCAACGTTGACGTTATTGCTACAAAAACCGCTAAAACTGCATGATATGGAAGTGATCCATATTACCTTTGACCGCAGCGCGCTGGAACTTTGGCTGACCAAAGGCGGCGAGATCCGCGGCAAACTGAACGGGATCGGCTTTGCCCAAACGTTGAATATGGAAGTCGATAACGCTCAACATCTGGTGGTGCGCGACATCAGTCTACAAGGTACCCGTCTGGCGTTACCGGGAGCGGCTGAAGACAGTATGCCTGCGGAGATCAAACAGCAGCTGGAAACGTTAGAAAACGACTGGCGCCAGCAGCATACCCGCTTCAGCGAGCAGCAACATTGCCTGTTTATTCACAGCGACTGGTTAGGGCGCATTGAGGCCAGCCTGCAGGATGTAGGAGAACAGATCCGCCAGGCGCAACAATGCTGACGCTGGATACGCTAAATACCATGCTGGCCGTCAGCGAAGAGGGAATGGTCGAAGAGATGATCCTCGCGCTATTGGCTTCCCCACAGCTGGTCATTTTCTTTGAAAAGTTTCCGCGTTTAAAAAACGCCGTGACCGCCGATCTCCCGCGCTGGCGGGAAGCGCTACGCAGCCGTCTTAAAGACGCACGCGTTCCGCCGGAACTCACGGAAGAGGTCATGTGTTATCAGCAAAGCCAACTTCTCTCTACCCCACAGTTCATCGTGCAACTGCCGCAAATACTGGCGTTGCTTCATCGCCTGCATTCACCGTATGCCGCGCAGGCGAAGCAGTTGACGGAGAGCAACAGTACCTTTACCCCTGCGCTACACACGCTTTTTTTGCAACGCTGGCGGTTAAGTCTGGTCGTGCAGGCCACCACGTTAAACCAGCAACTACTGGAAGAAGAGCGCGAGCAGTTGATGAGTGACGTTCAGGAACGGATGACGCTGAGCGGGCAACTGGAACCGACGCTGGCGGAAAATGATAATGCCGCAGGCCGCCTGTGGGATATGAGCGCGGGCCAGCTTAAACGTGGTGATTATCAACTGATCGTAAAATACGGCGAATTTCTCGCCGCCCAGCCGGAGCTAATGCAACTGGCGGAACAACTGGGACGTTCGCGGGAAGCCAAATCGGTACCGAAAAAAGACGCGCCGATGGAAACCTTTCGTACACTGGTACGCGAACCCGCTACGGTGCCGGAGCAGGTTGACGGTATTCAGCAAGGCGATGATATTCTGCGCCTGTTGCCGCCAGAGCTGGCGACGCTCGGCATCACCGAGCTGGAATATGAATTCTACCGCCGATTAGTGGAAAAACAGCTCCTCACCTATCGCCTGCATGGCGAAGCGTGGCGTGAGAAAGTGACCGAACGGCCGGTAGTACACCAGGATGTCGACGAGCAGCCGCGCGGACCGTTTATTGTCTGCGTCGATACTTCAGGCTCGATGGGGGGATTTAACGAGCAGTGCGCAAAAGCGTTCTGCCTGGCGTTGATGCGCGTTGCGCTGGCGGATAACCGCCGCTGCTTTATTATGCTGTTTTCCACTGACGTTGTGCGCTATGAACTCTCCGGCCCGGAAGGTATCGAGCAGGCCATCCGCTTTTTAAGTCAACGTTTTCGCGGCGGCACGGATATCGCCAGCTGTTTTCGCGCCATTATTGAAAGAATGCAGGGACGGGAATGGTTTGATGCCGATGCGGTGGTCATTTCGGATTTTATCGCCCAGCGCTTGCCGGATGACGTGGTGAGCAAAGTGGGAGAGTTGCAGCGTCTTCACCAGCATCGATTCCATGCGGTGGCGATGTCGGCGCACGGCAAACCCGGCATCATGCGCATTTTCGATCATATCTGGCGCTTTGACACCGGGATGCGAAGCCGCCTGCTGAGACGCTGGCGGCGCTAACGGCTTATAAAATAGCAGGAATGCTTTCGCGAACCTGCGCGGGCCATACGCCGCACTGTACCTGACCAATATGCGGCAATTGCAGCAGCAACATCGTCAGACGCGACTGCCCAATCCCGCCGCCGATGGTCTGCGGCATTTCGCCGCGCAGCAGCGCCTGATGCCACTCCAGTTGCAGACGATCTTCATCACCGGTCAACGCCAGCTGGCGCATCAGCGTATCGGCATCTACGCGAATACCCATAGAGGAAAGCTCAAACGCATCTTCCAGCACCGGGTTCCACACCAGGATATCGCCGTTCAGACCGGCGTAGCCCAGCTCAGATGCGGAGCTCCAGTCATCATAATCCGGCGCGCGTACATCATGGCGGTGGCCATCGCTCAGTTTACCGCCGATCCCCACCAGAAAAACGGCGCCAAGTTCTTTGGCGATCGCGCGTTCGCGCCCTTTCGCATCCAGATCCGGATAGCGAGACAACAGCTCCTGGCTGTGAACAAACTGAATTTGCTCTGGCAGGAACGGCGCCAGACCAAACTGTTTATGCACTTCTGCTTCCGTCGCCTTAATTCCAGCCCATATAGCCTCTACTGTGCTTTTCAGGGTGGAAAATTGGCGCTCGCCATCGCCCATGACACGCTCCCAGTCCCACTGATCCACATAGACCGAGTGGAGCGGAGAGAGTCGGTCTTCATCGGGGCGAAGGGCTTTCATGTGCGTGTACAGCCCTTCGCCCGCGCTGAAGTCATGTTGCCCCAGGGTTTGACGTTTCCACTTCGCCAGTGAATGCACCACTTCGAACTGGGCGTCAGGCAACGCTTTCACTTTTACCTGCACCGCTTTTTCACAGCCGGACAAATTATCCTGCGTACCATCTCCTACGCGACTCAGGATCGGCGCCTGGACCTCAATCAGACCCAGACGCTCCTCCAGCTGGCGAGAGAAATGTGATTTCACGAAGCTAATTTGACGTTGTTTGGCAATGTAAGCGGTTTTCATTTTTTTACTCCTGCGTCCTGTTGCCTATGATTAAGCAACAAAACGAGAGCACTATTCAATAATCAACAGATAAAAAGCTAACTTCGGTTTTGATTCGTTAAAAATAATGGCTAAAATAGAGATAATCATTAATCTGCATAAGAAAAAGCGATGGAAAATTATCAGATCGACAATCTGGACCGCGGCATACTTGACGCCTTAATGGGAAATGCCCGCACCGCCTACGCCGAACTGGCCAAACAATTTGGCGTTAGCCCTGGAACCATTCACGTTCGCGTCGAGAAAATGAAGCAGGCCGGGATCATTACGGGCGCACGGATTGACGTCAGCCCTAAACAACTGGGCTACGATGTGGGCTGCTTTATTGGCATCATCCTCAAAAGCGCCAAAGACTATCCCTCCGCACTGGCCCGGCTGGAAAGCCTGGATGAGGTGACGGAAGCGTATTACACCACCGGTCACTACAGCATCTTTATAAAAGTGATGTGCAAATCAATCGACGCGCTTCAGCACGTACTTATCAACAAGATCCAAACAATTGATGAAATTCAGTCCACTGAGACACTGATCGTCTTGCAGAACCCGATCATGCGCACCATCAAGCCATGATCGGCTTTTTTAACCCCACATTTTTCCACAGGTAGATCCCAGCTCGTTCACAGAGTACAATGCAGCCTCTTTACCTGAGCGAGCGATCAATGGCAGACATTACTCTTATCAGCGGCAGCACCCTGGGCGGCGCCGAATACGTCGCGGAACATCTGGCGGAAAAGCTGGAAGCTGCCGGTTTTTCAACCGAAACGGTGCACGGTCCGTTATTAGAGGATCTGTCAACTTCCGGGATCTGGCTGATAATCAGCTCAACGCACGGCGCCGGAGACATTCCGGACAACCTGACCCCTTTCTATGAAGACCTTCAGACGCAGAAACCCGATCTTTCCGCGGTACGTTTCGGCGCAATTGGCATTGGCAGTCGAGAATACGACACGTTTTGCGGCGCGATTGAGAAAATAGAAGCGGAACTGAAAGGCGCTGGCGCAAAACAGGTTGGGGAAACACTGAAGATCAACATCCTTGAGCATGAGATTCCGGAAGATCCAGCGGAGATTTGGCTCGGATCCTGGATTAATTTACTCAAATAAGTGTAAAGATCGTGCGATCCATTGTGGATAAATCTGGTGGAAAGCTTGGATCAACCGGTAGTTATCCAAAGAATAACCGTTGTTCACTTTTTGAGTTGTGTATAAGTACCCGTTTTGATCCCAGCTTATACGGGCCACGATCACCGATCATTCACAGCTAGTGATCCTTTCCAACGCATTGATCTTTATTACAGGATCCGAGTTATCCACAGCCTGGCGCGATCCTAATAAGAGATCACAATAGAACAGATCTCTAAATAAAAAGATCTTCTTTTTAATAGCCCGGATCCCGGGGCTTTCTCCATCGGCTAAAGTTGAGTAGAATCCACCGCCCGGGCTTCAATCCATTTTCACACCGCGTTATGCGAGGCAATTACCATGTTTTATCAGGATCCTTTTGACGTCATTATTATTGGCGGGGGTCATGCAGGCACTGAGGCCGCGATGGCCGCAGCGCGTATGGGTCAACAGACTCTGCTTTTGACACACAATATTGACACGTTGGGACAGATGAGCTGCAACCCGGCGATCGGCGGTATTGGAAAGGGACATCTGGTAAAAGAGGTGGATGCGCTCGGCGGTCTGATGGCGAAAGCGATCGATCAGGCAGGTATTCAGTTTAGGATACTAAACGCCAGCAAAGGTCCGGCCGTTCGCGCTACCCGGGCTCAGGCGGATCGAGTCTTATACCGCCAGGCGGTGCGTACCGCGCTGGAGAATCAGCCGAATCTGATGATCTTCCAGCAAGCGGTTGAAGATCTGATTGTCGAAAACGATCGCGTTGTCGGCGCTGTGACCCAAATGGGGCTCAAATTCCGTGCGAAAGCGGTGGTGCTGACCGTCGGAACCTTCCTGGACGGCAAAATTCATATTGGTCTGGATAACTACAGCGGCGGTCGTGCTGGCGATCCGCCATCCATCCCGCTGTCTCGCCGTCTGCGTGAGCTTCCGCTACGCGTCAGCCGCCTGAAAACCGGCACACCGCCGCGTATTGATGCGCGTACTATCGATTTCAGCGTGTTGGCTCAACAGCATGGCGATAACCCGATGCCGGTTTTCTCGTTTATGGGGAATGCTTCTCAGCATCCGCAACAGGTGCCGTGTTACATCACGCATACCAATGAGAAAACCCATGACGTGATTCGTAATAACCTCGATCGTAGCCCAATGTACGCTGGCGTGATCGAAGGGATCGGCCCACGCTACTGTCCTTCGATCGAAGACAAGGTGATGCGTTTTGCCGATCGTAACCAGCATCAGATCTTCCTTGAGCCGGAAGGACTGACCTCTAACGAGATTTACCCTAACGGTATCTCCACCAGCCTGCCGTTTGACGTGCAGATGCAGATTGTCCGTTCCATGCAGGGTATGGAGAACGCGAAGATCGTTCGCCCTGGTTACGCGATTGAGTACGATTTCTTCGACCCGCGCGATCTGAAACCGACTCTGGAAAGTAAATTTATTCACGGCCTGTTCTTTGCTGGTCAAATCAACGGTACTACCGGCTATGAAGAGGCTGCGGCGCAGGGCTTGCTCGCTGGTCTGAATGCCGCGCGTCTTTCCGCCGACAAAGAGGGCTGGGCGCCTGCGCGTTCTCAGGCTTATCTCGGCGTGCTGGTGGACGATCTCTGTACGCTGGGCACCAAAGAGCCGTATCGTATGTTTACCTCCCGCGCCGAATATCGCCTGATGCTGCGTGAGGACAACGCCGATCTGCGTCTGACCGAAATGGGCCGCGAGCTGGGTCTGGTGGATGATGAACGCTGGGCGCGCTTCAACGAGAAGCTGGAAAATATCGAACGAGAACGTCAGCGGCTGAAATCGACATGGGTAACGCCGTCTGCGGAATCCGCCGATGAAGTGAATGCGCATTTGACCACGCCTCTCTCCCGTGAGGCCAGCGGCGAAGATCTGTTGCGTCGTCCGGAAATGACCTACGCGCAGCTCACTTCGCTTGCCGCATTCGCGCCTGCGCTTGAAGATGAGCAAGCCGCTGAGCAGGTGGAAATCCAGGTCAAATACGAAGGCTATATCGCTCGCCAGCAGGATGAGATTGAAAAACAACTACGTAACGAGAATACGTTGCTACCTGCCACGCTGGATTATCGTCAGGTTTCCGGTCTGTCGAACGAAGTTATCGCCAAGCTGAACGATCATAAACCGGCGTCTATCGGCCAGGCATCGCGTATCTCCGGCGTTACGCCAGCGGCAATCTCCATTCTGCTGGTATGGCTGAAAAAACAAGGTATGCTGCGTCGTAGCGCTTGATAACACTAATTTGGCGGGGGCGCTTCGCTTGCCCGCCCTACAAATTTGTAGGCCCGATAAGCGAAAGCGCATCGGGCATTTGATTATTAACAGGTAATGACCGTGCTCAACAAACTCTCTCGTCTGCTGGCTGATGCCGGTATTTCTCTTACCGATCACCAGAAAACGCTGCTGGTCGCCTACGTTGATATGCTGCACAAATGGAACAAAGCATACAACCTGACGTCAGTGCGGGATCCCAACGAAATGTTGGTACGCCATATTCTCGACAGCATAGTCGTTGCGCCGTATCTTCAGGGACAGCGTTTTATCGACGTAGGAACAGGACCGGGGCTGCCGGGCATCCCGCTGGCTATTGTTCTCCCTGACGCGCATTTCACCTTACTCGACAGCCTGGGCAAGCGGGTACGTTTTCTGCGTCAGGTCCAGCACGAACTGAAACTGGAAAACATCACGCCGGTTCAAAGCCGCGTTGAAGCCTATCCCTCCGAACCGCCGTTTGATGGCGTTATCAGCCGCGCTTTCGCATCGTTGAATGATATGGTGAGCTGGTGTCACCATCTGCCGGGAGAGAAAGGGCGTTTTTATGCCTTAAAAGGGCAATTGCCAGGGGATGAAATTGCCTCACTACCTGACAATTTTAGCGTCGAATCTGTTGAAAAATTACGCGTTCCGCAACTGGAAGGCGAGCGGCATCTGGTGATTATTAAGTCAAACAAAGTTTAATTTTTATCAAAAAAAATAGAAAAAAAACGACGCGGCTTGTGTTAAAAATCGACAGGTATAACGCATTTCAGCGTTGTTACATTTAACTCTGGATTTACGGTTTCGTTTCAACATGACAACGTCGCTTCTTTTGTTAAAACAGAGAGTAATCAACTTTGTAAATATCAGTCTGCTAAAAATCGAATCGAAAAATCACTTTTGCTTGTTAAATTTTTATTATAAATGTCAATGGGGCGTTTTTAAGGTGTAAGCTGGTATTTTTAAAACAGTACTTGGTTTTACGCTTAAATATCAAAAAGATGAAAAGGCATGAATTGACACGTAAATGAATTGCGTAAGCATGAATATGTTTAATGTGTGATCTGGTGCACGCTTTATCGCCAGTGTTTTCGCGCTATTTGCAGTTTTGTACGATCGTTCACACTTTGGCTAAAAGTTAAAAATGCGGGCCAGAGAAAAATATTTAAACATTTATTCACCTTTTGGCTACTTATTGTTTGAAATCACGGGGGCGCACCGTATAATTTGACCGCTTTTTGATGCTTGACTCTAAGTCTTAAAGAACGTTTTATACGACACGCGGCATACCTCGAAGTGAGCAGGAGTAAAAACGTGATGTCTGTGTCGCTCGTGAGTCGAAACGTTGCTCGTAAGCTTCTGTTCATTCAGTTTCTGGCGGTAATAGCAAGTGGATTGCTGTTTTGCCTCAAAGACCCCTTCTGGGGCATCTCCGCAGTATGTGGGGGATTGGCAGTGGCACTGCCTAATATGTTGTTTATGATATTTGCCTGGCGTCACCAGGCGCATACACCTGCTAAGGGCCGCGTGTCCTGGACTTTCGCCTTCGGTGAAGCCTTCAAGGTGTTAGCGATGCTGGTTTTACTGGTGGTGGCGTTGGCGGTTTTAAAGGCGGTGTTTTTGCCGCTGATCGTTACGTGGGTTTTGGTGCTGGTGGTTCAGATACTGGCGCCGGCTGTAATTAACAACAAAGGGTAAAAGGCATCATGGCTTCAGAAAATATGACGCCGCAGGAATACATAGGACACCATCTGAATAACCTTCAGTTGGACCTGCGTACTTTCTCGCTGGTGGATCCGCAGAACCCCCCAGCCACCTTCTGGACGCTCAATATTGACTCCATGTTCTTCTCGGTGGTGCTGGGTCTGTTGTTTCTGGTGATGTTCCGTAGCGTTGCTAAAAAAGCGACCAGCGGCGTGCCAGGCAAGTTTCAGACCGCGATTGAGCTGATAGTCGGCTTTGTGCATGGCAGCGTCAAAGACATGTACCATGGCAAAAGCAAGCTGATTGCGCCGCTGGCCCTGACGATTTTCGTCTGGGTATTCCTTATGAACCTGATGGACTTACTGCCTATCGACCTGCTGCCGTATATCGCTGAGCATTGGCTGGGTCTGCCGGCAACGCGCGTGGTGCCGTCTGCTGACGTCAACATCACCCTGTCGATGGCGCTGGGCGTATTCATCCTTATTCTGTTCTACAGCATCAAAATGAAAGGCATCGGCGGCTTCGCAAAAGAGTTGACGCTGCAGCCGTTCAATCACTGGGCGTTCATTCCTGTCAACTTAATCCTTGAAGGGGTAAGTCTGCTGTCCAAACCGGTTTCTCTCGGTCTGCGACTGTTCGGCAACATGTATGCCGGTGAGCTGATTTTCATTCTGATTGCTGGTCTGTTGCCGTGGTGGTCACAGTGGATTCTGAATGTGCCGTGGGCCATTTTCCACATCCTGATTATTACGCTGCAAGCCTTCATTTTCATGGTTCTGACGATTGTCTATCTGTCGATGGCGTCCGAAGAGCATTAATTTACCAACACTACTACGTTTTAACTGAAACAAACTGGAGACTGTCATGGAAAACCTGAATATGGATCTGCTGTACATGGCTGCCGCTGTGATGATGGGTCTGGCGGCAATCGGTGCTGCGATCGGTATCGGCATCCTCGGGGGTAAATTCCTGGAAGGCGCGGCGCGTCAACCTGATCTGATTCCTCTGCTGCGTACTCAGTTCTTTATCGTTATGGGTCTGGTGGATGCTATCCCGATGATCGCTGTAGGTCTGGGTCTGTACGTGATGTTCGCTGTCGCGTAGTAAGCGTTGCTTGAATTAAGAGCAATATCAGAAGGTTAACTAGATAGAGGCATTGTGCTGTGAATCTTAACGCAACAATCCTCGGCCAGGCCATCGCGTTTATTCTCTTTGTCTGGTTTTGCATGAAGTACGTATGGCCGCCGTTAATGGCAGCCATCGAGAAACGTCAGAAAGAAATTGCTGACGGTCTCGCTTCTGCTGAACGAGCACATAAGGATCTTGACCTTGCAAAGGCCAGCGCGACCGACCAGCTGAAAAAAGCGAAAGCGGAAGCTCAGGTAATCATCGAGCAGGCAAACAAACGCCGCGCTCAGATCCTGGACGAAGCCAAAACTGAAGCAGAGCAGGAACGTACTAAAATCGTGGCGCAGGCGCAGGCGGAAATTGAAGCCGAGCGTAAACGCGCCCGTGAAGAGCTGCGTAAGCAAGTTGCTATCCTGGCTGTTGCTGGCGCCGAGAAGATCATCGAACGTTCCGTGGATGAAGCTGCTAACAGCGACATCGTGGATAAACTTGTCGCTGAACTGTAAGGAGGGAGGGGCTGATGTCTGAATTTGTTACGGTAGCTCGCCCCTACGCCAAAGCAGCTTTTGACTTTGCCGTTGAACACCAAAGTGTAGAGCGCTGGCAGGATATGCTGGCGTTTGCCGCCGAGGTAACCAAGAACGAACAAATGGCAGAGCTTCTCTCTGGCGCGCTGGCGCCGGAAACGCTCGCTGAGTCGTTTATCGCAGTCTGCGGTGAGCAGTTAGACGAAAACGGTCAGAACCTGATTCGGGTGATGGCTGAAAATAATCGTCTGAACGCGCTCCCGGATGTTCTGGAGCAGTTTATTCATCTGCGTGCCGCCAGTGAAGCTACCTCCGAGGTAGAAGTTACGTCGGCAACCGCATTGAGTGAAGAGCAGCTTTCGAAAATCAGCGCCGCGATGGAAAAACGTCTGTCACGCAAAGTGAAGCTGAATTGCAAAATCGATAAGTCTGTAATGGCAGGCGTTATCATCCGGGCGGGTGATATGGTCATTGATGGCAGCGTACGCGGCCGTCTTGAGCGCCTTGCAGACGTCTTGCAGTCTTAAGGGGACTGGAGCATGCAACTGAATTCCACCGAAATCAGCGAACTGATCAAGCAGCGCATTGCTCAGTTCAATGTGGTGAGCGAAGCTCACAACGAAGGTACTATTGTTTCTGTCAGTGACGGTGTTATCCGCATTCACGGCCTGGCCGATTGTATGCAGGGTGAAATGATCTCCCTGCCGGGTAACCGTTACGCTATCGCACTGAACCTGGAGCGCGACTCCGTGGGTGCGGTAGTCATGGGTCCATACGCTGACCTTGCCGAAGGCATGAAGGTTAAATGTACGGGTCGTATCCTGGAAGTTCCGGTTGGCCGCGGCCTGCTGGGACGTGTGGTAAACACCTTGGGTGCGCCAATCGACGGTAAAGGTCCGGTTGATAATGACGGCTTCTCTGCCGTTGAAGCCATTGCGCCGGGCGTTATCGATCGTCAGTCTGTCGATCAGCCGGTGCAGACCGGCTATAAAGCCGTTGACTCCATGATCCCAATCGGTCGTGGTCAGCGTGAACTGATCATCGGTGACCGTCAGACCGGTAAAACCGCGCTGGCTATCGACGCCATCATCAACCAGCGCGACTCCGGCATCAAATGTATCTATGTCGCTATCGGCCAGAAAGCGTCCACCATCTCTAACGTGGTGCGTAAACTGGAAGAACACGGCGCGCTGGCTAACACCATTGTAGTGGTGGCAACCGCGTCCGAATCCGCTGCTCTGCAATATCTGGCGCCGTATGCCGGTTGCGCAATGGGCGAATACTTCCGTGACCGCGGTGAAGATGCGCTGATCATTTACGATGACCTGTCTAAACAGGCTGTTGCTTACCGTCAGATCTCCCTGCTGCTCCGTCGTCCGCCAGGACGTGAAGCATTCCCGGGCGACGTATTCTACCTCCACTCTCGTCTGCTGGAGCGTGCTGCGCGTGTTAACGCCGACTACGTCGAAGCCTTCACCAAAGGTGAAGTGAAAGGGAAAACCGGTTCACTGACCGCGCTGCCGATTATCGAAACGCAGGCAGGTGACGTTTCCGCGTTCGTTCCGACCAACGTAATTTCCATTACCGATGGTCAGATCTTCCTGGAATCTAACCTGTTTAACGCCGGTATTCGTCCTGCGGTTAACCCGGGTATCTCGGTATCCCGTGTAGGTGGCGCAGCCCAGACCAAGATCATGAAAAAACTGTCCGGTGGTATTCGTACCGCGCTGGCGCAGTATCGTGAACTGGCGGCGTTCTCTCAGTTTGCATCCGACCTTGACGATGCCACCCGTAAACAGCTTGACCACGGTCAGAAAGTGACCGAACTGCTGAAACAGAAACAGTATGCGCCGATGTCCGTCGCGCAGCAGTCTCTGGTTCTGTTCGCAGCAGAACGTGGTTATCTGGCGGATGTCGAACTGGCGAAAATCGGTAGCTTCGAAGCCGCACTGCTGGCTTACGTCGACCGTGATCACGCTCCGCTGATGCAAGAGATCAACCAGTCCGGTGGCTATAACGACGAAATCGAAGGCAAGCTGAAAGGCATCCTCGATTCCTTCAAAGCAACCCAGTCCTGGTAACGTCTGGCGGCTTGCCTTAGGGCAGGCCGTAAGGCATTGAGGAGAAGCTCATGGCCGGCGCAAAAGAGATACGTAGTAAGATCGCAAGCGTCCAGAACACGCAAAAGATCACTAAAGCGATGGAGATGGTCGCCGCTTCCAAAATGCGTAAATCGCAGGATCGCATGGCGGCCAGCCGTCCTTATGCAGAGACCATGCGCAAAGTGATTGGTCACCTTGCGAACGGTAATCTGGAATATAAGCACCCCTACCTGGAAGAGCGCGACGTTAAACGCGTGGGCTACCTGGTAGTGTCGACCGACCGTGGTTTGTGCGGTGGCTTGAACATTAACCTGTTCAAAAAGCTGCTGGCGGATATGAAGGCATGGTCCGATAAAGGCGTTCAGTGCGAACTCGCAATGATCGGCTCTAAGGGCGTGTCATTCTTTAATTCCGTAGGCGGCAACGTTGTCGCTCAGGTGACAGGTATGGGGGATAACCCTTCTCTGTCTGAACTGATCGGTCCGGTTAAAGTGATGTTGCAGGCCTACGACGAAGGCCGTCTGGACAAGCTTTACATTGTCAGCAACAAATTTATTAACACCATGTCTCAGGTGCCGACGATCACTCAACTGCTGCCGCTGCCGGCGTCAGAAGATGATGATCTGAAGCGTACAGCCTGGGATTACCTGTATGAACCAGACCCGAAAGCGCTGCTGGATACTCTCCTGCGTCGTTATGTGGAGTCTCAGGTTTATCAGGGCGTGGTAGAAAACCTGGCCAGCGAGCAGGCCGCACGAATGGTGGCGATGAAAGCCGCAACCGATAATGGCGGCAGCCTGATTAAAGAGCTGCAGTTGGTATACAACAAAGCTCGTCAGGCCAGCATTACTCAGGAACTCACCGAGATCGTCTCGGGGGCCGCCGCGGTTTAACCAGGTTATTTCGTAGAGGATTTAAGATGGCTACTGGAAAGATTGTCCAGGTAATCGGCGCCGTGGTCGACGTCGAGTTCCCTCAGGATGCCGTACCACGCGTGTACGATGCCCTTGAGGTGCAGAATGGTAATGAGAAGCTGGTGCTGGAAGTTCAGCAGCAGCTTGGCGGCGGTATCGTGCGTACCATCGCGATGGGGTCTTCTGACGGTCTGCGTCGCGGTCTGGATGTAAAAGATCTCGAACACCCGATCGAAGTCCCGGTAGGTAAAGCCACGCTGGGTCGTATCATGAACGTCCTGGGCGAACCGGTCGACATGAAAGGCGAGATCGGCGAAGAAGAGCGTTGGGCGATTCACCGCGCAGCACCTTCCTACGAAGAGTTGTCAAACTCTCAGGAACTGCTGGAAACCGGTATCAAAGTTATCGACCTGATGTGTCCGTTCGCGAAGGGCGGTAAAGTCGGTCTGTTCGGTGGTGCGGGTGTAGGTAAAACCGTAAACATGATGGAGCTTATCCGTAACATCGCGATCGAGCACTCCGGTTACTCTGTGTTTGCGGGCGTAGGGGAACGTACTCGTGAGGGTAACGACTTCTACCACGAAATGACCGACTCCAACGTTATCGATAAAGTATCCCTGGTGTATGGCCAGATGAACGAGCCGCCGGGAAACCGTCTGCGCGTTGCACTGACCGGCCTGACCATGGCGGAGAAATTCCGTGACGAAGGTCGTGACGTACTGCTGTTCGTCGATAACATCTATCGTTACACCCTGGCCGGTACGGAAGTATCCGCACTGCTGGGTCGTATGCCTTCCGCGGTAGGTTACCAGCCGACTCTGGCGGAAGAGATGGGCGTTCTGCAGGAACGTATCACCTCCACCAAGACCGGTTCTATCACTTCCGTACAGGCGGTATACGTACCGGCGGATGACTTGACTGACCCGTCTCCAGCCACCACCTTTGCGCACTTAGATGCAACCGTGGTACTGAGCCGTCAGATCGCATCCCTGGGTATCTACCCGGCCGTTGACCCGCTGGACTCCACCAGCCGTCAGCTGGATCCGCTGGTTGTTGGTCAGGAACACTACGACACCGCGCGTGGCGTTCAGTCCATCCTGCAGCGTTATCAGGAACTGAAAGACATCATCGCCATCCTCGGTATGGATGAACTGTCTGAAGAAGATAAACTGGTGGTAGCTCGCGCGCGTAAAATTCAGCGCTTCCTGTCCCAGCCGTTCTTCGTGGCGGAAGTATTTACCGGTTCTCCGGGCAAATACGTCTCCCTGAAAGACACCATCCGTGGCTTTAAAGGCATCATGGAAGGCGAATACGATCACCTGCCGGAGCAGGCGTTCTACATGGTCGGTTCCATCGACGAAGCCGTGGAAAAAGCCAAAAAACTTTAACGCCTTAATCGGAGGGTGATATGGCAATGACTTACCACCTGGATGTCGTCAGCGCGGAGCAACAAATGTTCTCCGGTCTGGTCGAGAAAATCCAGGTTACGGGTAGCGAAGGCGAACTGGGGATTTACCCGGGGCACGCGCCGCTGCTCACCGCCATTAAGCCTGGTATGATTCGCATCGTTAAGCAGCACGGTCATGAAGAGTTTATCTATCTGTCCGGCGGCATTCTGGAAGTGCAGCCTGGCAGTGTGACCGTTCTGGCGGATACCGCGATTCGCGGTCAGGATCTCGACGAAGCGCGAGCCCTGGAAGCGAAGCGTAAAGCCGAAGAGCACATTAAGAGCTCGCACGGTGACGTGGATTACGCTCAGGCGTCTGCGGAACTGGCCAAAGCGATCGCTAAACTGCGCGTTATCGAGTTGACCAAAAAAGCGATGTAACACCGGCTTGAAAGCATAAAACCAGTCTGATTGCGGACTGGTTTTTTTTTATCCTCTCAATTTTTATTCGATAAACTAGCAACGACAAAAACAAGCGGCTGAAGGCGACGCGTTTTCAGCGACAGCGCTGTTTTCATTAAATCTTTCTTTCTGTCATTGGCATCTGCACATTGTGCGAAGAAGGAAGGAATGGACGCGTTTTTATTGCATAAAATGAGGGATTATTACTATGTCATTTCAGCCATCCTTTGCGGGTCCACAACCCGACTCAAGGATTGATCGTACTACCTTTATTCGTCGCGCTTATCTTCATCTCGCCGTCGCCATCGTCGGTTTTATCGTATTGAGCGCGGCGTGGAGTTTTATAGGGGTCGGGGAGTATGCGCTTGATGTGCTGCTGGCTGGTGGAAGATATAGCTGGTTGGTTGTTCTCGGCGCTTTTATGCTGGTGGGAATGCTGGCAACCCGTCTGGCGGATAATGCGGGGACTAATCAAACGCAACTTATCGGGCTGGGGATTTATGTGTTGGCAGAATCCCTGATTTTTGCCCCCCTGTTAACGGTGGCGGCGTATATTAACCCGTCGAGTATTGGCGCGGCGGCAATAACGACCCTGTTGCTGGTCGGCGGCCTGACGTTTACCGCTTTTTCCATAAAAAAAGACTTTTCTTTTCTGCGCTCGTTTCTGACTATGGCTGGGTTCATTGCTTTTGGCGCGATTATTGCCAGCGTCATCTGCGGCTTCTCGCTGGGCGTCTGGTTTTCTGCGCTAATGGTACTGCTGTGCGCCGGGTTTATACTTTACGACACTTCTAACATTATTCACCATTACCCTACCGATCGCCCTGCTGGCGCGGCATTACATCTGTTTGCTTCTATCGCGACCATGTTCTGGTATATTTTGCGGATTTTTATGTCGCGTAATTAAGTAAAAAATACGCGCAACGGAAAACCAGCGGCCTCTGTCGCTGGTTTTTGCTTTTCTGACTCCCCTGCGCTTTATTACGTTATCTTCTTTATTTATGGAGTAAAAAAACAGCAAAAACATCGGACTACGTTGCCAATACGCGGGTGTTTTTACTTTTCAGGAGACAAGAGGCGCGGTAATGAACGAAAATGATTCATTAGCAGGCGGGGATTTTATCCCGGTGAGCGTTTTATCCTTCTTCCATTTTACGATGAAAAAAATGTAGTATTTTCAACGTGAAACAGTATAAATTCGTTCTCAAATTACAGTCAGGACGCGTATGTTAAATAGTGCTATGAGCGTAGTGATCCTTGCCGCAGGTAAAGGCACACGCATGTATTCCGATATTCCTAAAGTGCTGCACACGCTGGCGGGTAAACCCATGGTGCAGCATGTCATTGATGCAGCTACTAAATTAGGGGCCGCACAGGTTCATCTGGTCTATGGCCACGGTGGCGAGTTGTTAAAACAGACCCTGAAAGATGACAAGCTGAACTGGGTGCTTCAGGCGGAACAGTTGGGAACAGGTCACGCAATGCAGCAGGCCGCGCCCTTTTTTAGCGACGATGAAGATATTTTAATGCTTTACGGCGACGTGCCGCTGATTTCGGTTGAAACCTTACAGCGCCTGCGCGATGCCAAACCGCAGGGTGGTATTGGGTTATTAACCGTGAAGCTGGACGATCCGAGCGGCTATGGCCGTATTACGCGTGAAAACGGTAAAGTGACCGGCATCGTTGAACATAAAGACGCCACTGATGAACAGCGTCAGATTCAGGAAATTAACACCGGTATTCTGATCGCCAACGGCGCGGACCTGAAACGCTGGTTGTCTAAGCTGACTAACAATAATGCGCAGGGTGAATATTACATCACAGATATCATCGCGCTGGCTTATCAGGAAGGACGGGAAATCGCCGCGGTGCATCCGGCTCGCATCAGCGAAACGGACGGCGTGAATAACCGTCTACAGCTTTCTCGTCTGGAGCGTATTTACCAGGCCGAACAGGCGGAGAAACTGCTGTTATCCGGTGTTATGTTGCGCGATCCGGCACGTTTTGATCTCCGCGGCACCCTTCATTGTGGAATGGATGTGGAAATTGACGCTAACGTTATCATCGAAGGTTATGTAACGCTCGGTCACCGCGTGAAGATCGGCGCGGGCTGCATTATTAAAAACAGCGTTATTGGCGATGACTGCGAAATTAGCCCATACAGCGTGGTGGAAGATGCGCATCTGGAAGCGGCCTGCACCATCGGCCCGTTTGCTCGCCTGCGTCCCGGCGCGGAGCTGTTAGCGGGCGCTCACGTCGGCAATTTCGTTGAAATGAAAAAAGCGCGTCTCGGTAAAGGTTCTAAAGCCGGCCATCTGACCTACCTGGGAGATGCGGAAATTGGCGACAACGTGAATATCGGCGCGGGGACCATCACCTGTAACTATGATGGCGCGAACAAATTCAAAACGGTTATTGGCGACGATGTGTTTGTCGGCTCCGATACCCAACTGGTGGCGCCGGTTACTGTTGGTAAAGGGGCCACCATCGCCGCAGGGACTACCGTCACCCGTAACGTAGCTGACAATGAACTGGTATTAAGCCGCGTGCCGCAGGTGCATAAGCAAGGCTGGCAGCGTCCGGTGAAGAAAAAGTGATTTTGTAAGCCGGATAAGCGTCAGCGCCATCCGGCAGACCGGAGATGAGAGGATAAAATAATCCTCCGCTCCATGAGCAGTACTTATAAAAATAACCCCACTCTCTACAAGGCTCGGGGCGCCCGCAACGACGGGCATACAGGTCAGCGACAACGCATGGCGTAATGCCATAATCAGGAAATAAAACTATGTGTGGAATTGTTGGCGCTATCGCGCAGCGTGATGTAGCTGAAATCCTTCTCGAAGGTTTACGTCGTCTGGAATACCGCGGATATGACTCTGCCGGTCTGGCCGTGGTGGATGCAGAAGGTCATATGACCCGCCTGCGTCGCCTCGGTAAAGTCCAGATGCTGGCTCAGGCAGCGGAAGAACATCCTCTGCATGGCGGCACCGGTATTGCTCACACTCGTTGGGCGACGCACGGTGAACCTTCAGAAGCTAACGCGCATCCGCATGTTTCTGAACACATTGTGGTGGTGCATAACGGCATCATCGAAAACCATGAACCGCTGCGTGAAGCGTTAAAAGCGCGTGGCTATACCTTCGTTTCTGAAACCGACACCGAAGTGATTGCACACCTGGTAAACTGGGAACTGAAACAGGGCGGTACTCTGCGTGAGGCTGTTCTGCGTGTTATCCCGCAACTGCGTGGCGCATATGGTACAGTGATCATGGATACCCGTCACCCGGATACCCTACTGGCGGCACGTTCTGGTAGCCCGCTGGTGATTGGCCTGGGTATGGGCGAAAACTTTATCGCTTCTGACCAGCTGGCGCTGTTGCCAGTGACTCGTCGCTTTATCTTCCTTGAAGAGGGCGATATCGCTGAAATCACTCGCCGTTCGGTAAATATCTTCGATAACACCGGCGCGGAAGTAAAACGTCAGGATATCGAATCCAATCTGCAATATGACGCGGGCGATAAAGGTATTTACCGCCACTACATGCAGAAAGAGATCTACGAACAGCCGAACGCGATCAAAAACACCCTTACCGGGCGCATCAGCCACGGTCAGGTGGATTTAAGCGAGCTGGGACCGAACGCCGATGAACTGCTGTCGAAGGTTGAGCATATTCAGATCCTCGCCTGCGGTACGTCTTACAACTCCGGTATGGTTTCCCGTTACTGGTTTGAATCGCTGGCAGGTATTCCGTGCGACGTTGAAATCGCCTCTGAATTCCGCTATCGCAAATCTGCCGTGCGTCGTAACAGCCTGATGATTACCCTGTCACAGTCTGGCGAAACCGCAGATACCCTGGCTGGCCTGCGTCTGTCGAAAGAGCTGGGATATTTGGGCTCTCTGGCCATTTGTAACGTGCCGGGATCTTCGCTGGTGCGTGAATCCGATCTGGCGCTGATGACCAACGCGGGTACGGAAATTGGCGTAGCATCTACCAAAGCCTTCACCACCCAGTTAACCGTGCTGTTGATGCTGGTGGCGAAACTGGCGCGTCTGAAAGGTCTGGATACGTCCATTGAGCATGATATCGTGCATGGCCTACAGGCGCTGCCGAGCCGTATTGAGCAGATGCTGTCGCAGGACAAACGTATCGAAGCCCTGGCGGAAGATTTCTCTGACAAACACCATGCGCTGTTCCTGGGGCGTGGCGATCAATATCCGATTGCGCTCGAAGGCGCGCTGAAGCTGAAAGAGATCTCTTACATTCACGCGGAAGCCTATGCTGCAGGCGAGCTGAAACACGGGCCGTTGGCGCTGATTGACGCCGATATGCCGGTGATTGTGGTGGCGCCGAACAACGAACTGCTGGAGAAACTGAAATCCAACATCGAAGAAGTTCGCGCACGTGGCGGTCAGTTGTACGTCTTCGCCGATCAGGATGCGGGTTTCGTCAGCAACGACAACATGCACATCATCGAGATGCCGCATGTGGAAGAGGTCATTGCGCCTATCTTCTACACCGTTCCGCTGCAACTGCTGGCGTATCACGTGGCGCTGATTAAAGGCACCGACGTTGACCAGCCGCGTAACCTGGCGAAATCGGTTACCGTAGAGTAAGTACAAATGTAGTACCAGGCAGAAGGCCGTCGATAGACGGCCTTTTTTTGTGCGCCGTGACAGGCGCTGTTCTTTCTCTATGGTGGCTGAAGAGCGACTAAGAGGTGCTACGCCTGCCTGCGCTACGGGTACCCGGTCACATTCTCTTCTTTAAGGCCCTGGCTCAATCCAGGTGGATCGGAAATCAAACCACCCCAGGTTATTCAGGTGGATCCCCCTGGCCCGGTCGGGGCTTTTGAGTCGCATCCAGTGGTGAAAAAGCGGCTGTAGCCAGCCTGAACGGGTGGTTTCCCTGACCAGTTGTTCCGCGCTGATGGTTTCGGCATGCCACTGGGTTTCCCATTGGGCCAGCAGCGCATCATCCCCACCGCTGATGGCGTGGCGCAGTAAAGGGGAGCCCAGCAGCCATGTACCGACGTTCCACTCTTCGGGAATGGGGAAATTGACCGTCCCCAGCCAGAGATCCACATTGGCTTTGCCATTCGCCCAGTCATCATAATTCAGCTCCACGCCCTCAAGTAAAATGCCCTGCTGGCGCATGATCTCTTGCATGATATCCAGGAGCATCGGAAATTCAGGGTGCTGATCGTGATAGGCCAGACGCAGTTTTGCGTAGGGCGACGACGAGATAAAAGGTGAACAGGCTGGGCCCGCCTCAATAGTATGAAACCAGGAGGACAGTAGGCTGCCGCCCGGTACCCAGAAGGGGCGAATTGCCTCACTCAGATGCTGGAGTAAGGCGTAAGGGCTGAGTGTTTCCCGCAGCCAGCGGCGATGTTCGGCGGTATGCCAGTGCGGAGAGCGACTGTCGCATAATAAAAAATAGCCTCCACGCTCAAGAAACATCTCGCGCAGGTTGTCAGAAGGTTTGCCTGATACCTGGCTAAGCCGTCCGGAAACGTAATCCTCATCGCTCAGGCTGGAACTGAGCCAGGCTGCCGTGTCGTTATCCGACAGCGATTCCGCCAGGTTATCTGTCTCCGTTAAATTCGGCCAGATAAAGACCTCCACTTCATCCAGCAGCCCGCGCAGACCGAAATAGTGGTCAAAGGCCTTCATTTGCAGATGAAAGCCATTGTTTTCCACCACCTCATAAGGGCCAGTTCCCACGGGATGTGCCGGGAAATCAGCGCGTTGTGTATGGTCAGGCGGTAGGATCATGGCATCAATATGACTGAGCAGCAGCGGCAGTCGGTTATCCGGGTGCGCCAGCGTAATTTCAAGGCTCAGCGGCCCGGTGGCCTGAATGGTCTGCAAGTGCGAGAACAACGGCAGCTTAGCGCTGCGGGTCAGTGAAGCGATAACCGCGTCGATCGTCAGCTCCTGGCCATCATGCCAGAGGACGGCGGGGCGCAGATAAAAACGCCAGCGCAGCGGATCAAACTGCCGCCAGTGGTGGGCAAGATCGGCTTCGACTTCACCTTTTTCCTCATTTATGCGCGTCAGGCCGCTAAAAATCTGCCTGACCAGATGCTGCTCAGAGCGACGCAACGGTATGCCGGGGCACAGTGACGGCATTGTCCGGTAATAGGGGATGCACAGCCGCTGATAGTCTGCCCGCACGCTATAGCCCAGCTTTGAACGCAGCAGTTGCGCCACCTGGTGCTTATTTTTACCCAGCAGTTGAATGGCCTGATCAATATGACCAGACTCCAGTAACTGCTCCGCCTTTTCGCTTAACAGCTGTTCTGGTTTATAGCGCAGGTGAAGCCGGGCGCGATGCCCACGTCCGGCCTGTGATTGCCAGATGAGCCACTTTGCCTCCTGCATCTGAAGCAACAGATTACGCATATGCCGCCGGGTGCAGAACAACACATCCGCCAGCTCCTGTAGCGTCACGCTAACAGGCTTGTCGCCATAGTGCTGGAGTAGCTTTAAGTATTTTTGTTCAGTGTGCCGGGTTGTCATAAAAGGTGAAATTTCCCGAACGGGAATGAGCAATTTTTAATATCCCCTTTTTAGCCGATGATTTTCTCTATCGCAACTTCTATGAGGATTCATCATGACAAAGCGCATTAATAAAGACACTCAGGTCTGCATGTCCCTGGCTGCACGCCCAAGTAACTTCGGTACACGCTTTCACAACTATCTGTACGAAGCGCTGGATCTCAATTATCTCTACAAAGCTTTCTCGCCGACCGATCTTACGCAGGCCATTAGCGGCGTGCGCGGTCTGGGGATCCGTGGGTGCGCGATCTCTATGCCGTTTAAAGAAGCCTGCATTCCGCTGGTGGATGAACTGGATGCTTCTGCTCAGGCCATTCACTCAGTTAATACCATTGTGAATACCAATGGCCATCTGAAGGCGTACAACACCGATTACATTGCAATAGCTCGCTTGCTGGCGAATTACAAGGTCTCTCCCGACCTGGTGTTTGCTTTGCGTGGCAGCGGTGGTATGGCAAAGGCGGTGGCCTGCGCGCTGAAGGATGCGGGGTTTACCCGTGGTTATATTGTCGCGATTGATGAAGCGTCAGGTAAACAACTGGCTGAACTCTATGGCTATGAATGGCGCCCGGATACCGACGGTATTGAAGCTGATTTGTTAATTAACGCCACGCCTATCGGAATGGCTGGCGGTAATGATGCCGACAAACTTTCTTATTCCGAACAGGAAGTGGATAAGGCGAGCGTTATCTTTGATGTGGTGGCGCTACCGCCCGTCACGCCGCTGATCCGCTACGCCCGTGAACGCGGTAAAACCGTGATTACCGGTTCCGAAGTGTTTGCTATTCAGGCCGTGGAGCAATTTGTCCTTTATACCGGGATTCGCCCGGATGACGCGCTGTTCCAGAAAGCAGCGGCCTGGTCACGCCTGTAACATTTTTTCCCGCTTTTTCTTTAAATTAAAAGAACAGGGTACCCTACTATGACTAAAAAAATTGTTGCTGTGACGGCCTGTCCGACGGGCGTCGCCCATACTTTTATGGCGGCAGAAGCGTTGGAAATTGAAGCCCGCAAGCGTGGTGACTGGATCAAGGTTGAAACCCGCGGTTCCGTCGGGGCGAAGAACACGCTGACCGCGGAAGAGATAGCGCAGGCGGATGTGGTGATTATCGCGGCGGATATTGAACTGGATCTGTCAGGCTTTGTTGGCAAAAGACTCTATCGCACCAGTACCGGCGCGGCGCTAAAAAAGAGTGCGCAGGAAATGGATAATGCTTTCAATAGCGTCGAGGTCTATCAGGGGAGTGCCGGGCGCTCTTCTTCAGTTGGTAAAACAGAGCTACCTGGCGTTTATAAGCATTTAATGACCGGCGTATCCCATATGCTTCCTTTGGTGGTGGCGGGAGGATTGTGTATCGCGCTCTCTTTTGTCTTCGGTATCCAGGCCTTCAACGAGCCGGGCACGCTGGCGGCTGCGCTATTTCAAATTGGTGGTAAGGCGGCCTTTGCGCTGATGGTGCCGGTACTGGCTGGGTTTATTGCCTTCTCAATTGCCGATCGTCCGGGTCTGGCCCCGGGGCTTATTGGCGGGATGTTGGCCAGCCTGTGCGGTGCTGGTTTCCTGGGAGGGATTGTGGCCGGTTTTCTGGCCGGTTACAGCGTACGGTTTCTGGCGCAAAATATTAAGCTACCAGCGTCAATGGAAGCGCTTAAGCCGGTACTGGTTCTGCCGCTACTGTCTACGCTGGTTACCGGCCTTATCATGATTTACGTGGTGGGTGGCCCCGTTTCTGCGGTGATGGAAGGGCTGACGACGTTCCTGGGGAATATGACCTCTACGAATGCTATCTTGCTGGGAATGTTGCTGGGCGCAATGCAAGGTTTTGACCTTGGCGGGCCGGTGAATAAAGCTGCGTATACCTTCGGCGTCGGTTTACTGGCTTCTCATTCTTATATGCCAATGGCGGCCATTATGGCGGCAGGGATGGTACCGGCATTAGGAATGGGCGTCGCAACCTGGGCGGCCAGAGCGAAATTCAATGCCGCTGAGCATGAAGCGGGTAACGCATCCTTTATCCTGGGGCTGTGCTTTATCTCTGAAGGGGCGATTCCCTTCGCTGCGCGTGATCCTATGCGTGTGATCCCTTCCACGATGGTCGGTGGCGCAATCGCCGGGGGACTGTCCATGTATTTCGGTTGTACACTGATGGCGCCACACGGTGGCCTCTTTGTCCTGGCGATCCCACATGCGGTAGAACATGTGATGCAATATCTGTTCTCGATTGCCCTGGGCACGATTGTCTGCGGCCTGATGTATGCGCTGTTGAAACCGTCTGCGGTTGCGCAAACAGTCTAATTCATCTCCCCCTGCAGGCTGGTCTGGTGTCTCCCCGGGCCAGCTTTTTTTATTTCCATTGTCATCAAACCGTCATAATCAAGACATATAACTGTCATCAATTTGTCCTATTTTGCTCATCGTAGCAACTCAAACAACGATTTACCGAAACCGTGCAGGAGACATTATGAAAGTTATGCGTACCACTGTCGCAACTGTTGTCGCCGCGACCTTATCGATGAGCGCGTTCTCTGCCTTTGCAGCAGCAAGCCTGACAGGTGCCGGTGCAACGTTTCCTGCGCCGGTGTATGCCAAATGGGCGGATACCTACCAGAAAGAAACCGGTAACAAAGTCAATTACCAGGGGATAGGCTCTTCCGGCGGCGTGAAACAAATCACCGCGAATACCGTTGATTTTGGCGCTTCCGATGCGCCGCTGTCTGACGAAAAACTGAATCAGGAAGGCCTGTTCCAGTTTCCGACGGTGATCGGCGGCGTGGTGCTGGCGGTGAATATTCCAGGCCTCAAATCCGGTGAACTGGTGCTGGATGGTAAAACGCTGGGTGACATCTACCTCGGTAAAATCAAGAAGTGGGATGATGAAGCCATCACCAAACTGAACCCAGGCGTGAAGCTGCCCTCACAGAATATCGCTGTGGTGCGTCGCGCTGACGGTTCCGGTACCTCCTTCGTGTTCACCAGTTACCTGGCGAAAGTCAACGACGAGTGGAAATCGAAAGTGGGCGCGGGTTCTACCGTGAACTGGCCAACCGGTCTGGGCGGTAAAGGTAACGACGGCATCGCGGCATTTGTACAGCGTCTGCCAGGCGCTATCGGCTACGTTGAATACGCTTACGCTAAGCAGAACAACCTGGCCTACACCAAACTGGTTTCTGCCGACGGCAAACCGGTAAGCCCGACGGAAGAGAGCTTCTCTAATGCGGCGAAAGGCGCAGACTGGAGCAAAACCTTCGCGCAGGATCTGACCAACCAGAAAGGTGACGATGTGTGGCCAATCACCTCCACCACGTTTATCCTGGTCCACAAAGCGCAGAAGAAACCTGAGCAGGGTGCTGAAGTGTTGAAGTTCTTCGACTGGGCCTACAAAAATGGCGCTAAGCAGGCGAATGATCTGGACTACGCCAGCCTGCCGGATAACGTTGTTGAGCAGGTTCGTACCGCCTGGAAGACCAGTATAAAAGACAGCAACGGTAAGGCGCTGTATTAATTAACGAATTGGCGGATGGCGCTACGCTTATCCGCCCTACGGTTTCGACCGCAGGCCCACGTTGTAGGCCGGATAAGCGTAGCGCCATCCGGCAGGGGCAACGTCGTAAAACGCGTTTAATGGAAAGAGTAATTTATGGCTGCAACCAAGCCTGCTTTTAACCCGCCGGGTAAAAAAGGCGACATGATTTTCAGCGCGCTGGTAAAACTGGCTGCGCTGATTGTGCTATTGATGTTGGGCGGTATTATCGTCTCATTGATCATCTCCTCCTGGCCAAGTATTCAGAAATTTGGTTTCTCATTTCTTTGGACTAAGGAATGGGACGCGCCAAACGATATCTACGGCGCGCTGGTGCCCATTTACGGCACGCTGGTAACCTCCTTTATCGCACTGCTGATCGCCGTTCCGGTCAGTTTCGGCATTGCCCTGTTTTTAACCGAGCTGGCGCCAGGCTGGCTAAAGCGTCCGCTCGGCATCGCCATTGAACTGCTGGCGGCGATCCCCAGTATCGTGTACGGCATGTGGGGGCTGTTTATCTTCGCGCCGCTGTTTGCGACGTACTTCCAGGAGCCGGTCGGCAATATTCTTTCCAACATTCCGTTTGTCGGCGCGCTGTTCTCCGGCCCGGCGTTTGGTATCGGCATTCTGGCGGCGGGCGTCATCCTCGCCATCATGATCATCCCCTACATTGCGGCGGTTATGCGCGACGTCTTCGAGCAAACGCCGGTAATGATGAAAGAGTCCGCTTACGGTATCGGCTGTACTACCTGGGAAGTTATCTGGCGCATCGTGCTACCGTTCACCAAAAATGGCGTGATCGGCGGCATTATGCTGGGGCTGGGCCGTGCTCTGGGTGAAACGATGGCGGTCACTTTTATCATCGGCAATACCTACCAGCTCGACAGCGCGTCGCTGTATATGCCGGGCAACAGCATCACTTCCGCGCTGGCGAACGAATTCGCTGAGGCGGAATCGGGTCTGCACGTGGCAGCGTTGATGGAACTGGGGCTGATCCTGTTTGTGATCACCTTTATCGTCCTGGCGGCGTCTAAGTTCATGATTATGCGTCTGGCGAAGAACGAGGGAGCACGTTAATGGCTACGCTTGATATGCAGAACACCGCGCAGCTCGCGGAATCCCGTCGCAAGATGCAGGCGCGTCGCCGCATGAAGAACCGTATCGCACTAACGCTCTCAATGGCGACGATGGCATTTGGCCTGTTCTGGCTGATCTGGATTTTGATGTCCACCATCACGCGCGGCATTGATGGTATGTCGCTGGCGTTGTTTACCGAAATGACGCCGCCGCCGAACACGGCGGGCGGCGGGCTGGCGAACGCCCTGGCGGGGAGTGGATTGTTGATTCTCTGGGCTACCGTATTGGGTACGCCGCTGGGGATTATGGCCGGGATCTATCTGGCGGAGTATGGCCGTAAATCCTGGCTGGCGGAAATCATTCGTTTTATTAACGACATTCTGCTTTCCGCGCCGTCAATTGTTGTGGGGCTGTTTGTTTACACCATCGTGGTGGCGCAGATGCAGCACTTCTCCGGCTGGGCAGGGGTGATTGCGCTGGCGCTGTTGCAGGTGCCGATCGTTATCCGTACCACTGAAAACATGCTCAAGCTGGTACCGGATAGCCTGCGTGAAGCCGCTTATGCGCTGGGTACGCCGAAGTGGAAGATGATCTCCGCGATTACGCTGAAAGCCTCTATCTCCGGCATTATGACCGGTATTCTGCTGGCAATTGCCCGTATTGCCGGGGAAACGGCGCCATTGTTGTTTACCGCGCTCTCGAACCAGTTCTGGAGCACCGACATGATGCAGCCGATCGCCAACCTGCCGGTGACCATTTTTAAATTCGCGATGAGTCCGTTTGCCGAATGGCAACAATTAGCCTGGGCGGGCGTGCTGATTATTACCCTGTGCGTACTGCTGCTGAATATTCTGGCGCGTGTTGTTTTCGCGAAGAAAAAACACGGTTAAAGACATTGTAGGCCTGATAAGCGTAGCGCCATCAGGCATTATTTTACGGCGTGGCGGATGCGGCGCTGGATGAGGAAAAGAGTGAAATGAGTATGGTTGAAACTGCCCCGAGTAAGATTCAGGTTCGTGATTTGAACTTCTACTACGGCAAATTCCATGCCCTGAAGAACATTAATCTAGATATCGCGAAGAATCAGGTAACGGCATTTATCGGGCCATCCGGCTGCGGTAAATCAACGCTACTGCGTACCTTCAATAAAATGTATTCGCTTTATCCGGAGCAGCGCGCGGAAGGTGAAATTCTGCTGGATGGCGACAATATTCTCACCAACACCCAGGATATCGCGCTGCTGCGCGCAAAAGTGGGGATGGTATTCCAGAAGCCGACGCCGTTCCCGATGTCCATCTATGACAATATCGCCTTTGGCGTGCGTCTGTTTGAGAAGCTGTCTCGCGCCGATATGGACGAGCGCGTGCAGTGGGCGTTGACCAAAGCCGCATTATGGAACGAAACCAAAGATAAATTGCACCAGAGCGGGTACTCTCTCTCCGGTGGTCAGCAGCAGCGTCTGTGCATTGCGCGCGGTATCGCCATTCGCCCGGAAGTGCTGCTGCTGGATGAGCCATGTTCAGCTCTGGACCCGATCTCTACCGGGCGTATTGAAGAGCTGATCACCGAGCTGAAACAGGATTACACCGTGGTGATCGTGACCCACAACATGCAGCAGGCGGCACGTTGCTCCGATCATACGGCGTTTATGTACCTGGGCGAGTTGATTGAGTTCAGCAACACGGACGATCTGTTCACCAAGCCCGCGAAGAAACAAACAGAAGACTATATCACCGGTCGTTACGGTTAATTCAGGAGTGCGTAATGGACAGTCTGAACCTTAATAAACATATTTCCGGCCAGTTCAACGCCGAACTGGAAAGCATCCGCACTCAGGTAATGACCATGGGCGGCATGGTGGAGCAGCAGCTTTCTGACGCTATCACCGCTATGCACAACCAGGACAGCGAGCTGGCGAAGCGCGTGGTAGAAGGCGACCATCAGGTTAATATGATGGAAGTCGCCATCGATGAGGCCTGCGTGCGTATTATCGCCAAGCGCCAGCCGACGGCGAGCGATCTGCGCCTGGTGATGGCGATTATCAAAACCATCGCCGAACTGGAGCGCATTGGCGACGTGGCGGATAAAATCTGCCGTACCGCGCTGGAGAAATTCTCCCAGCAGCACCAGCCGCTGTTGGTGAGTCTGGAGTCACTGGGCCGCCACACCGTGCAGATGCTGCACGACGTGCTGGATGCGTTCGCGCGCATGGATCTCGATGAAGCGGTGCGTATCTATCGTGAAGATAAGAAAGTTGACCAGGAATATGAAGGCATCGTGCGTCAGCTGATGACCTACATGATGGAAGACTCGCGCACCATTCCCAGCGTGCTGACCGCGTTATTCTGCGCTCGTTCTATCGAGCGTATCGGCGACCGCTGCCAGAATATCTGCGAATACATCTTCTACTTCGTGAAGGGGCAGGATTTCCGTCACGTCGGCGGCGATGAGCTGGATAAACTGTTGGCGGGGAAAGATCCGAAAGAGTAAATCTCATTCTTTTGCCCGGTGGCGCTGCGCTTACCGGGCCTACAGGTACAGATGCTGTAGGCCGGATAAGCGTCAGCGCCATCCGGCATTTCAGTTAACGCGTAATCTCCCACCCGCGCGCTTTCCACAATCCCGGCAACTGCGCCAAATCGGTAAAAGTCGTCACGTTAGGGTGATCGATCGGCTTGTTATGCGGATCGGCGCAGAAATAAAACACTTCCATTCCCGCCGCAATTCCTGACTGCGCGCCTGCGCTGGAATCATCCACCAGAATACACTTCTCAACATTGACCTTCATGGCGTTCGCCGCATGGAGCATCAGCGCCGGATCGGGCTTCCAGCGTTGAATATCGTAACCGCTAAACAGCAAATCGGGAAAATAATGCAACATGCCCAGTTTACCCAGCGAATGCTGCATCTTACTGACCGGCCCGTTGGATACCACGCACATCGGCGTCTTAATGCTCTCCAGCAGGGTATTTGCGCCCGCGATCGCTTCCAGTTCGGTATCGAACAGACGCGCCACTTCCGCGCGGTACACCGGCTCCAGCTCCGCCTTTGCCAGCGCAACGCCATACTCTTTACTGATGGTATCGATAATTTCGTAGAGCTTTACGCCTTTAAAGCGTCTGAATACTTCCGTGAGCTCAAGCGTAATGCCGAACTGCCGGAACATAGTGACATAGGCGCGCGAGCAAATCACTTCACTGTCGACCAGCGTGCCGTCACAGTCAAAAAACACTGCTTCGATTTGGGACATGTCATTTCCATTTTAACAAGTTTAACGTTTACGTAATGCTGAATGAGGGGACGCAATCGTTGCCGTACTAACAAATTGAGTGAAAAAAATTACCACACAACTGCGCCAGGTGTCGCATTTTGGTATAGGATAACGGCGAATTTTCCCTCCTTTCTCCGGAAATTGATAATGAGTCAACAACACACCACCCAGGCTTCTGGTCAGGGTATGCTGGAACGCGTGTTTAAACTGCGCGAACATGGCACGAC
This sequence comes from Salmonella sp. SAL00670, assembly GCF_046552235.1. Taxonomy (NCBI): domain Bacteria; kingdom Pseudomonadati; phylum Pseudomonadota; class Gammaproteobacteria; order Enterobacterales; family Enterobacteriaceae; genus Salmonella; species Salmonella sp. SAL00670. The sequence continues at coordinate 40,861 of NZ_JBGDUO010000012.1, forward strand.
GGCACGAACCGAAGTGATCGCCGGTTTTACCACTTTCCTGACGATGGTTTATATCGTTTTTGTTAACCCGCAAATTCTGGGCGTAGCTGGCATGGACACCAGCGCCGTCTTTGTGACCACCTGTCTGATTGCGGCCTTTGGCAGTATTCTGATGGGTCTGTTCGCTAACCTGCCGGTGGCGCTGGCGCCCGCGATGGGGCTGAATGCGTTCTTTGCCTTCGTGGTTGTGCAGGCAATGGGACTGCCGTGGCAGGTAGGCATGGGCGCCATTTTCTGGGGCGCTGTTGGTCTTTTATTGCTGACTATCTTCCGCGTGCGTTACTGGATGATCGCCAACATTCCGGTCAGCCTGCGCGTGGGCATCACCAGCGGCATCGGCCTGTTTATCGGCATGATGGGGCTGAAAAACGCCGGCGTGATCGTCGCTAACCCGGAAACGCTGGTCAGCATCGGCAACCTGACTTCGCACAGCGTGCTGCTGGGGGTTCTCGGATTCTTTATTATTGCGATTCTCGCTTCGCGCAACATTCATGCGGCGGTGCTGGTGTCCATCATCGTCACGACGCTGCTTGGCTGGATAATGGGCGATGTGCACTACAACGGCATTGTCTCCGCGCCGCCAAGCGTCACCAGCGTGGTAGGGCATGTCGATTTGGCAGGCTCGTTCAATCTTGGCCTGGCGGGGGTTATTTTCTCCTTCATGCTGGTAAACCTGTTTGACTCCTCCGGTACGCTGATTGGCGTGACCGATAAAGCCGGCCTGGCGGATGAGAAAGGCAAATTCCCGCGCATGAAGCAGGCGCTGTTTGTTGATAGTATCTCTTCCGTCACTGGCGCATTTGTCGGAACCTCTTCTGTGACCGCTTATATTGAATCGTCTTCCGGCGTTTCGGTGGGCGGTCGCACCGGTTTGACGGCGGTAGTGGTCGGTATTTTGTTCCTGCTGGTTATCTTCCTGTCGCCGCTGGCGGGCATGGTGCCGCCTTACGCGGCGGCGGGCGCGCTGATTTACGTCGGCGTGCTGATGACCTCCAGCCTGGCGCGGGTAAACTGGCAGGATTTAACCGAATCGGTCCCGGCGTTTATTACGGCGGTAATGATGCCGTTTAGCTTCTCGATCACCGAAGGTATCGCGCTGGGCTTTATCTCTTACTGCGTGATGAAAATCGGTACCGGTCGCCTGCGCGACCTTAGCCCGTGCGTAGTGATTGTCGCGCTGTTATTTGTGCTGAAGATTGTGTTTATTGACGCACACTGATGAAATGAACCCTCGCCCCATCGGGGGGAGGGTTTTTAAATAACTTACGCTTTAACGCGCTGAATAAACTCGCCAAATGCGGTCAACTGACCGGTCAAATGATCTAACGTTCCCTGATCCACCACTTCTCCAGTCTGCGGGTCGACTTTGTTCTGAATCACGCCGCCCATAAATTCCGGTTTATTCATCACCATCGCATCAAGGAACACCAGAATCTGGCGCAGATGATACTGGCAGCGCGCGCCGCCAATCGCCCCCATTGAGCTGGTCTGGATAAGAACGGGCTTACCCGCCAGCGGCTGCTCAGGCAGACGGGATAGCCAGTCGATGGCATTCTTCAGGCCGCCGGGAACGGAATAGTTATATTCCGGCGTCACAATGACGACGCCGTCGGCGTTGCGAATCTGCTCCGCCAGCGCCTCTACGCTGGCTGGAAATCCCTCTTCCTGCTGGATATCGGCGTCATACAGCGGAATATCCCCGATCGAAGGCAGCGGCGATACTGTCATTCCTGCCGGCGCGACTTTAGGCAGCGTACGCGCCACCATCCCGTTAAAGGAACCTTTGCGTAAACTTCCCAGCAGTGTAACCACATTCAGCGTTTCAGACATACGTGCCCCTTTTTTCATTATGAACGATTAAGCGTATACGATTTGGCGGCGGGGAGTTGGGCGAATCGCATCAGACGACCGGTTGGCTCATTGGCGCGCGTCTGGATATCGGGCAGGCTTTTCCAGCCCAGTTTGCCATCGAACTCCCACACTTTTAATTTTTCTATCGCTGGCGTAACGGTTACGGACCATACCAGCACATCTTCCGCATCGCACACGGCTTCAAGCTGCGTGACATGCGCGCACTTCAGGCGTCCGGCAACGGGTAAAAGTTGCAGCTCCCGCGGATCGTCATTCATGACATCGCCGGTGAGTTTTAACACGCTCTGGCGCAATGTGATGAGTTGCGCTCGCGCTTCGTTGGGATCGTTTTGATTGGCTACCCATAAGTTTTCATTACGGGAGAAAGGGTGGCGTTCGAGCGAATGCGGATGGTGAAAGCCGCGGGAGGTGCGCTGTAATTCCATATCCAGCCCGCACTCTCCTTCGGTGGTCAACGCCACGCCAACCATATTTCCGGCATAGGAGATAGAAAAGCCTGGCAGATTTTTGTCACGAAACGCGGGTTTACCTTTCGCCTGAATAATGATTTCCGGCAGCTCGCCAATTCCGTACAGCATAAACATCAGTTCGGCAAGAAGGCCTCTGGAGGCGAGAAAACGCGTTCGTCGGTGAGCAGGCAGGTTTCTGGCTTCAATATGGCAAGACGAAGAGAGACGAATTGAAACCAACTGTCCCTCCGTAAGTATCCCTCTGGCAAAGTGAGTCGCCATTTTTCGCTCCGTGATTAATGGGCCGTGATAATGACGAGAGTAACATTAACGTAAATTATGGACAGGTTTTACGCGCTAAAAATTCAATTTCAGAAGGTTCTTTAATCAGACGGTGACATTTCTGGTAAGAGGAAGGTTAATTTATCAACGCAGGTGGTCAGATAAGGCGACGGCAGAGCGTGTTGATAGCCTGTCGTAGCCACACAATCTTGGGATTATGACTATTACGTTTGTGCCATAATAGGGTAAACGGCACCATCAGCTTTTCCCGCTGTTGCGCATCAAAAGGCAGGGGGCGCGCCACTAACGGTAGCTGGTGGAGCTGATTGTAGTGCTGGCAATAGCGCGGCGCGGTTGCTATCAGGGTGTGATCCGGCTGGGCGGCCATAAAGAGCGACTGCTCGAACCCCGGCAGGCTCAAGGCAATATGGCGTTTGCGTCCCATTTCTTGCAGGACATCATCCAGCGCCCAGGTATCGCTTTGCTCCCAGCAAATACTGATATGCGGGTAGCGCAGAAAAGTGTCCAGATCCCACGCTTCACGCAGTGCCGGATGATCTTCCCGCAGCCAGACCCACGGCAAATCGCTAAACAACACCTCAAAATCAATCGCGAGCGGCAACAGACTGAGCAATTCTCGCGAGCGGGGATGGCTTTCGCGTCCGGTAAATCCGATATCGACTTCCCCACGCGTAATCGCCTCCAGCGAGTCATAATCCCAGTTGCGAACCTTAATGGTAGCCTGCGGATAGCGCTGATAAATCTGCTGCGACAGTGAATTAAACATAATCATCATCAGCGGCGACTCTGCCGCCAACTCAAATTTTAAACCGCGCGGCGTTTGATGATGCGGCTTATCAAGCAGTTGATTCCCCATCTGCATCCAGTCCGCCAGACTTTGCTCCATACTGACCATCAGCGGCGTCGGCGCCAGGCCCAGCGGCGTATTGACGAACAGCGGATCGTCAAACCATGCCCGGAGTTTCGCCAGCGATTTGCTGACCGCCGAGGGCGTTACGTTCATCCGTTTTGCAGCTTTAGTGACGCTGCGCTCCTGCATGAGTAACTGTAGGCATAACAGCAAATTAAGGTCGAGATTGGTAAGGGATTTCTTCATGCTCGGCTACGGACCTGTTGGGCGTGACGGAGAAGATCAGCAGAATACTCACTATGCTACAACCAATCAGAATCCCGATCAGCATATTCATCGCGCTGATACCGAGTATTGCCGCCAGCCAAATCCACAGTGATGAACCGCAAACCTGCGCGATACCCAGCGTGGAACTGGCCACTCCGGCGCGCAGCGAAAACGGCCCCAGCGCCTGGCTCATCGCGACGCCAAAACCAACCGAGAATCCGGCGCAGATAAGCGTCAGGCCAAAGAGCGTGACGGTATTGGTATGAGCAAGGCTTAACGTCACGCCAGCCGTCAAAAACAGCCCCTGTGAGACGAGCATTAAGGTTCGCGGCTTAAATAACCCAAGCGCAAAAGGGGTGGAAAAAGAGACGACCATACTGACGCCTGCGGTGAGCGCCATGGTAATGGCATAGTCGCCACGGCTAAATCCCATCACCTCCATCAGCAGCACTGGAGAGGCATTGACGAAGGTCAGGATCACCGACACGCTAAGGGTGGTGATCGCCAGTCGACTAACGAAAAAACGGTTAACCAGCGACTCGGCGGCGGGCGACGATCGTGATAAATCGCGTGGAGCCAGCCTTGCCGGGCGCGTCTCGCGCAGGATAAACAGTGATAACAGGCCCACAATAATGCCCATCGCGGACATCGTATAGAACAGACTTTGCCAGGGGAAACGAAGCATAATCAAATGCCCCACCACCGGGGCGAGTACCGGCACAATACAGGTAATCCCATTCAATAATGACAGCACTTTCGCCCGGCGATGCTCGTCGAGCGTGTCGCGCAGAATGGCGAACGCCACCACATAGCAGCCGCCTGCGCCTACTCCCTGAAGAAAACGCCCACTCAGAAATAGCGAGCCTTCCGACGCCCGTGAACAAAGCAGTGAGGCCATCATAAAGACGAGCGCGCCGACGATCGCGACCGGCTTGCGGCCTGACTGGTCGGCTATCTTCCCGGCAAACAGCATGGCCGTCGCCATTCCGGCCAGGTAAACGGAGAAGGCGATATGCAACTGCGCCTCGCTGGCGTTCAGATCGGCGGCTATACGCGGTAAACCGACCAGATACATATCAATACCGGCAGGATAGAGTAAAACCAGGGCAAAACTACACAGTAGAAAACGTTTCATAGCGGCCTCACGAAAAGTGTGGCGCTAAGAATACGGGGCGACGTTGCGCGAGACGAGTTGCCATTTGGACAACAGTGATTTCCGCATGGGAAATCATTGCTGCCGGATGGCGGCATAAACGCCTTATCCGGCTTACGGGTTTTGTAGGCCCGGTAAGCATCGCGCCACCGGGCAACACAACGTTATTTGCCGATACAGAAGCTGGAGAAAATCCGTCCCAGCAGGTCGTCGGAGGTAAACTCGCCGGTAATCTCGCTTAAGCTTTGCTGCGCCAGGCGCAACTCTTCCGCCAGCAGCTCCCCCGCCCATGCGCCTAATAACTGCGCTTTGCCCTGCTCAAGATGTTCAGCGGCTTCCGCCAGCGCCTGTAGGTGACGGCGGCGGGCCAGGAAGCCGCCTTCCATATTGGTATCAAACCCCATGCTTTGCTTGAGGTGGTTACGCAACACGTCGACGCCTTCGCCGGTACGCGCCGAGAGGCGAACCAGTGAGTGACCGTTTACTTCACTAATACCCAGCGTTTCGCCGGTGATATCCGCCTTGTTACGTACCACGGTAATCGGTAGATTTTTGGGCAGACGGGCGATAAAGTCCGGCCAGATGTCGGCAGGGTCAACGGCGTCCGTCGTGGTGCCATCCACCATAAACAGCACGCGATCGGCCTGTTCAATCTCCTGCCAGGCGCGTTCGATGCCGATACGCTCAACTTCGTCGCTGGCGTCGCGCAGTCCGGCGGTATCGATGATATGCAGCGGCATCCCGTCGATGTGAATATGCTCGCGCAACACGTCGCGCGTGGTGCCGGCGATATCGGTAACAATGGCCGCTTCACGGCCTGCCAGCGCATTCAGCAGGCTGGATTTCCCGGCATTCGGGCGTCCGGCAATCACTACCTTCATCCCTTCGCGCAGCAGGCTGCCCTGGCGCGCTTCGGTGCGCACGGCGTCAAGATCGGCGATGACACCATTGAGCTGCGCTTCGATTTTGCCGTCAGAGAGAAAGTCGATCTCCTCATCCGGAAAATCGATAGCCGCTTCGACGTAGATTCGCAGGTGAGTAAGTGCTTCCACAAGGTGGTTAACGCGGGCGGAAAATGCCCCCTGTAACGAGTTTAGCGCCGAACGCGCCGCCTGTTCGGAACTGGCATCGATCAGGTCGGCAATGGCTTCCGCCTGGGCTAAATCGAGCTTATCGTTGAGGAACGCTCGCTCGGAGAACTCGCCCGGTCGGGCAATGCGCACGCCTGGAAGCGTCAGGATACGTTTTAACAGCAGGTCCAGAATCACCGGACCGCCGTGCCCTTGTAGCTCCAGCACATCTTCACCGGTGAAGGAGTTCGGGCCGGGGAACCACAGCGCAATACCCTGATCCAGCGCGCTGCCGTCAACGTCTTTAAACGGCAGGTAGTCGGCATAGCGCGGCTTCGGCAGCTTGCCCAGCACCTCTTGCGCAACGTCGCGCGCCTTCAGACCGGAAATACGCAGGATACCCACGCCACCGCGTCCCGGTGGGGTTGCCTGGGCGACGATAGTGTCGTTATGGCTCATGGTTAGTCTCAACTTTGTTGCAATAAAAAAAGGCGGTCATATGACCGCCTTTTGATTGTAGGCCTGATAAGCGTTAGCGCCATCAGGCTGACCGGCGTGCCTTGCCGGATGGCGGCTTCGCCTTATCCGGCCTACACCGAATCAGGATTTTTTCTTCTCGCGGCTATGCAGGCCACGCTTCTCCAGACCACGGTAAATCAGCTGCTGCTGAATGATGGTGACCAGGTTGCTGACGATATAGTACAGCACCAGACCTGACGGGAACCACAGGAAGAACACCGTAAAGATGACCGGCATAAAGGTCATGATCTTCTGCTGCATCGGGTCGGTCACGGTGGTCGGCGACATCTTCTGAATGAAGAACATCGTTACGCCCATCAGGATCGGCAGAATGTAGTACGGGTCCTGTGCGGACAGGTCATGAATCCACAGCGCGAACGGCGCATGACGCAGTTCAATGGAACCCATCAGCATGTAGTACAACGCCAGGAAGATAGGCATCTGGATGATCAGCGGGAAGCAGCCGCCCAGCGGGTTAACCTTCTCCGCTTTGTACAGGGCCATCATCTCCTGGCTTTGGCGCTGTTTATCATCGCCAAGACGTTCGCGCATCGCCTGAATTTTCGGCTGCAGCATACGCATCTTCGCCATTGACGTGTACTGCGCTTTGGTCAGCGGGTACATGATACCGCGAACGATAAAGGTAATGATGATAATGGAGAAGCCCCAGTTGCCCACAAAGCTGTGGATCCACTTCAGCAACTTGAACAGCGGCTGAGAGATGAACCACAACCAACCGTAGTCCACGGTCAAATCCAGGTGCGGTGCAACAGCCGCCATTTTATCCTGAATTTCCGGGCCGACCCACAGGGTGCTGGTCATCGCGCCAGTCTGGCCTGGCTGTACCAGTACCGGCTGCGCTTTATAGCCGATAGCGACAATGCCGTTACCCAGATTAGCGGTGTAGAAATTGTTGGTGCCGTCGTTACGCGGAATCCATGCGGTAGCGAAATACTGTTGCAACATTGCCACCCAACCGCCTTTGGAGCTGACGTTGAGGTTTTCGTTATCGGCAATGGTGTCGAATTTGTATTTCTCATACTTCTCATCCGGCGTGGAGTACGCTGCGCCGCGGAACGTATGCAGCGCAAAGTTGCTGCTGCCGGTGTCGCGATGAGGAGGCAGGTTGACGGATTGTTTTAACTGACCAAAGGTGGAGACTTCCAGCGGTTTTTCGCCGGCGTTCTGCACGCTATAGTTCACGTTAACCGCATAATCGCCACGCTTAAAGACAAACGTTTTGGTAAACGTGTTGCCTGCGGCGTCAGTATAAGTCATCGGAACCTGCAGTTCGTTCTGACCGTCGGCCAGTACAAACGCCTCTTTCTCGACGTTGTACAGCGGACGCGGGCCGTTCGCCGGGTTATCCGGGCCGTCGCGGCCTGTCAGGCCGCTTTGCGCCTGATAGATAAACTGCGGGGTGGTTTCCAGCAGCTGGAACGGTTCGTTGGAACCCAGTTCTTTCGGGTAAGCCGGGAGCAAGGCCTGCTCGACATCACCACCACGGGTGTTGATAGTCAAATCAAGCACATCGGTTTTCACCGTAATCATTTTCCCCTGGCCACTGGCCGGTACGCCCTGGTCGGCGGCGCTACCCGCTGCGGTGGTCGTTGTCTGCGTGGTCTGTTGAGTCTGAGGTTGCGGATTTTTATCCTGCTCCCAGGCTTGCCAGATCATGAAAGACACGAACAGCAAAGCGATGACTAAAAGATTGCGTTGCGAATCCATCGTTAGTGTTCTCTGGTATCAAATGGTCCGGGCGGGACGGGATCGTCACCACCAGGGTGTAAAGGGTGGCATTTTAATACGCGTTTCACCGTCAACCAACTGCCTTTTATCACTCCAAACCTGCGCAATGCCTCAATTCCGTAGCTTGAGCACGTTGGCGTGAAACGACAATGCGGCCCAAGCAGCGGACTGATCAGGCGTTGATAGACCCGAATAAGGGCTATCAGGACCCGCGAGCCAGGCGACAGTGGCGGCGCCATAATTTTTCCAACGCTTCCGAGAGAGCACGGTTATCGAGGTCGGCAACCCCTTTTTTCGCCACCACCACGAAATCCATTGCAGGAAGTTCATGCTGGCGCAGACGGAAGCTTTCACGCGTCAGACGTTTAATCCGGTTGCGTTCATGCGCACGTCGAACATTTTTCTTGGCGACGGTAAGACCGATACGGGGATGCCCCAGCGAATTCAGGCGGCCGAGGATGGTGATTTGCGGCGTGCCAGCCCGTTGAGGTTGCTGGAAGACGAATGTGAAATGAGCGGGAGTTAACAAACGTAACTCCCTGGGAAATGCGAGCTTAACCACTCAGGGGTTAGCTTTATTACTTGGAAACGGTCAGACGAGCGCGGCCTTTAGCACGACGACGTGCCAGAACCTGACGACCATTTTTAGTAGCCATACGAGCACGGAAGCCGTGAGAACGGTTGCGCTTCAGTACAGACGGTTGAAAAGTGCGTTTCATGGCGATTTCTACCTAAACTTGAATAAATTCACTGACTTTTGCGTATACCCGAACAAACTTTGAACGACTTACGCCACAGTGTGGGTGATTAAAGAGGCCGGATTGTAATAATTGTACACTCCGGAGTCAATTCTCTTTCCTTATTTTCCCGCGATTTTCCACGCCTTTTTGTGCGGAAAATAAGCAGCGTTGACGCCATATGACGGGCATTGCGCGACGGGTGGAGAATTATACGGACTGCCAGGTAAAGCGCAAGGATCGCCCTGGATCTTTATGCGATCTTTTAGGCGTCTGCTCACCTTTACCTATTAATTTTTTCAATATGCGCGCGAAAGCGTACAAGAGTTCCCCAGGATCGATTACACTTATCCTTTCCTGGAAAGTCCTGTGGATAAATCGGGAAGAATCTGTGAGAAACAGAAGATCTCTTGCTCAGTTTAGGCTATGATCCGCGGTCCTGATCGTTTCAAACGATCCTGGTCAGGCATGAACACGAAATCTTTCAGACTGCGTGAAGTCGCGATCGTTTGAAAGATCCGTGAAAACCGCAGACAGCGGTTCGTGCGTCACCCTTCATGCAGGGTCTTATCGACGTGCGCCAACAATCATTAATGTATCAGCCTTTGTCATTTATCGACTTTTGTTCGAGTGGAGTCCGCCGTGTCACTTTCGCTTTGGCAGCAGTGTCTTGCCCGATTGCAGGATGAGTTACCAGCCACAGAATTCAGTATGTGGATACGCCCGTTGCAGGCGGAACTGAGCGATAACACGCTGGCTTTGTATGCGCCAAACCGTTTTGTGCTCGATTGGGTAAGAGATAAGTACCTCAACAATATCAATGGATTACTCAACACATTCTGCGGCGCGGATGCCCCACAACTGCGTTTTGAAGTGGGAACAAAGCCCGTTACGCAAACGCTAAAAACGCCTGTGCATAACGTTGTCGCACCTGCGCAGACAACGACGGCGCAGCCGCAGCGCGTAGCGCCTGCGGCCCGTTCGGGCTGGGATAACGTACCAGCGCCGGCGGAGCCGACCTACCGCTCCAACGTCAATGTTAAACATACATTTGATAACTTCGTCGAAGGTAAATCCAACCAACTGGCGCGCGCGGCGGCACGTCAGGTGGCGGATAATCCTGGCGGCGCTTATAACCCGTTATTCCTCTATGGCGGCACCGGTCTGGGTAAAACTCACCTGCTGCACGCGGTGGGTAACGGCATTATGGCGCGCAAACCCAACGCGAAAGTCGTGTATATGCACTCCGAGCGCTTTGTGCAGGACATGGTAAAAGCCCTGCAAAATAACGCCATCGAAGAGTTTAAACGCTACTACCGCTCCGTTGACGCATTGCTGATCGACGATATTCAATTCTTCGCCAATAAAGAACGATCCCAGGAAGAGTTTTTCCATACCTTTAACGCTCTGCTGGAAGGCAATCAGCAGATCATTTTGACGTCGGATCGCTATCCGAAAGAGATCAACGGCGTTGAGGATCGTCTCAAGTCCCGCTTTGGTTGGGGGCTGACAGTGGCGATCGAACCGCCAGAACTGGAAACCCGCGTGGCGATCCTGATGAAAAAAGCGGACGAAAATGATATTCGTCTGCCAGGCGAAGTAGCGTTCTTTATCGCCAAACGTCTACGCTCTAACGTGCGTGAACTGGAAGGCGCGTTGAACCGGGTGATTGCCAATGCCAACTTTACCGGCCGGGCGATTACTATCGACTTTGTGCGCGAAGCGCTGCGCGATTTACTGGCGTTGCAGGAAAAACTGGTCACCATCGACAATATTCAGAAGACGGTGGCCGAGTATTACAAAATCAAAATTGCGGATCTGCTTTCTAAGCGTCGATCTCGCTCGGTAGCACGTCCGCGCCAGATGGCTATGGCGCTGGCAAAAGAGCTCACCAACCACAGTCTGCCGGAAATCGGCGATGCGTTTGGCGGGCGCGACCACACTACCGTACTTCATGCCTGTCGTAAAATTGAGCAACTGCGTGAAGAAAGCCACGATATCAAAGAAGATTTTTCGAATTTAATCAGAACATTGTCGTCGTGATCCTATGAAATTTACCGTTGAACGTGAACATTTATTAAAACCGCTTCAGCAGGTCAGCGGCCCGCTGGGCGGCCGTCCTACGCTGCCGATTCTCGGTAACCTGCTCCTCCAGGTAGCGGACGGTACGCTTTCTCTGACCGGCACCGATCTTGAAATGGAGATGGTCGCGCGCGTTACGCTTTCTCAGCCGCATGAGCCAGGCGCCACTACCGTGCCGGCGCGGAAATTCTTTGATATCTGCCGCGGCCTGCCGGAGGGCGCGGAGATTGCCGTTCAGTTGGAAGGCGATCGGATGCTGGTGCGTTCTGGCCGTAGCCGCTTCTCGCTGTCTACGCTGCCTGCCGCCGATTTCCCGAATCTTGACGACTGGCAAAGCGAAGTTGAATTTACGCTGCCGCAGGCCACGATGAAGCGCCTGATTGAATCGACCCAGTTTTCGATGGCCCATCAGGATGTGCGCTACTACTTAAACGGTATGCTGTTTGAAACGGAAGGTAGCGAACTGCGCACTGTCGCGACCGACGGCCACCGTCTGGCGGTGTGCTCAATGCCGCTGGAAGCGTCTTTACCCAGCCACTCGGTGATTGTGCCGCGTAAAGGCGTGATTGAACTGATGCGTATGCTCGACGGCGGCGAAAACCCGCTGCGCGTGCAGATTGGCAGTAATAATATCCGCGCGCACGTCGGCGACTTTATCTTTACCTCGAAGCTGGTGGATGGTCGCTTCCCGGATTACCGTCGCGTTCTGCCGAAGAATCCGGATAAACATCTGGAAGCGGGCTGCGATATCCTCAAGCAGGCGTTTGCCCGCGCAGCAATCCTCTCGAATGAGAAATTCCGCGGCGTGCGTCTGTACGTCAGTGAGAATCAGCTCAAAATCACCGCCAATAACCCGGAACAGGAAGAAGCGGAAGAGATTCTGGACGTGAGCTACGGCGGGACGGAGATGGAAATCGGCTTTAACGTCAGTTACGTGCTGGACGTGCTCAATGCGCTGAAGTGCGAAACCGTGCGCATTATGCTGACGGATTCCGTATCCAGCGTACAGATTGAGGATGCGGCGTCACAGAGTGCTGCCTACGTTGTTATGCCAATGAGGCTGTAGAATCTGAAAAGGGGCTGGTTTACTTGCCATTTCGCCTCCCGGCAGTGCTCGAAATGCTCACGTACTTCGTGTACGCTCCGCTTTCTGCGCGCTGGCGGTAGACGAACTGGCTGCGACACACACGCCCCTGGACGAATGTACTAATATATGTCACTGACGCGCCTTTTAATCAAAGACTTCCGCAACATAGAAAATGCGGATCTCGCTTTATCCCCCGGCTTTAACTTCCTGGTTGGCGCCAACGGCAGCGGCAAAACCAGCGTGCTGGAAGCTATCTATACGCTTGGCCATGGTCGGGCGTTTCGCAGTTTGCAGCCTGGCCGCGTGATTCGTCATGAGCAGGAAGCGTTTGTTCTTCACGGGCGATTACAGAGCGAAGAGCGTGAGACGTCGATTGGCTTAACCAAAGATAAGCAGGGCGACAGCAAGGTCCGTATCGACGGTACCGACGGTCACAAGATCGCGGAGCTGGCGCATTTAATGCCGATGCAGTTGATTACGCCGGAGGGGTTTACTTTACTCAACGGCGGCCCCAAATACAGAAGAGCGTTCCTTGACTGGGGATGCTTTCACAACGAAGCCGGATTCTTCACCGCCTGGAGCAACCTGAAACGATTGCTGAAACAGCGTAATGCCGCGCTGCGCCAGGTGAGTCGTTATGAGCAATTGCGCCCGTGGGATAAAGAGCTGATTCCGCTGGCGGAACAAATTAGTACCTGGCGGGCGGAGTACAGTAGCGCTATCGCACAGGACATGGCGGATACCTGTCAGCAGTTTTTACCTGAATTTTCCCTGACGTTCTCTTTCCAGCGCGGCTGGGAGAAAGAGACAGACTATGCGGACGTGCTGGAGCGAAGCTTTGAGCGTGACCGTATGTTGACCTACACCGCGCACGGGCCGCATAAAGCGGACTTTCGCATTCGCGCCGACGGCGCGCCGGTGGAAGATACCCTGTCGCGCGGGCAGCTAAAGTTATTGATGTGCGCCTTACGTCTGGCGCAGGGCGAGTTCCTCACCCGCGAAAGCGGGCGGCGCTGCCTGTACCTGATAGATGATTTTGCCTCTGAACTTGACGATGCGCGTCGCGGACTGCTGGCCAGCCGCTTAAAAGCCACGCAATCGCAGGTCTTTGTCAGCGCAATTAGCGCTGAACACGTTATAGACATGTCGGATGAAAATTCGAAGATGTTTACCGTGGAAAAGGGTAAAATAACGGATTAACCCAAGATTAAATGAGCGAGAAACGTTGATGTCGAATTCTTATGACTCCTCCAGTATCAAAGTCCTGAAAGGGCTGGATGCGGTGCGTAAGCGCCCGGGTATGTATATCGGCGACACGGATGACGGCACCGGTCTGCACCACATGGTATTCGAGGTGGTAGATAACGCTATCGACGAAGCGCTCGCAGGTCACTGTAAAGATATCGTCGTGACTATTCACGCCGATAACTCCGTGTCCGTAACGGATGATGGCCGTGGCATTCCTACCGGGATTCACCCGGAAGAAGGCGTCTCGGCGGCGGAAGTGATCATGACCGTTCTGCACGCGGGCGGTAAATTTGACGATAACTCCTATAAAGTCTCCGGCGGTCTGCACGGCGTGGGCGTCTCGGTAGTCAACGCTCTGTCGCAAAAACTGGAACTGGTTATCCAGCGAGATGGCAAAATTCACCGTCAGATCTACGAGCACGGCGTGCCGCAGGCACCCCTGGCCGTCACTGGCGATACCGATAAAACCGGCACGATGGTACGTTTCTGGCCGAGCCACGAAACCTTCACCAACGTCACTGAATTTGAATATGAGATCCTGGCGAAACGCCTGCGTGAACTGTCATTCCTGAACTCAGGCGTCTCCATCCGCCTGCGCGACAAGCGCGATGGCAAAGAAGATCATTTCCACTACGAAGGCGGCATCAAGGCGTTTGTTGAATATCTGAACAAGAATAAAACGCCGATCCACCCGAATATCTTCTACTTCTCCACCGAAAAAGACGGTATCGGCGTGGAAGTAGCGCTACAGTGGAACGATGGTTTCCAGGAAAACATCTACTGCTTTACCAACAACATTCCGCAGCGCGACGGCGGTACCCACCTGGCAGGCTTCCGTGCGGCGATGACCCGCACGCTGAACGCCTATATGGACAAAGAAGGTTACAGCAAAAAAGCCAAAGTCAGCGCCACCGGTGATGATGCCCGTGAAGGCCTGATTGCGGTGGTTTCCGTAAAGGTGCCGGACCCGAAATTCTCCTCCCAGACTAAAGACAAACTGGTCTCCTCCGAGGTGAAATCGGCGGTTGAACAGCAGATGAACGAACTGCTGAGCGAATACCTGCTGGAAAACCCATCTGACGCGAAAATTGTCGTCGGCAAAATTATCGACGCCGCGCGTGCGCGTGAAGCGGCGCGTCGCGCCCGTGAAATGACCCGTCGTAAAGGCGCGCTCGATTTAGCCGGTCTGCCGGGCAAACTGGCGGATTGTCAGGAACGCGACCCGGCGCTGTCCGAACTGTACCTGGTGGAAGGGGACTCCGCGGGCGGCTCTGCGAAGCAGGGGCGTAACCGCAAGAACCAGGCGATTCTGCCGCTGAAGGGTAAAATCCTCAACGTCGAGAAAGCGCGCTTCGACAAGATGCTCTCCTCTCAGGAAGTGGCGACGCTGATTACCGCGCTGGGCTGCGGTATCGGTCGCGACGAGTACAACCCGGACAAGCTGCGCTATCACAGCATCATCATCATGACCGATGCGGACGTCGACGGCTCGCACATCCGTACGCTGCTGTTGACCTTCTTCTATCGTCAGATGCCGGAAATCGTTGAACGCGGCCACGTCTACATTGCCCAGCCGCCGCTGTACAAAGTCAAGAAAGGCAAGCAGGAACAGTACATTAAAGACGACGAAGCGATGGATCAGTACCAGATTTCCATCGCGCTTGACGGTGCGACTCTGCACGCGAACGCCCATGCGCCGGCGCTATCCGGCGAAGCGTTAGAAAAACTGGTCTCTGAATATAACGCCACGCAGAAAATGATTGGTCGTATGGAGCGTCGCTTCCCGAAAGCGCTGCTCAAAGAGCTGGTGTATCAGCCAACTCTGACCGAAGCCGATCTTTCTGATGAGCAGACTGTAACGCGCTGGGTGAATGCGCTGATTACCGAGCTGAACGAGAAAGAGCAGCACGGCAGTCAGTGGAAGTTCGATGTTCATACTAATACGGAACAGAATCTGTTCGAGCCGATCGTTCGCGTGCGTACGCATGGCGTGGATACCGATTATCCGTTGGATCACGAGTTTGTGACCGGCGCGGAATATCGTCGTATCTGCACGCTGGGCGAGAAGCTGCGCGGTCTGATTGAAGAGGACGCGTTTATCGAACGCGGCGAGCGTCGCCAGCCGGTAACCAGCTTCGAGCAGGCGCTGGAGTGGCTGGTGAAAGAATCACGTCGCGGTCTGGCTATCCAGCGTTATAAAGGTCTGGGTGAAATGAACCCGGATCAGCTGTGGGAAACCACCATGGACCCGGAAAGCCGCCGTATGCTGCGCGTGACCGTCAAAGATGCGATTGCTGCCGACCAGCTGTTCACCACGCTGATGGGTGATGCCGTTGAGCCGCGTCGTGCCTTTATCGAAGAGAACGCCCTGAAAGCGGCGAACATCGATATTTAACCTGCCTTAATCCCCGGCCTACCGCTGGTTGGCCGGGGCATCATGATGTTCTCCGACATAGCTGAATAAAAAATCTCTAAAGCGCTGCGTGGCGGGCGTTTGTGCGCGCCACGCATGGTAATACACGTTCATATTGCGCCGCAGCGGAGGCGTGAGCGAACAGGTCGCTAATTGGTAGCTTTTGGCGTAATGGCGGGAAAAGGTTCCGGCGATCACCACGCCTTCACACTGCGCCGCCAGCGACATGGCGGTCGCCATATGTTCCACCGTCATTTTGGGCTTAATGCGCACGCCAGCGGTCGCGGAGATCATCGGAATGGATTCGTTGCCAACGGCGATCAGCTCTTCGCTCTGAATCTCTTCCCAGCGCACCGTTTTTTTATGCAGCCGATAGTCCGGATGGCAGTACAGGGCGATTTCCGTTGTGAACAGCGTTTGTTTGTCGATTTCCGGTTCCAGCGGCCGCTCCGGGCCGATACCAAAATCGGCTTCTCCCAACATAATGCTTTTTTGTAATTGCGACATGGGCTTATCAATAAGCTGTACGTGGGTATGCGGATGCTGCCGCTTAAAGGCATGGATGATTTGCGGCAGAAAAGCACAGGCGATCAGCGGCGCGCCAACAACCCGCACCAGGGATTTTTTGATCTCTTTCAGGTCGCGGGCATAATTTTCGGCCCGTTGAAACTCTTCAACAACCCGCATGGCGGCGGGTAAAAACTTTTCGCCGTCGGGCGATAGCTTCACCACGCGTGAAGTGCGGTCGAAAAGGGAAACCTCCATCTGGCTTTCCATTTCGTTGATTAAACCGCTAACAGCGCCCTGCGTGATGCACAGATATTTGCTGGCGGCGGTAAAGCTACGCAAATCTGCGACGGCCAGAAACGCGCGAAATTGCCGGATAGTTAAATTCATTTGCCACCTGTGTTACCCCTTTACTGAGAGGATTTTATCTCAGGCTGGATAAGGTCGCGTTGATACGACTCGCAAATACAGGGGGTCTGCCTGCGGTGCAGGCAGACTGTTGGCTTATTTTACGGTAATGGTCGGCGACTTTTTCATGGTTTCTTCGGTCAGCTCCTGGCCGATGCCGGGAAGCTCCGGAACGTCGTACATGCCGTTCTTCGGCAGGTAGTTGTACTTACAGGTTTGCGTATTCGGCTCCAGCAGCGCATACCGGTGCAGTTCGTGGATGACGAAGTTAGGGATTGCGGTTTCCATATGCAGCGCCACCGCCGTGGAAATCGGCCCGCCGCAAACGTGGATTTGCACCGTTTTGTCATAAACGTGCGCCATATCGCAGATTTTCTTCACTTCGGTGATGCCGCCGCAGGTGCAGATATCGGGCTGGATCACGCTCAGGCTGCCGTTTTCCAGGAAAGGACGGTATCCCCAGCGCCAGTAAATACGTTCGCCAGCCGCCAGTGGAATATTAACTTTATCAGCCACTTGTTTCATTTGTCCGGGGTTTAACGGCATGACCGGTTCCTCGTAGTAGAAGATGCCCAGCTCTTCTATCATGCGGCCAAACTGAATCGCCGAGGTGGTATCCGTAAAGGCATGCATTTCGGCGATGATATCCACATCCGGGCCGACTGCATCGCGAATGGCGGCCATACGGTCGTAGCCCAGACGCAGGATTTTATCGGTGAGAGGCCCGTTGAGGTTTTGCTGGTTCCAGTTGCCGTGGCGATCCATTGCGACGGTATCCACTTTTATTGCGTCATAGCCTTCGCTGACGGCGGTCAGTGCCGCCTGTGCATACTGCTCCGGCTCGGTCAGCATATCTTTATCGCTGCCGTCCCCCCAACCAAACTGTAGTTGACTGGCGTAGGTTCTTATTTTCTCGCGGCTTTTGCCGCCAAGCATTTTATACAGCGGCACGCCCCACGCTTTGCCTTTGATATCCCACAGCGCGATATCGATGCCGCTCATCGCCGCGGAAAAGATGCCGCCGCCGCCCTGCCCCCAGAAGGTTTTTTTGAGCATCTTTTCCCAGATAGCTTCGTTATTCATCGGGTCCATGCCGATGATAATGGCGGCTAAATCTTTTGCCATGCCGATGCCTGCGGAGGCACCGACGCCGTAGGCCAACCCGACTTCGCCAAAACCGGAAATGCCCTCATCGGTATTAATTTTTACCACCACCGGACGCCATTTGCTTGTGGCGGACGCAAAATCGTTCGCCACATCAATAATATCAACGCTGGTAATTTTCATCATTTACTCCTCGTAATTAATATTTTTTAATCGTTAAGATTAATGCCGATACCACGGCGATAGCGCTGATAAAAACCAGGCATAGTAAGCCGCCGGTATAAGTTCCAGTGATAGAAATAAATAAGCCGATAAATACGGGGGATAATGAAGAGAGTCCATTGGCGACGCCGTTCATTACGCCGCTGGCGGCGGAAATAGATTTTCCGGGTATCATTCCCTGTAATAACGTCCAGGCAACGGGTGTACCCATCGTACAGAAAGCAACAGCAAAGGAGAGGAGTACCGCTGACATATATTTATGTTCGGTTATGGTGCCGAAATAGATACTGACGCCAGCGAAAAACATTAATACCATTAATATGGGGGCGCTGCGTCCTATTTTATCGACGAAGACGCCTGCGGCCGCTTTGGCAAATATCGACAGGACAAAGGGAAGCGACGCCAGCCAGCCCATTTCCGCCCAACTGAACCCTCTGGCTGATTTTAGATAGGTCGGCAGCCAGGTAATCATCCCCCAGTACAGGCATTGCAGACACAGATACCACAGCACCAGCAACCAATAGCTGTAGTTGGTAATCACTGGTTTTACTCGCAACATAAAACTTTCGCTGCTGCCTGCGCTTTCCGTTTCCTGCCCGGCTTTGATATAAGCCAGTTCCTGCTCGCTGATACTTTTATGTTGTTCTGGTTTATCAGCAACATATCGCCAAAGTAGCCAGAGTGGGATTAACCCAAGAGCGGCGCATAAAAAGAAGTTGGAGCGCCAGCCGTGGGTGCCTATCCACCAGGTGAAAAAAGGCATCGCAATGGCGGGAGCGACTGACTGGCCGACGATCCACGCCGCGTTTGCTCTGCCGCGTTCCTGCTTCGGGAACCAGTTTTTAATAAATACGCTTTGCAGTGGATAATAAAATCCCTCTCCGATGCCCAGTAATATACGGCAAATAATAATTAGAGCGAATGATGTAGCGACTCCGCCAATCATTAAAGCGATAGTCCAGATCAGAATACAAAGCATCATCGCTTTTCTGGGGCCGAGATAATCACCAAGCGGTGATAATACAACGTTAGCGATACCATAAGCGGCCAGAAAGACGGTCATCATCATGCCGATTTGCAAGGGCATGCCTTCAATACCCATATAGGCTAAGAAGGGTTCATTCGCGGCTAATACCGAAACATTAACGCGATCGAGATAAGCAATAAATATTCCAATAAACAGACAGGCAACGATTAAAAATCTTTTCCTGGTTGGGGGGGCGGTAAGGGCCATCGACATTAGCGATCTCCTTCTCATCGGATAAGGTTATTTTAAAATATAAGTTTTTGTTGATTTTTACTGATTAAGAACCAATCCCATTAGGCTCTAAGTGATGATGTCCAAAGTAGCAATACACATTCTTTTAGAAAAACGGTATTTTCTGTTTGATTAATGAGGTTATCTAATACATCAGGAGGGAGAATACGGCCTGAAAAGAGGAATCCCGTTTGTGAATCTTATCCCCCTTTATCCCTGACTCTTTTGCTGTTTTTTGAGCGGAATCGCGTTAGCATGAGTCAGGACTCATTTAATGCGGGGATTTCATGGCTATCAAACTTATTGCTATCGACATGGATGGCACCCTTCTGCTGCCCGATCACACCATTTCTCCGGCGGTTAAAAACGCGATTGCCGCTGCGCGTGAAAAAGGGGTAAATGTGGTGCTGACCACAGGCCGTCCGTATGCGGGTGTGCACAGTTACCTGAAAGAACTTCACATGGAACAGCCCGGTGATTATTGCATCACCTATAACGGGGCGCTGGTGCAGAAGGCAGGGGACGGCAGTACGGTTGCGCAAACGGCGCTCAGCTATGATGACTACCGTTACCTGGAAAAACTGTCCCGTGAGGTGGGTTCTCACTTCCACGCATTAGACCGAAATACGCTTTATACCGCTAACCGCGATATCAGCTACTACACGGTGCATGAGTCGTATGTGGCGACCATTCCGCTGGTATTTTGTGAAGCGGAGAAGATGGACCCGAACACCCAGTTCCTGAAAGTTATGATGATCGATGAGCCTGCCGTTCTCGACCGGGCGATTGCGCGTATACCGGCAGAGGTGAAGGAAAAGTATACCGTGCTGAAAAGTGCGCCGTACTTCCTTGAAATCCTCGATAAACGGGTTAATAAAGGCACCGGCGTAAAATCACTGGCCGAGGCGCTGGGTATTAAGCCAGAGGAGGTGATGGCGATTGGCGATCAGGAAAACGACATTGCGATGATCGAATACGCTGGCATGGGCGTGGCAATGGACAACGCCATTCCGTCGGTCAAAGAGGTGGCTAACTTTGTGACTAAATCGAACCTTGAAGATGGTGTTGCCTGGGCGATTGAAAAATTTGTGCTGAACCCCGATCACTCATCCGGCCATTTTCCCGCCCGATAAGGCATAGTCGCCATCGGGCAAATACGCGCTTAACGACCCGCACTTGCTGCGGGTTTTTTTATATCTTTCGTTTACGTCTTATAACGTCCCCATAACCAATTGTCGTTTTTGTGATCTAAATTGTAGTACAACATAATTGTGTTGTACTACATTGATGGCATGGTAACGACGGTTGATATCACGCTAGTACTACAAAATTGCGGCGTAATTCAGCTATCGCGGTAAAGTAAGAGAGTTCACATCGAGCACAAGGACTCTCTATGACTCTCAATAAAACCGATCGCATCGTTATCACGCTGGGCAAACAGATTGTCAGCGGTAAATACGTACCCGGTTCGGCGCTGCCAGCGGAAGCGGATCTGTGCGAGGAGTTTGAAACGTCGCGCAACATCATTCGCGAAGTGTTTCGTTCGCTTATGGCGAAGCGGCTAATTGAAATGAAGCGCTATCGCGGCGCGTTTATCGCACCGCGTAACCAGTGGAATTATCTCGATACCGACGTGCTGCAATGGGTGCTGGAAAATGACTACGACCCGAGGCTTATCAGCGCGATGAGCGAAATACGAAACCTGGTGGAGCCAGCAATAGCACGCTGGGCGGCGGAACGGGCAACATCAAGCGATCTGGCTGAAATTGAGTCGGCGCTAAACGACATGATTGCCAACAACCAGGACCGGGAAGCGTTTAACGAGGCGGATATTCGCTATCACGAAGCAGTGTTGCAGTCGGTGCATAACCCGGTACTGCAACAGTTAAATGTAGCGATCAGCTCGCTACAGCGAGCGGTATTTGAACGGACCTGGATGGGCGATGCGGCCAATATGCCGAAAACGCTCCAGGAACATAAGGCGCTATTCGATGCGATACGGCATCAGGATGGCGATGCGGCAGAGCAGGCGGCATTAACCATGATCGCCAGCTCGACACGAAGGTTAAAGGAAATCACATGACAGCTCGCTACATCGCAATTGACTGGGGATCGACCAATCTGCGCACCTGGCTTTACCAGGGCGACAAATGCCT
This sequence comes from Salmonella sp. SAL00670, assembly GCF_046552235.1. Lineage (NCBI taxonomy): Bacteria > Pseudomonadati > Pseudomonadota > Gammaproteobacteria > Enterobacterales > Enterobacteriaceae > Salmonella > Salmonella sp. SAL00670. The sequence continues at coordinate 62,354 of NZ_JBGDUO010000012.1, forward strand.
GGAGAGCAGGCAATCAGAAGCAGGCGTTACACGCCTGAACGGTAAATCTCCTGACGCGGTGTTAGCAGAAGTCACAACACACTGGCGCGACAGCGCCACCCCCGTGGTAATGGCGGGCATGATCGGCAGTAACGTAGGCTGGCAAAATGCGCCTTATCTGCCGGTTCCCGCCCTGTTCTCCGCTATTGGCGAACAGTTAACCGCCGTTGGCGACAACATCTGGATCATCCCCGGATTGTGTGTTTCACGCGAGGATAACCACAACGTGATGCGCGGCGAAGAGACGCAACTGCTTGGCGCCCGCGAACTTTCTCCTTCTTCTGTCTATGTCATGCCCGGCACGCATTGCAAATGGGTACAGACTGATACGCAACAAATTCATGATTTTCGTACTGTGATGACAGGCGAACTCCATCACTTGTTGCTGCGTCACTCGCTGGTCGGGGCTGGTTTGCCGGAACAGGAAGCTTCTGGCGACGCCTATGCCGCGGGGCTGGAGCGCGGTCTTAATTCTCCTGCCGTCCTGCCTTCTCTTTTTGAGGTTCGCGCCTCGCACGTGTTGGGACATCTTGCGCGTGAGCAGGTCAGCGACTTCCTCTCCGGCCTGTTGATTGGTGCGGAAGTCGCCAGCATGAGCGAATCCTTCGCGGCGCAACAGGCTATCACTCTCGTCGCTGGACCCGCGCTGATCTCACGTTACCAACAGGCGTTTCGTGCTATTGGGCGTGATGTTTCAACCGTGGATGGCGATATGGCATTTCAGGCTGGAATAAGGAGCATCGCTCATGCAGTGGCAAACTAATCTCCCTCTCATCGCTATCTTACGCGGTATTACGCCCGATGATGCCCTGGCGCACGTTGGCGCGGTGGTGGATGCGGGATTTGACGCTATAGAAATTCCGCTTAACTCCCCACAGTGGGAAAAAAGCATTTCTTCCGTGGTGAAGGCGTATGGCGGCAGGGCGCTTATTGGCGCTGGTACCGTACTGAAACCGGAACAGGTAGACCAGCTTGCCGGGATGGGCTGCAAGCTGATCGTCACGCCGAATATCCAACCGGAGGTGATCCGCCGGGCGGTGAGCTATGGCATGACCGTGTGTCCGGGCTGCGCCACGGCAACGGAAGCCTTTTCTGCGCTGGATGCAGGCGCACAGGCGTTAAAAATTTTCCCGTCGTCGGCGTTTGGTCCGGGCTACATCAGCGCGCTGAAAGCGGTACTTCCGCCGGATGTTCCGCTATTTGCCGTCGGCGGCGTGACGCCGGAAAACCTGGCGCAATGGATTAAAGCAGGCTGTGTGGGCGCGGGACTGGGTAGCGATCTCTATCGCGCCGGGCAATCCGTTGAACGCACCGCGCAGCAGGCTGCGGCATTTGTTAATGCGTATCGAGAGGCAGTGAAATGAAAATAACTCACATCACCACGTACCGTTTACCTCCACGTTGGATGTTCCTGAAAATCGAAACGGATGAAGGCGTGGTTGGCTGGGGAGAGCCGGTCATTGAAGGTCGGGCACGTACTGTAGAGGCGGCAGTACATGAGTTTGCCGACTACCTGATAGGGAAAGATCCGGCGCGTATCAACGACCTGTGGCAGGTAATGTACCGGGCCGGTTTTTATCGCGGCGGCCCGATTATGATGAGCGCCATCGCCGGTATTGACCAGGCATTGTGGGATATCAAAGGCAAGGTGTTGAATGCGCCGGTCTGGCAGCTCATGGGCGGCCTGGTGCGCGACAAAATCAAGGCCTATAGCTGGGTGGGCGGCGATCGTCCGGCAGACGTCATTGACGGTATTGAAAAATTGCGCGGTATTGGTTTTGACACCTTCAAGCTGAACGGCTGTGAAGAGATGGGCGTGATTGATAACTCCCGTGCGGTGGATGCGGCGGTCAATACCGTGGCGCAAATCCGCGAAGCTTTTGGCAGTGAAATTGAGTTTGGGCTCGATTTCCACGGTCGCGTTAGCGCGCCGATGGCGAAGGTGCTGATTAAAGAACTGGAATCCTATCGTCCGCTGTTTATTGAAGAGCCGGTGCTGGCGGAACAGGCGGAATATTATCCGCGCCTGGCGGCGCAAACGCATATTCCGATTGCTGCAGGCGAGCGTATGTTCTCGCGTTTTGAATTTAAACGCGTGCTGGACGCGGGTGGGCTGGCGATTCTACAGCCGGATTTATCCCACGCGGGCGGCATTACCGAATGCTATAAAATCGCCGGAATGGCGGAAGCATATGATGTGGCGCTGGCGCCGCATTGCCCGCTGGGTCCAATCGCCCTGGCTGCCTGCCTGCATATCGATTTTGTTTCGCGCAACGCGGTATTCCAGGAACAGAGTATGGGCATTCACTATAACAAGGGCGCGGAGCTGCTCGACTTTGTGAAAAATAAAGAAGACTTCAGCATGGACGGCGGCTTCTTTAAACCCTTAACCAAACCGGGTCTTGGCGTAGACATTGACGAGGCCAGGGTGATTGAACTTAGCAAAAGCGCGCCGGACTGGCGTAATCCGTTGTGGCGGCACGCTGACGGATCGGTAGCCGAGTGGTGATCGCCACGCTGTAGGCTCAACAAACGTCGCCCTCCGGGCAACCCAATTTAAATATAAAAACACACCCTCTGTAATTTACAGGGCATGGTGAGCGGCCTCGCTATGCCCAGAATCTGGAGACAGATGACGATGGATATTTCAGTTACAGCAGCACAGCCGGGGCGTCGCCGCTATCTGACGCTGGTGATGATCTTTATTACCGTGGTGATTTGCTACGTCGATCGCGCCAACCTTGCCGTGGCTTCCATGCATATTCAAAAAGAATTCGGCATTACCAAAGCGGAAATGGGCTATGTCTTCTCCGCTTTTGCCTGGCTCTATACGTTATGCCAGATCCCTGGCGGCTGGTTTCTCGACCGTATTGGGTCCCGGCTGACCTATTTTATCGCTATCTTCGGCTGGTCAGTCGCGACGCTATTGCAGGGGTTTGCGACGGGACTATTGTCGCTTATCGGCCTGCGCGCTATTACCGGGATTTTCGAGGCACCAGCCTTTCCGGCAAATAACCGGATGGTCACTAGCTGGTTTCCGGAGCATGAGCGCGCATCCGCAGTCGGGTTCTACACCTCCGGACAGTTCGTCGGACTGGCATTCCTTACGCCGCTGCTGATCTGGATTCAGGAAATGCTGAGCTGGCACTGGGTCTTTATCGTCACCGGCGGTATCGGGATTATCTGGTCATTGGTCTGGTTTAAGGTTTATCAACCGCCGCGTTTGACGAAAAGCCTTAGCCAGGCGGAGCTGGAGTATATTCGCGATGGCGGCGGTCTGGTGGATGGCGATGCGCCAGCGAAAAAAGAGGCCCGCCAGCCGTTGACGAAAGCCGACTGGAAACTGGTGTTCCATCGTAAGCTGGTGGGCGTCTACCTCGGTCAGTTCGCCGTAAACTCTACGCTATGGTTCTTTCTGACCTGGTTCCCTAATTATCTGACCCAGGAAAAAGGCATTACCGCGCTAAAAGCGGGCTTTATGACGACCGTACCGTTCCTGGCTGCCTTTTTTGGCGTACTACTCTCCGGCTGGCTGGCGGATAAACTGGTGAAAAAAGGCTTCTCGCTGGGCGTGGCTCGCAAAACGCCGATTATTTGCGGTTTGCTCATCTCCACGTGCATTATGGGCGCTAACTACACTAACGATCCGTTGTGGATTATGGCGTTGATGGCGATAGCTTTCTTCGGCAACGGATTTGCGTCCATTACCTGGTCGTTAATCTCTTCGCTTGCGCCGATGCGGTTGATTGGCCTTACCGGCGGTATGTTTAACTTTATCGGCGGGTTGGGCGGGATTAGCGTACCGTTAGTGATTGGTTATCTGGCGCAAAGCTACGGTTTTGCTCCGGCGCTGGTCTATATCTCCGTTGTGGCCCTGCTGGGCGCGCTGTCTTACATCCTGTTAGTGGGCGATGTGAAACGCGTCGGATAAGTTGGCCGTGGCGAGCCGGAAGCTATTATGGCGAAGGATGATCGGCTATCCATGCGTCGAGCGCCGTCACTCCCTGCGTCACGATAGTTTTAATATCTATATCGCTTAGCGGTTGCAATTCCAGCTCCCGACAGGCTTCGGTTGCCTGCGTCATCCCCAGGCTGGCGCAGCCGCTTTTTAATTTATGCGCCAGCCGCTTAATGTTAACGTCGTCATTCATGGCGCGCGCCGCCTCGATCTCCTCGACTAAAGGCAGCGCGCTGTCTTTGAATAACGCGATCCATTGCCGGAGTTTTTCCGGGCCGACAGACGCCATATCGCCGGCAAGCTGATGTTCATTCAGCATCGCCCGCGCGTTGTGAGATTTGCCCTGTAAATAGTGCGCTATCATGCGGTAAAGCTCCTCGCGGGGAACGGGCTTTTGAATAATCCCGCAGAAAAGACCGGCGGTACGCTGACGAAGATTATCGTCTATCACATGCGCGCTAAAACCAATGCGTTTCATGGCGGGATACTGACTCATCAACTGCTGCGCCAAGGTTAAGCCGTCATAATCCGGTAAATCAAAATCCACCAGCGCCACATCAAAGGACTCGCCTTCGGCTAAACAGCGTAGCGCGTCATTCGCGCTTTCAGCTACTGAGACCTTCACCCCTTTACCCGTGAGCATTTCAGCGGTAATACGCTGCGTCAGCATATTATCTTCAATCAGCAACAGGCGTAATCCGTTAAGATTTATCGGTTTCCTGAACGCACTTTTGCTTGCGGGTTTGGGGTGGCGAACCGGCAGTTGTAAACGAAAACAACTGCCAACATGAAGCGTACTGGTGACGGTTAGCGTCCCGCCCATCGCCTCTGCCAGGCTGGCGCTGATAGCCAGCCCCAGGCCCGTCCCGCCCCGGCGTCCTGTCGCCTGCACAAACGGTTTGAAAATAGCCGTCAGCTTCGCTTCAGGGATACCGCATCCGGTATCTTCAACCTCAATAAACCAGCTCTGATCGTCGCAAAACGTGCGCAGCACTATGCTGCCGCGATCGGTAAATTTCGCCGCATTACTTAAAAGATTAATCACAATTTGACGTATCCGGCGCGGATCGCCTTGTAGCGTGGAGGGGAGTTGCTCGCTAAAGTCGGCGATGAGCGCCACCTGCACGCGGCTGTGCATTAAATGCAGCGCGCTATTCAACAATTGTCGCGGTTCAAACGGCTCCTCGCTAATAGAAACGTTGGTGCCGCCTACTTCAATCGCCGAGTAATCAAGAATATCGTTAAGAATCGCCAGTAGCGATTCGCCTGAATCATTAATGGCCTGTAAGTCGTCGCGGTAGTTTGCCATGAGCGGTTTATCGGCCAGCAATTGTACCGTACCGAGAATGCCGTAAAGCGGCGTGCGAATTTCATGGCTCATGGCGGCAAGGAACGTCGATTTCGCCTCGTTGGCCTTTTCCGCTTCGGCGCGCGCCTGCCGGTGTTCCAGCACCAGCGCATGAAGTTCCGCCGTTTGCGATCGCACCTGTTCCGCCAAATCCTCACGATGGCGGTTCAATTTGCGCACGTTGGCGCGAAACGCTTCCATCAGACGGCTGATGGTATCCAGTTCGCTGACGCCAGCCGCCTCCGGAAACGGCGAGTCAATATCGCCCTCCAGTAGCCGCTGTAAGGCCTGCGTTTGTTGCGCCAGCGGGCGGGATACGGAACGGTAAACCACTCGCCAAAGAATAAAACTTAATGAGCACAGCGCCAGGATGCCTAAGATCACTAACCCTATTTGCCCACGCTGACTGGCGTGTGTAAGACGCGCTAACCCAGCCTCGTTTCGTTTTTCGATGGCGTTCACCAACTGCGACACTTCCGTACTGAAGCGGGTAAACTGGAAGAGGTTATTGGCCATGAGCGTTTGAAGCTGGTCGCGGATGGCGTTTTCCTTACGAAACAGGGTAACCAGCGTGGTGTACTGGTTTATTTTCTCCAGCGCGTCGGCGATTTGGGCGCGAACGGTAGGATCTTCTATACGCTGCTGGCGGCGGGATAAAATTTTAACCAACTGATTAAGTTTTTCATCGGTTTCCTCGGCATCGCTCAGCCCTTGCGCGTCTTTTAAGGTCACAATGAGCTGCTTAAACCGCAGGGCATTGACCCGCAACTCATTCATCTGATTCACATACTCAAGGTCGATATCAATCAATCGGTCAAGCGCGCGTTCAGCCTGATCCCCTTTACCGCTTTCGATAAGATCGTAAATACCGGCCTGGGTGGCGCCCGCAGATGTCGCTGCATTATTGGCCTGACCGTGAGCCTGGGCGGCAATGCTTTCCGCCGCCTCCGCAATCTGGCGGCTTAACTGCTGTTGCTGTGCGCGCAGCGTGAGAATTTCACCGACCAGCGTTCCCTGTTGCCCAAGCGTTTGCGCAATCTCTTTTTCTTGCCGGGCGATGGCCGAGGTATTAAACCCCTGCTCGCTTAATGCCTGCAAAAGATGGTTAATTTTAAGGCTTTGCGCTTTCAGCATCTTCCCCTGCGCCAGCCAAACGCCCTCACTGTCGGCATTGGTCAGATTTTGCGCGGAGAAGAGCTCGTAAGCGCTGGCTTCGCTTAACTGCCTGGCCATATTCATCGTGGGGAGCAGCGCTTGCGTATTGGTTTGCTCCACCTGACTAATGACGCGCAGGCTTATCCAGCCGATCACGGTGCTGAGCAGGGTGAGCGCCGCCATCAGGGCGAAGGCCAGCCATAATCTGCGGGTCAGTGAAGGCGTTGACATTTATGCGCCGCGGGTGAAATGGGTTGAGTTGCCGCCGGAAAAACCATTAGGATAAAACCTTGTTGGTGGTGGGGCTATCATGCGCGCGCTTATTTCGTTCTTTTTTTTGATAATCATCGTCTCGAATGTAGAAACGGCGTCAGCCGAAACCGGGCTGCTACACTGGACGCGCGCTGATCGGGCGATTCCCTGGCGGCAAACGTCAGTCAATGCGAGTAAACCCTGGAAACTGTGCGCATTATACCCCAGCCTGAAAGATTCTTACTGGTTGTCCGTCAACTACGGGATGCAAAAAGCGGCCAAATTGTATGGCGTTGATTTAAAAGTGCTGGAAGCGAATGGCTATCGGCAACTGGCGACGCAACAACAGCAAATGATGCAGTGCCGGGAGTGGGGTGCCGACGCTATTCTGCTTGGCAGCAGTACCATTCGTTTCCCGGAACTGGAACGGTATGCCGGTAATGTGCCGGTTATTGAAGTGGCGAACGTGATACGCGACGCCAGCGTGGCAACTCACGTCGGTCTGCCGTGGTTTCAGATGGGTTATCTGCCGGGACGTTTCCTGGTGCAGTGGAGCAAAGGAAAAACGCTTAACGTTTTACTCTTCCCGGGGCCGGAGGAAGCTGGCGGCAGTCAGGAGATGGTGGCGGGTTTTCGTCAGGCAATTAAAGGCAGAGCCATCAACATTGTGGATATCGCCTGGGGCGATAACGACATTGAAGTGCAGCGAAACTTACTCCAGGAAATGCTGGAGCGTCATCCGGACGCCAATGTGGTCGCCGGGTCGGCGATAGCGGCGGAGGCGGCGATGGGCGAAGGGCGAAATTTGACGACTCCGCTCACGATCGTCTCATTTTATCTGACGCATCAGGTTTATCGCGGTTTAAAACGCGGCCATATCCTGATGGCGCTCAGCGATCAGATGGCCTGGCAGGGAGAATTAGCGATAACGCAGTCGATTAAGGTCTTACAGGGGCAACCGGTGCCTGAAAATATCAGCCCGCCGGTGCTTATTTTGACGCATAACAACGCCGACAGCGCGCGCGTTCGTCGTTCGCTATCGCCTCCGGGATTTCGGCCCGTCTATTTGTATCAATACACCTCCGAGGCTAAAAAGTAGCCTTCGCCATGCTGTGTGACCAGCAGTTCCGGCGTAATTTTATGGCGTAAGCGGCGAACCAGGACATCAATCGTGCGGAGATCCGGGGTCTCTACGCGGCGGGCGGAAAGCATTCGCAGCAGACGTTCGCGATGCAGCACTTTGCCTGGGTTGGTCACAAAGGCCAGCAGCAGCTCGTACTCCGCGCGCGTAAGCTTAATGGCTTCACCGTTGTGCTCCAGCGTGTGATTCATCACGTTCAGGCAGTAACCGGAAAACATATAGCAGTTTTCACTGGCATTTTGCGGCGTGGGGCGGGCCAGATCGATACGCCACAAAAGATTTTTTACCCGCACTACCAGCTCGCGCAGTTCCAGCGGCTTGGTGACGTAGTCGTCCGCGCCCATCTCCAGCCCGACGATGCGGTCGATTTGGTCGCAACGCCCCGTCACCAGAATAATGCCCACCGTGGAGCGTTCGCGTAGCGCCCTGGTCAGCATCAACCCGTTTTCATCGGGGAGGTTGATATCCAGCAGGATCAGCGAAACGTGCTCATGCTCCATGATGTCGCGCAGGCCCGCGCCGCTGTCGGTCACCGAGACACGATACCCCTCCTGCTCAAAATAGGCCTGTAATCTGGCCTGAGTAACAGGTTCATCCTCAACAATAACAATGTGATGTGACATCCTGCGCGCGGTCTCTTTCTGTTCATATCTGTTCATATATTGCCGTATCCCGTTCATCCTGACCAGTGACGCTGTTCATATCTGCGGAATAAGATCTGCGCATTAAACCATATAATTACAGGGGCTATTATGCGAAAACTCTGGAGAGCGCTACTCAGGCCAAGCGCCCGTTGGTCGATACTGGCGCTGGTCATTGTCGGGATTGTGATCGGCGTTGCGCTGATCGTGTTACCTCACGTCGGTATCAAACTGACCAGTACGACAGAGTTTTGCGTCAGCTGCCATAGTATGCAGCCGGTGTATCAGGAATATAAACAGTCCGTACATTTCCAGAACGCTTCCGGCGTACGCGCGGAATGCCACGATTGCCATATCCCCCCTGATATTCCAGGCATGGTGAAACGTAAGCTGGAAGCCAGCAACGATCTTTACCAGACATTTATCGCCCACTCGATTGATACCCCGGAAAAATTTGAAGCCAAACGCGCCGAGCTTGCCGAGCGTGAATGGGCGCGCATGAAAGAGAATAACTCCGCGACCTGTCGTTCCTGCCATAACTACGATGCGATGGATCACGCGAAACAGAACCCGGAAGCGGCGCGGCAAATGAAAATAGCCGCGAAAGAAAATCAGTCCTGCATCGACTGCCATAAAGGGATTGCCCACCAGCTACCGGATATGAGCAGCGGTTTCCGCAAACAGTTTGATGAACTGCGCGCCAGCGCCAGTACGCATAATGACGGCGATACGCTCTATTCGCTGGATATCAAGCCGATTTACGCCGCTAAAGGCGATAAAGAACCGGCAGGTTCGCTGTTGCCTGCTTCTGAAGTGAAAGTCCTTAAACGGGACGGTGACTGGCTGCAAGTGCAAATCGAAGGCTGGACGGAGACGGACGGTCGCCAGCGCGTGCTGACGCAGTTGCCAGGTAAACGTATTTTTGTCGCCTCGATTCGCGGCGATGTGCAACAGCATGTGAAAACGCTGGAAGAGACCACCGTCGCGGCGACCAATACTCAGTGGAGCAAATTACAGGCAACTGCGTGGATGCAAAAAGGCGACATGGTAAATGACATTAAACCGATTTGGGCCTATGCCGACTCCCTCTATAACGGCACCTGTAATCAGTGTCACGGCGCGCCGGACAAAGCGCACTTTGACGCTAACGGCTGGATCGGCACGCTCAACGGCATGATCGGTTTCACCAGTCTGGATAAGCGTGAAGAACGTACCTTGTTGAAATATCTCCAGATGAATGCGTCTGATACCACCAACACGCCGCACAGCGATAAGGGAGAAAACAATGAAAAATAAGGACACGCTACACGTCTCTCGTCGACGTTTTCTGGCGCAGCTTGGCGGTTTGACGGTGGCAGGAATGCTGGGGCCGTCACTGCTGACGCCCCGTAGCGCCCGCGCAGCGGATGCCGTTGCGCCAGGCGCCGCGACGAAAGAGGGTATCCTTACCGGCTCTCACTGGGGGGCGATTCGCGCCACGGTGGTTGACGGTCGATTTGTGGCGGCAAAACCGTTTGAACAGGATAAATACCCGTCCAAAATGATCGCCGGCCTGCCCGATCACGTCCACAACGCGGCGCGTATTCGCTATCCGATGGTGCGCGTCGACTGGATGCGCAAAGATCATCAAAGCGACACCTCGCAGCGCGGCGATAATCGTTTTGTGCGCGTCTCCTGGGATGAAGCGCTGGATCTGTTCTATCAGGAACTGGAGCGGGTGCAAAAAACCTACGGGCCGAGCGCGTTACTGACGGCGAGCGGTTGGCAATCTACCGGCATGTTCCATAACGCCTCCGGGATGCTGGCGCGCGCGATTGCGCTACATGGCAATAGCGTCAGCACGGGAGGGGACTATTCGACCGGCGCGGCGCAGGTGATTCTGCCGCGTGTGGTGGGTTCAATGGAAGTGTACGAGCAGCAAACGTCATGGCCTCTGGTTTTACAGAACAGTAAAACGATTGTGCTATGGGGTTCTGATATGGTGAAAAACCAGCAGGCAAACTGGTGGTGCCCGGATCACGATGTCTATCAGTACTATGAACAATTAAAAGAGAAAGTTGCCAGCGGCGCTATCTCGGTCATCAGCATCGACCCGGTCGTCACCTCCACGCACGATTATCTGGGGCGCGATAAGGTCAAACATATCGCCATTAACCCGCAGACGGATGTCCCGTTACAACTGGCGCTGGCGCATACCCTGTACAGCGAGAAACTGTACGATAAAAATTTCCTCGATAACTACTGCGTCGGTTTTGACCAGTTCCTCCCCTATTTGCTGGGCGAGAAAGATGGACAGCCCAAAGATGCCGCCTGGGCGGAAAAACTGTGCGGTATTGACGCCGACACCATCCGCGCGTTGGCGCGGCAGATGGCGGGCGACAGAACGCAAATCATCGCTGGCTGGTGCGTACAACGTATGCAGCATGGCGAACAGTGGTCATGGATGGTCGTCGTGCTGGCGGCAATGCTGGGACAGATTGGTTTACCGGGCGGCGGCTTTGGTTTTGGCTGGCACTATAACGGCGCCGGGACGCCTGGTCGTAAAGGGATCATTTTAAGCGGCTTTTCCGGTTCGACGACCGTTCCGCCAGTGCACGACAGCACGGATTACAAAGGCTACAGCAGCACCATTCCTATTGCGCGTTTTATGGATGCCATTCTTGAACCGGGCAAGATCATTAACTGGAACGGGAAATCGGTTAAATTACCGCCGCTGAAGATGTGCGTGTTCGCCGGGACCAACCCGTTCCACCGACACCAACAAATTAACCGCATAATTGAAGGCTGGCGCAAGCTGGAAACGGTCATCGCTATTGATAACCAGTGGACGTCGACCTGCCGCTTTGCGGATATCGTTTTGCCGGCTACCACCCAATTTGAGCGTAACGACCTCGATCAGTTCGGCAACCACTCTAACCGCGGCATTATCGCCATGAAACAGGTGGTGTCGCCGCAGTTTGAAGCGCGTAACGACTTTGATATTTTCCGCGATCTCTGCCGACGCTTTAACCGTGAAGCGGCATTCACGGAAGGTCTTGATGAAATGGGCTGGCTGAAACGCATCTGGCAGGAAGGGAGCCAGCAGGGAAAAGGTCGCGGTATCCACTTACCGACTTTCGAGGTGTTCTGGAATCAACAGGAGTACATCGAGTTTGATCATCCGCAGATGTTTGTGCGCCATCAGGCTTTCCGTGAAGATCCGGACCTGGAGCCGTTGGGCACGCCAAGCGGTTTGATCGAGATTTACTCCAAAACGATCGCCGACATGCAATACGACGATTGTCAGGGCCATCCCATGTGGTTCGAAAAAATCGAACGCTCGCATGGCGGGCCGGGATCGCAGCGCTGGCCGCTGCACTTACAGTCCGTCCACCCTGATTTCCGTCTGCATTCCCAACTGTGCGAGTCGGAAACGCTGCGTCAGCAATATGCCGTTGGCGGCAAGGAGCCGGTCTTTATTAACCCACAGGATGCCAGCGCGCGCGGGATCCGCAACGGTGACATCGTGCGGGTATTCAATGCACGCGGGCAGGTACTGGCGGGAGCGGTAGTTTCCGATCGCTATGCGCCGGGCGTGGCGCGAATTCATGAAGGCGCCTGGTACGATCCTGATAAAGGCGGCGATCTCAACGCGTTATGTAAGTACGGCAACCCTAACGTATTAACGCTGGATATCGGTACATCACAGCTCGCGCAGGCGACCAGCGCGCATACGACGCTGGTGGAAATTGAAAAATATACCGGCCCTATGGATAACGTCACGGCGTTTAACGGTCCGGTCGAGATGGTCGCGCAGTGTGAATATGTACCCGCATCGCAGGGGAATCCGCATGATTAAGCAGCCAGCGCTTGCTCAGGAACAGTACGCCTGCGTATATGCATGGCTGGCGTTACTCTTTTTCCGGGAAGTGGATGATGAAGGGTTAATACAATTACAGTCCGCGGAGATCGCGGACTGGCTGGCGCTGTTAAAGCGTCAGCCTGCGCTGGCGGCGTCGGTGGCGTTACTCGAACAAAAAATTGCCGCACTTAGCCTGCGCCAGGATGCGCAGCTGGAGCTGGCCGCAGATTTTTGCGGATTGTTCCTGATGACGGATAAAAAATCGGCGTTGCCCTACGCCTCGCAATACCCGCAGCAGGAACCCGGCATGATTAAACATTTATTGCTTGAAGCCGGGATGGAAGTCAACGACGATTTTAAAGAGCCGACCGACCACCTGGCGATTTATCTGGAATTACTCAGCCATTTACATTTTTCATTGGGTGAATCGTTCCAACAACGGAGAATGAATAAATTACGCCAGAAAACATTGTCGTCATTACTGGAATGGCTTCCGGAATTTACAAATAATTGCCTTAAGCATGATCCCTATGGCTTTTATGCTGCGTTAAGTCAATTATTGTTGGCTATCGTTCGTTTTGATGACGGAAAAGAGGATTTATCCATTGTTGCTGCTGAATAAACCCTGTGACGGACATCGCAAAATAAATCTTACGATAGTCGGGGGTTATCATATCTATAGGTTTAGCCAATTGTAATTATTGATACCAATCAATATCCACTATGGGTTTGTATTTAGTATTGACGGGCCTCATGAGTAAAAAAATAAAATTTAATTAATCATGCCGCAATACCCCATAAGGATAGTGATATGAAAAAAATTACCCTCTATGCGACAACGGTTATCACCGTTGGGCTGTTATGTTATTTAGGTTTGTCCGGGTATGTATGGTATTACGACAAACAGCGCAGTAAAAAAAGCGATGTGCAGGCCTCGGTTGTGGGTGAAAATAATAAAATACTGGGTTATTTCAGGGAGAAAGGATGTGATTATTGTCATACGCCTTCCGCTGAATTGCCTTTTTATTCCTCTTTTCCGGTGGCAAAGCAGCTAATGGATTACGATATCCAGCTCGGTTACAAGTCGTTTAACCTGGAGGCGGTACGGGCCGCCCTGATTGCGGATACGCCGGTGCCGCAAAGCGAACTGAATAAAATTGAATGGGTTATGCAACATCAGACTATGCCGCCAACCCGCTATGTCGCGCTGCACTGGGCGGGGGGCGTCAGCGATAAAGAGCGTACTGACATCCTGAACTGGATAGCCGATCAGCGTGAGCGCAACTATGCCAGCGCCGATACCGACCCGGCGCACCGGAATGAACCCGTTCAGCCTATTCCGCGCAATATTCCCGTCGATGCGAAAAAAGTCGACTTAGGTTTCCGTCTTTATCATGATGAACGTTTATCCGGCGACAGCACAATATCCTGTGCGCATTGTCACGCGTTAAATGCGGGCGGTGTCGATGGCAGAAAAACCTCAATTGGCGTTGGCGGTGCGGTAGGACCAATAAATGCGCCGACGGTATTCAACTCCGTATTTAATATCGAACAATTTTGGGATGGCCGTGCTGCAACCCTGCAGGAGCAAGCAGGCGGACCGCCGTTAAATCCTATTGAAATGGCTTCTAAATCCTGGGATGAAATTATTAGCAAGCTTGATAAAGATCCTGTCCTGAAAAAAGATTTCCAGGCGGTTTATCCGCAAGGATTTACCGGGGAAAATATTACTGATGCGATCGCCGAATTCGAAAAAACGTTGATAACGCCGGATTCCGCCTTTGATAAATGGCTACGTGGAGATGAAAATGCGCTGACCGCGCAACAGAAACACGGTTATCAATTATTTAAAGAGAATAAATGTGCAACCTGTCACGGCGGTATCATTTTAGGCGGGCGCTCTTTTGAACCATTGGGATTAAAGCGAGACTTTAATTTTGGCGAAATTACCGCAGCGGATATTGGTCGTATGAACGTCACCAAAGAGGTTCGCGATAAATTACGGCAAAAAGTCCCAGGCTTACGCAACGTCGCGTTAACAGCGCCTTATTTCCATCGGGGCGACGTACCGACGCTGGATGGCGCGGTAAAACTGATGCTGCGTTACCAGGTTGGCACCGATCTGCCGCAAAACGATATTGACGATATCGTCGCCTTCCTGGAAAGCCTGACCGGTGTTTATACGCCATATCAACCTGAATATGCGCAATGACAATGATGCTTGAAGCCAGAGATCTGTACTGCGAGCGGGACGAGAGGACGCTGTTTCGCGGGCTGTCGTTCACCGTGGACGCCGGGGAGTGGGTGCAGGTCACCGGCGGCAACGGCGCGGGAAAAACCACCCTGCTGCGCCTGCTGACCGGGCTGGCGCGCCCGGACGGCGGCGAGGTGTACTGGCAGGGCGAACCCCTGCGCCGCGTGCGCGACAGCTTCCATCGCAGTCTGCTGTGGATAGGGCACCAGCCGGGGATCAAAACCCGCCTGACGGCGCGGGAGAACCTGCACTTCTTCCACCCCGG
>NZ_JBGDUO010000013.1:0-44619 GCF_046552235.1 Salmonella sp. SAL00670
CCGCCGGGAGCGGATTTGAACGTTGCGCAGCAACGGCCCGTAGGGTGGCGGGCAGGACGCCCGCCATAAACTGCCAGACATCAAATAAAGCAAAGGGCCCAATCGAAAGACTGGGCCTTTTTGCATTTATCTTTCTATGGAAAAAGTTATCGGGTAATGACGCCGACGCGTTTTAAACATCTTCGTAGAGTGGATAAAAACCGTTTTAGTCAACGTGATTTCCCGCCATATATCCGCCTGAACCATCGAATGTGAACCGTGCTGAAGTAGATGTACAAACGGCTTTTACTTACGCCTCTAATAAGCAATAGAGATATTCGCTGAGGACTAAGAATCTGGTCCATTAGGCTATTTTATTTGCCAGTTTGGCCCTGGGACAGTGCTCAAAATCCTCATGTATTACGTGCATGCTCCGGTTTATATCCAGACTGTCTGCGATAATTACGCCTAATGACCACGCTCTAAGTCTTACTGTATAAAGCCTGTTTGTAATGCGGCTTACGATGCTATCAAGCTACAATTTTGTCTGCATCGGACAAGGAATAGAATAAATACCATCGGGATGGGCGAGTAAGAAAAGGGAGCGTTTTATCGTGTTAACTTTCGGGGGATAGACTGAACAGATTACGTCGCTGAGTATCCTTACGACCTTTATATTATTACTGAAAGCGCGGCATTGCCGCGCCTGCATGTATCATTTAGAAAGCGCAATGATACCCATCGTCAACCCTGCTACCGCCGCAGCTCCGCCAGCAATAGCGCCTGCTGTTTCCCAGTTATCCTGCGTAGTACCTTTCATACATGTATTGGTATGAACCAGCCGCCCTTGATCGTCATAAACCGGTACGCAGGGAGAATCATGTGCACAACCTGCCAATAAGGTGGTAAGCAATGCAACTGGAATTAGTCTTTTCATGGTGTTACCTCATTAATCAGCGTTTCGCGAAGTACAGCAACGTAAATGCTGGCTCTAACCGCTGCGAAAACGAGAGTTATTTTACCACCACAGAAAAAATGGCCGACATGAGGAATCATCTCAATTCATGTGAATTGTAAAAACTATGGAGAATGCAGAGGTAAGCGGAGAGGGGGAATAGCGGAGATAAAGACGTACCGTTTAAAAAGGCGTCCGAAGACGCCTCTGTTTACCGGTTAATCATGATGGCGATTAAATCGGCGTTTTACAACAACGAAGAATACTGGCACGAAGAAGATAGCTAATAAGGTTGCGGTTAACATTCCCCCCATAACCCCTGTGCCTACTGCGTTCTGTGCCCCACTACCTGCGCCACGACTGATAACTAACGGCATTACCCCGAGAATAAAGGCCAGCGAGGTCATTAGAATAGGACGTAAACGCATACGGGATGCTTCCAGCGTCGCTTCAATCAATCCACGTCCTTCTTTTTCCATGAGATCTTTGGCGAACTCAACAATCAGGATGGCGTTTTTAGCAGAAAGGCCAATAGTGGTTAACAAGCCAACCTGGAAGTAAACGTCATTGTTCAGACCGCGCAATGACGCTGCAAGCAGAGCGCCAACCACGCCGAGCGGTACGACCAGCATTACCGAGAACGGAATTGACCAGCTTTCATACAGAGCGGCAAGGCAGAGGAAAACGACAATGAGTGAGATTGCGTACAGCGCCGGCGCCTGGTTACCTGACAACCGTTCCTGATACGACATACCTGTCCAGTCATAGCCAATACCGTTTGGCAGCTGTGAAGCCAGGTTTTCCATTAACGACATGGCTTCACCGGTACTTCGTCCGGGCGCTGCTTCACCGAGCAGTTCCATTGACGGCATCCCGTTATAGCGTTCCAGGCGTGGCGAACCATAAATCCACCGTGCTGAGCTAAAGGTAGAGAAGGGCACCATCTCGCCATTGGCGCTGCGTACATAAAGATTGTTGATATCTCCCGGCAGCATACGGAACTGAGCGTCAGCCTGAACGTATACTTTTTTCACTCGTCCGCGATCGATAAAGTCGTTAACGTAATAGCCGCCCAACGCCGCGGAGATGGTTTCGTTGATATCAGACAGCGAAACACCGAGCGCCTGCGCTTTTTCTTGATCGACATCCAGCTTGAACTGTGGCGTGTCTTCCAGCCCGTTCGGGCGTACGCGCACTAATAGGTCAGGATGCTTCGCGACCATACCTAGGAGTTGATTACGCGCTTTTGTTAACGCATCGTGACCGAGTCCTCCCTGATCAATCAGTTCAAAGTCGAAACCTGTCGCGGTACCTAACTCGACAATTGCTGGCATGTTGAAGGGGAACACCAACCCGTCGCGAATCTGGCTGAAGGCGCGTGTCGCTCTGGCGATAACGGCTTCGACGCTATTTTCTTCACCGTTACGCTCTTCCCAGGGTTTAAGGCTGACAAATGCCATCCCTGAGTTTTGTCCCTGACCGCTAAAGCTAAAGCCGTTTACGGTAAACACGCTTTCGACGTTCGCTTTTTCATTATTCAGGTAGTAATGAGTGACTTGATCCAGCACTTTCTGCGTACGTTCTTGCGTAGCGCCAGAGGGGAGCTGAATCATGGTCAGGAATACCCCCTGATCTTCTTCCGGCAGGAAGGAGGTCGGGAGGCGTAAAAACAGAACCGCCATTCCGACTACAATAAGTAGATAGATAATGAGATAGCGACCCGTATTACGCACGATGCCGCTTACGCTGTTAGTATAGTGGTTAACGCTGTGGTCAAACCTGGTATTGAACCAGCCAAAGAAGCCGCTTTTTTTCTCGTGATGTTCAGCAGATACGGGTTTAAGCAGCGTAGCGCACAGCGCTGGCGTCAGAATCAACGCAACCAGAACGGATAGCGCCATTGCTGAAACAATAGTAATAGAGAACTGGCGATAAATTGCCCCGGTCGAGCCGCCAAAAAAGGCCATCGGGATAAATACCGCAGACAGTACCATCGCGATACCAACCAGCGCTCCCTGAATCTGCGACATGGATTTTTCCGTCGCCTCTCGGGGAGGAAGGTTATCCTCCATCATTACACGTTCAACGTTTTCTACGACCACTATCGCATCGTCAACCAACAGCCCTATCGCCAGTACCATGCCGAACATCGTCAGGGTATTGATGGAATAGCCAAAGGCGGCGAGTACCGCAAAAGTGCCTAGCAACACGACAGGAACAGCGATGGTAGGAATCAGGGTTGCCCGGATATTCTGTAAGAACAGATACATTACCAGGAACACCAGAATAATCGCTTCAAACAGCGTTTTTACCACTTCGTGGATAGATATTTTTACGAAGGGCGTTGTGTCATAAGGATAAACCACCTTCATTCCCTGGGGGAAGAAAGGCTGCAGCTCCGCCAGTTTCGCTTTGATTGCGGTTGCGGTATCCAGCGCGTTAGCGCCGGTCGCCAGTTTAATACCGAGACCGGAGGCCGGTTTACCGTTAATGCGCGCTACAACGTTATAGTTTTCACCGCCAAGCTCAATACGCGCGACATCTTTGAGATGGACGACAGAGCCGTCGGTATTGACGCGCAACGTAACTTTGCCGAACTCTTCCGGATCTTTCAGACGCGTTTGGGCGATGATTGAGGCGTTAAGCTGCTGGCCCGGTAATGCTGGCGTGCCGCCCAGTTGGCCTGCCGCAATCTGGTCGTTCTGTACTTTTAACTGGTTGATGACGTCAACTGGCGTGAGCTGGTATTTATTTAGCAGATTCGCATCCAGCCAGATACGCATGGCGTACTGTGCGCCAAATAGCTGAACGTCGCCCACACCATTCAGACGGCTGATAGAATCCTTAATGTTAGAGGCGACATAGTCAGAGATGTCGTCCTGGGTAGTGTTCGGATTATCTGAGACGAACCCGGCGACCATCAAAAAGCTGCTGCTGGATTTTTCAACGCTAATCCCCTGCTGCTGGACTTCTTGCGGCAGTAAAGGCGTGGCGAGCTGCAATTTATTTTGCACCTGAACCTGCGCGATATCCGGATCGGTTCCGGACTGGAAGGTCAGGGTGATGGTCACGCTACCAGCAGAGTCGCTGGTAGAGGACATATACATCAGGTTATCGATACCGTTCATATTTTGTTCGATAACCTGAGTAACCGTATCCTGTACCGTCTGCGCATCCGCGCCAGGATAGGTTGCAGAAATAGAAACCGCTGGCGGCGCAATGGTTGGATACTGCGCAACGGGAAGTTGCATTATTGCCAGTGCGCCAGCCATCATCAGGATAATGGCCAGAACCCAGGCGAAAATAGGACGTCTAATAAAAAAGTTTGCCATGTACGGTTACCTTATTGCGCCGTTTTCGCTGCAGGAGCATCGGTAGTGGCTTTCACCTGGACGCCCGGTCGCGCTTTTTGTAAGCCGCTGACGATGACCTTATCGCCCGGTTTTAACCCTTCGCTGATGAGCCATTTATCGCCAATAGCCTGCGCCGCCACGACATTGCGGGCTTCGACCTGGCTTTTATCGTTAACCACCATCACCATTGCGTCGCCGCGCGGCGTGCGGGTTACGCCCTGCTGGGGGACAAGGATGGCATTGGGCTGGACGCCTTCATCAATGCGGGCGCGAACAAACATACCGGGAAGCAGACTGTGTTGCGGGTTAGGGAACACCGCCCTGAGCGTGATAGAGCCGGTGCTTTCATCTACGGTAACGTCGGAAAATTGCAGCGTGCCTTTAATCGGGTAGACCTGACCATTTTCCATTACCAGTTGAACCGTGCTACTGGCGCTGTCTTTATGCAGGTTACCTTGTTCGACGGATTGCTTGAGTCGCATAAAGTCGTTGCTTGATTGCGTCACGTCGACATAAATCGGGTCGAGTTGTTGCACGGTAGCCAGTTCAGTTGACTGACCATTAGTCACCAGCGCGCCTTCAGTCACATTAGATTTTCCTATACGCCCGCTGATGGGTGAGGTGACTTTGGTATACGCAAGGTTAATACGCGCGCTTTCAACAGCGGCTTTTGCCGCCACAACAGCGGCATCGGCCTGGCGGGCGTCGGCAATCGCCTGATCATATTCCTGTTGGCTGATATATTTTGTGCCGACCAGTGGAACATAGCGTTTGACCGTCAGGTGCGCGATAGCCGCAGCCGCTTCGCTTTTAGCAAGTTCGCCTTTAGCGCTGTCATAATCGGCCTGATAAGTGGCAGGATCGATCTGATAAAGCGACTGTCCGGCCTCTACATCGCTACCTTCGGTGAAGTTTCTTTTAAGCACGATCCCGCTCACCTGGGGGCGAACCTCCGCAATGCGAAATGCGGACGTACGTCCGGGAAGTTCGGTCGTTACGGCTAGCGGCGCTGTTTCGACCACATGGACGGTGACTTGCGGCTCGCCGGCATGAGCCTGGGTATCTCCCTGGTCATTACAACCGGCCAGCAGCGCAGCAGAGAATATGATGAATGAGGGCAGGAGTGAAAACCTGGCATGTTTCGTCATTACTGTTCCTTAAAAAACCGAAAGCTCGTTATTCACCGGATAACGGTAAGGCGTTAACGCGCGAAAAATAGAATAGCAGTGGGGTATCCTACAAATTATTAGCTTGTGATGTAAGCAATACTTATTTTGGGATGGGGTTCACGGCACATAAAAGCAAAAAAAAAGAACTATTCCCTGTCGTTTCATAATGTCCCGATTAGTAAAATCATGATGTTGAATAACATAAATAGAAATATATATTTTATATGAATGTGTTTTATTAATTTATTTGTTTTTATTATTGATTTGGCGATATTGTGCGAAATAAAAATAGCTGTCTCTCGTCTGACTAAAAAGGACATGATAAAGTTGTTTTTTGTGCTGAGTATTTTATCAGCGTATTTATCGTTTTTATGGTCCAGGATATCTTAATTATGGCGAAGAAAACGAAGGCGGATGCGCTTAAAACGCGGCAACATTTGATTGAAACCGCTATTGCGCAGTTCGCTTTGCGCGGCGTTGCCAACACGACGTTGAATGATATCGCTGATGCCGCTGATGTCACGCGGGGCGCCATCTACTGGCACTTTGAGAATAAAACGCAGTTGTTTAATGAGGTTTGGTTACAGCAACCACCTTTACGCGAACTTATTCAGGATAGGCTTACGGGATGCTGGAATGATAATCCTTTACAGGATCTACGAGAGAAATTTATTGCAGCCTTACAATATATTGCGGCAGTGCCTCGTCAGCAGGCATTAATGCAGATTTTATATCATAAATGTGAATTCCATAATGGTATGATATCGGAACAGGCCATTCGGGAGAAGATTGGTTTCCATCATCAGTCGCTGCTTGAAGTATTACAGCGATGTATGGATAAAAAGCTGATCTCAGGCAGTCTTGATCTGGATGTCATATTAATTATTCTGCATGGTAGTTTTAGCGGAATAGTAAAGAACTGGTTAATGAATCCCACAAGTTATGATCTCTATAAGCAGGCGCCTGCATTAGTCGATAATGTATTAAAAATGCTAAGCCCGGATGGCAGTGTGAGGCAATTAATGCCAAATGAACAACAGGCGGAAGAAGCCTGAGATTATTTTGAGTTGATATTATATATTGATCTTGTGAATATATTGGCAGGGTCCCGAATATCGCGAGCAATTTCCTCTGCCGTACGCGGCTTGCCAAGCAGGAACCCCTGAAGCGTATGGCATCCTAACTGGGTCAAAAATTGTTGCTGCGTTTCATTTTCTACCCCTTCTGCCACAATTTGCAGATTTAACGCTTTCGCCAGCGCGACAATAGCCGCAACAATGGTCGCGCCGTCGCCTGCCTCGCTGAGTTCATGTACGAAAGCGCGATCAATTTTTAGTTCGCACGCCGGAAGACGTTTCAGATAGAGAAGGCTGGAATAGCCAGTGCCAAAGTCGTCAATAGAGGCCTTAACCCCCATTTCCGTTAATCTGGTGAGTATAGCGACGCTTTGCTCCGGCTTGTTCATCGCCGTGGTTTCGGTGATTTCCAGAATCAATAAATCGGGACGGATACTGTGTCGGGCCAGGCTCCGCGTAATGGTGTCCACAAGGCCGGGCTGCTCAAATTGTAAGGCGGACAGATTTACCGCCACTGACCATAAGGCGTATCCCTGTAAGTGCCACTCGCGGAGCTGTCGACACGCCTCGTCTATCACCCAGCTACCGATAGTGACGATAAGACCCGTTTTTTCCGCCAGCGGTAAAAACTGGTCAGGATTCAGTACGCCTTGTTTTGGATGATACCAGCGCAACAGGGCCTCAAATCCTACAATGGGACCGGCAGGGGCCTGAAATTTAGGCTGATACACCAGCCTGAGCTCTTGTCTTTCCAGCGCCAGCCACAGGTCATTCATTAGCTGAAGTTGGGTTTGCGCCAGCATATTCATTGATGGCTGAAAGAAATGGTATCCGTTACGCCCCGTATGTTTCGTGTGGTACATTGCGGCATCGGCGTTGAACATCAGTTCCCGTTCGTTTTTTCCGTCCAGCGGATAGAGCGCTATTCCCACGCTAAGGGTGACGACCAATTCATACGGATCTATCGTAAAAGGCGCATCTATCGAATGTACCAGCGCGCTGGCAAGGGAAGCCGCTTCGTCAGGCGCGCTGACTTCTGCAAGCAGCACAAATTCGTCGCCGCCAATCCGCGCCAAGGTAAACTGACCGCTCAGCGGTTGGTTCAGACGATGCGTGACCGCTACCAGTAGCTTATCGCCGATATCATGACCATAAGCGTCATTAACGGTTTTAAAGCCATCCAGATCCATAAACAGTAGCGCGAAAGACGAGCCTTCCCGATTCGCTTTGCTGATGGCCTGTTCCAGACGATCCTCAAGGAGTACCCGGTTTGGTAAACGGGTGAGCGTATCATGCAGCGCCAACTGCGCCAGTTCCTGGTTCGCCTGCGCCAGCGAAGAGGCAAGTAGTGCGGTGCGGGCCTGAAGCCGGGCGTCAAATAAAGAAACCAGCAGAGTAATGCCCAGGATAGTCAGCGCGACCACGCTGACAAGAACAGCCAGCCAGTTGCTATCGACGCCACGATGTTCCATCGGCCAGTTTTGGGGAAAGTGTGCGGCCTTCATGCCGGCGTAATGCATGCCGGCGATAGCTATCCCCATTAATACCGCGGCGCCTGCTCGCCTCAGGGCGACATCTGTTCCCTCATGACGCAGGCGGAACGTGAGCCACAGCGCGCCGCAGGACGCCAGTAGCGCGATAATGATAGAGAGGGCAACCCACGCGCTATTCCAGACGATAATGGAAGCAAATTGCAGCGCCGCCATCCCGGTATAATGCATTGCGCTGATGCCCAGTCCCATCACCAGCGCGCCCGGCAATAAACGGCGCAGGCGCAGTTTTTCAGCGCTGACCAGCCATAGCGCAAACAGGGAGGAGCCGATCGCGATCAGCATGGAGAGGCCGGTGAGGAACGGATCGAAGCGCATGTTCATCGCGTGATCCATCGCCAGCATCCCGACAAAATGCATCGCCCAAATACCGACGCCCAGCGCGAAGCCGCCGCCCATTAGCCATATTCTGGCGTTTGATCGAGCGCTTCCGGCTACGCGTCCGGCCATATTTAATGCGGTATAGGACGCAAAAATAGCGACAGCAAATGAAACCGCCACAAGGATGTGGTTGTACTCACTAACCGGCATGTATCATTAGCTCATTGGTTATGCAGGAAAAGAACAGGACGAGACAGTATCACCCCTTCTTTTATCCTCAACGTGTTTTAATTCCCTGTTTTTATAAGGGATAAAAGAAGTCCGGGTGATAAATAATCATAGGTTAAATCGCCCGGTTCGCTACTCCAGATCGGTACAATTGATCAATTTAAGAGGGTTAACCGAGTCCATGTTTCGGCACTTATCCTGTTCAGTCGCCATCAATTCGATCCATTGCATCAAAAGCGCATCAAAAAGAAAAACGGAGACGGCAAAAACAACCAGCCACCAATACTTACGTATCATCGTCAAATCCTGTGTATTCATGCCCATGCGTGCTGGGAATATACATGAAATTTTGACGCTGAAAAGCGGACTTACAATGCTTTTACTTCTCTGAAGATAGCGCGTTTATCCCGACATTTCGCTGCTTTTTGGACAGGTTTTGTGTTTTTCTCTTTTTGACTTTTGCAAGTTCATTTTCTGAATAATGCGAAGTGACGCTCAATCTTCTGAGCCCCATTTTTACGTACTCATTATTGAGTTCAATACCGATAAACTTACGACCTGACGCCGCTGCGACAGCGCCTGTGGTGAAACTGCCTGCGAAAGGGTCCAATACGGTATCGCTCGGGTTAGAAGAGGCCAGTATGATCCGTTTTAACAGCGCGCTGGGCTTTTGCGTAGGATGGTTTTCATATTCATCCATCAGATAACGTACGCGAGGAAATGACCAGACGTTGCCCGGCACTTTTTTCTGATTGTATGGTTGGGGCGGGTTTTTTCGATAATCGATTAGCGCGCGCTTAGCGCCCGTGGTGGTTTCGACCAGAATCGCATCACGGTTAAAGGTATAGCTTTTCGGGTTTTTTACCATCATCAGGATCGGTTCATACATAGAACCAAAGTATTTTTTCGCCTGCACCCCGGAACTATCATAGGACCAGACGATACGGCTTTTGATGGTAAAAAGCGTTCGGCATTTGAGATCGATATACGGCATATTTTCTGTGCTATTCATGATGTACATGGTGCCGTGTTTCTTCAGTACGCGGTGGCACTCATCAATGCATTCATACAGCCAGGCCAGAAAAGACGCTTCGTCCCAGGATTCCACCATACCGTCGAAATCTTTTCCGATATTGTAAGGCGGATCGGCAAAAATTAAGTCAATGCTTTCAGAAGGCAGTTTTTTAAGTTCTGTTAGCGCGTCACCGTGAATAATCTTCTTCGATTCATCGCCAAAGTACTGAGGTTCACATTCCGCTTTCATGACCAAATTCCATGTGATGCGTATAAAAAAGGCGCTTCCCCATGCCGAGTAGCGCCTTTTTAAACAAGCAGTTAGCTAATCGAAATTAGTTCATGCCGTATTTTTTTAATTTTTTACGCAGCGTACCACGGTTGATGCCCATCATCAGAGCAGCACGGGTCTGGTTACCACGGGTGTATTGCATCACCATGTCCAACAGGGGCTGTTCTACTTCAGCCAGTACCAGCTCATACAGGTCATTAACGTCCTGACCATTCAGTTGAGCAAAATAGTTCTTCAGTGCCTGTTTAACCGAGTCACGCAGGGGTTTTTGGGTTACCTGATCCTGAGAGTTAACGGTAGAAACGGTCAGTACGTCAGAATTTACGCGTTGTTCGAACATAGTTCTGTCAGCTCTTTATTTCTGTTTACGCAAAATTTTCGAAGTATGCCTCCAACGCCTCCAGCTGTTCGCTGGCGTCCTCAATAGCGTTGAATGTGCGCCGAAACTGGTCGTCTGGAGCGTGCTCCTGGAGATACCAGGAGACGTGTTTACGCGCGATTCGGTACCCTTTTGCCTGACCGTAAAAGTCATGCAGTTCCCGAACATGCGTGCAAAGCAAGCGCTTTACCTCTGCCAGCGGCAGCGGCGGAAGCAGCTCCCCAGTGTCCAGATAATGCTGGATTTCCCGAAAGATCCAGGGTCTTCCCTGAGCTGCGCGGCCTATCATCAGGGCATCCGCCCCTGTATAGTCGAGAACAGCTCTGGCTTTATGCGGGTTAGTAATGTCGCCATTCGCGATAATCGGAATGGAAACTTTCTGCTTAACTGCCCGAATACTGTCGTATTCAGCTTCTCCGTTGAACAAACAGGCGCGGGTGCGGCCATGGATGGTCAGAGCCTGAATACCACAATCTTCAGCCAGTTGGGCAATCTCTACGCAGTTACGGTGTTCCGGCGCCCAGCCGGTGCGAATCTTGAGAGTCACAGGAACGTCCACTGCGTTTACGACCCCGATGAGTATAGACTTCACTAAATCCGGGTACTGCAAGAGGGCTGAACCTGCCAGCTTACGATTCACTTTCTTCGCCGGGCACCCCATATTGATATCAATAATCTGGGCGCCGCTTTCCACGTTAATACGTGCGGCATCGGCCATCTCAACAGGGTCGCTACCGGCAATTTGCACCGTGCGAATTCCTGGCTCATCAACGTGCACCATCCGTAAACGAGATTTATCGCTTTCCCACACTTGCGGGTTAGAAGACATCATCTCGGATACTGTCAATCCTGCTCCCATCTCATAGCACAGCGTCCGGAAAGGTCTGTCAGTAATGCCAGCCATGGGCGCTGCGATCAGGCGATTTCTGAGCTGATATTGTCCGATGCGCATGAGTTAAGAAATGACCATACTGTGACTGCAAGGCGGCGTATATTACGCATTTTTTGCACGAGATGAAAGGCCAAACTTTGAACAATCCACTGTTGTAGATCAATGAATCGTGCTTAAAAACAGCAAAATAAATTTATAATTCAGTAAAATCATAGGGTTATTTAATGTCGGCGGTTTTGTACGCGCTTACAAATTCCCGTAACTTCTCTCTATTTCTTCGACCAGAAACAAGATAAGCGGAATAATCTGCTTTTTTTATAAGCTAATTACCCCAAATGAATGGGATCGCCGTCTCGTTTCAGGACAAGATCACTTCCCGCTGCGCGTGACTTTTCTCCATTGCCAGTCGGAAGGGGGCGCACAGACGCGCTTTTGTGTTCATGAATGGCACGCATAAATTTTTCCAGCTGTGCTGAAGAGCGCGATAGCGGATGCTGCAGAACAACCCGGACAGCATTACTAAGTACGAGGGCGATGGCTGCGACCCGTTAAAACGCCAGTACCTTTTGTCCGCTGGTAGCAGCTGTTTATCCAGACGGATAGTGACAAAGAAGTCATTTCAGGCATTCATTTGATGAATTTAATGATGTCTCGGTGCCTGAAAGGCGTTAAGGCAGTTGTGTGGAGAAAAGCGTGGCCGGGCGACCACGCTGACAAGAATTATTTCTTACGGCCAGTAATGCGGCACCATTCTTCTTTTTCGACGACCGGGTCGAGAGTGAAAAGCTCGGCGTAAGCATCGCAGATGCTTTCCGCCTGGCTGGCGAGAATACCTGAAAGCCCCAGCAGACCGCCCTCAACGGGCAGTACGCTGATTAACGGGGCCAGTTCGCGTAATGGGCCTGCCAGGATGTTAGCGACGACCACGTCGGCTTTCATGGCTTCTGGCTGGTCTTTCGGCAGGTACAGCTCCAGCCGGTCAGACACGCCGTTGCGTTCGGCATTATCGCGACTGGCCTGAATAGCTTGCGGATCGATATCAATACCAATCGCCTTTGCCGCTCCCAGCTTCAGCGCGGCAATCGCCAGAATGCCTGAACCGCAGCCAAAGTCGATCACGGTTTTGCCGTTGAGATCGAGCCCGTCCAGCCATTGCAGACATAAAGAGGTGGTGGGGTGCGTACCCGTACCGAACGCCAGTCCCGGGTCGAGCATCACGTTGACGGCATTCTCGTCCGGAATGTCACGCCAGCTGGGACAAATCCACAGACGCTCGCCAAAACGCATCGGATGGAAATTATCCATCCATTCGCGTTCCCAGTCTTTATCTTCCAGTTGTTCGATTTTATGGGCAAATCCGGCACCCAGCAGCGGATGTTGCTCCAGAATCGCGACAACGTCTTTCATGTCGGTTTCGGCGTCGAACAGACCGATCACATCGGTATCGCCCCACAGACGGGTTTCGCCCGGCAACGGCTCAAAAACCGGCGTATCGTGCGTATCCTGAAAGGTAATGGAAACGGCGCCCGCTTCCATCAGCGCATCACTCAGCTCTTCAGCATTCGCGCCGGTGGTATTCAGTTTCAATTGGATCCATGGCATGGCAAAACTCTTTATTTATCAGTAGACAATACGGTGGCTTGCGAAGCGGAAGAGCCGAATCGGTTTCCGATCAAAAAAGCCAATAAACTTAACAGTAACGCGGGCACAATCGGATGAAAGCCCAGGTACTGAATATTAAATGTGGCAAGCAGGGCATATAGCACGCCGCCCACGATCATGGCGCTTAATGCGCCTGCCGCGTTTGCCCGCTCCCAGTAAAGGCCCAGTACCAGCGGCCATAAGAACACCGCTTCCAGGCCGCCAAACGCCAGCAGGTTGAGCCAAATGATCATCTCTGGCGGTTTCCACGCGGCCAGCAGCAACAGCGCGCCTAGCAGTAATGTAATCGCTGCCGACATACGCTTCAGCCGGATCTCATTTTGCATCTGATCGGGGCGCAGGTTGAGATAGAGATCTTTAATGATCGTCGCGGAACTTTGCAGCAGTTGGGCGTTAATTGTTGACATGATCGCCGCCATTGGCGCAGCGAGGAAGATCCCGGCGGCAAACGGCGGCAAAACTTTCACCATTAGCGTTGGGATCACCAGATCCGGCACCGTCAGATCCGGAAGCACCGCGCGACCCAGCGCGCCGGCAAGGTGCATCCCGAACATTAAAATCGCCACGACAATCGTACCGATAATAATGCCCCGGTGTACCGCTTTACTGTCTTTATAGGAGATGCAGCGCACCGCCGTATGCGGCAGGCCAATCACACCAAAACAGACCAGTACCCAAAAAGAGGTCATAAAGGCGGGAGAAAGTATGTCATCGGCGCCCTGCGGCGTTACCAGTTTGGGGTCGAGAGCGTGCAGCGTGTCAACGGCCTGATTTAGACCGCCCGCCGCATGGATCACGCCCACCAGCAGCACTATCGTGCCGACCAGCATCACCAGGCCCTGTAGCGTATCGTTAAGTACGCTGGCGCGAAAGCCGCCAAACGCCGTATAGAGTGCGATACTGACGCCAAATATTAGCAGGCCGGTTTCGTAGGGAATCCCCGCCGCGGTTTCCAGCAGTCGCGCGCCGCCGATAAATTGTACGGTCATTGCGCCAATAAACGCGACCAATAAACTCAGGCTTGCCAACCACACCAGCAGGCGGCTTTGGTAACGAGCGAATAGCATATCGTTAAGCGTGACGGCATTATAGCGACGCGCCAGGATAGCGAATTTTTTACCCAGAATACCCAGTGAAAGCCAGACGGCGGGAAGCTGGATCATCGCCAGCAAGACCCAGCCCAGACCGTATTTATAAGCCGCGCCGGGACCGCCGATAAATGAACTGGCGCTAATATAGGTGGCGGTAAGCGTCATCGCGAGCACGATCCCGCCCATCGAACGGCTGCCAAGAAAATATTCGTTTAAAAAGGTGCCGGCGGTACGCTTGCGCATAGCGTAAATCGAGACCCCGAAGACCACGACCAGATAGGCTACCAGCGGTAGAATGACCTCAAGCTGCATCGTCATCCTCCAGCGGAATATCGCGATAAATGAATTTCACCATCGCCCAGCACAGCAAAATAAAGACCAGCGGCGTCAATAAGCAGGCCATCTCGAACCAGTGCGGCAGACCGGTAATTCCCGGAGAGTCTCCAGGTAAGTAAGCAGCCACTAACCATGCCGCCAGATAGCAAAGGGTCAGCCACAGCGCCCAGCGCGCCTCTTTATGGGCCTGAACAAAACGAGCGTCCATTTTTTGTCCCTTATGGGTGAAGAAAGCGGGAATTGTACATGATGGGGCATCGCTATCCCCAGAAATAAAAAAGGCCGGATTCACCGGCCTTTTGAGATTAACGTGCGATTACTTTTCCTGAAGACCGAGTTTTTTCTCCAGATAGTGGATGTTGGTTCCACCGTGCTGGAAGTGCTCGTCATTCATGATGCGGGTCTGCAGATCGATATTGGTTTTGATACCATCGATAATCAGTTCCTGCAGGGCATTTTTCATACGGGCAATCGCCACGTCGCGGTTTTCACCGTAGCAGATGAGTTTGCCGATCATGGAATCATAGTACGGCGGCACCGTGTAGCCCGCGTAGATATGGGATTCCCAACGAACGCCAAAGCCGCCAGGCGCATGGAAGCGCGTGATTTTGCCTGGGCTTGGCAGGAAGGTGTTCGGATCTTCGGCATTGATACGGCATTCTACCGCATGGCCTCGAACGACAACTTCGTCCTGTGTGATCGACAGCGGCTGACCCGCCGCGATGCGCAACTGCTCTTTGATCAAATCGACGCCGGTAATCATTTCAGTCACCGGGTGTTCAACCTGAATACGGGTGTTCATTTCGATGAAATAGAACTCGCCGTTTTCGAACAGGAATTCGAACGTCCCTGCGCCGCGATAGCCGATGTCTACGCACGCTTTCGCGCAGCGTTCGCCGATATAGCGACGCAGTTCCGGCGTAATGCCTGGCGCCGGGGCTTCTTCAACCACTTTCTGGTGGCGACGCTGCATGGAACAGTCGCGTTCCGCCAGATAGATAGCGTTGCCCTGGCCGTCCGCCAGCACCTGAATTTCGATGTGGCGTGGATTTTCCAGGTATTTTTCCATGTATACCATGTCGTTGCTGAAAGCCGCTTTCGCTTCCGCTTTGGTCATGGAGATGGACTGCGCCAGTTCAGCATCGCTACGAACCACGCGCATACCGCGGCCGCCGCCGCCGCCGGACGCTTTGATGATCACCGGATAGCCAATACGTTTGGCATGAGCGCGGTTCGCATTCATATCGTCGCCCAGCGGGCCGTCAGATCCTGGTACGGTCGGCACGCCCGCTTTTTTCATCGCGGTAATCGCGGACACTTTATCGCCCATCAGGCGGATGGTGTCCGCTTTCGGGCCGATAAAGATAAAGCCGGAGCGTTCAACCTGCTCGGCAAAATTGGCGTTCTCAGAAAGGAAGCCGTAACCCGGGTGGATTGCCACCGCGCCGGTGATTTCAGCGGCGCTAATGATAGCCGGGATGTTCAGATAACTTTTTACGGACGGTGCCGGACCAATACAGACCGTCTCATCCGCCAGCAATACGTGTTTTAAATCGCGATCCGCGCTTGAGTGCACAGCGACGGTCTTGATGCCGAGTTCTTTACAGGCTCGAAGAATACGTAGTGCGATCTCGCCGCGGTTGGCGATGACAATTTTATCCAACATGTTCGCCTCGTTACTCGATGACGACCAGTGGCTCGTCAAATTCTACCGGTTGACCACTTTCGACCAGAATCGCTTTCACAGTACCTGCTTTGTCAGCTTCGATCTGGTTCATCATTTTCATGGCTTCAACGATGCACAGGGTATCGCCCACGTTCACTTTCTGGCCCACTTCGATGAACGCTTTCGCGTCCGGGCTTGGGGTGCGGTAGAAAGTACCAACCATTGGGGAGCGTACGATGTGACCACTGATTTCCGCTGCGGCAGGCGCTTCCATTGCTGGAGTAGCCGCTGGCGCGACAGCGTTAGACAGAGCGGGTTGCTGCATCATCGGCGCCGCATAAGCCTGCTGCATCACCGGAAAACCGGCGTTTGCCGTTGTGCGGCTGATGCGAACAGATTCTTCGCCTTCAGAAATTTCCAGTTCGGAGATACCTGATTCTTCAACCAGCTCGATCAGTTTTTTAATCTTACGAATATCCATGAGTGGGTTCCGTACTCTTTGTTTAGTGTGATTGTGACAGGCGTTTTAGCGCCGTCTGTAAAGCATGTGAATGACTGCCGCGGGTAAAATACCGCGCATCTTTGATTTGCCTGTTATGCCGTAGCACCCGAAGGTGAAATTCATGATTTGCCAGTCATTGTGTGGCTATCTTCTGCCATTTTCGGGCAAAAAACAAAATATACCTTCATTGCTCGATTGTCACCCTTTCTGCGAACGAAAATCGCCGTTGGGCAATGTAAAGTCGCACATTATAACTATTTCGTCGCAATTGGCAGCTAAATACTGGTCTTATCAGGGAAGATAATCAACCCGAAACATAAAAAGGACATTACCTGTTTTGCGTTTTGCAATCGACCGCACAGTTCACCAAACTAGCGCCACCACTGGCGAAACTTCCGGTAACGCAACGCTAAAAGGGCTAACGCTAATGCCGCGTAGATGACCGGTTGCGGTGATAAAATCTTTACCGACCACAGGTAATGTATGGGAGCCAGGATCGCGACAAGATAGACGACGTTATGCAGTGTTTGCCAGCGTTTACCCAATTTACGCTGCGCAAATTGCGTTGAGGTCAACGTCAGCGCTAGTAACACCAGCCAGCTAATGATCCCAAGCGTCAAATAAGGGCGTGAAATCAACTCGCTTCCTAACAGCGCCAGGTTATGTATCCCCAGTTCCAGCAAGGCATAGCTGGTTAAATGCAGCGTAGCCCAAACGAAACACCATAATCCTAACAGGCGGCGTGTGCGTATCAATAATGGCTGTTTAGCGTAGCGCGCCAGCGGTGAAACCAGCAAGGTGGCGAGCAAAAATTTGAGCGCGGTTCTGCCGGTAAAGTGTTGGATATCCTTTACCGGGTCTGCGCTGAGTCCACCGTGATTTATCGCCCAAAAGAGCCACAGAAGCGGCAAAAAACCGGCAAGATGCAGACAAACTTTTAGCCAGGTTATCTGTTTTACTGTCAGACGCACTTAAAAATTCTCCCGCAAATTGAGACCGCGATACAGCGAAGCGACTTCATTGGCGTAGCCGTTAAACAGCAGCGTCGGCTGCCTTTGCACATCAAGGATACCGCCTGAACCAATAAAGCGTTCGGTAGCCTGAGACCAGCGTGGATGATCCACATGCGGGTTCACATTGGCGTAAAAACCATATTCGTTGGGAGCCGACAAATTCCAGGTGGTTGGCGGACGTTCGCGGGTGAGTTTAATGCTGACAATAGATTTAATACCTTTAAAACCATACTTCCATGGAACGATGAGTCGAATAGGCGCACCGTTTTGCGGGGGTAACGCCTTACCATAGACGCCAACGGTCATCAGAGTCAGCGGATGCATGGCTTCGTCCAGACGTAGCCCTTCGACATAAGGGTATTTCAGTCCGCCGCCAATAAAACGATCTTTCTGTCCTGGCATATCATCCGGCGCGTATAGCGTTTCGAATGCCACATATTTAGCGTGGCTGGTGGGCTGTGCCTGCGCGAGTAGCTTATATAAAGGGAAACCAATCCACGGCACGACCATGGACCACGCTTCGACGCAGCGCATTCGATAGATACGCTCTTCTAATGGGAAACGATGTGTTAAATCGTCATAATCCAGCGTAAATGGCTTCGCGACTTCCCCGCTGATTTTCAACGTCCACGGTTCGGTTTTCAGACTTCCGGCATTGGCCGCCGGGTCGGCTTTATCGAGGCCAAACTCATAGAAATTGTTGTAGCCCGTCACCTTATCTTCCGGCGTTAACGCTAAATCGCTTCGCCAGGCGGCAGGCTGACTAAACTCAAGCGGTTTACCGGCAGGCGCTTTCGGACGATCGTTGCCTTTAAACCAACTGAAGAGATCGGCCTGCGCCGTTGAGGGTAAGGATAAGGCGGCCGCGCTGATGCCTAATGCTTTTAGCACCTGTCGGCGCTGCATAAAAAAAGCCGATTCCGCAGTCACATCGGCTTCTGTTAATGGACGTATCTTTTTCATCACAGACTCCCGGTCTACCCACCACAACATGGCGTGTAGTGAATATGACAGGGAGTGTGTCAATGTGTAAAAATAAATAGTTAATTAAGTGTAAATTTTTTTATACGTGACGTTATTTTATCTTCACCAGCGTACGGCCCTGAACCTGATTATTGATGATGGCATCGGCGAACTTCGGCGCATCCGCCAGCGTAATCTCTGTGGCGGCCTGAGCATAGAACGATTCCGGCAGATCCTTAACCAAACGCGCCCAGGCTTCTGCGCGACGTGCCGGTGGGGTCATCACCGAGTCCACCCCTTGCAAACGCACATTACGCAGAATGAATGGCATAACGGTGGTCGGCAGCGCGAAGCCGCCCGCCAGGCCGCAGGCAGCCACGCAACCGCCATAGTTCATCTGTGCCAGCACTTTCGCCAGCACTTTATCGCCAACGGTATCAATTGCACCGGCCCACAGCTGTTTTTCCAACGGGCGAGATTCAGCAAACTCATCGCGGCTGAGAATACGGTTAGCTCCCAGGCTCTTAAGATAGCCGTGGGTGCTTTCACGTCCTGATACTGCTGCAACCTGATAGCCCAGCTTATGCAGTAATGCAACGGCAGTGCTGCCCACGCCGCCGCTGGCACCGGTGACGACAACCTCACCGTCTTGCGGGCGAATACCTGCATCTTCAAGCGCCATGACGCACAGCATGGCGGTAAAACCGGCTGTGCCGATGATCATGGCGTTACGGCTGCTCAGTCCCGCAGGCAGCGCGACCAGCCAGTCGCCTTTAACGCGTGCGCGTTCGGCCAGGCCGCCCCAGTGGTTTTCGCCCACGCCCCAGCCAGTCAGTAGTACTTCCTGGCCTGCATGAAAGCGAGGATCTTCGCTTGCGTGAACGGTGCCGGCGAAATCAATACCAGGAATCATCGGAAAATGACGGATAATTTTCCCTTTTCCGGTGATAGCCAGAGCATCTTTATAATTCAGGCTGGACCAGTGGACATCCACCGTCACATCACCTGCCGGCAGTTGACTCTCTTCGAGATGTTGCACGGATGCGAGGGTTTTACCGTCCTGCTGTTCTAAGATCAACGCCTGCATAACCTGTCCTCACTTTACATGGTAGATTGGAAAAATAGCTACGAAGACTATACTCGCTAATTAAAACGTGATGCCGATGCAACGCAATAAATTGCCAGATAGATCCATTTTGGTAGTATGCCTGCTTCATTGCGCGCCGTGGCGAATTCCGCCTTCAGATTCGCTTTTTCATACTGTTTATAACCGTCGGAGTTAACTCAAGGATGCGATTAACGACGAAATTCTCAGCTTTTATCACGCTGCTCACGGGGTTAACGATCTTCGTGACTCTGATAGGTTGCTCGCTAAGCTTTTATAACGCCGTACAGTATAAGTATGTCAGCCGTGTGCAGGCGACGGCGACAGCCATTGATACGCACCTGGTGACCCATGATATTGTCTCGCTGACGCCGCAAATCGACGAACTCATGATCGCTTCCGATATTGTGCGTGTCGATCTGTTGCAGGGGGAGCGCAGCGTCTACAGCCATTCTCGCGCCAGAGGTTATCGGCCAGCCGGCACCAGCGACATGTATCGCGAGCTGGTCGTACCGCTGATAAAACATCCAGGAATGTCGCTACGTCTGGTTTATCAGGACCCGATGGGTAACTATTTTCACTCACTGATCACCACGGCGCCGCTGACGCTGGCGATCGGTTTTATCGTTCTGATTTTGTTTTTATCGGTGCGCTGGCTGCAGCGGCAGCTTTCCGGGCAAGAGCTTCTGGAAATTCGCTCCACGCGTATTCTGAACGGCGAACGTGGGGCGAATGTCCGCGGTTCTGTTTACGAATGGCCAGCGCGCACCAGTAGCGCGCTTGATGTATTGCTTTCCGAAATTCAGTTTGCTCACGAACAGCGTAGTCGCCTGGACACCCTCATTCGCTCCTACGCCGCGCAGGACACCAAAACCGGACTCGGTAACCGTCTGTTCTTTGATAACCAACTGGCGACGCTGCTGGAAGATCAGGAAAAAGTGGGAGTGCATGGCGTGGTGATGATGATCCGCTTGCCAGACTTCAATCTTCTGCGCGACAGCCTGGGAGGCAATCAGGCGGAAGAGCAGATGTTTATGCTTATCAATCTGCTATCGACATTTATTATGCGTTACCCAGGCTCGCTGCTGGCGCGTTATCACCGCAGCGACTTTGCCGTGCTGCTACCGCATCGAACGCTGAAAGAAGCGGAAAGTATTGCCGGACAACTTTTAAAAGCTGTCGATGCGCTACCGGCTAACAAAATGCTTGATCGTGACGATATGGTACACATCGGCATTTGCGCCTGGCGCAGCGGACAGTCCACCGAGCAGGTGATGGAACATGCTGAAGCCGCGGCGCGGAATGCCGCTCTGCAGGGGGGAAATAGCTGGGCCATCTACGACGACACTCTGCCGGAAAAAGGGCGCGGCAATGTGCGCTGGCGCACATTGATTGAGCAGATGCTGAACCGGGGCGGACCGCGACTTTATCAAAAACCGGCGGTCACGCGAGAAGGTCGCGTACATCATCGGGAATTGATGTGTCGCATCTATGACGGTAAAGAAGAGGTGAGCTCGGCGGAGTATATGCCGATGGTGTTGCAATTTGGTTTATCGGAAGAGTATGACAGATTACAAATTAGCCGCCTGATTACGTTGCTGGGCTACTGGCCGGATGAAAATCTGGCAATGCAGTTGACGGTTGAGTCGCTGATTCGTCCGCGCTTTCAGCGCTGGTTGCGCGATACGTTAATGCAGTGTGAAAAATCACAGCGAAATCGCATAATTATTGAACTTGCGGAGGCAGATGTTTGTCAACACATCAGCCGGTTACAACCCATCCTTCGCTTAGTCAATGCGCTTGGCGTTCGGGTGGCGGTGACACAGGCGGGTTTGACGCTGGTTAGCACGAGCTGGATTAAAGCGCTCAATGTGGAATTACTCAAGCTGCATCCGAGTCTGGTCAGAAACATTGAGAAGCGAACGGAAAACCAGCTTCTGGTTCAAAGTCTGGTAGAGGCCTGCGCGGGCACGCCTACGCAGGTTTACGCGACGGGCGTCCGTTCGCGCGGCGAGTGGCAGACGCTGACAAAACGCGGCGTGGCTGGCGGGCAGGGTGATTTTTTTGCCTCCTCCCAACTACTTGACACAAACGTGAAAAAATATTCGCAAAGATACTCGGTTTAACCTGCCGTTTAATTTGTTTTCACGTAGAATAACGCGCGCTGCGCCTCATGGGGGTGTGCTTGTCTGCTCGCCAGATTGTTGCAGCAAATATGCAGGTGAATGACCTTTGACAGGTTGCAAACGAAGGCGAGGATTGCTGCTGATTTTTTCAGCCCTGAGGGACTCAGGCCGAGATTTGTAACAAAGGAAACGAACTGCACTAATTTTCACCGTAGCAGATGATTTTTGCGCCTTGTCGCTGCTGCGTGTGGTTGGTAAAGTAAGCGGATTTTGTTTTCCGCCCCAGCTTTCAGGATTATCCCTTAGTATGTTGAAAAAATTTCGTGGCATGTTTTCCAATGACCTGTCCATTGACCTGGGTACCGCGAATACCCTCATTTATGTAAAAGGACAAGGCATCGTATTGAATGAGCCTTCCGTTGTGGCCATTCGTCAGGATCGTGCCGGTTCGCCGAAAAGCGTGGCTGCAGTCGGTCATGATGCGAAGCAGATGCTGGGCCGTACGCCGGGCAATATCGCTGCGATCCGTCCGATGAAAGACGGCGTTATCGCTGACTTCTTTGTGACCGAAAAAATGCTCCAGCACTTTATTAAACAAGTGCACAGCAACAGCTTTATGCGCCCAAGCCCGCGCGTACTGGTATGCGTGCCGGTCGGCGCGACGCAGGTAGAACGTCGCGCGATTCGTGAATCCGCTCAGGGCGCAGGCGCCCGTGAAGTCTTTTTGATCGAAGAGCCGATGGCGGCCGCGATCGGCGCAGGTCTGCCAGTTTCTGAAGCAACCGGTTCAATGGTTGTGGATATCGGTGGTGGTACCACTGAAGTTGCCGTGATCTCCCTGAACGGCGTGGTTTACTCTTCTTCTGTCCGTATTGGTGGTGATCGCTTCGACGAAGCCATCATTAATTACGTTCGTCGTAACTACGGTTCTCTGATCGGTGAAGCCACCGCAGAACGTATTAAACACGAAATCGGTTCCGCTTATCCGGGCGACGAAGTCCGCGAGATTGAAGTGCGTGGCCGTAACCTGGCGGAAGGCGTTCCACGCGGCTTTACCCTGAACTCAAACGAGATTCTGGAAGCGTTGCAGGAACCGTTGACCGGTATCGTCAGCGCGGTAATGGTGGCGCTGGAACAGTGTCCGCCGGAGCTGGCGTCAGACATCTCCGAGCGCGGTATGGTGCTCACCGGCGGCGGCGCGCTGCTGCGTAACCTTGACCGTCTGTTAATGGAAGAGACGGGCATTCCTGTCGTGGTTGCTGAAGATCCGCTGACCTGTGTGGCGCGCGGCGGCGGCAAGGCGCTGGAAATGATCGATATGCACGGCGGCGACCTGTTCAGCGAAGAGTAGTTGGATACGGGCAGGATTATCCCTGGATTATCCTGCCTCTCCGACGCGAGAATACGCATAGCCTATGAAGCCAATTTTTAGCCGTGGCCCGTCGCTACAGATTCGCCTTATTCTGGCGGTGCTGGTGGCGCTCGGCGTTATCATTGCCGACAGCCGCCTGGGGACGTTCAGTCAAATCCGAACGTACATGGACACTGCCGTCAGTCCTTTCTATTTTATTTCAAACGGCCCTCGTGAACTGCTCGACAGCGTGTCGCAAACGCTGGCTTCTCGCGACCAGCTTGAGCTGGAAAACCGGGCGCTGCGCCAGGAATTACTGCTAAAAAACAGCGACCTGCTGATGCTGGGGCAGTACAAACAGGAGAACGCGCGGTTGCGCGAGCTGCTGGGGTCGCCGCTGCGTCAGGACGAGCAGAAAATGGTGACGCAGGTTATTTCAACGGTTAACGATCCTTACAGCGATCAGGTCGTTATCGATAAAGGCAGCGTTAATGGCGTATATGAAGGTCAACCGGTCATTAGCGACAAAGGCGTCGTAGGGCAGGTTGTCGCCGTGGCGAAACTGACCAGCCGCGTACTGCTGATTTGCGATGCGACTCATGCGCTGCCGATTCAGGTACTGCGCAATGACATCCGCGTGATTGCCGCCGGTAACGGCTGTACTGACGATCTTCAGCTTGAACATCTGCCCGCCAATACCGATATTCGCGTCGGCGATGTGCTGGTAACGTCCGGACTTGGTGGGCGTTTCCCGGAAGGGTATCCGGTGGCGGTGGTCTCCTCCGTCAAGCTGGACACTCAGCGCGCCTATACCGTCATTCAGGCACGTCCAACCGCGGGTTTGCAGCGTTTACGCTATCTGCTGCTGTTGTGGGGAGCCGATCGTAACGGCGCCAATCCGATGACGCCGGAAGAGGTTCACCGCGTCGCCAATGAGCGCCTGATGCAGATGATGCCGCAGGTGTTGCCTTCTCCGGATGCGATGGGGCCGCCGGCGCCAGTGCCGGACCCGGCGACGGGGATTACTCAGCCATCTGCGGGCCAGACTGCGCCGGTATCAACGCAACCATCGCCTTCGGGCGCGACCACGCCGCCTGCGCGTGCGCCGGGAGGGTAATGGTGGCGAGCTATCGTAGCCAGGGGCGCTGGGTTATCTGGCTCTCGTTTCTTATTGCGCTGTTGCTGCAAATCATGCCCTGGCCGGACGACATCATTGTTTTCCGGCCAAACTGGGTTTTGCTCATCTTACTGTACTGGATTCTGGCCCTGCCGCACCGCGTAAATGTGGGGACGGGATTTGTGATGGGTGCCATACTTGATCTCATCAGCGGTTCCACACTTGGCGTGCGCGCTCTGTCGATGAGTATTGTCGCCTATCTGGTCGCTCTGAAATTCCAGCTCTTCCGTAACCTGGCGCTCTGGCAGCAGGCGCTGGTGGTAATGTTGCTTTCACTGGCCGTGGACATTATTGTTTTCTGGGCCGAGTTTTTAGTGATCAACGTCTCTTTCAGACCGGAAGTGTTCTGGAGTAGTGTAGTCAATGGCGTGCTGTGGCCCTGGCTCTTTTTGCTGATGCGTAAAGTACGCCAGCAGTTTGCTGTGCAATAAAGGTCGATATGACAACTCTGTATCTTGCTTCCGGTTCCCCGCGTCGCCAGGAATTATTGACTCAACTTGGATTTTCATTCGAGCAGGTCGTGCCTGGTATTGAAGAGCAACGGCGTGCTCAGGAAAGCGCGCAGCAGTATGTTGTTCGGCTGGCGCGCGAAAAGGCGCAGGCTGGCGTGGCGCTGGTTCCCCGTGATCTGCCGGTGTTGGGCGCGGATACGATAGTCGTGTTAAACGGCGAGGTGCTGGAAAAGCCGCGCGACGCCGCTCATGCCGCAGAAATGCTGCGTTTGCTTTCCGGAAATACGCATCAGGTGATGACTGCTGTTGCGCTTGCGGACTCGCAGCAGACGCTGGATTGTGTGGTGGTAACGGAGGTGACTTTCCGCACGCTTTCTGCGCAGGATATTACTGGCTATGTCGCCAGCGGCGAGCCTTTAGATAAAGCAGGTGCATACGGTATTCAGGGGCAGGGTGGCTGTTTTGTCAGGAAGATAAATGGCAGCTACCACGCCGTGGTCGGCTTACCGCTGGTTGAAACGTATGAGTTGTTGAGTCATTTTAACGCACTGCGTGATAAAAGGGATAAACATGACGGCTGAATTGTTGGTAAACGTAACGCCATCGGAAACGCGCGTGGCGTACATTGATGGCGGTATTCTTCAGGAAATCCATATTGAGCGCGAAGCGCGACGCGGAATCGTAGGCAATATCTACAAAGGTCGTGTAAGTCGTGTACTTCCAGGTATGCAGGCGGCTTTTGTAGATATTGGGCTGGATAAAGCCGCATTTCTTCACGCTTCCGACATTATGCCGCATACCGAATGCGTGGCGGGCGACGAGCAAAAACAGTTTACCGTGCGCGATATCTCCGAACTGGTGCGTCAGGGACAGGATCTGATGGTGCAGGTAGTGAAAGATCCGCTCGGCACGAAAGGCGCGCGTTTGACCACGGACATCACGTTGCCCTCCCGTTACCTTGTTTTTATGCCCGGCGCGTCACACGTTGGCGTTTCCCAGCGCATCGAAAGCGAAAGTGAACGCGAGCGCCTGAAAAAGGTGGTGGCGGAATACTGCGACGAACAGGGCGGGTTTATTATCCGTACCGCGGCGGAAGGCGTGTGTGAAGAGGATCTCGCGTCTGACGCCGCCTATCTCAAGCGCGTCTGGACGAAAGTCATGGAGCGCAAAAAGCGTCCGCAAACGCGCTACCAGATGTATGGCGAACTGGCGCTGGCGCAGCGCGTGCTGCGCGATTTCGCCGATGCGCAGTTGGACCGAATTCGCGTCGACTCACGTCTGACCTATGAGTCGCTGCTGGAGTTTACCGCAGAATACATCCCGGAAATGACCAGTAAGCTGGAGCATTACAGTGGCCATCAGCCGATCTTCGATCTTTATGACGTGGAAAATGAGATCCAGCGCGCGCTGGAGCGTAAGGTTGAACTCAAGTCCGGCGGTTATCTGATTATCGACCAAACCGAAGCGATGACGACGGTAGATATCAATACCGGCGCGTTTGTCGGACACCGTAATCTCGACGACACCATTTTTAATACCAATATTGAAGCGACGCAGGCCATTGCCCGCCAGCTACGCCTGCGTAATCTGGGCGGCATTATCATTATCGATTTTATCGACATGAATAATGAAGATCATCGCCGCCGGGTGCTGCATTCGCTGGAACAGGCGTTAAGTAAGGATCGCGTGAAAACCAGTATTAACGGTTTTTCGCCGCTGGGACTGGTGGAAATGACCCGTAAACGGACCCGTGAAAGCGTGGAACATGTGCTTTGTAACGAATGTCCAACCTGTCATGGCCGCGGGACGGTAAAAACGGTGGAA
This sequence comes from Salmonella sp. SAL00670, assembly GCF_046552235.1. Lineage (NCBI taxonomy): Bacteria > Pseudomonadati > Pseudomonadota > Gammaproteobacteria > Enterobacterales > Enterobacteriaceae > Salmonella > Salmonella sp. SAL00670. Next base: position 26,477 of record NZ_JBGDUO010000013.1, read on the forward strand.
ACCGTCTGCTATGAGATCATGCGTGAAATTGTACGTGTTCATCACGCTTATGACTCCGATCGCTTCCTGGTTTATGCTTCTCCTGCGGTGGCGGAAGCGCTGAAAGGCGAAGAATCACACGCGCTGGCGGAAGTCGAAATCTTTGTCGGCAAACAGGTTAAAGTTCAGGTCGAACCGCTTTATAACCAGGAGCAGTTTGACGTCGTAATGATGTAAAAGACCGCGACCCGTACGAGCATTTGCAGGCCGGATAAGGCGTTCACGCCGCCGTCCGGCAAAGCAAGGTTGTGAGTCGTATTTTTTGGCAGACAAGGAGAGACGCGTGAGGCGATTGCCGGGGATTTTATTGCTCACTGGAGCCGCGCTCATCGTCATTGCAGCGCTGCTGGTTAGCGGGCTGCGCCTGGCGTTGCCTCATCTTGACGCCTGGCGTCCGGCTATCCTGAATAAAATTGAGTCTGTGACCGGCGTGCCGGTGGCCGCCAGCCAACTCTCCGCAAGCTGGCAAAATTTTGGCCCTACGCTGGAAGCGCATAATATTCATGCCGCCCTGAAAGATGGCGGCGAACTGTCGATAAAACGCGTTACGCTGGCGCTGGACGTCTGGCAAAGCCTGTTGCATATGCGCTGGCAGTTTCGCGACCTGACCTTCTGGCAACTCAATTTCCGCACCAACACGCCTCTTCAAAGCAGCGACGGCGAAGGCATCGAAACCAGCCGTTTAAGCGATCTTTTCCTGCGGCAGTTCGATCATTTCGATCTGCGCGATAGCCAAATCAGTTTTCTGACGCTTTCCGGACAACGCGCGGAGCTGGCGATCCCACAGCTTACCTGGCTAAACGGCAAAGAGCGGCACCGCGCCGAAGGCGAAGTCAGCCTCTCCAGCCTGACCGGCCAGCACGGCGTGATGCAGGTGCGGATGGATTTACGCGATGACGACGGTTTGCTAAATAACGGCAGAGTCTGGTTACAGGCCGACGATATTGACGTCAAGCCGTGGCTGGGCAAATGGATGCAGGATAATGTGGCGCTCCAGACGGCGCGTTTCAGTCTGGAAGGCTGGATGACGCTCAGTAAAGGCGAAATCGCCGGAGGGGACGTCTGGCTGAAACAGGGCGGCGCAAGCTGGCTGGGCGATAACACGACGCACACGCTGTCTGTCGATAACCTGACGGCGCAGATTAGCCGCGAGCAGCCGGGCTGGCAGTTTTATATTCCGGACACACGGATTACGCTTGATGGTAAACCCTGGCCGAGCGGAGCCTTAACCGTGGCCTGGCTCCCGCAGCAGGACGTCGGTGGCGAGAATCACACACGTAGCGATGAACTACGCATTCGCGCCAGTAATCTTGAACTGGCGGGGCTGGAAGCATTACGTCCGCTGGCGGCTAAACTGTCGCCTGTGCTGGGCGAAATATGGCAGGCTACGCAGCCGAGCGGAAAGATCGCCACACTGGCGCTGGATATTCCGCTACAGGCGACCGAAAAAACGCGTTTTCAGGCATCGTGGGAAAATCTTGCCTGGAAACAGTGGAAGCTGTTGCCCGGCGCGGAACATTTTTCCGGTACGCTGGCGGGAAGCGTAGAAGACGGGCAGATGAAGGTTGCGATGCAGCAAGCTAAAATGCCCTATGAAACCGTTTTTCGCGCGCCGCTGGAAATTGAAAACGGCGTCGCGACGCTTAGCTGGTTGAAAAATGAGAACGGCTTTCAGCTTGATGGCCGCGACATTGACGTCAAAGCAAAGGCGGTACATGCGCGCGGCGGGTTCCGCTATCTGCAACCGACGGGCGACGAACCGTGGCTGGGCATTCTGGCCGGAATCAGTACCGACGATGGATCTCAGGCGTGGCGCTATTTTCCGGAAAACCTGATGGGCAAAGCGCTGGTCGATTACCTTAGCGGCGCGATTCAGGGCGGCGAGGCGGATAACGCCACGTTGGTTTACGGTGGTAACCCGCACCTCTTTCCCTATAAGCATAACGAAGGTCAGTTTGAAGTGCTGGTGCCGCTACGCAATGCGACGTTTGCTTTTCAACCCGACTGGCCGGCGCTAAAAAATCTCAACATTGAACTGGATTTCCTGAACGACGGCCTGTGGATGCGTTCGGATAGCGTCGATTTGGGCGGGGTGAAGGCCAGCAAACTCGCGGCGGCGATTCCGGATTATTCCAAAGAGAAACTGCTCATTGATGCCGATATTAACGGGCCGGGAAAAGCCGTTGGGCCTTATTTCGACGAGACGCCGCTAAAAGACTCGCTTGGCTCGACGCTGGCGGAGCTCCAATTAGATGGCGATGTGAATGCTCGCTTACATCTTGATATTCCGCTGGATGGCGAACAGGTTACCGCTGAGGGCGATGTCTCGTTGCGTAACAACAGCCTGTTTATTAAGCCGCTAAACAGCACGCTCAAAAATCTGAACGGTAAATTCAGCTTTGTGAATGGCGCGCTAAAAAGCGGGCCGCTGACGGCAAACTGGTTTAATCAGCCGCTGAACCTGGATTTCAGTACGACGGAAGGGGCAAAAGCCTATCAGGTCGCCGTCAACCTGAACGGTAACTGGCAGCCAACGCGTATGGGCGTCTTACCGCCGCAACTGAATGATGCCCTGAGCGGCAGCGTGACGTGGAATGGTAAAGTCGGCATCGATCTTCCGTATCACGCTGACACCACTTATCACATCGAGCTGAACGGCGATCTGAGAAATGTGAGCAGTCACTTACCTTCTCCGCTAAATAAACCCGCAGGCGAAGCCATTCCGGTGAACATTCAGGCTGACGGCAACCTGAAAAGTTTTGCGCTAACGGGGAGCGCAGGGAGTAAAAATCACTTTAACAGCCGCTGGTTATTAAATCAGAAGCTGACGTTGGATCGGGCTATCTGGACGACGGACAGCCGGACGATTCCGCCATTGCCTGCTCAACAAGGCGTTGAGCTCAATCTGCCGGCGCTGGATGGCGCGCAATGGCTGGCGTTATTCCAGAAAGGCGCGGCGGATAACGTGAGCAGTTCGGCCGAGTTTCCTCAACGCGTCACGTTGCGTACTCCCGCGCTATCGCTGGGCGGCCAGCAGTGGAACAATTTGAGCGTCGTTTCAGCCCCCTCGCTGAATGGAACAAAAATTGAAGCGCAGGGCCGTGAGGTGAACGCCACGCTGCTCATGCGCAACCATGCGCCGTGGCTGGCGAACATTAAGTACCTGTATTACAACCCTGGTGTCGCAAAAACGCACGCCTCGTCACCAACGCCGACATCGCCGTTGGCTTCGGCGAACACGATTAGCTTCCGCGGCTGGCCGGACTTACAGCTTCGCTGCGAAGAGTGCTGGCTGTGGGGGCAAAAATATGGGCGTATTGATGGCGATTTCGCCATCAAAGGCAATACGCTGACTCTGGCGAATGGCCTGATCGATACCGGATTCGCCCGTTTGAAAGCGAACGGCGAGTGGGTGAATGCGCCGGGTAATGAACGAACCTCGCTGAAAGGTAGTCTGCATGGTAGTAACCTCGACACGGCTGCCGGGTTCTTCGGTATCTCGACGCCAATCCAGAACGCGTCTTTTAACGTAGATTACGATCTGCACTGGCGAAACCCGCCCTGGCAACCTGATGAAGCCACGCTCAACGGGATTTTACGCACGCGTCTGGGTAAAGGCGAGTTTACTGATCTCAGTAGCGGCCATGCCGGACAGCTACTGCGGCTGCTCAGTTTTGATGCGTTGCTGCGTAAGCTGCGGTTTGACTTCAGAGATACCTTTAGCGAGGGCTTCTATTTCGACTCTATTCATAGTACCGCGTGGATTAAAGATGGCGTCCTGCATACTGACGATACGCTGGTGGATGGGCTGGAAGCGGATATTGCAATGAAAGGTTCTGTTGATCTGGTGCGTCGTCGTCTTGATATGGAGGCCGTTGTCGCGCCGGAAATTTCCGCCACCGTGGGCGTCGCCGCCGCGTTTGCCGTTAACCCGATTGTCGGCGCGGCGGTATTTGCCGCCAGTAAAGTGTTGGGGCCGCTATGGAGCAAGGTCTCCATTTTGCGATATCGCATTACCGGTCCGGTCGATGCGCCGCAGATCAACGAAGTTCTGCGCCAACCGAGAAAAGAAAGCCAGCAATGATTTGACGGGGGCGAGGAATTGCCCCACTCTCAGTAAATAGTCATGCCGGACGGCGCTGCGTTTATCCGGTTTGTACAATCTAACAACGTAGTCCGGATAAGGCGTGAACCGCCATCCGGCAGAAATCAACGAGTAGCAAAAACGATGAGTCTGAACCTGGTAAGTGAACAATTGCTAGCGGCGAATGGCCTGAACCATCAGGATCTGTTCGCTATTTTGGGCCAACTGGCCGAACGCCGTCTTGATTATGGCGACCTCTATTTTCAGTCGAGCTATCACGAATCCTGGGTTTTAGAAGACCGCATCATTAAAGATGGCTCATATAATATCGACCAGGGCGTTGGCGTTCGCGCCATTAGCGGCGAAAAAACCGGTTTTGCTTATGCTGACCAGATAAGCCTCCTCGCGCTGGAGCAGAGTGCGCAGGCAGCGCGAACCATTGTACGCGAGAACGGCGAAGGCAAGGTAAAAACGCTCGCCGCCGTAGCGCATCAGCCGCTCTACACCACCCTTGATCCGCTGCAAAGTATGAGCCGCGAAGAGAAGCTGGATATCCTCAGACGCGTTGATAAAGCGGCGCGAGAAGCCGATAAACGCGTGCAGGAAGTTAACGCCAGCCTGACCGGCGTATATGAATTAATCCTCGTGGCGGCGACCGACGGGACGCTGGCGGCGGATGTCCGTCCACTGGTGCGTTTGTCCGTTAGCGTGCAGGTGGAAGAAGACGGTAAACGCGAGCGCGGCGCCAGCGGCGGCGGCGGTCGCTTTGGTTATGAGTATTTTCTTGCCGATCTCGACGGCGAGGTGCGCGCCGACGCGTGGGCGAAAGAAGCGGTACGCATGGCGCTGGTTAATCTCTCCGCGGTCGCTGCGCCAGCGGGGACGTTACCGGTGGTTCTGGGCGCCGGGTGGCCGGGCGTATTGCTGCACGAAGCGGTCGGGCACGGGCTGGAAGGTGATTTCAACCGTCGTGGGACGTCTGTGTTTAGCGGTCAGATCGGCGAGCAGGTTGCCTCCGCGCTTTGCACCGTAGTGGATGACGGCACAATGATGAACCGTCGTGGCTCCGTTGCTATCGATGATGAAGGTACGCCAGGCCAGTACAACGTATTGATTGAAAATGGCGTGCTGAAAGGATACATGCAGGACAAGCTGAACGCGCGCCTGATGGGCGCTACGCCGACCGGTAACGGGCGTCGCGAATCTTATGCGCATCTGCCGATGCCGCGTATGACGAATACCTATATGTTGGCGGGGCAGTCAACGCCGCAGGAAATTATCGAATCCGTTGAGTACGGCATCTATGCGCCTAACTTTGGCGGCGGTCAGGTGGATATCACCTCCGGCAAGTTTGTGTTTTCTACCTCGGAAGCGTATCTGATTGAAAACGGCAAAGTCACGACGCCGGTGAAGGGCGCGACGTTGATTGGATCAGGCATTGAAACGATGCAACAGATCTCCATGGTCGGCAACGACCTTAAGCTGGATAACGGGGTGGGGGTCTGCGGTAAAGAGGGTCAAAGTCTGCCGGTAGGCGTAGGCCAGCCGACGCTGAAAGTCGATAACCTGACGGTTGGCGGCACCGCATAACTGTCCGCCTTATCAGGCCTGTGGTGTGTGCCGCCCAGGCCTGATAAGCGCAGCGCCATCAGGCAATGTCTGCGTCGGGTGGCATTTGACCTATAATCGTCTTCAGCAATTACCCGGTGTTTTTATTTTTCTTTCCCTCGCCCGTGCATTCCCTGAAACAGGTGTGCGACATCGACAAAATAGTCAGTTAACGCGTTAATCACTACCTGCACTTTAAGCGGCAGCTTATCTTTTTCGGTGTACAGCGCGTACACCGGACGGGGATCGGACTGATAGCGAGGCAGCAGGATCTCCAGATCGCCACGATTGATCTCATCGATCACCCACATCAGCGGCACATAAGCGATTCCGGTTCCGGCGGTCAGCCAGCGTACCAGCGTCATCGGATCGTTAGTGACGAACCGCCCCTGTGGAATCAGTCGGGTAGAAATTCCTTCCGGCGCGATAAGTTCAAACTCATTATCGGGGCGCACGCTATATTCCAGCCAGGAATGGCTACTGAGATCGGCGGGTTTTTCCGGGACGCCGTACTGAGCGAGGTACGGCTTGGCGGCGCACACAACCATCGGCATCGCGCCGAGTCGACGGGAAAACAGGCTGGAGTCTTGCAGCGCGCCCACGCGGATCACCACGTCCAGCCCGTCGGCAATTAAATCCGGGGCCGGAATTCCTGTCACCAGATTGACCGCCAGACCGGGATACTCTTTTAATAATTTTGCGGTAAGCCCGGCCAGCACATTTTGCGCCATGGTTGAAGAACAGCCGATACGCAATGTACCGATAGGCGTGTTATTAAAAGCGTAAAGCTGCTCGTGAACATCCTGCACTTCATGCAGCATACGACGACAGCCCTGATAATAGATTTTTCCAGCCTCGGTGAGCCCAATGCTGCGTGTGCTGCGGTTGAGCAATTTAACCTGAAGCTCATCTTCCAGTTTCGCCACAGTCTGGCTGATGGACGATACGCTCATTTGCAGCTGTCTGGCTGCGGCGGTAAAAGAGCCAAACTCGACAACTTTGGCGAATACCGACATTCGTTTTAATCGTTCCATTATTCACTCTGGCTTAAAAGTGATTTAGATCACATAATATAGATAACAGCATAACAATTACGTTAATATACTATTATTCGAATAAGAGCTATGTCGCTCTCGCCTGGCGTCTCTTGCCCTTCTCTGCGGCGATGTAGCTTAACAATCTATCGCCTGCTCTCTCTCAGAAATCAAGGTCAACATGAGTCTGTTTCCCGTTATCGTGGTGTTTGGTCTTTCCTTCCCACCGATATTTTTCGAATTGCTTTTGTCACTGGCTATTTTTTGGCTGGTGCGTCGGATGCTTGTGCCGACGGGTATCTATGATTTTGTCTGGCATCCGGCTTTGTTCAATACCGCGCTGTATTGTTGTCTGTTTTATTTAATATCGCGCCTGTTCGTTTGAGGTTGAAGTGAAAACACTAACAAGAAAACTCTCCCGTACGGCCATTACCCTCGTACTGGTTATTCTGGCCTTTATCGCCATTTTCCGCGCCTGGGTGTATTACACCGAATCTCCCTGGACGCGCGACGCGCGTTTTAGCGCCGATGTCGTCGCTATTGCCCCGGATGTCGCGGGCCTGATTACCCATGTAAACGTGCATGATAACCAACTGGTGAAAAAGGATCAGGTCCTGTTTACCATCGATCAGCCACGCTATCAAAAAGCGCTGGCGGAAGCGGAAGCTGATGTAGCCTATTATCAGGTACTGGCGCAGGAAAAACGCCAGGAAGCCGGTCGCCGTAATCGCCTCGGCGTACAGGCGATGTCCCGGGAAGAGATCGATCAGGCGAACAACGTCTTGCAGACGGTACTGCATCAACTGGCTAAAGCCCAGGCGACGCGCGATCTGGCTAAACTCGATCTGGAGCGTACCGTCATTCGCGCGCCTGCCGACGGCTGGGTGACTAACCTTAATGTTTATGCCGGTGAATTTATTACCCGCGGTTCCACAGCCGTCGCCCTGGTGAAAAAGAACTCTTTTTATGTGCAGGCCTATATGGAAGAGACCAAGCTGGAAGGCGTGCGTCCGGGATATCGTGCCGAAATCACGCCGCTTGGCAGCAACCGGGTATTAAAAGGTACCGTCGATAGCGTGGCGGCAGGGGTAACGAATGCCAGCAGTACCAGCGATGCGAAAGGGATGGCGACGATAGACTCTAACCTCGAATGGGTGCGTCTGGCCCAGCGTGTCCCGGTGCGTATCCGGCTCGACGAGCAGCAGGGGAATTTGTGGCCTGCCGGTACGACGGCAACCGTCGTGATCACCGGTAAGCAGGATCGTGACGCAAGCCAGGACTCCTTCTTCCGTAAACTGGCGCACCGGCTGCGCGAATTCGGTTAATCGTCATGGGCATTTTCTCCATTGCCAACCAGCACATTCGTTTTGCGGTAAAGCTGGCGTGCGCCATTGTGCTGGCATTATTTATCGGCTTCCATTTTCAACTGGAGACGCCGCGTTGGGCGGTGCTGACCGCCGCGATCGTGGCGGCAGGCCCGGCATTTGCCGCCGGCGGGGAACCCTATTCCGGCGCTATCCGTTATCGCGGAATGTTGCGTATTATCGGGACGTTTATTGGCTGTATCGCCGCGCTTATCATTATTATCTCTATGATCCGCGCGCCGCTATTGATGATTTTGGTGTGCTGTGTCTGGGCCGGTTTTTGTACCTGGATCTCCTCTTTAGTACGGATCGAAAACTCTTATGCGTGGGGACTGTCAGGTTATACTGCGCTGATCATTGTGATTACCATTCAGACGGAGCCGCTACTCACGCCGCAATTTGCGCTTGAACGCTGTAGCGAAATCGTCATCGGCATTGGCTGCGCTATTTTAGCGGATCTGCTTTTCTCGCCGCGATCGATAAAGCAGGAGGTTGATCGCGAACTGGACAGTTTACTGGTAGCGCAATATCAGCTAATGCAACTTTGTATTAAGCATGGCGACAGCGAAGAAGTCGACAACGCCTGGGGCGATCTGGTGCGACGCACGGCGGCGCTGGAGGGGATGCGAAGTAATCTGAATATGGAATCTTCGCGCTGGGTACGCGCTAACCGCCGCCTGAAAGCGTTGAATACGCTTTCGCTCACGCTGATTACGCAATCCTGTGAAACTTATCTTATTCAAAACACGCGGCCGGAACTGATTACCGATACATTCCGGGAACTGTTCGAGACGCCGGTTGAAACGGTACAGGACGTCCACAGACAGTTAAAACGGATGCGGCGTGTCATTGTCTGGACTGGCGAGCGCGAAACGCCCGTCACGCTTTATAGCTGGGTAGGCGCTGCGACGCGCTATCTATTGCTTAAACGCGGCGTGATCAGTAACACCAAAATCAGCGCGACGGAAGAAGAGATCCTGCAAGGCGAGCCCGTAGTTAAAGTGGAATCCGCTGAACGCCACCATGCGATGGTGAACTTCTGGCGCACCACGCTTTCCTGCATTCTGGGGACATTATTCTGGCTATGGACCGGCTGGACATCGGGTAATGGCGCGATGGTGATGATTGCCGTGGTGACCTCGCTGGCGATGCGTTTACCCAATCCGCGCATGGTCTGCATCGATTTTATTTATGGCACTCTGGCGGCGTTGCCGCTGGGATTGCTCTATTTCCTGGTGATTATTCCCAATACGCAGCAAAGTATGCTGTTGTTATGTTTGAGCCTGGCGGTATTGGGGTTCTTTATCGGCATTGAGGTCCAGAAACGGCGTCTGGGGTCGATGGGGGCGCTGGCCAGTACGATTAACATTATTGTGTTGGATAATCCGATGACGTTCCATTTCAGCCAGTTCCTCGACAGCGCGTTGGGGCAAATTGTCGGCTGTATGCTGGCGTTTATCGTCATCCTGCTGGTGCGTGATAAATCCAAAGATCGAACCGGTCGCGTGCTGCTTAATCAGTTTGTTTCCGCTGCGGTCTCGGCAATGACGACTAACGTGGTACGCCGTAAAGAAAACCGTCTGCCTGCGTTATATCAGCAACTCTTTTTGCTGATGAATAAATTTCCTGGCGATTTGCCGAAGTTCCGCCTGGCGCTAACGATGATCATTGCTCATCAACGTCTGCGCGACGCGCCGATACCGGTTAATGAAGATCTGTCAGTGTTCCACCGTCAGCTTCGTCGTACCGCAGACCATGTTATTTCCGCCGGAAGCGATGATAAACGGCGACGCTACTTTGGTCAGTTGCTGGATGAGCTGGATATCTATCAGGAGAAATTACGTATCTGGGAGGCGCCGCCGCAGGTGACGGAACCGGTTAAACGCCTGACGGGTATGTTACATAAATACCAGAACGCGCTTACCGATAGCTAACCCACAAGAACCGATGCCAAAAGCGTCGGTTTTTTTATGACTATACTTATTTGAGATACAAAAACAGCGCAAGAGTGCTCCGGGGCTAAAAGCGTTTCTGGAAGTGAAACCTCTGCATAATGATGCTTAGTAGTAAAACAGACAATTGTCTGTCGGGGATGGTGGCTGGCTATGAATGTCTATACTTTTGATTTTAATGATATTAAAAACCAAAGCGATTTTTATCGCGAGTTTACGCAGACGTTTGGTCTTGCCAGTGAGAAAGTAAGCGATCTTGATACATTATGGGATGCGGTAATGAGCGATATCTTACCTCTACCGCTAGAGATTGAGTTCGTTCACCTGCCTGATAAACTGCGCAGGCGCTACGGGGCGCTGATTTTACTCTTTGATGAAGCGGAAGAAGAGCTGGAGGGGCGGCTACGGTTTAATGTCCGGCATTGAAAAAGCATAAAAAAGCCCCCGACAGGCGGGGGCAAGTCGTCGGGTTAGACGACGAGGGTTTACTTATACAACTCGGCGGTGGCGTGCCAGTTATCACCTTCTTTTAATTCGATGATGCGATAGCTATTAGCGCCTGCTTTTTCGGCTTTAGCGACAATCTCCTGGCGCATATCCATTGGCGTACTGCCAATCTGCGAGACGGAAATGGTGCCCATCGGTTGCAGATTCTGCGCCTGTTCCGCGTTAACCTGATGTACTGCGGCATTTGCGCCGAAAGAGAGCAGAGTGGCCAGGCCGAGTGATGCGATAATGTATTTCGTTTTCATGGTCTTTTATTCCTTTATAGGGTCAACCTCGCGGATTAATGGGCTTTTCTTATGCGATATCTCCGCGAAGCAATGACACGTTATATGCGATGGCAGGTGAATTTTATTTGTACAGTTCGGCAGTGGCGTGCCAGTTGCTACCGCTACGCGCTTCGGTAATGTGGTAGGCCGTAGCGCCTTGTTCATCCGCTTTTTTGCTCAGCATGGCGTTCATATCCATAGGCGATGAGCCGATAGCGCTGACTGAAACCGATCCGATTGCTTCACGATTTTGCGCTTGCTCTGCGCTGATAGGTTCTGCGGCGAAAGCGCCAAAAGAGAGAACGGACAGAACACTTAATGTTGCAACAGTGGTTTTGATTTTCATGATTTTTACCTCGTCGAATTCCTTTACTGGGGTCTTTGTTTCGTGACCCTCATCACAAAATTAAGTATACACTAATCACGCGATTAATTAATACCACGCTAATTGTTTCTGCTTTTTAAAGACATTAAAAATTTTATTTTTTATAACGTTATGGAATTAAAATTGCTGTTTTTCGCCGCTACTGTTTAAAAAATAAAAGAAAATCAATCGGTTAAAAAATTTGACATTTTGTGCGTTTTTTTGATTTGTCATTCATGTGGTGAATGTTTAAGGGCATGATTTGCCAAATGATAGCCGTACAGGAAAGCGGCGAGGGGAGAGGACAAAAAGGTGCCTCCGCCGTACGACGACGGAGGAAGTGGGACTAAAGCTCTTGTTCAAAAAGTTCCAGAATGGCTTCGTACAGATCTCTTACGGAAAAGCCGCTGGCAGGCGTAGTGAAGATAGTATCGTCGCCGGCAATCGTGCCGAGAATACCTTCTGCTTTCCCCAGTGAATCCAGCAGGCGCGCGATGAGTTGTGCCGCGCCGGGGCTGGTATGAATCACCACGACAGCGTCGTTATAGTCGATATCCAGCACCAGATTTTTCAACGGACTGGATGTTGTTGGGACGCCCAGTTCAGCCGGAAGACAGTACACCATTTCCATTTTTGCGTTACGTGTACGCACTGCGCCGAACTTAGTCAACATGCGCGAGACCTTGGACTGATTGATATTTTCAAAGCCCTGATCCTGCAACGCGAGGACGATTTCGCCCTGTGAGCTGAATTTTTCTTCTTTGAGGAGCGCTTTAAACGCTCTTACTAGTTCTTCTTGTTTAGCCGAGCTTCGCATAAGTCACCCGTAATATGGCAGTAGAAACAACATTATTGTGCATACAGATGAATTTTTATGCAAACAGTCTGCCTTGTTTAAGGCTGAAATAATGTTATGAAAGAGCGGAATTTTATCAAATTTCGTTATCAAGAAACATGCCTGTGTCACGCCTCGCAAATAAGATTAAAAGTAAATTAATTGTTATCAAAATGATGTTGTTTTGAGAGGATAGTAGGGTATATTGTCACCACCTGTAGGAACGTTGCTCTCTGGTTGCAGTCGATCCGGATTACGCAAATTAAATGCATAAAAGCCAAAATTGCGCGACTCCGCATTCTTGATGAGTGAGGATTGTAATCATTGAATTTGTGAATTAAGGTCGCCGCCGCGGAGCAATAGACACTTAGCTAATCATATAATAAGGAGTTTAGGATGAAAGTCGCAGTCCTCGGCGCTGCTGGTGGTATCGGTCAGGCGCTGGCATTACTTTTAAAAAACCAACTGCCTTCAGGTTCAGAACTCTCCCTGTACGACATCGCTCCAGTGACTCCCGGTGTGGCCGTTGATTTGAGCCACATCCCCACCGCTGTAAAAATCAAAGGTTTCTCCGGTGAAGACGCAACCCCGGCGCTTGAAGGCGCTGACGTAGTACTGATTTCTGCGGGTGTGGCGCGTAAGCCGGGTATGGACCGTTCCGACCTGTTTAACGTTAACGCTGGCATCGTGAAAAACCTGGTGCAGCAGATCGCTAAAACCTGCCCGAAAGCGTGCGTGGGCATTATCACCAACCCGGTGAACACCACCGTTGCGATTGCGGCGGAAGTGCTGAAAAAAGCAGGCGTATACGACAAAAACAAACTGTTTGGCGTTACCACGCTGGATATCATCCGCTCTAATACCTTTGTCGCAGAGCTGAAAGGTAAGCGGCCAACGGAAGTTGAAGTTCCGGTGATTGGCGGACACTCCGGCGTGACGATTCTGCCGCTGCTGTCGCAGATTCCAGGCGTAAGTTTTACCGAACAAGAAGCGGCCGAGCTGACTAAACGTATTCAGAACGCCGGTACTGAAGTCGTCGAGGCGAAAGCCGGCGGCGGATCGGCAACCCTCTCTATGGGCCAGGCTGCCGCGCGTTTCGGTCTTTCTCTGGTTCGCGCTCTGCAGGGCGAAAAAGGCGTGGTGGAATGCGCCTATGTGGAAGGCGACGGTCAGTATGCCCGTTTCTTCTCTCAGCCGCTGCTGCTGGGTAAAAACGGTGTAGAAGAGCGTAAATCCATCGGCACACTGAGCGCTTTCGAGCAACATTCGCTGGACGCTATGCTGGATACGCTGAAAAAAGATATTCAGTTGGGTGAAGATTTTATTAATAAATAAGCTGTTCCTGCCCGATGCCGGGGCTTTTGCTCCGGCTTCTTTGACTGTAAACAAGCCACGAAATCAAGCACTAAATCTGCTAAACTCCTCACGTCTTATCGGTTATTAACGAGAACGTCGTGAAAAAGATCCAAAGAACGCAAACCCGCGATCACATTACGCAAATGCTTCGCTATGAAATTCTTTCCGGCAATATAAAAGCGGGAGAAGAACTCGCGCAGGAAAGTATTGCGGAGCAGCTCGGTCTTTCACGAATGCCGGTTCGAGAAGCGCTACAGTCACTCGAACAGGAAGGTTTTTTAATCCGACTGCCCAACAGGCACATGCAGGTCGCGCATCTTGAGGCCGATCGCGTGAGTCATATTTTTCGCGTGATTGCCGCGATGGCCGCCGAAATGTTTTCGCTGATACCCAGCGAAGTAGGCGATGCCCTCCTGATACGTGCGCAAGCGCTGGCTGTCGCAGAAGACAAATCCTGCGAGCTGGAGTGTCATGCGATGCTGATTTCTTATGTGAATAACCGCTATCTGGAAAAGGTGTATCAGCAGTTCCTGGACGGTTATGTCTCTTATGTTATTTTGCATCTGAAAAAAGATAATCAGGAGTCGGCGCAGCTTTTCGCTGAACTGGCTGACGTCATACGCCAGGGGCGGCGTGATGAGATTGGGCAAGTTATGCAGCGTTATTTCCTCTCTTTAGCAGAAATAATGCGTCAACATATGAAGGATTGGGAAAGTGCAGAAGCCTAAGTTAGGGAAGATTAAGCTTCTTTCAGCGAAAGAACAGGTCGCGGCAGTGCTGCGTAAAGCGATTCTTTCGAGGGAGTTAGTGGAAGGGCAGGAGATTACGTTAGAAGGCATTGCCGGAATGGTCGGCGTGTCGAGTATGCCAGTGCGCGAGGCGTTTCAGATTCTGGCGGCGGATGGGCTGATAAAAGTGCGCCCTAATAAAGGGGCGGTGGTGTTGGGCATCAATGAACAAACGATCCGTGAACACTATGAAATTCGCGCGCTGTTAGAAAGTGAGGCGGTGGCTAAAGCTTCTCGTCCTGGCACCGATATCTCGCGGATAGCCCAGGTGCATTATGCCGCTGAAAAGGCTCTCGCGGAAAATAACTCGGCGGAATACTCCGACCTGAATCAGGCATTTCATATGGAAATATGGAATGTTGCTGGCAACGAAAAAATGAAAATGTTGCTCTGTAATATGTGGAACGGCCTGTCGATGGGCCATAAGGTCACCGAAGAAGAGTATGCCGTGATTTCCATTCAGGAACATAAAAGTATTCTGCAAGCTCTTGAACTTCATGATGAAACATTGGCACGCCAGCGCATGCGCGAACACATTATTCGCTCAATGGAGAATATGCTGACCCGCTATGTTGGTGACCCTTCTGCCTGATCTTTTCGCCTGCGTGAGCATCGCAGGCGCTTCAACCAATTCTTCAATTCTATTAATCACGTCCAGTAACGATCTAACCACGATCTTGATGTAGATCCCACTCCTGCATCTTTCCTGAGAAACGATTTGACTTAGTTTTTGTATGGGAATAATTTCTCCCTGTCAACATTGGATACAATATCATATATCATTGATTGGATAATTATAAATATGGAACCCATTACCCTTACCTTATGTTTATTGGTGTTCGCTATCGTCATGTTTGTATGGGAAAAAGTGCCACTTGCCGTCACTTCCATGATTGTCTGCGTGGCCTTAGTGATCACCGGCGTTCTGAATATCAAACAGGCCTTTGCTGGCTTTATCGACACTAACGTCATCCTCTTTGTCGCGATGTTCATCGTGGGCGGCGCGTTGTTCGAGACCGGTATGGCAAACAAAGTGGGCGGCGTCATCACGCGCTTCGCGAAAACAGAAAAACAGCTGATCTTCACCATTATGGTGGTGGTGGGCTTGATGTCTGGCGTCCTTTCTAACACCGGTACCGCTGCGGTTTTGATTCCGGTGGTGATCGGCGTGGCGGCAAAATCGGGCTTCTCGCGTTCTCGTCTACTGATGCCGCTGGTTTTTGCCGCTGCGTTGGGCGGTAACCTGTCGTTAATTGGCGCGCCGGGAAATCTTATCGCGCAGTCTGCGCTACAGAATATTGGCGGCGGCTTTGGCTTTTTTGAATACGCAAAAATCGGTCTCCCGATGCTCATCTGCGGCATTCTCTACTTCCTGACTATTGGCTATCGCTTTCTGCCGAATAATGCGACCGGCGGTGAGGTGGGGAGCGTCGGGGTGCAACGTGACTACAGCCATGTTCCACAGTGGAAACAACGGCTCTCACTAGTGGTGTTGATCGCAACGATCCTCGGCATGATCTTTGAGAAGAAGATCGGTGTCAGCCTGGCCGTGACCGGTTGTATTGGCGCTCTTGTGCTGGTAGTTACCGGCGTACTCACGGAAAAACAGGCCTATAAAGCCATTGATTCACAGACTATTTTTATCTTTGGCGGCACCCTGGCGCTGGCAAAAGCGCTGGAAATGACCGGGGCAGGCAAGCTGGTTGCGGACTATGTAATCGGCATGCTGGGGCAAAACTCCTCACCGTTCATGTTGCTGATCGCCGTTTTCGCCTTATCCGTTGTGATGACCAACTTTATGTCCAATACCGCAACGACAGCGCTATTGGTGCCGGTGAGTTTGTCCATTGCCGCAGGCATGGGGGCCGACCCGCGTGCGGTTCTGATGGCGACGGTCATTGGCGGTTCCTGCGCCTACGCAACCCCTATCGGTATGCCTGCCAACATGATGGTGCTCTCCGCGGGTGGCTATAAATTTGTCGACTACGCTAAGGCCGGTATCCCCCTGATTATCGTTTCAACCATTGTCAGCTTGATCCTGCTGCCAATCCTTTTCCCTTTTCATCCGTAATTAACGGAAGCTGTTCTGACTAAGGAGCATTTATGAGTAAAAGTGAACAGATATCCCATATGACCGACGTTATGGCCAAGTTTGTGGGATATACCGGCAAAGTTTTGCCTGATGATGTCACTGCAAAACTGGAAGATTTGCATAAGAAAGAGACCAGTAAACTGGCCGACGTCATCTTTACTACCATGATTGAGAACCAGCGTCTGGCGAAAGAGCTGGATCGACCTTCCTGCCAGGACACCGGTGTCATTCAGTTTCTGGTGGAGTGCGGGACGAACTTTCCGCTGATTGGCGAGCTGGAAGCGTTGTTGCGTGAGGCGGTGATCAAAGCAACTGTAGATTCTCCGCTGCGCCACAACAGCGTAGAAACTTTTGATGAATACAACACCGGTAAAAACGTGGGTAAAGGCACGCCGACGGTCTTCTGGGAGATCGTTCCCAATTCCGATCAGTGCAGCATTTATACCTATATGGCAGGCGGTGGTTGTTCTCTGCCGGGGAAAGCGATGGTGCTGATGCCGGGTGCAGGCTATGAAGGTGTGACCCGCTTTGTACTGGATGTGATGACCAGCTACGGCCTCAACGCGTGTCCGCCGCTGCTGGTTGGCGTGGGCGTAGCGACCTCTGTTGAAACGGCGGCACTGCTATCGAAAAAAGCGCTGATGCGTCCGATCGGTTCGCATAACGAGAATGAGCGAGCAGCCTCGCTGGAAAAAATGCTGGAAGACGGCATTAACAAAATTGGCCTGGGGCCGCAGGGGATGTCCGGTAATACCTCCGTTATGGGCGTGAACATTGAAAACACCGCGCGTCATCCTTCTACCATCGGCGTGGCGGTAAACGTCGGCTGCTGGTCGCACCGTAAAGGGCATATCGTTTTCGATAAAGATTTGAATTACACCATTACGTCTCACAGCGGAGTGAATTTCTGATGACTAAAAAAATCCTGACTACGCCAATTAAAGATGAAGATTTAGCGGATATTAAGGCTGGCGATATTATTTATCTCAATGGTCATATTGTTACCTGCCGTGACGTAGCCCATCGCCGTTTAATTGAAGGTGGTCGCGAGCTTCCGGTAGATGTTCGCGGCGGCGCTATTTTACACGCTGGCCCCATTGTCCGCCCAATTAAAGGCGAAGACGATAAGTTTGAAATGGTCTCCGTGGGACCAACCACCAGCATGCGTATGGAGAAATTCGAAAAAGAATTTATTGCGCAAACCGGTGTGAAATTAATTGTGGGTAAAGGCGGTATGGGTAAAGGTACCGAAGAGGGCTGTGCTGAACACAAAGCGCTGCACTGCGTATTCCCTGCCGGTTGTGCGGTTGTAGCCGCCGTGTGCGTGGAAGAAATTGAAGATGCTCAATGGCGCGATCTGGGGATGCCGGAAACGCTGTGGGTCTGTCGGGTTAAAGAGTTTGGCCCGCTGATTGTTTCTATTGATACCCATGGGAATAATCTGTTTGAACAGAACAAAATTATTTTTAATCAGCGTAAAGAGATCGTCGCTGATGAAATATGCCAGAACGTAAGTTTCATCAAATAAACCTGATTACGTAAATTGCACGATAATGGTGGTAATACGTTATGACGATAATAATAACCAAGGGCTCTGGCCGGGGGCGGCTCAGGGAAATCCACCCTTATTATTTCATCGTCATAAATAGCCCCATTATCGTGCCTCCTGCCTGAAGGCTATTTTATGACTAATGCAGCTCTGCTATTAGGTGAAGGCTTCACCCTGATGTTCCTCGGCATGGGGTTTGTGCTGGCGTTTCTGTTCCTGCTGATTTTCGCCATTCGCGGCATGTCTGCCGTGATTACTCGCTTCTTCCCGGAACCCGTCGCCGCGCCCGCACCGCGCGCCGTTCC
>NZ_JBGDUO010000014.1:0-31802 GCF_046552235.1 Salmonella sp. SAL00670
AAGCCGGGCACCATCAAGCCGCACACCAAGTTCGAATCTGAAGTGTACATTCTGTCCAAAGATGAAGGCGGCCGTCACACTCCGTTCTTCAAAGGCTACCGTCCGCAGTTCTACTTCCGTACTACTGACGTGACTGGCACCATCGAATTGCCGGAAGGCGTAGAGATGGTAATGCCGGGCGACAACATCAAAATGGTTGTTACCCTGATCCACCCGATCGCGATGGACGACGGTCTGCGTTTCGCAATCCGTGAAGGCGGCCGTACCGTTGGCGCGGGCGTTGTTGCTAAAGTTCTCGGCTAATCGCTGATAACATTTGACGCAATGCGCAATAAAAGGGCATCATTTGATGCCCTTTTTGCACGCTTTCACACCAGAACCTGGCTCATCAGTGATTTTATTTGTCATAATCATTGCTGAGACAGGCTCTGTAGAGGGCGTATAATCCGAAAGGCGAATAAGCGTTTCGATTTGGATTGCCTCGCGATTGCGGGGTGAAAATGTTTGTAGAATACTTCTGACAGGTTGGTTTATGAGTGCGAATACCGAAGCTCAAGGGAGCGGGCGCGGCCTGGAAGCGATGAAGTGGATAGTTGTTGCCATATTGCTGATCGTCGCAATCGTCGGCAACTACCTCTATCGCGACATGATGCTGCCGCTGCGTGCGCTGGCCGTAGTAATTCTGATTGCTGCAGCGGGTGGTGTCGCGCTGTTGACGACAAAAGGTAAAGCAACCGTTGCTTTTGCCCGTGAAGCGAGAACCGAAGTCCGTAAGGTCATTTGGCCGACTCGCCAGGAAACGCTGCACACCACGCTGATCGTCGCTGCGGTTACCGCAGTTATGTCACTGATCCTGTGGGGACTGGATGGTATTCTGGTTCGCCTGGTATCCTTTATCACTGGCCTGAGGTTCTGAGATGTCTGAAGCACCTAAAAAGCGCTGGTACGTCGTTCAGGCGTTTTCCGGTTTTGAAGGCCGCGTAGCCACATCGCTGCGCGAGCATATCAAATTACACAATATGGAAGAGCTGTTTGGCGAAGTCATGGTGCCGACTGAAGAAGTCGTTGAGATCCGTGGCGGCCAGCGTCGCAAAAGCGAACGCAAATTCTTCCCGGGTTACGTTCTGGTCCAGATGGTCATGAACGACGCAAGCTGGCACCTGGTGCGCAGCGTGCCGCGTGTGATGGGCTTTATCGGCGGTACGTCTGACCGTCCGGCGCCGATCAGCGACAAAGAAGTCGATGCGATCATGAACCGCCTGCAGCAGGTTGGCGATAAGCCGCGGCCGAAAACTCTGTTTGAACCGGGTGAAATGGTTCGTGTTAACGACGGTCCGTTCGCAGACTTTAACGGCGTTGTCGAAGAAGTTGATTATGAGAAGTCTCGCCTGAAAGTGTCTGTTTCTATCTTCGGTCGTGCGACCCCGGTAGAGCTGGACTTCAGCCAGGTTGAGAAAGCGTAAGGCTGCGATCAAAAAAGCAGCGATCTAATCGTTGCATAGGGCGCGAAATTGACATACAATTTCGCGCCTTTTGTTTTTATGGGCCTTATGCCCATAAAGCGATATTTATCACGGGGAGCTTCTTTGAAGCGATACTACCCAATTCGAGGAATTTAGAATGGCTAAGAAAGTACAAGCCTACGTCAAGCTGCAGGTTGCAGCTGGTATGGCGAACCCGAGTCCGCCGGTTGGTCCAGCACTGGGTCAGCAGGGTGTGAACATCATGGAATTCTGCAAAGCGTTCAACGCAAAAACGGATTCCATCGAAAAAGGTCTGCCGATTCCGGTTGTTATTACCGTTTACGCTGACCGTTCTTTCACCTTCGTTACCAAAACGCCTCCGGCAGCTGTTCTGCTGAAAAAAGCGGCTGGTATCAAGTCTGGTTCCGGCAAGCCGAACAAAGACAAAGTAGGTAAAATTTCCCGCGCTCAGCTGCAGGAAATCGCGCAGACCAAAGCTGCCGACATGACCGGTGCCGACATTGAAGCGATGACTCGCTCCATCGAAGGTACTGCACGTTCCATGGGCCTGGTAGTGGAGGACTAAGAAATGGCTAAACTGACCAAGCGTATGCGCGTGATCCGTGAAAAAGTTGATGCGACCAAACAGTACGACATCAACGAAGCTATTGCCCTGCTGAAAGAGCTGGCCACTGCTAAATTCAACGAAAGCGTTGACGTTGCCGTTAACCTCGGCATCGATGCTCGTAAATCTGACCAGAACGTTCGTGGCGCGACTGTACTGCCGCACGGTACTGGCCGTTCTGTTCGCGTTGCCGTATTTACCCAGGGCCCGAACGCTGAAGCAGCTAAAGCTGCTGGCGCTGAGCTGGTAGGTATGGAAGATCTGGCTGACCAGATCAAGAAAGGCGAAATGAACTTCGACGTTGTTATCGCATCCCCGGATGCAATGCGCGTTGTTGGCCAGCTGGGCCAGGTTCTGGGTCCGCGCGGCCTGATGCCAAACCCGAAAGTCGGTACCGTAACCCCTAACGTTGCTGAAGCGGTTAAGAACGCTAAAGCAGGTCAGGTTCGTTACCGTAACGACAAAAACGGCATCATCCACACCACCATCGGTAAAGTGGACTTTGACGCTGACAAACTGAAAGAAAACCTGGAAGCTCTGCTGGTTGCGCTGAAAAAAGCAAAACCGAGCCAGGCGAAAGGCGTGTACATCAAGAAAGTTAGCATCTCCACCACCATGGGTGCTGGCGTTGCCGTTGATCAGGCTGGTCTGAGCGCATCTGCGAACTAAGATTAGTCTTTACGTGGGCGGTGATTTTGTCTACAATCTTACCCCCACGATTCTGTTGAAATATAACAGAGCACTATGCGAGTCATTTGAATTGCAGCAAGGCAGCAAGTGAGTGAATCGCCAGGAGCATAGTTAACTATGTGACTGGTGTGAACGAGCGCAGCTAACACAGCTGCGGTTCAAAGGACGAAGTCATAGAAAGAATTTGTTCGTTGGAGCCTGGCCTATCCAGGCCTCCGTCGAAGACCGCAGGCGTCTCGCAAGAGGCTTAATCCCCTGCGTAGACGGTGACAGAACGCTAAGATTATTTTTGATACTCTGGCTTGTTTCTGCTCACCGTATTAAGACGCTCTTCTCGTTGAGATGAGTGAAGTGAGTTCCGGAACATGAGTTCCGGCAAACATCCAGGAGCAAAGCTAATGGCTTTAAATCTTCAAGACAAACAAGCGATTGTTGCTGAAGTCAGCGAAGTAGCCAAAGGCGCGCTGTCTGCAGTAGTTGCGGATTCCCGTGGCGTAACTGTAGATAAAATGACTGAACTGCGTAAAGCAGGTCGTGAAGCTGGCGTATACATGCGTGTTGTTCGTAACACCCTGCTGCGCCGCGTCGTTGAAGGTACTCAGTTCGAGTGCCTGAAAGACACGTTTGTTGGTCCGACCCTGATTGCATACTCTATGGAACACCCGGGCGCTGCTGCTCGTCTGTTCAAAGAGTTCGCGAAAGCGAATGCAAAATTTGAGGTCAAAGCTGCAGCCTTTGAAGGTGAGCTGATCCCGGCGTCTCAGATCGACCGCCTGGCAACTCTGCCGACCTACGAAGAAGCAATTGCACGCCTGATGGCAACCATGAAAGAAGCTTCGGCTGGCAAACTGGTTCGCACACTGGCTGCTGTACGCGATGCAAAAGAAGCTGCGTAATCGCAGTTGTCTTTATCAAGCATTTGCTTACGTATAAACTTATTCTGATATTCAGGAACAATTTAAATGTCTATCACTAAAGATCAAATCATTGAAGCAGTATCCGCTATGTCCGTAATGGACGTTGTAGAACTGATTTCTGCAATGGAAGAAAAATTCGGTGTTTCCGCTGCTGCTGCTGTAGCTGTAGCTGCTGGCCCGGCTGAAGCTGCTGAAGAAAAAACTGAATTCGACGTAATTCTGAAAGCTGCTGGCGCTAACAAAGTTGCTGTTATCAAAGCAGTACGTGGCGCAACTGGCCTGGGTCTGAAAGAAGCTAAAGACCTGGTAGAATCTGCTCCGGCCGCTCTGAAAGAAGGCGTGAGCAAAGATGACGCTGAAGCACTGAAAAAATCTCTGGAAGAAGCTGGCGCTGAAGTTGAAGTTAAATAAGCCAACCCTTCCGGTTGCAGCCTGAGAAATCAGGCTGATGGCTGGTGACTTTTTAGTCACCAGCCTTTTTGCGCTGTAAGGCGCCAGTAGCGTTTCACACTGTTTGACTACTGCTGTGCCTTTCAATGCTTGTTTCTATCGACGACTTAATATACTGCGACAGAGCGTACGTTCTGTGTAAATCGCAATGAAATGGTTTAAGCGTGATAGCAACAGGCATTGCGGAAAGTATCCATTTTCCGGTCAACAAAATAGTGTTGCACAAACTGTCCCCCGCAGGACAGATGGGTCGACTTGTCAGCGAGCTGAGGAACCCTATGGTTTACTCCTATACCGAGAAAAAACGTATTCGTAAGGATTTTGGTAAACGTCCACAAGTTCTGGATGTACCTTATCTCCTTTCTATCCAGCTTGACTCGTTTCAGAAGTTTATCGAGCAAGATCCTGAAGGGCAGTACGGCCTGGAAGCAGCCTTCCGTTCCGTGTTCCCGATTCAGAGCTACAGCGGTAATTCCGAGCTGCAGTACGTCAGCTACCGCCTTGGCGAACCGGTGTTTGACGTTCAGGAATGTCAGATCCGTGGCGTGACCTATTCCGCACCGCTGCGCGTAAAACTGCGTCTGGTGATCTACGAGCGCGAAGCGCCGGAAGGCACCGTTAAAGACATTAAAGAACAAGAAGTCTACATGGGCGAAATTCCGCTCATGACCGACAACGGTACCTTTGTTATCAACGGTACTGAGCGTGTTATCGTTTCTCAGCTGCACCGTAGTCCGGGCGTCTTCTTTGACTCCGACAAAGGTAAAACCCACTCTTCGGGTAAAGTGCTGTATAACGCGCGCATCATTCCTTACCGTGGTTCCTGGCTGGACTTCGAATTCGATCCGAAGGACAACCTGTTCGTGCGTATCGACCGTCGCCGTAAACTGCCTGCGACCATCATCCTGCGTGCGCTGAACTACACCACTGAGCAGATCCTTGACCTGTTCTTTGAGAAAGTCGTCTTCGAAATTCGCGACAACAAGCTGCAGATGGAGCTGATTCCAGAACGTCTGCGCGGCGAAACTGCGTCGTTCGATATCGAAGCTAACGGCAAGGTGTACGTTGAAAAAGGCCGTCGCATTACCGCGCGTCATATCCGTCAGCTGGAAAAAGACGATATCAAGCATATCGAAGTTCCGGTTGAGTACATCGCAGGTAAAGTCGTCTCTAAAGACTACGTTGACGAATCCACTGGCGAGCTGATCTGCGCGGCGAACATGGAGCTGAGCCTGGATCTGCTGGCTAAGCTGAGCCAGTCCGGCCACAAGCGTATCGAAACGCTGTTTACCAACGATCTGGACCACGGCCCGTACATTTCTGAAACGGTACGCGTCGACCCAACTAACGATCGTCTGAGCGCGCTGGTAGAAATCTACCGCATGATGCGCCCTGGTGAGCCGCCGACTCGCGAAGCGGCTGAAAGCCTGTTCGAGAACCTGTTCTTCTCCGAAGACCGCTATGACCTGTCTGCGGTGGGTCGTATGAAGTTCAACCGTTCTCTGCTGCGCGACGAAATCGAAGGTTCCGGTATCCTGAGCAAAGACGACATCATTGATGTCATGAAGAAGCTCATCGATATCCGTAACGGTAAAGGCGAAGTGGATGATATCGACCACCTCGGCAACCGTCGTATCCGTTCCGTCGGCGAAATGGCGGAAAACCAGTTCCGCGTTGGCCTGGTGCGTGTAGAGCGTGCGGTGAAAGAGCGTCTGTCTCTGGGCGATCTGGATACCCTGATGCCTCAGGATATGATCAACGCCAAGCCGATTTCCGCCGCAGTGAAAGAGTTCTTTGGTTCCAGCCAGCTGTCTCAGTTTATGGACCAGAACAACCCGCTGTCTGAGATTACGCACAAACGTCGTATCTCCGCACTCGGCCCAGGCGGTCTGACCCGCGAACGCGCAGGCTTCGAAGTTCGAGACGTACACCCGACGCACTACGGTCGCGTATGTCCTATCGAAACGCCGGAAGGTCCGAACATCGGTCTGATCAACTCCCTGTCCGTGTACGCACAGACTAACGAATATGGCTTCCTTGAGACGCCGTACCGTCGTGTGGTTGATGGCGTGGTCACTGACGAAATTCATTACCTGTCTGCTATCGAAGAAGGCAACTACGTTATCGCTCAGGCGAACTCCAACCTGGATGACGAAGGCCACTTTGTAGAAGATCTGGTGACCTGCCGTAGCAAAGGCGAATCCAGCTTGTTCAGCCGCGACCAGGTTGACTACATGGACGTATCCACCCAGCAGGTGGTCTCCGTCGGTGCGTCCCTGATCCCGTTCCTGGAACACGATGACGCCAACCGTGCATTGATGGGTGCGAACATGCAACGTCAGGCGGTTCCGACTCTGCGTGCTGATAAGCCGCTGGTGGGTACCGGTATGGAACGTGCTGTCGCCGTCGACTCCGGTGTTACTGCAGTAGCTAAACGTGGCGGTACTGTTCAGTACGTGGATGCATCCCGTATCGTTATCAAAGTTAACGAAGACGAGATGTACCCGGGCGAAGCGGGTATCGACATCTATAACCTGACCAAATACACCCGCTCTAACCAGAACACCTGTATCAACCAGATGCCATGTGTGTCTCTGGGCGAGCCGGTTGAACGCGGCGACGTGCTGGCAGACGGTCCGTCCACCGACCTCGGTGAACTGGCGCTCGGTCAGAACATGCGCGTGGCGTTCATGCCGTGGAACGGCTACAACTTCGAAGACTCCATCCTCGTATCCGAGCGTGTTGTCCAGGAAGACCGTTTCACCACCATCCACATTCAGGAACTGGCGTGCGTGTCCCGTGACACCAAGCTGGGGCCGGAAGAGATCACCGCTGATATCCCGAACGTGGGTGAAGCTGCGCTCTCCAAACTGGATGAATCCGGTATCGTTTACATCGGCGCGGAAGTGACCGGCGGTGACATTCTGGTCGGTAAGGTGACGCCGAAAGGTGAAACCCAGCTGACGCCGGAAGAGAAACTGCTGCGTGCGATCTTCGGTGAGAAAGCGTCTGACGTTAAAGACTCTTCTCTGCGCGTACCTAACGGTGTCTCCGGTACGGTTATCGACGTTCAGGTCTTTACTCGCGATGGCGTAGAAAAAGACAAACGTGCTCTGGAAATCGAAGAGATGCAGCTCAAGCAGGCGAAAAAAGACCTGTCTGAAGAACTGCAGATCCTCGAAGCGGGCCTGTTTAGCCGTATCCGTGCGGTGCTGGTGTCCGGCGGCGTTGAAGCTGAGAAGCTCGACAAACTGCCGCGCGACCGCTGGCTGGAACTCGGTCTGACCGACGAAGAGAAACAAAATCAGCTGGAACAACTGGCTGAGCAGTATGACGAACTGAAACACGAGTTCGAGAAAAAACTTGAAGCGAAGCGCCGTAAAATCACCCAGGGCGACGATCTGGCGCCGGGCGTGCTGAAGATCGTGAAGGTCTATCTGGCCGTTAAACGCCGTATCCAGCCGGGTGATAAGATGGCAGGTCGTCACGGTAACAAGGGTGTTATCTCTAAGATCAACCCGATCGAAGACATGCCTTACGATGAAAACGGCACGCCGGTCGACATCGTACTGAACCCGCTGGGCGTACCGTCTCGTATGAACATCGGTCAGATTCTGGAAACCCACCTGGGTATGGCTGCGAAAGGTATTGGCGACAAGATTAACGCCATGCTGAAACAGCAGCAGGAAGTCGCGAAACTGCGCGAATTCATCCAGCGTGCCTACGATCTGGGCGCCGACGTTCGTCAGAAAGTCGACCTGAGCACCTTCAGCGATGATGAAGTGCTGCGTCTGGCAGAAAACCTGCGTAAAGGTATGCCGATTGCCACACCAGTGTTTGACGGTGCGAAAGAAGCGGAAATCAAAGAGCTGCTGAAACTGGGCGACCTGCCGACCTCCGGTCAGATCACCCTGTTCGATGGCCGTACGGGTGAACAGTTCGAACGTCCGGTAACCGTCGGTTACATGTACATGCTAAAACTGAACCACCTGGTTGATGACAAGATGCATGCGCGTTCTACCGGTTCTTACAGCCTGGTTACTCAGCAGCCGCTGGGTGGTAAGGCGCAGTTCGGTGGTCAGCGCTTCGGGGAGATGGAAGTGTGGGCGCTGGAAGCTTACGGCGCCGCCTACACCCTGCAGGAAATGCTCACCGTTAAGTCTGATGACGTGAACGGTCGTACCAAGATGTATAAGAACATCGTGGACGGCAACCATCAGATGGAACCGGGTATGCCGGAATCCTTCAACGTTCTGTTGAAAGAGATCCGCTCGCTGGGCATCAACATCGAACTGGAAGACGAGTAATTCTCGCTCAAACAGGTCACTGGTGTCGGGGTAAAACCCGACACCAGATTGTGCTAACTCCGACGGGAGCAAATCCGTGAAAGATTTATTAAAGTTTCTGAAAGCGCAGACTAAAACCGAAGAGTTTGATGCGATCAAAATTGCTCTGGCTTCGCCAGACATGATCCGTTCATGGTCTTTCGGTGAAGTTAAAAAGCCGGAAACCATCAACTACCGTACGTTCAAACCTGAGCGTGACGGCCTTTTCTGCGCCCGTATCTTTGGGCCGGTAAAAGACTACGAGTGCCTGTGCGGTAAGTACAAGCGCCTGAAACACCGTGGTGTTATTTGTGAGAAGTGCGGCGTTGAAGTGACCCAGACCAAAGTACGCCGTGAGCGTATGGGCCACATCGAGCTGGCGTCCCCGACTGCTCACATCTGGTTCCTGAAATCGCTGCCGTCCCGTATCGGTCTGCTGCTCGATATGCCGCTGCGCGATATCGAACGCGTACTGTACTTCGAATCTTATGTGGTTATCGAAGGCGGTATGACCAACCTGGAACGTCAACAGATCCTGACTGAAGAGCAGTATCTGGACGCGCTGGAAGAGTTCGGTGACGAATTCGACGCGAAGATGGGTGCGGAAGCTATCCAGGCCCTGCTGAAGAGCATGGATCTGGAGCAAGAGTGTGAAACTCTGCGCGAAGAGCTGAACGAAACCAACTCCGAAACCAAGCGTAAAAAGCTGACCAAGCGTATCAAACTGCTGGAAGCCTTCGTACAGTCTGGTAACAAGCCAGAGTGGATGATCCTGACCGTTCTGCCGGTTCTGCCGCCAGATCTGCGTCCGCTGGTTCCGCTGGATGGTGGTCGTTTCGCGACTTCTGACCTGAACGATCTGTATCGTCGCGTGATCAACCGTAACAACCGTCTGAAGCGTCTGCTGGATCTGGCTGCGCCGGACATCATCGTACGTAACGAAAAACGTATGCTGCAGGAAGCGGTTGACGCCCTGCTGGATAACGGTCGTCGCGGTCGTGCGATCACCGGTTCTAACAAGCGTCCTCTGAAATCTTTGGCCGACATGATCAAAGGTAAACAAGGTCGTTTCCGTCAGAACCTGCTCGGTAAGCGTGTTGACTACTCCGGTCGTTCTGTTATCACCGTAGGTCCATACCTGCGTCTGCACCAGTGCGGTCTGCCGAAGAAAATGGCGCTGGAGCTGTTCAAACCGTTCATCTACGGCAAGCTGGAACTGCGTGGCCTTGCCACCACCATCAAAGCCGCGAAGAAAATGGTTGAGCGTGAAGAAGCTGTCGTTTGGGATATCCTGGACGAAGTTATCCGCGAACACCCGGTACTGCTGAACCGTGCGCCGACTCTGCACCGTCTGGGTATCCAGGCATTTGAACCGGTACTGATCGAAGGTAAAGCTATCCAGCTGCACCCGCTGGTGTGTGCGGCCTATAACGCCGACTTCGATGGTGACCAGATGGCTGTTCACGTACCGCTGACGCTGGAAGCCCAGCTTGAAGCGCGTGCGCTGATGATGTCTACCAACAACATCCTGTCTCCGGCGAACGGCGAACCTATCATCGTTCCGTCTCAGGACGTGGTACTGGGTCTGTACTACATGACCCGTGACTGTGTTAACGCCAAAGGCGAAGGCATGGTGCTGACTGGCCCGAAAGAAGCTGAGCGTATCTATCGCGCAGGTCTGGCCTCTCTGCATGCGCGCGTTAAAGTGCGTATCACTGAATATGAAAAAGATGAAAACGGCGAATTCGTTGCGCACACCAGCCTGAAAGACACGACCGTTGGTCGCGCCATTCTGTGGATGATCGTACCGAAAGGTCTGCCTTTCTCCATCGTCAACCAGGCGCTGGGCAAGAAAGCGATCTCCAAAATGCTGAACACTTGCTACCGTATTCTGGGCCTGAAACCGACCGTTATTTTTGCGGACCAGACGATGTACACCGGCTTTGCTTATGCAGCGCGTTCAGGTGCGTCCGTTGGTATTGATGACATGGTCATCCCGGAGAAAAAACACGAGATCATCTCTGAGGCGGAAGCTGAAGTTGCTGAGATCCAGGAGCAGTTCCAGTCTGGTCTGGTAACCGCTGGCGAACGCTATAACAAAGTTATCGATATCTGGGCTGCGGCGAACGATCGTGTATCCAAAGCGATGATGGATAACCTGCAAACCGAAACCGTGATTAACCGTGACGGCCAGGAAGAGCAGCAGGTCTCCTTCAACAGCATCTATATGATGGCCGACTCCGGTGCGCGTGGTTCTGCGGCACAGATTCGTCAGCTGGCAGGTATGCGTGGTCTGATGGCGAAGCCGGATGGCTCCATCATCGAAACGCCAATCACCGCGAACTTCCGTGAAGGTCTGAACGTACTCCAGTACTTCATCTCCACGCACGGTGCGCGTAAAGGTCTGGCGGATACCGCACTGAAAACCGCGAACTCCGGTTATCTGACCCGTCGTCTGGTTGACGTCGCGCAGGATCTGGTGGTGACCGAAGATGACTGTGGTACGCACGAAGGTATCCTGATGACCCCGGTTATCGAGGGTGGCGACGTGAAAGAGCCGCTGCGTGACCGCGTTCTGGGTCGTGTGACGGCGGAAGATGTGCTGAAACCGGGTACCGCGGACATTCTGGTTCCACGCAACACGCTGCTGCACGAACAGTGGTGTGACCTGCTGGAAGCAAACTCCGTTGACGCCGTTAAAGTGCGTTCCGTTGTATCCTGCGACACCGACTTTGGTGTATGTGCGCACTGCTATGGTCGTGACCTGGCGCGTGGCCACATCATCAACAAAGGTGAAGCTATCGGCGTTATCGCGGCACAGTCCATCGGTGAACCGGGTACACAGCTGACGATGCGTACGTTCCACATCGGTGGTGCGGCATCGCGTGCGGCTGCTGAATCCAGCATCCAGGTTAAGAACAAAGGTAGCATCAAGCTCAGCAACGTGAAGTCGGTTGTGAACTCCAGCGGTAAACTGGTTATCACTTCCCGTAACACCGAACTGAAGCTGATCGACGAATTCGGTCGTACCAAAGAGAGCTATAAAGTGCCTTATGGCGCTGTCATGGCGAAAGGTGATGGCGAGCAGGTTGCCGGCGGCGAAACCGTGGCAAACTGGGACCCGCACACCATGCCGGTTATCACCGAAGTGAGTGGTTTCATCCGCTTCACTGACATGATCGACGGTCAGACCATTACGCGTCAGACCGACGAACTGACCGGTTTGTCTTCGCTGGTGGTTCTGGATTCGGCTGAACGTACTACCGGTGGTAAAGATCTGCGTCCGGCGCTGAAAATCGTTGATGCTCAGGGTAATGACGTTCTGATCCCGGGTACCGATATGCCTGCGCAGTACTTCCTGCCGGGTAAAGCGATTGTACAGCTGGAAGATGGCGTACAGATCAGTTCTGGTGACACCCTGGCGCGTATTCCGCAGGAATCCGGCGGTACCAAGGATATCACCGGTGGTCTGCCGCGCGTTGCCGACCTGTTCGAAGCGCGTCGTCCGAAAGAACCGGCAATCCTTGCTGAAATCGCAGGTATCGTTTCCTTCGGTAAAGAAACCAAAGGCAAACGTCGTCTGGTGATCACGCCGGTTGATGGTAGTGACCCGTACGAAGAGATGATTCCGAAATGGCGTCAGCTCAACGTGTTCGAAGGGGAACGTGTAGAACGTGGTGATGTGATTTCCGATGGTCCGGAAGCGCCGCACGACATTCTGCGTCTGCGTGGTGTTCATGCTGTGACGCGTTACATTGTTAACGAAGTTCAGGATGTATACCGTCTGCAGGGCGTTAAGATTAACGATAAACACATCGAAGTTATCGTTCGTCAGATGCTGCGTAAAGCGACCATCGAAAGCGCCGGTAGTTCCGACTTCCTGGAAGGCGAACAGGTTGAATACTCTCGCGTCAAGATCGCTAACCGCGAGCTGGAAGCGAACGGCAAAGTGGGGGCTACCTTCTCCCGCGATCTGCTGGGTATTACCAAAGCGTCTCTGGCAACCGAATCGTTCATCTCTGCCGCATCGTTCCAGGAGACCACGCGTGTCCTGACCGAAGCAGCCGTTGCGGGTAAACGCGACGAACTGCGCGGCCTGAAAGAGAACGTTATCGTGGGTCGTCTGATTCCGGCCGGTACCGGTTATGCGTACCACCAGGATCGTATGCGCCGTCGCGCCGCGGGCGAGCAGCCAGCAACACCGCAGGTCACTGCGGAAGATGCATCTGCAAGCCTGGCAGAACTGCTGAACGCAGGTCTGGGCGGTTCTGATAACGAGTAATCGTTAAATGGTGGAGGGGTATTTATCCCTCCACCAGCTTCATGCTGGATACCGAATCCCGGGTCGCTTGCCTACAAGGAAAGAAAATGCCAGCGATTATTTCATTAATCTATTTAATGTTTAGTCTTTTGGTATTTACAAAAAAGATAACCATTTCAAACGTTCTGTCCGCTTTTTTATTGTTTCTATCGTTATATATACTTCACCATAAATCATTACTTATATTTATTTATTGTCTTATTATTATTGTCGCCACCGTTATTCTTCATCAAGTCAAAACCAGCGCGGATAAAAAAGCCGTATTTTATTTTTCAATGCCATGCTGGCTCTTGATTTTATCTGTAATTATAAATTTAATGAATAAATGAATTATTTTTTCATGACTCTTGTTTCTCGCATTATTTGTGAAAACTCATTGTCACTGGTTATATGAATAAATTGTCCAGTTTTTGCATTATATTTTGCCATCGCACAGGGAAGACTATTACCGCCGTTAGCCATAACAAATTTTGCTTTTGTATTACGATAAAGATTGACGCCAGGAATGGGGTCTTGACCGAATGTATAAGGCGTTGGGACAATCACATTATGTTTGTTTGAGAGCCACTTTGCTAAAATCCCGCCAACGCCATCAACCTGCGTAATAAAAGTAGAGAATCCACAATACTCAAAATTGAAATTTTTTACCATTGGGTTTGATTTTTTCTGTAACATTGAGTCCAAATGTGACTTTAAATTTATCCCATAAATCTAAGTTATTAAAGTCTGTTGGCTCGCCATTATAAAATGCCTGCTGTTCATACATTAAATGATAAACCTGTTTTATTGATTGTTTACACGGGATATTTTAAATTATTAAATGGAGTATTTAATTCCATTAAGGTCTTTAGGCCGAAAAAAACACACAGACGACTTTATAATCGGACAATACATCAATCCCAGATGTCCGAGGATGTAGTGCGTATAGGTAAAATGATATGTATTATCTCAGACCTGATCTGACAGTTACCGGTTATTTATACAGATATCTGTCAGATTACATCTGGCTTAACTTTTTCTCAGCCCAGATGCGTTTTCCATCAAGTAACGTTACCATCGGCGTCCGGCCGCAACACATTTTTCCCTGATGGGTTCGCCCCTGATTCCGTTGTTCTGGGGCATCATTTTATGGACAAAAACGATCAGCAGACACGGTTGGAAGAGGGGTCGCCAGCGAAATTACAGTCAGGAACGCTGCCCGAAAACTTCAAGTTCACCGCTATTTCGATAATCCAGTGGCCAGCCCCCGGTCGTCAGTTACTGATGAAGGGGAGAAGGCTGGGCAAAAATGAGGAAGGGATAATTTGCCCTAGTCAGCTTCCATTGCTGACGATGACAAAATAAAAAAACGGGAGGTCGATAACAATCTCCCGTTTTTCGCATTACGTACTCGTTCGTGAAATACTAATGCGTTTACATACGGGTTCACCGCGTTTGCGAAGCGCGCCCCAGCCAACTGTCCCAGTCTTTCCAGACGGGCTGCAATCCTTGCGCGCTTAACGCGCTTGCTACTGTTTCAGGCCGACGGGCATCGTGGGGAGAAAACTGCTCCAGTTCCGGATGATCGTCAGCGTAGCCGCCGGGCTGCGTTTTTGAGAAGGCGCTGACGTTGTTGATTGCCAGAGGAATCACATGGTCTCGAAACCACGGCGATTCGCGGGTGGAGAGTGATAATTCAATTTCCGGCGCCAATAACCGGAAAGCGCAAATCGTTTGCACCAGTTGCTTTTCATCCATCACAGATGCGGGTTCCACACCGCCAGTACACGGACGCAGACGCGGGAAGGAAACAGAATAGCGACTCTGCCAGTAGTGTTTCTGCATCCACAACAGATGCTCCGCCACCATATAGCAATCCACCCGCCAGTTGTCCGACAGACCAATTAGCGCGCCAAGACCGATTTTGTCGATACCTGCCCGGCCTAACCGATCCGGCGTTTCCAGCCGCCAGAAAAAGTCCTGTTTCTTTCCCTTCAGGTGATGCTGTGCATAGATTGCCTCATGATAAGTCTCCTGATAAACCATCACGCCATCGATCCCCAGTGTTTTGAGCTCCGCATAGTTTTCTTGCGACAAGGGCTGGACTTCCATCTGTAAAGAGGAAAATTGACGGCGGATGGTGGGTAAATGACGGCGAAAATAGTCCATGCCGACTTTGGCCTGATGTTCGCCGGTGACTAACAGCAGATGCTCAAAGCCCAGTTTACGGATAGCATCGCACTCCCTTTGAATATCCACCTCATCCAGCGTTTTACGCTTAATGCGGTTGCTCATCGAAAAACCGCAGTAGGTACAGTCGTTGGCACAGAGGTTTGAGAGATAAAGCGGCACGTAGAAACTGACGGTGTTGCCAAAGCGTTGTCGGGTCAGCCTTTGCGCCCGCTGCGCTATCGGTTCCAGATAATCGGCGGCGGCGGGGGAGAGCAGTGCCATCAAATCATCCCGGCTAAGATGCGCGGCGTTCAGCGCACGTTCCACGTCAGCGGCGGTTTTACCATTGATGCGCAGGCGAATATCGTCCCACTCCAGTTGCCGCCAACGGTCGGTGAAGGTTTTCATGCTAACGCCTCCAGAAATCCGGTGAGCGGGCTGGTGGCGTTGGCGTAGGTGCTACGATTACCCGGCACCGCCTGACGCGCCAGTAATCCGGCTTCCACCGCCAGACGGAAAGCGGTTGCCATCATCACCGGATCGTCCGCCACGGCAATCGCCGTGTTGACCAGCACGGCATCAGCGCCCATTTCCAGCGCTTGAGCGGCATGGCTGGGCACGCCAATGCCCGCATCAACCACCACCGGTACGGTGGACTGCTGGATAATAATCTCCAGCATCGCTTTGGTTTCCAGCCCCTGATTCGAACCGATAGGCGCGCCGAGCGGCATCACCGCCGCGCAGCCGACCTCTTCCAGCCGCTTGCACAACACCGGATCCGCGCCGCAGTAGGGCAGCACCACAAAACCCTGCTTCACCAGCGCCTCGGCGGCTTTTAGCGTTTCGATCGGATCCGGCAATAGCCAGCGGGCGTCCGGGTGGATTTCTAATTTCAGCCAGTGGGTTCCCAGCGCTTCGCGCGCCAGTTGGGCGGCGAAGATTGCCTCTTCGGCGGTTTTCGCCCCGGAGGTATTGGGCAGCAGCGTGACGCCCGCTTCAATCAGCGGCGCCAGGATAGCGTCGTTGTGCTGACGTAAATCCACGCGCTTCATCGCCAGTGTCACCAACTGGCTGCCGGAGGCGCGAATTGCCTCGACCATCAGTTGCGATGAGGCAAACTTCCCGGTACCGGTGAACAGATGTGAATCAAACGTTTTGTCGGCAATACGTAACATATCAACCCCCTGCAATAACCTGAAAAAGCAGGATCTGGTCGCCTTCCTGCACGATTTGCTGCTGCCACTGCTCGCGCGGCAGGATCTGCTGATTGAGCGCTAGCGCCACGCCCGGTTTGAGCTGGTTGAGCTGGATAAGCAGCCCGCTGACGGTTTGCCCTTCGGCGCACTGCATCGGCTCGTCATTGAATTGAATTTGCATGTCGCCCTCCGCATACCGGACAGCCGCTGGCACGACGCAGCGCCAGGCTGCGCCACTGGCTGGTTTTACCGTCAAACAGGCGTAGCTCGCCGCTGGGCGTCTCAATACCGCTGAGTAATTTGATTGCCTCCAGTGCCTGCAAGGCGCCCATGACGCCAACAACCGGTCCGACGATACCGGCGGTACGGCAGTTGCGTTCAGGCTCGACATCGTCCGGCCACAGGCAGCGGTAACAGCCTTGTTCCCACGGTGGCGTGAGGACCATTAGCTGGCCGCCAAAGCCGACGGCGCTGGCGGAAATTAACGGAGTGTTGAGCTCCACGCAGGCGGTGTTAATCTCCTGGCGCGTCGCCATGTTATCGGTACAGTCGAGCACTACGTCGGCGTGTGCTACCGCATGCCGCAGTGCCTCGCCTTTTAGTCGCTGCTGGAGTGATACCAGTTCGATATCCGGGTTGAGCTGTGTCAGGCGCTGCTGGGCAACCTGAGATTTTGAACGCGCGATATCATCGGTGGTAAATAGAATCTGGCGCTGTAAATTGCTCAGATGAATATCGTCATCGTCTACCAGCGTCAGTGTGCCGATGCCTGCTCCCGCCAGATACAGCGCGGCAGGCGAACCCAATCCGCCTAAGCCGACAATCAATACATGGCTATTGAGCAACTTTTGCTGGCCTTCAATCGCGATATCGCCGAGCAGGATTTGCCGGCTGTAGCGCATAAAGTCACGGTCATTCATCGCCAACTCCCGCAATATCCAGTAACTGCGCGGTAGCGGCGCGCCAGTCGGCGGCCTGAGTAATAGCGCTGACCACGGCAATGCTGCCGACGCCGGTCGCCAGTACCGCCGGAGCGCGTTCCACACTGATGCCGCCAATCGCCACGGTGGGATAATCCGCCAGCCGGTCAATATGCCGCGCCAACTGCGCCAGCCCCTGCGGGGCAGAAGGCATCTGCTTGGTTTGCGTGGGGAAGACGTGTCCGAGTGCGATATAAGAAGGCTTAGCGGCGAGCGCGACGTCTATCTCCATATCATCGTGGGTCGATACGCCGAGACGTAACCCCGCCGCCTGAATGGCCTTCAGGTCGGTGGTTTCAAGGTCTTCCTGGCCCAGATGCACGCCGTAAGCGCGATGCTTAATTGCCAGCCGCCAGTAATCGTTGATAAACAGCCGGGCGTCATAACGACGCCCCAGCGCGATGGCAGCGATAACATCCGCTTCCACCTCTTCATCGCGTTTATCTTTGATACGCAGCTGGATGGTGCGTACGCCCGCCTCCAGCAGGCGTTCAATCCATGCAACGCTGTCCACCACCGGGTAAAGCCCGAGGCGGAACGGCACGGTCGGGAAATCAGGCTGATACATCAGGCTTCCTCCCGCTTGAGATAAATTTCGCCGCCTTTGGCGCGGAAGTCCTCTGACATATCCGCCATGCCGATTTCAATAGTTTGTGCAGCGGCGTAGTCGCGGACTTCCTGGCTGATTTTCATCGAGCAGAACTTCGGCCCGCACATGGAACAGAAGTGAGCGACCTTACCGGACTCCTGCGGTAGGGTTTCATCGTGATAAGCGCGGGCGGTGAAAGGGTCGAGCGCGAGGTTAAACTGGTCTTCCCAGCGGAATTCAAAGCGCGCTTTCGACATGGCGTTATCGCGGATCTGTGCGCCCGGATGGCCTTTCGCTAAGTCAGCGGCGTGGGCGGCGATTTTGTAGGTGATCAGCCCCTGCTTCACATCTTCTTTGTTCGGCAGGCCGAGGTGTTCTTTCGGCGTCACGTAACACAGCATCGCGCAGCCAAACCAGCCGATCATCGCCGCGCCAATGCCGGAGGTAAAGTGGTCATAGCCCGGCGCGATATCGGTGGTCAACGGCCCTAAGGTGTAGAACGGCGCTTCGTGGCAGCTCTCCAACTCTTCGGTCATGTTGCGCTGAATCATATGCATCGGCACGTGGCCCGGGCCTTCAATCATCACCTGCACGTCGTATTCCCAGGCGATTTTGGTCAATTCGCCCAGCGTATGCAGCTCGGAGAACTGCGCTTCGTCGTTGGCGTCCTGAATGGAGCCGGGGCGCAGGCCGTCGCCCAACGACAGGGAAACGTCGTAGGCGGCGCAGATTTCACAAATTTCGCGGAAATGTTCGAACAGGAAGTTCTCTTTGTGATGCGAGAGGCACCACTTCGCCATGATCGAACCGCCGCGCGAGACAATACCGGTCAGGCGTTTGGCGGTCATCGGCACGTAGCGCAACAGCACGCCCGCGTGAATGGTGAAGTAGTCGACGCCCTGTTCGGCCTGCTCCAGCAGCGTGTCGCGGAACGCTTCCCAGGTAAGATCTTCGGCGATCCCGTTGACCTTCTCCAGCGCTTGGTAGATCGGGACGGTGCCGATCGGTACCGGGCTGTTACGCAGGATCCATTCGCGGGTTTCGTGGATATAGCGGCCGGTGGAGAGATCCATCACCGTGTCTGCGCCCCAGCGCGTTGACCACACCAGCTTCTCCACCTCTTCTTCGATGGAGGAGGTGACCGCCGAGTTACCGATGTTGGCATTCACTTTGACCAGGAAGTTGCGGCCGATAATCATCGGCTCCGATTCCGGGTGGTTGATGTTGGCAGGGATAATCGCGCGGCCCGCGGCGACTTCATCACGCACGAATTCCGGCGTAATGTTTTCCGGTAGGCGCGCGCCAAAGTTCATGCCCGGATGCTGGTGGCGCAGCACTTCACTGCGAATGCGCTCACGGCCCATATTTTCACGGATGGCGATGAACTCCATTTCGGGAGTGACGATCCCCTTGCGGGCGTAGTGTAACTGGGTGACGCGCTTGCCCGCTTTAGCGCGTTTTGGCGTCAGCAGGCCGGTAAAGCGCAGATCGTCCAGGCCATCGTCGGCCAGACGTTCTCTGGTATAAGCCGAGCTACGGTCGTCTAATTCTTCGCTATCGTTACGTGCGTCAATCCATGGCTGGCGCAGTTTCGCCAGACCCTGCTGGACGTTAATCGCCACCTCAGGATCGCCATAGGGGCCGGAGGTGTCGTATACCGGTACGGCTTCGTTCTCTTCAAACTGCGGGTTGTCTTTACTGCCGCCGATGAGCGTGGGGCTAAGTTGAATTTCGCGCATCGGTACGCGAATATCATGCTGCGAACCGGTCACGTAGATGCGTTTCGAGTTGGGAAACGCGGTGCCTTCCAGCGTATCGATAAAATGCTGGGCTTTAGCGCGCTGCTCGCGGCGGGTTAACGTTGTTGTAGACATAGCTCATTCCAAAAAATTAAGGACGTGGCTTGTCAGACGACGGATGGAGTAATGGATGTGCGCCGCCCGTAAAGGCAGCAGCATAAAGCAGAATTACTCTTGTTCCCTTCGCAGGTATTAACCTGATCAGGTTCCGCGGATCCCGAATTAACGGTCTCAGCCTTTTCCACTTCATCCTTCGCGCTGCCTCTTCGTTGGCTTCGTCCGCTCACTCCAGTCACTTACTTATGTAAGCTCCTGGAGATTCACCGACTTGCCGCCTTGACGCATCACGAACGCTTTTGTGGAAAATTAGCACTCCGACAAGATAACCGCCCCTCCGAAGAGGGGGCTGAAGTAAACTACCCGTTACTCGCGCAGAACTCAAGCGGGACGTTTGACTCTGGCGCCGTCGTGCATCGCGTCAAACACCAGCATAATCAGCTTGTCTTCCAGCACAAAGCGGGCTTCCAGCGCTTCGCCGATATCTGACAGAGCTTGTTGAAATTCGAGACAATTATCGTGATCGATGGCAGTTTCCAGGCTGGTGTCGTAATAATCCATAATGCGCTGCGTATTATCTTCCAGCAGCGGCCAGATTTTTGCCGCATGTAAAAGCTGACCGTTTCCTTCCAATTTATGGAGAATACGTTCATAAATACTGAAGTGCCCGGCGGAAAGGTAATCGACCAGGCTCTGACAAAAATCATCCAGCGCTTTTTCATTCAGCCGCATGTACGATTCTTTGCCAGGCTTAATGCCAACCAGATTGTAGTAAGCCACGAGCAGGTGCTTACGTACATCCAGCCAGCGATCGACCAGTTTGTTGCTTCCGCCAACGCGCTCCGTCAGGTTTTCCAGCTGGTTTAGCATGATTGTCTCCGCAAGTTAGATAAAGGCTGCTCGCCATGAATGTAAAAATAATGTTAACAACATGCCAGTGAAGCAAAGGTAGTGCAAGAGCTATGGATCGTATAATTGAAAAATTAGAGAGTGGCTGGTGGATCGTCAGCCATGAACAAAAATTATGGTTGCCGTATGGGGAATTACCACACGGGCTGGCGGCAAATTTCGATCTTGTGGGGCAGCGCGCACTCCGGATAGGTGAATGGCAAGGCGAGCCCGTCTGGCTGGTGTTACAGCATCGACGCCATGATATGGGCTCGGTTCGCCAGGTTATCGATCAGGATGCAGGGCTGTTTCAACTGGCGGGACGTGGCGTACAGTTGGCGGAGTTTTATCGTTCGCATAAATTTTGCGGCTATTGCGGGCACCCTATGCACCCGAGTAAAACCGAATGGGCGATGCTGTGCAGCCATTGCCGCGAGCGTTACTACCCGCAAATCGCCCCTTGCATTATCGTCGCGATCCGCCGTGAGGATTCGATCCTCCTTGCCCAGCACGTTCGCCACCGCAACGGCGTGCATACCGTGCTGGCCGGGTTTGTTGAAGTCGGCGAAACCTTAGAACAGGCGGTCGCGCGAGAGGTAATGGAGGAGAGCGGGATTAAGGTGAAAAATCTGCGCTATGTGACTTCCCAGCCGTGGCCTTTCCCGCAGTCGTTGATGACCGCTTTTATGGCGGAGTATGACAGCGGCGAGATTGTCATCGACCCGAAAGAACTGTTGGAAGCAAATTGGTACCGTTATGACGATCTGCCGCTACTACCGCCACCGGGCACCGTCGCGCGCCGTTTGATCGAAGATACGGTGGCAATGTGTCGGGCTGAATATGATTGACATGTTACACTGGGCGCATCAACGCTAAAGGAATGTAAAAATGACCGAACTCAAAAACGATCGTTATCTACGTGCGCTGCTGCGCCAGCCCGTTGATGTTACGCCAGTGTGGATGATGCGCCAGGCGGGCCGTTATCTACCGGAGTACAAAGCCACTCGCGCTCAGGCGGGCGATTTTATGTCGCTGTGCAAAAATGCCGAACTGGCCTGCGAGGTCACTTTACAGCCGCTGCGCCGTTATCCGCTTGATGCGGCGATCCTTTTCTCGGATATCCTGACGGTTCCGGACGCGATGGGCCTGGGGCTGTACTTCGAAGCCGGGGAAGGCCCGCGCTTTACGGCCCCTGTCACCTGCAAAGCCGATGTCGATAAGTTGCCCATTCCCGATCCGGAGGATGAACTGGGCTACGTGATGAATGCGGTGCGTACGATTCGCCGTGAACTAAAAGGCGAGGTTCCGCTGATCGGCTTCTCCGGCAGCCCGTGGACGCTGGCAACTTACATGGTGGAAGGCGGCAGTAGCAAAGCCTTCACGGTGATTAAAAAGATGATGTACGCTGACCCGCAGGCGTTGCATCTGCTGCTGGATAAGTTGGCGAAAAGCGTCACGCTGTACCTCAACGCGCAAATCAAAGCGGGCGCGCAGTCGGTGATGATTTTCGACACCTGGGGCGGCGTGCTGACTGGCCGCGATTACCAGCAGTTCTCCCTC
This sequence comes from Salmonella sp. SAL00670, assembly GCF_046552235.1. NCBI lineage: Bacteria > Pseudomonadati > Pseudomonadota > Gammaproteobacteria > Enterobacterales > Enterobacteriaceae > Salmonella > Salmonella sp. SAL00670. The sequence continues at coordinate 22,012 of NZ_JBGDUO010000014.1, forward strand.
TACTACATGCATAAAATCGTCGATGGCCTGCTGCGTGAAAACGACGGTCGCCGCGTGCCGGTAACGCTGTTCACTAAAGGTGGCGGTCAGTGGCTGGAGGCGATGGCGGAAACCGGCTGCGACGCGCTGGGTCTCGACTGGACGACAGATATCGCTGATGCGCGCCGTCGCGTTGGCCATAAAGTGGCGCTGCAGGGCAATATGGACCCCTCGATGCTGTATGCGCCACCGGCACGGATCGAAGACGAAGTAGCGACTATACTTGCTGGTTTCGGTCAGGGAGAAGGGCACGTCTTTAACCTTGGACATGGCATCCATCAGGATGTGCCGCCAGAACATGCTGGCGCATTTGTGGAGGCAGTGCACCGACTTTCTGCGCAGTATCACAACTAAGGAGTTAGTATGGATCTCGCGTCGCTACGCGCTCAACAGATAGAACTTGCTTCATCGGTTTGCCGCGAAGATCGCCTGGACAAAGATCCGCCAGCGTTTATCGGCGGGGCGGACGTCGGTTTTGAGCAGGGGGGCGAGGTGACGCGGGCGGCGATGGTATTGCTGAAATATCCGTCGCTTGAACTGGTCGAGTACAAGGTGGCGCGTATTGCCACCACCATGCCGTATATCCCCGGCTTTCTCTCTTTTCGTGAATATCCTGCTCTGCTGGCGGCGTGGGAACAGCTCTCGCAAAAGCCCGATTTGCTGTTTGTGGACGGTCACGGTATTTCGCATCCGCGTCGGCTTGGCGTCGCCAGTCATTTTGGACTGTTGGTGGACGTGCCGACCATCGGCGTGGCGAAAAAACGGCTATGCGGTAAATTTGAACCACTTTCCACCGAACCTGGCGCACTTAGCCCCTTAATGGATAAAGGCGAGCAACTGGCGTGGGTATGGCGCAGCAAGGCGCGCTGTAATCCGCTGTTTATCGCGACAGGGCACCGGGTCAGTACTGACAGCGCGCTGGCGTGGGTACAGCGCTGTATGAAAGGGTATCGCCTGCCGGAGCCGACGCGCTGGGCGGATGCCGTCGCTTCCGGACGTCCGGCGTTTGTTCGTTGGCAAGAAATTCAGCGCTGATTCAGGTAAACTGCCGCTAATTTCCGATTCGAGATTCCATCATGTTACAAAACCCGATTCATTTGCGTCTGGAGCGGCTGGAAAGCTGGCAGCACGTTACCTTTATGGCCTGCTTGTGCGAGCGCATGTACCCGAACTACGCCATGTTTTGCAAGCAGACGGAATTCGGCGACGGACAGATCTACCGTCGCATTCTGGATCTGATCTGGGAAACCCTGACGGTGAAAGATGCAAAGGTCAATTTCGATAGCCAACTGGAGAAGTTTGAAGAGGCAATTCCGGCAGCTGACGACTATGATCTGTACGGCGTTTACCCAGCGATTGATGCCTGCGTCGCATTAAGCGAATTAATGCATTCTCGTCTTAGCGGCGAAACGCTGGAACACGCTATTGAGGTTAGTAAGACTTCCATTACTACGGTGGCGATGTTGGAAATGACTCAGGCTGGTCGGGAAATGACCGATGAGGAGCTCAAAACGAACCCTGCCGTTGAACAGGAATGGGATATTCAGTGGGAAATATTCCGACTTTTAGCCGACTGCGAAGAACGTGATATTGAACTGATAAAAGGGCTCAGGGCAGACCTGCGCGAGGCTGGTGAGAGCAATATCGGTATAAATTTTCAGCAATGACACCAGAAAACGTGATTTAACGTCTGATTTGTCGTGCCATAAGGCTTCCCTTATGCCCCCCGTCTGGTCTACATTTGGGAGGCGAAAAAAAGTGGCTATCGGTGCGTGTATGCAGGAGAGTGCTTTTCTGGCATTTCCGTCGCACTCGATGCTTAGCAAGCGATAAACACATTGTAAGGATAACTTATGAACAAGACTCAACTGATTGATGTAATTGCAGACAAAGCAGAACTGTCCAAAACCCAGGCTAAAGCTGCTCTGGAATCCACTCTGGCTGCTATTACTGAGTCTCTGAAAGAAGGCGATGCTGTACAACTGGTTGGTTTCGGTACCTTCAAAGTGAACCACCGTGCTGAGCGCACTGGCCGTAACCCACAGACCGGTAAAGAAATCAAAATCGCCGCCGCTAACGTACCGGCGTTTGTTTCTGGTAAAGCTCTGAAAGACGCAGTTAAGTAAGACGCGTAGCTGTGAACAGTTTTATCGAAGGGGCTCGTCAGCCCCTTTTGTCTGTCTGGCGTCGCGCGTTTCTGTTTTCTGGCGCGCTGTTGCTGACTGCCTGCAGTCATAACGCTTCACCGCCTCCGTTTACTGCCAGCGGCTTTGCCGGCGATCACGGCGCGGTGCGTATCTGGCGTAAAGATACGAACGATGAAGTCCATCTGCTTTCTGTTTTTAGCCCGTGGCATAGTGGTAGCACGACGACCAGCGAATATCGTTGGCAGGGTGATACGCTTTCGCTTATTGAACTCAATATTTACAGCAAACCTCCAGAACATATTCGCGCGCGTTTCGACGCTCATGGCGAACTCAGTTTTATGCAGCGTGAAGTCGGGGGGCAGAAGCAGCAGCTTTCCAACGATCAGATTGCCTTGTATCGCTATCGCGCCGAACAAATCCGTCAGACCAGCGACGCATTGCGCCTGGGGCGGGTCATACTACGCCAGGGACGCTGGCACGCCGACCATACGGTAACCACCTGTGAAGGTGAAACGCTGAAACCGGATCTGGACTCCTGGGCAATAAGCCACATTGAGCGCCGCCAGAACCACTCATCGGTAGAGGTGAGCGTAGCATGGCTGGAGGCGCCGGAAGGATCGCAACTTTTGCTGGTGGCGAATTCAGATTTTTGTCACTGGCAGCCGCAAGCGAAAAGCTTTTGATGGAATACCGGATGGCGAAGCCGCCATTCGGCAAACATGCTTTACCAGTTTCCCATACCCATGTGACCGCCGCCGCGATGATAACCGCCGCCATAGCCGCCGCAACCGCCATAGCCCATTCCTGCGCCGCGTGGTATGCCAGCCTGCGCCATCGCGACATCCCGTTTCACGCGTTGCTCATCTAACTTCTGGCCTAATGACTCCATCTCTTTGGCAACCGCGTTAATTTTCGCAGTATCCGGCGAACTGGCGGTCAGTAGCGCGTTGTATTCATAACGTTTGGATATCAGTTGCTGGCGCAGCGCGCTGGTCTGCGTATAGTAATCATCATAAATCTTCTGCGCCGTCGCCTGCTGTTCCGTGGTTAACGGGCTACCTCCCTGTTGCCACATACCGTCATTGTTGCCCCAGTGATGCCCGGCGAAGGCGGCGCCGGAGCTCAGGGCCAAAAGAGAGAGGGCGATTAGCGCGATAGCTGATTTATTGTTCCGTTTCATTTTGCGTTCTCCTGTTGCTCATCTTATCCTCTCTCTTGCATCTTCCGTGCCAGGTAACTATTCCTTGTTGGGCAGCGAGTTAACCCGCCTCAGGCGGCAAAAAGCGAGTAAAAATGACTCGCATGACCCGCCTGGCGAGTCATTTTTACCCACCCGTATCCGAAAGGGTGTGCGACACCGCGCGGTTATGCGGAGCGAAGAATGGCATGATCTCTGCTTAAGTAAGGAAAATAAAAACGAGCCGGGGAAGCCTGTGAGTTTTATACGATTACATAAAGATGCCGCTGCAACGTGGTTGAGTCGGCTGTTACCTGCGGCGATCTTCATTCTGGTGGGGCTATTTTCCATTATGGTCATTCGCGACTATGGCCGTGAGAGCGCTGCCGCCAGGCAGACGCTGCTGGAAAAGGGAAATGTACTCATTCGCGCTCTGGAGTCCGGCACGCGAGTAGGTATGGGAATGCGGATGCATCACGCGCAGCAGCAGACATTGCTGGAAGAGATGGCGGGTCAGCCAGGCGTGTTGTGGTTCGCTGTAACGGATGCGCAGGGGGTAATCATCACTCATAGCAACCCTGGCATGGTGGGCAAATCGCTCTATTCCCTATCTGAAATGCATCAACTAAACCCCGGGCCGCAGGAGCGTTGGCGGCGTGTCGACGTTGCTGCTAACGGCGAGACGGTGCCTGCGCTGGAAATTTACCGTCAGTTCCAGCCGCTTTTCGGTATGAGAGGTCACGGTATGAGGGGGCACGGCATGGCGCGTAGCGCCAATGACGACGAACCAGCGAAACAAACTATTTTTATTGCCTTTGACGCCAGCGAGCTGGCCGCGACACAGGCAAGGGAGTGGCGTAATACGCTGATTGTTTTGTCTGCGTTAGCGGCGGTGCTGTTGGCAACGTTACTGGCGTTTTTTTGGCATCAGCGTTATCAGCGCTCGCACAGAGAACTGCTTGATGCAATGAAGCGTAAAGAAAAGCTGGTGGCGATGGGGCATCTGGCGGCGGGCGTCGCGCACGAAATTCGTAACCCGCTCTCGTCCATCAAAGGGCTGGCGAAATACTTTGCCGAGCGCACGCCAGCCGGCGGCGAGTCGCATGAACTGGCGCAGGTGATGGCCAAAGAGGCCGACCGTTTGAACCGGGTGGTAAGCGAATTGCTCGAACTGGTAAAGCCCGCGCATCTGACGCTCCAGGCGGTTAACCTCAATGATATTATTACTCACTCCCTGAATCTGGTCAGTCAGGATGCCCAAAGCAGAGAGATTCAGTTGAGATTCACGGCGAATGAGACGCTTAAGCGTATTCAGGCTGACCCGGACAGGCTGACTCAGGTGCTGTTGAATCTGTACCTGAACGCTATTCATGCGATTGGCCGCCAGGGAACGATTACCGTAGAGGCAAAAGAAAGTGGGACCGACCGCGTTATCATCACTGTTACCGATAGCGGGAAAGGGATCGCCCCGGATCAGCTGGAGGCGATTTTTACGCCTTATTTTACGACCAAAGCTGACGGGACAGGCCTGGGGCTGGCTGTGGTGCAAAATATCATCGAACAGCATGGCGGCGCGATTAAGGTGAAAAGTATTGAGGGTAAAGGCGCGGTCTTTACTATCTGGTTGCCAGTGATAGCGAGACAACAGGATTAACAAGGGTGATACGCGGAAAAATCGATATTCTGGTTGTGGATGATGATGTAAGCCACTGCACGATTTTACAGGCGCTGCTTCGGGGCTGGGGCTATAACGTCGCTCTGGCCTACAGTGGGCATGATGCGTTGGCTCAGGTGCGTGAGAAAGTCTTTGATCTGGTACTGTGCGATGTGCGTATGGCGGAGATGGACGGTATCGCCACGCTGAAGGAGATTAAAGCGCTCAATCCCGCCATTCCGATTTTGATTATGACGGCATTTTCCAGCGTGGAAACGGCGGTAGAGGCGTTGAAAGCCGGCGCGCTCGACTATTTAATTAAACCGCTGGATTTTGACCGTCTGCAGGAGACGCTGGAAAAGGCGTTGGCGCATACGCGGGAAACGGGCGCTGAATTGCCATCGGCGTCGGCTGCGCAATTTGGCATGATAGGCAGCAGTCCGGCGATGCAACATTTACTGAATGAAATCGCGATGGTCGCACCATCAGACGCCACGGTATTGATTCACGGAGACTCCGGCACGGGTAAAGAGCTGGTGGCGCGGGCGCTACACGCCTGTAGCGCCAGGAGCGATAAACCGCTGGTCACGCTCAACTGCGCCGCGCTTAATGAATCGCTGCTGGAGTCCGAGCTGTTTGGTCACGAAAAAGGCGCGTTTACCGGCGCGGATAAACGTCGGGAAGGACGCTTTGTCGAAGCTGACGGCGGGACATTGTTTCTTGATGAGATCGGCGATATCTCGCCGTTAATGCAGGTACGTTTGCTGCGGGCGATTCAGGAGCGCGAAGTGCAACGCGTGGGAAGTAACCAGACGATATCTGTAGATGTTCGATTGATTGCCGCTACCCACCGCGACCTGGCGGAAGAGGTCAGTGCCGGGCGTTTTCGCCAGGATCTCTACTACCGTCTGAACGTGGTCACTATAGAAATGCCCGCATTATGTCAACGTCGGGAAGATATTCCGCTACTGGCGGAACATTTTCTCCAGCGTTTTGCCGCGCGTAACCGTAAAGCGGTGAAAGGTTTTACTCCGCAGGCGATGGATCTGCTGATTCACTACGGCTGGCCGGGGAATATCCGTGAGCTGGAAAACGCGGTAGAGCGGGCGGTGGTACTGCTGACGGGGGAGTATATTTCTGAACGCGAACTGCCGCTGGCAATTGCCGCGACGCCAATAAAAACGGAATACAGTGGCGAGATCCAGCCGCTGGTGGAAGTGGAGAAAGAGGTGATTCTGGCGGCGCTGGAAAAAACGGGCGGCAACAAAACGGAAGCCGCCCGTCAGTTAGGCATTACGCGTAAAACGCTGCTGGCGAAAATTTCGCGTTAGCGCTGTTCGCGTTCGATGGCGCGCCAGCCGATGTCGTTACGGCTGAAGCTGCCGTCCCAGCGGATGTCGGTCATCAGGGCGTAAGCGCGTTTCTGCGCTTCGGCGACGGTGTGGCCCAGCGCGGTGGCGCACAGGACGCGTCCGCCGCTGGTCAGCACACGGTCGTCATCGGCGAGTTTGGTGCCCGCGTGGAAAACCTTACCGTCAGCCACTTCTTCCAGCGGCAGGCCGTGGATCTCATCGCCAGTGTTGTAGTTGCCCGGATAACCGCCCGCGGCGATCACCACGCCTAATGAAGCGCGTTCGTCCCACTCGGAGGTTTTCTCATCCAGCTTGCCGTCGCAGGCGGCCAGGCAAAGATCCACCAGATCCGATTTCATGCGCAGCATGATCGGCTGGGTTTCCGGATCGCCGAAGCGGCAGTTGAACTCGATAACTTTCGGGTTGCCCTGCTTGTCGATCATCAGACCCGCATACAGGAAGCCGGTGTACGTGTTACCTTCTGCTGCCATGCCTTTCACGGTTGGCCAGATGATGCGTTCCATGGTGCGCTGGTGCACTTCATCAGTCACCACCGGCGCCGGTGAGTAGGCCCCCATACCGCCGGTATTCGGGCCGGTATCGCCATTGCCCACGCGTTTGTGGTCCTGGCTGGTAGCCATCGGCAGAACGTGCTCGCCGTCGACCATCACGATAAAGCTCGCTTCCTCGCCGTCGAGGAACTCTTCAATCACGATGCGGTGACCCGCGTCGCCAAAGGCGTTACCGGCCAGCATATCGTGTACGGCAGCTTCTGCTTCTTCCAGCGTCATCGCCACGATAACGCCTTTACCGGCGGCCAGACCATCGGCCTTGATGACGATCGGCGCGCCTTTCTCACGCAGATAAGCCAGGGCAGGCTCAATCTCGGTGAAATTCTGGTATTCCGCCGTCGGAATCTGGTGACGAGCGAGGAAATCTTTGGTGAAGGCTTTGGAGCCTTCCAGTTGCGCGGCGCCTTCGGTTGGGCCGAAGATCTTCAGGCCCGCCGCGCGGAACGCATCGACCACGCCAATCACCAGCGGCGCTTCCGGGCCGACGATGGTCAGATCGATCTTCTCGTTCTGGGCAAAGCTCAGCAGCGCTGGAATATCGGTGACGCCGATAGCCACGTTCTGCAACGCAGGCTCCAGCGCGGTACCGGCGTTACCCGGTGCGACAAAAACGGTATCAACCAGCGGCGACTGTGCGGCTTTCCAGGCCAGCGCGTGTTCGCGCCCGCCGTTACCAATGACTAAAACTTTCATCGTCTGCTCCCTGAATTAATGGCGGAAGTGGCGCATGTCGGTGAAGATCATCGCAATGCCGTGTTCATCGGCAGCGGCAATGACTTCATCATCACGGATAGAACCGCCAGGCTGGATAACGCAGCTCACGCCGACAGCGGCAGCGGCATCAATACCGTCACGGAACGGGAAGAAGGCGTCGGAAGCCATCGCGGAACCTTTCACTTCCAGACCTTCGTCAGCCGCTTTAATCCCGGCGATTTTCGCGGAGTAGACGCGGCTCATCTGGCCTGCGCCTATGCCGATGGTCATATTCTCTTTGGCGTAAACAATGGCGTTAGATTTCACGAACTTTGCCACTTTCCAGCAGAACAGCGCATCGCGCAGCTCTTGCTCGGTCGGCTGGCGTTTGGAAACCACGCGCAGTTCAGCTTCGCTCACCATACCCAGGTCACGATCCTGAACCAGCAGGCCGCCGTTAACACGCTTGAAGTCCAGACCCGGCACACGCTGTGCCCACTGACCGCAGGTCAGAACGCGCACGTTCTGCTTGGCGGCGGTGATTTTCAGCGCTTCTTCGCTGGCGGATGGGGCGATGATCACTTCTACGAACTGGCGGGAGATGATGGCCTGCGCGGTTTCGGCATCCAGCTCGCGGTTGAAGGCGATGATGCCGCCGAAGGCGGAGGTCGGGTCGGTTTTGTATGCGCGGTCGTAAGCGTCGAGAATAGAGGTACTTACCGCCACGCCGCACGGGTTGGCGTGCTTGACGATCACGCAGGCCGGCTCGTTGAACTCTTTCACGCATTCCAGCGCCGCATCGGTATCGGCGATGTTGTTATAAGAGAGGGCTTTACCCTGAACCTGGGTTGCGGTGGCAACGGACGCTTCTTTCACATTTTCTTCTATATAGAAGGCAGCCTGCTGGTGGCTGTTCTCGCCGTAGCGCATATCCTGCTTCTTAATGAAGTTCAGGTTCAGCGTACGCGGGAAGCGACCGGCGGCTTCTTTGCTCTCACCGTGGTAGGCCGGAACCATGCTGCCGAAGTAGTTGGCAATCATGCTGTCGTAGGCGGCGGTGTGTTCGAAGGCTTTAATCGCGAGATCGAAACGGGTGTCGAGGGTCAGAGAACCTTCGTTAGCATCCATCTCTTTAATAATGGCGTCGTAGTCGCTGCTCTTCACCACGATAGCGACGTCTTTATGGTTCTTCGCAGCAGAGCGCACCATGGTCGGGCCGCCGATATCGATGTTCTCTACCGCATCTTCCAGCGAGCAGCCTTCGCGTGCTACGGTTTCGGCGAACGGATACAGGTTAACGACAACCATATCGATAGGGGCGATGTGGTGCTGTTCCATAATGGCATCGTCCTGGCCGCGACGACCGAGGATGCCGCCGTGGACTTTTGGATGCAGGGTCTTTACGCGTCCATCCATCATTTCCGGAAAACCGGTGTAATCGGAAACTTCGGTCACCGGCAGGCCTTTTTCTGCTAACAGGCGGGCGGTGCCCCCCGTAGACAGCAGCTCCACACCGCGTGCGGAAAGTGCCTGGGCGAATTCGATGATACCGGCCTTGTCAGAAACACTGAGCAGAGCGCGGCGGACTGGACGACGTTGTTGCATGGTAAATCCCCTGGATTTGACGATTACAGAGAGCGTTAGCTGAATTTTTCGTGAAAAACTCAGCTAACGCCCCTTATGGGGTATTCTCATTTTGCGGCGACATTGTAACGAAAACGTTTGCGCAACGCTCGCGAATTTTTCTTTTTAAATTCTGGCCCCGCTTTTATCCCTGAAAGATCATTTGCAGAGTGAGAAGATCCAGGAGATGAACGCGCATTTTGTGGATAAGTCTGTGCGTAAATGGGTATAACCAGGGGTTTTGCTGGGGAATGCAGCAAACAGTCATTTTTCTGCAATTTTTCTATTGCGGTCAGCAGAGAACTCCCTATAATGCGCCTCCATCGACACGGCGGATGTGAATCACTTCACACAAACAGCCGGTCGGTTGAAGAGAAAAATCCTGAAATTCAGGGTTGACTCTGAAAGAGGAAAGCGTAATATACGCCACCTCGCAACAGTGAGCGAAAGCCGCGTTGCACTGCTCTTTAACAATTTATCAGACAATCTGTGTGGGCACTCGAAGATACGGATTCTTAACGTCGCAAGACGAAA
>NZ_JBGDUO010000015.1:0-26505 GCF_046552235.1 Salmonella sp. SAL00670
AGAATCCGTATCTTCGAGTGCCCACACAGATTGTCTGATAAATTGTTAAAGAGCAGTGCAACGCGGCTTTCGCTCACCGTTGCGAGGTGGCGTATATTACGCTTTCCTCTTTCAGAGTCAACCCTGAATTTCAGGATTTTTCTCTTCAACCGGCCGGCTGTTTGTGTGAAGTGATTCACATCCGCCGTGTCGATGGAGGCGCATTATAGGGATCCCATTTTTTTGCACAAGCGTTTTTTGGATCTTTTTTTCTGTTTGTTGATTTTTCATCCCTTTCGCTCCATTCCTGCGCAAAGTGGCGATTTTTTGATGCTATCTCCCCTTGCACAACGCCGTTAAAGCAACCAAAGTCTTCATGACTATTCATTTATGATGAGGTAGACATGTCTGACACATTACGTCCTTATAAGGATCTTTTTCCTGAAATCGGTCAGCGCGTGATGATCGATACCAACAGCGTGGTTATTGGTGATGTCCGTCTGGCGGATGATATCGGGATCTGGCCGCTTGTGGTGATTCGCGGCGATGTGAATTACGTTGCGATAGGGGCTCGTACGAACATTCAGGATGGCAGCGTTCTTCACGTAACCCACAAGTCTCCATCCAATCCACACGGCAACCCATTAATCATTGGCGAAGATGTTACCGTTGGCCATAAAGTTATGCTGCACGGCTGTACCATCGGTAACCGCGTACTGGTCGGTATGGGCTCCATTGTGCTGGATGGCGCGATAATAGAAGATGACGTAATGATTGGTGCGGGAAGCCTGGTGCCGCAGCACAAACGGCTGGAAAGTGGCTATTTATATCTTGGCAGTCCGGTAAAACAGATCCGCCCCCTGAGCGATGCTGAGAGATCGGGCCTGCAGTACTCCGCCAATAACTATGTAAAATGGAAAGACGACTATCTTTCTCAGGATAACCATATCCAACCGTGATCGTCTTCCTGCTGGGCCAGGATTAATGCTTCAGCCTCTTCTTCCAGGTCCCAGCGATACTCACGAAAAATGGTCAGCCATTGCTCCGCTGTTTCTCCACCAAAGCGATACGCCAGTACATCTTTTTTTATTGCACACGTGAGTTGCATCCCATTAACCAGGGCGGGAAAGATGACAGCGCTGGCGGCAGTATCCCATTCTTCGCGGTCAGGGAATTGTATGGACTGGTTCACGCTAATAATTCCTGCTGTAGCTGCTCAATCACTGGCTCGACCTGCGGTAATACACCGTGCCAAAGCAAAACGGCATGTGCAGCCTGCCCCACCAGCATTCCCAGCCCATCTGCGTAGCGTTTTGCGCCCTGTTGTACACACCAGGAGAGAAATGGCGTATTCCCTTTTTGATAGAACATGTCATAGCAACAGAGGGAAGGGTGAATAAGTGACGCTGGTATCGCCGGGATTTCGCCCCGTATGCCGCTGGAGGTCGCATTAATAATTAGGTCAAACTCACAACCATCCAGCTTGTCCATATCCGTGGCATGAACGCTGCCGGTATGAGCAAAGATTTTCGCCAACGCTTCGGCACGTGAAGCTGTACGGTTGGTGATAGTGACCGCGCAATCCAAAGAAAGCAGAGGTAACAGCACGCCCCGGGATGCGCCGCCCGCGCCAATCAGCAAAATACGCCATCCTGGGCGGATAAAATTTAAACGTTCGAGATCGCTTAATAAACCGATACCGTCAGTATTGTCGCCAAGCAAACGACCATCTTCCAGCCGTTTTAATGTATTGACGGCTCCCGCCAGCGATGCTCGTTCCGTTAACTCATCCGAACGCGCAAACGCCTCCTCTTTAAAAGGTACTGTGATGTTTGCGCCTTTTCCCCCTGCCGCGAAAAAGGCATCAAGCGTATTAATGAAATTATTAATAGGGGCCAGCACGCGACCATAGGGGTGAACAATATCTAGCTGCTGAGCAAATTGCTGATGAATAAATGGCGATTTGCTGTGCGCAATCGGATTTCCAAAAACAGCATAGGTTTCCATCATATTACCCCTGTCGAAACAGTTCGCCCGTCAGAGCATCGCGAATTTCTGAAGGATTTAGACGCCCACCCGTTGCGCCTTCAACCACCGGAAAATCATCGCCAAATTGCGCACGCACCTCTTCAACGGTACGACATGGCGGTAATCCGCTCAGATTGGCGCTGGTGGAAACCAGCGGTTTGCCATACGCATTGCATAGCGCGACCACCAGCGGGTGGTTGGTAACACGAACGGCCAGGGAATCAAAACGTCCCGTGAGCCACCGCGGCGTTGTCGCGGGCGCAGGAAAAACAAACGTTACCGGCCCGGGCCAGCAATCAAATACCGCTTTACGCTGTGCGACGGTAAGTATGGTGTCATCAATATAAGGTTTTAACTGCTCAAAGCTGGCGGCAATCAAAATGAGTCCCTTATCGACGGGCCGTTGTTTTAACGCCAGCAGGCGCGTAACGGCTGTTTCACTATCGGGATCGCAGCCGACGCCGAAAACGGCTTCTGTTGGATAAGCGATGACATTTTCTTTATTCAGGAGATCTACCGCTGCGGCGATAGATCCTGTTGGCAGGTTATTATTCACTTGTTTATTCCACCGGAACCGGCTTTCCACATTGTTTACTGGCGCAAAAGCGCTTCACGCCCTGCGCGGTTTTCTTTTCGATGAGTAGCGGATAATGGCACTCGGGGCATTCCCCCGCAACCGGTGTGAAGTTAATGACGAACTGACATTCCGGGTAGCGATCGCAGGAATGAAAGATTTTACCGTAACGAGAACGGCGCTGGACCAAATGTCCTTGCTGGCAGGCTGGACAGGCAATCGCCGTTTCATCCGGTTTATCAATAACCACTGTATGTTCACATTGCGGATACTGACTGCATCCGATGAACATGCCAAAGCGCCCCTGACGCAGCACCAGTACGGCGCCGCACTCAGGACACAGTTGCCCCTCCAGAATTTTAACGATATGCCCGTCCGCCTGACTTTTCAGCGGACGAACGTAATCGCATTCCGGATAGCGAGAACAGCCGAGAAACGGACCATGTTTCCCGGAGCGAATTACCAGTTCGGCCCCGCACTGCGGGCAGGGCTCATTTTTACGCACCGAAAACAGTGCTGATTTAGCCATATTCACTCATGCAGCATTAACACCTATCAATGCAGCATACCTTCATTTACCTCAAAGAGTAATTCTTCCATTTGCTGATAGGCGTTTTCACAGCCCGGAATGTTGAATAACACCATCAAAATAACCCATTTCAAGTCTTCCAGGTCAAACTCTGCGGTATCCAGCGCCAGCACACGCTCAATCACCATTTCTCGTGTTTCGAGGTTTAGCACCTGAATCTGCTCAAGGAATAACAGGAACCCCCGGCAACTGGCATCAAGCCTTTCACACTCTTCAACCGTATAAATGCGCATTGAAAGAGGGTCGGAAGCAAGTTGCATGGGTTCCGCGAGGCCATCCTGATAGTCAGCGAGTTTTTCCAGCCACAGCAGCGCATTGTAGATGTCTTCGCGATCAAACCCAGCGTCGGTGAGATCACGCTCCAGTCTGTCCTGATCCACGCGCAGCTCGGCTTCGTTATGGATGTATGTTTCAAACAAATACATTAGTACGTCGAACATGGCTTGCCCTCCTTAATCGGACATAGCCGCCGGGTACAGCTGCGATCCATCCTGCTAACTCCAGTTCGAGTAGCTGAGCCACTACCGCTGGCACAGGTTGGCCGGCACGTTCAGCGACGACGTCAACAGGTGTTACCTCATCTCCTACGTTAGCCAGGAGCTCAGGAAATGGCAATGCCGCCTCATCCTGATTTAGTGAATAAAGTGAATTTTCCGCCGTAGTTGGCAACCAGTGTAAGCCGTATTGCAAATTTTCCAGAATATCCTCCGGCGTCGTCACAAGCGTGGCCCCTTGTTTAATTAACCAGTGCGTGCCTTCGCTTCCCGGACTACCGATAGGACCTGGTAATGCAAAAACGTCCCGCCCCTGTTCAAGCGCGCAGCGCGCCGTCACCAACGAACCGCTGCGCAACGCCGCCTCAATCACCAGCACGCCTTTGCTCAGTCCGCTGATGATACGGTTTCTGCGAGGAAAATGTTGCGGTAGCGGAGGCGTTGAAAGCGGAAATTCTGAGACCACTGCGCCGCCGGTAGCAATCAAGTTTTCAGCCAGCATGGCATGTCGGCGAGGATAAATCTTTGCCAAGCCATTCCCTAACACCGCTACACTTTTTCCCCCATACTCACCGCGGCGTTGTGTGGTACGCCATCAATTCCCCGGGCAAGGCCGCTGGTGATCGTCAAACCGCTTTTCGCAAGGCTTTCGCAAAGCAGACGTCCCCAGCGTTCTCCATACCAGGAGTGGCTCCGGCTCCCTACGACGGCAAGTTGGCAGGTATGCAGACAGGCAGGATCGCCGTCAATAAAAATAGCGCCGGGATAATCATCAATAGCACGCAGTTGGGGAGGATAAATCTCACTATCCGCACACAGAAAATGATGCTGCGGTAGTTCAAGCCAGCGTAACGTCTCATCAAGCACACCTGCTGGAAGCTGTAAAAAACGTTCAGCTTGCCGCGCGGTAAGACCAGCCTCCTGAAGGTGCGTGCGATTTATCTGAGGCTGACGAATAAGCGAGTTCGCCATGTTCAACATCGCCTCGCCATAAAGGTCGCCGACGTACATTAAACGTAACCAAATTTCGGTACGGGCCATCCTTTCCCTCCCCTGCCACAAGCAGTCTGAACAATCTTTGCGATTGGTCACTGATGCTGTCAATCAGGTGGGGATTTGTCTAGAATAGAGGTAATAATCTTTTCAACTCCTGAACACAACTCTGGATAATTATGTCAGTTTTGCAAGTGTTACATATTCCGGACGAGCGCCTTCGCAAAGTCGCAAAGCCGGTTGAAGAAGTGAATGCAGAAATTCAGCGTATCGTCGATGATATGTTCGAAACGATGTACGCGGAAGAAGGTATCGGTCTGGCCGCAACGCAGGTCGATATCCACCAGCGGATCATCGTGATTGACGTTTCGGAAAACCGCGACGAGCGCCTGGTACTCATTAACCCGGAATTGCTGGAGAAAAGTGGCGAAACGGGTATAGAAGAAGGCTGTCTGTCGATCCCGGAACAGCGCGCTTTAGTGCCGCGCGCCGAGAAAGTGAAAATCCGCGCGCTGGATCGCGACGGCAACCCGTTTGAGCTTGAAGCGGATGGTTTGCTGGCAATCTGCATTCAGCATGAGATGGATCACCTGGTCGGTAAACTGTTTATCGATTATTTGTCGCCGCTGAAGCAACAACGTATTCGTCAGAAAGTAGAAAAACTCGACCGCCTGAACGCCCGGGCTTAAAGGACAAGAACCAACGTGTCAGATTCACTACGTATTATTTTTGCGGGTACACCTGACTTTGCAGCGCGTCATCTCGACGCGCTGTTAACTTCTGGACATAACGTTGTCGGCGTATTTACCCAACCCGATCGTCCAGCAGGTCGCGGCAAAAAGTTGATGCCCAGCCCGGTAAAAGTGCTGGCGGAAGAAAAAGGCCTGCCCGTTTTCCAGCCCGTGTCGCTTCGTCCTCAGGAAAACCAGCATCTGGTGGCTGACTTACATGCCGACGTCATGGTTGTCGTAGCATATGGTCTGATTCTCCCAAAGGCAGTGCTGGATATGCCCCGTCTCGGATGTATCAACGTTCACGGTTCGCTGCTTCCACGCTGGCGCGGCGCGGCGCCTATTCAGCGCTCACTCTGGGCAGGCGATGCGGAAACCGGCGTCACAATTATGCAGATGGATGTAGGGCTGGATACCGGCGACATGCTGTATAAACTTGCGTGCCCGATTACCGCAGAAGATACCAGTGGCTCACTGTATAATAAGTTGGCTGAACTTGGCCCGCAGGGGTTAATTACCACACTAAAACAACTGGCGGACGGCACAGCGACGCCTGAAGCGCAGAATGAAGCGCTGGTCACTCATGCGGAAAAGCTCAGTAAAGAAGAAGCGCGTATTGACTGGTCTCTCTCCGCAGCACAGCTGGAGCGTTGCATTCGCGCCTTTAATCCGTGGCCAATGAGCTGGCTGGAAATCGACGGCCAGCCGGTAAAAGTCTGGCAGGCGTCCGTCATTGAGGACGCCACGCAGTCGCTGCCGGGAACCATTCTGGCCGCGACGAAACAGGGCATTCAGGTTGCAACAGGCAAGGGGATATTAAATTTGCTTTCGCTTCAGCCTGCCGGCAAAAAAGCGATGAGCGCCCAGGATCTGTTAAATTCACGCCGGGAATGGTTTATTCCTGGTAACCGTCTTGCCTGACGGTCACGTCTTTATAAGCCCGGTGTTACCGGGCATTTTTATTTTATACATATGAAAAAACAAAACAATTTACGTAGTCTGGCAGCACAGGCCGTTGAACAGGTCGTCGAGCAGGGACAATCATTAAGTAATGTGCTCCCGCCGCTGCAACAAAAAGTCGCCGATAAAGACAAAGCGCTACTTCAGGAGCTGTGCTTTGGCGTACTGCGCACCCTTTCACAGCTGGAATGGCTAATCAATAAGCTGATGTCTCGTCCAATGACCGGCAAGCAGCGTACAGTGCATTACTTAATTATGGTCGGCTTTTATCAGTTGCTGTACACCCGCGTTCCTCCCCATGCGGCGCTGGCTGAAACCGTTGAAGGCGCGGTCGCCATCAAACGTCCGCAGTTGAAAGGGTTAATTAACGGCGTCCTGCGCCAGTTCCAGCGCCAGCAGGAAACGTTGCTTAATGAGTTTGCGACCAGCGATGCGCGCTTTTTACATCCAGGTTGGCTGGTAAAGCGTTTGCAAAATGCTTACCCCACACAGTGGCAACACATTATTGAAGCGAATAACCAGCGTCCACCGATGTGGCTACGTGTAAATCGTACACACCACACCCGCGACGGTTGGCTTGGCTTACTTGAAGACGCAGGCATGAAGGGATATCCCCATCCCGATTATCCCGACGCTGTACGTCTGGAAACGCCAGCTCCGGTACATGCTTTACCCGGTTTTGCTGAGGGTTGGGTAACTGTCCAGGATGCCTCTGCGCAGGGATGTGCGGTTTTTCTCGCTCCTCAGAACGGTGAGCACATTTTAGACTTGTGCGCCGCGCCCGGCGGTAAAACCACGCATATTCTCGAAGTGGCCCCTGAAGCAGACGTGTTGGCAGTTGATATTGATGAACAACGACTCTCCCGCGTTTACGACAACCTAAAGCGTCTTGGGATGAAAGCGACAGTTAAACAAGGGGATGGACGTTATCCCTCCCAATGGTGCGGCGAGCAGCAGTTTGACCGTATTCTGCTGGATGCGCCCTGCTCCGCAACCGGCGTCATTCGCCGTCATCCAGATATCAAATGGCTGCGTCGCGATCGCGATATCGCGGAACTGGCGCAATTACAGGCGGAAATTCTTGATGCCGTCTGGCCGCGCCTGAAGCCCGGCGGGACGCTGGTTTACGCCACCTGTTCCGTACTGCCGGAAGAAAACCGCGATCAGATCAAAGCCTTTTTGCAACGCACTCCCGATGCCGCGCTCAGCGAAACGGGAACACCTGATCAGCCAGGACAGCAAAATCTGCCGGGCGGCGAAGAAGGTGATGGGTTCTTTTACGCTAAGCTAATCAAGAAGTGATGAGATAACGGGCCACGACTGATGAAAATTATCATACTGGGCGCAGGGCAAGTTGGTGGAACACTGGCGGAAAACCTGGTCGGCGAAAACAACGACATCACGGTGGTTGATACCAACGGCGAACGGTTACGCAGTTTGCAAGATAAGTTCGATCTACGCGTAGTGCAGGGGCATGGTTCGCATCCCCGCGTATTGCGCGAAGCGGGCGCTGACGATGCGGATATGCTGGTCGCTGTCACCAGTTCAGATGAAACTAATATGGTTGCCTGCCAGGTAGCCTATTCACTCTTCAACACTCCAAACCGTATCGCCCGCATTCGCTCCCCGGACTATGTTCGCGATGCGGATAAACTCTTTCATTCTGAAGCGGTTCCGATTGATCATCTGATCGCGCCGGAGCAGTTGGTTATCGATAATATTTATCGCCTGATCGAGTATCCGGGAGCATTACAGGTTGTAAACTTTGCCGAAGGGAAAGTCAGTCTGGCAGTAGTTAAAGCCTACTATGGCGGTCCACTAATAGGTAACGCGCTCTCGACAATGCGAGAGCATATGCCGCATATCGATACCCGCGTTGCCGCAATTTTCCGCCATGACAGACCAATCCGTCCTCAGGGCTCGACTATCGTGGAAGCAGGGGATGAAGTCTTCTTTATTGCGGCTTCACAGCATATCCGTGCAGTAATGAGCGAATTACAGCGTCTGGAAAAACCCTACAAGCGCATCATGCTGGTGGGCGGCGGCAATATCGGCGCCGGGCTGGCAAGGCGTCTGGAAAAAGACTATAGCGTTAAATTGATCGAACGCGATCAACAACGCGCCGCAGAATTGGCTGAGAAACTGCAAAACACGATCGTCTTTTTTGGCGACGCCTCCGATCAGGAATTGCTGGCGGAGGAGCATATTGATCAGGTCGATCTCTTTATCGCGGTCACTAACGATGATGAAGCCAATATCATGTCCGCGATGTTGGCCAAGCGGATGGGCGCCAAAAAAGTGATGGTGCTGATTCAGCGCCGCGCTTATGTCGATCTTGTGCAGGGTAGCGTTATAGATATTGCGATTTCTCCGCAGCAGGCCACCATCTCTGCATTACTGAGCCATGTGCGTAAAGCGGATATCGTCGGCGTTTCCTCACTACGTCGCGGGGTTGCCGAAGCCATCGAAGCCGTCGCGCACGGCGATGAAAGCACTTCCCGCGTGGTTGGCCGCGTCATTGACGAAATTAAACTGCCGCCAGGCACCATTATTGGCGCGGTGGTGCGTGGAAATGATGTCATGATTGCTAATGACAATTTGCGCATTGAACAAGGCGATCACGTCATTATGTTTTTGACCGATAAAAAGTTTATTACCGACGTCGAACGTCTGTTCCAGCCAAGTCCTTTCTTCCTCTAATTTAAGGGGCGCTCATTCAGCGCCCTTTTTAATTCCCTTTATTTATCAAGGTTTAATTTATTTCGCTAAACAGAAGCCGTAAATGGAAAATGCCTTAGCATTTGTTAAACTTATAACGTCAGCTGCATAGGGAGAATAAAAATGAGTTTTATTAAAGAATTTCGCGAATTCGCGATGCGCGGAAATGTTGTGGATTTGGCAGTGGGTGTCATTATTGGCGCGGCATTCGGTAAGATTGTTTCTTCACTGGTTGCCGATATTATTATGCCGCCGTTGGGATTGTTAATCGGCGGGATCGACTTTAAACAATTTGCTTTTACGTTACGCGAAGCGCAGGGAGATATTCCGGCGGTCGTCATGCATTACGGCGTGTTTATCCAGAACGTATTTGATTTTGTGATTGTGGCCTTTGCTATCTTTGTTGCCATTAAGCTTATCAACAGACTCAACCGTAAAAAAGCAGAAGAGCCGGCAGCTCCGCCAGCGCCTTCTAAAGAGGAAGTGTTATTGGGCGAAATCCGCGATCTGCTGAAAGAACAAAATAACCGTTCTTAATCAGCAGAAGGCCAGTGGTAAAAAAGTTACTTACTTTCTTGCCACTGGCCTCCCAGTTCCCTCGATTACCGTGTTTACCTTTACGCAGATAACTTCCTTTGCCTTTCTTATTTTTTTCAACGCGTTGCCTGAAAAGGGGATCGTGCAGTAATGCCTCAATGGCATTGTCCTTTATCTGCCCTTTCTTATGTTGATAACGACTCATAATGTCTCCTGATTGTATAAATTAACGGCGCGAGTGTAGCCCCGCCGGTTCAATAAATCAACATCCTGATTTCGCCCCACTGGCCCCCTGTTCCAGGGCTTCCAGAATGGAACAATAGACGCTACTGTGGGCCGTTCCACAACAAGCATCATTAAGCCTTTGTAACGAACGCTGCATCGTTTGCAGTTCCGCAATCCTGGCTTCAACCTCCTGCAATCGCTCTTGCACAATACTTTTTGATTCCTGACAGGTATGGTGCTCAGGATCAATTCGGATCGATAGAAGTTCACGGATCGACTCAAGCGTGAAACCCAACTGCCGAGCATAACGAATAAACTTGAGACGCTGCAGATCGTTTTCGGTATACAGACGAAACCCGCCTTCAGTACGTACCTCATGATCCATCATCTGCTGTTTTTCATAGTAGCGAATGGTATCAGGCGTTACGTCTGCCAGCTTTGCCAGCTCACCAATGCGATACATACAAGCTCCGTTAATTATCGTTGATTTTATGCAGCAGTTTTTCTGCATACTCACCGTGTAAAAAGTCGGTACTCAACCCAGCCTGCCGAAGTTTTAGTTCAAGCAGCGAGAGCTGGCGACTAACCTGATGGTATCGAGGGTCATCTTCCCGGATACTGTTGAGGATATCAAGTAACTGAATAGCATCTCTGCGCTGCTCCAGTTCAGGGGGAAGACAGCCCGCATTCTTGAGTAAGCGATAACCCGCACGAAGTTCCGCCGGCACATGAGAATCATCATCCAGAATAAGCGGCTCGCCACGGCCAGGCAAATTATCAAACTCGCCTTTACGCTGTGCCTCGATAATATGACGCTCTGCCCACTGGTCAAGTAACCACATACGTCGCTCCAGGGATTGAACGAAAAGAATACAATTATTGTAGATATGTGGGGTTCAGGAGGGTATAAAAAAACCCGCCGAAGCGGGTTTTTTTACGTTACTACAGATTACTCTGCAGCAGCTTCTGTTTTCTCTGAACGATCAACCAGCTCGATGTATGCCATCGGCGCGTTGTCGCCTGCACGGAAGCCACACTTCAGAATGCGAGTGTAACCACCGGCGCGGCTCGCGAAACGCGGGCCCAGCTCGTTAAACAGTTTTGCCACGATCTCGTTATCACGAGTACGGGCGAATGCCAGACGACGATTAGCAACGCTATCAGTCTTGGCAAGAGTAATCAGCGGCTCAACTACGCGACGCAGCTCTTTCGCTTTAGGCAGGGTCGTCTTGATGATTTCATGACGAACCAGTGAACCTGCCATGTTGCGGAACATAGCCTGGCGATGGCTGCTGTTGCGGTTCAGTTGACGACCACTCTTACGATGGCGCATGACCTTATCCTTCTCAGTAAAACCTTAACCTGTGATCCGGTTACTCGTCAGCGATGCTTGCCGGTGGCCAGTTTTCCAGGCGCATACCCAGAGACAGTCCACGGGAAGCCAGCACGTCTTTAATCTCGGTAAGAGATTTTTTACCCAGGTTAGGCGTCTTAAGAAGCTCAACCTCGGTACGCTGTACCAGATCACCGATATAGTGGATAGCTTCTGCCTTGAGGCAGTTAGCAGAGCGGACAGTCAATTCCAGATCGTCAACAGGGCGCAGCAGGATCGGATCGAATTCTGGTTTCTCTTCTTTCACTTCCGGTTGACGTACATCACGTAAATCAACGAAAGCTTCCAGTTGTTCAGCCAGGATGGTTGCCGCACGACGAATCGCCTCTTCAGGATCGATTGTGCCGTTGGTTTCCATTTCGATGACCAGCTTGTCCAGGTCGGTACGCTGTTCTACACGCGCTGCTTCAACATTGTAGGCAATACGCTCTACAGGGCTGTAGCAGGCGTCGACCAGCAGACGGCCGATTGGGCGCTCATCTTCTTCCGAATGAATTCGGGTAGAAGCCGGCACATAACCACGACCGCGCTGAACTTTGATACGCATACTAATAGACGCGTTTTCATCGGTCAGGTGGCAGATCACGTGCTGCGGCTTGACGATTTCGACATCCCCATCATGGGTGATATCGGCTGCAGTCACAGGGCCAATGCCAGATTTATTCAGGGTAAGAATAACTTCATCTTTACCCTGAACTCTCACCGCCAGCCCTTTCAGGTTGAGCAGGATTTCCAGGATGTCTTCCTGAACGCCTTCTTTGGTGCTGTACTCATGTAGTACACCATCAATCTCAACCTCGGTCACCGCGCAACCCGGCATCGATGAGAGCAGAATACGGCGCAGTGCGTTACCCAGAGTATGGCCGAAGCCACGCTCTAAAGGCTCAAGGGTCACCTTGGCGTGCGTCGAACTCACTTGCTCGATATCTACCAGGCGCGGTTTTAGAAACTCTGTCACAGAACCCTGCATTGTGTCCTCTCTTTGGTACTAAGCTTTACTTGGAGTAAAGCTCGACGATCAGGTGTTCGTTAATGTCCGCAGACAGATCAGAACGCTCAGGCTTACGCTTGTACGTACCTTCCATCTTGCCAGCATCAACTTCCAGCCAGGTTGGCTTTTCACGCTGCTCAGCCAGCTCCAGAGCGGCTTTCACGCGAGACTGCTTCTTCGCTTTCTCACGAATGCTAACAACGTCATTCGGACTAACCTGATAAGAAGCGATGTTAACAACACGACCGTTTACCATAATTGCTTTATGGCTAACCAGCTGACGTGCTTCCGCACGAGTGGCGCCGAAGCCCATACGGTATACAACGTTGTCCAGACGACCTTCCAGCAGAGCCAACAGGTTTTCACCGGTGTTGCCTTTCAGACGTGCTGCTTCTTTGTAGTAGTTACGGAACTGACGCTCCAGCACACCGTAAATGCGGCGAACTTTTTGCTTTTCACGCAACTGCACACCATAGTCAGACAGACGCGGCTTACGCGCACCGTGCTGGCCAGGAGCTTGTTCAATTTTACACTTGGTATCGATCGCGCGAACGCCAGACTTAAGGAATAAGTCGGTGCCCTCACGACGGCTCAGCTTGAGCTTAGGACCCAAATATCTTGCCATTTTCTTTCTCCAACTAACCTGGAAAACGAAGCGTTATACGCGACGTTTTTTCGGCGGACGACAACCGTTATGAGGGATCGGAGTCACATCAGTAATATTAGTGATGCGGAAACCAGCGGCGTTCAGAGCACGAATAGTAGATTCGCGGCCTGGACCCGGACCTTTAACCATAACTTCCAGATTCTTGATACCGTATTCTTTCACGGCGTCAGCGCAACGCTCTGCTGCAACCTGAGCTGCAAACGGAGTGGATTTGCGAGAACCACGGAAACCGGAACCACCGGCTGTTGCCCAACCCAGCGCATTACCCTGACGATCGGTAATAGTCACGATGGTGTTGTTGAAAGAAGCATGGATATGAGCCACGCCGTCAGAGACTTGTTTTCTTACACGTTTACGTGCGCGAACTGGTGCCTTTGCCATTATTCAATCACCCCGATTATTTCTTGATCGGTTTGCGCGGACCCTTACGGGTACGAGCGTTGGTCTTGGTACGCTGACCGCGAACCGGGAGACCACGACGATGACGCAAACCGCGATAGCAACCAAGATCCATCAGGCGCTTGATGCTCATGCTGATTTCACGGCGCAGATCACCTTCAACGACAAATTTGGCAACTTCGTCACGCAGCGTGTCGATTTGTTCTTCAGACAGCTCACTGATCTTAACATTTTCAGCGATACCCGCTGCAGCCAGGATGGCTTTAGAACGGGTCTTGCCGACACCGTAGATCGAAGTTAACGCGATCACGGCGTGTTTCTGATCAGGAATGTTAATGCCTGCTATACGGGCCACTATGCACTCCTACTATTTAATATGTACGTACCATGCTGAAAAGCCCGTTTTCAGGATACTCAAATGGAAACGTACAGACATACAAAAGATTGGCTGGCTAATCTAGCCAGCTCAACCCAACTTTGCAAGAAAAATATGCGAAAAAATCAGCCTTGGCGCTGTTTATGCTTCGGCTCGGCACTGCAAATCACACGGATGACACCATCACGCTTAACGATTTTGCAGTTACGGCATAATTTCTTGACGGAAGCACGAACTTTCATTTTTACTCTCCGTAACTTCTCAGGCGACCAATTAACGGCCGTAGCCTTTCAGGTTCGCCTTCTTCAATGCAGACTCATACTGACTGGACATCATCAGAGTTTGCACTTGAGCCATAAAGTCCATAATCACGACAACAACGATAAGCAGTGAGGTCCCACCGAAGTAGAACGGCACTTTCATTGCATCACGCATGAACTCCGGGATCAGGCAGATAAAGGTAATATACAGCGCACCAACCAGGGTCAGGCGGGTCATTACTTTATCGATATACTTCGCCGTTTGCTCTCCCGGACGAATTCCTGGTACAAATGCACCGGACTTCTTCAGGTTATCTGCTGTTTCACGCGGGTTGAAAACCAACGCCGTGTAGAAGAAACAGAAGAAGATGATTGCAGACGCATAGAGTAACACATAAAGCGGTTGCCCAGGCTGCAAATACAGCGAAATTGTTGTCAGCCAGTTCCAACCAGTACCGCCCCCGAACCATGACGCGATGGTCGCCGGGAACAGAATAATACTGGAAGCGAAGATTGCCGGGATTACCCCCGCCATATTCACTTTCAGCGGTAAATGTGTGCTCTGTGCAGCATAGACACGACGACCTTGCTGACGTTTGGCGTAGTTTACCACAATACGGCGTTGACCACGTTCAACGAATACTACAAAGAACGTCACTGCAAATACTAATACTGCAACCAACAGCAACACGAGGAAGTGCAGGTCGCCTTGACGCGCTTGCTCGATAGTATGGGCAATGGCTGGCGGGAGTCCCGCAACGATACCAGCGAAGATGATGATTGAGATACCGTTACCGATACCGCGCTCAGTAATCTGTTCGCCGAGCCACATCAGGAACATCGTCCCTGTAACCAGACTTACAACAGCGGTGAAATAGAATGCAAAGCCTGGATTCATCACCAGGCCCTGCATACCAGGCATATTCGGCAAACCGGTAGCAATACCGATCGACTGGAATATCGCCAGCACCAGAGTACCGTAACGGGTGTACTGGCTGATCTTACGACGACCAGACTCCCCTTCTTTCTTAATTTCTGCCAGCGTTGGATGAACCACCGTCAACAGCTGGATAATGATCGACGCCGAAATATACGGCATGATCCCCAGGGCAAAGATAGAAGCACGGCTGAGAGCACCACCAGAGAACATGTTAAACATTTCAATGATGGTGCCTCGCTGTTGCTCAAGCAGTTTGGCAAGTACAGCGGCATCAATACCAGGGATCGGAATAAAAGAGCCAATACGGAACACAATCAGCGCGCCGATAACAAACAGCAGTCTGCGTTTCAGCTCACCTAAGCCACCTTTGGCACTTTGAAAATCTAATCCCGGTTGTTTAGCCATCTGCTACTTATTCCTCGATTTTACCGCCAGCAGCTTCGATAGCAGCACGAGCGCCTTTAGTAACACGCAGGCCACGAACAGTTACCGGAGTAGTGACTTCGCCAGCCAGGATCACTTTCGCGAACTCGATCTGGATACCGATAATGTTTGCCGCTTTCAGCGTGTTCAGGTCTACAACGCCGCCTTCTACTTTCGCCAGGTCAGACAGACGAACTTCGGCTGTAATCGCTGCTTTGCGAGAAGTGAAGCCGAATTTCGGCAGACGACGGTACAGAGGCATCTGACCACCCTCGAAACCGCGACGTACGCCACCGCCAGAACGAGACTTCTGACCTTTGTGACCACGACCACCGGTTTTACCGAGGCCAGAACCGATACCACGACCCAGGCGTTTACCCGCCTTTTTGGAGCCTTCGGCCGGAGACAGAGTATTTAAACGCATCTCTTACTCCTCAACTTTAACCATGAAGGAAACCGCGTTGACCATACCACGAACAGCAGGAGTATCCTCGCGCTCTACGGTGTGGCCAATACGACGCAGACCCAGGCCAAGCAGCGTTGCCTTGTGTTTCGGCAGACGACCGATTGCACTGCGGGTTTGAGTAATTTTAATAGTCTTTGCCATGGTTTATTTCCCCAGAATTTCTTCAACGGATTTACCACGCTTGGCAGCGACCATTTCTGGAGAATTCATATTTTCCAGGCCATCAATAGTTGCACGAACCACGTTGATCGGGTTGGTGGAACCGTATGCTTTAGCCAGAACGTTATGAACCCCAGCAACTTCCAGAACGGCGCGCATTGCACCACCGGCGATGATACCGGTACCTTCGGAAGCTGGCTGCATGAATACACGAGACCCCGTGTGAACACCTTTAACCGGGTGCTGCAGGGTGCCGTTGTTCAGCGCGACGTTAATCATATTGCGACGGGCTTTTTCCATCGCTTTCTGGATCGCTGCTGGAACTTCACGCGCTTTACCGTAACCAAAACCTACGCGACCGTTACCATCGCCTACTACAGTCAGAGCTGTGAAGGAGAAAATACGACCACCTTTAACGGTTTTAGATACGCGGTTTACCGCGATCAGCTTTTCCTGCAGTTCGCCAGCTTGTTTTTCGATGTGAGCCATCTTACACCTCTACCTTAGAACTGAAGGCCAGCTTCACGGGCAGCATCTGCCAGTGCCTGGACACGACCATGATATTGGAACCCGGAACGGTCAAAGGACACATCTTTGATGCCTTTTTCCAGAGCGCGTTCAGCGACAGCTTTACCCACAGCTGCAGCCGCGTCTTTGTTACCGGTGTACTTCAGTTGTTCAGCGATAGCTTTTTCTACAGTAGAAGCAGCTACCAGAACTTCAGAACCGTTCGGTGCAATTACCTGTGCGTAAATATGACGCGGGGTACGATGTACCACCAGGCGAGTTGCGCCCAGCTCTTTGAGCTTGCGGCGTGCGCGGGTCGCACGACGGATACGAGCAGATTTCTTATCCATAGTGTTACCTTACTTCTTCTTAGCCTCTTTGGTACGCACGACTTCGTCGGCGTAACGAACACCCTTGCCTTTGTAAGGCTCAGGACGACGGTAGGCGCGCAGATCTGCTGCAACCTGGCCGATCACCTGCTTATCAGCGCCTTTCAGCACGATTTCAGTTTGAGTCGGACATTCAGCAGTGATACCTGCCGGCAGCTGATGGTCAACCGGGTGAGAGAAACCTAAAGACAGGTTTACTACATTCCCTTTAACCGCTGCACGATAACCTACACCAACCAGCTGCAGCTTCTTAGTGAAGCCTTCGGTAACACCGATAACCATTGAGTTCAGCAGGGCACGCGCGGTACCAGCCTGTGCCCAACCGTCTGCGTAACCATCACGCGGACCGAAGGTCAGTGCATTATCTGCATGTTTAACTTCAACAGCATCGTTGAGAGTACGAGTCAGCTCGCCGTTTTTACCTTTGATCGTAATAACCTGACCGTTGATTTTGACATCAACGCCGGCAGGAACAACGACCGGTGCTTTAGCAACACGAGACATTTTTTCCTCCGATTAGGCTACGTAGCAGATAATTTCGCCACCAAGACCAGCCTGGCGCGCTGCACGATCAGTCATAACACCTTTAGAGGTAGAAACAACTGCGATACCCAGACCGGCCATAACTTTCGGCAGCTCATCTTTACGTTTGTAGATGCGCAGACCTGGGCGGCTGACACGCTGAATGCTTTCTACAACAGCTTTACCCTGGAAATACTTAAGAGTCAGTTCCAGTTCCGGCTTGGTGTCGCCTTCAACTTTAAAATCTTCAATAAAACCTTCTTCCTTCAGCACGTTGGCAATTGCCACTTTCAGCTTGGAGGAAGGCATGGTGACCGCAGCTTTGTTCGCGGCCTGACCGTTACGGATACGGGTCAGCATATCCGCGATCGGATCTTGCATGCTCATCTGTCTTTACTCCCGTGATTCAATTGGTGACAATTACCAGCTAGCCTTTTTCAGACCCGGAATTTCACCGCGCATAGCGGCTTCACGGACCTTAATACGGCTCAACCCGAACTTCCGCAGGAAAGCGTGCGGACGACCAGTTTGACGGCAGCGGTTACGCTGACGTGACGGGCTGGAATCACGCGGCAGAGTCTGCAGCTTAAGAACCGCATTCCAACGATCTTCGTCGGTTGCGTTCACATCAGAGATGATCGCTTTCAGTTCAGCGCGTTTCGCGAAGTATTTATCAGCTAAAGCTACGCGTTTTACTTCGCGTGCTTTCATTGATTGCTTAGCCATTTAGTAACCCTACCTTACTTGCGGAACGGGAAGTCAAAGGCAGCCAGCAGAGCACGGCCTTCTTCGTCAGATTTCGCAGTAGTGGTAATGGTAATATCCAAACCACGAACGCGGTCGACTTTATCGTAGTCGATTTCTGGGAAGATGATCTGCTCACGGACACCCATGCTGTAGTTACCACGACCGTCGAATGACTTAGCGGACAAGCCACGGAAGTCACGGATACGAGGAACAGCAATAGTGATCAGGCGCTCAAAGAACTCCCACATGCGTTCGCCACGCAGAGTTACTTTACAGCCGATCGGATAGCCCTGACGGATTTTGAAGCCTGCAACAGATTTGCGTGCTTTGGTGATCAACGGTTTTTGACCGGAGATTGCTGTCAGGTCTGCTGCTGCGTTATCCAGCAGTTTCTTGTCAGCGATCGCTTCACCAACACCCATGTTCAGGGTGATCTTCTCGACCCGAGGGACTTGCATGACAGAATTGTAGTTAAACTCAGTCATGAGTTTGTTAACTACTTCGTCTTTGTAGTAATCATGCAGTTTCGCCATCGTACTACTCCAAATTACTTGATAGTTTCGCTGTTAGACTTGAAGAAACGGACTTTTTTGCCGTCTTCGAATCTAAAGCCTACACGGTCAGCCTTGCCGGTTGCCGCATTGAAGATTGCAACGTTAGAAACCTGAATTGCAGCTTCTTTTTCAACGATGCCGCCCGGTTGGTTCAGAGCCGGAACCGGCTTCTGGTGTTTCTTAACCAGGTTGATACCTTCAACAATGACCTTGCCGGAAGACAGGACATTCTTAACTTTACCGCGTTTACCTTTATCTTTACCGGTTAACACGATAACTTCGTCATCACGACGGATTTTCGCTGCCATGATTCGCTCCTTAGAGTACTTCTGGTGCCAGAGAGATAATTTTCATGAACTTCTCGTTACGAAGTTCACGAGTTACCGGCCCAAAAATACGCGTACCGATAGGCTGCTCGCTGTTATTGTTTAAAATAACGCATGCATTACCATCGAAGCGAATGACAGAACCGTCCGGGCGACGAACACCCTTCTTGGTGCGCACCACTACCGCCTTCAGCACATCACCTTTTTTGACCTTACCACGCGGAATCGCTTCTTTGATGGTGATCTTAATGATGTCGCCTACGCCTGCGTAGCGACGGTGCGAGCCACCCAGAACCTTGATACACATTACGCGACGTGCACCGGAGTTGTCGGCGACGTTCAGCATAGTCTGTTCTTGGATCATTTTAGTGCTCCGCTAATGTCAACTACTACTGAGACCCGAAAATCAGGTCGTTAAAAAAACCCCATATCGAGGGCGCGGCATTATAACACCGCAAATCAGATATGGGTAGAAAAAATAAACGGCCCATCGCTGAGCCGTTTATTCGTTGAGAATGCGTACTGTATTACAGAACCGCTTTCTCTACAACGCGAACCAGAGTCCAGGATTTGGTCTTGGACAGCGGACGGCATTCGCGGATTTCAACCACGTCGCCGATACCGCATTCGTTGTTCTCGTCATGTACGTGCATTTTGGTCGTACGCTTGATGAATTTACCGTAGATCGGGTGTTTCACAAAACGTTCGATAGCAACAACAATGGATTTCTCCATTTTGTCGCTAACCACGCGACCTTGCAGAGTACGGATTTTATCGGTCATTACGCACCCGCCTTCTCAGTCAGTAAAGTCTTAACGCGTGCGACATCACGACGCACTTGCTTCAACAGGTGAGACTGTTGCAGCTGGCCACTTGCAGCCTGCATACGCAGGTTGAACTGCTCACGCAGCAGGTTCAGTAGCTCGGTGTTCAGCTCTTCAACGCTCTTCTCACGCAGCTCTTTTGCTTTCATTACATCACCGTCTTAGTTACAAAGGTGGTTTTAATCGGCAGTTTCGCTGCTGCCAGCTTGAATGCTTCACGGGCCAGCTCTTCCGGTACGCCGTCCATTTCATACAGGACTTTACCCGGCTGAATCAAGGCAACCCAATACTCCACGTTACCTTTACCTTTACCCATACGCACTGCCAGCGGCTTTTCAGTGATCGGTTTGTCCGGGAATACACGGATCCAGATCTTACCTTGACGCTTAACTGCACGGGTCATAGCACGACGTGCTGCTTCGATCTGACGGGCAGTCAGACGACCACGGCCAACAGCTTTCAGGCCGAAGCTGCCGAAGCTAACATCCGCGCCTGCAGCCAGACCACGGTTGCGGCCTTTGTGCATTTTACGGAATTTTGTACGCTTTGGTTGTAACATCAGCGACGCTCCTTATTTACGGCCTTTACGCTGCTGCTTTTTCGGTTGAGCAGCCGGTTTTTCCGGTTGTTCAACAGCAGCCATACCACCCAGGATCTCGCCTTTGAAGATCCACACTTTAACGCCGATTACACCATAAGTGGTGTGCGCTTCAGAGGTGTTGTAGTCGATGTCAGCACGCAGAGTGTGCAGCGGTACGCGACCTTCGCGGTACCATTCGGTACGTGCGATTTCCGCGCCGCCCAGACGGCCGCTAACTTCAACTTTGATACCTTTAGCGCCCAGACGCATGGCGTTCTGTACAGCACGCTTCATCGCACGACGGAACATAACGCGACGTTCCAGCTGAGAAGTGATGCTGTCAGCAACCAGTTTAGCGTCCAGTTCAGGTTTACGAACTTCGGCGATGTTGATCTGTGCAGGAACGCCAGCGATATCCGCTACGACCTTACGCAGTTTTTCTACGTCTTCACCTTTTTTACCGATAACGATACCCGGGCGAGCGGTGTGAATAGTCACACGGATGCTCTTAGCCGGACGCTCGATAACGATACGAGATACAGACGCTTTAGCCAGTTCCTTCGTCAGGTACTGACGTACTTTAAAATCGCTGTCCAGGTTGTCAGCGAATTCTTTGGTGTTCGCAAACCAGGTAGAGTTCCATGGTTTTACAATACCCAGGCGAATACCATTAGGATGTACTTTCTGACCCATTGCTAGTCTCCAGAGTCTCAGCGATCGGACACAACCACAGTGATGTGGCTGGTGCGCTTCAGGATGCGATCTGCACGACCTTTTGCACGCGGCATAATGCGCTTCATGCTCGGGCCTTCGTCTACGAAAATTTTCGTAACTTTCAGATCGTCAATGTCAGCGCCATCGTTGTGTTCAGCGTTAGCAATGGCAGATTCCAGAACTTTCTTGACCAGTACAGCCGCTTTCTTGTTGGTGTAGGTCAGAATATCCAGAGCCTGCGACACTTTCTTACCGCGAATCAGGTCAGCAACAAGGCGAACCTTCTGAGCAGAAGAACGAGCATGGCGATGTTTAGCGATAGTTTCCATCTCTTCCTCCTACCTTATTTCTTCTTCGCTTTTTTATCAGCAGCGTGGCCGCGATAAGTACGAGTCGGTGCGAATTCACCCAGTTTGTGACCGACCATTTCGTCGGAAACAAATACCGGAACGTGCTGACGACCATTATGGACAGCGATGGTCAAACCGATCATGTTAGGAAAGATCGTTGAACGACGGGACCAGGTGCGCAGGGGCTTCTTGTCTCCGCTTTCCACCGCTTTCTCTACCTTCTTCAGCAAGTGCAGGTCAATAAAAGGACCTTTCTTGAGAGAACGTGGCATGGCTTATCCTCTAAAATTATTTGCTACGGCGACGTACGATGAATTTATCAGTACGCTTGTTGCTGCGGGTCTTCTTACCTTTGGTCTGAACGCCCCACGGAGTTACCGGGTGCTTACCAAAGTTACGACCTTCACCACCACCATGTGGGTGGTCTACTGGGTTCATCGCAGTACCGCGAACGGTAGGACGAACGCCACGCCAGCGTGCAGCACCTGCTTTACCCAGAACGCGCAGCATATGCTCAGCATTGCCAACTTCGCCCAGGGTTGCACGGCAGTCTGCTTCGACTTTACGCATTTCACCAGAACGCAGACGCAGGGTGACATAAGCGCCATCGCGAGCAACGATCTGAACGTAAGTACCAGCGGAACGTGCCAGCTGACCGCCTTTACCTGGTTTCATTTCTACGTTATGAACGGTAGAACCAACCGGGATATTGCGCATCGGCAGGGTGTTGCCTGCTTTGATTGCAGCATCAACGCCAGACTGAATCTGGTCGCCAGCTTTCAGGCCTTTCGGGGCCAGGATGTAACGGCGTTCGCCGTCTTTGTACAGAACCAGCGCGATGTTCGCGGAACGGTTCGGATCGTACTCAAGACGTTCAACAACTGCCGGGATACCGTCTTTGTTGCGTTTGAAGTCAACAATACGATAAGCCTGTTTGTGACCACCACCGATATGACGAGTGGTGATACGGCCATTGTTGTTACGACCACCGGATTTGCTGTTTTTTTCAACCAGCGGAGCAAAAGGTTTGCCCTTGTGCAGCTCTGGGTTGACCACTTTAACGACGTGGCGACGACCCGGAGATGTCGGTTTACATTTAACAACTGCCATTGTATTACTCCTCCGACTTACTCAGCGCCGCCGACGAAGTCCAGATTCTGGCCTTCTTTCAGGGTGACGTAAGCTTTTTTCCAGTCGCTACGACGACCGATACGCTGTCCGTGACGTTTAACTTTCCCTTTAACTACCAGGGTGTTAACGACTTCGACTTCGACTTCAAACAGTTTCTGCACAGCAGCTTTGATTTCTGCTTTGGTCGCGTCTTTAGCAACTTTGAGAACGATGGTGTTGGTTTTTTCCATCGCAGTAGACGCTTTTTCAGAAACGTGCGGTGCGCGCAGCACCTTCAGCAGACGTTCTTCACGAATCATGCCAGCATCTCCTCAACTTGCTTAACAGCATCAGCAGTCATTACGACTTTGTCGAAGGCGATCAGGCTAACCGGGTCGATACCAGTCGCATCGCGTACGTCAACCTTGTGCAGGTTACGTGCGGCCAGGAACAGGTTCTCGTCCAGCTCACCGGTGATGATCAGCACATCTTCCAGAGCCATGTCTTTCAGTTTCTGTGCCAGCAGCTTAGTTTTCGGCGCTTCTACAGAGAACTTCTCGACAACGATCAGACGATCCTGACGTACCAGTTCGGACAGGATGCTTTTCAGCGCGCCGCGGTACATCTTCTTGTTAACTTTTTGACTGTGGTCCTGCGGACGAGCAGCGAAGGTCACGCCACCGGAACGCCAGATCGGGCTCTTGATAGAACCTGAACGCGCACGGCCAGTGCCTTTCTGGCGCCACGGTTTTTTACCGGAACCAGTTACTTCAGCACGAGTCTTCTGAGCACGAGTACCCTGACGAGCACCAGCTGCATAAGCAACAACAACCTGGTGAACCAGCGCTTCGTTGAAATCACGACCGAAGGTAGTTTCGGAAACAGTCAGCGCGCTCTGCGCGTCTTTCAATACTAATTCCATTGCTATCCCCTTACGCCTTCACAGCTGGTTTAACGATCAGGTCGCAACCGGTTGCACCCGGAACACCACCCTTAACCAGCAGCAGGTTGCGCTCAGCGTCAACGCGTACTACGTCAAGGCTCTGAACGGTTACGCGCTCATTACCCATCTGACCTGCCATTTTCTTGCCTTTGAACACTTTGCCCGGAGTCTGGTTCTGACCGATAGAACCCGGAACGCGGTGAGACAAGGAGTTACCGTGAGTAGCGTCCTGGGTACGGAAGTTCCAGCGCTTAACGGTACCAGCGAAACCTTTACCTTTAGAGGTACCGGTTACGTCAACTTTTTTAACGTCAGCAAACAGTTCAACGCTGATGCTCTGACCTACGGTGTATTCTTCGCCTTCAGCCAGACGGAATTCCCACAGACCACGGCCAGCTTCTACGCCAGCTTTAGCAAAGTGACCCGCTTCCGGCTTGGTGACACGGTTAGCTTTTTTAGCACCCGTAGTAACCTGAACAGCGCGGTAGCCATCGTTAGCCAGGTCTTTAACCTGAGTAACACGGTTTGCTTCAACTTCGATTACGGTTACTGGGATAGAGACGCCATCTTCAGTGAAGATGCGGGTCATACCCACTTTTTTACCGACTAAACCAATCATTGTATCAACCTCTCAATCGCTCGATGACCTGATTAACCCAGGCTGATCTGCACGTCTACACCGGCAGCCAGGTCCAGACGCATCAGAGCATCAACGGTTTTCTCGGTTGGCTCAACGATGTCAACCAGACGCTTGTGAGTGCGAATTTCGTACTGATCGCGCGCATCTTTGTTAACGTGCGGAGAGATCAGAACGGTAAAGCGCTCTTTGCGGGTCGGCAGCGGGATCGGACCGCGAACCTGCGCACCAGTGCGCTTGGCAGTCTCGACGATTTCCGCGGTTGATTGATCGATCAGACGATGATCAAACGCTTTCAGGCGGATACGGATTCTTTGGTTCTGCATGAGACCAGAGCTCCAATTATTTTATAAACGAAAATGATTACTCCTCACACCCATTACGATTGATGGGAGAGTGTAACCGTTCTTACGTAGCTCCCCGATTGGGAGCATTGTTAAATAGCCAAATCGGCTATTCGAGGTTCAAATCGAACCTGCCGTCAATTACGACAAGCCCGCGCATTATACGTAAATCTCAGCCTGACGCAAGTGTCGGATAGAAATTAAGCGCTTTATTCTTATGCGAGCATGATTCCAGATGGTACGCATGGAATGGCAACGCGCATCTTTTCTTTGGAAGGCATCAGGCAAACCTGGCAATACGTCGTTGCCGCTGTCGCATAAATCTACAAAGGTGAGCACAAGCCTTGACGAGGATTTGCTTATGTTTGTTGCCCTCCCCTTTCTCATTTTTTATGCGTCGTTCTCTTTATTACTTGGCATATACGACGCGCGTACCGGTCTGCTACCTGACCGGTTTACTTGTCCATTGCTGTGGGGTGGTCTGCTTTATCACCAGATTTGCCTGCCGGAGCGTTTACCGGATGCGCTTTGGGGCGCTATCGCCGGCTATGGCGGATTCGCGTTAATTTACTGGGGCTATCGCCTGCGTTATCAGAAAGAGGGGCTTGGATATGGCGACGTCAAGTACCTCGCTGCCTTAGGGGCGTGGCATTGTTGGGAAACACTGCCGTTACTGGTTTTCCTTGCCGCTATGTTGGCTTGTGGCGGGTTTGGCGTCGCGCTACTGGTGAGAGGTAAATCGGCATTAATAAACCCGCTACCTTTTGGGCCATGGCTGGCGGTGGCGGGTTTCATAACAGGTTGGAAAGTTTTCTTTCCAGACGGTTAATCGGTAACCTTAATTTGTGATTGCAGATAATTTTGCATACCAAGTTTGGCAATCAAATCCAACTCAGTTTCCAGCCAGTCGATGTGGCCTTCCTCGTCGGCAAGAATTTCAATCATCATATCCCGGCTGACATAATCATGAACGCTATCGGCATAGGCTATTGCCTCACGTAGATCTTTTGCGCCTTCCAGTTCGAGCCGGAGATCCGATCGTAGCATCTCTTCGACATCTTCACCGATGCCCAGCTTGCCCAGATCCTGTAGGTTCGGTATGCCTTCCAGAAATAAAATACGCTCAATATACTTATCGGCGTGTTTCATCTCATCAATGGATTCATGGTACTCAACATCATTAAGCCGGGTCAGCCCCCAGTTTTTGAACATACGGGCATGAAGAAAATACTGATTAATTGCGACAAGCTCATTTCCCAATAGTTTATTGAGATAATTTATGATTTTAACATCACCTTTCATTTTATAGTCCCTCCGCTTCCACTCTCTAGAGCGTAGATGGGGCTACAGGGATGTCAAAAAAAAGAGTGTGACTCAGGCGATCTCTTTAAATTCCGGCATTTGCGTTAACTCATCCTGCATCACTTCTCGCGCGGCGCGAATACACTTACCACATTGATTTCCCACAGGAATAAATTTACGCAACTGTTGAAATGACTGCGGATGAAATTGTCGTACAGCCTGGCGGATTTTTTTATCGCTTATACCATTACACAAACAAACGTACATGATCGCTCCCGTTCAATTTCCGCACAAAGTGTAAATGAGAATGGTTATGATTACAATAGCACAAAGCGATTTACGCCACGGGAGAAGCGTTAAAAAAGGCTAATAAATATAACAGCGGCTAAATAGCAGGCAACAAAAAGGGCGCCGAAGCGCCCTCTTCAATTCAAAACTAATTAACGAGTAATTAGCCCAGAACTTTAGCAACAACGCCCGCGCCAACAGTACGGCCGCCTTCACGGATTGCGAAACGCAGACCGTCGTCCATTGCGATCGGGTGGATCAGGGTAACAACCATTTTGATGTTGTCGCCCGGCATTACCATCTCTACGCCTTCCGGCAGTTCGATGGTACCAGTCACGTCAGTAGTACGGAAGTAGAACTGCGGACGGTAGCCTTTGAAGAACGGAGTATGACGGCCGCCTTCATCTTTGGACAGAATGTACACTTCAGATTCGAACTTGGTGTGCGGCTTGATGGTGCCCGGCTT
>NZ_JBGDUO010000016.1:0-12838 GCF_046552235.1 Salmonella sp. SAL00670
CTGCACGACCCACCAATGTAAAAAAGCGCCCTAAAGGCGCTTTTTTGCTATCTGCGATATGGAAGATTCGAACCTGCCGCAGGTTCGGGTCGAACGCAGTGAGACAACGGAGCCGTTTACGGCGACGGCCCGAAGGGCGAGCGAAGCGAGTCATCCTGCACGACCCACCAATGTAAAAGAGGGCGCTGGCGGCGCCTTTTTGCTATCTGCGATTTAACACCTGCCGCAGGTTCGGGTCTTGCCTGATGCGCTGCGCTTATCAGGCCTACAGACGGCACCGCTCACGTAGGCCAGATAAGACGTTACGCCGCCATCAGATACGGGGCTACGTAATTATTGTGACTTTCCTTATTGAATCAGCTATCTTGTTTAGCATATAAAACAAATTAACCGATTGTGGCGTTTATTACGCTTTCATTCGGTTGTTTCGTTAAGTCAGTAAAACGAGAAGCCACGATGAGCGTAATGTTTGACCCACAAGCCGCAATCTACCCGTTCCCGCCGAAACCAACGCCGTTGAACGACGATGAAAAGCAATTTTATCGTGAGAAAATCAAGCGTTTGCTCAAAGAGCGCAATGCCGTCATGGTGGCGCACTACTACACCGATCCGGAAATTCAACAGTTAGCAGAAGAAACCGGCGGCTGTATTTCCGACTCGCTGGAAATGGCCCGTTTCGGCGCGAAGCACGCCGCATCCACGTTACTGGTAGCGGGCGTACGGTTTATGGGGGAAACCGCCAAAATCCTCAGCCCGGAAAAAAACATTCTTATGCCTACGCTGGCGGCGGAATGTTCGCTGGATTTAGGCTGCCCAATAGACGAATTTAGCGCTTTTTGTGATGCGCACCCTGACAGAACCGTAGTGGTCTATGCTAACACCTCGGCTGCTGTTAAAGCGCGTGCGGACTGGGTTGTGACCTCCAGTATCGCCGTAGAACTGATTGAGCATCTGGATAGTTTGGGGGAAAAAATTATCTGGGCGCCGGACAGACACCTGGGGAATTACGTGCAAAAACAGACCGGGGCCGATGTACTGTGTTGGCAAGGGGCGTGTATCGTGCATGACGAGTTTAAAACCCAGGCGTTGACCCGTTTAAAAAAAATCTATCCCGATGCCGCTCTTCTGGTTCACCCTGAATCGCCGCAGTCCATTGTCGAGATGGCCGATGCGGTGGGCTCCACCAGTCAGCTTATTAAGGCGGCAAAAACGCTGCCGCACAGACAGCTTATCGTGGCGACCGATCGCGGCATCTTCTACAAAATGCAGCAGGCGGTGCCTGAAAAAGAACTGCTTGAAGCGCCCACGGCTGGCGAGGGGGCGACCTGCCGTAGCTGCGCGCACTGTCCGTGGATGGCGATGAATGGCCTGAAAGCCATTGCTGAAGGGCTGGAGCAGGGAGGCGCGGCGCATGAAATACAGGTTGATGCGGCGCTACGCGAGGGCGCATTACTGCCGCTCAACCGGATGCTGGATTTTGCGGCTACACTTCGGGCGTAAAGACGGAAATCTTTGGGGGAGAGAATGGATTTTTTTAGTACGCACAACATACTGATTCATATTCCGATTGGCGCTGGCGGGTACGATCTCTCGTGGATCGAAGCGGTAGGAACCATCGCCGGCCTGCTCTGTATTTGGCTTGCCAGTCTGGAGAAGATCAGCAACTACTTTTTTGGACTGGTTAACGTCACCCTGTTTGCGATTATTTTCTTTCAGATCCAGCTTTATGCCAGCCTGTTGCTGCAACTCTTTTTCTTTGCCGCCAATATTTATGGCTGGTATGCGTGGTCGCGGCAAACAAAGGATAATCAAGCCGAGCTTAAAATCCGCTGGCTGCCGTTGCCAAAAGCAATGGCATGGCTGGCGATATGTGTGATAGTTATCGGTTTGATGACGCGATATATCGATCCCGTATTCGCCGTCCTGACGCGCGTGGCCGTCGCCATTATGCAGATGCTGGGGTTACAGGTGACAATGCCTGTACTGCAACCGGACGCTTTCCCGTTCTGGGACTCTTGCATGATGGTGCTGTCTATCGCGGCGATGATTCTGATGACACGCAAATATGTCGAAAACTGGCTCCTGTGGGTGGTAATCAACGTGATCAGTGTGGTGATTTTTGCTTTGCAGGGCGTCTATGCGATGTCGCTGGAATATCTGATCCTGACATTTATCGCCGTGAACGGTAGTCGCCTGTGGATAAACAGCGCGCGGGAGCGAGGATCGCGCGCGCTTTCCCGTTAATGGTGATGAACATGCCCGGACGATGTCTGATTCAGATGACAGTCCGGGCCGTGACACACTTGATACTCCATCTGAATCGTAGCGTGCGCAATATGGTATTCGTGCATCAGGAAATCCTGGATACGTTCCAGCAGCGCATCATGGTCGTGTGGCGGAATGACCTGAGCGTGCAATGTCATGACCGGTTTTTCGCCGACCATCCAGACATGCACATGGTGTACGTTGCGGACTTCGGGGATTTCCCGGCTTAAATGGCGCTGTAAGGCATTAATATCCAGCGAAACCGGCGCGCCTTCCAGCAATTCGTTGACGCTATCTTTTAACAAACGCCAGGCGCTGCGTAGTACCAGTACCGAAACCAGAATAGAGAGAATCGGGTCCGCTGGCGTCCAGCCCGTCCAGATAATGATCAACGCGGCGACTATTGCGCCGACGGAACCCAGCAAATCGCCCATCACATGTAGCGCGGCAGCGCGCACGTTCAGGTTTTTTTCATCGCTTCCCCGATGGAGTATCCAGAACGCAAACAGGTTCGCCAGCAGACCCGCAACCGCAATTACCATCATCAGATTGCCCGCCACCGGACGTGGCGTGTAAAAGCGCTCTATCGCTTCCCAGACAATGAGAAGGGTAATGACCACCAACGCAATGGCATTCACAAAAGCCGCCAGTGTGGTGAGTCTTAGCCAGCCAAAAGTGTGGCGAACAGTCGGGGGACGACGGGAAAATTGAACCGCCAGCAGCGCAAAGAGAAGGGCCGCCGCGTCGGTGAGCATATGTCCCGCATCCGCCAACAACGCCAGAGAGCCGGAGAGTATCCCGCCCACCACCTCAAGGAGCATAAATCCGGCAGTGACGATAAAGGCGAAAAGCAGGCGACGAGCATTATTATCTTTCGGCAGGTGTGAATCGGCATGAGAGTGTGAGTGCGCCATAACGTCATTCCTTTGTTATTCTCATCAATACTGTAGACATCATACTGATTTTTCGCTGACAAAATAAAAAGGAGAGCGAAAGCTCTCCCGTTATCAGACTTTTTTCTGCATTACTGTGTGGTACCGTCGGTTTTGGTATTCACGTCATTATTGACGCCATTACCGGTTTCCACTTTTTTATTAATATCCGGGCAGCGACCGTCTTTACACATGGTATTTTTATGCTCTTCATCCTTGGTCATTCCGTCATGATTCATGGTTGAACCGTCTGGATGCTGCATCGTGCTGTTAGTATTGCCGTTGGTATTGATGTCGTTGTTATTCACATCATTCGGCGCTACATTCTGGCGGGCGTCCGGGGCAACCTGACCGGCATTTGCCGCCGAGTTCGCCTGGCCATTACTGGATTGCGCGTTAGATTCAGCAGCTAACGCTGCGCCGCTGGCAAGGCCGAGGGTAGCGGTGAGTAAAAGCGTAGTCAGTTTTGTCATTTTCATAAGATGCTCCTGTTATGGTGGATATGTCGGATAACCTCTTCCAACAGTGCACGTGTCAGTCAAATCCTCAAATAAGGGATAAAAAGCGTTCGCCGCCGCGGGTTAACGCAGCAGAGAATCTTGCAATAATTCATAAACAGAGTGGTTACAGTTAAAAAGTGTAGGTTAGATCCCATTTTTCGCTACATTTGTGCGTTTTTTTCCTGAATTCCAGGATTATTCCGTTCAAAGTGTAAAAGCCCGTTTACACTATTTAATTGAAGAGATAGATTGGAGGGATTGCATTCATTGGGATAAGTACGGCAACACTGGAATAAACATGAATTATCAGAACGACGATTTACGCATTAAAGAAATCAACGAGTTATTACCTCCGGTCGCGCTGCTGGAAAAGTTTCCCGCCACGGAAAATGCAGCAAATACCGTTGCTCACGCGCGCAAAGCCATTCATAAAATTCTCAAAGGCAATGACGATCGTCTGCTGGTGGTGATCGGTCCTTGTTCAATTCATGATCCGGCAGCGGCGAAAGAGTATGCCGCCCGTTTGCTGGCGCTACGCGATGAGCTTCAAGGCGAGCTTGAAATTGTCATGCGCGTCTATTTTGAGAAACCGCGTACCACCGTCGGCTGGAAAGGGCTGATTAACGATCCGCACATGGATAACAGCTTCCAGATTAACGACGGTCTGCGTATTGCGCGCAAACTGCTGCTGGATATTAACGACAGCGGCCTGCCTGCCGCCGGCGAATTCCTCGATATGATCACGCCGCAATATCTGGCCGATCTGATGAGCTGGGGCGCCATTGGCGCGCGGACTACTGAATCCCAGGTTCATCGCGAATTGGCGTCTGGCCTCTCTTGTCCGGTCGGTTTTAAAAATGGTACTGATGGCACGATTAAAGTCGCCATTGACGCCATCAACGCCGCCGGCGCGCCGCATTGCTTCCTCTCCGTCACTAAATGGGGTCATTCGGCGATTGTGAATACCAGCGGCAACGGCGACTGCCATATCATTCTGCGCGGAGGTAAAGCGCCAAACTATAGCGCGCAGCATGTTGCTGAGGTGAAAGAAGGCCTCATCAAAGCGGGACTGACGCCGCAGGTCATGATCGATTTCAGCCATGCCAACTCCTGTAAGCAATTTCAAAAGCAGATGGAGGTTTGCGCCGATGTCTGCCAGCAGATAGCGGGCGGTGAAAAAGCGATTATTGGCGTGATGGTAGAGAGTCATCTGGTAGAAGGAAACCAGAGTCTGGAAAGCGGTCAGCCGCTGACCTACGGTAAAAGCATTACTGACGCCTGTATTGGCTGGGAAGATACCGATGCGCTGCTTCGTCAGTTGTCGGCAGCGGTAAAAGCCCGTCGCGGCTAAGTTTATTTTCTATCCTGTGGTGAAGCGCAGGATAGAAAACATATCGGTCCGGTAACAGTCTACCGGACCGATATTACCAATATTAATGTATTATTATTTGGCGTACTTAGGTACTTCCTGCTTCTGGAGAGTATTTCCTTCCGAATCAATTCCTACAATGACTCTATAGCGGTCAAAATATAACTTCTTAATGGATTCTGTTCCTAATTCTTCGTAGGCAACAATTTCTACTGATTTAACATGTTTTGTATTAATTGCAGACGCTCCTCCAATCCCGAGTAGCGAAACCCCACCGTATTTTTTACAAAGCTCAGCGACATAATCAGCACGATCGCCTTTGCCAAGAAACGCAGTTGCCCCTTGTTGAAACATCATTTCTACAAATGGGTCCATACGCGCGGCCGTTGTAGGACCGTTGGAGCCAATAGGTAAACCAGGTCTGGCAGGGCAGGGGCCAGCATAGTAAATCGTTTGGTTTTGAAAATCGACCGGTGATTTTTCTCCGTTACTAAGCGCTACTTCGATTTTTTTATGCGCGGCGTCACGGCAGGTGTAAGCAAATCCAGTGAGAAATAATATATCGCCGACCTTAAGAGTTTTCGCTTTCTCTTTAGTCAATGGTAATGTTAATTCCATCATAGCTTCTCCAGGTATTAAATGATTTCACTAGCGTGGCGGCTTGCATTACATTGGAAATTGATTGCGACTGGCAGTGCAGTGATATGGCAAGGATAGTAATCGACATGCACGCCTAACGCCGTAATACGCCCGCCCATACCTAAAGGGCCGATCCCTGTATTATTCACGGCCTCTAATAATTCAGCTTCGAGCTGGGCATAAAGTGGTTTAGCATTGAACTCACCAAGAGGGCGTAATAATGCTTTCTTAGCCATCCACGAACAGTGATCCATTGTACCGCCAACGCCGATACCAATAATATAAGGAGGGCATGGATTGCCTCCTACACGACGGACAGTTTCCAGAACAAAATCTTTTATACCATCAATACCATCGCCGGGAAGCAATGTTTTAAAAGTTCCCATATTTTCGCTACCGCCGCCCTTTGGCATAACGGTAATTGTCACTCGGTCACCATCAACAATTTCAGTATGTAAAATCGCAGGAGTATTATCATTAGTATTAATACGTTCTAATGGATCTGCAACCATGGATTTTCTTAAGTATCCATTTTCATAGCCCTGGCGAACACCCTGGTTCACCTGATCTTTAAGCGGCTTACCTTCCCAGCATACATGTTGTCCAATTTCCATTATAACGATACAAGTGCCGGTATCATGGCAGCATGCAAGTTGTTCTTTTTTTGCATACTCTCCATTATCAATTAATATCTTAATGGTTTCCTTGCCGATCTTTGACTCTTCTTTATCATATGCTTTACGAAAAGAACACATGAGATTATCATCCAGTTCATAACAAGCTTTTTTTACAAGTTTTTCGATAACCGGAATGATAATTTCTGTATTTAATATACGACTCATACTCCCTCCAGTGCTATGTTGCATTGTTTTATCCATTGATCACATTTTCATGATATTCGTATTCATTGTAGGAAGGAAATATGTTATTTTTATTAAATGATAAATTTTATTTATAGTAGTGGAAAATAGATGGAAATTAGACAATTAGAATATTTTGTAAGCGCTTCTTTGTTAGGTAACTTAACCAGAGTTGCTGAGCGGCATTTTGTTTCTCAACCTAATATCACCATTGCTATTAAGAAGTTAGAGACTGAATTAGGGGTGACATTATTTGATAGAAAGAAAAATAAACTTGTCCTTACTGAGGAGGGCATGTTTTTCTTACAAAAAATTGAACCTATCCTTATTGCGTTAAAAAATAGCGTAGCGGAAATGAAAGATTATCGTAATGAAAATGGTGGTATAGTAACTTTGGGGATCCCACCGATGATAAGTTTGTTTCTTTTTTCACCGCTCTTCAAGCATTTCCGAGAGATTTATCCAGAGATGGAACTCTCTCTTGTTGAAGAGGGGACTTTTGGTTTACATGATAAACTTTCTGCTGGAGAGCTGGATCTTGCTATTGTTATTATTAATGACTGTCCAAAA
Source organism: Salmonella sp. SAL00670 (assembly GCF_046552235.1). Lineage (NCBI taxonomy): Bacteria > Pseudomonadati > Pseudomonadota > Gammaproteobacteria > Enterobacterales > Enterobacteriaceae > Salmonella > Salmonella sp. SAL00670. Next base: position 7,136 of record NZ_JBGDUO010000016.1, read on the forward strand.
GAATTAGTTACGGTACCATTAATGACTCAGCAGCACGTGGTATGTATGTCAGATAAACATCCCCTGGCAAAAAAGGATAGTATCGATTGGGAAGATCTACAATATGAGCCATTGATACTAATGAAAAAAGATTCCTGGCATAGAAAAACGATTATTGAAGAATGTACAAAGCGAGGAATTCATACACATATTTTTCTATCATCAAACAGGGTTCAAACCAACATAGATCTGGTTGCTAAAAATGAAGGAATTTCTTTCATTTTGGACGCTGTCGATCTTAAAGCCGAAAAAGTAATAACCAAGGCCATGACTGAGCCGACTTATGTTACGATTGGTTTGGCCTGGAAGAAAGATAAATATTTATCATATGCAACCAGAGCGTTAATTAAATTCATTGAGGATTATATTAAAGAACATTTTACAATTAAATAATTATATTTGTTCTTCAACAAAAATTTCCCATAGCTCTTCGGCATCTGGAGGCATTCTCTTGGCTGGTCTATAAAGTCTTATTTCTATGGGTACCCATAAATTGCTTTCTTTTTCCGCTGCAGTAACAATAGTTTTAGCCTCTATATCTTGCCTGGCAAGGCTTTGAGGTATCCAGGCAACACCGTCGCCAGATCTGACCATTGCCAATAGTGTTGCTGCCAGATCGGCCACAAAGGCAACATTTATATTATGGGTAATTCTGTTAATAGACGCTGTATTTGCTATTATTCTTCCCAGACCTGATTGTGATGAAAAAGAAAGTTAAGGGAATTGAATCTTATTATTTATATTCCACAACGGTTTTAACGTTTCTGAGTCTGGTTTACTGAATGGAATTAATGTATCAAACCCAAGACGAATGCTCATAAAGTTATTTTTATTTAAATTTAGATGCATATGTGGGTGATGGTGACACAGCAAAAATTGTGAATCTCCCTGCCGCATCATTTTTTCGCACGCATTCAATGAGTCAGATAAAAGACGAAATGAACCAAATTTTGCAATTTTATCACTCTGTTTTAACAAATGCGGTACAAAAGAGAAAGACAAAGCATGCGTTGCTGAAAAAACAAGACTAGGTTGTTTATTACCTGCGGCCTCAAGGGTATCACTTTTCAATGTGTACAAGGAGTGGATCAGTTCGGGAAGCTGGTCTGTAAATACTTCTCCGGCCTTGGTAAGGGTGACTCCCCGTTTACTTCTTTCAAAAAGGGGCGTACCCACCCATTCTTCGAGAGATTGTATCCGACGACTAAATGCGGGTTGAGTCACATATCTTGAGGCAGACGCTTTTGAGAAATTTAACGTTTCTTTTAGAGCCAGACAGTCTTCGAGCCATGTTAGTTCGAGGTGATGCCGATATTGCATAAGCTGCAACCTTATTAGCATTGGATGAGTTTCATTTATATAAGTAGCATTATACACAGACAGATTTTAAGAGGAAATTATTTGATTAAACAGAAACAAAAGCAGTAAGAATATGTTATGCCTTTGTCGGGTAAGTGTTGTTATTTATGTGAGTGTATTCTTTCTCAATAGAAATTAATTAGATGTAATTTTAGTATAACATGTGATTTATGCTTGTTGCAGTTGTATTCATGACTGTAATGAGTTGTTTTTGTACCCTAATAATATAAGGACGTATACATGTCACCAGCGATTATTACTTTGTTGGTTTTAGTGGTTGCAATAATTATCTTTGTTAGCGATCGTCTTCCTATGGGATTAGTTGCATTTATGGTCCCAATGGCACTTTATTTTACCGGTGTTATCGATGCTAAGGATATTTTTGCTTCAATCGTAAATGCGAATGTTATTCTTATCGTCGCCATGTGTGTACTCGGTGCGGCATTTTTTAAAACAGGTTTGGCATGGCAATCAAGTAAAATTTTACTAAAATATGCTAAAACAGAAAGAAGCCTTAGTGTATTGATTTTTCTTATTGGTGGAGTTATGTCTGCCTTTGTTTCTAATAGCGGAACAGTTGCTGTGCTAATTCCTATTGTTTTAGGTATTGCCGCCAGTAGTCAGATTAAGCCTATTAAACTTCTTATGCCTCTGGTTTTTGGGGCAACAATCGGTGCTGACATTTCTATTATCGGTTCGCCAGGAAATCTGATTGCTAAAAATACTATTGAAACTTTTAGTAAGGGAAGTCTGTCGGTGCCATTTTTCGAATACGCTAAAATTGGTATTCCTTTGCTGATTGCATGCTCTATATTTCTCTATTTCTTCGGTTCAAAACTCATCGCAGATCGTGATGGAAATACACAATCTGATTCTCAAATGGATTATAGCCAAATTCCGGCCTGGCATAGAAGTTTAACTTTAGCCGTTTTTATTCTGTCTATCGCTGGAATGGTGGCAACTGATTATATTAAGTTTCTGCCTCCAATGCATATTATTGCATGTTGTGCGGCTATTATTCTTGTATTCGCTGGCGTTTTAACACAAAAGGAAACTTTTAATTCTTTTGAAACGCTAACTGTTTTCATGCTTGCGTTTATGATGCCTTTAGGTGCCGCGCTTAATTCTACTGGTGCTGGAGAAATGATTGCTAATGCCGTTATTTCAGTAACCGGAGATTCTGGCGTTATGATTATTATGGCGTCATTGTGGATACTTACATGGGCTTTGACTCAAGTAATGAGTAACACTGCAGCATGTACGTTGTTATGCCCGGTAGGATGGACTATCGCACAGTCTATTGGCGCAGACCCTCGTGCAGTTGTTATTGCTGTTTTTATTGCGAGTAGTGTTGCTGTTTGTACCCCAATGGCTATTCCAGCAAACTCAATGATTATTGGCCCGGGGAATGTTAAATTTAAAGATTTCTTAAAACCCGGATTGGCGATTAGTTTGGTTTGTTTTATCGTTAGTATGATTTTACTACCGGTATTTTATCCATTCTATTAATGCCTGATATTACTTTTCTATTTTAGATTATTAAATTTGAGACTTTATTATGAATAGTTCGGTGCTATTAGGTGAAGGCTTCACTCTGATGTTCCTCGGCATGGGGTTCGTGCTGGCGTTTCTGTTCCTGCTGATTTTCGCCATCCGCGGCATGTCCGCCGCCGTCAACCGTTTCTTCCCTGAACCGGCTCCGGCGCCAAAACTGGCACCTGCCGCCGCCGCGCCCGTGGACGACTTCACCCGCTTAAAGCCGGTGATTGCCGCCGCCATTCACCATCACCGCCTTAACGCTTAATTCCCGGAGGGATCCATGACCATTTCCATTACCGACGTCGTCCTGCGTGACGCCCACCAGTCCCTTTTCGCCACCCGTCTGCGCCTTGACGATATGCTGCCGATTGCCGCCGCGCTCGACGACGTGGGCTACGGCTCCCTCGAATGCTGGGGCGGCGCCACCTTTGACGCCTGCATCCGCTTTCTCGGCGAGGACCCGTGGCTGCGCCTGCGCGAGCTCAAAAAAGCCATGCCGAAGACTCCCCTGCAGATGCTGCTGCGCGGCCAGAACCTGCTCGGCTATCGCCATTACGCCGATGACGTGGTGGAACGCTTCGTCGAACGCGCGGTGAAAAACGGCATGGACGTCTTCCGCGTCTTCGACGCCATGAACGACCCGCGCAATATGAAAGCCGCATTACAGGCGGTACGCAGCCACGGCGCGCACGCCCAGGGCACGCTGAGCTATACCACCAGTCCGGCGCACACCCTGCAGACCTGGCTGGATTTAACGGAGCAACTGCTGGAAACCGGCGTTGACTCGATTGCCATCAAGGATATGTCCGGCATTCTCACCCCGATGGCCGCTTTTGAGCTGGTGAGCGAAATCAAAAAACGTTTTGAGGTGCGCCTGCACCTGCACTGTCACGCCACCACCGGGATGGCGGAGATGGCCCTGCTGAAGGCTATCGAGGCGGGCGTCGACGGCGTGGACACGGCGATTTCCTCCATGAGCGCCACCTACGGCCACCCGGCCACCGAAGCGCTGGTGGCAACGCTTGCCGGCACGGAACACGACACCGGGCTGGATATCCTGAAGCTGGAAAATATCGCCGCGTACTTCCGCGAGGTGCGCAAAAAGTATCACGCCTTTGAAGGCCAGCTGAAGGGCTACGACAGCCGTATTCTGGTGGCCCAGGTGCCGGGCGGAATGCTCACTAACCTCGAAAGCCAGCTGAAGCAGCAGAACGCGGCGGACAAACTCGACCAGGTGCTGGCGGAAATCCCCCGCGTGCGCGAGGACCTCGGCTTTATCCCGCTGGTGACCCCGACCTCGCAGATTGTCGGCACTCAGGCGGTGCTCAACGTCCTGACCGGAGAACGCTACAAAACCATCGCCAAAGAAACCGCCGGCATTCTGAAAGGCGAATACGGCCACACCCCGGTGCCGGTCAACGCGGCGTTACAGGCCCGCGTGCTGGAAGGGGGCGCTCCGGTGACCTGCCGTCCGGCGGACCTGCTGAGACCGGAGCTGGCTGAACTGGAAGCGGACGTCAGGCGCCAGGCGCAGGAGAAGGGCATCACTCTGGCGGGAAACGCCATCGACGACGTGCTCACCGTGGCGCTGTTCCCGCAAATCGGCCTCAAATTCCTTGAAAACCGCCACAACCCGGCGGCGTTTGAGCCGGTACCGCAGGCGGAAGCCGCGCAGCCTGCCGCTGCCCCGGCAAAAGCTGCAGCTTCCGGTATCTACACCGTCGAAGTGGAAGGCAAGGCCTTTGTGGTGAAGGTCAGCGACGGCGGCGATATCAGCCAGCTTACTACGGCTGTTCCGGCGGCCTCTTCCGCACCGGTTCAGGCTGCCGCTCCGGCAGGCGCAGGCACCCCGGTCACCGCGCCGCTGGCGGGCAACATCTGGAAGGTGATTGCCGCTGAAGGCCAGACGGTGGCCGAAGGCGATGTGCTGCTGATTCTGGAAGCCATGAAAATGGAAACCGAAATCCGCGCCGCGCAGGCCGGGACGGTACGCGGTATCGCCGTGAAGTCCGGGGACGCCGTCTCCGTGGGCGATACCCTGATGACGCTGGCGTAAGGAACGGAATCGATGGAAAGTCTGAACGCCCTGCTTCAGGGCATGGGGCTGATGCACCTTGGCGCAGGCCAGGCCATCATGCTGCTGGTGAGCCTGCTGCTGCTGTGGCTGGCGATAGCGAAGAAGTTCGAGCCGCTGCTGCTGCTGCCGATTGGCTTCGGCGGCCTGCTCTCCAACATCCCGGAAGCGGGTATGGCGCTGACCGCGCTGGAAAGCCTGCTGGCGCATCACGACGCCGGGCAGCTGGCGGTGATTGCCGCGAAGCTCAACTGCACGCCGGACGTGCACGCCATCAAGGAAGCGCTGGCCCTTGCTCTGCCGTCGGTGCAGAGCCAGATGGAGAACCTGGCGGTGGACATGGGCTACACGCCGGGGGTGCTGGCGCTGTTCTATAAAGTGGCGATTGGCTCCGGCGTCGCGCCGCTGGTCATCTTTATGGGCGTCGGCGCGATGACCGACTTCGGCCCGCTGCTGGCCAACCCGCGCACCCTGCTGCTCGGCGCGGCGGCGCAGTTCGGCATCTTCGCCACGGTGCTGGGGGCGCTGACGCTGAACTACTTCGGCCTGATTGCCTTCACCCTGCCGCAGGCGGCGGCCATCGGCATTATCGGCGGCGCGGACGGTCCGACGGCCATTTACCTGTCGGGCAAGCTGGCGCCGGAGCTGCTGGGGGCCATCGCGGTGGCGGCGTACTCGTATATGGCGCTGGT
>NZ_JBGDUO010000017.1:0-5915 GCF_046552235.1 Salmonella sp. SAL00670
CTGCTGTGGATAGGGCACCAGCCGGGGATCAAAACCCGCCTGACGGCGCGGGAGAACCTGCACTTCTTCCACCCCGGCGACGGCGCGCGTCTCCCGGAGGCGCTGGCGCAGGCCGGGCTGGCGGGATTTGAGGACGTGCCGGTCGCCCGGCTCTCGGCCGGGCAGCAGCGCCGGGTGGCGCTGGCCCGCCTGTGGCTGACCCGCGCCGCGCTGTGGGTGCTCGACGAACCGTTCACCGCCATTGACGTTAACGGCGTGGCGCGCCTCACCCGGCGGATGGCGGCGCACACGGCGCAGGGCGGGATGGTCATTCTCACCACCCACCAGCCGCTGCCGGGGGCTGCGGACACCGTCCGCCGCCTGGCGCTGACCGGCGGGGGGACGGGGCTGTGATGTGGCGTGTCTTCTGTCTCGAACTGCGCGTGGCGTTCCGCCACGGCGCGGACATCGCCGGCCCGCTGTGGTTCTTCCTGATGGTCATCACCCTGTTTCCGTTAAGCGTCGGGCCGCAGCCGCAGCTGCTGGCGCGTATCGCGCCGGGCATCATCCAGGTGGCGGCGCTGCTGGCCTCGCTGCTGGCGCTGGAGCGGCTGTTTCGCGACGACCTGCAGGACGGCAGCCTGGAGCAGCTGATGCTGCTGCCGGTGCCGCTGCCGGCGGTGGTGCTGGCGAAGGTGCTGGCCCACTGGGCGGTGACCGGCCTGCCGCTGATGATGCTCTCCCCGCTGGTGGCGCTGCTGCTGGGGATGGACGTGTACGGCTGGAAAATCATGGCGCTGACGCTGCTGCTCGGCACGCCGGCGCTGGGGTTTCTCGCCGCGCCGGGCGTCGCGCTGACGGCCGGGCTGCGGCGCGGCGGCGTCCTGCTGGGCATTCTGGTGCTGCCGCTGAGTGTCCCGGTGCTGATTTTCGCCGCCGCGGCGATGGACGCGGCATCGATGCATTTACCCGCTGACGGCTATCTGGCGGTGCTGGGAGCGCTGCTGGCGGGCAGCGCGACGTTAAGCCCGTTCGCCACCGCGGCGGCGCTGCGCATCAGCGTGCAGTAGCGCCCCGGCGCGACGGACATTTTACTGGTTTCAGGAGGTCAGGTGACGACTATGTGGAAAACCCTTCATCAGCTGGCGGCGCCGCCCCGGCTGTATCAGATTTGCGGCAGGCTTGTGCCGTGGCTGGCGGCAGCCGGCATCATTGTGCTGGCCACGGGCTGGGTCCGGGGCTTTGGTTTCGCCCCGGCGGACTACCAGCAGGGGGAGGGCTACCGCATTATGTACCTGCATGTCCCGGCGGCCATCTGGTCGATGGGTATCTATGCGGCGATGGCGGTGGCGGCGTTCACCGGGCTGGTCTGGCAGATGAAAATGGCCAGCCTTGCCGTCGCGGCGATGGCGCCGGTGGGGGCGGTGTACACCTTCATCGCGCTGGTCACCGGCGCGGCGTGGGGCAAACCGATGTGGGGCACCTGGTGGGTGTGGGACGCGCGCCTGACCTCGGAGCTGGTGCTGCTGTTTCTCTACGCCGGGGTCATCGCCCTGTGGCACGCCTTTGACGACCGCCGGATGGCCGGGCGCGCGGCGGGCATTCTGGTGCTGGTCGGCGTGGTGAACCTGCCGGTTATCCACTATTCCGTCGAGTGGTGGAACACCCTGCACCAGGGCTCGACGCGGATGCAGCAGAGTATCGACCCGGCGATGCGCTCGCCGCTGCGCTGGGCCATCGCCGGCTTCCTGCTGCTCTTTATGACGCTTTCGCTGATGCGGATGCGCAACCTGATTTTACTGATGGAAAAACGCCGCCCGTGGGTGAGCGAACTGATACTGAAAAGGGGGCACCGGTGAGTCCGGCATTTTCATCGTGGAGCGATTTTTTCGCCATGGGCGGGTACGCCTTTTTTGTCTGGCTGGCGGTGGCGATGACCGTGGCGCCGCTGGCGCTGCTGGCGCTGCACACGGTGCTGCAGCGCCGGGCCATTCTGCGCGGCGTGGCGCTGCAGCGGGCGCGCGAGGCGCGGATGCGTGCCGCACAGGCGCAACAGGAGGTGGCGTGAACCTGCGACGTAAAAACCGGCTATGGGTGGTCTGCGCGGTGCTGGCGGGCCTGGGGCTGACCACCGCCCTGGTCCTGTACGCGCTGCGCGCGAATATCGACCTGTTCTATACCCCCGGCGAAATCCTCTACGGCAAGCGCGAGACGCAGCAGCTGCCGGCGGCGGGCCAGCGCCTGCGTGTCGGCGGGATGGTGATGCCCGGCAGCGTCAGGCGCGACCCGGACTCGCTGAAGGTGAACTTCAGCCTCTACGACGCCGAAGGGTCGGTGACGGTGAGCTATGAGGGGATACTGCCGGACCTGTTCCGCGAGGGGCAGGGGGTGGTGGTGCAGGGCACCCTGGAGAAGGGCAACCACGTCCTGGCGCACGAGGTGCTGGCCAAACATGACGAGAACTACACCCCGCCGGAAGTGGAAAAGGCGATGCAGGAAAACCACCGCCGCCCGCAACGCGCTGATAAGGACACCTCATCATGATGCCTGAATACGGCCACGCGCTGCTGTGCCTGGCGCTCGGCGTGGCGCTGCTGCTGTCCGTTTACCCGCTGTGGGGCGTGGCGCGCGGCGACGCGCGGATGATGGCGTCGGCCGGGGTGTTCGCCTGGCTGCTGTTTATCTGCGTGGCGGGCGCGTTTTTCGTGCTGGTGCACGCCTTTGTGGTTAACGACTTCACCGTGGCCTATGTCGCCGGCAACTCGAACACGCAGCTGCCGGTGTGGTACCGGGTGGCCGCCACCTGGGGGGCGCACGAGGGCTCGCTGCTGCTGTGGGTGCTGCTGATGAGCGGCTGGACCCTGGCGGTGGCGGTGTTCAGCCGGCGGGTGCCGGCGGATATCGTCGCCCGGGTGCTGGCGGTGATGGGGATGGTCTGCGCCGGTTTTCTGGCGTTCATCCTGTTCACTTCCGGCCCGTTCGCCCGCACGCTGCCGGCCTTTCCGGTGGAGGGGCGCGACCTGAACCCGCTGCTGCAGGACCCGGGGCTGATTTTCCACCCGCCGCTGCTGTACATGGGCTATGTCGGCTTCTCGGTGGCCTTCGCCTTCGCCATCGCCGCGCTGCTGAGCGGGCGTCTGGACAGCGCGTTCACCCGTTTTGCCCGCCCGTGGACGCTGGCGGCGTGGGTGTTCCTGACGCTGGGCATCGTGCTCGGCTCGGCGTGGGCCTACTACGAGCTGGGCTGGGGCGGCTGGTGGTTCTGGGACCCGGTGGAGAACGCCTCCTTTATGCCGTGGCTGGCGGGCACCGCCCTGCTGCACTCGCTGGCGGTCACCGAACAGCGCGCCGGCTTTAAGGCGTGGACGCTGCTGCTGTCCATCTGCGCCTTCTCGCTGTGCCTGCTGGGCACCTTCCTGGTGCGCTCCGGGGTGCTGGTGTCGGTGCACGCCTTCGCCTCCGACCCGGCGCGCGGGATGTTTATCCTCGCCTTTATGGTGCTGGTCACCGGCGGCTCGCTGCTGCTGTTCGCCGTGCGCGGGCACAGGGTGCGTTCGCGGGTGAACAACACGCTGTGGTCGCGCGAGTCGCTGCTGCTCGGCAACAACGTCCTGCTGATGGCCGCCATGCTGGTGGTGCTGCTGGGCACCCTGCTGCCGCTGGTGCACAAACAGCTGGGGCTGGGCAGCATTTCGGTGGGGGAGCCGTTCTTTAACACCATGTTCACCTGGCTGATGGTCCCCTTTGCCCTGCTGCTGGGGGTGGGGCCGCTGGTGCGCTGGGGCCGGGACCGGCCGCGTAACATCAGGAAACTGCTGTGGGCTGCCGTTGTCACCACCCTGGTGCTGTCGGTACTTTTGCCATGGCTGCTGGAAGATAAAATCATCGCCATGACGGCGGTGGGGATGGCGATGGCCTGCTGGATTGCGGTGCTGGCGGTGGCCGAAGCCGTACAGCGCGTGTCCCGCGGCACGAAAACCTCTCTCAGCTACTGGGGAATGGTGGCGGCGCACCTCGGGCTGGCGGTGACGATTACCGGCATCGCCTTCAGCCAGAATTACAGCGTGGAGCGTGACGTGCGGATGCGGGCGGGCGACAGCGTGACCATTCACGACTACCGCTTCACCTTCCGGGAGGTGCGGGACATCACCGGCCCCAACTACCGCGGCGGGGTGGCCCTCATCGGGGTGACGCGCCACGGCGAGCCGGAGGCGGTGCTGCACGCGGAGAAACGGCTCTACAACACCAGCCGGATGGTGATGACCGAGGCGGCGATTGACGGCGGGCTGACCCGCGACCTGTACGCCGCGCTCGGGGAGGAGCTGGACAACGGCGCGTGGGCCGTGCGCCTGTATTACAAACCGTTTGTCCGCTGGATATGGGCCGGGGGGCTGCTGATGGCGCTGGGCGGGCTGCTGTGCCTGGCGGACCCGCGCTACCGCCGCCGTAAACCATTGCCGGAGGCCGGATGAAACGCAACGTACTGTTATTACCGCTGCTGATTTTTCTGCTGATTGCCGCGGCGCTGCTGTGGCAGCTGGCGCGCAACGCGCAGGGGGATGACCCGACGAATCTCGAATCGGCACTGACCGGAAAGCCGGTGCCGGCGTTCCGCCTGGAATCGCTGGAGACGCCGGGTCAGTACTATCAGGCGGAGGTGCTGACGCAGGGGAAACCGGTGCTGCTTAACGTCTGGGCCACCTGGTGCCCGACCTGCCGCGCCGAGCATCAGTACCTGAACCAGCTTTCTGCGCAGGGTATCCGGGTGGTCGGGCTGAACTATAAGGACGACCGGGCGAAGGCGGTGGCCTGGTTAAAGGAACTGGGCAACCCGTATGCGCTGAGTTTATCGGACAGCGACGGGATGCTGGGGCTGGACCTGGGCGTGTACGGCGCGCCGGAAACCTTCCTCATCGACGGCAGGGGGATTATCCGCTACCGCCATGCGGGCGATTTGAATGCCCGGGTGTGGGAGAGTGAACTGAAACCGCTGTGGGACAGATACAGCCGGGAGGCGGCGCAATGAGACTGTTACCGGGCATGGTGATGCTGATGCTGGCGCTGGTTATCGCCGGGTCAGCGCGGGCAACCACCGACGTGATGCCGTTTAAAGATGAAGCGCAGGAGCAGCAGTTCCGCCAGCTCACGGAGCAGCTGCGCTGCCCGAAATGCCAGAACAACAGCATTGCGGACTCGAACGCGATGATAGCCACCGACATGCGCCGCAGGGTGTATGACCTGATGCAGGAGGGGAAGAGCCGCCAGGAAATCATCGATTACATGGTGGCGCGCTACGGCAACTTCGTCACCTACGACCCGCCGCTGACCCCGCTGACGGTGCTGCTGTGGGTGCTGCCGCTGGCCGCCATCGTGGCGGGCGGGTGGATAATCGTCGCCCGCACGCGCCGGCGGGTGCGCCTGCGCCGGGAGCCGCTGCCGGCGGACACCCCGGTTTGCGGCGCGCGCGCCGGGTGGGGCGTTTACGTGCCGGGCGTGGTTATTGCGCTGGTCGTGGCCGCCATCAGTTACTCACAGACCGGCAGCTATCCGCAGGTGAGGGCCTGGCAGCAGGCAACGGCGCAGACGCCCGGGCTGCTGGCGCGGGCGCTGGACCCGCAGGCGCAGCCGCTGAATGAAGAGGAGATGGCGCGGCTGGCGCTGGGGCTGCGCACCCGCCTGCAGAATGATGCCGGCAATGTTGAGGGCTGGCTCATGCTGGGGCGCACCGGTATGGTACTGGGTAATGCCGGTACCGCCACCGGGGCGTATGCGAACGCCTACCGCCTGGACCCGAAAAACCGCGATGCGGCGCTGGGCTACGCGGAGGCGCTGACGCGCTCGTCCGACCCGGAGGATAACCGCCGCGGCGGGGAGCTGCTGCGTCAGCTGGTGAGCCGCGACCACACGGATATCCGGGTGTTAAGCCTGTATGCGTT
>NZ_JBGDUO010000018.1:0-4354 GCF_046552235.1 Salmonella sp. SAL00670
TCCCCATGCGAGAGTAGGGAACTGCCAGGCATCAAATAAAACGAAGGGCCCTGTCGGAAGACAGGGCCTTTTGTTTTTGTCTGTTTCTGCCGGATGGCGGCTCCGCCTTATCCGGCCTACAGGGACGCGCCGATCTCCCCTCATTATAACCACAAGCCTTCCCAACACAGATACGGTAAACTATTGCCGATTGAGTATCAGGAAAGCAGCCATGACCCACTCCCTAAAACCCTGGAATACCTTCGGCATTGATCATTGTGCAAAGCACATCGTATGCGCTGAAAACGAACAACAACTACTGAGCGCCTGGCAGCAAGCAACTCGTGAGGGACTGCCGGTTATGATCCTGGGTGAAGGAAGCAATGTCCTGTTTCTGGAAAATTACGCCGGCACCGTGATCCTTAACCGCCTGAAAGGCATTGAGGTCAATGAAACCGCGGACGCCTGGCACCTACACGTCGGCGCAGGCGAAAACTGGCATCAGCTGGTTCGCTACGCGCTGGACAACAACATGCCCGGCCTGGAGAATCTGGCGCTCATCCCTGGCTGCGTTGGTTCCTCGCCTATACAGAATATTGGCGCGTATGGCGTAGAACTACATCGCGTCTGCGACTACGTTGACTGCGTTGAACTGGAAACGGGAAAACGTCTGCGTTTGTCCGCGGCGGAATGCCGTTTCGGCTATCGTGACAGTATCTTCAAAAATGAATATCAGGATCGCGTTGCGATCGTCGCGGTGGGTCTGCGTTTGTCAAAGCAATGGCAGCCGGTGTTGACCTATGGCGATCTTACTCGTCTGGACCCGAAAACGGTCACCGCGCAACAGGTGTTTGATGCTGTATGCCATATGCGCACCACAAAATTGCCGGATCCTAAAGTGAATGGCAATGCGGGCAGCTTTTTTAAAAATCCCGTTGTCGCAGCCGATATCGCTATGGAACTGTTAGAACGATTTCCCAACGCGCCGCATTACCCTCAGGCAGACGGCTTAGTAAAGCTGGCGGCAGGCTGGCTGATAGATCAATGTCAGTTGAAAGGCGTCACCATTGGCGGCGCTGCGGTGCATCGCCAACAGGCGCTGGTATTGATTAATGCGAATGATGCGACAAGTAAAGATGTGGTGGCGCTGGCGCATCATGTCCGGCAAAAAGTGGGTGAAAAATTTAATGTCTGGCTGGAGCCTGAGGTTCGCTTTATTGGTCGGTCCGGAGAGGTGAACGCTGTGGAGAGCATTGCATGAAAGATACTACCGTTCCCCTGACGCTGATCTCACTACTTGCCGACGGAGAGTTTCACTCAGGCGAGCAGTTGGGTGAACGGCTGGGAATGAGCCGCGCGGCGATTAATAAACATATCCAGACATTACGCGACTGGGGAGTAGATGTATTTACCGTTCCCGGGAAAGGATATAGCTTACCGGAACCCATCCAGTTACTGGATGCTGACCGTATTCATAGCCAACTGGATAGCGGAAACGTGGCGGTATTGCCCGTTATCGATTCAACCAATCAGTATTTACTTGATCGAATTGGCGAGCTGCGCTCAGGCGATGCCTGTGTAGCAGAATACCAACAGGCGGGGCGTGGTCGTCGCGGGCGTAAATGGTTCTCACCGTTTGGCGCGAATCTATATCTTTCAATGTACTGGCGTCTGGAGCAGGGCCCTGCGGCGGCAATAGGCCTGAGTCTGGTCATTGGAATTGTGATGGCGGAAGTGCTGCGTGAACTGGGCGCAGATAAAGTTCGTGTGAAGTGGCCTAACGACCTTTACCTACTGGACCGCAAACTGGCGGGTATTCTGGTCGAGTTAACCGGTAAAACGGGCGATGCCGCACAAATAGTGATTGGCGCTGGTATTAACATGGCAATGCGTCGCGTAGAAGAGGACGTGATAAATCAGGGATGGATCACACTACAAGAGGCCGGAATTACGCTCGACCGCAATATGCTGGCCGCAAAGCTGATTTATAAGCTACGTGCTGCGCTTGAGCTTTTTGAGCAAGAAGGTCTTTCTCCTTATCTTTCGCGCTGGAAAAAACTGGATAATTTTATTGATCGCCCGGTAAAACTAATTATTGGTGACAAAGAAATATTTGGTATTTCTCGCGGCATTGATACTCAAGGCGCATTATTGCTTGAACAGGATGGCGTGATTAAACCCTGGATGGGCGGAGAAATATCGCTGCGAAGCGCCGAATAGTAAAAAAGGGGAGTCGGTGCTCCCCTTTTTTCTGTTATTTCCGCAATCTTACCTGTTCCACCGCATGGTTAGCGCTCTTAGTCATAATAAGGCTGGCACGTTCTCGCGTGGGTAAAATATTTTGTTTTAAATTCAACCAGTTAATTTCTTTCCAAAGCGAAGCTGCTGTATTAACAGCTTCTTCTTTAGATAATTTCGCATAATTGTGGAAATAAGAGTCAGGATCGGTAAACGCCCCTTCGCGGAATTTCAGGAAGCGATTGATATACCACGTCTGAAGAAGTTCTTCTGGCGCATCCACGTAAATAGAGAAATCAACGAAATCAGAGACAAATACATGATGCGGATCGTGAGGATAATCCATACCGCTTTGTAAAACATTCAAACCTTCAAGAATCAATATATCAGGCTGAGCGACGGTTTTATCCCCTTCAGGAATAACATCGTAAATCAAATGAGAATAGACTGGCGCCGTCACGTTCGGTACGCCCGACTTGAGGTCAGAAACGAATTTCACCAGTCGGTGCATATCATACGATTCGGGGAACCCCTTTTTCTTCATTAACCCGCGTTCTTTCAACACCTGGTTTGGGTGGAGGAAGCCGTCTGTGGTAATCAATTCAACACGGCGGTGTTCCGGCCAGCGACTCAGCAACGCTTGCAGAACGCGTGCTGTCGTGCTTTTACCCACTGCGACGCTGCCCGCGATACTGATGATATAAGGGATTCGCTGGCCGTTAGTGCCCAGAAACTGTTCCAGGACAGCCTGACGACGCAGATTTGAACTGATATAGAAATTTAGCAAACGGGAGAGAGGTAAATATATTTCTGCAACTTCTTCCAGCGATAAATCTTCATTAATGCCTTTTAACTGCGCGATCTCATCCTCGGTCAGGGTCATCGGCACAGAATCGCGAAGCGCAGCCCACTGGCTGCGATCAAACTGTAGATAAGGCGTCATTAACGATTGCTCTTTTATACTCATAAGCATGTTTCTGGCTGCTATTGCTACATCAGTTCAGCGATGAACGAGGGCCATCCCTGACATGCAACGGCACGTCACATTTAAGTTAATTTGGACAATGGGCAGGAGGGTAACACCAGATGGGGAGGAATAATAAGAAAAAATCTCGCTGTGAAAGCTATCCCTGAGAAGCAATGTGACGAATATACCAGATACAGAAGATTGCTTTCTATCGACGGAGCGTTGAAATGCCGCGTCGTATCCTGGTCAGACGGTCGGTAAAATGCCGAAAATTTATGCTCTCTTGTTTGAAATTAGAGCATTTTTGTCTCTTATAGCGCAAAATGTGAGCGATAGAACATTTTATGCAATTTTTTAGTTGCATGAGCACGCAGGTCTCCATAGAATGCGCGCTACTTGATGCCGACTTAGCTCAGTAGGTAGAGCAACTGACTTGTAATCAGTAGGTCACCAGTTCGATTCCGGTAGTCGGCACCATCAAGTCCGGTGGGGTTCCCGAGCGGCCAAAGGGAGCAGACTGTAAATCTGCCGTCACAGACTTCGAAGGTTCGAATCCTTCCCCCACCACCATTTTCGGCCGCGCGATGGCGCAGCCCGAGACGATAAGTTCGCTTACCGGCTCGAATAAAGAGAGTTTCTCTCGATATTCAGTGCAGAATGAAAATCAGGTAGCCGAGTTCCAGGATGCGGGCATCGTATAATGGCTATTACCTCAGCCTTCCAAGCTGATGATGCGGGTTCGATTCCCGCTGCCCGCTCCAAGATGTGCTGATATAGCTCAGTTGGTAGAGCGCACCCTTGGTAAGGGTGAGGTCGGCAGTTCGAATCTGCCTATCAGCACCACTTCTTTTCTCCTTCCTGTTTTTCTCTTCTGTTTATTAGCATTCAACAAGTCGGGCGTGTTGCCTGGTTGATGTGGTGATATCACCGATTTATCCGTGTCTTAGAGGGACAATCGATGTCTAAAGAAAAGTTTGAACGTACAAAACCGCACGTTAACGTCGGTACTATCGGCCACGTTGACCATGGTAAAACAACGCTGACCGCTGCCATTACTACCGTACTGGCTAAAACCTACGGCGGTGCCGCTCGCGCATTCGACCAGATCGATAACGCGCCGGAAGAAAAAGCGCGTGGTATCACCATCAACACTTCTCACGTTGAATACGA
>NZ_JBGDUO010000019.1:0-1378 GCF_046552235.1 Salmonella sp. SAL00670
ATGCCGAACTGCGCCGCCGCGCCGAGCAGCAGGGTGCGCGGGTTGGCCAGCAGCGGGCCGAAGTCGGTCATCGCGCCCACGCCCATAAAGATGACCAGCGGCGCGACACCGGAGCCAATCGCCACTTTATAGAACAGCGCCAGCACCCCCGGCGTGTAGCCCATGTCCACCGCCAGATTTTCCATCTGGCCCTGCACCGACGGCAGCGCCAGCGCTAATGCTTCCTTGATGGCGTGCACGTCCGGCGTGCAGTTGAGCTTCGCGGCAATCACCGCCAGCTGCCCGGCGTCGTGATGAGCCAGCAGGCTTTCCAGCGCGGTCAGCGCCATACCCGCTTCCGGGATGTTGGAAAGCAGGCCGCCGAAGCCTATCGGCAGCAGCAACAACGGCTCGAACTTCTTCGCAATTGCCAGCCACAGCAGCAGCAGGCTGACCAGCAGCATGATGGCCTGGCCTGTGCCAAGGTGCATCAGCCCCATGCCCTGAAGCAGGGCGTTCAGACTTTCCATTTCCGCTCCTCGTCCTTACGCCAGCGTCATCAGGGTGTCGCCGACGGAAACCGCATCCCCGGACTTCACCGCGATACCGCGTACCGTCCCGGCCTGCGCGGCGCGGATTTCGGTTTCCATCTTCATGGCTTCCAGAATCAGCAGCACGTCGCCTTCCGCTACGCTCTGCCCTTCGGTGGCTATCACTTTCCAGATATTGCCCGCCAGCGGCGCGGTAACCGGAGTGCCCGCGCTGGCCGAAGCCGGAGCCGCGACCGGCGCAGACGCGGAGACCTGGCTGATATCGCCGCCGTCGCTGACCTTCACCACAAAGGCTTTGCCTTCCACTTCCACGGTGTAGATACCGGAGGCGGCAGGCTTCTCTGCTTTTGCCACCGGCTGCGCGGTTTCCGCCTGCGGCACCGGCTCAAACGCCGCCGGGTTGTGGCGGTTTTCGAGGAATTTGAGGCCGATTTGCGGGAACAGCGCCACGGTGAGCACGTCGTCAATGGCGTTTCCCGCAAGCTGAATGCCCTTCTCCTGCGCCTGGCACCTGACGTCCGCTTCCAGTTCAGCCAGCTCCGGCTTCAGCAGGTCCGCCGGGCGGCAGGTCACCGGGGCAGCCCCTTCCAGCACACGGGCCTGCAGTGCCGCGTTCACCGGCACCGGAGTGTGGCCGTACTCGCCCTTCAGTATCCCGGCGGTTTCTTTGGCGATGGTTTTGTAGCGCTCGCCCGTCAGGACGTTGAGCACCGCCTGGGTGCCGACAATCTGCGAGGTCGGGGTGACCAGCGGGATAAAACCGAGGTCCTTGCGCACGCGGGGGATTTCCGCCAGCACCTGGTCGAGTTTGTCCGCCGCGTTCTGCTGCTTCAGCTGGCTTTCGAGGT
>NZ_JBGDUO010000022.1:0-730 GCF_046552235.1 Salmonella sp. SAL00670
CGTATACGTCCACTTTCGTGTTTGCACAGTGCTGTGTTTTTAATAAACAGTTGCAGCCAGCTGGTATCTTCGACTGACTTCAGCTCCATGAGTAAATCACTTCACCTACGTGTCAGCGTGCCTTCTCCCGAAGTTACGGCACCATTTTGCCTAGTTCCTTCACCCGAGTTCTCTCAAGCGCCTTGGTATTCTCTACCTGACCACCTGTGTCGGTTTGGGGTACGATTTGATGTTACCTGATGCTTAGAGGCTTTTCCTGGAAGCAGGGCATTTGTTGCTTCAGCACCGTAGTGCCTCGTCGTCACGCCTCAGCCTTGATTTTCCGGATTTGCCTGGAAAACCAGCCTACACGCTTAAACCGGGACAACCGTCGCCCGGCCAACATAGCCTTCTCCGTCCCCCCTTCGCAGTAACACCAAGTACGGGAATATTAACCCGTTTCCCATCGACTACGCCTTTCGGCCTCGCCTTAGGGGTCGACTCACCCTGCCCCGATTAACGTTGGACAGGAACCCTTGGTCTTCCGGCGAGCGGGCTTTTCACCCGCTTTATCGTTACTTATGTCAGCATTCGCACTTCTGATACCTCCAGCAACCCTCACAGGCCACCTTCACAGGCTTACAGAACGCTCCCCTACCCAACAACACACAGTGTCGCTGCCGCAGCTTCGGTGCATGGTTTAGCCCCGTTACATCTTCCGCGCAGGCCGACTCGACCAGTGAGCTATTAC
>NZ_JBGDUO010000023.1:0-562 GCF_046552235.1 Salmonella sp. SAL00670
GAAACATCTTCGGGTTGTGAGGTTAAGCGACTAAGCGTACACGGTGGATGCCCTGGCAGTCAGAGGCGATGAAGGGCGTGCTAATCTGCGATAAGCGCCGGTAAGGTGATATGAACCGTTATAACCGGCGATACCCGAATGGGGAAACCCAGTGTGACTCGTCACACTATCATTAACTGAATCCATAGGTTAATGAGGCGAACCGGGGGAACTGAAACATCTAAGTACCCCGAGGAAAAGAAATCAACCGAGATTCCCCCAGTAGCGGCGAGCGAACGGGGAGGAGCCCAGAGCCTGAATCAGCATGTGTGTTAGTGGAAGCGTCTGGAAAGGCGCGCGATACAGGGTGACAGCCCCGTACACAAAAGCGCATGTGCTGTGAGCTCGATGAGTAGGGCGGGACACGTGGTATCCTGTCTGAATATGGGGGGACCATCCTCCAAGGCTAAATACTCCTGACTGACCGATAGTGAACCAGTACCGTGAGGGAAAGGCGAAAAGAACCCCGGCGAGGGGAGTGAAAAAGAACCTGAAACCGTGTACGTACAAGCAGTGGGAGCAC
>NZ_JBGDUO010000024.1:0-542 GCF_046552235.1 Salmonella sp. SAL00670
CTTTGTGATTCATGACTGGGGTGAAGTCGTAACAAGGTAACCGTAGGGGAACCTGCGGTTGGATCACCTCCTTACCTTAAAGAAGCGTACTTTGCAGTGCTCACACAGATTGTCTGATGAAAAACGAGCAGTAAAACCTCTACAGGCTTGTAGCTCAGGTGGTTAGAGCGCACCCCTGATAAGGGTGAGGTCGGTGGTTCAAGTCCACTCAGGCCTACCAGATTCGCTCCCGTGCTTTGTTGTGGCAAAGCTCGCATACTTCAGTATGCTTCGCTTCACCACGCCGCGCCCGGAAACGAATCAAAGGTAAGAGGTTCTGACTACACGATGGGGCTATAGCTCAGCTGGGAGAGCGCCTGCTTTGCACGCAGGAGGTCTGCGGTTCGATCCCGCATAGCTCCACCATCTCGTGAGTGTTTACGAAAAAATACTTCAGAGTGTACCTGAAAGGGTTCACTGCGAAGTTTTGCTCTTTAAAAATCTGGATCAAGCTGAAAATTGAAACACAGAACAACGAAAGTTGTTCGTGAGTCTCTCAAATT